>OZ252023.1:4800000-6411617 GCA_965247425.1 Terriglobia bacterium
CGCCGCCATCCTGGCGGGCTGCAGGAGCATCGAACACGCTTCATACGTCGATCGGCAAGGTCTGCAAATGATGGTCGACACCGGGACGATCTGGGCTCCGACCTATATCTCGGTCACCGGTTTCGAACTGCCGCACGACGATTACAACACCACCATCGCCCGTCAGCGCTGGCCACACCTCATCGAAAACATGCAGCGAATGATTCGACGGGGGTATCAGATGGGTGTACGGATCGTGACTGCGGTCGATTCGAGCTACGGCCCTCTAAGCGTCTACCGGATTCCGGGGGAGATCAACGCCTTTATCGAATTGGGAATGACACCGGTGGACGCGCTTCGCGCCGCCACCATCGTGTCGGCCGAAGCGTACGGACTGGATGGACAAACCGGTGCGATCGAGGTGGGACTCGATGCGGATCTGCTCGTGTTCGACCGCGACCCACTGGAACAGCCATCGGTCCTGCACAACCCCCTCCTGGTGATGAGCAACGGCCGTATCGCGGTAAACCGACAAGTCGGACTGAGTAAGATCCTGCCAAATCATTGAGAATAGCCGCGACCGGGCCAAACGGATTTCCTGTCCACAAGCACACGGTCATGGCCTATCATGTGCCAATGGAAGTACGCATTTATTCGAACTCGCATCGTCCAGGCGTCGGGTTACAGCCGAAACGCGAACCGCAGCGACCTCTGCTGCCACAGCACGCACGCCACTGTCCGGTCCTCGAGGCCGGAAGCGCTCTGGGGTTTCTGGTCTATCCACCGCTCGAGGAGAACGAATCGTTCCACATCGAGTACCAGGGTGACGGCCAGTACAGGTTCATGTATTTCATTCGCACCCCGGCCGGGAAATGGGAAGGGATCTTCGCGGCCAATATTGTGCTTCCGGTTGGAAGCATCGGAAAGATGAAGGAAGAGGTTGAGTTCCTCGTCCCGGACCCGCCGATCAACGTCGGGAACGCGCTCGAGATGCTGCGAACCTACATCGTCCCCGAGGATCTGGGCACCCCTCCGGGAGCGGTTACGCTCCGGGGCGCGACAAACTTTCAGACTCCTGAAGGATGGGACACCGTCTTCGGCCCGGTCCTCAACATGATCGAGCGCCCCATTGCTCCGATGATGGTCATACGGGTCGAAACCGACTGGTTCCCGCACGAATCCGAATTCCGCTACGTCCTTCAACCGGGAGAAGGACTGCCGGGGACACATAGCATGCCAATTGGACAGATCTTCTTCGTGAAGCGCGAAGAGGTCGTCCTCAAGGATTGTAACGAGGAGGAACTCGAAGCGATCCGGACCTCCAAAAAGGAATTCTTCCACGAAAAAGCGGCGTTGAGGCGTACCAGCGCTTACGGTCTTGAATACAGCCCTCTCTATGCGCGGCGAAGCCGGGGGGACAAACCTGGGAAGTCGTAAGAGACGGGCATTACTAATCTACACGCAACGTCGGCAAAACCACGAACAGGAACTCGTATGAAGACCCTCATTCTGCCCCTGGCTGCGTTCGCCCTTCTGGCCGTCCCAACCGATGGGTCCGCACAACAGTCCTCTCTGGACCGGCTGCCACCGGACCAGTTCGACGTCGTGCCACCGACAGACCACGTGGCTGGCGAACCAGGGGCAATGAAGATCCAGCAGAGCGGCTGCCGGGCCTTGCCCACCGGGCGGACCCGACGGCGCATCGTCGACGTGGCAGTGCAGGAGTGGGGCTTCTTCGGTTTTTCGATCGTCGACGAAACAGTCACGGAACGACGGACCGTCGGCCCGGGTGCAGTGCCTTCGCCCAACCGACCCGGGTCGGGAACCCGTAGCCGGCGCCGATTTCGACGCCTCGATCCCCGGGAGTCGGAGAGGGTCGCCGCCTCTATCGGTGGCTACTGGGCGGTCACGCCCGGGGGCGACTGGATTTTGGAGAAACAGAACGAGGCCTGGAACGGGCCCGGAGGCATCGGCACACGATGGCGCAACCCCTGGTCGGCCGCCTTCGTGTCGTGGGTGATGTGTGAGAGCGGCCTGGGCAACGCCAGCCAGTTCCAGCGCGCTATCGCTCACCACACGTATATCGACCAGGCCATCCGGGCACGCGATCGGGGCACAACTCAATCGGCATTCGTCGCTTACGACGTCGGCGAGGCGGCAATCGAGCCGGGCGACCTTTTGTGCCGGGGAAGCCGGCCAGCCTATCGCAACCTCTCCGAAAGGCGCCGGCAAATGGGAATCGGGGCACGGACCCATTGCGACCTCGTGGTGAAAGTGGATGAATCCGAGGAACGCATCCTCGCTATCGGAGGCAATGTACGCGGCTCGGTCAGCTTAAAATTACTGCCCGCGTTTCTCGAAGAGGGAAAATACTTACGTCCACCCGGCCGATCGACATCCAGAGGCAGGCGAGTGGTTTTTGCCCATCTGAAACTGCGCGCCGACCCCATCGAAGCGGACGCGCTGGACAACAGCCCGACAGTGAAGGCCCTGACGTGCGCCGCCGGGCTCAGAACTTCCTCCCGGGTCGCCGCAAGGAATCTGGCGGCTGCGGGGGTCGAGGGTAACTGCTGACGACCCGTGAAGTTCTCCTGTAGAGAAATGAACCTGCATTCAATCAGAGCCAATTCGTCGTCCGCAATGGAGCACTGATTCGGGGGGGAGGATGATCAGGCGGTGGTGCGACACTTCGAGCGAGCGAGTGAGGTCCTGAAAGAGCTACTCGAGGATGCTCCAAGATGAAGCCCGGGGCTCTGAACTGAAGGCTGGAAGATCCGCCGGACCACCTCAGGAATGCGCCCGTACCACAGGAATCGAAGTCGACCAACTCGTAACCCCGCAGTTCCCCCGATCCCGATTTCTTCTCTGAAAATTTCTCAGGTCAGACAGGGAATTTGCCAGGGCCAACCCGGCCAACACAGCATCAAACTTCGAATATGGGAACAGCCGGGAGCGCTCGGATTCCCCGGACCAGTCCTGGCATCTTCGGGCACTACGCTGCATGTCTACTGGAGGTGCAACGTGAGCAAAACCGTGACGATTGCAAAACCCATGGATCCGGAACTCGATCCGGCACTTGAGGAGGAGTTCTACATCGAACCACCGGAACTCAAAGCCCGACTGGACGTCGAAGAAAGCCAGGAATTCTGTGGAGAACCCGAAAAGGTGCGAATCGCTGAACTCTAGTGCGGGCGATAAACGGTATACGGCCGATTCCCGGACAAGTGTCCGGTCCAGCGTGATCAGCCATGACGTGCCCATTCAAGCGCCGGAGCCAACGCAAGCGGCCTGGGAGCGGTCGCACGACGGTCACCCTATAACCAGGGGAGACCGCCTCGTCCCGCAACGCCGTCGGATCATCACAACGTCGGATCCAGGGACGGCACGATCGTAGACCGATCAACTACCGCCCCAGCGCCCGTTGTCAGGCGCCAAAACGAAGGTCAACGCAAACGTGTCGGGAAGTTGTTCAAAGGAAAATGCCGAAAGGGGGACTCGAACCCCCACGTCCGCAATGGACACTAGAACCTGAGTCTAGCGCGTCTGCCAATTCCGCCATTTCGGCTGGCTTGTTTTCAGCAACTTCCAGGGTGGTTGCGAAAACGTTCTGACCCGGCAGTCCCCACCGGCTCCCACTGGACCACTGCCGCTCGCTTGTGCCCGAGCGACAAGTGAGTATACCGCATTGTTATCTTCGGGTCTTGAGGACTCAGTCGCTCGACGACTGAAGATTACTTTCCAGTGCATTTGCACTATCCGATTGACGCAATTGACGGATTCCTCCGATTCAACTTTACCGTTAGGCTTATAACAGCGATAGACATTTGTCTGTGCCCCGGCGCCTGGGTCTCCTACCGGATGTATCGGGGCACTTTTTTGTCCGCGGCCACGCCTCCTTCCTCGGGCCACGGCTCGTCGATGACCACCGGTGTTGGGCGCACGCGGGTAACTGCGGATTGTAAACCGTCCCGGTATGTGCGAATACTGGGAGAGTGACACCGAGGAAGAGGGCCGAACGATCCAGCCTCCAGGATCTGACCAAAGAGTACCTGCTGCGGCACATCCAGAAGAAACCGGATCGGGCCGCCAGTTTCCGGCGGATCCTTGATGATTTCCAGGCCGACCGGTCGGACCGCAAGTGGATCAAGGAAATCCTCGATCAACTGGTCCGGGACCGGGAACTGGTTCATCACAGGGGAAACCGCTACGAGGCTCCGAGAAAGGAAGTCCTGGTTTACGGACGGATCTCGCTTCACCGCGACGGTTACGGGTTCGTTATTCTCGACGACCGTCTACCGGGAATCGAAAGCGACGTTTTCGTTGCTCCCACGCTTACGGCTTCGGCCATGCATGGGGACCGGGTCGGCATCGTCATCACGCTGAAGAAACCAGGTGGGCGGGCCGAGGGAAAAGTCGTTCGCGTCGAGAAGAGAGCGCGCGACACGATCGTCGGACAGTTGCGATTCGATGGAGAAGTGTTCTTTGTTTCGCCGGCAGACGAAAAACTCCCGCCCAAGATCCTGGTCGTCGACGCCGCGTCAGAGCACAAAGACAAGATGGTCGAGGTGGAACTCACCCGCTTCCCATCCGACTCACACTGGCCCGCCGGGAAGATCGTTTCCGTCATCGGGTTCATCGACGATCCGAACGTCGAAACAAACGTTATCATCCGGAAATACAGTCTACCCGTCGAATTTCCGGAAGCCGTCCTCGGGGAAACCGCCAGCCTCCAGGACGAACTGAGGGAAGAAGATTTTGCCAATCGGGATGACTTCCGCGATCGGTCGATCGTCACGATCGACCCGGCCACCGCGCGGGACTTTGATGACGCCATCGATGTCGAGGAAACCGCCGGGGGAGGGTTTCGCCTCGGCGTCCACATCGCCGACGTGTCTCACTTCGTTCCCGTCGACTCCGCGACCGATCGCGAAGGTCGGCTTCGCGGCACCTCCGTGTATTTTCCGGATCGCGTCGTTCCCATGCTTCCCGATAAAATCTCGAACCAACTCTGCTCTCTCAACCCATATGTCGACCGCCTGGCAATGAGCGTCATCCTGGACATCGCCCCCGACGGAGCGATCAAGGGTCACTCGTTCCATGAAAGCGTGATTCGGTCGGCGGAGCGTTTCACTTACGAACAGGTCCAGCAAATACTCGACGGCAACGGTTCCCTGCGAAGCAGGTATCGCAAGTTTGTGGCAGACCTCGGAGTCCTCGAACGCCTGGCGCGGCTGCTGCGGGAGAAACGCCGGGAGCGGGGCACGATCGACTTCGATCTGCCTGAACCGGAGCTGACGTTCGACGCGAACGGTCTGATCGAGGGAATCTCAAAAGCGGAACGTTACTTCTCCCACAAGATGATCGAGGAGTTCATGATCGCCGCCAATGAGGCGGTCGCACGCACGCTGGAATCGGAAGTCCATGCGACGATCTTTCGCGTTCATGAGCCGCCCGACCCCTCGAGGATCGAACAGTTGTCGGACGTGCTGGCCGGACTCGGCCTGAAGTTTCATCCCCGATCCCTGAGACCCGCGCAATTTCAGAAGTTCCTCAATTCCATGGCTGGACGCCCGGACGAACGGATGGTTTCTTACCTGATGTTGCGATCGTTCAAACAGGCGGTGTACGCGGTGGAAAACCGAGGTCATTTCGGATTGGCTTCGGAGTGCTATACGCACTTCACCTCGCCCATCCGGCGGTACCCGGATCTGATCATCCATCGCATCCTCAAGGCCCACATTGGAGGCAAGAGGAAGAGGCGACATTCCATGGCACAGCTGGGCGCCATCGCCAGCGAATCGAGCGAGCGTGAACGGACGGCCGATGCGGCGGAACGGGAACTCTACAACTGGAAACGGATGATCCTGCTCGAGGAGCATATAGGGGACACCTTTGAAGCGCTCATCATCAGCGTGTCGCCCCGCGGCATGACGGTGGAGCTGGTCGACCAGTTCATCGAAGGCTTCATACCAGTGGGTGAAATCGAGGACGACTACTACGATTTCGAACCGCCGACGCGGACATTGGTCGGGAGAGGCACCCGGAATCGGTACTCCCTGGGACGGAAGATCACTGTGCAGGTCGCCCGCGTGGACAAGCTGCTCGGCCGGGCTTATTTCCTGCCGGTGCTGGCCAACAAAAAGGGCAGGCGTTAGAATGGTCTGTTTGAAAAGACGTTATGGCCGGCGTAGCTCAGTGGTTAGAGCGAAGGTCTCATAATCCTTAGGTCGGCAGTTCGACTCTGCCCGCCGGCATTACAAATCCACGAACCAGGAAGGACGCCGGATGCAATTGGAACTCCCGTTGTATTCCCTCCTGTGCCCATCTCAATCGGGATGTCGTTCAAAGGTGCATGTGTTCTCTGTGGGAGACTGGATATGGATTCCTCTAGGAGCCTCGGCGGCAGCGATCGTCACATCTCAATCAGGCCAGCAGCTCTCGCAACAGGTCTGTCCAACGGACCTGGTATTCCTGAACCTCAGACTCAGACATATCCCAACTGAAAAGCCACAACTGGGCTTCGGGGCGTCCGGCACATGCTTCCAGTCCGACACGGAACAAAGAGTTGTTCAGGTTTTCGACGGTCCCTGAGAAATCTGTCGGTTGCTCGGAGTACAAGACGGCGCCTTCCAGGGTGTCTCGGTTACCAAAAGTGATCGAATAGCGATCGTGCTCGTTGGTTCCGGGCATGGCACCGCGTTTGAGTAACCCTTCAGAACTCCACAGCCGGTCCCAAGCTTCGGGATAGGGCGTGTCGATCGGGGCTCGGGCCCAGGCGACGCGCCGGGGGAGACCACGCTTGTGTCGCAGGTAATGACTCAGACTCCGCAACTCGAACTGCCAGCCGCGACGAACGCCGTCGTACTCGTCGTTCCAATCAGAGGCTCCAAAGCCGGAGTGAACCAGCCGCAGCACCGTCTGGCCGGCACGAGCGTAGAGCGTGTAGTCCACAGCGAGGGCGCCTTGTTCGAACCAAGCCACTTTCAGCCTCTTACCGGGCTCCCATACTTCGATTTCCGACGCTCCCTGAATCTCGGGGCCCCATCCCAGGAAAATAGATCCGCCGGGTCCCGGCTCCACCTTCGCTTCCAGGGGGAACCAACGGGTCAACACTTCTGGATCGGTCAATGCTTGCCATACTTCCTCGGGCGGCGCATCCAGTGTGATCTCCATTTCGACGATGCGTGGCTTCTCTTGTGTCCTCATGCCTCTTCTCCTTTACTGTATTGCCCGTCCGGTCTGGACCGGCGGGGTCTCTCCAATTTGACGGATGGATATCCTGCAACCAGGAACTTGAACGAACGCCCGTTTCGGGCACCTTCGTCGTGGTACTTCTTCGAAAGTTCCGCGATGTGGCTGGTGAGTTCGTCGCAAAAAGCATGTCTCTCGCTCGCGGATGAAAACCGGACCTCAGTCTCGAGCGACAGCGTGGCCAGTCGTTTTCCCGTGGCCGCCGCCCGGGTACGCAACAGTCCCAACTCCGCGAGAGCCCGGGTGGCCAGGGCCATCAGGTAGGCAGACGAGAATCGATCCCGGACACGCTCGGGATCGGCGGCGAGTGTCCCCAGCGTGTCCGGGCTGATCACGTAAGAACGGGCGGTGGCGCGAACCATCCGTTCAACACAGTTCCCTTTCCTTCTCTCTTCCACAAACTCCACCAGCCCCGCCCTTTCCAACTCTCTCAAGTGGTAGTTGACCTTCTGCCGGGGCAGTTCCAGCCGCCTGGAAACACCAGAAGCCGAGTCGGCCTCCGCAAGGTTCTCGAGGATTTGTCTTCTGAGGGGGTGGAGCAGAGCTGTGGCTCCCGAGTCGGTCCCAATGACTTGCAGTTCCGTGTCTGTCGCTTGCACTGTGCGACCTCCTTGAAACATATCTTCATACCGACAAATATATGTGTCAAGACATTTATATTCGTCGGTTACATTCGGATGGAAAACGTTGGTTCCTGGGCCGTTTGTACCAGCGAAATGAGCCACATGGCGGATTTACGGAAGTGTCCAACTGCAATAGCATTGTGTTAGCGATAAAACGCTTCCTAATTACGCGATATGCGAAACTGAGCAGGTCGCGCCAGGGAACGCCACCATCTCCGTAACAACGAGATGGGGGCGCACTTCTTTGTCGTTGCATCCATCCCTGGCAATCTGTCGGGGTCTGCATCGTCCAGCCATTTCGGAAGAGCAGCTCGGTCGAAGTTGAATGAGGCCCGGCCAGCGGGCATTTGAGTCGAATTCAAACCCATTGTTAAGGAAGTTCTATTTTCGCATTGTTGAAATCGATATGGTGTCGGCGGTATCTTGTGGTATATATACCTTCAGATGAAGAAGAAAAAGATATGGCTTGAGTTGAATCAGGTAAGGGGAGCGGTTGCGTCGCGACTGCGACGGCGGAAGTACAGCCTGATCGAGCGCCATGAGATACCCGACGGTTTGCTGCCTGGCTCGGTGTCGATTAGTTACACCCGGTGCGGTAAGCCGACGTGCCGGTGTGTGTCGGGTGAAGGGCACCCATCCTGGTCCTGGACATTCATGATGGACGGGAAGAAGCATGTCGAACACGTTCCAGCTGCCATGGTTGAGGAGATTCAAAAGCGTGTCGGAGCGGGACGGGAGTTTCAGGATGCGATCCGGGAGGTGCTGACAGCGAACGCGAAGTTGTTGGTGCTGGAGCGCCAGCAACAACGTGAGAAGCGGAAGCGCCGGTGAAAGGTCCGTCGGCACGAGGGATACGACGGTACGCGCGAAAGTGTTTGCGGCTGAAGGGGTATTTGAATCACCCCGGAGATGGGCGGGTGCGACCGCAGATCGGAAGTGGGCATCTGATCTGGTCTCTGGTGATCGGGTATCTGCTGCGGGAATCGAGCTTCCTGGCCATCGAGTCGCTCGCACGATCCTCGGCGTGTCGGGCCTTGGGAATCGGACGCCGCTTTAGCGACGACACGCTGGGCTATTTTACCGAGAAGCTGAATCCGGAATTCACGCGCGGCGCGTTGACCACAGCCATCAAGCAGGCCAAGCGCAATAAAGCGTTCGACGATTGCCGATTCATCGGCCTGGCGCTGGACGGGACAACCGTGGGGCGTGTCGGTGAGGCCGGGTGTCAGTGGTGTCGACCCCATCGCAACGCCGAGGGGGAGGTGACCACCTACTTACACCACGTCGTGATGGCCACCATCGTGGGCACCGGGTTCACTTTACCGGTCGATGTGGAACCCTACGGTAGTGGGGATAGCGAATGGTCGGGGGGGCAACGACTGCTTCGTCGGGTGGTGGGGCAGTTGGGGCCGCGTTTTGCCGATTATGTTGTTGTCGATGGGGGCTATGCGTCGGCTCCGTTCCTGCACTTGGCCGACGAGTTGGGATTGAAGACCATCGTCCGTCTCAAAGCCAATCTTCCGAGCTTGTTCAACGCCGCCAAAAGCCGGTTTGCTTGTCAGCCGCCGTCCCGGGTTTTCAAGGATGGAGCCGATCGGGTGGAAATCTGGGATGCAGACGACTTCGATCCCTGGGGCCGATTGAACTGGCCGACCGTGCGCGTGATCCGCTACCGGCAAGAGAAACCCGATGGATCGGTGGTCGAAGCCTACTGGCTGACCAATTTCTCGATGAACCAAGTGGGAGCGCCCACTTTATTTCGCATGGCCAAGAGTCGTTGGGAAGTCGAAAACCAAGGTTTCAACGATGCCAAGAACCGTTATGGGATGGCCCATATCCCCCATCACCACGCCAACAGCTTGCTTCTCCACTGGCTCCTCATAAGCCTGGCTCTCACGATCGAACGTCTGTATCGATTGCGTCATTTGCATCGCGGGCGCCATCGCCCGCATACCTCCATCGAGCTTCTTCGTTTGCTTCGCCTCGCTCTGTCTGCCCCAACCCCAGCCGACTCCAGCTGAACTGACTCGTTTCCCTGGTCTCCACGCGCCTGCCTGACCCCAATCACCGGGCTGGACCCGCTACGGATACCTGTCTCTCGAAAATACCCCTCACTTCAAATTCCTCTCCCTCCTCGACCTTTTCCCTTCCAGAGCCCCTTCCAGACACTCCGTCCTCCCTGACTTCCGATATGGCTGGACTGTGCCGCCTTCGATTGATCTTTCCGGCCGCTTGACGTACCCTTCACAGTCGAAACACAAAGACAGGGGGTGAACTATGAAAACCAGGTGGATTTTCGTCCTGGTAATTGGGACGATGCTGCTCTCCGCTTGTGCCTCCGAGCCCGAGACCGGTGGGCCGGCAGCTCTTGCTCTGCTGGACGAGGTTGCGGATTCGATGGGAGGCTGGGACGTCCTCGATTCGATCGAGCGTCAGGAAATGGTGACCCAGGGTAACGACTGGGACGCGATGCAGGCGTTCGAACCTGGTGGCGATCGCCAGATCAACGGTTTCGGCAGAACGATCCAGATCGATTTCAGCGGACCTTCCATTCGGCTGGCCTTCGACGGCGAACGAATATATCCAAACACCGCACCGGTGCGGTTTGTTGAGGTCCTCGATGGCGATGGCGGGATGCTGCAGCGGACCAATGCCGACGGCGAAACGATCTCGACCAGAATGCATCCAAGCCGGTACGCCGCCCGCATGCGGGATTTCAACCGACTCCCTTCAAAGGTCATATCCGTTGCCCGGGACTCCCAGGGGTTGACGCGGTTGGAGGACCAGATTGTTGACGGAAAGACGATCCACATACTCCAGTATCAAGACGGTGGAAACGCCGTCGAGATGCAGGTCGACCAGTTCACCAAGCTACCGATCCGCGTGACCTATACCGAAGACGATCCGATATACGGGGACACGCTGAACGAGTTGATTTACCTGGATTGGAGAGATTCTCAGGTGTCTGCCACTGACACCGGCCAACCCATCAACGTCCGCCTGCCGTTCGGACAGGTGTTGTTCCTGAACGGAGTTCGATACCGCGAGGAAGAAGCCCGAAACATTATCAACAACGGTTTGTTTGACGAGGGAACATTCGACATCGCCGAGGAAGTCCGGGATGAGCCCGAAAACGGCGAACGAGTGGTCTCTCAATGGGTTCTGCGTCGCGCCACGATGGGCGTCGGGTACCAGGGCTATGCCCAGGACCAGACCGTGGAGTTCGACGAAGTGGCTCCCGGAGTGCTCCAGGCACGGGGCAGCAGCCACCACAGCATGGTCGTCGAAATGGAAGATCATGTGATCGTTGTTGAAGCTCCACTGTTTGAAGAACGCTCGGTGGCGGTGATTGCGGCCATAGAAGAGCGCTTCCCCGATAAGCCCATCCGCCACGCGATCGTCACGCACTTTCACATTGACCACAGCGGCGGGGTCCGGGCTTATGCAGCCGCCGGAGCAACGATCGTCGGTCACGAAAGCATCGTTCCATTCCTCGAGACGATGCTCGCGAGGCCAAAGACCGTCCGACCCGATTCGCTTGCCCAGGCCAGCGGCGTCACGCCAACGGTTGAAGCAGTCGGAAGCGAACCGATCGAACTCACCGACGGAACACGGACAGTACAGATCGTTCATGTCGAAAACGAACACGCCGAGAGCATGGTGATCGCTTACCTGCCGAACGAAAAGATCGCATTCGTCAGCGATCTCTACTCGCCAGGCGGGCCGGTGCAGCCGGAGAATGAGAACGCGCTGGCGTTCTACCGCGGCGTCATGGCGGCGAACCTGGATGTCGAGCAGGTTGTCGGGGGGCACGGAGGTGTCGGACCGTTTCAGGACCTGGCCAGGGTGATGGCTGACGTGGAGAATTAGGATCAGGGATTCACCGCGAAGGCGCGAAGTATGCAGAGGGACACGGAGAACAAGTTGTATTTCGTGTCCCTTTCTTTTTAGCTGACCGCTGATCGCTACTGGCTACCAGCTGGGATCGCCTCGCCGTCCAGAACGACTCGGGCCACATACGATGCAGGAATGAAAGATGAACGAAGTTCAGCAACCCAACTCGCCAACAATTCTGGATGCGATTGGAAAGACACCGATAGTCCAGTTGCGAAAAATTGTACCCAGGGGCAGTGCCGACATTCTCGTCAAGCTGGAGTACTTCAATCCAACGGGCTCATACAAAGACCGGATGGCCCTGGCCATGATCGAAGAGGCTGAAAAGAGGGGCGACCTCCGGACGGGAATGACGGTTGTGGAGTACACGGGTGGGAGTACAGGCTCTGCTCTTGCCTTTGTGTGTGCGGTCAAAGGGTATCGCTTCAGTGTCGTTTCGTCGGATGCCTTCGGCAGAGAAAAACTTCAAACGATGAAGGCGTTCGGAGCGGAACTTTTCATTGTGCCCAGTGAAGGCGGCAAAACAACCCCGGATTTGATACCGAAGATGATGGAGAAAGCCAGATCGCTGGCCGACCACGAGGACTGTTACTTCACGAACCAAATTTACAATGCAGATATTATTGTGGGCTACAGCAAGATTGGTAGGGAGTTGATACAGCAAGTGGACCGGCAGATCGACGCTTTTTGCGGGGGCGTGGGGACTGCAGGAATGCTCATGGGCGTTTCCCAGGAGCTGAGGAGCGCTTATCCAGAAGTGAAGATTGTTGCTCTCGAACCGGCGACCACTGCAGTCATTTCAGGCGGCAGTGCCGGTTCGCACGATGTTGAAGGGATTGGTATTGGTTTTCACCCCCCGCTTCTGGATGAGCGACAGTACGACGAAGCCCGTGGAATTGACGAGAAAGAGGCAAGGCGAACGGTGCAGCTGCTTGCGAAGGAGGAAGGTATCTTTGCGGGAACGTCGAGTGGATTGAACGTCGTTGGGGCTCTCGAACTAGCGGCAGAACTTGGTGAAGGCAAGACGGTCGTTACCGTCGCAGTGGATACCGGATTGAAGTATCTTGCAGGCGATCTGTACCCAGTGTGAACACGCGGTGACGTTGTCCAAGCCCCCAACCTGATGGGATGTCCCCGTAGAAGCTGCGGTATCCGAGCAAGCGCGCGGTAGGCGCTTTCATGCCGAAGAGCACCCGTTGCAGCGCGATCGGAGGCCCGGCCAGCCACGAAGTAGTTTAACAAGGCGGTGGTAATGGTCTATTAGATTACTAACAGACCATTACCAAGGCGGTGCACTCCTAGCCCTCCGGCTCCTTTCCCTGATAGCATGTATGGGCTTCTTAGACGTCTCCATGGAGGAATCTATGTACTCACGCATCGGCGCATCGCTATCGGTATTGGCTCTCGTTCTTGTCCTGGTTCTGGGCTTGCGGGCACAAAACCCATCGAGAACGCTCGCCGTCGTCAAAGGCGTCGAAGTGACTGAGGCCGACGTGCGCGACATCGCCGAAGCCGAACTCAAGGCGCTGGAAACGAAGCGACTTCAATTCGAGGCCAGCACGAAGAGCGAGGAACACGGCATCCTGGAGACGGCACTGGACGGGCTGATCGCCGACAGGCTTCTCAAGGCGGAAGCGGAAAAACGCGGTGTGTCCGTGGACGAATTGATCTCGGCCGCAGCCGCAACAACGAAAGTTCCACCGACCGAGCAGGAAGTGACCAACCTCTATAACGCCAACCGGAGTCGTCTGGCGGGCGTGTCCCTGGAGGCTGGCATGCAGCAGGTCCGGGACTTCCTGGATCAGGACAGCTTCAACACCGCGCTGGACGTTTATGTCGAGGGCCTGAAAGAAAGCTACGGCGTCCGGTCGGAGCTGGAGCCTTACCGGGTCGACCTGGAGGTCGAAGGGCATCCCTCGATGGGGCTTGACGATGCCCCGATTACCATCGTTGAATTTTCCGATTTCGAATGCCCGTTCTGCCGGCGCGCGCTGCCTGCACTCGAGCAAATCGACGAAGAGTATGGCGACAAGATCCGTGTGGTCTTCCGCCAGTTCCCTCTCAACAACATCCACCCGCGTGCTCAAAAGGCTGCCGAAGCTTCGCTTTGCGCCCATGAGCAGGGCGAGTTCTGGACGATGCACGACCTTCTGTTTGCGGAACCGGTTGAACTGGAAGTCGCCAGCTTGAAGGCGAAGGCCGCCGGCCTGGGCCTGGATACGGAAGCGTTCAACTCGTGCCTGGATTCGGGAAAGAATGCCGATGAGGTCGGCCGGGATATCCAGGCGGGTGTCGTTGTCGGTGTGACCGGCACTCCTGCAATCTTCATCAACGGCCGCATCGTAACGGGAGCTCAACCGTTCGAAACGTACGCGGAAATCATTGATGAGGAGTTGGCGCGGGGGGGGAATTAGCGCGCAGGCTCCTAGAATCTCACCTTCCTTCTATATTCCTCGAACTCGCTGCCGTATGCGTCGCTCAAGATACGGTCCTCGCTTCGAATCCGGACGAACATGCCAATCAGAAAGACAACCGTGGCGGCCAGGATAGCCGGGGGTCGGGCAACAGCCAGGCCCGTTGCCAGGACAAGGCCAAAGAATCCCAGCGAAAGCGGATGACGGACGAAACGAAACGGACCCGTGGTCACTAACGTGTGTCCATCGACCAGGCCTGCTCCGAACGACCAGTTGCTCCCCAGTTCACGCCTGGCCATCTGCGAAAGTGGGTTTGTCCACCCGGTCTGGCCCACTTTTGATCGTCTGATTTGGCCCACCCCCTCCTGTTAATAATTCCGAGTAGTGATAATTACCGTCGGGCCTGTGTTGTAGATGTGGGAAAGCCGAGCGCCCTTGGCGAGGCTTTTCCAAGCGCTGTGGGAATCCTGGTTTTTAGGATTTCCACAGCGCGTCATCTTCCACAGGCCTCCGTTTCTTTCTTTTTGGTTCTTTTTCTTTCTTTCGGGAAAAAACTCCGTTTCCAGGATCGCCCAGGATCGACGACCGCGCGGCGATCCGACCCTCAGGACGTGGTTTGTTTCGCGGGTTTCTCCTTTCCAGGCGGATGCCGTGGTTTCTGTCGTTTCTCCAACGTGCGCCGAAACCGGAAGGATTCGGTTCCGGTCTCGATGATGTGAGCGCGATCGGTTATCCGGTCCAGCAACGCCTTGCACAGCCGAACATTGGGAAACACCTGGGTCCATTCCGAGAACGGCAGATTCGTTGTCAAGATCACCGTCGCCCGCTCGGCTCGATCCGAGATGACTTGAAAGAGGAGTTCGGCGCCGAGGTCTGCCATCGGGACATAGCCGACTTCGTCGATGGCAATCAACTCGTATCGGAACCATCGGGCCAGAACCCGGCGGAACTGGTCGTTGTGTTGGGCCTCGACCAACTCGTTGATCAAGCCGGCGGCCGTCGTAAAGCGAACCCGCTTCTTCTGCCGACAAGCGGCCACGCACAGTCCTGTGGCCAGGTGCGTCTTGCCCGTTCCACACTCCCCGATCAGGACGACAGGTTCGGCGTGTTCTAAATAGCCACCGTCTGCGAGTCCACGGATCCGGTTGGCTGGAACCTTCGACCGCGAGAAGTCAAAGTCCTCGAGTGTCTTCATTCGAGGGAAACGTGCGGCTTGAATCCGCCGGGCCACGGTGTTCCGTTCGCGTTCTTCAACTTCCATCGCCAGCAAGGCTTCCAGATACCGTGTGTAGGTGTGCTCTTCCCGCTGGGCCTGCTCGGCCATGGCCGCAAACTGCGTTCCGATCGTGGGCGTCCGGAGAGCTTTACAGTACTGCTGAATCGCCGCCTGTTCGACCCCGCCGGCTGTGGCGGACACTAGACCACCTCCGCAGTGAGCAGTGCATCGTAAGTATTCACCTCCGGCAGGGGCCGCTCATAAGCGCGTAGTGCGGCCACTTCCAGTCGCGGCGCCGCCGGCCGGTCGAATCGGGCCTCGGTCATCAGGTAGCGCGCCGCGGCGGCATCGGAGCATCCCAGGCGCAGGGCTTGTTGGAATGCGGAATCCAGCTCGCTATAGCCATGTTCCCGGCCCAGTAGGAGCAACTCCACCATTGCGCGGGTCCCATTCTGTTTTCCGTTGCGATCGATCAACGTCTGCCAGAACTCGTCATAGCTTTTCGGCCATCGGCCCTGTTGCCGCCATTGCTCCAGAGGCTTGCTCCCGGCCAGCGCGCCCGGCTTCCGCTCCAACACCTCCAGATAATGTTCCAGATTGAAGAAGTGCTGGCCGTTTCCATATCCTCGCTCATGCCGCGCCACGCATCCGCCATCGTGCCAGACCTCCACGTAGGCCGGAAAAACGCTCGCCCGCACCACAGTCCCGGCCTTGACGGGGGCGGAGTAGAAGTTGTTATGCACCCGTACACATCCCTTACCATCGACTCGTGGAAAGCTGTCCTCGGCCAGAGGGAACCCTTCGGTCGATAACGCGAGCAGATGGGGCTGTTCGATCTGCATCCCTTCACCCACCGTCTGGACCCGATCGCCGATCTTGCGCCGTTCATCGGCCCGGCAACCGGCCAGCAGCTGCGCATTCAGATCCGCCAGGTCCTTCGCCTTCGGCACCGGTACCAGGTGATTGCGCCGGAAGTATCCGGCTTCGCCTTCCACACCGCCTTTCTCGTGGCCCTCGCCGGGTGTGCAGAACTCGGCTTGAAACTTCCAATGCGACCGAAACGCGATGAACCGTTCGGTCTCTACACGCCGGTATCCCCGCAGAATCTTCTTCACCGCGCTGGTCAGGTTGTCATAACGCAGCACCCCGAAGACCCCCGCAAAATAGCGGAAACCCAACTCATGAGCCTCCAGGAATGCCTGTTGTGTCGCCCGAGGATAAGCTCGATGGAATGCGCCACCACTGCCCATGCTCCGCATACAGAAAACCTGGAGCTTCTGCCGTTCGCCATCCAACTCCGCGACGGCTTCGTACCAGTCGATCTGTGCTTCCTGACCCCAGGCGTAGCTTTGCGGCACGAACGTCTCCTGTCGGATGAAACCCATCTCCCGCTTCCGCCGCCCGACATACCGGCGAACCGTCGATTCCCCAATCGGATGTTTCGGAAATTCCATCCGGATCCGTTCGTAGATCCGGTGACTGGTGTGCCGCTGCTTCCGCGGGGCCTGCCTGTCCGCCTCCAACACCCCGTTGATAAATTCCATAACCGGCTCCAGCCTCGGCCTCTTCCGCTCCGGGCTCTTCCTCGCCGGCGGCACGGCGTTTCCCAGCGCTTGACGCACCATCCGCCGATGCACCCCCAGCCGCCGGGCCACACCCTGGATCGTTCCCACACCAAACTCGTGCTCTCGCCGAATCTCTTCAAATAATTCCACCTTCGATCTCCTTGACACCGGGTCCCTCCATTCCGACTCTTTGTTCGGAACAGCCTCTCCGGTTCAGTCGTCAGGGGTGGGCCAAATCAAACGATCAAAAGTGGGCCAATTTAGAGTAGCGAAATCAGAAAGCCTCACTGAAGCCATCGCAACGACCGAGGAAACAGCGGCGATCGTCGTTTCGATGAGGGGGTTGGAGGAAAGTGGGGAGAGCCAGGGGCGATGGAATCCAACCAACACGAGAAGGGCGAGGATTTGAAGCGCAAATCCAGTAAGGGTTCGGTCGCCGGACTCGGTTCTGGGGGCGGCGGAGGGCGAAACTCCGAAGAAAAGGGGGAGATAGAACAACCATGACAGGACAACGAGGACGAGGGAGAACCCACCCGGACCCGACATATCAGCCACCAGGCCCGGGCTCGACCTCAGTGATCAGACTAACCAGCCTCAGGAGCATCAACGGCAGCACGATGGCGCCCACGGCGCAAAGCCCTGCGGCGACAAACCCAACACGGGCAAACATGCGTGCTTGGACACCGCTCACTATTCGAACGTCCCGGACAAGTGCCATGCCGGGTGGCGGAAACCGTTCGGCCTTAAAAATGCGGGAAGAAAGCAGCCAGATCCACACGGCAATGGCCATTGTGAGGATCGCAGTCATTGCGGCAAAGACGCGGATTGTAGAGACCATCTGGGAAACTGCTTCGACCGGGTCGTCGTCGACATTTTCCTCGACTCCCGTGAAGGCGCTTTCGAAAGCCCACATGACGACGACACCGACTGCGGCAACAATCAACACCAGGAACAGGGCTTTTTTTTGTGCAGCAGGATCCGCCCGCTGAATTTCGTCTTCGTTGGCTTCTTTCATTACCTGCGCCTCATTCCCCGCGATACTCGGAAATGGAGATGGGGTTGATCTGGATGCTCATGCCAGCTCAAGTCTCCGACGAATCCGCCCATTTCTTGACTTCCGGGGGATCGTATCTCTCGAATCTGTCGAGAAGAGCCACAGCACTTTCTTCGACGATCACGAGGTCCCGGTTCTCCTGCTTGACGAACTCCGCCTCGACAGTCTGATCGAGAAACTCGAGAAGAGTGTCGTAGTAGCCGGCCACGTTCAGAAGACCACAGGGTTTACTGTGAATCCCGAGCTGGGCCCAGGTCAATATTTCCAGAAACTCCTCAAGGGTACCAAACCCGCCGGGCAGGACGACGAAGCCGTCGGATAATTCCTCCATCTGCGCTTTCCGGTCGTGCATGGAGGCAACCACGCGCAACTCGGTCAGACGATGGTGAGCGACGTCCCGGTCCACCAGCGCATGTGGTATGACCCCGACGACGTTCCCTCCCAGTTCAAGGACCGCATCGGCAACAACCCCCATCAAGCCGATGTCGCCTCCCCCGTAGACCAGTCCCAGATGTCTCGGAACCAGGGCCTTTCCCAGATCACGCGCCGCGCTCGCGTATTCTGGACGACCGCCGGGACTCGATCCGGCAAAGACGCAAATCCTCTTCATCACGTTCGCCTACTCCTCTTTCGGACCATTCCCACTACGGTTCTTCGGGGAGAATCATGACGCCCTCGCGAAAGCATATCCGAGCCAGACCGCCAGCAGACCGATCGCGACATGCAGACCCACGTTTGCGGCGGCCCTGAGATGTTCGGCATCCCGGAGCAGTTCGATAGTCTCGTAGCCGAAAGTTGAAAATGTGGTGAAGCCGCCCAGCACTCCAAGAAACAGGAACAGGCGGAGCTCCGGACTAATCACCTGCCGCGACTCGGCCGCCAGACCACCCAGGATCCCGATGACAAGACACCCGCTGACATTGACCGCCAGTGTACCGTACGGGAAAGTAGCAAACGGAAGCAACCGATGGACGAAGCCGCTGACACCGAACCGGAACAGCGATCCGATGAAGCCACCAATGCCAACGTAGAACGACTGCCACAACCACTGGGTGTTCACAATGGTCTCACCTCACGCCGCCACATTCTGGAAGTCAAGCGCGCTGCCCGCTCAAGGAGCCTGCGCGGCAGAAGGGATCGTAGCGAGAAAGTGGAGAATCGAGGCCAGATTTTCTCGATTTTGAGGCGAATAGTGGTTCTATTTAACGAAAAATCGGGGAAATCTGGACCGATTATACCGCTTTCGCAGTAGATCTCTTCTGCCGCGCAGGCTCCTAGTCAACCGACGATGCCACAGGTGTGGGACGCATCAGGTTCTTCAGGACGTCATAGTCCCAGCAGAGAAGGTAGATGCTGGCCAGCAGCATGGGACCGGTGATGAAGGGGGTTCCCGTGAAGTTGAGCGAGACGGTGATGAGGAATATGTTCAGGATAATCGGAAAGTACAAGACCGCTCCGAGCGTAGCGGTTCGGGGAATCAGAATCAAAATCGCAGCGGCAAGTTGGGCGAAGCCGATGAACTGCCAATAGATGCCAGTTTGATAGATTGCCTCGAAGAAAAATCCGATCGGGTTGTCCAGATCGAGCAGCGTAAAACGGTTACCTAGAAGTTTGGTCAGGCCTGAAGGCATGAAACCGATCGCGAGCAAAACGCGGGTCATGACTGTAAACCAGCCCAGCCAGTAGTTGTCTCGGGCCCGTCGGTGGAGTTGGTCCAGATGAGCGGCCATTGTTAATGAAACGGACTGAAGGGTGAGTTATTAACGGTACTCAGTCTCGGTCCAGATCATAGGCGATTTCGAGCCATCTGTGGACTTCGCTGTCGATGTCGTCAAGGGACGTGATGGGGATTCGGTGCGTGATACGGTCGCCCTTTTCGATCCCCCCGGTGGGGACCAGCCGTTTCGCCGGCTTCCTCTTGGACTTCTTCAAAGCCAATCCCAGGTCGATTCGGGTGCGGGTCGACGGCTTGATCTCGGCGAACACGTGCTGTCGATAGAGAGGGACGATCGTCTTGCACGGGCAGACTTTCACATCACTGCCGAGCGACCGGCCCAGTTCGATGAGCGCATCGTGGATCGGGCGCAGGGTGGCTTTCGGACCGGAGTACATCGCTTCGACGTATTCGACCGCCGTCTTCAGGTAGACACCGGCATCGTTGCCTTCTGCGCCCTTCCCAACCGAGCGCCCCGCGAGAATGTTCGCGGTCGTCCCGCCCAGGCCATGCTTGTTCTTGAGCCAGTCGCGCCGCGCTTTTTCGCCTTCGGGTCCGGACTTTCGCAGTAATCGAACCCATTGTTCAACGGACTTACCAGTCTTTTTGGGCAAGTTCTCGATTATGACCTGTTGGTAGGCCACGGAAGGATGGACGCTGTAGGTTGACTTCTTAGCCATCGTCGATTTAGCAGGCGTTAGCCCATATGAATCGGTAGGCGATCAACGCTTTACGGAACCTCGACCGTACGGATACTGGTCCCATCGGCGACAGTCACCGCTCCGGTTGCAATCACGATCTTCCGGATCGCGTGGTTGCCATAGTCGGTCACATACAGACTCTCCCCATCTCCCCACACTATGGAACAGTCTTGTCGGCCCGACGACTTCAACACTACTCATTCACGATCCCGAGCACAGTTTGCGCTATCCGGCCCTCGAGAACCTGTGGACGAGCGGATCCCGTGTTCGTCAACACTACGATTGTCAGGTCATCGTCCGGATAGTAGGACAGATGCGTCCTGAAGCCATTGATGCCACCTCCATGTGAAATCTTGCGATGCCCGCCCATCTCCCCAACAGCAAGGCCATAACCGTACGCCAGCCTCTCGCCGTCGTTGAGGCTACCTGGCGTAATCATCCTCTCGTAACTGCTCTCGCCCACGACCCTGTTGTTGAGGAGGGCAGACTGCCACGTGAACAGATCCATCACGCTGGATCCAAGCGCGCCGGCCGAAAACGGAAGGCGCATGCTTATGGGGTCGTCGTTGACCACCCTTCCATCACGGTATTCATAGCCCTCGGCACGGTTTGGAACGATCGGTGAATTATCAAGATAGTGAGAATCGAGCATTCCAAGCGGTTCCCAGATGTGACCCGCCAGGAAGTCTTCATACGATTCGCCCGAAGCTTTCTCGATGATCGTTCCAAGCAAAAAATAGGCGGAGTTGTTGTACTTGTACTCATCCCCCGGAGCAAATTCGAAAGGCACTCCTGAAAATATGTCGGTCAGTTCCTCCTGGGACAGGTCCTGGCGCATCACTTCCCTGTATTCCGGCATCGCGGTGAAAGCCTTGATGCCCGACGTGTGGTTGAGTAGGCGATCGATCGTCACCTTGTGACCGTGAGTCGGATAATCGGGCAGAAACTTCGTCAGGTCGTCTTCCAGGCTCAGCCTTCCTGTCTCGACGAGCTTCATTATCGACGCCGCTGTGAATTGTTTCGTTATCGAGCCTATCCTGTAGACGGTGTGCTCGGTCGCTTTGACCTCATTCTCGAGATCGGCGTAACCGTAGCCTTTGGCAACGATGACCTCTCCGCCCTTCTTGACTCCGATCGAAGTTCCCACAAGATGGTCGCTTTCCATCGTCTCTCTGACGATCGAGTCGATCTCCGCAAGCAGATCCGACCGACTACCATTTTGTGCGGAAACATCGGGCCAGGAGGCCAGGACAAGGACAACCAGCGAGATGATCCCGGCAACGCCCAATAGGTGCTTTCGATTCATTGGAGACCCCCCCTTTTTTAGGAAATGGGTTGGATCGGGTGTCCTATCTTCCCGATTTGAGAACAGGGTGTCAACGTGCGACTTCCTTCATTCCGGGTCGCGGTGGACGGTGTCCGGAGAGAAGGCGGGCAGACAGACCGCCACGTACTCGGCCCCGCCCGGCTGCGGGCTGGAGTAACGGACCCACTCCCCTGGATGTGTCACGACTGCCTGGCCTGCCGCGACGTCCAGGACACCTCCCTCGTGCTCGACGCGCAAAGTCCCCTTCAATACCAGGGTGATCTCTTCGAATTCCGGCCGTTGTCCAGGTTCCCGCCAGCCTTCCGGGGATACCATTCGAGCCACGCTGACACCTTCGTGATGCGAGTTGACCCGGCCGGCATACTCTTCGATGCGTTTGGGTTTGTTTCCTGCAGCTTCAATGACGGTGGGTTCGGTGACGAGTTTGGGCATTTAGTGTCCTGTCTCCGAAATACGATCACTATCTCCGATGGATGTTGCCAGACGCAACGTGGAGTTTGAATCGATGTATGAACTTGAGTGCGCGCTCGGTCGCCTCGGCACTGGCAACCAGCAACCTCCATCGGCCCTGTGGGTTCGGGCGGAACGGCACTAGAATCCGTCTCCATCAAGGACACGTCCGATCCCGCCAAGCAGAGAACCTTCACCCTTCGACCGCCCGCCGAGGCCCGGCACCGCCGAAACGATCCGGTTGGCCAGTCGGCTCAACGGCAACGATTGCAACCAGACCCGCCCGGGTCCGCGTAGCGTCGCGAAAAAGAGACCTTCTCCGCCGAACAGGGCCGACTTGATCTTGCCGACAAACTGAATGTCGTAATCGACGGTTCCCTGGAACCCGACAATGCAGCCGGTATCGACCCGCAACGTTTCACCCGCCGCGAGCTTACGTTCATACAATGTCCCTCCGGCATGGATGAAGGCCCAACCGTCGCCTTCCAGACGCTGCATGATGAATCCTTCACCGCCGAACAGACCAGCGCCGAGCCGGCGCTGGAACGCGATCCCGATCGACACGCCTTTCGCGGCGGCGAGAAACGAGTCTTTTTGTGCGATGAATTCGCCGCCGATCTCCGACAGGTGGATCGGAACGATCTTACCCGGGTAAGGCGCACCAAAGGCCACGCGTCTCTTCCCCTGCCCCTGGTTGATAAAGACCGTCATGAACAGGGACTCTCCTGTGAGCAACCGCTTACCGGCGCCCATCAGAGAGTCCAGCACACCGCTCTTCTCCTGTGATCCGTCGCCGAAGATCGTCTCCATCTCGATCTGGTCGTCCATGTACATCATTCCACCCGCTTCGGCGACAGTGGCCTCGCCCGGGTCCAGTTCGACCTCGACAAACTGCATGTCATCGCCATAGATCTTGAAATCGATTTCGTGCATTCCTGCCATAGCTCACCCTCCCGCTGTTTTCGATCGACGATTGTATCGGTGATTTGCTTCTATTAGAACGTCGATCACACTCAAAAGGTTCCCCAGGTCGGAGGCTCCGTCGGTCTAAAAGGGTAGCTCGATTGCCCTGATTCGTGGTAGAAATCGAACCTCGCGAGCAAACAAATTGCGACTAAGGTAAGGAGACTGATCATGGCGAAGGAGATTACGCGGCGAGAGGCTTTGAAGGGAGGCCTGGCGGCCGGGGGACTGATGGCGATGGGTGTGCCGGGGTGGACGATTCCGGCTCTGACCCAGGGTGAGACGCTCGTCGAGTTCACCGATATTCCCGAGAATTTCAATCCTGATCCGAACGCTGCGGTTCGCTTTCTCGACATCCGGAAGATCGACGGCCCGTTCACGCCGAAAGATCAGTTCTTTGCCATTCAGCATTACGGTCAACCGGAAATCGATCCGGAGACGTTTCGATTGAAGATCACCGGCCTCATCGACAACCCCGGGGAGTTCTCCCTGGCCGACCTTCGCGGGAAGGCGGCGGCGGAACTGGCGGCCGGCTACGAATGTTCCGGCAACAGCCGTCGGAGAGTTCAGGGTCTGTCTTCGAACGGCCTGTGGAGCGGGATCCGATTGAGTGACCTTCTTAAGGAAGTCGGCGTCCGTTCCGAGGGTAGAGAAGTCGTCTTCTTCGGTGCCGATCACGGTCAAGAGGACGTTCTGTTCCGAGGTCAGACCTATACGGTGGATCAGCATTTTGGTCGCAGCATATCGATCGAAGACGCGATGAAGCCGGAACCGTTCCTGGCGTACGGATTGAACGGCGATCCGCTGACGCGTCACCAGGGGTCCCCCCTCCGGCTGGTCATGCCCGGCTGGTACGGGGTCTCCAACGTCAAGTGGCTGGACCACATCCACATTCAGCAGGATCGGTACCTCGGTAAATTTCAGGCTCGCTGGTACCGCACACTCAGGGGCGAGATGATCGACGGCGAGATGAAATGGAAGGAAACCGCGATCAGCCGGCTCCAACTGAAGTCGGTCATCGCCCGCATCACACGGACAGGCGGTCAACACAAGGTACTCGGGTTTGTGCTGAACGACGGCACGCCGCTCGAGTCGGTCGAGGTCAAGGTGGACGACGGCCCGTGGGAGCGCGCGACTATGGATCCGTCCAACACCAAGTACTCCTGGAAGCTCTTTACCTACGATTGGACGGGCGCCACTGCGGGAGAACATACGATCGTCTCCCGAGTCACCGACGTCAACGAGAAGGTTCAGCCGGTCCAGGAAGAACTGGAAACGAAGAGGACGTTCCTCGAGGACAATTCCCAGTACGCACGGACCGTAAGAATCACCTAGGCCAATCACTAATTCGGGGACGGAGGCGTAACTCCGCAACGTATAGATGTAAAAGAGTTTAATATTTAAATTACGCCTCCGTCCCCGAATTAGCCTCGATTAGCTGGACAGGGTCTGGATGTGGTGCCGGACTGTTTGGCCCAGGTTGTCGAGGTTGTAGCCGCCTTCGAGTAGGGCGACGACGCGTCCTTCGGCGTGTCGTTCGGACAGGCCCATCACCTCTTTCGTCATTTCCACAAAATCCGTGTCCTCCAGCAACAAACCGCCCAGGGGATCGTCTCGCCTGGAGTCGAAGCCTGCGGAAATAATAATCAGGTCTGGATGAAAGCGGGTCTCGATGTCGGCAAGGGCATCGGAAAAGGCGGCCCGGTGGTCACGGGCGGAAGTTCGGACGCCAAGCGGCACGTTCACCACCGTGTTCGCACCGGGGCCTTCTCCCGTTTCGTTTGCCGCACCGGTTCCGGGATAGTACGGATACTGGTGTGTGGAAAAGTAGAAAACGTCCGGGTCCGAGTAAAAGATCTCCTGGGTTCCGTTCCCGTGGTGCACATCCCAGTCGATGATCAGAATTCGTTCCAGTCCGTGCTTCGCCCGGGCGTAGCGCGCACCGATTGCGGCGTTGTTGAACAGGCAGAATCCCATCGCCTTGTTCGGCCTGGCGTGGTGGCCTGGAGGACGGGCCGCAACAAAGGCCGTCTTGGTCTCTCCCTCGACAACCCGATCGACAGCGATGGTCGCGGCACCCGCCGCCAGCCGGGCGACATCGAAGGATTGTCGGCTGACGATCGTGTCCGCGTCCAGCATCCCGGCGCCCCTTTCGCTCGCTTCCCGAATCTGGTCGATCAATTCAGCGGAGTGGCAGCGCGTTATGTCTTCATCCGATGCAGGAGCGGGCTTGACGTGCTGCAACCGGGACCAGAGAGACCGATCGGCTTCGAGCGCACCATGGATGGCTTCCAGGCGGGCGGGGGTTTCGGGATGGGTTCCCGTTTCATGGTCCAGGAAGTGGGGATCGTAGATAAACGAAGTCGACATCTCCAAACTCATCCGATTATTGCCCCCCGCTCGAACGACGTCAATCCCGCTGGCCCCGAACGTTGACTCCTGTTTCCGCGTACGAATAAGATGACGGACGAACTGGTATGCATATCTGGCAGGACATTCGATACGGGACCCGCGTGCTGATCAAGAGCCCGGGTTTCGCCGCAACCGCGATTCTGACGCTCACACTGGGCATCGGCGGAACGGCCACCGTCTTTACGATCGTCAACAGCGTGTTGCTCGAACCTTTGCCGCTGGCGAATCCGGACGAGCTTGTCATGGTGTGGGAAACCGAACCCACCGAGACGCTGCGCCGCGTCCCCCCCAGAGATTTCGTAGAATGGCGCGACGAGAACTCGGTGTTCGAGAGTCTTGCGGGTTTCGAACGCGGTCGAAACGAGCTTGCCCACACCGAACGGGCGGAAACCGTCGAAGTCGGGTACGTCTCCCCGGCATTCTTTCCGTTGTTCCGTGTCCGTCCCGCGATGGGCCGAACGTTCGTGGCCGAAGAGGAAGCGCCCGGCAGGGCGGCGGTCGCGGTGATCAGCCACGAATTCTGGCGAAGTCATTTCGGCAGCGACCCGGAAGTCATCGGAAAAGACGTGGAGCTGTCGAACAACCTGAAGATGAGGGTTGTCGGGGTGCTGCCCGCCGGAGTCCGCCTTCCCGACAAGGCCATTCCGATATGGACGCCATTGCCCATTGAGCCTGGCGCCGTGAGCGGACGGGAACCGAGCCTGGAAGTTTATGCCAGGCTTCGACCCGAAGCGACGATAGAGGCCGCCAGCATCGAGCTCGAAACTATCGCCGCCCGGCTCGAACAGATCTATCCCGAGACCAACAGCGGCGTCGGGGTCACCCTTGTTTCCCTGCTGGAACAACGCGTCGGTCGCGCCAGGGCAACGCTGGTCGTTTTTCTCGGGGCGATTGTCAGCGTTCTGCTCATCGGGGTGCTCAACCTTGTTCACCTCCAAATGGCCCGCGGCGCACGTAGAGAAAGGGAGATGTCGATTCGGGCCGCTCTCGGGGCACATCGAGGCAGGTTGCTCGGCCAACTTCTGACCGAAGCCATGTTGCTCGCTCTGGCAGGCGGCGCTGCCGGCCTTCTGCTGAGTGTCTGGAGCATGGATGCGTTGCTCGCCCACCTGCCCTACAGCATTCCACGGCAAGCGGATATCGGAATCGATCGCACGGTCCTTCTGGTGTCATTCCTGATGTCGGCAGGCGCGGGAGTCGCGGTGTGCCTGATCCCCGGCTTTCGAGTTTCCAGGTCCGATCTCCATCAAGCGTTGAAGGGAAGGACGTCCTCGTGGGCGCGCCATTCCTGGCAGAGGGACGGACTGGTCGTCCTGGAAACCGCGCTGGCACTGATCCTGTTGATGGGCGCCGGCCTGTTGACCCACAGCTTCTGGCTGCTGAGGTCGGTCGATCCGGACTTCGACCCCCAGGGCCTCGTCACCGCCCGGGTCCAACTTCCGGAAACTTACTCGGAACGCTCACAACAGACATTGTTCTACAACCAGGCGGCAGACCGCCTGGAAGCATTAAAGGGAACGGATCTCGCCGCAGTCACGGCCGGTCTCCCCCTGGAACGAACGGCGTTGACGCCGGTGACGGCTGAAGGTCAGTTTGGTGCGGTTACGCGCACGGTCAGTTTTCGGGGCGTCAGCCCCTCATACTTCGAGACAATGGGAATCGGCCTGGTCTCCGGCCAGACCCTCGGCGAAGGTCCCGAGGGAGGTGTCCTGGTCGGAGAGCTGCTGGCCCGTCGTCTGTGGCCGGGGGAAAACCCGATCGGGAAACGCATCAAACGGGGGAACCGAGAAAGCTCCGCGCCCTGGCTCACCGTTGTCGGTGTCGCGAGCGAAGTCCGACAGCAAGGCCTTCAGTACGAACTGCTTTCCGACTTGTACTTGCCTCTGGAACTGGATGTCGGCAAGAGCATGGTGGTCGCGGTTCGTACAAATCTCAGCACCGAAGTCGCAGGCAGAGCCCTGGGAAACGTCATTGAATCCCTGGAACCGAAAGCGACATTCCAGATCCACGACATGCGTGCGATCATCGACGGCACCATCGCACCGCAACGTTTTCAGACGATGGTCCTCGTGAGTTTTTCGGTTGCTGGCATCCTCCTGGCCATGATCGGCATCTACGGCGTCATCTCCTATACGACGACGGGCCGGACGCACGAGATCGGAGTTCGGATGGCGCTGGGTGCGCGTCGCGGGCAGATCCTGGCCCTGGTTCTCAGGCAGGGCGTTCCCCCGGCGCTGGTCGGAATCATCATCGGACTGGGCGCATCGGTGGGACTCAGCCACCTCCTGACCAGCCTCATGTTCGGCATCACCGCAAACGATCCGCCGACCTATGTCGCCGTTTTGGCCGTCGCCGCGGTCGTAATTTTCCTGGCCTGCTATCTTCCATCCCGACGGGCTATGGATGTGAACCCGATGGAGATTCTTCGCGACGAATAACGTGCGAGTATCGAGCTACCCCGCAATGAAAAACGTAAACCTGGAACTCCGCGATTCCACCGAAGGCGATTTCGATTTCCTTTATCGACTCCACCGGGAAACCCTGCGTCCTTACGTACGTGATGCCGAAGCATGGGACGAGACGTGGCAGCTAGAGAATTTCCGAAAGCATTTCAGTCCCGTCAACCAACGAGTTATCCAGCGTTCCGGGACCGACATCGGTTCCATCACCGTCGAAGACCACGGTGACTTTCTTGTTCTGGACAATATCGCTCTTCTGCCCGCCTACCGCGGTCAGGGCACAGGAAGGATGTGGATCGAAGAAACGCTCGATACCGCATCTCAAAGGGGGATTCCGGTGCGGCTGAACGTCCTGAAGGCCAATCCAGCCTGGAAGCTGTACAGAAAGCTGGGGTTCCGGGTGACCAAAGAGGATCGTCACCGTTACTTTATGGAGGCCGCACCCAGGAAGGCGACACCAGGCGGAGACGAATGAAACGGTCGGACATGATCGAGGAAATCTCGTCACTGATCGTTTTGATCGAACGGCCACACCCCATCCGTGTCGCTATCGACGGCGTGGATGCGGCAGGCAAGACCACACTGGCCGACGAATTGGCCGGCCCAATCCGAACTCGAGGACGAGCGGTCATCCGAGCTTCAGTTGATGGCTTCCACAACCCACGACACATCCGATACCGGCTCGGAGCGGACTCACCAGAGGGTTACTATCGGGATTCTTTTGACTACGAAACGCTGAAGGCAGTTCTTCTGGACCCTCTAGCCCGGATGGATCACCAATCGGAGAATCGATCGGTGTTCGGATACGAGAAGCGATTTGCGGCGAGACTTGGAGCTGAGAGTGAGCGAGCCGTGGACATTGGCGGATTTTGAGCCTGTGACACGGCGACATTTGGCGGGAGATCGGCATGAATGGGCGAGTGCAGGCAGGCCTCGCCGGGAGGCAGATGAGAGGCGCTGTTTTTCGGATCTGAAGGTTCGGTGTCGTCAGCAACGAAGCGGAATTGATTGCAGGTTTCTCACTATGAGAGCAAAGACGTCGGCATAGGGATAGGCCTCCGACATCGAGATCCAGACGTTGCGGACCGTGAGGCGGATACGCGCACCGATCTTAAGAAGCTTCAGACGGATGGTTCCGCATTGGGCATGGGCCATCGCGGTATCTTTGAGACCGAGACGACGCAACGCCTGCATAAGCATGTAGGCGGCTGAGGACAGATACAGTCGGAGCTGATTGGCGCGCATGGTTCCCGCACTGGTGCGGTCGGCAAATAGATCCAGTTGCTGTTCTTTGATCCGGTTCTCCATGTCGCCGCGTGCGCAATAGAAATCTTCGTAGAGCGCTTGGGCTCCGAGTCGTTCCGGTGGCAGTGAGGTCACCACGAATCGGGGATTGGCGCCCTTGGCCAGGAACTCGGCTTTGCCAACAACGCGACGAGTGCGGCTCCAGCTCTTTCGAGTCCGGTACAGGAAATCCTTAAACACTCGTGCCGATTTCCCAGTGGTCTGAAACTCCGCTTCAGCCTGAATCATCTGGTCAGCGATCTCTCGCTTGAGGCGGTCGTTCTTGGCCAACCCCATCACATAATCGATCTGGTGGGTTTCACACCAGTCCAGTAATGCATCCCGGCAGAATCCGGAATCGGCCCGAATGATGATCGACACGTCCGGCCAGCTCTGACGGATCTGGCCGACGATACGTTCCAATTCATCGACTGATCCTGCCGCCCCATCGATATTGGACGGGCGCAGCCGAGCGCACAACAGATGCTCTCCACAGAAGATGTACAAGGGCAGATAGCAGTAGTTGCGGTAGTAGCCGTGAAAGAACCGGCCTTCCTGTTGACCATGGATCGGATCATCGGTCGCGTCCAGATCCAGAACGATCTCTTCGGGCGCCGTGTTGTTATGGGCTGCCACAAACGCATCGACCATCCAACGATCGATCTTGTCCCCATCCATAGCGATCTTCTTGTACCGCTCCTGGTCGCCGACTTCGGCGCCGGTCAACTCCAATCGGTTTAGCGTGCTCTTGCCCGCCAACGCCTTTCCCCAGTCGCCGGCCTGTCGTCGATTCGTTCCCAGCGGATCCGCTTTGTCCACCGCCAACGCAAGCATCGGGTCGGTCCGTAACTGATCGTGATCGTTCAGGTCTTCATATCCCAGGCACAGCCCGTAGACCCGCTGTCCCAACAGCTCCTTCACGGTGTGTTCGATCAACCGTTGGTCGCGATGATCGCTAAAACACCCCGCCAATCCATCGATCAAACCGGTCCGCTTTTCGACTTCACGCAGCAGCAGAACTCCAGCGTCAGACGTGATCTTGCCGCCGTCGAAACGCGCCTTCATTTTTCGTTGAAGAAGTCCGTGAAATTCGAACGTGGTTTGTTTACACTCTGTACTCATAAGGGCCGCCTCCGTTTGGTTTCTGAACCGTTCTCGACAAACGATTTATGCCAAACAGGGCGGCCTTTTCTGGTCCTTTCGGTGATTTATGCGGGCTAGGAGCCCGTGGTGGAAGTCTGTAGGGTCGCGTTACGAGCGCCATGGGGCTGGATGCAAGGCGCCACGACGACGGCGATGGTTCCCATCGAAGACGTCGATGCTCTTCATCGATCTAGGAGTGGCAACGCCGCAGCTGGCCCCATGCCGTCGTAACCCGTAGGGCGCAGGGGTCTTCGGGCCACAGGCTTTGTCATTCGTCGGTCACGATGACAAAGCATCGTTCCGCTCCTCATTTCGCGCCTGTGACCCGAATACCCCTGGGCGCGGCCCTACAGACTTCCACCACGGGCTCCTGGGCCCCGGAGGCTCCCTCGAATATCGGTCGGCTGCATTCGACTACCGGACCGACTCCAGGGTGACGGCTCCCATGCTCCGGGCACCTCGGGACGCCGTGCTGCTGTTCGACGGTATTTTTCTGCAACGCCAGGAACTGGGTCACTGTTGGGACTTGACGATCTTTGTTGAAGCGAGCTTCGAGGTAACCTTCTGCAGAAGTCGAGAGCGGGCCGGCGAGGAGTCCGGTAACGATGATGCAATCCGGACCGCACACGGTCGCCGCTATGTGCCCGGACAACGTCTCTACCTGAACGAGTGTCGGCCGGCGGAACGGGCCGACATCCTTGTCGATAACAACGATCTGCGGACCCCTTCGATTCGCCACCGGTCGGCCAACGCCGACAGCACATTGATCCAATGAGTCCGTACCACTTCGATCCGAAGAGTCAGGCAAATGATGGAAGCCGAATCTGGGAAGAAGGAGAACTGGCGGTGGTGGCGGCCGATAGGTCCCTATAAGCGAAGGTCGGCCGGCTGATATCCGGGTATGCGGACAGGAGCAAACTGGAGTTCGGTGTCCTCGATCCAACGCCGGGCATCGGAGCCCAAGACCTGGACCAGATACTGTTCGGGTACGTCGTCTTCCACATCACCGACCCGCAGGCCCAGGATGACGCCCAACATGTCGTCGTCGCTGTCGAGAACGGTTTTGTGTAGTCGAACAAAGTCTCCGCGTACGAAACGAGCGATGACGCACCTCCCATTGATCCGGTAGCGGAGAATCCGCTTCCTGTTCGTTGTATCGGCGAAAGCGAGAAAGGCTTTAGCAATATATCGACGATCGTCACTAATGTTTGTAAACGGTCGGCCCGCCTGATATGTTTTTCGTACCACGTTTTCCGGAGTGCACTGATGCATCGAACGGCAGTTGTTGTTGCAATCGTTCCGACTTTGTCCACGATGGCCTTCTCTGGCCAGGATTCGCAAAAATCAGATGGTGATAACATCCGGGTCGTCAGCGTCGGCGAGATCACGAAGATCGATGCGGAAACAGGATCGTTCCAGTTGAAGAGCCGGGTGCCTGAGGCGACATCTACGGGCGGCAGGCTCGGCGGATGGCGCGGTGAAGTCCATGTCGGCATCAGCATCGGTGGAGGTGGGCGGAGGCCGGAAACAAGGGGACCTACCGATCCCCCCTGGCTTCCGATACCCGATGCCCTTCCACGCCCGGCTCGTTCCGTTCGCTACACGACGACGAAAGTGTCGACAACCGAACAAACCGTTTTCATGCAGGACGGAAAAAAGATCGCCTTTGACGTCCTAAAAGTCGGCAATCGAGTCACCGTCACCGGCATACCCCAGGGCGAAGACGTGGAAGCCACCGAAATAAAACGGCAGAGACCCGTTCTGAACTAGCCTTTCCGCACAGTTCACACCCAGCCCGACTACAAGACGACCTTCTTTTCGACTATGATGCTGTCTCTATCAAGGAGGCCGTGAATGGGACGTTACAGAAGCGAAAACTGGTTCGCCCGGGACGATGTAAACGGATTCATGCACCGAGCGTGGATCCGGTCGGAAGGCTTCACCGAAGAGGTTTTCAAGGGCCGGCCGGTGATCGGGATTGCCAACAGTTGGAGTGAGTTGAACAACTGCAACTCCCACCTGAGAATAGTGGCCGAAGCGGTCAAGAGGGGTGTATGGCAGGCCGGTGGATTCCCGCTGGAGTTCCCGGTCATCTCTCTGGGCGAGGCCCTGATGAAACCCACGGCCATGCTCTACCGCAACCTGATGGCCATGGACGTGGAAGAGAACATCCGGGGCTATCCTCTCGACGGTGTCGTGATGCTGGGCGGATGTGACAAAACCGTCCCCGCACCCTTGATGGGAGCAGCCAGCGCAAACATCCCGTCACTGATGGTAACGGGCGGCCCCATGTTGAACGGTCACTGGGCCGGCAAAGAAGTCGGAGTTTCCGACTGCTGGCGAATCCACGACGAACTTCGGGCCGGACGGATGACCGAAGAAGAAGTGGCCGAGGTGGAGAGTTGTCTGAGCAGAAGTTCCGGACATTGCCAGGTGATGGGCACCGCGTCGACCATGGCCTGCATGACCGAGGCCCTCGGCATGACGCTCCCCGGGGCAGCGGCGGTGCCAGCGGCGGACTCCAGACGCAACCAGATCGCGGAAGCCGCCGGACGCCAGATCGTTCAACTCGTCAATGACGACATCAAGCCCTCCGACATCCTGACCCGCAAGGCCTTTGAAAACGCGATCCGCGTCCTGCATGCCATCAGCGGATCGACGAACGCCGTGATCCACCTCATCGCAATCGCGGGCCGTGTCGGCGTCGATCTTCCACTTTCCCTGTTCGATGATCTTTCCGAATCGACGCCATGGCTGCTCAACCTGAAGCCTGCGGGACAGTTCATGATGGAGGATTTCTTCTACGCGGGCGGTCTTCCTGCACTGATGAAGGAACTGGGCGATCTCCTCCACCTGGACGCTCTGACCGTTTCCACCAAAACGGTCCAGGAAAACATCGCCGGGGCCCGGAACGTGAACCAGAACGTCATCGCACCTCGCGGCGAACCGCTCGGCGAGTCGCAGGGGCTGGTCGTCCTCCGCGGAAACCTCTGTCCGAACGGCGCGATCCTCAAGAGGGCAGCGGCCACCCCAGAACTCTTGCAACACGAAGGCGTGGCCATCGTCTTTGAAAATTTCGAGGAACTCCACGAGCGGATCGACGACCCCGATCTCGAAATCGACGAACACTCGGTCATGGTCATGAAGAACGGAGGACCGAAGGGCGCGCCCGGAATGCCGGAATGGGGACATCTTCCTCTGCCGAAGAAACTCCTCGAGCGAGGGGTCGACGATCTGGTCCGGATCAGCGACGCCCGCATGAGCGGGACGTCTTACGGAACGGTGATCCTTCACGTGTCTCCTGAATCCGCAATAGGCGGCCCGCTAGCCGCCGCCCGCACCGGCGACCGCATCCGTCTGGACACGGCCAACCGCACCCTGGACCTGCTGGTGGCGGAACGGGAGATCGAGCGCCGGGTCGAGGAGTGGAAACCCCGCGCACCGCGTTACGAACGAGGCTACGGACAACTCTTTCTGAGACATGTGTTACAGGCCGAGGAAGGGTGCGACTTCGATTTCCTGAAGGGTAGTTCCGAGGTCGAAACCTCCGCACAAACGTACGGCTAGACTAGAGTCTATCTGGACGACAACCCGCAATCTTTGTTTCAACGCAGAGACGCAAAGGCGCAAAGGCGCAAAGGCGCAAAGGCGCAAAAGAAGCCAAGGGAACTTAGATTTTGTAAAGTCGGGAAAGTCGACTCTCAGAACAAAAGACTCTGCGTCTTTGCGTCGAAAAATCTTTGCCCGGCTTCCGCAAACTCACAGCAGGCCGAAGAAGACGTAACACACCAGTGCACCGACAACGCTCATGGAAAGTCCCCAGACGAGTAGTTTGTTGAAAAGGACCGTGCGGTTTTCGGTCGTGGGGGCGCTGGCAATGCAGATGGCGCCCAGGGTGGACAGCGGGGAAACATCGACCATGTGCGCGCCGACGTTGATCGAAGCGGCGATGGCGATCGGGTCGCCGCCACCGAGTTGTTCGATAAGGCTCGGGATCGTCGGGATGAAGGCGGGCAGGACGACGCCCGACGAGCTGCTGTAAACCGAGATCAGGCCGGTTATGAAGGCAATGGTCCCGGTCACGGTTGTCTGATTCGAAAACCGGGCCAGCAACGATGTGAACAGGTCCATCCCGCCCGTCTGCTGCAGGATCGCGATCAATACGGTCACGCCACTGACCATCATAATGGCATGCCACGGCATCGCCTTGATCGCCGCCCCTTCGTCAGACGCACGCATCAGAATCAGGAAGGCTGCGGCGATGAACGCACCCATCCCGACATTGACATCGAAGAACACGACGGAGAGGACGAGACCGGCGATCACGCCGATCGTCAGTTTCTGGGAGTTCGACAGAGGCTCGACCGGATCGTCATCCTCCGTAGCGCCGCTCACCCCGCCCCTCGAACGGAGCAATCGATAACCACCAAAAACCAGGTAACCCGTCAGTCCGACAAAGGCCTGGGCCACGAAGTTGTTGAAGAACGTCGAAGCTTCCTGTCCAACGATGTCAATGCGCGCAAGCAGACCGTTTGCAATAACCCCTGTAGGAGCGATCGGCGACAGGCCGCCGGCGTTTGCCCCCGTCGCCACAACGATCGTCATCAGGAAGGCGCTGATACCCAACCGGCTTGCGACAGCCATGGCCATGGGCGCCAGAAGAGCCGTTGCCGCAATGTTGCCGGCACCGATCGCCGCCAGCGAAGCCGAAAGCGCGAAAAAGATTATCGGAATCAACCCCACTCTGCCGCGCGCCAGTTTGACGCTCCGTTGCGCCAGTTTCTCCAGAGTCCCGTTCGTGGCTGCCAGACTGAACAGAAGCGTCACACCGACAAGGATCAGGAAAAGGTTACTGGGAAACCCCCCGGCCACTTCTCGAACGGTCATGCCCCCAAAAGAAACACCGACGATGAAGGCAAATGCGATCGACACGATACCGACATTGATTGTGGTCACCGCGCTCAGGACGATGCAAATCGCGAACGCCACAATCGAGAGAACGGGGAGAGACATGGCAGGCACTCTAGCACACCCGATCCGAGGCACCTTTGCCTAACACGATACAGATCGTCAAAACGAGGGACTTCTTTGACGCAAAGACGCAGAGACGCGAAGAAACGAAAGGGAACTTAGATCTTATGAGAGTCGGAAAACTCGACGCCCAGAAGAAGAGACTTTACGTCTCTGCGTCTCTCGGTCGACACCGATGTTTCGACTAGGAGCCCGTGGTGGAAGTCTGTAGGGTCGCGCGCAGGGGTATTCGGGTCACAGGCGCGAAATGAGGAGCGGAACGATGCTTTGTCATCGTGACCGACGAATGACAAAGCCTGTGGCCCGAAGACCCCTGCGCCCTTCGGGTTACGACGGCATGGGGCTCGTAACGCGACCCTACAGACTTCCACCACGGGCTCCTAGGCGCCCTGTTCAGGGCCAAGTTTGAAACTGGTACACTGTGCCGGTCATGATCGACATGGAACTGAGTGATTTTCGGCGGACTCACGAACAGATTCTGCCTTACATACGCAAGACCCCCGTGGTCGAGACGGATTGGCCGGGGTTGTTTCTGAAACTGGAGAACCTCCAGTACACGCACTCGTTCAAAATACGTGGCGCTTTCAGCCGGATGTTGAAGCTGGTCGAAGAAAACGATCGACGGACGGTGTTGACAGTGTCGGCGGGGAACCACGGACAGGCCGTGGCCCGGGCGGCGTCGGTGCTGGGTCTCTCATGTACGGTCGTGGTGCCAGAAACTGCTCCACGCGCCAAAGTGGAGGCGATCGAACGGTACGGAATCGATCTCAAGGTGGAGGGAGCCAACTATGACGAGGCCGAGAAGCTCACTCTGCGCCTTGCCCGGGATCGCGACCGGTACGTCTTCGTTTCACCCTACAATGATCCCTTCGTCATCCTTGGACAGGGCACCCTAGCTCTCGAACTGGTGGCCCAACAACCCGATGTACAGACCGTCATGGTACCGATCGGTGGCGGCGGTCTGGCAGCCGGAATAGCCAGGGCGATGAAACAATTGCGACCCGCCGTACGTGTCGTTGGCGTCCAGGCCGAGGCCTCGGCAGCCATATACCATTCTCTCGAAGCGGGTTGTTTGATCACGATCCCAGACCGCCCAACCGTCGCCGACGGTATTCAAGGCAACGTCGAGGATGGCTCGATCACGTTCGACCTGATTCGCGATTTCGTGGACGAGGTCGTAACCGTACCTGAGGATGCGATCCGACAATCCATGCGGGAACTGCTGCACCAGGAAAAGATCCTCGCAGAGGGAGCCGCGGCAGTGACCGTCGCTGCTTTCGGTTCGGGCCTCGGTTCAACGACTGATCCGACCATCGCCGTTATCTCCGGAGGAAACCTCGACCTCGACAAGGTTCTCGACTGACAAGACAACCCAAGGAGCCGGCGGCAACGTCGTCGTCACCATCGACCGCGTTCTGGCTCACTGCCTTTAACCAATTTTAATATCAGCTATTTACACTCAACCTGACGACGGTAATGGCCGTTTTAGACCCCATGTACAGGTCGAATTGTGCCCCCGTAATTGGCTTTCCGCTCTGATGTCTGCGACCGAAATCCATGCTTTAATGAGTTCATGGTAAGAACAGAGTCAGCAACACCTTCCGGGCCCGATCCGAGCTATCGCGAGTTCTTTGACAATGCCGTTGTCGGAATGTTTCGGACCACGCTGGACGGACGTTTTATGGCTGCCAACAAGGCCCTGGCGAAAATGTTGGGCTATGGGAGCCCCGATGAACTGGTGGCCAGTGTCACCGATATCGGGGCACAGCTTTTCGTCGATCCCGGAGAGCGGGCCGAGGCGGTCTCGGTCGCCGCGGAAACTAAACAGTATCTGGGAAAGGAGATCGCCCTACGCCGAGCCGATGGAACGAAGATCTGGGTGTCGGAACACGGCAGGGTCGTGATGGACCCGGATGGCAACGCGCTCTACTTCGAAGGCACGCTCGAAGATGTAACGGAACGAAAGACCCGCCAGAGCAATCCTGCCGGCGACCTGGAATCCAACACCAGGTCTGAAGATGCTGGGAAAATAAGTTTGCGCGCGGCGAAACTGGAAACGACGCTTCATCGAATCGCCAAGGAACTGGCCCTGATCGGAATGGACCGGACCTTCGAGGTGTCACGCCTCGACCCGAGCGAACTGGAAGGGTTCAAGTCCTTGACTCGACGCGAAATCGAAATCCTTCGAGCCATCGTCACGGGCGATCGCGTCCGAACGATTGCCAAAACCCTGACCCTGGCGCCGAACACCGTCCGCAACCACCTGAAATCGATCTTTATCAAGCTCAAGATTCGGTCGCAGGCGGACCTGATTGAAAAGCTCAGGAAAAGAGATTAGTTACCGACTTCATACAACAAGCGCAACGTCTCTACATCGCTCGGCGACAGGCCCGAGTGAAGCCGGATGTCTTCCCTGGACTTCAATTCCCTTCGGTATCTCAGGAAGTACTCGACAATATCCCCACCGTAAGCAAATGAATACATGATGTCTTTGAAGTTTCGGGTGTGCGGCAGGCCGACGGCATGTCCCAACTCGTGGACCGAAGTGAGGTAGACGATCGTCTCTCTCAGGAGTGGGTCTCGACTGGAACGGGCCGCAAGAGCGGGCCCGAGCTGGTCTACATCCGGCATCACGAACACCAGTGCGCCGGTCCTCCCGTTTAAGCGGAATCGGCGCATTTCTCCGAACAGACCCTGTTCGGCAGACACCCAGACCACGCGTATCAGAGCCTCATCTTCCGATGCTGGAACGAATCGAAGCCGACCGCGGCTTTCCCGGGACCACGCTTCGAGGGCGGTCGACGCCAATTCCTGGTCTGAGGGTTCCCAACCGGGAACTCCCGACCCGTCGGCGATGAAGTAAGGTATGGGTTCGCTCGCATCCAGGACGTCTGAACCCTGACCTGGAAACGGTGGTCCGGACGCCATCAACAGGCCGGTGAGGACGAATGCGACAATCCCGATACAGCCCGAACGCACTCCTAGGAGCCTGCGCGGCAGAAGAGATCTACTGCGAAAGAGGTATAATCGGTCCATATTCCCTCGATTTTTCGTTAATATAGAACCACTATTCGCCTCAAAATCGAGAAAATGCCTCAAAGTCGAGGGAATCTGGCCTCGATTCTCCACTTTCTCGCTACGATCCCTTCTGCCGCGCAGACTCCTAGTTCTCCATCCGGGCTACGGTTTCGTTCCCAAGGAGCTGCCCGGAAGTGAAGATCGGATAGAAAGGATATCTGGCTGTAATCGCATCGGCACCACCCTCTTCCCGGTCAACGACGCACATCGTGGCCACTACCTCGTATCCTGCTTCCTCGACCTTCCCGCAGGCCTCCAGCATCGACCCCCCCGAGGTGCACACATCGTCAACAATGATCACTCGGGAGCCCGACGGACCTTGCCAACCCTCGATCTGCCTCTTTGCGCCGTGGCCTTTGGCTTCCTTTCGAACGATGAAAGCCGGAAGGGGAGTCTCCTCCATCTGGCTGACCACTGCGATGGCTGCGGCGATCGGGTCGGCGCCGAGTGTCAAGCCGCCGATCGCAACGGCGTCGATGCCCTGATCACGAATCGTCTTCAACATCAGCCGAGCCGTCAGCAACGCGCCGAGCGGGTGCAACGTCGTGGTTCGACAGTCCAGATAGTAGGAGGCTTTCTTCCCCGAGGTGAGGGTGAAATCTCCGATCTCCAGTGAGTTTTCGCGGATCACTTCACGAAGTCGGGCACGGTCGCTGTTCATTGGGTTGAGTATACCATCGGGGGATAGGGAGGAGATTCCGACGCAAAAGCGCAAAGACGCAGAGCTTTCCTCGAGGATCCACAGCAAACTTTTCGTCTACCTAAAGGGGAGGTATATTCGGTTTGGACTTCGATTTCTCCTCGCTCGGAATGCGCATCAGGACCGGTCGAACCACTTTCTTCCGGGTTTCGGGGGCGGACGACTCGTCTATCCCTGTTCCGACAAAATCCTCGTTTTCCTCCCCGTCATCGTCCTCATCGGGATTCTCTCCAGTGTCGACCTGATCGGCCTTTTCGGAGGCGTCAGCTTCTTCCTTCTCCTCCGACTTCTCGTCGCCCACCCGGGATTTCTTCGCCTCGGTTGGAGACTTGTCGGACACTTTGGTCTCGACAGATTCCTCGCCATCTTGTGTATCTTCATCGGCGCGTTCTTGCCGCCGTTCGTAACGTTCGTCCTCCCTTTTCGACCGGAAATACTCGCCCAACACGCGGGAGACCGTGCCACCCACTATACCCAGGGTCCGCATCGTGGTTTGAGAACGCGCCTGGCGATGCGAAGCCTCCGCGGTAGCCAACTTCCCAACGAGACCGGGATGATCCACATTCAGCCGCTCAGCCTCTTTGTAGCGCCGGAGAGCTTCCTTATACCTCCCGTTGTAATAGAGGGAGTCCCCCGCGACGACTATCGAAATGGCCCGGGCTCGCTGGTCTTCAATCTGGTATTTGAGCGATTCGTAGGCGCGCGGCTCCAGGCCCGTGCGTAGCGCGATGTCGAGGGAACGGTTGGCCTCGGTCAGACGACCGGCGACCACCGCATCGAGCACGCGCTTCTTCATCGCCTCGAGTTCGGCCAACCGGGAAAGCTCGGTATCGAGGGCCGTTTTCACCCTGTAGTAAGCCAGGTCCGGATCATCCTGGGCTCCGACTTCTTCGAGAATCGACATGGAGGCTTGAAGCAGGCCCAGTCGACCCTGCCCGTTCGCCTCTTCGAACAAGGTGAGAGCTTCGGAAATCTTCCCCGCACGCCATGAAAGAAATTCCTCCCACCCGCGTTCAATGTCTCGCTCGCTCGTACCGACGAGCGCCCAGGAGAATCCATCCTCGACTCCGGCCCGCAGAAAGCTGGGTTGAATGATGTTCGATGCACGGAGCCGGAAAGTGGATTCCATCGTCCGGTTCACCGAACGGGCATCGACAACCATGGTCGACCCGCGAACGGTCCTCGACACCACAAGCGGGCCATGCGAAAGCAGATCGTCGACCGCCTTCAGATATGCCGACCGACGCGCAGCCTCCGGCCTTCCACGAACTTTCTCCACTCCATACCCCCACGTGAGGCCGGCAGGCACCTCGGCAGGCGGCCGCAGTTGAACGGGTCGAATCCCCGCACAGGACGTGAGCAGGAGGGAACCTGCAATGATCAAAGTCCGCATGTTCGGCCTCTCTTAGTTCCGGGTGCCCCCGTTCTCTGCCTTTGCACGCGTCAACTGCTGTTCATGGAACAGCGTCAGCGTCTGTATGTCGGCGCTGACCGTGCCCTGACCGGAAAGCTGCCGGGTCAACTGTTCCTTGATCGGGTTGTCTATCAGATACTGGCTCAGCTTGACGAGCCGGTCCATCAGGTTCTCATCGACCTCGCTCTTGGCCATGTATATCCGGCAGTAGACTGTCCCCGTGTTCTGACCGACCCGGTATTCGACGAATTTCTTGCCTGCCAACGGAACGCTGGTCGACAGGTTCCGGACGGCGGTAAACAGTGATGCCCGGTCGTCACGGCTACTGATGACCTCGCTGACACGCGACGAGACGGTTTCGAAAATGTTGGAGCCCAGGTCGGCCATCGCCTGGCTGCGCGCCATCTCCTGGGAAATTCGGATGTCTCTGTGTTTTGCCAGACCCATGCCCTCGTAGGAGGGAATGGGAATGGGTTCGAACGGATAAAGGACGGCGGTCGGTTCCAGAGCCGGGTTTTCAGTCTTGACGTTCTTTCCACAGGCGGTAACGGCCAACCCAGCTACGACGCACAAGGACACCATGCGTAATCTCATCGGTACCTCCATTCCGGCACCCCGCTCGCTAAACGGGCGGGGGCTCGAGATGATGAGTCGAAGAAATGCGGCGGACCCGGGTCCGAGCGCGTCAGTTTTTGTAGCTACTACTCGGCTTCGACGGCCGTGATATGGAAAGGTGAGAGTAATCGCAGCCGGAAGAGGCAGGAAATCTCAGATCGAAATAGGTGGCGACTGTGGTACAAAAGGAGTTGGCACACTTCGATTCACTCGTACCTCTATGTCTGACGACGCTACTGCTGAGTGCGACTTCCTACGTTTCGCGGCCGCGAAAGGCTCGTTCCGAATCAACCTGGGGACTCCATGACGAATTCTCTGATCTCGAATCGCGTGCGGAATACGTTTCGCAATCTGTCAACCGCAGCTCTCTACGAACACATCATCCGACGAGACGAAGCACAGGTCGCCCACATGGGGCCCGTCGTGGCTCGCACCGGATCCCGCACGGGGCGATCTCCCAACGATAAGTTCATCGTGATGGAACCCTCGTGTGCCGACAAGGTCTGGTGGGGACCGGTCAACCGACCGATCGAGACCGAGCGCTTCGATGCGATGGTCGGCCGTCTGGAAAGCTACCTGCAGGGAAGGGACATTTATGTCCAGGATTGCTATGCGGGCGCCGATCCTGAGCACCGGCTCCCGATCGAGATCGTAACGGAAAAAGCCTGGCACAGCCTCTTCGCCCGGAACATGTTTATCGAGCGGACCTCCGGGGAGCCGGCCGAGTTTACCGTGGTCAGCCTCCCGGACTTTCATGCGATTCCGGAAGTCGACGGCACGAATTCCGAAGCGTTCGTCCTCGTCAACTTCGCCAGAAAGTTGGTACTGATCGGCGGTACGGCGTACGCGGGCGAAATCAAAAAATCCGTCTTCACGATCATGAACTTCATGTTGCCCCAAAAGGGTGTCTTCCCGATGCATTGCTCGGCAAACATCGGCACGGACGGTTCTTCGGCGATCTTTTTCGGCCTGTCCGGAACCGGCAAGACGACCCTGTCGGCCGACCCGGAACGACGCCTGATCGGCGACGACGAGCACGGCTGGGGAGACCACGGTGTCTTTAACTTTGAAGGTGGATGCTATGCGAAAGTGATCCGGCTTTCCGCCGAGGCCGAACCGGACATTTACGACGCAACGCGAAGATTCGGCACGATAATCGAAAATGTTCCGATCAACGAAAAGACGCGACGGATAGACCTCAACGACGATTCCATCACCGAGAACACACGCGCCGCCTACCCGATCTCCTACATCCGCAAACATCGAGACCAGCGGGCGCGGCCACCATCCCGACAACATCGTGATGCTGACCGCCGACGCCTTCGGGGTCCTGCCCCCGGTTTCCCGTTTAACGCCGGAGCAGGCGATGTACCACTTCATCTCCGGATACACAGCGAAGGTAGCCGGAACCGAGGCGGGCCTTGGTAAGGAGCCACAAGCAACCTTCAGCACGTGCTTCGGCGCGCCGTTCATGGTCCTCCATCCGACCGTTTACGCCAACCTACTGCGGAAACGGATGGAGCAGCATAAATCGAACTGCTGGCTTGTCAACACGGGGTGGACCGGCGGCCCGTACGGTGTCGGAAAGCGGATGCAGATCGCTCACACTCGCGCGATGATCAAAGCGGTGCTGGACGGGACGCTTTCCACAGCAGAGACCTACATGGATCCATTTTTCAATCTCGAGGTCCCAACGACCTGCCCGAACGTACCCGAAGAAGTACTGAATCCACGGAACACCTGGGACAACAAGGACGCCTACGACTCGAAAGCTCGCGAACTGGCCGAGCGATTCAAGAAGAACTTCGAGGAGTTCGCCCCGGAGATGACCGAGGCAGTTCTGGCGGCGGGCCCCAAGTAATTATCCAAATGCTACTCGAAGGCAAAACCGGCCTGATCATGGGCGTCGCCAACAAGCGGAGCATCGCCTGGGGCATCGCCCAGTCGATGGACAAAGCGGGGTCGCGCCTGGTACTCGCGTATCAGAACGAGCGCCTGGGGCAGAACGTCGAAAAGCTGGCGCCTGAGCTGACCAACCCGCTGCTTCTACCCTGCGACGTGGCAAACGACGAAGAAATCGACCAGTTGATGTCCCGGATCAAGGACGAAGTCGGCGGCCTCGATTTCCTGGTTCATGCCCTCGCGTTTGCGCCCCGTGAAGAACTCTCGGGCCGCTACGCCGACACTTCCCGCGAGGGTTTTCGTATCGCGCTGGACATCAGTGCCTACTCGCTGGTGGCCACGGCACGTCGCGCCGCACCTTTGATGGACGGACGCGAAGGCAGCATCGTCACACTGACCTACCTTGGCAGCGAACGCGTCGTGGGCGGATACAACGTCATGGGTGTCGCCAAGGCCGCCCTGGAAGCATCGGTCCGATATCTGGCCAACGATCTTGGGCCCGATGGCATTCGCGTCAACGCAATCTCCGCCGGGCCCATCCGAACCCTGGCCTCATCGGCAGTATCGGGCATCACGGGTATGGTCAAACTCCACGCCGAACGCGCCCCCCTCCGCAAACCAACCGAAACCGGCGAAGTCGGCGACACCGCCCTCTTCCTGGCCAGCCCCATGTCCCGCGGCATCACCGGCGAGATCCTCTACGTCGACGGTGGCTACAACATCCTCGGCGTGTAAGCGTGGCCTGGAACCATTCTCTCGACGCAAAGGCGCAGAGACGCAGAGGTCCTTTTCATCGCATCCTCCAACATGACCGACCGACTGGCACAGTCGTTTGTGCGAAACGGTTTTTCAAACGCGGAGAACATTCGAGTCGTTTCATCAATCGATAGGGGGCAGGCCAAGTGTAAGCGACCGATAAGCAAGAAATAAACTCTGCGTCTTTGCGTCTCTGCGTCGAGAACAAGTTTCGTTCGCCTGGGCTTCAGTCCAGGGCGGGAATGGTTTCTTTGTCGTGGTCTGGAAGGTTGGCCAGTTGTTCCTGGGGGGCGCGCCAGTGGTCGATTACGGAAACGCGCTGGACGCAACTGACGGTGCAGTTGGGGGCGCAGGGTTTCTTTGTGTAGAATTCGCGTTCCACATCTGCGCTCGTGTAGTCGTCCAGGGGGATGCCGGGGTAGCCTCGCTGTTGGGAACAGTAGTGGGCCAGACCGTCTTCGCAGACATAGATGTACCGGGCTCCGGCGCGGCAGTGCCAGTCGTTGGGTTTGCCTTTGGCCAGGTTTTCCTGGAAAAAGTCCAGACGGCTGTAGCTGCGGTTGCCATTGCTCCGGATCTTTCGGTAGACCCGCGCCTCCCTCCGGTCCAGAGGTTTCACCTGACCCGATCCGTCGTGAATAATCCCCAGGGAGGTCGAGAAACCCAACCGCTGGGCTATCGCCGTGATCTCGAGGGCGTCTTCCGGGTTCTTGATGCCTCCCCCGATTACTGAGTTGATGTTGACCTCGAAATCCGCATACTCGGCAAGGTATTCGAGCTTCTTCTCCAGCACTTTCAGGCTCTTCATCGACACCTCGTCAGGTTCGACGTTGTCGATACTGATCTGCAGGTGCTCGAGGCCGGCATCGTTGAGAGCCCGGATCTTCTTCGGCACCAGCAGGTACCCGTTGGTGATGATCCCGGCGATCATGTCGTGATGCCGAATCCGGGCGATGATCCCTTCGATTTCCGGATGCATTAACGGTTCGCCACCGCTGATCGTGATGATCGACGTACCCAGCGCCGCCAGCTTGTCCAGCCATCGGACCATGTCCTCCATCGGCACGGGAGGGGAAAAGTCATCGTATTCGTTGCAATAGGCGCATGCCAGGTTGCAGCGACGCATCGGAATGACGTGTGCCAGCAGCGGGTGTCGGGTCGACAGAAGGCCACGCCCAATCATCTTGGCTTCCCGCCATGCAAGCCGAAATTTATTCTTCCTGTTCATCACACCTGAAAACGCCTGGAAGCCCCTCGCCTATGGGTTCTGGAGTTCATTCAACATAGCACATTTTCCCGGCGTCGGACCGGACACGAGAATGTTCGGACAGCGCCCACGATCGGACAAATTGCTCAGAAATGAAAACAGAAATAGCCGAGCAGAGAACGGCGTAGACGCCGCTCGGACAAGGAATGCGAAATGAGGACGCCGCAGACGTATAGAAATACGTCGAGGACGGCCGGTTGAGCATGACGCCGTATCAGCGGATGGATACGTCGTTCGACCCGGCAGGCCCAGGGAGGAAGCGGACGATGACCCGAATCTTAGTGGCCACGGCCTCGAACGTGCAGTCGCGCAACGCGGCGGAAGCCAGGCTTCCGAAGATGTCCGGCGTGGCCTCGATCAACCAGATCCCCATGACGTCCCCTTCGGGGGAGAGCTGGACGTCGAGAACGACCTCGCCTCCGACGGAATCCGCCTTCAGGTCTTCCGGATAGTACGGCAATACGAGCGACCGAACGGCGGGCCTCTGTGGGTTGATCGACCACAGCTCATACGTGATGTCCTGGTGGGTCTGGGAATCGTATCGCTCATATTCCCGCTCCACCACAATCTCCGGCATCAGACGGGGCGCGAAGGGAAGAGGAGGCGGAACATGGCGAGACGCCGACACTTCAGCGAGGCTCCGCAACCGGCGCATTTCCTCCAGATAGATTTCCGAAAGCGCCCAATAGATCAGGGGTTCGCGACTACCGTTCCGAGCCGCCTGTTCAAGGGTCATCTGAACCTCCGGAATGTTCAGATCGCGCATCTGCACGAGGTGATACGCAGCGAACGGGCCGAATTCGGGCTCTACCAGCGCATCGACGAAATGATCTCGCGCTTCCGGGTCGCCGCCAAGCCAGGCGAGAATGCCCTTCGAGTAAGCAACCCTGGGATAGATGGCATCGTAGGCGGCCGCGGAATCGAGGTACGGACTCGCATCTTCGGTCCGCCCGTTCGATATCAACATCTCGGCAACGCTGACGTCTACTTCCGCACGATCGATCGTTTGTACCGCGCCGATCGTCAGTTCAACCGGACTTTCCAGGCGGAACAGCGACCGGGCACGCACAGAAACACGGAGATGATCCAGAAAATGTCGTTCGAGCTCATCCATATCGACCGGGAGGAAATCGAGCAAATCAACATCGTCCAGGCGCATGGCGCCGAGATAGTCGTCGAACTGACCGGAAAACGGGCCGTGCCTCAGGAAGTGAACGAAAGCCCACGCCTGGGAATAAAACACGTTGGCCTTGTCCCGTTCGTTGTAAAAGGGCGAGGAGGGATCGACTGCCAGCAGTTCCTCCAGCGAGAGCATTGGCAACGCGGTCAGAACGTCGATCTTTTCCTGGATGACCGCCCCGATCGTCATGCGCTCACCGTCGATTCGCGCCGCACCGAAATACTCGCCGAAACCTTCGTTGAGCCAGGTCGGAGGCCGCGCCATTGCCCGTGAAATCAGATAGTGCGTCAGTTCGTGGTAGGCAACCTGTGTGGAGACACGGCCGCCGAGGTCGGCGGACAGGACAATGAAATCCCTGTCGATTCCTTTTTGATAAAACCCGTTAACGCTGATCAACTCGCCTTCGAACCGGGGACTGAGTGAATCCACTTCCTCTCGATCGAGAACCAGCACCTCGAGGGGTAGATCCGGGGTGCGGACGCCCTGGAACATCTCTCCCCCGACGATCTGGTAGAAGGTCTCAAGCTCGGCCAACACCGACGTCGCCTGATCCCCTCCGATCAGCGACTTCACGACGAAGGTATCGGAACGCACCTGCACCCATGAGTTCAGGAGAACGAGCGCCAGGATGTAAGTCATCGCGATACAAGTCTATCACCCTCAAACAGGGTTTACTGATGCAAGCAGCCTGGGGCTGCCAGTAGCCCGTATAATGAATCGATCCATGCTTCAAAAATTCACCTGGAAACTACATCTCGAGGTGGAACCCGACCGTCTCTGGCGCTACATCGCCGATACCAGCAGGTTGAATCAGGCGGCAGGCCTTCCGGAATGGAAGCTCGACTACGTGCCCGACGAGGACGGCGGATCTCATCAGGTCGGTCAACTGCGCTACATGGGTTGGCGTGTCAGTTGGGACGAACATCCGTTTGAATGGGTCGAGGCGCGCCAGTACGAGGTGCGGCGCGACTATCACAACGGCCCGATTCGCCGTTTCAACATGGCCGTCGTCTTGAGTTCCGAAAACGGTGGAACGCTTCTCCAAGAGGTCCTGACCGTCGAGCCTCGCTGGCTTGTGTTCGCGCCGGGCATCTACTGGGAGATCGGTTATCGCTCCAGACGGCGCTTCGAGCGCGTCTACCGGAGGATCGAGCAATATCTCCAGGGACGAGTTGAAACACCATTCGGACCCGTCGCCGATCGCCCCGTTTCGGAACGAACCGTGAACAGGTTGAGGTCCAGTCTTGCGGACTCGCCATCACTTCAGTGGCTTCCCCATCTGCAGAAAACTCTCGAAACGTCTTCGGATGAAGAGCTGGACCGTATGCGGGCCTATGCCCTGGCTGACGGCTGGGGCGCCGATCGCCCGGTTGTCCTCAAGCTGTTTCTACACGCTGCGGCGTCCGGGCTGCTCGATCTCTCCTGGGATGTCATCTGTCCGAGCTGCCGCGGCGCCAAAGCGCGGGAATCACGGTTACGGGATCTCAGGGAGGAAGCGCACTGCGACGCCTGCAACATTCGCTACACGGCCGATTTCGCGGAATCGGTAGAAGTCACGTTCCGTCCAAGCCCGGCCATCCGCAAGCTGCAGGTTGCCGACTACTGCAGCGGGGGGCCGATGAACGCACCACACGTCGTCGTCCAGCAACAGATTCGGGCGGGAGAAAGCCGCACCATCCCTCTTCAGTTGTCGCCCTGGCGCTACCGGCTGCGCTCGCTCAAACTGGCCGGCGAAGGCTCATTGCGGGTCACGCCCGTCGCCGGTCACGCCGAGGCCGTGATGACGCTCGATGGTTCAGCCGTGCACCCGAAGGAGGTTTCGGTCGGTGGAAACCTCTCACTGGTCATCCGAAATGAATCAAGCAGGGACCACACGGTGATGCTCGAAAGAAGTTCCGAGGAACATCAAGCCACCAGTGCGGCTGTAGTCACGTCACTGCCCGAGTTTCGTTCCCTGTTCTCGTCAGAAGCGTTGTCAGCCGACACGCAGGTCCGGGTCGGGACGATCTGTCTGATGTTTACCGATTTGGAGGCCTCGACCTCGATGTATGAGCGGGTCGGCGAAGCTTCGGCCTACGCACGGGTTCGGGAACATTTCGAACTGTTGCGCGAGGTCGTGGCGGCGGAAGACGGCACCTTCGTCAAGACGATCGGCGACGCGGTCATGGCTGTCTTCAACGAACCGAACCGGGCCGTGGTGGCGGCTTTCCGGATGCACGAAGGTATCCTGAAAGACAATCAGGTAAGAAAACCGGCGTTGTCCCTGAAGATCGGAATCCATCAGGGAACCTGTTTCGCGGTCAACTTGAACGAGACCCTGGACTACTTCGGAACGGCCGTCAACGTCGCCGCCAGGATCCAGAGAGAAAGCCACGGAGGCGACGTCGTCATCACCGAGGAGGTCATGCGGGACGAGGAAACACAGAAACGGTTGTCGGATCTGTCACACGACCACGATGAGTTCGAAGTCGAAATAAGAGGTCTCTCCGGTAAACGGCGGCTACACCGACTGACGCCTCAATTGTGAAGGGCAGGGGACTCGACGCAGAGTCGCAAAGACGCAGAAAAGGCTTTCCAAGAGCGGATCGAAACACAAAATCCTCTCTGCGCCTCTGCGCCTCTGCGTCGAAAAACTGTTCCGGTTCGCTTCCCTTACCCCGAAAGGCGTTCCGCTACTGGTTCGGGACCAAGTTCCCATCCTGGTCGTACATCTCGACCGGGCCGTATTTTTCCATGACGGCTTTGATCTGGCCGGCGTCTCCAATGGCGACGACCTGGATGGTGTCCAGGTCCAGGTACTTTTCGGCAACACGCCCGACGTCCTCGACGGTCACGGCCATGATCCGGGCCGGGTAGGTGTCCCAATAGTCGTCGTCGAAGCCGTAGATCTCCCGGATTGTCGAGTAACGCAGCAGTCCCGCCGGTTGCTCGAGCGACAGGGCGAAGCCGGCAACGATGGACCGCTTCACCTCGTCGAGTTCGGACTCGGGCACCGCCTCTTCCCGAATCCTTCGGATCTCGTTGAAAAATTCAGCCATCGCCGGTTCGGTCACTTCGGTCCGGACGTCCGCGAAGGCATTCCATGCGCCGGGATACTTCAGTGCGGAAAACGCACTGTAGGCGCCGTACGTGTAGCCCCTCTCTTCTCTGAGGTTGATGAACAGTCGCGAGGCGGCGCCGCCACCGATCACGTCGTTCATGACGGTCAGTGCGATGTAATCCGGATCGAGGCGATCCAGAACGATGTTGCCCATAAAAAGGGTGGTCTGGGCTGAATTCGGACGATCGACCAGAAATATCTTCTTCGCGTCGGCTGGTACGGGGTCGGGGGGCAGTTCTTCAACCAGTTCGGTCCGTTCCCACTCCGCGAACAGCTGGTTCAACTTCGGGACGATGTCCCGGGCCCGAACGTCACCAGCGATACTCAACACCGAGTTCTGCGGCGCATACCGGTCGCGATGCCACTTGGCGACGGCCTCGGTCGTCATTCGATCGAGCGAATCCGGAGTGGACGCCACGTGCGCTGCCGGATGATCACCGAAAACGGCCTGATTGAAACGTTCACGCGCAAGAAAACCGGGGGAGGTCCGTTGCTGCTGCAATCGGACTTTCGTCCGCTGTCTCAACTGCTCCAATTCGCTCTCAGGGAAAATCGGGTGAAGCAGAACGTCCAGCATGACATCGAACCAGTCATCCATATTGCGGCTGAGCCCGGATGCGTTGATGGCGGCTACAGCGGAACCAAATCCGGATGAACTCGACAACGTCGCTCCGAGCCGTCCGACCTCCTCGAGAATCTCCTGCTTGCTTCGCGTCGTCGTACCATCCCGCAGCATCTGAGCGGTGACACCTGCAAGACCGACGTCTTCGGAAGGCTCAAAGAGACCTCCCGCGCCGCTGATGTTGAGCTGGACCGAAACGATCGGCTGGCGCCGGTCTTCGAGGATCAGTACCTTCAGACCGTTTTCGAGCGTGGTTTCAACCGCTGCGGGGAGCTTGACGCGGAGGATTTCGTTCGAAACCGGCGCTCGATTCTTGCGGACGATCTTCGAGGGTTCGGGCTCCCCCTGCTGGGCCATGGTCGGCAAAGGGGGAACGAGGACGATTGCCACGCCAACAACGCCCTGTTTTATCCAGTCCGACGCCTTCATCTCTCACCTCCTGGACCGCGCCGGCCCCGACCGTCACCGGGAGAGGGGATCGTCATCACCACTGTCCGTTTCTGTTCGGTCAGGAAGAGCTCGGCCGCCCGTCGGACAAGCCCCTTCGTGGCGCGTCGGAATTTCTCGGGTGCGGTGTTGATCAGGTTCGGGTCACGGTAGAAGAGCGTGTTCTCGGCTATGGCAATCGCACGTCCGACGGTGCTTTGCACGCCCTGGGCCCGGCGCCGTTCCATCTGCATGCGAATCGTTTCCATTTCCCAGTCCTCCGGAGGATCGGTCTGGAGCTTCTCAATCTCGTCGTAAATAAATTGTTCCAGTTCAGCCAGATCGGTTCCCGGCCGCGGCGTCGCCGAGATATGGATCAAAGAGGGTCCGCGACGCTCCGTGATCCAGCCGCTTACGCTGACGGCAACCTTTTCCTGCTCGACAAGCCGTTGATAGAGGCGCGACGAACGGCCCCCGCCGAGAATGTCCATCATTACCGACAGTATGTACCAGTCGTTCATATTGCCGGGTGGCGCCTGATACGCGATATCGAGGCGGGGAACCCGTGCCAGGCGGTCGGCAACAGTCGTACGCTTTTCGGCCTTCTGCTCGGGCTCTGTAATCAATAACTCGAAGGGTTCGGGCTGCGACGGAATATCGCCAAAATACTTCTCCACCTTCGCCAGGGCCTCTTTCGTGTCGAAATCTCCAACCAGGGCGACCACCGCGTTGTTCGGAGCGTAGTACTTCTTAAAGAAGTCCCTCACGTCATCGAGGGTCGCGGCGTCCAGGTCTTCCATCGAACCGATAGTCGAATGCTGGTACCCAAAGTTCTGGTATGCCGTCTGGTTCAACACCTCGAACGTCCGGCCATAGGGCGCGTTGTCGTACCGGAGTCGGCGTTCTTCCTTGACGGCCTGTCGCTGGTTTTCGAGATTTTCCTGCGAGATATCAAGCGACCGCATGCGATCGGCTTCGAGGAAGAGGCCCAGATCGAGCTGGTTGGACGGCAGTGTCTGGAAATAATTCGTACGATCGACGGTCGTCGTTCCGTTCATTCCCCCACCGTTGTTCTGGATGAGGATGAAGTGCTCGCCTTTACCGACGTTCTCGGAACCCTGGAACATCATGTGTTCGAACAAGTGCGCAACCCCCGTTTTCCCGGGCCTTTCATCGCGGGAACCCACGTTGTAGACCACACAGATCGCGTAGGTCGGCGCCGCGTGGTCCTCGGCGAGGACGACGCGAAGACCGTTATCGAGCCGGAAGGACCCGATTTTGAGCGGGTCCTGGGAGTGCCCGCTCGCTACGAACAGCAGACACACGATAGTGGCCGGGAGAAACTTCTGTCTCAACATGCGTCACCTCGGGACAGGGAGATTCCGACGACGCTCCGGAATCGACACTGCCCAGCTAGGAGCCCTAGGGGACAATAAAAAAATCGAATAGTAATCTTAAGCGACCCGCTTCATCCATTCCACACATTCCGCGACCTTCTGATGCATCAGGGGCGCGGGGTAGTGCGCGCGGCGGCCATGGCCGGGCAGGACCCACTCGAAACGATGATCCAACAACCGGGACATCGATCGAATTGTCGCGGGCCACGAGTACCAGTTGTGCCTGCGAAAAGCGATCAGGTGCCCGTAATTCGGCGACCACGCGAGATGGTCTCCGGTAAAGAGAAAGCGGTTGTCGTAGAGGAGAACGGCATGGCCTCTCGTGTGGCCGGGAGTGGGAATCGCCGTGAGGTACGGGTCGAGTTCGACAGGGGTCGTTCCATCAAGAAATCTTTCCGCTCGAACCGCACGGCCTTCATGGGTGTGAATGATCCTGTCACAGCCAAAGTGGGCGTGAAACTTCTCGTGATCGGCCACGTCATCGCGATGAGAGAGGAACATGGTGGACACCCCGCCCAGTTCCTCGATCCGGCGAACCAGCGGCCTGGCGAATCGCGGCGAGTCGACCAGTACGTTACCTTCCGGACGGACGATCAGATAGCTGGAAGCGCCGAAGGAATTCCTTGATGCAAACCCGCAAAAATGGACGTTGTCTTCGACGACTTCGGGATAGGAGCGCCGGGCCTCTCGAAAATCCGTCTTCTTCCGGGTCCCGATCGACCCCGTGGGACAGGTCAGAATCGACATCTCTACCGCGCGAACTTCAAAGTCCGCCTCCGGCTGGCGGTAGACAACGGATTGCTCATCCTTGTGACGGAACGATTCCGGAGCGATCTGACGGCACAGATCGCAGTCGATGCACGTATCGTCAACGAAGAAGTTACCGGCAACGTTACCGGGCAGGATGGCATGCAAATCGGCCATAGCGAAGAGGGACAGGCACGAGTGTCCCTGATCAAAATCACGACTCTACACTGTTGAATTGATGGGGGATAAGCGACAAATCCTCGGGCCTGCCCCCACTACTTACCCCATGGTGGCGACACGGTCGGGGCGAATCTTGTAGATTACCCGGACCTCGCCCTCCTGGCGGAATGGATACTTGTCCTCGTCCAGGTACTTCTTGGCAAGCGCATCGATGTGGTCGTCGGCCCCGGCGTTCGTGATCTCGACGACTTCTCCCCTGATCGCAATGTGACGGTAGGGGTTGGCCAGATCGACGATGGCGAGGGCGACATTCCGATTCCTTCGAATATTGCGGTCCTTCACGCGGCCTTCCGCACTGTTCACGAAAATGTGGGTGCCGTCGTGGCTGAACCACACCGGACTTACTTGAGGGCTACCGTCGGCCATCGCCGTTCCGAGGCTTGCGAGGGATTTGCTGTTCATGATGTCCATGAATTCTTCAGGAAACGTTGCCATTGGGATCTCCTTAACTATGTTTCAACAAGTCTGAGAATGACTCATCACTCTGTCGGGCCGTCCCGCTCGGAACCGATCGAGGCAAAATCACCGCCTGTGGCGTGCTGGAACACGCGAAGACCGAATTCCGGAACGATCGAAAATATATGATCGAAAATATCGGCCTGGATGTCCTCGTAGGCAACCCAGCCGGTATCGTTCGTGAAGACGTAGAGTTCGATCGGGAGCCCGTCGGGAGTGGGGTTGAGCTGCCGCACGAGCAGGGTCATGTCCTGGTGGATCTTCGGATGGTGGCGCAGATAGTTCACCAGGTAAGCCCGAAGCGTGCCGACGTTGGTGAGTCGGCGCGAATTGATGACAAGGCCGGGGTCCTCGTCGTTCTCAAAGGACCTATTGAACTCCGCCAGTTCCGTTCGTTTCTGACGGACATAATCCTTCAAGCTCGCGAACTTCTCCAACCGGTCCAGGTCGTCCTCTTCGAGGAAACGAATCGAGTTCATGTCGATGTAGAAGGAACGCTTGATCCGACGGCCGCCCGACTCGGTCATCGCGCGCCAGTTCTTGAAAGGCTGGTCGGTGAGCGTGGACGTCGGAATCGTGGTGATCGTGTTGTCGAAGTTCTGTATCTTTACGGTGTGCAGCGTCAACTCGATCACGTCGCCGTCGGCACCGTACTGCTTCACCTCGATCCAGTCCCCGACGCGCACCATGTCGTAGCTGGCCATCTGAATGCTGGCCACGAACGAAAGGATCGTGTCGCGAAAGACCAGTAAAAGGACGGCGGTCACGGCACCGATCCCGCTCAAAAGGATCAAAGGCGACCTGCCCGTCAATGTGGCGACGAACACCACTCCGCCCAGGATGTAAACCGCAATCTTGGCGACCTGAACGTACGCCTCGATCGGCCGGCCTTCGGCAAGCTCGCTCGTCGCGTAGGTTTTGCTCAGAGCGGACAGAAAGGCAGTCGTAGCCGAAATGCCAACCAGGACCATTGTCGCCGCGGCGACGTGTTGGACGACGAGGTCCACTTGCTCATGGACTCCGGGAACAAGTCGGATTCCGAAATAGATCGCCAGGGCCGGGGCCAGGTGGGCCAGCCTTCCGAAAACATCGTGTTCGAAAAGGACATCGTCGAACTCGAAGTTGGTTTCCCGCACCAAGCGCTTGATCGTGGTAAGGATGACCTTCTTAGCGACCGCGTCGGCAATATACGCCAGGATCGCCACCAGGACGAGTCCGACGGCCGTAGCCGCCAGCGGAAACTGGGACAGGATGTCGAGTACGTTACCCATGGGGTTCAACCACGAATCGAGAAATCACGAGCATAGATACTAACACCACTTGATCATGGACCTGGAGTTCCCCTGGAGTCGAGCGGAAGCTTGATCGAGAATTTCGAAGGAGTCGGAAGTCCGTACGCAGATTACGCGGATGGCTTTGGAGTCCTAAAAGGCTTATCTGGCAGCGGGCAGGGAGATCCGATCCGCCTTCTTCATTCGGATCTTGAAGTTGTACATCCGCTTGTCCGCGACCGCGGTGACGTCGTTCAGACTGGCGCCATCTTCGGGACCGCAGGCCACTCCCCAGCTTACGCCGAATCCAAACTCCAGGTATCGCTCGAAATCGGCATCCCGAGCCACCAGTTTTCTGAAATCGCGTATCTTCCGGCGCGTGTTGAAAGTGGAATCCGGAGTCGCGACCAGGAACTCGTCTCCGCCGAGCCGGCAGACGACCTCGTGGGACTCAAAACAGGACTGAAGGTGTTCTGCGATACGTACGAGAGCGTCATCACCGGCATGATGCCCGAATGTGTCGTTGACCGCCTTAAAGGCGTTGATGTCAAACAGGACTATGGAGAACGGGTGACCGGCGAGCTTCTCGAATGCCTCCTCGAGGGCTCTTCGGTTCGCCAGACCGGTCAGCCGGTCGGATGTTGCATCCTGGATAGCGGCTTCCAACGTGCTGGCTTTATTGATCGCGGCGGCAATCCGATCGGCGGTGGCGTTGACCAGCCGCAACTCGTCGGCGCTGAATTCAGGGTTTCCGCGATAGAGAGACAGCACGCCGACAGTCTCGCCGTCGAAAACGACCGGCACGGCAACGATCCTGGAACCCTGGTACGAACCGAAGTTTTCCTTGATGTTGACGCAGGGGCTCTGCTCGGCCGCCACCCAACCCGCCACACCGGCCCCTAGAGGCATCATCACGGCGTCTTCGAGAGATTCGCTACAGGAGACCAGTTCGTCCTCTCGCAAGAGCCAGAACACGGCCGTGCAGGGTTGGACCTTTTCCTGCAGCATTCGGGTGGCGGTCAAGGCGATCTCCCGGACTGATTCCATGCTCGTGATCGATTCGGACAGGGAGTCGAGCGAATTGACTTCTGATGCCGCTCGCTCGATTTCCGTGTAGGGAGTGGCAACCTCGGATCCGTCTTTTTTCACCTCGAACTCGGCGGTGACCTCCTGGCAAATCTCGCTCCACGCTTCCACGATTTCGGGATCGAAGAGGACTCCGGAGTCCCTCCGGAGCATGTCGATCGCCGCATCGGCGCTGACGGTCAGGTCGCCATGCCGCGCCATAAAACCTTCGCACGAATCCACAACTGCAAGGAGCCTGGCGCCGAAGGAAATTTCGGCTCCCTTCAACCCTTCGGGATAACCCGAGCCGTTGAAGCGCTCGTGGTGATAGCGTATGGCATCTTCCACTGGATAAGAAAACTTGATGTTGGCGATGATGTCGGCTCCAGTGTTGCAATGGAGCTTCATCTTGTCCATCTCTTCCACCGTCAGGGCGCCCTCTTTCCGGAGGATGTACTCGGGCACGGCCAGCTTGCCGATGTCGTGGAGGAGGGCAGCCGCGGCAATTCCCTCGACCTCTTCGTCGCCCAACCCCATCGACACGGCCAGGGCACGGGCGTATTTCTCGACCCGTATGACGTGCCCCTGGTTCTGATCCTTGGCGTCGATCGCGAGAACAAGGGTTTCGAGCGTGGACTTGTGAAGCTTGGCCATTTCCTCGGCGTGCGCCTTTTCCTTTTCGAGGTTCTCCAGGTAGACGCGGTAGGAGTAGTAGCTCATGTAAAGGATCGGCGTCAGTACCAGTAGCACCCCGAAATGGACTGTCATCAGGATCTCGTAGGCCGCAAACGCCAGTATCCCGGCCATGAAGAATGCCGGGGCCGTATACAGGAAGTGGTCGTGCCAGACCTTGAAGGCCCGCTGCCCGCTCGACAGGGCCACGATCATGGATACGAAGACGGAATTGCCGAGATAATAGATGAATGATGCGACCATCAGTGCGACGAGCGCTCCGGAAGTCCCTCCGAAATTGGACAGTTCGTAGGCGAGACCGGCGCCCCACACGGTCACCGCGATCATACCGACGTTGAAAGCCAGGTTGTATGAAACCACTGTCCGGGCCGGCACGGCCGTCTGGAGAACGACGCCGATGACGCCGATCATTACCGCAGCTTCCATGCCAAGCGAGACCACGGCCATCAGGACGACCGAGGTCAGAAGGGATAAGGACGATCCACCCAGCAACCGCACCTTTGTGTTGGCGGTTACGGTCGCGACGGCGAGAATCGCAAGGAATCCCCAATACTGGGTCCAATCGAACTGAAGGAACGCACTGACGCCGAGCGCGGCGCCAGCCGTAAAGGATACGGCGATGGCGACCCGGCATTTGACCGGCAGATCCCAGTAGCTTGATTGCTTACCCACGTCGACCACCCCCATGGCCATGGCGGCATCGATCCTCTCAGGCAAGGTTCAACGCCTCTTACGTTATCTATATCGGTCACTGCTTCGGGTACTTTAGGCCTGTTGGGACGCTTCCGGTTCCTGGGTTCGGGTTCCGTCCCTCCGAAACGGTCTCGCCAGGGGACTCCTCTCTCAATTAGTGATAGCGGGTCTCGAAACATTCAAGCGTTTTCGCAGCTCTCCAGAAAAAACTAATCCAAACACTATTCGCGCCGATAAGAGCGAGTGAAGCGGAGGAGTCCGGCTCGCGTTGTGCGTGGCGGCAAACCTCCGCTAGGAGACAACGCACATGCGAATCAAAACCTTACTACTTGTACTCATTTTAGCAGCCGGGACACCGTTTGCATCGCTGGCCGAAGCCGCGACGACGGCCCCCGCCGCGCAGAATAACCAAAAGATTGACCGAGCATTAAGAAAGAAGCTCGCAGAAGCCAAGAAGAAAGCGCAGGAAGCCGCCAAGGCGGAACAGGAAGAACAGAACGCCGCGGCGAAGGCCGAGAAATCTGCAGCCCGGAAGGAAGCTGCGGCAGCCAGGAAAGAGGCCAGGCAAGCCGACAAGGCTTCGAAGGCAGCCACGCGCGAGGCCGGAAAGGCCAAAGCGAAAGCCGTGAGATTGGAGAATGCAAAGACTAACGCGGAGAAGAAAGCCGCACGCCAAGCCAAGCAAGCGGCTGAAGCTGCCGAGCGCGAAGCCGAGGCAGCCGAAAGAAAAGCCGCCCGCGAAGCGGCAAGAGCCGCCCGGAAGGCCAGACGATCGGCTGAGAAGCATGGCGAAGCTGTACCGGACACGACTGGCATAGCTACCAACGGAACAGACCAAGAGGCAGACCAGGAAGTCGCGGAGACGACCGAAACGGCCTTCGCGGACGAAAGCAAGCTGGCACAGGCCGCCGAGAAGGCACAGCACGCGGCCAAACAAGCCGAAGTCGCCTATGCAGAGATTACCCGGGTGATCGTTCGAACTGACGGAAGACTGGTTCCGGGCCAGGTAAAGAAACTGGGTGGCACGGTTTACCGCAGGTTCCAGTATTTTCCAGGGGTAGCCGTCGAGATGCCGTTGGAAGCCCTTGAACAGCTCGAACAGGACAGCAACATCGCGGGTATCTCGGAAGACTCTCCGACGACCCGGACGGTCTATGACGACATCTCGCTGGTCACCGGCGCCACGGCGGCGGCCAAGACATACGGTGGGAGCGGAGCCGGAATCGGCATCGCGGTCATCGACAGCGGTATCGCCGACGTGGCCGACCTGCAGTCTTCTCTGCTGGGAAGAGTCGACTTCACCATGTTCCCGGATTCTTCGCCGTTCGATCCATTCGGTCACGGAACCCACGTCGCGGGCATCATCGCCGGTGACGGAGTTTCCTCCAATGGGACTTACAGCGGCATCGCCTCCGGTGCACACGTGATCGATCTTCGGACACTCGATGCCAACGGCCGGGGTTTCACCAGTGACGCCATCGCCGCGGTCGAGTGGGCCATCACGAACAAGGATGGCGCTACCGCAGACGGACGACGTCTCAACATCCGCGTCATCAACATGTCGCTCGGACATGAGCCTTACGAAGCGGCCGAAACAGATCCACTTTCCATGGTCAGCCGGATGGCAGTCGAGCGCGGTCTCGTTGTCGTTGCGGCCGCCGGTAATATCGGCCAGATCGAGGGGGCAGAAGTTTACGGTGGGATCACCAGCCCGGGTATCGAGCCTTCGGTCATCACCGTTGGCGCCGTCACCGCCTGGGGCACGCCCAGCCGGGCCGACGACACGGTCGCCTCTTACAGCTCGCGCGGTCCGACCCGTTACGACGAGATCATCAAACCCGACATCACGGCTCCGGGAACACAGATCGTGGCTCCCATGAGCCCGGGCAACAACCTGGCGATGGAATACCCGCAGGTGGTTGTCGATTCCGACTACATGTGGCTGAGCGGCACCAGCATGTCCGCACCCATGGTTTCCGCCGCCGTCGCTCTGATACTGGAGCAGAACCCGGAACTGACGCCGAACGCCGTCAAGGGCATCCTGATGTACACGGCCGAGGACACGGCCGCCAACCCGCTCCAGGAAGGAGCCGGCTACCTGAATATCGCCGGTGCGGTCAACCTGGCCGCCAACATCGACTTCTCGGTTGCCGAGGATGAGTACTGGCTCCTGGACAACGGCACGGGCCTGACGTACCAGAACCAGATCACCGACGACTATACGGCCGTCTGGGGCGAAACCATTGTCTGGGGCAAGACCATTGTCTGGGGCAAGACCATCGTCTGGGGCAAGACCATCGTCTGGGACGACATCGACGCCAAGACTATCGTTTGGGGCAAGACCATCGCCTGGGATGAAATCGAAGATTTCACCATCGTCTGGGGCAAGACCATTGCCTGGGAAGACTTCTAAAGGAAGGGGTGTTGATGATGTCTCACGTACTACTACAACAAGTTCAGATAGATCATCAGCTCGGTTCGATGTCGGGGCAGGCCAACTCTCTCTTGAGCCTGCTCCGCATCCGGGACCCTTACACGGGACTCCACAGCGATCGGGTGCAGAGGCTGGCCAGCCAGGTCTGCTCCGTATTCGGCCTCGATCGTGTGGAAACCGAGAAGATCGAGATTGGCGCTTACCTGCACGATATCGGCAAGATGGCCATTCCCGATGACATCCTCCGGAAGCCCGGCAGCCTCGACGCCGACGAATGGGAAATCATGAAAAGCCATTCGGCGTTGGGAGCTGCCGCACTCCGGGAGATGCCCGAGTTCCGGGAGATCGCTCCGATCGTTCTCCACCATCACGAATGGTACAACGGCGAGGGCTATCCGAGCCGGCTCGGCGGAGAAGGCATTCCGCTCGGCTCGCGGATCATCTCTGTTCTCGATGCCTTCGATGCCCTCACAACGGATCGCCCGTACCGCAGGGCGCAATCGGTCGAGGTTGCGGGTGCGGAGCTACTCATGGGCAAGGGGACCCAGTTCGACCCCGATGTCGTGGATGCCGTGTTGGAAGCCGTCGGATACAAGGTGTCCATTATTCAGTAACCGTTCCACCCGAGAGGTGCGGGAGCATAAACAATGTCTACACTACTTAGAGAATTTGAGAGGGATCAGAGCCTGGGGCAGACCGTGATGTTTGCGAACCTGCTCCGGATGCGGGACCGTGATTTCGGTGCACACGGCGAGCGCCAGAAGCTCATGGCCCGTGAAGTCGGTCAGAGAATGGAACTGGCGGAGGCTGACGTCCGGACGATCGAGGCCGCCGCACACCTTCAGAACCTGGGCCTGATCGCCATACCGGATCCGATTCTTCGAAAACCCGACGCCCTGACCATCGAAGAGCGCATCATATTACAGGGTCACGCGCAGCACGGGTTCGAAGCATTGGAACACACGGATCAATTCGGCCCCATCGCACATATCGTCCTGCACCACCACGAACGGTACGACGGCAAGGGCTATCCCGACGGCCTCGAAGGGGACCTCATACCGTTCGCTTCGCGAGTCATCGCCGTCCTGGACGCGCACGACGCGATGACAAGCGAACGTCCCTACAGATCGACCCGAACCCCCAGGGAAGCCGCCGAAGAACTGCTCCTGGGAAAAGGAACCCAGTTCGATCCCGATATTGTGGATTCGGTTCTCGCCGCGCTGCACTTCGCGGTTCATTAGTTATTGGCAGGCAGCGGGTAGCAGGCAGGGGGCAGCCGACCGACTCAGGACACTAGGGTTGCTGGCTGCTGCTTGTGCTGCCCGCCACTCGCTCGATCCTGTATACTTTGCTCGCCTGACCGGACCACAGACCGGGGAGCCAGCAAAATGCGACGTTCATACCTCAATGGGTCGCCACCATACGGCCTCGGCTCTCTCTCGTCCAGCCTCGGCGCTCCCTCGCCCAGCCTCGTCCTGTTCACCCTCATCATCCTCGTCATCTTGATCAAGGGTTGTGGCACTGCACCGGAACTCGATCAGGCGGCGTTCTCACTGGACTACGAAAAATACACTCTGAAGAACGGGCTCGATGTCGTGTTGCACGTGGACCGCTCCGACCCGATCGTCGCCGTGTCGATTACCTACCACGTCGGCTCGGCCCGCGAAAGACCTGGCAAGACCGGGTTCGCCCACCTGTTCGAACACCTTCTCTTCCTCGACTCGGAGAACCTTGGTCCGGGCGGGATCGATGTCCTGACCGACAAGGTCGGCGGAAGCATGAACGGGTCGACCAGCCGGGATCGGACGAATTACTACCAGGTCGTGCCGCGTGACGCGCTCGAGAAGATCCTGTGGGCGGAATCGGATCGCATGGGCTACTTCATCAACACGGTGACCGAAGAGGTGATCGAGAAAGAAAAGCAGGTGGTCAAAAACGAGAAAAGGCAGAGTGTCGACAACCGGCCGGGCGGTCAGATTTACTCCATCATGGACAAGAACCTCTATCCGCCTTCGCACCCTTACCACTGGCAGGTGATCGGGTCTCTCGAAGACCTGGACTCGGCGACACTCGAGGATTCGCGCGAGTTTTACCGTACCTGGTACGGCCCTGGCAACGCCACACTCGTCGTGGCGGGAGACCTCGACACTTCCCGGGTGCGAACGTGGATCGAAAAATACTTCGGAGAGATTCCCGCCACCTCCCAGGCACCCTCACTCGAGGCCCGGCCGGTCGAGTTACCCGAAACCAAACGCTTGTTCCACGAGGATAAGCTGGCACGTGTTCCGACGTTGACGATCACCTGGCCGACCGTCGAACAATACCATCCGGATTCCTATCCGCTCGAGCTGCTGGCCGCGCTTCTGGCCGAAGGCAAGGGGTCCTCGCTGTACCAAACGCTGGTCGAAGATGAGCAACTCGCACCTTCAGTCGACGCCTTTACCGAAGGATCGGAACTGGCCGGCAAGTTCAACATCTGGATCGAAAGCTTCGCGGATACCGATCTCAACAGTGTCCACGGCGCGATCGAAGCAGCGCTCGATCGCTTCGAGCGAGTAGGCTTCACCGAAGCCGACCTGGATCGGGTGAAGGCCGTACGTGAAACCGACTTCTACGACGGCTACAACAGCATCTCGAGCGTCCTGGGCAAGGTCTTCGCACTGGCCAAATACAATATCTTCGCCGGCGACCCGGGATATATCTCAGAAGACATTGTCCGAGTCCTGGCCGTCACCCCGGACGACGTCGTACGAGTTTACGAACACTACATTCGGGACCGGCACTTCGTCGCAACCAGCAACGTTCCTCTCGGAGCCCCACAACTGGCGCTGGCGGAATCGGTACGTGCCAGCGTCGTCGAGGAACCGATCATCGCCGGAAGGGAATCCGAACTCCAAGCGCCCGGGAAAAGAACCCTCGCCGTAACTCCCTCGTCGTTCGATCGCTCCATCGAACCGCCATTCGGGCCGACACCCGCACTGAAGGTACCCGACATCTGGACGGCTTCTCTGGTGAACGGCGTCCGGGTCCACGGCATCGAACAAACCGAAGTACCCATCGTCCGTTTCACGATTCGTATGAGGGGTGGATTGCTCCTGGACGCCCCGTCGAAGGTCGGCGTCGCCCACCTACTGGCAGCGACACTGACCGAGGGAACAGCCGATCGAACTCCGGAAGAGCTCGAAGAAGCGATCGACGCTCTCGGTTCGTCGATCAACGTCTCGGCCGGCCGTGAAAGCCTGAGGATCTCGGCAAGCACCCTCGCGCGAAACTACGATCGCACGATGGAACTCGTAGAGGAAGTACTTCTCGAACCTCGGTGGGACGCCGAAGCGTTTTCGCAGGCGAAACAGCGAACGATCAACAGACTGCAACAACAGTCGATCGACCCGAACGCGATCGCTGCGAACACGTTCAACCGGTTAATTTACGGTCCGAACAACGTCTTGAGGGAGAACGTCCTCGGGACGATCACATCGGTTGAAGCGATAACGATCGGGGACCTCCGGCACTACTACGAAAGCTACGTCACACCTGCGGTGGCGAACATTCATGTCGTCGGAGACATCGCCCAAGACGCGGCCATTGCGGCAATGGGAGGCATCTCTCGGAGATGGCAAGGCCCGGATGTAGCCCTTCCCCACCACGACGCGGCCGCCCGGACGAGACCGGATATTTTTTTCGTTGACGTTCCCGGCGCAACCCAGTCGGTGATCCGGATCGGCGCAATCCGACTGGCGGAAACCGACCCCGATTTCTTCCCCGCAACGGTGATGAACTTGAGACTGGGAGGCGCCTTCGTTTCCCGGTTGAACCAGGTCCTCCGCGAAGAGAAAGGATATACCTACGGAATTGCGTCCCGCTTCTCGGGCACCGACCGACCGGGGCCGTTCACTGTCGGCACGAGCGTGCGCGCAAACGTCACGGCCGAATCGGTCGAATTGATACGGGATATCCTTGCGGGGTACGCGGCATCGTTCACCGAAGCCGATCTGGAAGCGACCGAGAACTACCTTGTCCGGAGCAACGCCCGGGCGTTTGAGACTCTGGCATCCAAGATCAGCGTCCTGGAGAAAATCAGCACACTCGGGCTGGAGTACGACTACGTTGTGGGACGGGAGCAGGTCGTTCGGAACATGACGCTCGAAGATGTGAAGGAACTCGCGACAAACTACGCCGATCCTGAGGGCATGGTTTTTCTCGTCGTGGGCGACGCCCGTACTCAACTACCGGGTGTTTCCGCCCTCGGGCTCGGCACCCCGATCCTGATTGACGAGAACGCCACTCCCGTAAATTCCGGGCCCTGACCTAAAAGACTGTCGGGCGTCGTCAACAAGCGCCTCCCAACTCTCAGCCTGTTATTCGGTGGCAGGATTATCTGCTACCGACTTCTTCGTCGTTTTTGTCGTCTTCTTCGTCTTGGCCGTCTTCGTTGTCTTCGCGGCTTTCTTCGTCGTCTTCGTCGTTTTCTTTGAGGCCTTCGTCGTTTTGCGTGTCTTGGTCGCAGCTACCTTGCGTTTCCGGGCCGGTGTCTTCTTGGGCTCGGCGACTTCAGGCGCGGCCTCCACTTCGGTGGGTTTCTGATCGACATCCACGACCGCAGCCTCAGCCTCTATGGCTTCGGGGACCGGAGCCGCGGCGGAAGTTTCCGGTTCCTGCGGCGAGACGGCAGGAGTCTCGGCTGACGGGGCAACCGCGGCGGGTTTCGTCAGTTCGTCGCCCTGGAAGATGCGCAGCACGCCCTGTCGGTTGCGTTCCAACCTGAACACGCCCGCCCGCTGACACTGCCGCACGACATCGAGCAAGCTCGAGAACCCGTATTCCTTTTCGTCAAAGCTCGGCTCGACGGATTTCATGAGCTGCTTGACGTTGCGCAAATACATGGGCCATTTCGGTGTGGTCTCGGATCTCTCAAACACAGAACGGACCATCTGGACAGCCTCCGCCACGCGGGGCGGCGCACTGTTGTCAGGTTCTTCGGTTTCGATCTCCCCGTTTCCGGTTTGCTCTGGGGTTGAAGAGTCGACGGTCGGCGGAACGGGGGCCGCGGGTGCGGGGGACTCCCTTCGCCTTCGTGGTTCAGGCTTCGGAGATTCCGACGTTTCGGTTGGGTCCTCACGCAATTCCACAAACAAGCTGCGGTCTACTCTCTTAATGGTAACGGCGCCCGTCCGGGCCAGCTTCTCAACGAAGTCGCGAAACGTGGTACCACCGTAGTCTTTTTCGGAAAAGGTCGAGTCCAGTTGAAGGAGTGTGCTCTTCAGCAGACCGAGTTGTGGGGAGACTTCTCGATCGCTCAAGATCTTCAGAGCACGCTTCATCAGGGGCAGGGCTTTTTCCAGAGGAGTTTCACCCGTGGCAGGCCGGGTGGTGCGCCCGGACTGTCTCCGGGTCGGCTGTTGGGTGCGTATGAGATTTTCGTAGGCGATGAATTCGTGGCAGTTCTTCTGGAGGATGGTACTCGTGAACGCCCGACCACCCACGACCAGAACTTTCTTGTCGTACTCTTTCAGTTTCTCGACCAGCGTAATGAAATCACTATCGCCTCCCACGATGACGAAGGCATTGATGTGATTCCGCGTGAACGCCATTTCCAGCGCATCGAGCGCCAGGTTGATGTCCGCGCCATTCTTGTCTCCTCCGGGCGTCAGGTTTCTCTGGACCATCTGAATGGCATGCTGGCCCATTGCACGTCCGTATTCCCCGGCCCGCTTCCAGTCTCCGTATGCAATTTTGGTCACGATCTCGCCTCTCTCCTTGATGGCTTCGAGGACAGCGGCGATGTCAAAGTGTCTGTTCAGCGTACTCTTGACTCCAATCTCGATGTTGTCGAAGTCTACGAAGACGGCGATTTTTAAATTATCTTCTGTCAAATTGTTTCCTTATTTTCTAGGCGTCAAGCCCTCAGGCATTCGATTGGACGCGTTTACCTGGCTCAAGTTACTGTCATCCCGGGACAGTCCGGGACCGCAAAGCCGGTTGAACGCGAAATTACACTACAAAGCAGTCTAATTCATTGGGGGCAAACAGGCCAAATGGCTTGAAGGTAAGTCGAGCTGTAACAGGGGGGGCGGGCAGTCGAACCATAGAAGCGGCTCGAACGACCGGCACCCGTTCGTCGAGGCGGCCACCCGCTACCGAAACAGGTCATCGAACGCGCTGCGGGCATCCTTTGGAGCCACTCGTCTCGGTGTCGACGTTTCTTTCTCGATCGAAGTTCGCGGATCAAAGAACTCGCACTCGGTGCGGCCATCCTTCGCGGTGACGCGAGTCGAGATCGGCTGCGTGCATTCGAGACGGGCAGAGGTGTCGAAATGATGGCAATGCTTGCACGTCCGAAGATCGGAATGACATTTCGGACACTGACTTTCAAGCGTGATTTCAGTCGTCTTGGACATAATGTGGCCGCACATGGCGCAACGCATCACTTCCTGAAATCCGGGCATCCGTGGCGATCGCGGACCCTCTCGCGATCTCGGTGGCTGTTGTTGCTTCGCCCTCCGCTTCTCGCGTTCACCACTTTGCTCGTGCTGGTAGCCGTCCTGTCTGTACTTTCTTCCCATGTGTCCTCCCGGGCATGGCGCGGAAAAGTGTCGGGCGATGAGGTGTCAGAAAAAGGAAAACGTGAGGGGACGCTCCAATTATAGCGAGGGACAGTCGGGGACGGTTAGGAATTTATAGGGGCGCCGCTCAGTTAGGGACCTCGGTCGACCAGATCCGCTACGGCGTTGCGAAGGGCCGCGTTGATAGCAGAATGAGGATCCCCGGAATCCCTGAACGCCTCTGGATAGATCGGGTCCCCGATAACGATCTCTACCGGGTGCGCGCGGAGGCTGCCACCGCGGGGCCACGCTTCGAAAGTGCCTCTGATGCCGATCGGAACGAGCGGCACGTTCAGCTCGGTCGACAGGATCGCCGCTCCTTGCTTGAATGGGGTCAGGTTTCCGTGAAAACTCCGCTCTCCCTCAGGGAACACAAGCAGGATTCTTTTTCTGCGCAGGCCTACAGCGGCAATCCGCATGGCACGGGTGAGGTTTGCGTTCGGATCCACAGGGACAATGTTCACCGTGCTACCGAGCCAGGCCATCATGGGGCTCTCGAAGTAGTCGGTGTAACCCAGGATGAAGATGTCCCGGATGACCCGTAAGGGCAGAATCGAACAAACCAGAAAGGGATCCAGGTACGACACGTGGTTGGGGCAGATCAAGAACGGCGCTTCCTTGGGGAGCTTGTCCAAACCCCGGACCTTCGTCCTGAACGGAATCTTTGCAATCGCCCCGAAGATGCGGATCGTTGGAAAGCCGAAGTAGGTCAGACTGGTCCGCGACTCGCGTATGTATTCATGGGCCAGTTCCTCGTCTCCGTCGGCGGTCAGCTTTTCTTTCCAGGATCGGCCTCCCGCGGCGGCGCCACGGCCGGCCTCTTCGATAGCATCGAGCAGATCATCGATCGTGAAGATCTGATTCACCGCTTCCTCGTTCACCTCCAGCCCTAATTCGGACTCGATGTCGGTCAACAGTTCAACGCGCCCAAGTGAGTCGAAACCAAGGTCCAGTTCGAAGTTCATGTCGGGAGACAACGCGCCCAGAGCGGCCTTGGCGTCGTGGATCGCCCGGGCCACAACCAGACCGACTCCTTCGGTCAGCCGTTCATGATCCTGACTCGCTTCAGGCGCCTCTTTCGCCTTACTCCGGGTGACCTCCTCTTCGTAAATCTGAAATCGCTTCAGTTTGCGGGTCACTGTGCGGGGCAAGGCATCGTTTCGAACCGCGAGTGAGTGGATTCGCATGAACGACGCCAGTTCCCTGGACCGGTTGTCAAATTCGTATCGGATCAGATCGCCAATGCCCGTCTGGTTCCGCCTGCGGAATTCCTCCAGATCCGGAACGACGATAGCATGCAGTGTATCGCCAGGGGACGAGGCGTCCGGCATGCCCATGACACACATTTCCTTAACGTATGGGCACTTTTCGTAGTGTTCCTCAACCTCTTCGGGATAGATGTTCTTGCCGGTCGAAAGGACGATGACGTCCTTACTGCGTCCCGTTATGACCAGGTTCCCGTCGGAATCGAGCTGCCCGAGGTCTCCCGTGTGCAGCCATCCGTCCTGGATCGCCTGTGTCGTCGCCTCTTCATTTCGATAGTAGCCCTGCATCAGGATGTCTCCTCGAACGCAAACCTCCCCGATGCCGACATCGTTCGGACTGTCGATCCGGATCGACACACCACGCAACGGCAGGCCAACCGTACCTATCGCGTTGGCGGCGACCGGCGTCGCGGTGGCCGCGGCACTCGTTTCCGTCAGACCGTAGGCCTGGACCATCGTGTAACCGAGCGTCTGGAAATCCTCCGCAATCTGCGGCTCGAATCGGGAGCCGCCCGTCACCAGCAAGGTGAGATCGGGTCCGATGCCCGCGTGAATCCGCGAGAACAGCTTCCGGCGAAACGCCGGGTTGTTCGTCCGTTTCGCGATACGGAACATCAACCCGAACAGCTTGCGCTGGACCCAACCCTGCTCGGCCACCCGGGCAAAAATCCTCTTGTGGACAGCGTAAAAGAACTGGGGCACGCAAACAAAGAAGCTGATTCGGTGCTGCTTGAAGGCGGCAACGATCCGTTGAGGTGAAATGGCTGGAAGAAATACCACTCCCGCGCCGGACCCGAGCGACCCCAGGGCGTTGGCGACAAGCGGTAGAACATGAGAAAACGGCAGGACCGAAAGCATGCGGTGATCGGGCGACAGTTCCAGGAGTTCGATGAGACCGCTGATGTCGGCGGCGAGGCCCTTTGCTGAAATCCGGACGCCTTTCGGGTCGCCCGTCGTCCCGGACGTGTACATCAACACCGCCGTACCGTCCGGGGAAACACCAGCCTCGGCGACGCTGTCGTTCCCCCGCGCCAGGAACTCCTCCCAGCTGGTACAGGACGGGGCGTCCTTGTCAACGACGATCACTTCGACATCTTGCGATTCGCATGCGGCAACGGCAGTCTCACGGTTACCTTCGTCGGCAAAGACCCACTTGCACTCGGAATGCTCGACCAACCGCCGGATGGACGCGGCCGGCAACAGAGGCGAGAGGGGCACACAAACCCCACCCAGTCTCAGGGTCCCGAGGAGAGCAAAAACCCAGCCGGGGCTGTTGTCCATCAGAATCCCGACGCGGGCACCGGCGACCAGACCGCTTGCAGTCAAGGACGCTGCTATCTGCCCGGAGCGTTGCCACACATCCTGATAGGTGTAGTTTTCGACGTGATCCGGATGATCGACGGCATAGGCAAACCGATCGGGATCCTTCTCGACCCAGTCGTGAATACGCTCCAGGAACGGTCGATCAGAGCCCGGTTCGACCGGCGGACCGGAAACTTCGGTACGAAAACTCATTGGACGACGGGTTGAACTCCTTTGATTATGATGATCGGCGTCGGGCCCTAGGAGCCCGTGGTGGAAGTCTGTAGGGTCGCGTTACGAGCGCCATGGGGCTAGATGCAAGGCGCCACGACGACGTCGATGCTCTTCATCGATCTAGGAGTGGCAACGCCGCAGCTGGCCCCATGCCGTCGTCACCCGAAGGGCGCAGGGGTCTTCGGGCCACAGGCTTTGTCATTCGTCGGTCATGATGACAAAGCATCGTTCCGCTCCTCATTTCGCGCCTGTGACCCGAATACCCCTGCGCGCGACCCTACAGACTTCCACCACGGGCTCCGAGGCGCCTGGCGCGAAGCGGGGGAGGAGACCGGCCACCCACGGATCGCTCCTCGATTGTCAAGGCCACCCATGCTAGCATACCGTGCGATGAATTCCCGGTGTGCCCCCAGCCCTGCCCTTCCTGTTTCCCTTCCGGAAAGTGGCGCCTCCCGCGTCTATAGAAGTCTGGCCGTATGGCTGTTGTTCTACCTTCTGGCGGGGGGGTGCGTCTCGACAAACTCTGACAGAGAGTTGATAGGCGAGGTCATACTCGCCATGGGCGGCGCGGACCTTGTTCGTCGGGTGGACACGCTCCGGGTGGAGGGCGCCGGAAAGAGTTACAACCTCGGGCAAGGCGCAACTCCGGATGGTGAGCTACCGCTGTTCGAGGTGACCGAATACCGGATGATGGTGGACCTCTCCAATCGACGGTGGCGGATGGAATGGGTACGGACTCCCCGATTCCCCTCGGGAAACTCCAGTCCACGAACCGAGATTCTTGCCGTGGATGACGGCGTCGCCTTCGATATCGGTGGGGATGGGACCCCACGGCGCGTGGCAGACCTCCATGGCCGTATTCGTCAGGCTGAACTTCATCATCATCCCGTCGGGGCACTCCAGGCGGCCATGGCGACCAACAGCCGGCTGTCGAACCGGCGGGCGCTCGGCAACCTGGAGGCGGTGGACGTCATGGCGCCGGATGGTGACGAGTTCACGCTGTACGTCGACGCGACAACGAAACTGCCGGCAAAAGTTCAGTGGACGACCTACAGCCAGAACCTCGGTGACGTGATCGCGGAACTGGAGTTCGACGATTATGTGACCGTCGACGGTCTCAAACTCCCGGCCCGGTTGACCCATTATGTGGATCGCTTCAAAACCGCCGAACTGGTTGTGTCGGGCGCCGTCAATGGAGACGTCGGGAACCTGGCTGCACCGGACGATGTAAAATCCGCAGCGGTTGCCGCCCCCCGGGCCAGGGTCGAAGTGGAAGAGATATCTCGTGGAATCTGGTATCTCACCGGCGAGTCCCACCACAGCGTTGTCGTAGAGTTTGGCGACCATCTCACAATGATCGAGTCACCACAGAACGACATTCGGTCCCTGGCCGTCATTCAGAAAGCCAGGGGGCTCAACCCGGACAAGCCTCTCACCGCCGTCATCAGCACACATCACCATTTCGACCATTCCGGGGGTATCCGCGCCGCAATATCAGAGGGACTGACGATCATCGCCCACGAAACCAGCCGGCCGTTTTATGAGGACATAGCGTCGCGGTCGCACTCGCTGTCGCCGGACGCGTTGGCCAAGAATCCCCAAGCGCTGAAGATCGAGACCGTTGGCGAAAAAACGATCCTCAGCGATAACACGCGAACGATCGAAATTTATCCAATCGAAGAAAGCGCTCATGCCGATACGCTGCTGATGGTCTATTTTCCCGAGCAACGTCTTCTCGCGTTTGCCGACGTTTTCACGCCCGCGGTCTCAGGCTCGGCGAACCAGCCCCGCTTTCCTTTCGTCGCCAACCTGATGAAAAACGTTCAGGACTACGACCTGCGCGTCGACCGGGTCGTTCCGATACATGGCCGACTGGTTCCCTACAGTGAAGTCCGAGCGGCTGCGGAAGCCGAGGCTGCACGGCAGTGATCCGTTGTCACTTACTTCGGTTGTCCGTCGAAGATCCGTCTGCCTGTGATTCTCAACTGACCACTGGCCACTGACCACTTCCTTGTCCACTTCTTTGTCCTTGCCCGCGTCTGACAATTTTTGCTAGCGTCCCAACCACAATCGAGTATCAGGGAGTCGATTATTTATGTCCGTTTCCGCAGACGACGCTAAGACGAAGGTCTTGCCCAGGATAGGAATGGCAACGTTGATCGGACCCGGCCTGATGGTCGCCGCTACTGGAGTGGGAGCCGGAGACCTGGCTGCGGCTACCGTGGGCGGGGCGAACTTCGGCCTGGTCCTGATATGGGCCATCGTTTTCGGAGCCTTCTTCAAGTACGTCCTGACAGAGGGAATCGCGCGGTGGCAGCTGGCCACCGACACGACGATTGTGGAGGGTTGGGGCCAGTACCTGCCCGGATGGATCAAGGTGTACTTCGGCACCTATATGATCATCTGGACCATATCGGTCAGCGCCGCGCTTGCAAACGCGTGTGGCCTGGGCATTTCCAACTTGACCGGCGGCGCGGTGTCCACCCAGTGGGGAGCCGTGATCCACAGCCTGTTTGGTTGCGCGTTCGTCTGGATCGGAGGCTTCCGCGGCTTCGAGAAGCTGATGAAGCTGCTGATCGGCCTGATGGTGTTCACCATAGTTCTTTGCGCGGTGCTCACGTTCCAGGATGTGGCCGGGACGTTGAAGGGGACATTCGTTCCCAGTGTACCGGCAGGCAGCACCGGCTCGTTGCTGGCCCTGATCGGAGGGGTCGGAGGGACGATCACGATCCTCTCCTACAACTATTGGATGCGCGAAGAAAAGATGAGCGGCGCCGCTTACCTCAAGTACGTCCGCGCCGATCTCATCGTCGCGTACGTGGTGACGGCCGTGCTCGCGGTCGCGGTTCTACTGCTGGCAAACCAGGCATTTTTCGTCTCAGGGGTTGAACTCAACAGTGCCACTGTCGTCCAGCAGATGGCGGCATCTCTCGGCAACACTCTGGGACCGCTCGGATCGTTTGCGTACTCCATAGGATTCTGGGGTGCCGTGTTCTCGTCGCTCCTGGGGGTGTGGCAGGGCGTCCCGTACATGTTTGCGGACTTCTACGGGATTGTCCGGAACTACCCCCGGGACGTGCGCAACCAGATCACGCAAGTCACGAGCACACCCTATCGGGTTGCGCTTGTCGGTATCACTCTCGTCCCAATACCCCTGGCGTTTATCGGACGGCCTCTGTTCCTGCTGGTCACCTACACAATCGTGGGGAGTTTCTTCATCCCGTTTCTCGCGGCGACCCTGCTTTATTTGAACAACCGCGTCAAGTGGGATTCCCCATTGAAGAGAAACGGCTGGGGTGCGAACGTCGTGATGGTCCTGGTGCTGGTCTTCTTCCTCGTAATCGGGATGAGGGATGTGGTAGGCGCGTTTTAAAGGGAGGCCGTTGGCTATTGGCTATTGGCTATTGGCTATTAGCTTTCAGCGGTTGGCAGCTCCGACTTACCGGAAAACGTTCGGCAGCTAACAGCCAATTGCCAATCGCCCACAGACTGACCTTCACAGGTTTTTTGAGGCGAGGAATTCCCGGACGACTACCTTCACATCGGCGTGCTCACCGTCTACCCTATAGTTCATCTGCCGCATCTCGTCTTCAGTGATCTTTCCTCCCAGAAGAGCCAGGGCTTCGCGAACCTCGGGGTGGCGTTCGATCAATTCCCGTCGAACCAGTGGAACCGCGTCATAGGGAGGAAAATACTGCCTGTCGTCTTCCAGGATCGTGAGATCGAGCGCATCGATCAGGCCGTTGGTCCAATCGCCCGCGATCAGGTCGACCTGACCATCCGACAGGGCTTGATAGGTCAAACCCAGATCCATGACTCTTGGCTCGGCGGGAAATCGAAATCCGTAAACACTGGACAGACCGGGATAGCCGTCCTCGCGTTCGATGAATTCGTAGCCAAATCCCGCTGTCCATTCCCGCGTGTGGGGCGAGGCGTCCGAGATCGTCGAAAGTCCGAGGCGTCGGGCATCCTCTCCCCGGACGACAATCGCAAAGGTATTGTTGAATCCCAGCGGCTCGGTCCACTCCACACCAAAACGCTCGCCATAGGCTTGTCTCACCGCTGACAGGACAGTATCCGAATCGCCCGACGGAGGTGCTTCGAGGATCGCCGCGAGAGCCGTTCCGGTGTATTCGACGTAGATATCGAGTTGGCCTGCTATCAACCCCTCGTGGCACACGAAAGTCCCACCGAGGTTCAAACGACGGTCGATCTCAAGACCGGTGTGCTTCTCCAGGTGTTGGGCAATGATCTCGCCAAGAATGATCTGTTCCGTGAAGTTCTTCGACCCGATGACGACGCGATCCGGGTTGGTGCAACCGGCCAGCAGCGCAACGGACAACGCGATTCGGATTCGGACGAATCCGAATCCGGGATTTCGAAAAGATGCCATTTCGTTATTTGTTCCTTTCCGCTCGTTCGCCCTTCCGGTGCCGACTCCAGTGACGTTCGATGCGTCCGAGGCCGAAGTCGGCCACGAGGGCCATGGCAGCGGCCGGTATCGCGCCCGCAAGAATAACCCGCGGATCCACCATGGACACGCCTCGGAAGATATACATCCCGAGCCCGCCGGCGCCGATGGCCGCGGCGATGGTCGCCAGGCCTACCGAAGCAACCGTGGCCACACGAATTCCGGCAAATATCACGCCCAGAGCCAGAGGGATCTCGACTCTTCGGAGTAGTTCCCAGTCGGTCATGCCCATCCCTATTGCGGCTTCCCGGATGGACGGGTCGACGTGAGTGATCCCTGTATACGTATTCCGAATGATCGGCAACAACGAATACACGACCAGTGCCACGATTGCGTTCCGGGCACCGATGCCGATGAATGGCACCGCTATCAGAAAGCCGAACAACGCCAGGCTCGGGATGGTCTGCATAACGTTGGCAATCATCAGGATCGGCCCGCCGAGATTCCGCCGCCGTGTCATCAGAACGCCGAGGGGGAAGCCGATGAGGATGGCCAGGAGTATCGATATCCCGACCAGGACAATGTGTTCGATCGTCAACTGGAGAACTTCTCCACGGTTGTCTATCATGAAACGAAGAACGTTCATTCGAGGCTCCGGAGAAAAGCCTGGGCTTCGGGCTGGTCGAGCGCCCGGAACTCCTCGGGCGGCACCAGGGCTATGAGTTTTCCGTCCGACATTAGACCGATGCGGTCGGCCAGGACGAACGCTTCGGCAACGTCGTGGGTGACGAAGACCATCGTCTTGTTCAAACGTTTCTGGAGGACCCGAAATTCCTTCCTGATTTCTCCTCTCGTGATCGGATCCAATGCGCCGAACGGCTCGTCGAGCAGAACGACGGGCGGGCGGGCCGCCAGCGCCCGGGCGACTCCCACCCTCTGCCGCTGCCCTCCCGACAACTCATCCGGATATCGATGTCCGAAATCCTCAGGGTCGAGACCGACCAACTCCAGCATCTCGCGAACACGAGCCCGCGTCCTGTCGGCCTCCCATCCCTCCAGGGAGGGAACCAGGGCGACGTTCTGGTCGACAGTGAAATGAGGAAACAGACCGACTTCCTGGATGACGTAACCAATATGCCGACGCAAACGGATCGGATCCCAATCATCGGTCCTCTGCCCTTCCACCAGGACCTGACCGGAGGAGGGTTCGAGAAGCCGGTTGATCAGTTTCAACGTCGTGGTCTTGCCGGAGCCGCTCCGACCGAGGAGAACGACGGCCTCCCCGGCGGCGATCTCGAGCGAAAGGTCGTCAATAATGGTACGCCCGGAATCAACCTGGTAAGAAGCGCTTCGAAATTCGATAGTGGCGGTCATTGGGATCTGCTCCGAACATTACCATAACGTATAATTGACGCGCATTCGGGTAGTGACTGTATCGTCGGTCTCCGAGGGTCGAAAACAAGAAAAAGGGAGTGGAATCTCATTTGAATCTGGACGGTTCGTGGATTGAGGTCAGCCGCAGCCGATTGCGCGAGAACCTGGAAACGTTTCGAAACCTGACGGCTCCGGAAACAAGCCTGATGGTCGTCGTCAAATCGAACGCGTACGGTCACGGGCTTCGACTGGTGGCGAAGTCGATCGTGGACCACACCGACTGGTTCGGTGTCGACTCTCTGGCCGAAGCATTGGCCCTCGAAGTGGCAGCACCGGCAAAGCCCGTCCTGATCATGGGTCATAGCGACATCCAGGAGGCCGCCCGGATCGTGGAGCATGGCTTTCGTCAGGCGGTCTATCGTCAGGACGTCGTCGAAGCTCTGTCAGTGGAAGCGAAGAAGCTGGGAAAGCCTGCACGCATTCACCTGAAGATCGAGACAGGGACGAATCGCCTGGGCATCCCACTCGAAAAGGTGGCTTCATTTGGCCGCCGGGCGGCCGATCTCGCCGGTATCGAAGTCGAGGGCGTGTATACACATTTCTCGAATATCGAAGACACGCTCGACCCCTCGTTCGCCCTGACGCAGTTAGAGCGCTTCAGGAAGTCGGTGGCGGCTCTGGAGGACGTGGGGGTCCGAGCTAGGATAATTCATGCGGCGGCAACCGCGGGAATCCTGCTTTATCCTGAGACTCATTTCTCGATGGTGCGCCTGGGAGTCGGCGCGTACGGGATCTGGCCATCCCGGGAAACTCGGATCGCGGCGAGGGAGCGCGGCCACCAGCTGACACTTCGGCCGGCCTTGACCTGGAAGACCAGGATCGCGCAGGTGAAGAACATCGATGCAGGCGAATATGTCGGCTACGGCCTGTCCTACCAGGCGCCTCGCCCGACGACCATTGCGATCATCCCGGTAGGTTACTACGAAGGGTACGACAGGAAGTTCTCAAACCTGGGCTCTGCCCTGGTTCGCGGCAAGCGTGTTCCCGTTGTCGGTCGGGTCGCAATGAACATGACGATGCTGGACGTGACAGAGGCCGGTCCGGGGGAGGGTGATGAAGTCGTGCTCCTGGGTCGGCAGGACGGCGCCGAGATTACAGCCGACGAACTCGGCGATAAGATCGGAACGATCTCCTACGAAGTCCTCGCGCGGATCAATCCACTGCTGGAGCGAAGGATCGTGTGACGGCGGGTGGCCACAATGACAGAAAACGTTGGGGATCCCTCTGACAATAAGGCAGCGCCGGGATTTCGACGAGAAAGGATTCGTCCGGATCCGAGGCTCATTCTCGAGAGTCGACGCCGAGACCATGGAAAACCTGTTGTGGGCGGCCCTCCGGGAAAAGCACAGGGTGGACCGGAACGATCCCGCGACGTGGACCCTGTCCCAGGCGACCGGATTGCAACGGCTGCGAAGTCACCCGGCGTTCAAGGCGATCGGGAGTCCTCGGACTCTTCGAGCAATCGATGAGCTACTGGGGCCGGGTCGCTGGAAACGACCCCGGCAGTGGGGCCAGTTTCTTCTGTCGTTTCCCGTCGATGGAGGCCAGTGGAACGTCCCACACAAGCTATGGCATACCGACTTTGGCTTCCTGGGTCCCGCCGACCGACCCGCCGGGGTGCTGGTCTTCAGCTTTCTCTCGGCCGTTCCACCCCAATCCGGTGGAACGGGCGTCGTGGAGGGATCTCATCGACTCCTGCGCCGATTCGTGGAGACTCAGCCGCGGGAGGTTCTCGAGAAGATGAAGAGGGTTCGAAAGGCGTTCCTTGGGAGCGAACCGTGGCTGCGGGCCCTGACTTCGAACCCAGAGGATCCCGGCCGGATCGAACGGTTCATGAACACCGAACATGTCATTTCGGGGATTCCCCTACGTGTCGCCGAACTGACCGGCGAGGCGGGTGACGTCGTCGTTGGCCACCCGTGGCTTCTTCACGCCTCGACTCTGAACTGTGGGAGTCGACCCAAAATCATGTGCGTGCAACGGGTGCGCCTCACAGGAGCGGGCCCTAACTAAAAAAGGGTGGCCTTGTCAGGCCACCCTCGGATTGTGTAAACCGCCGATGTTCAGGGATTGCAAGTCGGGGCGATGTGCTGAATTTCGGTCGCCCGGAAGACGGCGTTGCCATCTTCCTCGGTCATCTCCCCGATCACCGTCACCTCATGATTGGACGAGTGTCGCTCGAGGGCCGCGATTCCAGTCACCATTGTCTCTTCACCGGATTCTTTGTCGGACAAGATGTAGTACCCTTCCGTTTCCGCCTTATTGAAGCAGCCCGACAGGCTCCCCTCATCTTCTTCGGCTTCTTCGGGTTCAGTACTGCAAGTCGGGGCGATGTGCCGGATTTCAGTCGCATTGAAGACATCCTTGTCATCTTCCTTGGTCATCTCTCCGATCACAGTTACTTCATGGTTGGATGAGTGTCTCTCGAGAGCTGCGATTCCCTTGACCATCGTCTCTTCACCGGACCCCTTGGCGGCCAGGATGTAGTAGCCTTCAGTTTCCGTCTTGTTGAAACAGCCCGACAGGTTTGTCACGGGGCCTTCATCCGCAGGCGCCGCTCCGCCACCGCCACCACCACGAGCCCCGCCGCCGCCCCGGCCACCGCGACCGCCTCGGCCTCCACGACCACCACGACCTCGGCCACGCGCACCGGCGGCCTCAGGCTCCGGAGACCACGGGCCGTAGCTCAACTCGGGCACCAGGCTTGCAATCCATTGTTCGGAGCTCGTCACGACCCCGGCCAGTTTCTCGGTCACCGCCTGGGCGCCTTCCGGTCCGAGAGCTCTGACGACGGGCGATCCCTGGTCCAGGCTCCCGAAGTTGTCCAGGTAGAAGAGGTGAATGTATCCACCTTCGCCACCGAGAGCCAGTGATCCTGTGATGTGATGCATTTCCGCCTCGTCGAAGTGCGGGAAGACATCGGCCGCCATGACGTCGTAATACTCCTGCTCGCGGCCCGGTGTGATCTTGGACATGTTGATCACCATCACGCCCGGTTCCTTATCCTCCGGCAGCGGGTTGTCCAGGTCTGACAGCGTCCGAATCGCATAGCTCTGACGGCTCGTGATTGTTCTTTCGAGCCTGTTGATCAGTGAGGCCGCCTGAGCGTTGTTATTCCCGCCAGCGTTGAACCCGGCGAGGTTGTCGCCCGGCGTGGCGATCAGGAAACGGTAATTATCGCCAAACACCGCGGTCCGGCTAACGGTTCGCCAAGGCGTCTCGCCATCTCTGGCAAGATCCATCAGTTCGCGCTGCACCGCCATGAATTCAGCGACCATCGCCGGGTTGACCTGAACGATACTCAACTGTACCCACGGCGGCGGCGCGTCCTCATCCTGGCCCTGTGGCTGTGCTGGGACCGCGCGCGGAAACACGAACACGCTCACCAGAACTAAAGCTAATAGACCTACCATTCCGACGCGCAGTCTTACATTCGCCATCGTGAGCTCCCTTGTTCAACGTTCGGAGGACGGTGCCAACTGACGGTTGACAGATTCGTGTAGGGGTACCGGCGCGCCTGGCCGGTCCCACACCGGCCAGGCCTGCCAGGTCAGCACGTCACGCAGTTATCATTGTTCTTTGCACCGAGCTTCTCCAACAGAGCCACGGTCTCGGGAAACGGGGAGACACGCTGAACGGGGCCGTTGGCCAGGTCCGCAGTGGTTTGTCCGTTCCGGGCCACGGCTGTTACATCCCCGCCCTGATCCACGAGATAAAGGATCATCTCGTTGTCGCCACGAGCCGCGGCATGATGGAGCGGAGTGTAGCCGCCAAAGTCCCTGGCGTTCACGTCGGCGCCGAGCTCTTCAACCAGATACTTCACGGCCGCGAGCCAGGCATCCGGCGCGTGGCGGTGGGCGTTTCCTGTAAAGCCTTCACCGTAGCCAACGCCCGAAGCGGCATGGATCGCATAGACACCCGGACCGCCTTCCTTGATCTTCGGCAAGCCGGATGCGTCCGGCCCCAGACCCCTTGTGCTGGTAGCCGGCCACAGGCCGGGTCCGGCGGGCTGGAGAAGCGGGGTCGCATCGATGTTTTCGGCAGTGGTCCCACCCCTCGGTGCCCGTGGTGCGGGCGCCTTGGTCGGGATGTTTGCGTCCGCTCCGTAACTACCAAGCAGACGCATCGCCTCGATGTCGGTCGCATATGCAGCGCGCCAGAACGGCGTCGAGCCGTTCGTGTCCTCGAGACCACAGTTACCGTTGCCGCAGCCGGTGTAGACCATGTACCAGGGATGTTTCTTCAGCCGGGCATCTGGATCCGCACCCACCTCGAGCAGCGCCTCCATGACGTTCAGGTAGGTGTTCTGTTGGAGCCCGTGCTCCTGGGGTTGCGGAAACCGGGTTCTCGGCTGCCACTCGGCGTTGACAGCCGCCCAGAGAGGTGTCGCGTTGTGGACGTTGTCCCCCAGATTCGGGTCCGCGCCCCGGTCGATCAATTGCACCGCCAGATCGAACTGGGCGTTGATCACCGCCATCAACAACGGGCTTGTACCATCTGCAGCACTGACCTGATTGACGTCGGCGCCGCCATCGATAAGAGCGATCGCCACATCGGCGTAGCCCTGCCGGGAGGCGTGAAGCAACGGCGTTAGTCCACCGGACTTCGTAACCGAAGGCGTGCGATTTCGACCGCCTCCTCTACCTCCGCGACCGCCTCGAGCAGCTGCGCCCCCACGACCTCTTGGTTCCGGAATTTTCCCGGAAAGATACACTTCCCGCGCCGCCAGGACTGCCGCCTGGACCTGGCTCGATGTCGGCTCCTGGTAGGAGTCCAGAATGCCGCGTTGGAGATCGCGGGCCGCGCTCACCACCCTGCCGGTGGCCACAAGGTCCACTGTTTTCGAGGCAAGGCTCACGTCGGCGTTAAGCTCAAGCAACACTTTGATCGCGTCGAGACGGTTCTGGGACGCCGCAAAGATCAATGGCGTCTGCTCCCACTCGCCCTCTTTGGCGTTAACGTCCGCACCCGCCTCGATCAGAGCCGATATGACGTCGGCATTGCCTGCCGCCGCCGCCATATGGAGTGGAGTCGTGTCGCTATTCGTCGTTCGGGCAGTCGCGTCCGCGCCGGACTCGATCAGTGTCTCGACCACCGCGGTGTTGCCTGCCCTGCTGGCCACGTGGAGGGGTGTATATTGACCGATCCGGGTCACCGCCGCCACGTTGGCGCCGGCGTAAACCAGCATCACCGCCATCGCGGCGTCCCCGCGCTCCGCAGCCCAGTGCAGCGCCGTCATGCCGTCGCCATGCGCCGCGTTCACATCGACGCCCTTCTGCAACAGCGCTCGTAGAGCCACGGCGTTTCCTCGCATCGCCGCATCCGCGACCGGCGACTCAACGGGCGCGGCCAGCAGTACGACACTGACCGACAACGCGCCGACGAGAATCACGGTTAGTACAGATCGTCTCATGCTCTTCTCCTCCTCACGCCTGGCTGGACGTGCCGGATGCCGGCGACGTCAGAGAGGATTCGCCGGTGCTGTCACCGAAGGTGTCGATGTCCTCCAGACCCAGCATGTGCATCATGGTCAACATCGGGTTCGCCATCGGAGTCCCGTCGTCGGCCTTCAGGTGAAGGTTGCCTTCGAGATGACCGTTGGCATGGCCGAGCAGGAAGAGCGGCGACCGGCGATGATTGTGGATGTTCGCGTCCGACATCGGGGATCCCCACACGATCATCGTCTTGTCCAGCAGCGAGGCGTCCCCTTCCATGGTGTTCTTCATCTTGTCGAGGAAGTATGGAAGCTGGCCGACGCGATAAGTGCAGATCTTGTTGAAGTCCATGATCCGCTCGTGGTTGTTCCCGTGGTGGGAAGCCCCGTGGAAACCCCTGTCGGAGCCGCTGTCCGGGAAGACCCGGCCCTGGGCGTCGCGGCCGGTCTTGAACGAGATGACGCGAGTCATGTCCGTCTCAAGAGCCAGCACCTGGAGGTCGAACATCAGCTTCATGTGTTCGGTGAACGAATCCGGGACGCCCGCCGGCGCCTCGGGAAGGGCTCTGTCTTCGCCACTGCTGTTGTGCTGTTCGATCATTGCAATCCGCCGTTCGATCTCCCGAACGGTTTCGAGATAACGATCCATGCGTATGCGATCGGCTGGGCCAAGGTCATTTCGGACATCTGCCAGATCGCCCAGAATCCAGTCGAGAATGCTTTGGCGTGACGCCCGGCGCTCCGCGCGCTCTTCGGTAGAGCCACCCGCACCAAACAACATGTCAAACGCGACTCGTGGGTCCTGAATCATGGGGAGGGGCTGGCTGGGACTGGACCAACTGATCGAGTCCGTGTACGCGCAGGAATAGTTGTAGGTACACCCGCCCGCTTGATCGAGAGTCTCGATACAGAACTGCATCGACGGCATCGGTGTCGCCTGGCCAAAGCGCTGGGCGTAGAGCTGATCCATCGATGTGCCTACCCAGAGGTCGGAACCCTGAGTCTGCTTCGGGTGAGACTGTGTCAGGAACACCGCGCTGGAACGGAAATGGTCACCACCGATCTCGGGTGGCGACAGTGCTTCGGCGTTCCGAACGTCGGTGTTGCTGATGATCGTCAGGTACTCCTGATAATCCTTCAGCGAGATCAGCGCGTTGTTCTCGCCAAGTTCAAAATCCTTCCCCGTCGTCGCAGGCGCGTAAAGGTTCTGGGTGGCACCCCATTCGTTACAGCCCGGAAGACCATGAACCTCCTCGATGCACACCAGCCGTGTCTGGTCCACCGCGGCGGCAGCCGTGGCGCCACCACGTCCGGCTGGCACCATTGCCTCCATGAACGGCAGAGCAACGGTAGCACCGGCACCTCGGAGAAACGTCCGGCGGGCAATGTGTTTTCCAGTGATGTAGGACATGTTGTTGGGTCTCCTCGACTGTAAATTTGTAATTCTGCTCGGTTGTTATTGCCGGCCGGCGCCGGCCGCGTCGTCTGACGCGACAGGCTCCATCCGCTTCATTTGAAATGCGTCGCTCTTTATCACTCCAATAATGAAGGACGACATCTGGTAGTCGAGTCCTTCAGCTTCTCTGACGATCGTTCGAATCGCCGGCTGGTCAAAATACTCGACCGGCCGGGCCAGCGCGTACGCCATGAGGTTCTCGGTGAACGTCCTCAACAACGGAATCGGACGTTTCAAAAGCGTATCGGCCAGTTCACTCAGGCTGGATACCGGGGTCCCGTCGTAAAAATCGCCGCGAGTGTCCAGCGTCACACCGTTTTCCCTGAGGCGCCACTTCGCTGTGACGTCAAAGTTGTCCAACGCCAGGCCAATGGGATCCATCATGCTGTGACACGCAATGCAGGCCGGGTTCTCACGGTGCTTCTCCATCCGCTCCCGGGTCGACAGCAGCTTGCCGCCAGCCGACCCGCTGGTCTCATCCAGCATCGGAACGTTCGGCGGCGGCGGTGGCGGCGGAGTCCCCATCAGTACTTCCATCACCCATTTTCCGCGGAGTACCGGAGAGGTCCGGTTGGCCATCGAAGTGAGTACCAGGACCGAACCATGACCCAGAATCCCTTGCCGATTCGTGTTGGGATACGGCACTTTGCGAAACTGAGTGCCGGCTACGTTCGGGAACCCGTAATGGCGGGCGAGACGCTCGTTGGCGAAGGTGTAGTCGGCCAAGTACAGTTCGAGCATGCTCCGGTTCTCACGAACCAGATGATTGAAGAACATCTCGGTCTCGCGCTTCATCGCATCGGCGAGATTCTCGTCGAAGTTGGGATAGAAGTTCGGATCCGGGCGCACTTTGTACAGATCCTGGAGGCGGAACCACTGGGCGGCGAAACGCGTACCCAGGGCCTCGGAGCGCGGATCGGCCAGCAGTCGCTCTGCCTGCCGCTCCAGTTCGCCGGGCTCGGAGAGCCGGCCAGCGCTTGCAAGCGTCTGGAGTTCGTCGTCCGGGGTGGTTCCCCAGAGGAAGAACGAAAGCCGTGAGGCCAGATCCAGGTCGCTGACACGGTAGACCTGTCCCGGCTCGACATCGGCAGGCGACCGCTCCAGTCGCAACACGAAGTGCGGGCTGGCCAGGGTCGCTTCCAGAGCGTTTCGAACTCCGACCTCGAAGCCGCCCTTTTCGACGCCGATATCGTAGAACTGCATCAGGCCGTCCATGTCGCCGGCTGTCAGGGACCGCCGGTACGCCTCACTCGCCATACGCTCGACGATCTCACGCGCGCACGGACGCTCTTCATCCGGCGCCGTCGGGCGGCAGGTGAAGATCTTTTGACGACTCGGCGTGTCGGACAATCCGGTGATGTTGTAAGGCCCGTTGACGATCAGATCTCGCAGATGAGGCAGCGTCGTGATCCCGGCGCCACCGGAACCACCGCCCGCAAACGACCAGTCGTGCGGACGGATGAGATCTTCGTATGGTCCCTCAGACCGCCGGACAAACGCGGCGGACACCCGATGTTGACCCGCCCGGACCGCGATAGGAGGTGTCTGCACGGGAACACCACCGCGACCATCCGCGCCGCCGCCGCCACCGTTTGTGTCGTAGAGCATCAGGGCCACTCGCTCGCCATCGATCGAGACGTCTACGTCGTCGAGCCTCGTGTTGCCCCCAGAAGTGAAAGTCAACTCGAACGTGTACTCACCGTCGGCCGGGAACACGTGATCGACGACCATCCCGCCACGCGTCCCGTACGGGGCGCCCTCGACGTGATTCCAGGGGTGTTGCGAAATGTATTGCGAGTTGGTGTACGTCTCGTCTATCTCAGGCGCGTTCCGATCTCCAATTGCGATCCGGCTGATCGCGGCCGCCGCATTGAGATAGGATTCCAGCAGCGTGGGAGAGAGCAACTGCGCATCCGCCATGTTGTCGAAATTGGCCAGCATCTGGTCGAGCGGCAACCAATCGCCCGCGTCCACCTCCAGGGTCAGGAGGTCCCGGATCGCGCGCTCATACTCAGGACGGTTGAGCCGTTGGAAAGCACGACCACCAGGATTCGGGTTGAGAGCGGCAACCCGGTCGATCCGCGCTTCCAACGATACAGCGAAGCTTTCGATCGTCGCCTCGTCCGGCCGCGCCAGCCCGTTTGGGGGCATCATACCGGCTCGCAGCTTGCGGATCATGTCTTCTACCAGTTCGGCGCTTTCTTCCGGGTGAGCCAAATCCAATCCGGACATGCTCATGTTGCCGGATCGTTCCACGTCATCATGGCAAAAAACGCAGTATTGATCGATCAAGGCTTGTTGCGAGTCGGCCGATAACAAGCCGGTGGTCTGGCCGGCGACCCGGGCCGGCGCATTACCTGTCTGCTCCGGCTCTGCGAGATTCGTTTGAGACAGAAGGACAACAGCCAGAATTGCGGTACCCAGAATAACGGGAATCTGTTTTGTCATATGTATGGCTCTTCCATACACCGATCACCTCAGCTCTGTCGCCGGTGCATCACTTAAGTAGTACGAACAAACTATCTCCGGTAGCCCAAACGGACTAACGGGGATTTTCTTGAACTTGTATCATTTCGGCGTAGGTATAGCAAGCAGAATAACTTGGGATTATCGAAGACCACCAAAGCGGGGGGTATTGCGGCGGCCGGGCTTGTCGTCTACAGATCTCATGAAGCGAGGGCTCCCGGCCAAGAATCAGCCCACTTTTCCAGGAAAATCGGAGGGCACACGCCCGGTTCGAGGATGGAATCGGTGAAGCGAATCCGACGTGAGTCTTTGTATACAACACGTCGACGAAACCATTACGGCAGCTTCGCGATTGATGTTCGGCCGCCGGGTCCTAGGAGCCTGCGCGGCAGAAGGGATCGTAGCGAGAAAGTGGAGAATCGTGGCCAGATTTCCTCGATTTTGAGGCGAATTGTGGTTCTATTTAACGAAAAATCGGGAAAATATGGATCGATTATACCGCTTTCGCAGCAGATCTCTTCTGCCGCGCAGGCTCCTAGGAGCCCGTGGTGAAAGTCTGTAGGGTCGCGTTACGAGCGCCATGGGGCTAGATGCAAGGCGCCACGACGAAGTCGATGCTCTTCATCGATCTAGGAGTGGCAACGCCGCAGCTGGCCCCATGCCGTCGTAACCCGTAGGGCGCAGGGGTCTTCGGGCCTCAGGCTTTGTCATTCGTCGGTCACGATGACAAAGCATCGTTCCGCTCCTCATTTCGCGCCTGTGACCCGAATACCCCTGCGCGCGACCCTACAGACTTTCACCACGGGCTCCTAGCGCTGACCGATTCCCGCGGCGTCCTCGGACTCCGGCAACTCCTTCCGCTTCATCTGAAACGCGTCGCTTTTTACGACGCCCAGGATGAAGGACGACATGCCGTAGTCGTCTGCCTCCGACTCTCTGACGATCGCCCGAATGGTCGGTTGGTCATAGTATTGGACCGGCCGGCCCAGCGCGTACGCCATGAGGTTCTCGGTGAACGTCCTCAACAGCGGTGTGGGACGCTTCATGAGCGCGTCGACGAGTTCACTCGGACTCGATACCGGGGTCCCGTCGTAGAAATTCCCTCGCGTGTCCAGCGCCACTCCGTTCTCCCGAAGTCGCCACTTTGCAGTCACGTCGAAGTTATCCAGCGCCAGGCCAATCGGGTCGATGAGGCTGTGACAGGCGGTGCAGGCCGGGTTCCGCCGATGCTTCTCCATTCGCTCGCGTGTCGACAGCAATTTGCCGTCCTGGGCGCCCTCGGTCTCGTCCAGCGACGGCACGTTCGGCGGTGGTGGTGGTGGCGGGGTCCCCATCAGGACTTCCATGACCCATTTTCCCCGGAGCACTGGAGAGGTCCGGTTGGCCATGGAAGTGAGCACCAGGATGCTGCCGTGCCCCAAGAGCCCTTTCCGCCTGGTGTCGGGATACGGCACCTTCCGAAAGTGCGTTCCGGCGACGTTCGGGAATCCGTAATGGCGCGCCAGACGCTCATTGGCGAACGTGTAGTCGGCCGAATACAACTCGAGCACGCTCCGGTTCTCGCGAACGAGATCGTTAAAGAACAGCTCGGTCTCCCGCTTCATCGAGTCGGCCAGGTTTTCGTCGAAGTTGGGGTAGACGGTCACGTCCGGACGCACCTTGTAGAGATCCTGCAGACGGAACCACTGCGCGGCGAACCGGGTGCCCAGCGCTTCCGACCGTGGGTCGGCCAGCATCCGCCGTGCCTGACGTTCCAGTTCGCCCGGCTCCGACAGCCGGTCCCCGGCGGCAAGGGTCTGGAGTTCCTCGTCCGGGGGAGTTCCCCAAAGGAAGAACGACAGGCGGGACGCCAGGTCCAGATCGCTGACACGGTACACCTGCCCCGGCCGGATGCCGGCGGGTTCCCGTTCCAGTCGCAGTACGAAGTGGGGGCTCGCCAGGATTGCTTCCAAAGCGCTCTGCACACCGCCCTCGAACCCGTCTTTTTCGACACCGGCGTCGTAGAACTGCATCAGTCCATCGAGATCGCCCGGTGTCAAAGACCGCCGATACGCTTCACCCGCCATCCGCGAAACAATCTCGCGGGCGCACGGCCGTTCTTCATTCGGCGCGGTCGGGCGGCAGGTGAAGATCTTCTGACGACTGGGGGTGTCGGACAGTCCGGTAATGTTGTAAGGCCCTTTGACGACCAGATCCCTCAAATGGGGCAGCGTCGTGATCCCGGCTCCTCCCTGTCCGCCGCCTGCGAAGGACCAGTCGTGCGGGCGGATAAGGTCTTCGTAGGGCCCGTCGGAGCGGCGGATGAAAGCCGCGGACACCCGTTGCTGCCCGGCCCGAATAATGACCGGCTCCGACTCGATGGCATACCCGACCCGATTGTCGAAGCCCCCGACGCCATTGTCCGTGTCGTAAGCCAGCAGGGCCACCCGCTCGCCGTTGATGGAAACATCGATGTCATCAAGCCTGGTGTTGTTTCCGCCACTGAACATAAACCCGAAGACGTATTCGCCGTCGGCCGGAAAGACAAAGTCGACCACCATCCCGCCGCGCGTCCCGTATGGAGCCCCCTCGACGTGGTCCCACGGATGTTGCGACTGGTATTGCGAATTAGTGAAGGTCACGTCGATGGGGGCGGCGTCCCCATCGCCGATAGCCATCCGGCTGATCGCCGCGGCTGCGTTCAGATAGGCTTCCAGGAGCGTGGGAGAGAGAAGCTGGGCGTCCGCCATGTTGTCGAAATTGGCCAGCATCTGGTCGAGCGGCAACCAATCTCCGGCATCCACCTTCAACGCGAGAAGGTCCTGGATCGTGTGCTCATACTCGGGGCGGTTGAGTCGTTGGAAGCTACGTCCTCCGGGGTTCGGATTTGCGGCCGCAGCCCGGTCGATTCGGGTTTCGAGGAATCTCGCCAGGGCCTCGAGCGTCACCTCATCGGGCCGCTCCTGGCCCGAAGGCGGCATCATTCCGGCTCGTAATTTACGGATCATCCCCTCGACCAACTCCGCGCTCTCCTCGACGTGCGCCAGATCCAGCCCGGACAGGCTCATGCCCCCAGCCATTTCGACGTCGTCGTGGCAGTAGCTGCAGTACTGATCGACAAGCGCCTGCTGCGACTCCGCCGACAACGACAGATCGACCTGGCCGGCGACCATCGGCCGCGCGAGGGTCCGGTCCTGGGCAGGCTGCGAAAGATGGGGTTGCGGTGCCAGGACCATCATCACAATCACGGTGCCCAGGAAGAAGGTGTGCCTTGTCATATTCGTAGTCCTTAGTGTGTCCGTAACACGAGTCCAAGCGTTTTTGCGCTTCTATCATTTCAGCGTAGGTATAGCAAGCAGAATGACTTCGAGCCGATAGAAGCGCCCCCTCGGGACCGGGGCCCCGTAGCGGCGATAACCAGTTCGACCCGACTTTCCGAGATGCATCAGGTAGTATACAAAGTGGCTGCCAACAACATGTAAAGCGGTCTCCACATTCGAGCTATCGACATGACCCTGGACCAAATCCGGAACGTCTGTTTGTCCTTACCGGGAGCCACCGAACAGATTCAGTGGGGCGACGACCTCGTGTTCAAAGTGGCGGGCAAGATGTTTCTGGTCACGGGCCTCGAGCCGGGTAGCGGCCACTCGTTCAAATGCGAGGAAGAGACGTACTACGAACTGACGGAGTTACCCGGGATCCGACCGGCTCCGTACCTGGCGAGGGCGCGTTGGATTCAGATCGACCCCACCGAATGCAGACTGAACAATGACGAGGTCGAACGCTTGATGCGCCAATCCTACGATCTGGTCGTCGCGAAACTACCGAAGAAGACGCAGAGGGGGCTGGGAGCGGTGGGGGAGTCCAAGGGCCAGAGTCCGAAGTCGAAGGTAGGGAAAGGCGACAAGAACGATCGGTTCAAGCGCTAGTGGTCCCCGCCAGAGATAGCGTGACGAGATTTCGGAGTGCAACGGTACCGGATTTGGGGGAGCAACGACGAGCCAATGCTTGGACATTGTGAGGAGGAGCGACGCCAAAGACGGTGCCGTTCCGCCCGAACCCGCAGGGCCGATGGAGGTTGCCCCTCATGAACGCTCCACACCGTCGACAAAACACGCACACCACACGGCGGATGTCACGTATCAGTCTGCTCGCAACCTCCTTCGGAGATAGTCATGTTAGTCACGTTATCTCTGGCGGGGACCACTAAGGAATGCCGATGCCAACCGAAAAGATATCTCACTACCGGATCCTGGAAGAGATCGGGCGGGGCGGTATGGGGATCGTTTACAAGGCCAGGGACGATCGTCTGGGCCGGTTCGTCGCGGTTAAGTTCCTGACCGACGAATGGGAGCGAGACGAGGAAGCACTGAAGCGGTTCCGACAGGAGGCCCGCGCCGCGTCGTCACTGAACCACCCCCACATCTGTACGGTCTACGATATCGACGAATATGAGGGACGTCCGTTCATCGTGATGGAGTTCCTGGAAGGTGCCACTCTTGAACGTCGTCTTGCCACCAGCCGAATACGGATGAACCACCTGTTGGAGTTGGGAGCGCCACTGCCGGACATCATCCCGGGCGACTTGCTGGAGGCCGAATCCGGCCAGCAATACGCCCAGCTACTGCACCCAACTGAAGTGTTGCGTGTTGGGGCACAGATCGCCGACGCCTTAGATGCGGCACATTCGGCCGGGGTCATCCACAGAGACATCAAACCCGGCAATATCTTTCTCACAGACAGGAGGCAAGCCAAACTGCTCGATTTCGGGCTCGCGAAGCTGTCCCCACGCTCGCTCGAAAGTCCTGTTGGCCGTGATGAAGTGTCCGCTCATTTGACCGGCAAGGGCGTTCGCCTCGGGACGGTGGCCTATATGTCGCCCGAACAGTTGGAAGGGGAAGAAGTCGGCCCGGGAACCGATCTGTTTTCCCTCGGCATCGTCCTGTACGAAATGACGACCCAGCGTCATCCTTTCCTTGGAAAGAGCACCGGATCCACGATAGCAAACATTCTCAAAGAAGAGCCCCGCCGTCTGGCGGACCTCGTACCCGACGTCCCTGCCCGAGCGCAACAGATCATTGGCCGGTGCCTCCGGAAGCCTCCCGTGGCGCGATACCAGTCGGCCGCGGATCTGGCGCGTGACCTTGAGGGCGCCGCCGGGGACGGCTCGACCGCCACGCCTCTATCGCATCCCGAAACAAGCCTCAGCCTCTCCCGCGCTACCGCAAGATCCCTTTTCATATTCATCCAGATCGGATACCTGGCTTTGTACACCACGGCGCTCTTTTATTTCGAGGAACTCGGAGGGGTGCTTGAAACACAATTCCGTATTCCGTCCAGCCTTGGATTGTCTGTCGCCGTTGTCCTGGCAATGTGTGGAATCGCCGTCCGACTCTATCTCAGTTCCGCGGTCGGACTGGACCATCCTGAAATCGGGGCCAACTTCCGAAAGCTGTTTCCGGCTTTGCTTCTGTTTGATGGTATGTGGGCGGCATCGCCGCTACTGGTCGCCTCCGAGATCGGTTACGGCATCGCTCTGGCAGGAGCCGCGGGGCTGGCGTATCTGCCATTCTCTCAGCGGACGCTGGTCCGGGCCGCCTACCGCGACGGAGGCGATTGAGTGGACAGATTCGGATACGGATTAACGTTTAGACCCAGGCAGGTATTCAGGAGGAAGCCGTGAGTAAGAAACTACCTTTCGAAATCGCAGATGCACACCGCTATTTTGCGGCGGATTGCTTCAACAAGGCGTGGGACCTGATCGATCAGTCGGAACGCACTCCGGAAGAAGATCAGGAGATGATCGGTCTCGGCCAGGCCTCACTGTGGCACTGGACCCGGCGAGAAGATTGCGCCGACCGAAACTTGTCTGTCGGATACTGGCAGGTCTCGCGCATATACGCGTTGGTGGGTCAGGCCCACGAGGCAAGGCGCTACGGACAGCTCTCATTGGATTCCGGGCGGCGGGGCGAACTTCCACCCTTCTTTATCGGTTATTCCCATGAGGCCCTGGCTCGGGCGGAAGCGGGTCTGGGACACCTGACGGAGATGGAGAAGCACATCGAGAATGCTCGCGAGGCGGCCGACAAGGTTTCCGGTGCCGAAGAGAAGAAACAACTACTGGACGACCTCGCCACTATCGAATATGCTGCCGGCGCTTGAATAAGCTCGGCGCTCGGCGCCGGTTTCTTGATCCGGCCACCGACCACTCCCCATCACTCATGTCTCAACGCGACCATCGGGTCCACCCTTGTCGCCCGGCCCGCCGGAACACGACAGGCCAGGAATGCAACGGCGCCGAGGAGGACCGAAATCGTGGCATAGACGAGCGTGTCGGTCGGGGGAATGCCGTAGAGCAGCGATTCCAGAAAGCGCGTCAGGCCGAACGCTCCGACCAGGCCCAACACGATGCCGGCCATCGCCAGGATCATTCCCTCGCGGAGAATGTGTCGCAGGACGTCGGTGCGGCCTGCGCCCAGTGCTATCCGTACTCCGATCTCGTGCGGCCTCTGGCTGACAGAATAGGATAGAACACCGTAAATCCCGACAGACGCCAGCAGCAGGGCGATCAGTGCGAAGCCGCCCAGAAGAAAGGTTATCAGCCGGTCGCCGGCGACCGATTCCGAAACGATGTCGTCGAGAAGCCGCACTCTCGATACCGGCTGAGCCGGGTCGAGCGCGTAGACCTCCTGACGTGCGGTCGAAATGAGCGCGCCGGGTTCAATGGATGTCCTCATGACCAGTGCCAGGTTCGTGATCGGGCGTTGCATCACCGGCACGTAAATGGTGGGCTCGGGCTGCTGGTCGAGCGCCTGTTCTCGAATATCGCCCACGACGCCGACGATCTCCTGAAATTCGCTCTGGGTTCCCCAGTCAAACCCCACGCGTTTTCCCAGGGGGTCCTCGCCCGGGAAGATGGCCTCGGCGAACGCTTCGTCAACAATGACCACGTCGGGAGCCTCGTCGGTATCGAACTCGGTGAAATATCGTCCTTTCTTGAGGGGAATGCCTATGACGCGAAAGTAGTCCTCGTCAGCCATCCGCTTGTGAGCGGTGGGCTGACCTCCTGGAGGGTAGCTCCGGCCTTCGACGGAAACAGTACCGTCGGTATCGCTGTCGTCCAGGGGCAGATCGCTGCCAAGGCCGGCGGACTCCACTCCAGGCAGGGCGCGCAGTCGACGAAGGATCGATCTGGCGAACCCGATTTGCTGCGCACGGTCGGTCTGCCGGCTTCCGATGTTGACATCAAGGTTCACGACTCGTTCCGCGGCGAACCCCTTATCGACCGCCAGGAGGCCGACAAAGCTTCGGATCAGAAGACCCGAACCGATCAGCAACACCAGCGACAGCGCGACTTCACTGACCACGAGGGCATTGCGTAGCTTCCGGGTCCGGGCGCCTTTCGTGTTATCCCGTCCACCCTCCTTCAGCGCATTGCCGACTTCGACGCGAGAACCCAGAACGGCCGGTGCAGTCCCGAAAATCAATCCGGTCAGAAGGGAAATTCCGATGGTAAACGCGAGCACCGGTCCGTTAATGGAAACGTCCTCGAGCAGTGGCAACCAGGGCCGCGCCAGAACATTGATCACGCGAATTCCCAAGACCGTCAGAGCGAGGCCCGACAGTCCGCTGATGAGACTGAGTACGGCGCTTTCGGTCATGAATTGCCGGATCAAACGGCCTCGGCCTGCTCTCATTGCGATCCGGATTGCGGTCTGTCTCTGGGAAGCTGTTGCCCGCGTCAGGAGCAGGTTCGCAACGTTCGCGCAGGCAATCAACAGGACGGCACCGACGGCAGCGAACATGACGAGGATTGCAAGCCGGATGTCGCCAACGACGTACTCTTCGAGCGAGCGCACCAGGATGCCGTGATCGGTCACACCTTCTTCATTCAGTTGCAATGCGAGCCTGTCCATAGCCTCGCGAGCCTGATCCAGGGACACATCCGGACGCAACCTGCCCAGGATTCGGAGAAAGTGAGCGCCGCGGCCGAGATCAGCATCCAGACCCAGCGGGAACACGAGTTCGCGCGGGCGGTCGCCCCGCAGGTCGGCGGGGAGAATGCCCTTGTGGTCCGGAGGAAGGACACCGATCAGCGTCGTCGGCCCGTTCCGGAGGTTGACGGTCCGGCCAATCACATCCGGGTCGCCGCCGAACTTACGCTGCCAGAGCCCGTAGGTGATCAGCGCAACGCCATCTTTCCCGACAACCTCCTCCTCGGGAGTGAAATGACGCCCTAAGAGGGGTTGGACGCCGAGTAGCGGCAGGACGTTCGCCGTGGCGCGAATCCCCCACAGCTCCTCGGGCTGCCCCTCCCCGGTGAGGCTGGCGCTGAAATTGAAATACGCCCCGAGTCCCTCAAAACTCTGATTGTTCTCGTTCCAGTCGCGGTACTCGGGGAGTGATGCGGGCGTATTGAAGTCCACACGGCCGTCGCGCACCATGACGAGTTGGTCCGGATCGGGAAAGGGTAGAGGGGTCAAGACAGCGTTAAAGATGCTGAAGACCGTCGTCGTCGCGCCGATGCCGATCGCGAGGGCGGCGATGGCGAGTATCGAGAAGCTGCGGTCCCTGGCAAATGTTTTGAAAGCGTGGCCGAGGTCGTTCAAGAAATCAGCAAGCATGATCCACCGTCCCTTTTTTCGAATCAGTTCTTCCATCTCTCTGTGTCCGCGCCATACGTACTCGCCGATCGGACGATTGGCCAGACGGAGCTCTCTGGCCAGGATGTCCCAGGCCGGTATCTGGGCCTCGGTCAATTTCGTCGCTTCCTCGAAAGACATTCCCCTGCGACTGAGTTCCCAATAGAAGTCCTCCATCTGCTGAGCCAGTTCTTCTTCAATCTCCACTGCGCGCTCGGGATTGGTCCCGAGAGACGGAAGATGCCCGCGAACATAATGGAGCCAATTCTTTTCCGATCCGGACATGTCAGACTCCGGCCACCTGTTCGATGGCGACGATGAATTCTTTCCATCTGTTTCTCCGTTCGGCGAGAACCTTGCGTCCGGCCGCCGTCAAACGGTAATAGCGGCGCCGTCTCTGGCCCGGCTTTTCCTTCCAGCGGCCTTCGGTCCAGCCCCTTTTTTCCAGGCGATAAAGCATCGGGTACAACGACGCAATGTGGTACGTCAGCACCCCGCCGGATCGTTGTTCGATCAACTGCCCGATTTCATAGCCGTGGCGGGGCGTTTCCTCGATCAACGACAGAATCAAAAGCTCTGTACTCCCCTTCTTGAGTTCACGGTCGATCATAAGATTTCCCTTCTGTGACTTTCAGCTTACTTACGTCTAGCCATATATGGTTATACCATATATGGTAATCCAATCACAATCAACCGGTTTCACTCAAGCGGCTCTTTGAGGCGCCGGGGCCCCAGGTGTATAACCTCTGGCTATGGATCAAAAACACAGGAGCTGCGCCGGACCGACTTTTGAAGAGATGCTTCATCCGGCAACGATCCGTCCGGACATCCGGTCGGCGGCACTGGAGGCGCGGTCGCGGGATCCGCTCGACCCCGTCAACCTCTACAACATCAGCTGGCGGGACGGAAACGGTCGAATCCGCTATGAAATTCTGCCGAAGGAGCTCACGGGCGTGGAAGCGAACATCGTCGTCCTCCATTCTGCGGATTTCCCCACCGGCTCTCACAAGGTGGGAGCAGCCTATTCGGTGGCGGTCGAGATGGAGATTGCCGGAAAAATCGACCCCGCGCACCACACTCTGGTCTGGCCCTCGACGGGCAATTACGGCATCGGAGGCGCGTGGGTCGGCTGCCGGATGGGCTTCAAGAGTGTTGTCGTCCTGCCTGAGGGAATGAGCCGGGAACGATTCGAGCAGATTGAAGGCTACGGCGCGTCAGTCATTCGAACGCCCGGGGGCGAGAGCAATGTAAAGGAAATCTACGACAAGGTTCGCGACCTCAGGACGGATCCCGACGTGCGCGTGATGAACCAGTTCGAGGCGTTGGGCAACTATCGCTTTCACTACTACGTCACCGGCAATACGATCGTCGAACTCGCCCATGAGTTGGCGACCGAAGGGCTGGGCGACGGGACGATTGCGGTTTTTGCCAGCGCGATGGGTTCGGCCGGGACGATTGCGGCCGGAGATCGACTCAAACAGAAGTGGCCGGACTTGAAGATTGTCGGGCTGGAACCGATTCAGTGCCCCACGCTCTACAACAACGGCTACGGATCACACGATATCCAGGGCATAGGCGACAAGCACGTCACGTGGATACACCATGTCACGAACATGGACGCCATCATGTGCATCGACGACTCCCAATGCTTGAAGGGTCTCGAACTTCTCACCGACGAGACGGGTCGACGGACGCTTGAAGATCAATGTGGCATTTCCCCCGGGAAGGTCTCGGCGATGGCCCGCATTTTCGGAATCAGCGGGATATGCAATGTGCTCGGCGCAATCAAAGCCGCCCGGCACTACGGGCTTGGGCCGAGTGCCACGATCCTCACGATCTGCACTGACGATGTCGGCAGATACCGTTCGGTAATGCTCCTTGCAAAGGAACGGTTCGGACTAATGGACGAGTCCGAGGCGACGGCGCGGGTCCGAATTTTCCACGAGCAGGACACGGGCTGGATCCGGAATGGCGACCCGGACCACCGGCGTCAATGGCACAACCTGAAGTACTACACCTGGGTCGAACAGCAGGGAAAGAGTGTCGCCGAACTCGACGCCCAACTCGATGAGGAATGGTGGCTGGCCGAACAGGACCGGGTCTCCGGTATCGACGACGACATTCGGAAGATTCGATCTGATCCGGCAGGAGCCTGATTTAAATCAGCCCCTGTTAACGTTCCGCCGATGCCCGCGTCTTTATGACATAGCGCATGGGTAAGCCGTCCGGTTGGCATCAACGGCAGTGTGGTCCTGGATCTCACTGGCGGCTGGCCGGGCGGCGGGCCCTGTTTGACGAACCATGACAAATCGAACTCTTTGTACCTTGATCTCCGGATTCGCCTTCCTTTCTCTATGCCTGGCATCAGCGGCCGCCCAGCAGGAGACGCTCCGGGTGGATGTCCGACTCGTCAACGTCGTCGCCACGGTGACGGATCCCGACGGACGCTATGTTGAGGGTCTCCGAGCCGACGACTTCATCATCGAAGACGACGGCGTGGCGCAGGAGATCGTGCACTTCACGCAGGACCGCGACATCCCGGTGAGCGGCGGCATCGTGCTCGACACAAGCGGAAGCATGGAGAGCCGGATGAGAACGGCTCTGGCAGCGATCGAGCGCTTCATTGGGACACTGCACGAGGACGACGATGTTTTCGTGATGACCTTCTCAGGAAATGTGACCCTTCTCCAGGACCTGACAAGCGATCGACGGGAACTGTCGCGGTCACTACGACGCGTTCGTGCCATCGGAGGTACGGCGCTCTATGATGCGCTTTCGGAAGGCCTCGAAAAGGTCTTTGAGGGGCGGCACGACAAGCGGGCCGTTCTGTTGCTTACCGACGGCGATGACACGAGCAGCGACCTGGAGTTCGAGGAAACTCTCGAGGCTGTTCGGAAATCGGAACTGCTGGTCTACCCGCTGGGTATCGACCCGACCCGCTTTGGGGATCCTTCCGAACACGTCTCCTTCGAGTGGCCTCTGTCCCCGATCCCCGGCGCCCCGGGGATTGGCAGATCCGTGGGCGGTGACGAAGATCCCGTGGATATGGACGTCCTCCGGTCATTTGCGCTGGCAAGCGGCGGTAAAGCGTATCTGGTGGCCAGCACCTGGACCGGCGGAAGCGCGACGGAGATCGATGTCGTTCTTGACGAAGTCTCAGCCGAACTCCGGAGCCAGTATACGCTCGGTTATTATCCAGCGACTCCAGCTGACGGCCGGCGTCACGAACTCCGGGTTCGTACCCGAAACCGGGACTATCTGGTCCGGGCCCGGACCGGCTACTTCGCCCCGTAAGACTACAGCCCGCCCGGAGCGCCCATCTGTTTCGCCTCTCGGAGAAACTTGGCCGATTCTTCAGGGATCGACGGGTTGATGAACATTCCCGAACCCATTTCAAAGCCGGCCACGCGCGAAACGTGTGGAATGATCGACATGTACCAGTGGTAGGTTCGGGCATCGGTGCGCTTCTCGAAGACCGAACGGATCACGAAGTTGAAATCAGGACCCAGCAAGGCCAGTTCGATCTTTTCGAGAACGGCCTTCAGGTGTTCGCCAAAATCCGCCAGAGCGCTGTCGGACAGAAGTCCAAAATCCGGGCTGTGGTCGTTCGGAAACAACAGGATGTGGAAGGGTGACAGCGCCGCATATGGAATGAAGCTCACAAAGCCCCTCGTTTTGTGGATGACACGTTCACCGAAGTCGCTCTCGTCGTCAATTACCGAGCAGAAGAGACAGTGCGAATGCTCGTCATAGTAACGGACGGCATCCCAGACGCGACGACGGACGTCGGCGGGCATGATCGGCGTTCCCACCATCTGCGCGTGTGGATGGACGAGAGAGGTTCCCGCCGACCGGCCATGATTCTTGAACGGTACGACCAGTTCGATGCGAGGATCCTTCGATAGTTCGATGTAACGGTCGCGGATCACCGACAGCACTTCCGATACGCCGCCCGCCGCCTGACGCCAGAGCCATCTGTTGTGCTCCGGATGTTCGATGACGACATCGTGATATCCAAATCCGGACATCGTCCGCCGCATCGAGGTGCCTCCCTTCCGTTTGTCCCCGGAGGGCGACAGTGCGGGAAACTTGTTACGCACGAGGCGGACACCCCAGGATCCGCGCCGATCCAGAGTGGAAATCGTTTCCGAATCATCCTCGTTGCCGGGACAGAAAGGACAGTCATCGACTCTGGAAGGAGGGTCGGAGGGACTTTGTTTTGAGACGAATTCTTCGGGCCGGTGGGACCGCTCGTGGGCAATGATCACCCAGTCTCCGGTGATGCGGTTGTATCGCAATTCGGACATGGGGTTTGTCGATCCTTGTTTCGAATCCTTCGAAAATTTATCGTCCTGGTTGAATCGGCCGCATTATACAGGGAGAGCATCGCTTTTCCGTGTATTTCGTTTATTGCGTGTATCTGTCGCAACCTACGAGCGCCTAGAGACTGCGAATAGCTGTTTTGGAAACGGTCGGTCAGGCAAATGATCCGGCGCTTCTGACGAGCCGAAAGCCGTAGTCGGTGTATCGGTACCGGGGAGGAATGCTACTTCGCTGAGTGATTCTCGAAGCGCGAATCTGGTGTCGCCAGGACCCGCCACGGGAGACGCGGCGTGTACCTTTGGACGGACCCGCCGGATTGTGGGTCACCGAAACCGTGTAGTAGTCGGCGGAGTACCAGTCCTGACACCATTCGTGCACGTTGTCACCGATGTTCCACAGGCCGAAACTGTTCGGACGCCACTCCCCGACCGACCGGGGCCCCACCCAATCCCCCTGAAAATATTCGAACTCTCCGGGTGGCGTGTTTCCCCAGGAATAGAGACCGTCTTCCTCGTTCCCGCGACAGGCTTTTTCCCACTCGGCCTCGGTGGGTAGTCGATACGACTGCCCCAGGAGCTCGCTGAGCCACTTGCAGTAGTCCGTCGCATCGAACCAGTTGACCCCAACAACGGGTTGCTGCGGCTGACTGAGATTCTCATCGCCCCAACCGCGGGGCAGTGGGTGATCTGTCTCTCGAACAAAGTGTTCGTATTCCCGTCTGGTAACGGTCGTTCGGGCGATCTCGAACGCCGCTGTCCAGACCCGGTGACGCGGCCGTTCCCACTTCTTGTGGTCGTCGGAACCCATCCAGAACCAGCCTTCGGGAATTCGGGTGAGTACGGGCATGAAAGGGCTTCTAGAACTCGGGCCTCTGGCCCTCGATCGGGTCTCGCAGTTGGGCCAGCGACGGGGCGGCCCCACTTTGCGGAAGCAAGAGAATCAGGCCAAACAGAACGGAGAGGAGTCGCGGTGTGGGCATAAGGGGAAGCTAGTTCAGGGTCGGGATACAATCAAGGACAAAAGGGGGGGAGAGGAGGAAGAAGAAGTCCGGGGTCCGAAGTCCGGGGTCCGAGGTCGGGAATCCGAACCGATCTTCCCGGTCCGCACGCACCTTGGGATGAACATACTCTTCGGACGTCGGACGTCGGACCTCGGACTTCGGACCTCGGACTCACCTCCCCCATCAAAACCAAAGTCTCGGCTGAATGTACATTTCGTAAACGAGGAGTTTCTGAAATTCGATCAGAAAGGTACGGATGTGTCGGATTTCCTGCCACCAGTCGTTCGGGCGAAAACCGTCATGGCGCGATCCGACCACCGCGATCCGCCAGTGGGAATCAAAGAGATATTTCGTTATCAGAAGGGAGCGTCTGGTGTGGTAGTTCGATGTCACGATGATCAGGCGCGTCCAGTTGCGCTCGCGTGCGAACTCGCGGACCCGTGTCAGTTCGTTCATCGTTTCGGTAACCGGTTCCTCGATCCTGATGATGCTTTCCTCCGGCACGCCAAATCCCTTGAGAACCCGCAGGTAGTTCTCGTGGGACCGAACCAGTTCGATGCCGAGCCGGTTCATTTCGTCATACCCGTCGGGAGGCTCACCGGTGGTCAGGACGACGGTCCGGGCAAGCCCGGCACGATACAGATCGGCGGCTTCCCGGGCCCTTCCGGGCGCTCCACCGCCGAGAATCACGATGGCATCGGCCGGGAATGCCTCGGTCTCGGCGACGAGCAGGGTCGCGGACCAGACAAGGATTTCGGGAATCAGGAGATATGACAGAGGGATCGCGGTCAGCAGGAACAGTCCCGCTACGAGAACGGTTTTACGCGTCAGCCTGAGCCGAAGTTTCATTTTTCACTGGGAGTTGGCGGCCCCCAGCCACCTCCTCCGGGTGTTTCGATCGTCAGGACGTCGCCGGGCGAGACCGAGGTTGTGAACTTCGAGGCGAACCGGTCCACGCGTCCGCCACCGCGGGTAATCCGGTTCCGCCCGGCCGACCCCGGGGAGCCACCGCGCAGTCCGTAAGGTCTGAAGCGGCGGCGTTCCGACAACACCGTAACCTCGGCGCGTGCCAGAAATCGCATCTCTCGCACCACGCCATCGCCGCCCTTCCATTTGCCAGCGCCCCCGGAACGTCGGCGGATCGCGTAACGCTCGATGCGAATCGGATAGGCGTACTCCATCACTTCCACCGGAGTGTTCAGGGAATTGGTCATATGGGTGTGCACACCGGATATTCCGTCCATGGTCGGCCGGGCGCCCATGCCCCCGGCGATCGTTTCGTAATACGCGAACGCCTTGCCGGTTCGAGGATCGGTACCCCCGAATGTGAGGTTGTTCATAGTCCCCTGGCTGGCAGCCGGGATAGTCCCGGGCATGGCTCGAGCCAGACACCGGTACAGAACGTCGACGATGCGTTGAGAGGTTTCGACGTTCCCGCCGCAGACCGCGGCCGGTGGGAGCGCATTCACGATGGTCCCTTCGGGGGCAATGATTTCGAGGGGCCGCATCCCACCCGCTGTGGAGGGGATTCGAACGCCAACCAGAGTCCGGAACACGTAAAATACGACGGATGCGGTGATTGCGTAAACCGCGTTGATGCTGCCCGCAGCCTGGGGATCGGAAGCTCGGAAATCAATCCGTGCATCGCTGCCGCGAATCCGGATCCGGACACGGATCGTCACCGGTCCATCGCCGATGCCATCGTTGTCCATGACGTCTTCGGCCTTGTATGTGCCATCTGGAATCGTCGAGATGACATGGCGGGTCATACGTTCGGTGTAATCGAGCAGCTCTTCGATATACCGTTGCACTTCCGGGAGGCGATATTTCTCGACGATTTCCAACAATCGGCGCTCGCCCGTGCGGTTGGCGCCAAGCATGGCCGCGAGGTCTCCCTCCCGCTCATCCGGGGTTCGAACGTTGGACAGCACCAGATCCCACACTTCGCGGTTGAGACGCCCGCTTTTCATCACGAGAACCGGGGGGATCCGCAATCCTTCCTGATAAATTTCCTCGGCCAATGGCATCGATCCCGGCGACATACCGCCGATGTCTGAATGATGGGCGCGGGTTGCGACATAAAACAGGAGGCGGGAGCTTCGAAACACGCCCGAGACCAGCGTGAGGTCTGGAAGATGCGTTCCACCTTTGTAGGGGTCGTTCAAGAGCACCATGTCTCCGGGCCCTATCGTCCGGCTTTCGAGCGCCGCGGCGACCGACAGCGGCATCGATCCCAGATGGACCGGCATGTGTTCGCCTTGAGCGATCATACGTCCCTGCTCGTCGAAAATCGCACAGGAGTAGTCCCGACGTTCCTTGATGTTGGGCGAGTAAGCGGTGCGCTTGAGCGTGGCGCCCATTTCCTCGGCAATCGAGTGGAAGAGACTCTTGAAAATCTGTAGTTTTACCGGATCGAAGGCCATGTTTGCTACTCCGCCCTTAACGTTTGGGTGATAAGACCAGGTTCAAGTGCCGATCTACCTCGCAGCGGAAACGCGGGGGAACCAGAGTCGTCGAACTATACTCCCCGATCACGGCCGGACCCTGGACAACGTTTCCAAAACCCAGGTCCATCCGGTCATAAACGGGTGTCCGCTCCCACCCCTCGTCAAACCAGACCTTGCCGGTTTCAAGTGCCTTTGGCCGCGGCGCTTTCTTAACCGCCCTTCGAAGTCGGGGTTTCTCGGTACGCCCGAGAAGCGTCGACCGGGCGCTGACTACTTCGACGGGACTTTCCGAACTGGAATGTCCGTACCGCTGATCGTGGGCGCTATGGAACGCTTCGAGCCATTTATCGGAGTAAGGAATTGTCAGTTCGTAGGACTGACCCACGTACCGGACATCCAGGAAATCCAACGTCGTGATCTGGCCCCGCTTGAAACCCTCCCGGGCGAGATCCCCGACGCCCCTGCGATGCATCTCGGCAAAACACTTCCTGATCTTCGTCCTGGTAATTTTTCCGGTCCCCAGCAGCGTGTGTGAATAGTCCTTCCGGACATCGGACAACAACAGGCCGAGAGCCGATAGCGCTCCCGGATGCGGCGGGACGATCACACGCGGTATGCCCAGACCCTCGGCGAGGCTGGCTGCGTGGAGCGCCCCCGCACCGCCGAAACACATCAGGCCAAAATCTCGGGGGTCGTGTCCGCGCTCGACTGAGATCAGCCGGATGGCTTGTTCCATGTTGCTGTTGACGACATCGATTACGCCCCTGGCCAGGCTCTCCAGGCTCGACCAGTCCCGGGTCCAGGGGAGGCTTCGAACGCTGGGTCCGATCTTCTGGGGGGTCAAAAGCATCGCGCCGCCCAGAAAGAACCTGGGACGGAGACGGCCCAGTATGACGTTCGCATCCGTGACGGTAAGCGACTCTCCGTGTCCGTAGCAGATCGGGCCGGGATCGGCCCCGGCGCTCTCGGGTCCCACCTTCAACGCGCCACCCGCGTCGAGATCGGCGATGGACCCTCCTCCGGCTCCCACCGTGTGAATGTCCATCATGGGAATGCCGATCGGCATTCCGTCCACCTGACTCTCATGGGTGACCCGGATTTGGCCGTCGCAGAGCGAAACATCGGTCGACGTACCCCCCATGTCGAAGGTGATGATGTTCGGATGGCCACTCTGCTGGGCAAGAAAGAAAGCCCCGACAACGCCGCCCGCGGGACCGGAAAGGATTGTTTTGATCGGGGCGGCCATGGCCGTCCGGGCTCGAACGGCGCCACCATTCGACTGCATCACGCTCAAGGGACAGTGCGAAACTTTCTCTTGCAGCCGGCCGAGATATCGACTCATCAGAGGCGCAAGATAAGCGTTGATCGTGGTCGTCGAGGTTCTCTCGTACTCCCGGTACTCGGGAAGTATCGACGATGACAACGAGACCGGCACCCCGAGTTCTCCCAGCGCCTCGGCGACTCTCTCCTCGTGTGACGGATTGGCAAACGAAAAGAGAAGCGAAACCGCAACCGATTCCACTCTGCCGCGGCGAAGCCGGCGGGTCAGCTTCAGGAGTTCTTCGGAAACGATCTCCTTTTCCACGGATCCGTCGTAGAGGATCCGTTCGTTGACGCCCAGCCGAAGCGTCGCTGGAATCAAAGGGTCCGGCCGTGTCGTGAAGATGTTGTACAAATCCCGCCGGGTCTGTCTTCCGATCACCAGGACGTCCTCAAATCCGGCGGTTGTGATCAGGGCGGTCCGCGCACCCTTCCGCTCCAGCAGCGCGTTCGTCGCGACCGTGGACCCGTGGATGATCTCACCGGGACGCTCCGAGCCGGGGCGTCCGAGGCCGGCCAGGATGGCTTCATCCGGCCGCCCGGGGGTCGAAAGCTCCTTGAAGACCTCGATCCGGCCATCCCGGATCAGGACGAAATCCGTGAAAGTGCCTCCCGTATCAATACCGATTCGCAGTTTGGTCATATGCTGAATCACGCCGACCAATAGCGTCGGCAGTGTGCTAAATGGTAATTGATAATCGGCAGGGCGACAGTGGAAAATCCGGTACTGCTCATTTTGAGAACTGTAATGGTTGGATTCGGAACCCTCATGCCGAAGAGAGTACGAGCTGGGCAGTGCACGACCGGTTGTGTGCCTCGAAGCAGCAGATCCAGGCACTCCTGTTCCATCGGCGAATGAAATCCACTGACGACGGCAATCCCAAGGTTCGGAAAATTCGAGCGAGGTCGTATGTGTTCAGAATGATCTGGCCGGGGCATCTCACCGAACACGATTTTGGATCTCGCTAACCAACTAGTTGTCCACAATCACAGGCCTGTCCGCGCATTGGTGTGTTGACAAACCAGACGCGACCCTGTGAAATGCGTGTGACAGAAGCTCATGGAATTCCAATTCAAGCCGCTATCCTCCGAGACCATTCCCCGGGCACTCGAACGTGCGAAGAACTACCGTCTGCTGAACGAGCCTGAGCAGGCGGAGAGTATCTGCCTCGACATTCTGCGCATCAACCCCGACGACCAGGAAGCGATCGTCGTACTCTTGCTCGCACTTACGGATGAGTTCACGCACATGGAACGAGCGACTTACACTCGGGCTCGAGAGTTGCTGCCTCGGCTCGAAGACGAGTACCAGAGGACCTACTATACAGGCATCATCTATGAGAGGCGGGGCAGGGCCCACCTCAAACAGGGCTCGGAAGGGTCCGGTGACGTCGCCTACGACTGGCTTCGGCATGCCATGGGCTGGTATGAGAAGTCCGAACAGATTCGGCCGTCGGGTAACGACGACGCCGTGCTGCGCTGGAATGCGTGCGCCCGGACTATCGTGGAACACGATCTCGAACCCTCCGCCGAAGACACATCGCCCTCCTTCCTGGAATAGGCACGATGCACTGGATGCTGCGCCCCTATAGCTCGTCGGTCGGCAAGAAAATCGGCAGGGCCGTGTCCGGGCTGATCCTTTTCGGATTCATCATCGGCCATCTCATCGGAAACCTCCAGATATTCGCCGGTCCCGAAGTACTGGACTCCTACGCGAGATTCCTGAAGGAAAAGCCGGAGGTACTCTGGACCACCCGGGCCATTTTGCTGGCAGCGGTCGGCCTGCATGTTCTTGCCGCTACGCAGTTGACGATTCGGAATCGCTCCGCGCGGCCGATCGCCTACCGACTCCACAAGTACGAAGAGGCCAGCTACGCTGCACGCACGATGGTCTGGAGCGGACCCATAATCGGTCTGTTCGTCATCTACCACCTGATGCATTTCACGTTGGGAACCGTTCATCCGTCGCAGCCGGACTTCCGTCCGGAAGCGGTGTACGCGAACGTCGTGAGCGGATTCCAGCAATGGCCCGTCGCAGTGTTCTACATCGTGGCGGTCTCGAGCCTTGGGTTGCACATTGCTCACGGCGTTTGGAGCATGTTTCAATCCGTCGGTCTGAATCACCCCAAGTATGAGGCGATGATTCAGCGGAGTGCTTGGATCCTCAGCTCTCTGATCGTAGCGGGCTACGTTTCAATCCCCCTCGCCGTACTAATCGGAGTCGTCAAGCTAAATGGAACTTCGTGCGAACTCTCCAGCTGGCCCGCTCGAAAGAAAGTGGGACCGCCATCGATCGCGACTGAAGCTGATCAACCCGGCAAACAAGCGAAAGTACAACGTGATCGTCGTCGGCTCGGGTCTGGCAGGAGCAGCGGCAGCCGCGTCCCTGGCGGAACTGGGATACAACATCCAGTGTTTCTGCTATCAGGACAGTCCACGCCGCGCCCACAGCATTGCGGCTCAAGGGGGTATCAACGCCGCGAAAAACTACCAGAACGACGGCGACAGCGTGTTTCGTCTCTTCCACGACACGATCAAGGGAGGAGACTACAGGTCCCGTGAGGCGAACGTCCACCGCCTCTCACAGATCAGCCGGAACATCATCGACCAGTGCGTCGCACAGGGGGTGCCCTTTGCGCGCGAGTATGGCGGCGTTCTGGCTAACCGTTCTTTCGGAGGGGCACAGGTCTCGCGGACCTTCTATGCCCGGGGACAGACTGGCCAGCAGTTGCTGCTGGGCGCTTACCAGGCCTTGGCGCGTCAGATTGCCGCCGGCCGGGTCGCTATGAATTCCCGCACCGAAATGCTGGATCTCGTCGTCGTCGACGGCCACGCCCGAGGTATCGTCACCCGCGATATGGTCACCGGTGAAATCCAATCTCACGCGGCCGACGCTGTAGCCCTTTGCACCGGGGGCTACGGAAACGTCTACCATCTGTCTACGAACGCGAAAGGATGCAACACGACGGCCATCTGGCGTGCCTACAAGCACGGCGCCGCGCTGGCCAATCCCTCGTTCACGCAGATCCATCCGACCTGCATTCCCGTGTCGGGAGAGCATCAGTCAAAGCTGACCCTGATGAGCGAGTCGCTGCGTAATGACGGTCGGATCTGGGTACCACGGGAAAAGGGGGACCCGAGACGTCCGAACCAGATTCCCGAAGCCGAACGCGACTACTACCTCGAACGCAGGTACCCGAGTTTCGGAAACCTCGTCCCTCGCGATGTCGCTTCTCGGGCCGCAAAAGCCATCTGCGACGACGGCCGGGGGGTCGGCCCCACCGGGTTGGGAGTCTATCTCGACTTCGCGGCCGCGTCCGAACGTCTCGGGGAGAAGACCATCCGCGAGCGCTACGGCAATCTTTTTGACATGTACAGTCGGATCACGGACGAAGATCCGTACCAGGTGCCGATGCGCATCTACCCCGCCGTCCATTACGTCATGGGCGGGCTCTGGGTGGACTACAACCTGATGAGCACCATACCCGGCCTGTTTGTTCTCGGAGAGGCGAACTTTTCCGATCACGGTGCCAACAGACTCGGGGCCAGCGCCTTGATGCAAGGTCTGGCCGATGGTTACTTCATTATTCCCTACACGATCGGCCACTATCTGGCGAGCTCCGGCCATAAATCGGTAAAGGAGGACCACGAAGAGTTCAAGCGGGTGGAGCACGACGTGGAGGAGCGGACCCGGAAATTGCTTGCGATCGACGGGAAACGAACTGTCGACCAGTTTCATCGCAAACTGGGAAAGCTCATGTGGAATTTCTGCGGGATGTCCCGCAACGAGCAGGGTCTGAGGGAAGCGCTCGAGGAGATCCCCGCACTGCGCCAGGAATTCTGGGAGGACGTCCGCGTTCTCGGCGCCAACGAAGAGCTGAACCCTTCACTGGAAAAGGCGGGGCGGGTGGCCGACTTCCTCGAACTGGCGGAACTGATGTGCCGGGATGCGCTGGAACGAGACGAGTCGTGCGGCAGCCATTTCCGGGAAGAGCACCAGACACCCGACGGCGAAGCCCTTCGCAACGACGAAGACTTTTTCCACATCTCAGCATGGGAGTACCAGGGACAGGACCGTGCGCCCGTACAGCACAAGGAGCCGTTGGTGTTCGAATTCGTCACACCGACACAAAGGAGCTACAAGTAGTGAATCTCACCCTCCGAGTGTGGCGGCAGAAAGACGTGCGACATCGCGGAAACTTCCAGACGTACAGCGCCACGGACGTCAGCCCGGACATGTCGTTCCTGGAAATGCTGGATGCCGTCAACGAAGATCTGATCCTCGAGGGGGAGGACCCGATTGCTTTCGACCACGACTGCCGTGAGGGAATCTGCGGCACGTGCGGCGTCGTCATCGACGGGCACCCTCACGGCCCGTCACCCGCCACCACGACCTGCCAGTTGCACATGCGGCTGTTCAAGAACGGGGACACGATCACGATCGAGCCGTGGCGGGCCCGAGCTTTCCCGATCATCAAAGACCTCGTGGTCGATCGTCGACCGCTGGACCGGATTATCGCGGCCGGCGGCTACATTTCGGTGTCGACGGGCAGTGCGCCGGAAGCCAACGCCATACCGATTCCGAAGGAAACGGCCGAGATGGCTATGGACGCCGCGTCGTGCATCGGTTGCGGCGCCTGCGTGGCGGCCTGTCCCAATGCCTCGGCGACGCTGTTCACCGCAGCAAAAGTGGCTCACCTCGGGCTACTGCCGCAGGGCCAGCCCGAACGCCACGGCCGCGTGCTGAGCATGGTGACTGCGATGGACGACGAGATGTTCGGAGCGTGCACGAATACCGGCGAGTGCGAGGCCGCCTGCCCGAAGGAGATCTCCATCGAGTGGATCGCTCGGATGAACCGCGACCATGTCGTAGCAACTATCCTCTCCCACCCCGAGAATGGATAGAAGGCCCTGCGTACGCTGGGGGATTCGTCTCGTTCGTCTCGTGCCCCCCCTTGACAGACTGATCATCAACGTGTAAATTCTCGACGGTTCTTCGTCAAATTTTTCGCCCAAAGTCGCTTTTCGAGGTGGTAGTGGACGTTTCTTCTCACGATATTCTCCTGGTTGGCGGTGGCGGCGCCGGCCTCCGCGCAGCGATCGCTGTAGCGGAATTCAATCCCAAACTCAGCGTTGCCGTGGTCTCGAAAGTCTACCCAATGCGGAGCCACACGGTCTCGGCGGAGGGTGGTGCCGCGGGCGCTGTCGCCCCCGACGATAGCCTCGACGAGCACGCCTACGACACCATTTCCGGGAGCGATTGGCTGTCGGACCAGGATGCGGTCGAACTCTTCGTCGACGAAGCTCCAAAAGAACTGCTGCAGATGGAGCACTGGGGGTGTCCCTGGAGCCGGACACCGGATGGACGTATCGCGGTACGACCGTTTGGCGGCATGAAGAAAAAGCGAACGTGGTTCGCCGCCGACAAGACCGGCTTCCATATGCTCCACACCCTGTTTCAGACATCCCTGAAATACGACCCCATCGTCCGGTATGACGAGTGGTTCGTCACCAAACTGCTCGTCGATGACGGTCGAGTGCAAGGAGTCGTGGCCCTGGAACTCATGTCGGGGAAAATCCAGGCGATCACCGCGAAGTCGGTAATCCTCTGTACGGGCGGCTGCGGCAAGGTGTTTCCGTTCACCACGAACGCCAACATCAAGAACGGCGACGGAATGGCGTTGGCCTTCTGGGCGGGTGCGCCTCTGAAGGACATGGAGTTCGTCCAGTACCACCCGACCGGCCTTCCCTTCACCGGAATCCTGATCACCGAAGCGGCAAGGGCCGAGGGCGGGTACCTGGTGAATAAGGACGGATATCGTTACCTGCAGGATTACGATCTGGGCAAACCCCAGCCCGAACCCGTCCTGCGCTCGATGGAGCTTGGACCGCGCGACCGCCTGTCCCAGGCTTTCGTCAAGGAACAGGAAAGAGGGCGCACGGTCGAAGGCCCGTACGGTCCCGTCGTCAACCTCGACCTCCGGCATCTGGGGGAAAATAAGATCAACGCCAGCATCCCATTCGTCAGGGAACTCTGCCTGAAGTACCAGAATATCGATCCGGTCCACGAGTTAGTTCCCGTCCGACCTGTCATTCATTACGCCATGGGGGGGGTGCATACGAACACGGAAGGGGCGACGCCGATCGCGGGTTTGTTTGCCGCCGGCGAGGTCGCGTGCGTCAGCATCAACGGGGCGAATCGCCTGGGATCGAATTCTCTGCCCGAGCTGCTCGTGTTCGGAGCCCGCGCCGGGCAAGCAGCGGCTACATTCGCGTTGGATCAGAAGGAACCGTCGAATCACGTCTTGACTCAGGCCAACGACGAACGCCGGCGCCTGGAAGAACAGTATCTCCGGAAGACAGGCGGGAGTGAACGGATCGCAACGATCCGGCAGGAAATGCAGGCCGCCATGGAGGAAGGTGCAGGCATCTACAGAAACGGTCAGGCGCTTCAGAAATCCATCGACAAGATCCGAGAACTCCAGGATCGCTACCGAAACATCCGGATCGAAGACGACAGCCGTACCTTCAATACGGAATTGACTTCGGCACTCGAGCTGGGTTACATGCTCGAGGTGGCCGCTTCGATCGTCGAGTGCGGTTTGAAACGAACCGAATCTCGTGGAGCTCATCAAAGGACTGATTTTCCCAGCCGGGACGACGACAATTTCCTGGCGCATTCACTCATCCACCGAAATGCAGATGGCTCGTCCCGAATCGAGTACCTGCCGGTCACCATCACGCGGTGGCCGCCCTCGGAACGAATCTATGGAAAGTAGGCACCCATGACAGAAAAAGTCGTCCTCCAGGTCACACGTTACCGGCCCGAGCAGGAAAGCGAACCGACGGTTCAAGAGTACGAGGTGCCGTTCACCCAGGACATGGTTCTCCTCGACGCCCTGAACTACATCAAGGACTACATGGACGGATCGCTGTCGTACCGATGGTCCTGTCGGATGGGAATCTGCGGCAGTTGCGGCATGATGGTGGACGGGGAACCCAAGCTGACGTGTGCGACGTTCGTTTCCGAATACGCGCCCGGCCCTGTCCGCGTCGAGCCGCTGCGTTACTTCCCGATCATCCGCGATCTCACGACCGACATGACGGACTTCATGGAAAAACTCAAGAGTGTCAAGCCATGGATCATCCGAGAAGACGAAAAGCCCATCTCGGAGGGAGAGTATCTTCAGACTCCGGAAGAGCTGGACCAGTATAAACAGTTCAGCATGTGTATCAACTGCATGCTGTGCTACGCCGCGTGTCCTGTCTACGGACTGGACGAGGCTTTCACGGGGCCGGCTGCAATCGCCCTGGCTCAGCGCTACAACATGGATTCACGGGATCAGGGGTCGTCCGAGCGCCTCGGAGCCCTCTCGGACCACGAAGGAATCTGGGGCTGCACTTTTGTCGGAGAGTGCACCAAGGTTTGCCCGAAACACGTCGACCCGGCAGGGGCTATCCAGCAGTACAAGGTGGCCGCGACAACGGACTGGTTTAAATCCCTCGTCATGCCCCGGGGATCGGAATGAAGAACAATCCGGCATACAGGGAGTTTCACCCGAAGTGGCACCGCACGCCTGTGTCTACCTACTGGTGGCTTTCACAGTGGTCTTACACGAAGTTCATCCTGCGGGAACTGTCCAGTGTGTTCGTGGCCTACTTCATCTTGATTACCCTGATGCAGGTTCGAGCATTGGGCCAGGGGCCCGCAGAATACGCGGCGTTTCAGGAGTTCCTGACGCATCCCTTCGTCGTTCTTCTGAATGTCGTCGCCTTTCTTTTTCTGCTCCTGCACACCATCACCTGGTTCAACCTCACTCCCCGCGCGATCGTCCTTCGATTGCGTGGAAAGCGCGTTCCCGACTTGCTGATCATCGCGCCCAACTACGTGGCGTGGATCGTGATATCGGGTGTCGTCGCCTGGTTCGTCCTGAGAGGCTAGAATGGCGAAGAAATCCTACGTTGCGTTTTTCTGGGCGCTATTCAGCGCGGGAGGGGTCACCGCCGCTTTCCTCTTACCCGTGCACGTGTTCCTCTTCGGACTGGCCTTCCCCCTGGGTTGGATCGAACCTCCCAGTTATGAGAGCCTTCTCGGCCTGCTCCAATCTCCGGTAACGCGTCTTTACCTTCTCGTCCTCTCGGTCCTGTCGCTGTTTCACTGGGCTCACCGATTTCGCTACACGCTGTACGACGGCGCACAGATCAAGCATCTGAATGAGGTAATCCTCATTGGCACCTATGGCGGGGCTTTAGCCGGATCGGTTGTCGCCGCCTACCTGCTGTTTGTCGCAATGTGACGACTCCGCTCCCCTCCCAAGAAAATCTCCAATCTCGAATTTCGAAGGACCAAATGTTATAAGATCGATCCACTTTCAGCGGATTGACAATCGGGGGACTGAGGACCTTAAGCAGTCCGAAACAGCAGGAGGGGGGTTCGATGGCTAAATATTCGCGTCGCCGGTTCATCGGGTCGGGAGCAGCTTTGACGGCTGCGGTGGGTCTGGGACTACCCGTGGAAAATGCGCTGGGGTCGCTGCCCCAGGAACCAACCGACTCTTCGGGACCCGATCTGATACTCCTCGACGGTCGCATCTTCACGATCGACGACAATCAGCCGCGTGCCGAGGCCTTCGCAGTCAAGAACGGCAGGTTCATAGCCGTGGGATCGAGTGACGAGATCCGCGGACTGGCGACGCGGAATACGGAAGTCGTCGACGCCGAAGGAATGACGGTGACGCCGGGGTTTATAGACGCGCATTCGCACCCGTCGGGCGCAGGTGTGAACGAACTGATCAACGTCAACGTCGACCTTCGTTCCATCGCGGAGATCAAGGAAGCGATTCGGGATCGCGCCTCGATCACGCCGGCGGATCAGTGGATCATCGGTTTCAAGTACGACGACACGAAGCTTCGCGAGGGACGGCCCCTCGAACGAACCGACCTTGACGAGGCGGTATCGGACAACCCCGTCATGGTGCGCCACCGGGGCGGCCACACAGCCGTTTACAACAGCAAGGCCTTCGAACTGGCCGGGGTGACGGCCGAGACACCGGATCCGGAGGGAGGAGCTTTTTACCGGAGAGATGGTGCGTTGACCGGTAAGGTCGCCGAACGCGCGCGAAACGCATTCTCCGGGCTGATACCGTCAGGCTCGACGCGGGAACAGCGCCAGGCGGGAGTACGGCTGATTTCGGAAATCATGGCAAGGTCCGGCCTGACATCGGTGCATCAGACCGGTGGCAGTACGAACGATCTCATTGCTTACCAGGACGCTCATCAGGCGGGCGAACTGCGCTTCAGGACCTACTTGTTTCCCCGTGGGGGGCTGTACCGGAATCTCAAAGAGGCGGGAATGCGTACGGGGTTCGGAGACGAGTGGCTCAAAATTGGTGCCGTCAAATACGGCGCGGATGGCTCCGCATCGGAACGCACCATGAGGATGAGCACGCCTTATGTCGGGCGTCCCGAAGACTACGGCATTCTGACCATGTCGCAGGAGGAAATTCACGAGGCGGTCGAAGACGGCCACCGGAGCGGATGGCAGGTCGGGATCCATGCCAACGGCGACGTCACGATTGATATGGTCCTGAACGCTTATGAACGCGTTGGGCGCATGTGGCCCCGTGACGACCCCCGTCACAGGATCGAACATTGCTCGCTGGTCAATCCGGACCTCTTACAACGGATCAAAGATCTGGGCGTCATTCCCGCGCCGTTCTACACCTACATCCATTATCACGGAAACAAGTGGGTGGAGTACGGACCCGAGAAGATGCGTTGGATGTTCGCTCACCGATCTTTTCTCGACTACGGCATCCCGGTCGCACCCGCGTCCGACTACACGCCCGGGCCCTACGAACCGTTGATGGCAATCCAGAGCATGGTGACGCGAAAGGATTTCGACGGCCGCGTCTGGGGACCCAACCAGAGGGTGAGCGTCGATGAAGCACTCGGCATCTGCACGATCAACGGCGCATATGCCTCGTTCGAGGAGGACATCAAGGGCTCGATCACGGCGGGCAAACTGGCGGATTTCGTCATGCTCGCGGCCGACCCGCACGAGGTAGACCCGGACCAGATCAAGGAGATTCAGGTAGTCCGAACCGTCGTTGGAGGACAGACGACGTGGGGGGAGTAGCGTGCAGCAGATAGCGAGTAGCTGGTAGCCGGGAATGAAGCTGCACGCTGCTCGCTAACAGCTACGCGCTTAATCAAAAGTAGATTCGGGCGACGGCGCGCAGGCGACCCAATGAGACCGTGGCCGGGGGCTGGATCGAACCTTCAGCGTCTCGCTGCCAGAGAAAGACCTGTAAATCCTGCCGGATTCGGTCGAAGTAGCGCGAAGCTGCCGTTCGGGCCCGGAGAAATTCGCTCTCATCGATTCCTTCGTCAGCCAATCCGCGGATCCAGTCTCGCACCTGCTGCTCCCTGTCAGGGCCGGCGTCAATCACCAAACGGGATCCTTCAATTCCCCTGATCCGCAAATCCACCTGACCCCACCAGCCGGCTTCGATCAGTTTCCCGTCCAGCCACATCTTGAGAACGAGCAGGCTTGGAAGGTCTCCGGTCGCGACGCTACCGGCAGGCATGCTGGGGGTGGAATCCCTCTGGCCGCTGGTCCAGGACTCGAACCGGGTACGTTCCCGATCGATGTCCGGTGCGGGGGCAAAGACGAGGATGCGGTCCGGCCGGACTCCTTCGAGCGCTTCGAAGACGGCGGCGTCCGGAGTTCGAGGAAAAGACCACAGGACGCCGTTCGCGCCCCGTTCGGACAGACCACCGGGCAGGTCCGATTCAAACCGGCCGGCCACAAAAACCTTGTGCACCGGGGCAAGAGCCAGGGTGATCCCGGACGCGATTTTGTCGACATGAACCGGATCCGGATCGTCCGAGACCAGTTCGGCCGGCATCTGAATATCGACGTGGCCTGGGGCGCGGCCAATCGTCTCCTGTTCGGCGTCGAGGCTTTCGGTAATGTCCTCAAGACTTTCAACCACGACGCGGGGCTGTTCGAAAGCGGCCGCCCACAGAGCGACAACCCGCTTCCGATGGACCATCTCGCGCGCCGCGGTGCGCAACCCGTCCGATGTGAGGTCACGCACCGTCGTCCAACCGTCCTCGAGCGCTCCCCATACGTCCTGGGCGGCAAACCACTCGAGCGTCGAACGGCGAGAGAGAAGTTCGAGGGCGCCCCGTTTCACCATCCTGAGAACATCCGGCGAAACCGGTCGGAATTGTAAATCGTCGATTCTCTCAAGAATGGAGTCCCGAACATCCTCAGCGTACCGCGGAATCTCGACCGCAATCTCCAACCAGTGGAAAGACGGGTCCACCGCCAGAGGGAACCGGAAAGTGGCGTCTTGAGCCACGACCTGACGCATCACGCCATCCAGGATCAGCATCGTAAACCAATCCTCGAAATGGACGCTTGGCACGGCAGTTGCCAGAATCACCGCACCCGTGGGCCTGGATGGGAACTCGATCGTAGAAGTTTCCGGGCGGCCCGCAATGCCAGGAAACTGGGGGTAAGTCGAGGACCGGGCCTCAATCGACGCGAACGCTTCGGACCACGCATCCGATATGGGCTCGGAAACAATCACGAAGGCGCGGTCCGTTCCGAAGTTCTCCTCGTAATATCTCCTGAAATCCGCGATATCGATGTGCCGGATGTCGTCGACCTGTCCGACCGTCCTTCGCCGGTAAGGATGGTCACCCAGTAGTTCGCGACGAATTTCGCTGTCAATTTCAAGCTTGAAGTCGTCCGGATCGGTCCGCGCCCGTTCGACGGCGAGAGAGCGTGCGTATTCGAGCGCGTCGGGATCCACCACCGTTGCCTGGCGGAAATAAAGGGCAATCTGCCCGAGGATGGTTTCGACGGCGCCTCCGGGAACACCGATGCGCATCCCGACAAGGTCAAGTTCGTTATTGAATTCGAATTCCCCCCCGGCAAAATGCGTAGCCAGCGCAACTCCCCGTGCATGGGAAGAGACCGACAGGTAGGTGGCGGCAAGCGCCGACATGCCGCTCGGATAATCGGCTTCGTCTCGCAACCCCGAAGTGTAACCGAAGGCAATACGGACGTTGCCTGGTTCGACGCCCACCGCAGAGGTATCGATCCAGGGGAGGTACACGATCCGCAAACCGTTCCGAAGCCGGCGGTTTTCTACCGAAGGCGGCCTGTCGGGTTGGAGGGAAACATCCTGGGCGCGGGACTCCTCCGGGAGCCCGAACACTACGCTGAGCAGGACCCCACCGACGACCAGGGATATTCGAGCCAACACGCGTCGAGCCTACCGTTTGGAGGTAGTGTTTTCAAGGACGATTGTGCTAGATTTGGCAATTCGATTCTATGAGCGGGGCAGGCTCTACCTGCCGGTCAGAGAAGCCATTTTCCTATACAATCGGGGCGTGGGCGAACCGACCGACCATTGCTGAACGGTACGCACACAACTCCGAATAGAAGGAGTAATTCGTGAACGTCTACGATGGCCAGTCGATCCGTAACGTGTGTTTTGTGGGGCACGGAGGCACAGGAAAAACTTCACTCGTTTCCGCGGCGCTATACCTGACGGGTGCGACCACTCGGCTGGGCAGTGTCGACGACGGGAACGCGCCGACCGACTACGATGAGGAAGAAATCGAACGCCAGATGACGATTTCCGCCAAGTTGGCCTACTGTGAGTGGAAAGCGCACAAGATCAACATGCTGGACACCCCCGGCTTCGGAAACATGATCCAGGAAGCGCGTGCCGCGCTGCGAGTCGCCGACGCCGCCCTGGTTGTGATCGATTGCGTATCCGGCGTTCAGGTCCAATCCGAAAAGGTCTGGCAGTTCTGCGACGAGTTCGCGGTGCCCCGGTTCGTCGTGGTCAATCGTTGCGACCGTGAACGCGCAAGTTTCGAAGATTCACTGGCCTCTATCCAGAATGACTTCGGGCGGACATGTGTCCCCGTGCAAATCCCGATCGGAACCGAGCAGAAATTTCGCGGAGTGGCCGACCTGATCCGGATGAAAGCCCACATCTACGAAGACAACGCCACCGGCAAGTACAAGGAAACGGACATACCGGAAGATATGGCGGCCACCGTCCAGGAACACCGTGACAAATTGATCGAGGTTGTGGCCGAAACCAACGACGAATTGATGGAAAAATTCTTCGACGAAGGAACCCTGTCCAACGAAGACATCGTCGCGGGGCTCAAGACGCAAGTATTCAAGCGCGAGATCTATCCGGTGGTCTATGCTTCTGGAACACGTAACGTCGGCGTCGGTTCGCTGCTCGAAACCCTTGTCGAATTCGCCCCCGATCCACTTCAGCAGGGTACGGTAACGGGAACCGATGAAAGTGGGGGCGCGGTCGAGAGAACCATTTCCGACGATGAACCGTTTTCGGCGTACGTATTCAAGACCATCTCGGACGCGTTCACCGGTCGTATCTCTCTTTTCAAGGTCTATTCGGGAACGCTGACACCGGATACCCTGCCCTACAACGTCAAGAAAGAAAGCACCGAGCGCATCGGGCACGTCATCCTGCTCCAGGGAAAAAACAACGTACAGGTACAGAAAGTCCATGCGGGTGACATCGTCGCCGTCGCAAAATTCAAAGACGTTCACACCGGGGACACCCTGGCAGAGAAGGCCAGCCCCATCATCTATCCCGCGATATCGTGGCCGGAACCAATGATTTCTTTCTGCATCGAACCCAAGTCCCGGGGCGATGAGGAAAAAATCAGCTCCGCCATCCAGAAGATCATCGAGGAAGATCCAGGATTGCGTTACGCGAGGGAACCTCAAACCAAGCAGTTCCTGATCTCCGGACAGGGTCAGATGCACGTCGAGGTGGCCGTCTCGCGGCTCAAGAATCGGTACGGCGTCGAAGTCAACCTGAAACCTCCCAAAGTCCCCTACCAGGAAACCATCCGGGGCCGGGCAGACGTTCAGGGCCGGCATAAAAAGCAATCCGGTGGCCACGGTCAGTTTGGCGACTGCAAGATCAAGGTGGAACCGCTGCCACGGGGTTCGGACTTTCAGTTCGCGGATAAGATTTTCGGTGGATCCATTCCGAAACAGTACATTCCGGCCGTGGAGAAAGGTATTCAGGAGGCCCGCCTCAAGGGAACGCTTGCCGGCTTTCCGACGGTTGATTTCAAGGTCACGCTCTATGACGGATCCTTCCACGCGGTCGACTCGTCGGAAATGGCTTTCAAGATTGCCGGCCGGCTCGCATTCCGTAAGGCAATGGAACAGGCCAGGCCGGTTCTGCTCGAACCCGTCATGAACGTCGTCATCGACACGCCTGAAGACTATGCCGGCGATTTGATGGGCGATCTGAACAGTCGTCGGGGCCGCGTCCAGGGAATGGAGATGGAGGGCAAGACAACGGTCATCAAGGCCCAGGTTCCCCTGTCCGAGATGCTCAGCTACGCTTCCGATCTCACCTCAAGAACCGGGGGGCACGGAAACTTCACGATGGCGTTCGACCACTACGACGAAGTACCGGGGAACCTGACCGAAAAAATCATCGAGAAAGCCAAGGCCGAAGCGGCGGGCGAAGAGGAAGAAGAGAGTTAACTTGGGGAAGTGGTCAGTGGTCAGTCTCTGAGGCCTGCTGTTCTCCCTCACGAGTGAACGACGACCTGCTCGATCGGAACCGCGACTGTTTTGCACCGACCCAAGGGCAACGCACGGACGCGGGATCCGCCCGTGACCTAATTGAGCGGCGGACCCGAGGCCATCGCGTGGTCCGTCCCGTAAATCTCCCATGCCCAGATCGGCTGGTCCGACGTCAGCCGGATATAGCCGCCGCTCTGCTCGACGACTTCCGGAACGAGTTCGCTGATCACACGAGCAATCTGTCCATTGGCCGGCACCGTGACTGTCGCTGACTTCGGAGTGCCACCGGCGGCTGGGAAGACTTCAATCGTCACTGTGGCCGCGGATGAGCCCGCCGAGATGGCGACTCCGGTGAAGAACCCATTGCCGTGGGCAACATGCGGAAAGACGACCTTCGTCGCGGCCGTAATCCCGCCCAGCGTGACCAGGGACGAATCTGTCTCGATATCGATCACTCCAACCAGAGATGGCTGCGAACCGAATATTGAACTGATCGTCAGTTGGACAGCGCCCGTCCGCAAAGCAGCATCCGAAATCCCAAGCGCGTCTGTCAAAGAAAATCGGGTCGAGCCATTGCTCGCAACCTGGACGCTTCCGGTCAGGCCATCGAAACGCACCACGGCCGTACGGGAAAGTCCAGTGAGATTCGCCAGCGTGACCCACGACCGGTAGCCGCCGCCAACGGCCGCATGAGGAAACCGGATTTCGGTCTGGGGGACCGCTGGGACGGCGTTGCCGATGCCGAGGTCTTCGGTCGAGCCGAAATGTTCGACAGATGCGATCGGAACCGGCGATGTGATCCGGACCGGACCGCTCAAGGGAGTGGTCCGCCTCGAACGAGCCGGTATCTCGAGAGGCTGGACGATCGCGGTTCCTAACTGCGAGATAGTGACCGTTGTGGTCGTGGAACTCGGGTTGACCAGGATCGCAGTCGCTCCCGTGTGCATCAGGAAGAAATCGGACGACGGGGGGCTGGAACTGGCGACGTCGAACCGGACCAGATCGTTCCGACCCGTCGACATGTAGGTGCGGAGGCCCGGAGTGGACAGCTCCAGTTCAAACCAGCCTCCGAAGGAAGTCAGGCCGAAAATCTCCGGTATGAGCCGGGCCCATTGCTGACCGGCCTCCAGGCGGACCGCGGTGGGATTTCGAATCCCCCGCCCCATCGGCAACGTACCGTCGATGTCAACCGCCCTCAGAACAACGTCGGTCTCGGCATCGGCCTGGAGGGCGATCCCGCCAAACTCAGTATCGCTGAAGGGCACGGACGGGAAAACATCCACAACTGGCACGAACGAAGTGTCGACCCGTATACCGTCGGACGTCCCGGCTTCGCTGACGAAACCGACGACGCTTCTCGCCCGCACCGCGAAGTAATACGTCGCGCCTTCCTCCAGGACCAGGTCTGTCGCGACGATTGAATTATTGTCCGTGGGCGTGAACGTTCGAATGTCAGATGCGCCGGGCGTCGACCCGATCGCGTATTCGAATTCCCGGATCAAGGTATCCGGATCCGTCGAAACCCAGGACGCGAACAACTCGGTCCGACTTCGGGTCCGGGCACCCCCGTCGGTTACCGTCGGAACCGATGGAGGTGTTTGGTCGCTGAGTTCCTCCAGGTATGTTCCATCATTAAAGCGGTACGTGATGCCAACGTCACCGCCCACGATCGCCTGATTGAACCCGGTCTGGATGGCTCCATCCCGCCGGAGATTCTGCATTCCGATCGTCGCGCTGGATCCATCGGATCGCATGCCGGCCATGGACTTGTAAATGAACTGGACGTCGTTGGTTCCCTCGTAGAGAACGACCTCGAACGTTAAAGCTGCTCCAAGATCGTCCCCGACCGAATTCAGGATCGAAGCGTCCGACCACTGCACGATGTATCGCCGCGTGCCGGGATCACCGGTCAACAACGTGCTGACGCTTCCCGCGGTCTCAAAAGTCAAATCGTCGAAAAAGGGTGCGATCATCGCCGCTGGAATGATGCCGTCCCCACCACTGGGCCTTTCGACGCTCTGGGCGGGGAGTGACGCGTTTTGAAACTCCGGCGTGGATGCGCCGTCCAGACTCAACCATCCATTCGTCGCGATCGATATTGGACTCCCGGCCAGGAAGGAGTCTTTGAAAAGGCTGAAGGTGAACGGGATCGTCGTGAAATGTACGGCGTCGTCCTTGTTAGAGAAAGAGACAGTGGTTCCCCCTCCGGCCGGGGTCGCATCGGTGAAGGTTAAGACCTCCGGCGCAGCGTTCGGGCTTGGAGAAGACTCGGTAACCGTAAACGACCCTGCACTGACGGCAACACCGAAAACCTTCACCGAAAGCAAACCGGAACTTGCACCGAACGGGACCACGGTCTCGATCCGGGTTCGGGTAGAACTGACGATCCGTCCCGATTGCCCATTGAAGAGCACTTCAACGTTCTGCGGTCGAATATCGAAGTTGGTCCCATCGATGGTAACCAGCGTGGAAGGCGAACCGCTCAGCGGAGCCACCTGGGACACCGTCGGAGGTGGGGACGTATAACTGAACCCACCATCAAGCACCCCCCACGTTCCATCAGTATTGAAGACCTGGATGTTCGCCGGACCTGGAGAATTCTCCGGCGCCGTGACCTGCAGCATTCCGGAGTTGAGGAACTGGACGTCTCCGGCGGGCAGGCCGCTGAAGAACACACGGACCCCGGTTCGAAAGTCCCGGCCCGTGATGGTGATCACCGCACCGCCTTCGACCGAGTCTAACGTGGGAGATGCCTCGATGTCCGCCGGGGGTGGATCGATCACCACGACAACGCCGCTCAGCACCGATGTGGCGCCGTTGGAAAGTCCCGTGATGCTCTTGGGACCTAGAGAAGCCTCTTCGGAAACCTGAGCCTCCATCGTCGCGCTCGTGGGCGCAGTGCGCGACATTCGCCCTCCGAAAGTCACATCCCGGAGTGCGAGCCCGGAATTCGAAGCCGAAAACGTGACTCCGTCGACAACACGGACGCCGCCGATCCTCAGCGTGTCACTATCCCCGCGAGCAATTCTGGGGGCGAAAACAGGCCGCGTCAGGTTGAACGACGTCGAACCCCGGGGCACAGCCTGAATGTCGGTCCCCAGGGTCGCTGTCCCGGCGGTCACCGTAACGGGGCGCGCTTCGGTCAGGCTCCCGACGTCTCCGTGATACGTCGTACCGAAGTTGGTATTTATGGTTCGGTAGTACCCGCCCACCTGCTCGCTTGACACCGGGCGATCGAATGGTTCGGCATAGACTCTATAAGTCCCTTCCGGCAGGAAAGTGAGGCTGTAGTTGCCGTCGGGACGGGCGAGAGTACCGACCAGGGTTGTCCCCGTATCGTCCATCGCAACGACGTGCGCACCGAACACACCGACGCCGTTCGCCTGAACCCTGCCCTCGATGCTTCCGACTGTTTCGGCATTGGAAGCTTGTGGATAGATTTCCGAAACGCCCGCGATGTCGTCATATTGCAGGACGCGCTGGTGGACCTGGGTCACCGCGGCAAACGGGCCCATAACCGACGACACAAGGCCCGAATGATCCAACCCCAGCATGTGGCCGACCTCGTGGGTCAGAACGCTCTGAATGTCGAACTTGTCAGTTTCTCCGCTGGTAGAGAAGTCGTGATTGGGATTGAACGCGATGTCGGATTCCTCAAAGACGATCTCGCCGCTGATTCGCTTGAAGAAGGAAAACGTCGCCGCCAGGGTCTGAGAGCCCAGCAGCCCGCTATCGTCGGCGAACGTGATCACGTTCAAACCGTCGCGACCGACGGTTCGAAGAGGAGTCGTGCCCAGGAACTCGAACTCGGCCGCAGCACTCGGGACGTTCTCCCATGTGTCGAAAGCTGCATGGACGGCAAGGAACTCGCTACTGTTGGGGATCTGCGGCGCACCGGCCGTATTGATATAGTAGGGAATAGGCGTATCGATCCACCGTAACTCGACCCCTGTCGTCGTCGTGATCCGCACGTAACCTGATGCTGGGCCAGACCAGGAAGCCAGGAACAGGATCACGATGACACGCAGGGTTTTCTTCAATGCGTACCTTACCGCCTCATCCGGCGACGGATGTCGTCTTTGAACTCTTCGAGCCGCAGGCGCGTGGGTCGACCCCGGCGGCCGTCCTCAAACTTCAGGTCCGATACGTCATTCGACACGAAGTCGTTGTCGATGGAAAACTTGCCTTGCCCCAGGCCCACCACCGTTCGATAACGGCCCGTTGATTCCAGGAAGAGAACGGTCCGTTCGCCGGCGCCGAAAGCCGGCATGCCCGAGACATGGAGCGTCAGCTCTCCGATAGTTCCGCCGATCGTCGTCACCTCGACTGTTCCGGACGGAAAGCCCTTGAGCGTTTCATCCACTTCGATCGTGTGGCGCGTGAGGATCAGCCTGCCGTCGTCGGTCCAATAGGTGTGGGAGTCACTTACCTTTCCAACAATGATGGTTTGAGCCGTCGTGACCAGACCGTCCAGATCCAGTCTCTTCACCGTAGCGGCGTGGAAGGGCAGGGACAGAAGAAGGATCAGGAATACACACCCGCGTGCTTTCATCAGACAACACCTCTCTCGTATTGGACAGGGTTCGAACCTAAAGAGTTTACCGGAGAGTCATCGATAGTAATAGCGGCGGGCAAACAGCGTTCCAACGATCCGAACACATGAAGAATTCTCTCTCCGAGGTCTCCCTGTCTCCGCGTTCGAAGCCTCTTGCTATGTTTCCACCGACGGCAGGACTTCCGCTCCAAAGGGCAGTAGGTAGCCGGTTTCGGTAACTTCGGGACCGACAAGCGCCATTGCAGCGTCGAGGGTGGCGGCAGGTTCCATCCCCATCGCACGAACCTGCTTATCGGGGAGCGAGGACACACAAATGATCCGAAAACGCCTGGACTTGGAAAGAAGCGAATAAGCGGTCTGGCCGTAGACCTGGTAGCCCGCACGTAGTTGCCGCTCGAATTCATCCAGGTCCGAATACCTGAACCACGGCAAGAAGCTCGAGTGTCCTGTTCCTTCCAGGCACTGGGCCAGGAGAATGATCGTCCCACCGGGTTCGACGACGTACCGGGCAAATTCGAGGGCCTTGTGGGCCTGAATCATGTTGACGTCCCGGGGGAAGCCGCCGCAACTGACTATCGCCAGCCCGCGCTTGCCTTCCAGGCTCACACTGTGATGATCGAAGTAGTCCCGGGCTCCCCGTTGGTGGGCCTCCAGCCAGTGTCCGGAAAAGGTCTTCCGCACTCTCCTGGCGCTATCCAGGATCGTGTTGTGAACAAACAACCGTCGATCCACCAGCCTGGCGGCCTCGACCATGTCCTCGTGAATCGGATTTCCTTCCAGGCGAGCCACACCCACGTCGGGGTTTCTACCAGGTCCTTTCCGGTTGAGAACAAGGAGGTGATTGAACTGAATGGACTCCTTCGACGCCACACCGGGCAGGAGGCTCTTACGCCCGCCTGAATAGCCAGCGAAATAGTGAAAGCCGATGGAACCTGTCAGGACAATGACATCGTGCCGGAGGACCTGTTCGTCGATCTCCACATCATTTCCCAGCGACGTCGTTCCGACCTTCGTGTTGTTTTCCTCAGGTTCGTGGTCCAGCATCGGGTATGCCCGGAAGACGTCTTCGCCCACGATAGCGATCTTGTCGCCGTCATCGAGTGGACGATGGAGGCCCGTCGCAAAAAGAAAGCGAACCGCGGCCGCACCTCCCAGCTGGCCGAGAAGCTGCGGCAAGAATTCCCGCGTACCGGTCGGCCGGGTCAAGTCGGAGACAATCAGCAGCACCCTTCTCCCCCGCGCCAGCTCGGCCAGCGGTGGGGATTCGATCAGGTGCTCCTCCGTTCCAGAGGGCGGGCCTTCGTGCGGCACGACCACACGAAATCGGGTCGGGTCGAACGTGAAGGGGAAGGCACTGTTACCGTAGGCAAGCGACACATCCGTCATCGATTCGTATGCTAACATGGGGGGGATAGTCCGCTCGCCCGATCAGCCGCCTCTCGACCGGAGCGTAATCATAAGCCGATCGAGAGCTGTTACGCCCTGTTTCCCGACCTCGGACCTCGGACTTCGGACCTTCGACCTTTCCCTGTGATACCATCGACGAGCTATGCCGGTTAACGAAGAGCTACTGAAGATTCTGGTCTGTCCACTTTGCAAGGCTACCGTGTCCCCGGTTCACGATGATCAGGGGCTGAAATGCGTCGAATGCAACCGGGTTTACCCGATCAGGGACGATATCCCGGTCATGCTCGTCAGTGAAGCGACGATAGAAGAATAGTGTCCACACGGGACCTCTTCCACCGGCTTCCAGCCAACGCTCGAATACTACTCGTCCGTCTCCGGTCCATGGGTGATTCCCTCCTCCTGACCAGCCCCATACGAGCTCTCAAGCAGGAATTTCCAGGCTTTCGAATTTACGTTCTCGCGGAACGGCGGTTCGCCGATTGTTTCGATCAAAACCCTGACATAGAAGAAACACTGACGACCTCGGAAGAAAAGTACGAAACGGTTGCGCGCCTTCTCCTGCGTCGGTTCCACGCCATCGTCAACCTTCATGGAGGCCCGACCAGCCTGGTCTACAGCTGTGCGGCGTGGGGAAGACGAATCGGAGTGGAGGACTATCAATACATCCTCGCGTATTCGGGTGTCGTACCTCGGCCGAAGGCAAGACTGCACACCGTGGAAACAACAATGGAATGGTTTCGCTGGTTGGGGGTTCGGGGCCAGACGCCTCCGGGCCTCCATTACGAACCCCATCCTGTCGAGGCTAAGCGGATAGAGAATGCAATCCAGGGACGCCCTTACATGGTGATGCATCCCGCCGCACTGATGGAAACAAAACGCTGGCCAGCCGAACGTTTTGCGGAACTGGGGGGGTTGCTTACCCGGCGTGGCTGGACGATCGCCCTGACCTGTGGCCCGGGCGAAGAACCCATAGTCGGGCAGGTCGCCGCTGAACTGCCGAAGAGCATCATTCTGTTCGGCCTGTCGATCCCCGAACTGGCAGAGTTGATCCGCGGAGCCACTTTGTTCATAGGAAACGACTCGGGCCCCATGCACCTGGCTGCTGCGGTCGGCACACCGACGATAGCGGTGTGGGGTTCTTCGGATTCAGTGCGCTGGCGCCCCTGGGGGGTTCCCCATCGTGTCGTACAGAATCCGTTCGAATGCAACCCGTGTCCGGGATACGACTGCCTGGTTGCCGACAGCCCGATTTGCATCGAGTCGGTCAGCATCGACCAGGTGAGTCACGCTGTCCGAGACCTGATGCGGGAAACAGAGGCCAGGCAGTCGGAAACCGCGAGAGTATGACGAAAACGCTGAATCGAGAGCGACTCGCACAGATCCTGGACCGCTCCAGTGGGAGAAAGGTGTTGGTCGTCGGCGACGTGATGCTTGACGAATTCACCTGGGGACGGGTCGGGCGGATCTCTCCGGAAGCACCCGTTCCTGTCGTCGAGGTCATGAGCGAAACCGACGGTTTGGGTGGCGCCGCAAACGTCGCCGCCAACATCCGCGCACTGGGCGGCGCCCCCTTCATGATCGGTGTCATCGGACATGACGCTCCGGGCGACAGAGTGGTATCCCTGTTTCGAGATCTTGGAATCGATCCGGGTTTCTTACTGGCGGCCGACCGCCGCACGACATTGAAGACACGGATCATCGCCAACAATCAGCAAGTCGTCCGCGCCGATCGGGAAGACCGAACGCCTCTCTCGGACGAAGTCAACCGAACGTTGACTGAACGCTTTATAGAATTGCTCCCCCAGACCGATACCGTCGTGATCTCCGATTACGACAAGGGCATCGCCAACCGGCAACTGCTGGGGAAAATACTGCCGGAGGCCGGCCGGGCCGGGGTTCATGTCTTTCTCGATCCGAAGGTGCATCACGCAGACTACTACCAGCCGGCGACGGTGATCACTCCGAATCAGCGGGAAGCCGAACTGCTTTCGGGCCACGCCATCACAGACCGGGTCAGTTTGGAAGAAGCGGGTCGCCGCCTCCTTGACCGTTTCAAATGCACATACGTCCTGATTACGAAGGGGGAGGCCGGGATGTCCCTGTTCCACGGCGACGGGACGCACCATCTACCTACGGCGGCCAGAGAGGTTTTTGACGTGACCGGCGCGGGCGACACCGTGATCGCCGGTCTTGCCCTCGCATCTGCCGGGGGAGCGAGCATGGAAGAGGCAGCACACCTCGCAAATCATGCCGCCGGGCTCGTCGTCGGCAAGGTCGGGACTGCGACCGTCACACAGCAGGAACTTCTCGAGGATTTCAGCTCCCGAAATGCGCATCCTGCAGATTAGTTCGGCCGAGGTGCTGGGTGGGGGCGAAGTTCATGTTATCGAACTGACCCAGATGCTCCGCGAACGCGGGCACACGGTGAGAATGGCCGGTCGGGGGAACGGACCGCTCGATCTCGACTTCAAGCTTCCCTTCCTCAATTCAGCGGATCTGTACACCGCGTACCGACTCCGGCGTCTCGTTCGGCGGGAGCGGTTCGACATCGTCCATGCACACGTGGCGCGTGATTATCCCATCGCGGCCACAGCCTTGCTGGGATTGGCCGATCCCAAACTCGTCTTGACACGCCAGCTCATATTTGCCGTCAGGAGAAATCCGTCTTATTCGCGTGTGGACGGATGGATCGTCACGACCGACCAGATTCTGCAATCGATCCAGCATCTTCGTCCACGGGCGAGTGTCATCATCCCGAACTGGGTCGACAGTGGAAAGCTGACATATGAAGAACGGGGACTTCAGAAACCGGTTACCGTGGGGCTCCTGGGACAGGTCTCCCCCCACAAGGGACATGATGACGCAATCGAGGCGGTACGTCTGCTTGGCCCGGGTTTTCGCTTGTTGCTAGGCGGAGAGGGAAAACCCGACTACGTTCGGAGCCTCAGAGACCGCGCCCGGGACCTGCCCGTCGAGTTCCTGGGGTTCGTCAAGCCGGCCTCGTTCCTCGAACGGGTCGATATGCTGATCGTTCCGTCTTGGGAAGAACCGTTCGGCATCGTGATTCTGGAGGCGATGGCCGCCGGTGTGAACGTGATCGCCACAAACGCGGGAGGCCCTCGCGAGATTCTGGATTTCGGTAAGGCCGGATTGCTGATCCAGCCTCGAGACCCGGTGGAATTAGCCTCTGCCGTGCGGCGCTTGGGTTCTGATGAGAATCTGCGTCGTAATCTGAGGGCTCGCGCGCTGGCACGCATCCACACGCGTTATGACATTTCCATCGCCGTCCCTCAGATCGAAGATTTCTACCATCGCTTATTCGTTTCGGTCAGGTAGTGTCCAGAGTCAGTTGAGGCATCCGGCGAAACGGGAGATCATACCGCTGGTGTACTTGTTGTCGGGAGAGTATGACAAGAGCAGGTTTTCCTTGTCGACCATGATGGCGACGGGATTACTGCCGTCGATCCGGACGTAAACCACCACGGTCGCCCCGCTGCTGTTGGAATCGCAGATGTCGAAATTCACCGGACCCTTCGTATAAAAGCCATCCTGGCCCCAGTCGAGGAGAAAATCCTTCATCTGGTATCGTTCGTCGGCGTCCCACATGGTGTAGGCCGTGTCGTAAGCAGCGGTCCCCACGGATTCAAGGAACCGACGCACGCGTGATTCCTCCCGGTAGTTGATGAAACTATAGAGTAGTCCGCCACTCACCAGCAGAAAAATTCCGATCGAAACCGGAACCTTCAAAGTCTCTATCAAACTTCGGGCTTTCTTCGGTTCCGGATGATCTCCGTGAATCAGGCTGCCGATCAACTTGTCCGCCATAACTGTCCAGTATTCTACAGGCTATTCGAACCAGATCTCCAGTTGCGACGTATCGATCCGGATACGGCCCTGGATTTGCCTCCGCTTCCGCCACAAGCGTGGGAAGTGCCTCACGACGTAAAACAGCCCGGGAAGTGACGTCCGCTCCTGGAGGAACACGTAGCCCACTACCGCCAGATCCCGGGAGGTGATCGCCCAGAAGTCACGAAGATACAGGTTGCCGGTTATGTTGTTCAGTCGGAGAAGAAACCGATTCTTCACAGAGTGCATGTTGATGGCCGCAGACAGCTCGCTTCGACGCTCCGGCGTGACCCGTCGAACGTGACGTGCCACGGCACTGGGCACGTAACGGGACTGCCATCCCATCAGTCGGCAGCGCCAGGCAAGATCGGCATCTTCTCGGTAAGCGAAAAAGTCTTCATCGAAGAAAGACCCGTCGATAGCAACGTCCTCCAGACAGGAATAGCGATACATGGCGGCCGCGCCGCTTGGTCCGAAAACTGCCTCTGATCGATCGTACTGGCCGTCGTCGGGCTCCCCCGCACCACGATCGAGATGCCTCTGGTTACGGGTCATGATGATGCCGGTCGAATCGAGCGTCCGACCGTCCATGCGCAGGAGCTTACCGGTGGCCGAGCCGGCCTCGGGTGAACTCTCCAGTGCCGCCACCAGCTCTTCGAGAAAGTCTGGCTCCAGAACGGTATCCGGATTGAGGAATAGCACATAGGGAGCGGGGTAATTCAGTGCGAGTCGGTTGTGAGCGGCCGCAAACCCGGTGTTCACGTCGGATCGAACAATGTCGGCCTCCTGGTCCCCCAACAGGTCCAGCGTGCCATCCGATGACGCATTGTCCAGTATCCGAATTCTGAAATCACGGAAGGTCTGTCTACCGAGGCTTTCCAGGCAGCCGAGAATGTCACACGCGCTGTTGTATGTAACGATCTGAATGGAGACGTTCATTAGTCCGTCATGGCATCCCACAAGACCCGCCAGTACCCTCGAGCTCGACGGGGTCGGCCGATTATCTTTATTGCCATGCCCAGAACGAGGGCGGTTCGAATCGTGAAACGTGCGCGGCGGCCACAGTGTTTGCGGATGTAACGAACCTGGTTGTCGTGGTAGGTCGACAGGAATCGTTCGAAGCCAAGGGCTTCGAGGCTATAGCCGCCGTCGTGCTGGAATACCGCGGCCGAGTGGTAGTAGATCTCCCAGCCAGCTTTCGACACGGAGCGGCAAAAGTCCACGTCCTCGTACCACGCCGGATAAAACTGCTCGTCGAAGCCACCCACCTGATCGAACGCTTCGCGACGGATCATCAAGGCCGCGCCGGCGGGCTGATCCACGAGATGGATGTCTCCTGCCGACAGTAACGATCTGGACGGCGACATGCCGAGGTTTTCCCGCACGAGGCTCCACATGGTAGGAAACGGCCGGGGAAGGTACCGGTCGTTGATAAAACCTCCTGCAATCCCGGCCTTCGGGTGGTCGTCAAACAGATCGACAAGCGCGCGGACAGCTCCCGGAGTGGCCCGGGCATCAGGGTTCATGATCAGGACGAAGGGCGTCGTCGTGGCTTCGAAGGCCTGGTTGATGGCGCCCGCGAACCCGAGGTTGGCAACATTTGCGATCACGCGCACTCGCTCTCGAAGAGATTTGATTGCCTGAAGCGAACCGTCCGAAGAGGCGTTGTCGACAACGACAACACCATCAACCTCGTCGGTCAGTAAGGACTCTACGGCATACTTCAGCATCGGTCCCGAGTTCCAGTTGATAACCGCGGCCGTGACTTTGTTCATGAATCTTTCGTCGCGAATGCGAGCATGATGTCGAATGGATTCAGGCGAAACGTACGGGAACCCAGGAAAGCACCGGCGCTTTTTGGAACGAACGGCAGATGCCGTCCAAGCCGATTGAGGATGAAGTCCGGGCTCGCGTACTTTCCGACGCGCTGAATCCGGCGAACCGACAGGCCCTCCCCCTCTAGCAGTCGCACCATCGTCTGCCGATCGAAAAAATAGTAATGCTCCGGTATGAATTCCCGCCATCGTCCCTTCAAGAGCCGGTAAGGCCATGATCCGATGTCGGGGGTTTCGAGGACGATGAGCCCGCCGGGTTTCAGACGCCGAGCCATTTCGGCGACAAAGCTCGAAGGAGAATCCACGTGTTCGATCACGTGGAAACTGGCAACCACGTCGAACCCGGCCCAGGGGACACTCTCGATCAGCCCTTCGTGAACAGTCGCGGCACGAGAAGAGTCCATGGCCAACTCCGGATTCGGCTCTACTCCGTACACATCAAAGCGGTCACCCGCCACGCGGAGGAAGTCACCACGTCCGCAACCCACTTCCAGCAAGCGTCCGTCGGGTTGGAATTCGCGGATTAAACTCATCCGCCACTGCGCGTTCCGTTCGTTCAGACGGCGTTCTTCATCGCGGGATATGTCCTCAAAAATCAGGTTGGCTTCGCGGATCCGGTCCGCGGTCGCTTTCGCCTCACCTCGCCCAAAGGCAAGATTCTCCCGGCGGCCGCGCACAAAACGAAAACCACAGCCCACACACTCTACAAGAGGTCCGTCCAGGTTGGGCGAAGTCAGGACAAAACGCGTTTCCGGGGTACCGCAAAGATCGCAGGATGCCTCGCCGGGGGCACCGGTTCGGGATGATACCTTGATCCGGCCGGACCGTGGAGGGGTTGCTCCAGGCACACTCATTCCTCGAAGGAAGCCAGGGTCTGTTCTCGCTTTGTGTAGTGGCGATCGTAATATGACATGTACGAAGCGTCTTTGACTTCTCGCACCCAATCCTGGTGACTACGGTACCACTCGATGGTTTTTGAGATGCCGGTCTCGAAGTCCGTGTGGGCGCGCCATCCCCACTCGGCCTCGATCTTCGTGCAGTCGATCGCATATCTCAGGTCGTGGGCAGGGCGATCCTTGACGAATTGAATGAGGGATTCCGGCTTACCCAGTACCTGGAGGACTCCGCGAACCAGATCGATATTCGCCATCTCCTGGCCGCCGCCGATATTGTAGACCTCGCCCGGCTTTCCGTCCGTCGCTGCCTTCCATACTCCACGAGAATGATCGTCGACGAAAATCCACTCTCTCCGGTTCAACCCCTCGCCATAGACCGGTATGGTCTTGTCCTCAAACGCATTGCTGATCATCAACGGAATGAACTTTTCGGGAAACTGGCTTGGACCGTAGTTGTTTGAACATCGAGTGATGAGTGCCGGGAATCGGTGGGTTCTTGCACAGCCGAGGACCAGCAGGTCGGCTCCCGCCTTGGTGGCTGCATACGGATTAGTCGGGTTCAAGTGCGTATCTTCGCTAAACAGCCCGTCATGGCCGAGGCTTCCGTAGACCTCGTCGGTCGAAATCTGGACGTACCGTGACACCTTATGCCGGCGCGCATGGTCCAAGAGGCACTGGGTACCGACGACATTGGTTCTGACAAAAGGAGCGGCATCCTCGATCGAACGATCGACGTGCGTCTCAGCGGCGAAATTGATGACGGTATCGATCCGGTTTCCACTGAACACCCCGGCGACCTGGTCTTCGTCTGCAATGTCGCCGCGGACGAACCGATAACGCTTGTCTTCGGCGATGTCCTCGTTGTTTCCGAGGTTTCCGGCGTAGGTCAGGAGGTCGAAATTGATGACTTCGACGTTCTCTTCGGTACGGAGCAGGAACCTTACAAAATTGGAACCGATAAAACCCGAACCACCGGTTACCAGAACGACGTGCGCTTTCGTTTCGGACATCTCTTAATTCCCCAAGAGCCTGCGCGCCCTACAGACTTCCACCACAGCTCCTAGTGCAACTCAAGAATTTCCGCCGCATTCACGATAGCCTGCCTGGACAATTCCTTCGAGTCCGTGTCCTGCTTGCTGGCGACGAGAATATTCGCTCTCAGTAAGGATTCGAACGTCCCGGCATCGGACCACCAACCGTCTACCATGGCGTAGGTCATTTCGCCGGATTCGATGTAGGCGTTGTTGACATCGGTTATTTCCAACTCCCCGCGGCCTGAAGGTTCGAGCGTCCTTACAATATCGAAGACACGCGGGTCGTACAGATAGATGCCCGTAACAGCATAGTCGGATTGGGGCAAGTCCGGCTTCTCCTCGATTTTGACGACCCGGTCTCCGTCAAGAATCGGTACACCGAACCGCTGAGGGTTCTTGACTTTTTTCAGATGGACGCGCGCGCCTTTTCCCTGCTCATGGTAGGTTTCAACCGACGACCGGAAACTTTTCTCGTAAACGTTATCGCCCAGGATGACGGCAATGTGGTCTCCCTCCGCGAAGTGCTCGGCCAGCGACAGCGCGTCCGCGATTCCCCCCTCACCTTCCTGGTAGGTGTAGTCCAGGTGTTTCAGCCCGAATTCCTTTCCGTTCCCCAACAACCGGAGAAAATCCCCGGCGTTGTTGCCTCCGGTCACGATAAGGATTTGCTCGATACCGGCGTCCACCAGATTCTGGATCGGGTAATAGATCATCGGCCGGTTATAGATCGGCAGCAGATGCTTGTTGGTGACCTTGGTGAGGGGGTGCAGCCGTGTGGCGAGGCCGCCGGCTAAAACGATACCTTTCACTTGTGCTCTTCCTTTTGTGAACGAAGCGTTCCCGTCCCCAACCTTGGACCTCGGACTTCCCTAGGAGCCTGCGCGGCCTCCTATTCCCTTCATTGCTTGAAAAACGCCTGGAATCCTTTGTGCAACTGCCAAAGGTCCACTTTCGAGGACATTTCATAAGGGGAGTGCATGCTCACAATGCCGATTCCGACATCGATGACGTCCATGTTCTGGCCGGCAAACCAAGCGGCGATCGTGCCCCCGCCATAACCGGAATTGTAGGAATGAGTCTGCCACTTGACGCCTTCGCGATCGAAAAGGCCCCGCAATTTGGCAAAGAACTCGGAATTGGCCTCGCGGCCCGGACCGTACTCCTTCACTACCATGCCGTAACCCAACCTCGACGTCAGGTCCTGGTTCTGGGGACCCGGGAACAAGGGATTCAGCGCCGTGGTCGTGTCGCTGACCAGAACCTCCGTGTTTCTGAAGGTCCGCCTGAGGAGCAGATCGTTGAACTCGCCGGTCTGAGTGTCGAGCATTTCCGCAACGAGCGTCGTAAACCACTGGGAGTTGACACCGGTATTCCATGAGCCGGTCTCTTCGTTGTTCACCGCGTAGGCAATCGACGTGTAGGTGGGCGTCTCGATCTCGGCGATCGAGCGAAGGCTGACATATGCGGTGGAACGATCGTCCTGCCCGAAGGCGGCGACCAGCGCCCGATCCAGCCCGACATCCCGGGGTTCGGTAGCGGGCACGATCTGGATGTCGGCGGAGAGGAAGTCCTTCCCGTCGATATCGTATTCCTGTTTGAGCAACGCCAGGAGTCGGTCGGTCGCGGTCTTATGGTCGCTGTCCTTCTCCGGAGGCAGGGACGCGATGATCGGTTCGAGTTCTTCCGCGGCGATGACGTCTCTCTGGGTCCTGTTCCTGTAGTCCCGGTCGACATGCGGCGCCAGATCAGTGATCAGGAGGATGGGGTCCTCCGGTTTCGTCCCAATCTCGATCCACATCGTCGTCCCGTCGGTCTTGTCTATCCGACCGATCATTGCCAGGGGAACATTGACCCACTGATAGGTCTTGATGCCGCCGTGGACCTGGGAGTCGATCGCGACGACGCCGTTTCGTTCCCTCAGGGGCTTGGTCTTGAAGTCGATTCGTGGCGAATCGATATGGGTGTTGACGATGCGCATCCCGTTTTCAATCGGCTCTGTTCCAATGACAAAGAGCACGAGGGTACGATCCCGATTGATGGCATACCATCTCGAACCCGGTGTCAGGTCCGAACGGCCGACTTCCGGGGACCACGCCTGGAATCCTTCGGCTTCCGCAAGCTTCAAGCCTTCACGAACGAACCACATCTCGCTCTTGGCACGCCCCATGAAGTCTTTGAAGTCTTCGCCAAACGTCATCACCTGGGCACGTTCTTCCGGACTGAGTTCGGGCCACGCTGAACTGAACCCATAATCCTGGGCGGCCCCAGGCCCTCCCGCGGCGAGAATCAACGCCAGGACCAGACCACAAGCTGTTGGTTTCATAAGTAATCCCCCCTTGCTGACCGAAGCCAGGATTGTACCATTTACCTTTCCCGCTAATGACCGCCTGCGCTCATCTGCTGGAAAAGGCTCTCGTATTGGTCAGTGACCACGTCCCAGGAGTAAACCACACGGGCGCGTTCAAGCGTCTTTTCGCGATACGCGGCCGCGAGCGCCGGATCGGAGAGTACTTTCCTCAACAGTGGAACCAGGTCCCGGACATCGTCGAAATAGAGTCCTGTCTCTTCGAGTACCTCATGATGTTCGGGTGTTTCTTTCGCAAGGATGCAGTTGCCGGCACCCATCGCCTCCAGCAACGCCGGATGGGTTCCACCGACCTCTGTCGCCTGAATATAGGCGTAGGCGTGGCAGCGTAATTCGAGATAACCATCGCCATAGATCGCGCCGGTGAAACGAACCCGGGGGTCCGCCATGGACTTCAGGCGTTCGATGTAGGCGGAAGCGTAAGGTGCGTCTCCAACAACCACAAGGGGCATCGAGGTATCCACCGCGCTGTAGGCCTCGATGGCCAGATGGGCGTTGTTTTCCGGCTCCAGCCTGCTGACGTAGAGCAGGTAATTTCGACTCTCCAGATCCAGAGACTCCAGCAGACCGGTTTCTTCTTTCTGCCGTAGATCAGTGCCGTAGGAGATCATGACCGACGAAGTCTTGTGTCGAGTCATGTAGTAATCCCGAATGACCACGGCATCGGTAACGACGACGGTCGGGATGATGGTCGAGAGGAATTCGGAGATGAGGTAGTACGACCGGCCGGCAACACCCCACTTCTTGCGTTTCCGCTCGATACCATCCACGTTGAGGGCAACCGGAATGCCTGCCAGTCGGGGCACCGCACAGAACACGGCGTTCGCCGCGTTGCACATGAGGATCACGTCAAACCCACGCGTCAAGGCATGAAACACTGAAATGAAGGTGTGGGCGACCGTGTCGAGGTGCTTGGTTGGTATTGTCGGCAGGATGACAAGGCGAACGCCCTTGTACGCATTTGAAGAGTACCGAATGTTGTTCGATCTGCCGTAGACCGTCACTTCGTGGCCGCGTTCGACCAGGCGGGGAGCAAGCTCTTCCGCAAAGGTCTCAAACCCGCCGTAGTTGGCCGGAATTCCTCGAATTCCCAGGATGGCAATCTTCATAATCTTGTGGCCCGTGGCATTATAAACAGTCCAAACCGTGGGGCGAGAAAGGATAACTTATGAAAAAAGTTCTGGCGACTCTGGAAGAATTACTGCCCGAAGGGATCGAGTTCCTCGAACAGATGGTCGACATGGAATCACCCACCTTCGACAAGCCGCTCGTCGACAAGCTTGGCAAATTCGTGGCGGGACGGTTCGAATCGATTGGAGGCCAGGTGTCGTTCACGCCGGTCCAAGGCTTCGGGAACCATCTGCGGGTCGGGTTCCCCGGACAGCGAGATCGACCGGTCCTGTTACTGGGACATATCGACACGGTGTTCCCGGCCGGAGAGGTGGCCAGGCGTCCGTTCCGCATCGAGGGGGACATCGCCCGGGGGCCCGGGGTTTTCGATATGAAGGCGGGGATCGCGATGATGTGGATGGCAATTCGCACCGTGATCGAGACCCGTGGGCATCTGTCAAACCCAGTCACCGTGTTGTTGACCAGCGACGAGGAGGTAGGCGGGGCCAGCTCACAGAAGCTGATTGAGGAAGAAGCGAAAAAAGCGCAGGCCGTCCTGGTGCTCGAACCGTCGCTGCCGGGAGGGATGTTGAAAACGGCGCGAAAGGGTGTCGGTCGCTTCACGCTCAAGGCGATTGGAAGGGCGGCGCACTCCGGGATCAACCCGGCAGACGGAATCAACTCCATCGAAGAGATCTCCCACCAGGTTTTGAAACTGCAATCGATGACCGACGCGGAGCGCGGTACAACGGTCACCGTCGGGGTGATCAAGGGAGGCACACGTTCGAATGTCGTACCGGCCGAATCAGCAATTGAAATAGACGCACGGATTACCTCCGTGGATGAGGCCGAACGGATCGCGACCAAGATTCGATCCCTTTCACCGGTTCTGGCGGGCTCCACGATAGAAGTGCGTGGCGCCATCAGCCGACCACCAATGGAACGCACCGGACACACCGAGAAACTGTTCGGACTGGCGCGAGAAGTCGCCCGGGAACTGGGACACGATCTGGAGGAAGGGTCGACGGGCGGCGCTTCCGATGGCAACTTCACAGCAGCCCTCGGCATCCCCACTCTGGACGGTCTGGGCCCCATCGGACTCGGTCCCCACCAGGTGGACGAACACATCCGGATCGACTCACTGCCGTGGAGGGCCGCGCTGATAGCCGGTCTCATCGAAGGGATCGATATGTGAGGGGGCGGGGAGTCGGTGGTCCGAAGTCCGCTTGCCCGAACCCCCGCTATTCCCGATTTCGGACTCCCAACCGACCGCGATCTTAGGGTCCGCTCAAGAATAGCTTCACAGAATTGGCGCCCAGATTTGCGTCAGATTCGGTCGCGACCGATTGAGCAGACCGGAGGAATAGCCCCGCTATTTCGAGGATCTGTGATTGAGGAGCGGTCGAAGATGCGCGAAGGTCCCGCGAAGATGGTGTGAAGATGGGATGCCAAAATGTGAAGTTATTCTTGAACGGGCCCTTTGGACCCCAGACGTCGGACCTCGGACTCAAAACACCGACCCCGTTGACAATTGCCTCATCCAAAACTTAAAATTAAAGTTTGGCCGGTGCGTAGGATTTGCCACCGGTGGCGCTGGAGGCACCTTCCCAAGTGAAGGTGCATTTTTTGTTGAGTAGCAGCGCCTTCGGCTGAATGCCATATGAGGTCTGTCGTCTACATCGAGGAAGACTACATCGCGGGTCTCCTCAAGGATTATTTCGTCGGGAACGGCAAAACCACCTACATCGTGACCGACCCGGCGGCGAAACGTCATCTGGCCTCCCACAACCAGACGGTCTCGCTCGCAGGCCGGAATAATTCCTCGCTCCGCAAGCAACTGGCTGACGGCGACATCGAGCTGTTGCTTGTACAGGCAGACAATCTGGACCGAATCAAATCGGTCCTCGACGTGGTGCAGGAAAACGGACACCGGGTACCGACGCTCGTTATCACCGAACATCAAACTCAGGTTTGCGAGCAGTCCCCATTCGTCCATTCGATCACGATGCAGCAACTCCTTGAAGGGAACCTTCGCTGGCACATCGTTCTGGCAAAGACAACCCGACAGGTGGAGGAGATCCGGGAACACTTCCGGGACGCCGACTCGGTCCTCATATTGATGCAGGACGATCCGGATCCCGATGCCATCGCAAGCGGCCTCGCTTTGCGACAGGTTCTCGGACGCAACAAGCAGACCGCGACGATCGGTAGTTTTGGCCAGGTGACCCGACCGGAAAACATCGCCATGGTCAAGCTGCTCGAAATTGAAGTCGAAAAGATTACGCCGGCCAGCGTCCGAGACTTCGACAGAATCGCTCTGGTAGATCTCCAACCGCCCCACATCACGACCGAACTCCCGCGAATCGACCTGGTCGTCGATCACCATCCGGCCCAGTTCACGTACAAGACAGCGATCCGGGATGTCCGGCCCACCTACGGCGCAACGGCCACGATCCTGCTCGAATACCTGCTTTGCCTGGGAAACAACCTCAGCACCCGGCTCGCCACGGCACTGCTCTACGGAATCAAGAGCGACACGTTCATGCTCGCGCGCGAGACAAACGAGTGGGACGTGGAGGCGTTTTCGTACCTGTACGAACGCTCGAACCAGAACCTGCTGAGAAGGATCGAAAGACCGGAACTACCACCCGCCGCATTGGATGCGCTGAGCCGTGCCTTGAAAACACGCCTGATCACCGACAAAGTGGCGTTCGTGAACCTGGGACGGGTCGAGCGCGAAGACCTGATCCCTCAGATCGCGGATTTCTGTCTTCAGTTTGAAGGCATCGAATGGGTGGTCGTCAACGGGATTTTCGAAGCCGACTTCGTCCTGTCGGTTCGCAATGTCGGCTACGTGCGGTCGGCGGGCAAGGTTGTCAAGGATGCCTTCGGCTCCATGGGTTCAGCTGGAGGACATGCCTCCATGGCGAAAGCCATTATTCCGCTCGCCACCCTGTGTAAAACATGGAAGATCGACGCCCGCCAGACACGTCTTCTGAACAAGAAGCTGCAACGACAGTTTTTGAAAAGCCTCAAAAGCCCCAGCAAGTAAGTCATCCGTTGCGCGCTGTCATCCAGAGGGTTCGAAACGCCCGGGTACTGATAGAAGGCAAGGAACATTCGCGAATCGGCCAAGGCCTGCTGGTGTTGCTGGGCGTCGAACAGGGAGACAGCGACGACGACGCACGGGCATTGGCGAAAAGAGTCGTGGAACTCCGTATCTTCGAAGACGAAGACGGGAAGATGAACCGATCGCTCGTCGACGCCCGCGGCGAACTTCTGGCCGTCTCGCAATTCACGCTGCTGGGCGATTGCCGGAAGGGACGCCGGCCCTCCTTCATCCAGGCGGCCCGGCCCGAGCAGGCCAATCCGCTTTACGAGCAATTCATCCGTGCCGTCGGCGATCATGGCGTCAAGGTGTCGACCGGTGTGTTCCGGGCCATGATGGATGTGGAGTTGACGAACAACGGGCCTGTAACGTTGCTCCTGGACTCGCGCAAACGGTTCTAGCCAACGATGTTTTCAGCGCCGAGGCACCGCGCAATCGCGCGGGTGCGTGTTATGATTCCGGCCCGATGAAGCCGTTGGACGACATATGCGTGGTCGATTTGTCGCGGATCCTGTCCGGACCCATCTGCACGATGCTCATGGGGGATATGGGGGCACGGGTCACGAAGGTCGAGCCGCCGCCGCACGGAGACGACAGCCGTCTGTGGGGACCGCCGTTTGTCGGTGGGATCAGTAGTTATTTCCACTCCATCAACCGCAGCAAGGAAAGTCTCGGGCTGAACCTCAAGTCCGAAGGGGGGAGGGAAATTCTGTGGAAACTGATCGACCGTGCGGACGTGCTCGTCGAAAACTTTCGCCCCGGTGTGCTCGAGAGGCTGGGGTTCGGATATGAGGCCGTATCGGCCCGTAACTCTCGTCTCGTGTACTGTTCGATTTCCGGGTTCGGCCAAACCGGACCCTACAAGGATCGCCCCGGATACGACGTCATCGCGCAGGGTGAGTCCGGGATGATGGATCTGACCGGTGAACCCGACGGTCCGCCGCTCAAGCTCGGCGGATCGCTGGCAGACATCGTTACCGGGCTCTATGCTTTTCACGGAATTCTGCTCGCGCTGCTTTCCAGGCATCGAAGCGGAGAGGGCCAGCACGTGGACATCAGCCTGCTCGACAGCATGGTTTCCACGCTGGCCTACCAGGCCGAAATCTACCTGACGACGGGGCGTTCCCCTAAACGCATGGGAACACGGCATCCTTCAATCGTCCCCTACGAGTCGTTCCAGGCGACTGACGGTTTTATCAATATCGCGGTGACGAATCAGAAGCAGTGGGTAAATTTCTGTCAAGTCCTTGAATTCCCCGACGTTGCCTTTGATGCGCGTTTCGATTCCATGCCAAATCGTATTGCCAACTACGAACAACTGAAGCCGATCATCGACCGCGTGCTCGGCGATCTGACCCGGGCGGAGATCACTCGGCGCCTCTCCGGAGTAGGCATTCCGGTAGGCCCGATCAACACGGTCGGTGAAATTCTCGAAGACCCGCACATTCAGGCTCGCGAGATGGTCGCCGAACTGATACACCCGGACTACGGTCCGCTGAAAATGCTGGGAATTCCGATCAAGCTCTCCCAGACACCCGGAGAACTTTCCCTGGCCCCGCCACGATTCGGCGAGCACAACGGTAAGGTGTTGGATTGGCTGGGCTACGCCGAATCGGAGATCCTCGCACTGTCCGGTTCGGGAGCGCTTGCGAATAACGACTAGGAAACGACAGACAGGTTCGGCTCGGCGATCAGGCGAAAACCGCGAGATTCCCTACGTTTACGTTCGTTAAGAGTTGACGGGCGAGGCGAACTTTCACTATCCTGCTATGTTCGTTTACAGGAGATTCTCTTTCTACCGCTTACATTATGGACTCCAACGATAATCCCATTTCCATGCCTCCGCAGGAGGATTTGACGGAAGTCAAGAAGCCAACATCCCTGCTTGTGGCCCAGCTCTTCCTTTTTCCTCTCATCGTGATCGCGTTCGGCGTCGGAGTTTTTCTTCTCTTTGGTTTCATCACGCAGGAACAGAGATCGCCACAGTCCTATCTGAATGAGGTCCGGATGGGTTCTGCGACACGTCGCTGGCAAGCGGCTTTCGAGTTGTCGAAGGTCATCGCCGCACGGAAGGAAGAGTTGCAAAACACTGGTTTTGCAAGGGATGTTCTCGATTTGTACGAGAGCACGAAGTCGGACAATCCCCAAATTCGGCAGTTCTTGGCGATGAGTCTGGGGCATCTGGAGGACCGGATCGCTGTCCCGGCGCTGACCGAAGGCTTGAACGACAGTGCCACCGAAACTCAGATATGGACTCTGTGGGCGATCGGGACGATCGGTGACCCGGAGGCGGCATCCGAGGTAGTCGGCAAGCTCCGGAGTGACGACCCGGCGGTACGCAAGATGGCAGTCTACGTGCTCGGGGCACTGAAGGATCCGTCCACGATCCGCGACCTTCAGGTGGCTCTGAACGACAGTGTCGCCGACGTGAGATGGAACGCTGCAATGGCTCTGGCCCAACTGAATGATGCGGCCGGGGCCGACCTTCTGATTCAGCTCATCGATCGCGAATATCTCGGCCAGTTTCTGGATATGTCTCTGGCCGAGAAGGATAACGCCATTGTGAATGCAATGAAGTGCTTGAGCATACTAAAGTTAGAAGGCGCAAAAGACGAAATAACGTCTTTGAGTCAGAGCGATCCGAGTCTGGTCGTACGGAACGCGGCGCTTGAGGCACTGAACACATACTAAAAGGGACAATCGGTTCGCTTCGATTGAGTTTTGTCCTTTTCGAGGAGTTTAGGAATGAGCCAGGAGAATCCTCAAGGCGCGCCTAAGGCGCCAGCTGCGAAAGCACCTGCCAGGCCGAAAGCAGCCGGGAAAGGAAAGGAAGTACCGCGCAGGTCGTTTCTTTCCTGGATGAGCGTGGCGTGGATGGCCTTCACAGCTTCCATGCTGGCGGCCGGCACGGCGACGGCGCGGTTCATGTTCCCGAATGTTCTTTTCGAGCCGCCGGCAAGCTTCAAAGCCGGCAGTCCGAACGAGTTCCAGGTTGGCCAGGTCGACGAGAGGTTCAAAGACCGTTTCGGTGTGTGGCTGGTCCGCGAAGAAGAGGGTATTTACGCCCTGTCGACCACTTGCACGCACCTGGGTTGTACGCCCAACTGGTTGGAATCCGAGCAGAAGTTCAAGTGTCCATGCCACGGCAGCGGTTTCTACAAGACCGGTATCAATTTCGAAGGTCCGGCGCCGAGGCCTCTGGAGCGCTACACGATTTCGCTGGGGGAGGACGGACAGATCGTCGTCGACAGGAGTAAAAAGTACCAGCAGGAGAAGGGTGAGTGGAGTAACCCCGAATCGTACCTGGAACTGTAGTCCGAAGGAAGAATCGAAGGGAACCGGGTGCTTCACGGTGTCTAATTCCGCCCGGGACCGTACGTACTAAATATTCAGGTTTTCTATGAGTCAATTCAGAGATTTGTTATCGAAGCTTTCGCCATCCGCCCTCGGAGATGCGATCCAGAAAAGCCAGGTATACCGGTCGGTCTTCAGGGTCGGCGTTCCCGACTCCGACCGCAAACGCATGCTGGTGATGCTGGGCAACGTGTTTCTGCATCTCCACCCGGTAAAAGTGCGAAAGTCGGGTATCCGACTTCGCTTCACCTGGTGCATGGGCGGCATCACGTTCTTTCTGTTCCTGGTGGAAACGTTCACCGGCCTGCTCCTGATGTTTTACTACCGGCCGACCCTGGAGTATGCCTACGTGGACATCATCGACCTCCGGGAACAGGTTCCGCTGGGAATCATGCGGGAAGTTCATCGCTGGGGCGCCCACGCCATGGTGATTTCGGTCTGGCTTCACATGTTTCGCGTGTTCATGACGGGATCCTATAAGCCACCGCGGGAATTCAACTGGGGTGTCGGAGTGATCCTCCTCGTCCTGACCCTGCTGCTGAGCTTTACCGGGTACCTGTTGCCCTGGGATCAGCTGGCAATGTGGGCCATCACGGTGGGTTCGAACATGGCGCGAGCCACCCCGTTCATGGGTCACGAGGGCCCGGGTGCCGCGTTGCTGCGCCTGGGTGATATCAACCTCGTCAACAACACCAGCGACATCAGGTTCGCGCTCCTGGGTGGGACGTTCGTTGGCGAGGGGGCCCTGCTTCGTTTCTATGTTCTCCACTGCGTGGGATTGCCGCTGATAGCGGGTTTCCTGATGGCTATTCATTTCTGGCGGATCCGCCGTGACGGCGGAATCTCCGGTCCCTTGTAGCAAAGAGGCGAGACGAATGGAGTTCATCAAAGACTTTATCAACTTTCTGACGATCCCTCAGATCCTGATCACCCTGGCAAGCATCCTGCTGTTTGTGGGCGTCAGGTATCGGAAACTGTTCTTCAGCGACAAGGCTGCGCTGATCCTTTTCCCGTCGATGGTCGTCTTCATGCTGGTCAGCATGCTGGACGAAGACTTTCTGCTGATCGTGACCAAACCAGACAACGTGCCGATCGTCGGCATGCTGTTCCTGATCCCTTTCTTCACGTGGTTTTCCATGCGGGAGGGGATTCGGAACGATGATCGAAAAGAGGCAGGTGAGCCCGTCGTTGAGAAAGAGGAGACGGCCAAGAAAGTTCTGTGCTGGCCGGACCTGGTCTACACGGAACTGATTTGCATGGTCATCCTGACCGTCATCCTGATTGGATGGTCGATTCTAATCCTCGCCCCGATCGAAGAGCCGGCGAACCCGGCGGCAACCCCCAACCCATCGAAGGCGCCCTGGTACTTCCTGGGACTGCAGGAGATGTTGGTGTATTTCGATCCATGGCTGGCCGGCGTCGTCTTCCCGAGTCTGATCATCGGTGGCTTGATCGCAATCCCATATGTCGACACGAACCCAAATGGAAACGGGTACTACACCTTCAAGGAACGGAGTTGGGAGATTACGACCTTCCTGTTCGGGTTCCTCATTCTATGGACCTTGCTGATCATCCTGGGAACATTTCTGAGAGGACCTAATTGGAACTTCTTCGGACCTTACGAGTATTGGGATGTTCATAAGCTCGAGGCACTGGTCAACATCAACCTGTCGGAGTACATCTGGGTGAAGGCTCTGGGCGTGGGATTGCCTTCGAATATCCTGCTTCGGGAAAGCTTCGGCTTCCTGGTGGTTCTGGGCTACTTACTGATCACGCCGGTGGTACTGGCCAAGACCTGGTTCAAGGGTTTCTATAAGACGTTGGGACCTTCCAGGTTCCACTTGGTGGTCTTTCTTTTGCTTTCGATGGCGTCGCTGCCCATCAAAATGGTGCTGCGGTGGCTATTTAACTTGAAATACATCATCGGAATTCCGGAGTATTTCTTCAATGTCTAGCTGCCTTTTTTTTGTCAATGGCAGACAGTGGACGACCCAAAACCCAGAGGTTTGAGCATTGAGTAGCGAAACACCGAGCGGTGGCCCAAAGAAACCCGCTATTCCTCCCCCGGCAAAGAAAGATCCCGCTTTGAACATCGGACTGCGGGGAGACCGGCTGTATGAAGTCGACAACCTGCACAAGTGGTTTGCGATCGCCAGCCTGCTGCTGTTCGCGTTCACGGTCTGGATGATCCTGAACGATTACAGCCGCGAATGGCGGCAGTACCAGCGCGGCTTTAGTCAGCTGAGTATTGATCGGACGCAGGCCGACATGGACACCGCTGCCGGTGCTATTGATCCAGATGCGTTCGCCGCCCTGCAGACGGATCTGACAGCGGCGCAGACGGAGCTACAGACCAACCAGGGAGAAGTGGATCGACTTCAGGACGTTCTGGGCGGTCTGAACGCGGATTTCTACGCAGCCGACCAGAATTACCGATTCGAGAAGGCGACGTATGATGTCGAAAAGTACAGCCACGAGGCCGCGCTGGCAAGCGGGGCTTCGAACGCCGCGAATCTGCTCGGCCAGTCTCAAGAAACCCTTGCCCAGGTCACCGCATACGAACTGCGGGTCGAAGAACTGACGATCGAAATACAAGACGCCGGGGACGCCCTGGCCACGATCGTGGGGAGGAGAGACGACCTCCAGGCCGGGATCGATGGCCTCCTGACCGAGTACGCACGCCTGGAAACGACGATGGGCGCCCTCAATCCCGGGCGGGTTGTCACCTCCTTCCGGAACGCACCGGTGTTCGACATGCTCAACCCGTCGGAGAAGGTGAATCAGATCCTGCTGACGAATCTTTACAACGACCATCCATTCAAGCAGATCCCGCGTGTGGACCGTTGTACGACCTGTCATCTGGGTATCGACCAGGCGGCGTTCTCGGACGCGCCTGCGCCGTTCACCACGCATCCCGAACTCGACAATTTCCTCGGGAGCGACTCGGCGCATCCCATCGGTCAATTCGGTTGCACCTCCTGCCATTCCGGTCTAGACCGGGCAATCACCTTTGAACGGGCCGGGCACACACCGGTGGATCGAGCCCAGCGGGAAGAATGGGAAGAAAACTACGGCTGGACCGAACAACACTTCCTCGTAACACCGATGCTGCCGATGAACCGGATCGAATCGACTTGCCTGAAATGCCACACGGGCGCAGGCGATGTCCCCGAAGCTCCGATGCTGAACACGGGTCGAGACCTGATCCGTATGTATGGCTGCTTCGGCTGTCACCGGATTCCGGGCTACGAAGACGTGCGGCGGGTCGGGCCGGACCTGACGACGATAGCCAGCAAGATTGATAAGGAGTGGGCGCTCAAATGGTTGAGGGAGCCGAGAAGCTTCAAGACCGAAGCTCGGATGCCGCAGTTCTGGGGCAACTCCAATAACAGTGGACCGGAACACGCCCCCCGGAACTTCGCCGAAATGAACGCGCTTGTCGAGTTTCTGTTCTCGAAGTCCAAACCCAACCCGCTACCGCCGGGCCGAACGAACGGGAACGTGGACCGTGGACAGGAGTTGGTCGAAACGGTGGGTTGCCTGGGATGTCACGCCGTGGGGCCGATCGAAGAGGATTCGGACCGGGCACAGCATCGACGGCGATTCGGTTACAACCTGACCAGCCAGGGCAGCAAGGTCGACACGGAATGGTTGTACAACTGGGTTCGCGATCCGCGGAATGTCTGGCACGACACGAACATGCCGAGTCTCCGGATGGCCGCCGCCGAAGCCGCCGACGTCGCGGCTTACCTCGGCTCGCTGACCAACCCGGACTTTGAGGCTCAGACGCTGCCCGACCTCGACGAGGCCGCCCTGGACGAGGTCACGCTGGAGTTTCTTCGCGCCGGCTCGACGGGAATCGAGGCACGCGATCAGCTTGCCTCCATGACTCTCGAAGAAAAGAACCTGTTTACCGGCGAGCGCCTGGTGTCACGTTACGGCTGCTTCGGTTGTCACACGATCGAAGGCTTTGAAGAAACCCAGCCCATCGGCACGGAACTGACCGAAGCTGGGAGCAAGTTGGTCGGCCGCCTCGACTTCGGTTTCCTCGAAGACATTGAGCACGAACGAAGCGCATGGTACGAGCAGAAGCTGCGGGATCCCCGGAGGTTCGACGAAGGGCGCGTGAAACGGCCGGAAGAACTCGCCCGGATGCCCGACTTCCACTTTACCGACGAGCAGGTCGACTCCATCGTCCTTGTCTTGTCGGGTCTGGTGAAAGACCGCGTGACGCCGGAGATGCGGAACGACCTCACGGCGGACATCGAAGACGGCCGGGCTCTGGCCGCACGGCGGAACTGCCGGGCTTGTCACGAACTCGAAGGCGCCGGTGGCGACATCCGGTCGACGATCGTAGACGAGGGACTGTGGCCGCCTTTTCTGGATACGGAGGGTGCAAAGACACAGCCTCTTTGGCTCCATCCGTTCCTGCAGGATCCGGGGAGCGTCGAACTGCGGCCCTGGCTGACTGCGCGGATGCCGTCGTTCTATTTCGACGAGGCCGAAGCGGCGACGCTTGCTCGATATTTTTCAGCCCTGGATGACGTGGAGTTCCCGTTCATCACAACCGAGGTAGAGACCACGAGGGAACGACTCCGGATTGGCCAACAACTGTTTACGCAGTTCCAGTGCGAAAGGTGTCATCCGACTGACGACGGCCCGCTGCGGCCGGGAGTCGTGGCTGCGGACCTGGCGCCCAACCTGATGATCTCCAGCGGGCGTCTGCGGCCCCAGTGGGTGTTGGATTGGCTGGTTGATCCGCAGCAGATCGCAGTCGGCACACGGATGCCGTCGTATTTTCCGGATGGCGATTCACCGCTGCCCGACATACTCGGAGGTGACATGCTGGCGCAGATCGAAGCGATCCGGGATCACCTGTTCGTCACGGTCGGCGGAGGGCCGGTGCTGCTGCGAACCGAGGACAATCAGTGAAGACCGTCGGTATGGCGAGTTGATAGAAGAAGGGGCGGCCGGTTTGGCCGCCCTTTCGGTTTCGGATCCCCCAAGATTCTCAATTACGGCTGATTCAGACCGGAATCCGGGCCTTCAACACCCCCCTATCGAATGCCGCGAGTACCCCCCCGACGGTGGGGATTACTATTGTGAACGCCATGACGATTCGCTATATTTAATTGTTTGGGCTATCGTTCTCGAACCTATATATTTCCAGGAGATTCGTAAAAAATGCACAAGAGCAAACTATTTGTATGCGTCTTCGCGATGCTGGTCGTCCTTGCCGGCTGCGGCGGCGGTGACGACTCCAGTGCGCTTCCCCCAGTTCCGGGTGGCGGAGGGGGCGGAGGAGCGTCCTATGATCCGGCAACGGCAACGGCCACCGTCAGTGGCAATATCGTCTTTGAGGGAGAAGTTCCAGAGGCGGCCCGCATCCAGATGGCCGCCGATCCCTTCTGCCTGTCGCACAGCGAAGGCGCCACGAGCCAGGAAGTTCTCGTGACCGACGGCGGACAGCTCCAGAACGTCATCCTTTACGTTCGATCGGGCCACGAAGGCGAATCCTACGGCGTTCCGGGCGATGCGATCGTGATCAACCAGCAGGATTGCACCTACGCCCCGCACGTGTTTACGATGATGGCCAATCAGGAACTGACGATCAAAAACAGCGACACGACGCTCCACAACATTCATGCGTTTGCGGAAGTCAACACGCCGTTCAACATCGGTCAACCGGTCGAGGGGATGGAAACGACCAAGACTTTTGAGCAGCCCGAAATGCCGCTCCCGATTCGTTGCGACGTGCACCGGTGGATGTCCGCCTTTGTCGGTGTCTTCGATCATCCATTCCACACGACTTCGGGCGACACCGGATCCTACGAGCTCAATCTGCCCCCAGGCACCTACGAGGTTGTCGCCTGGCATGAAAAATACGGCGAGCAGGTTTCGACGCTCGAAGTGGCCGATGCCGAAGCTGCGGAACTGAACTTTACCTTCTCAGCCGGGGCGGAAGGAACAAGCGAGTAGATGACATCGGAATCTGCGGGGCCGGAGGTTCCCGAAAGGGAAAATATCTGGCTTCATCGCTTCGCTGTGTTCACCGCGCTCGGCACCACGTTTCTCATCTTTGCGGGAGGCATGGTAACCAGCACGGAGTCCGGTCTCGCAGTTCCTGACTGGCCACTTTCCTACGGTATGTTTTTTCCACCGATGGTGGGTGGCGTTTTCTACGAACACGGCCACCGGATGGTCGCCGGGTTTGTCGGTATTCTGACGTTCGTCCTGGCGATCTGGGTTTCTATCAAGGAAGATCGGGCCTGGGTCCGCTGGTTGACGCTGGGCGCGCTGGGCGCGGTCATCACCCAGGCGATACTCGGTGGCTTGACGGTGCTTTACCTGCTGCCGACTCCGGTTTCAGTCGCCCACGCAGCTCTGGCCCAGACGTTTTTCTGCCTGATCATCTCGCTCGCGCTTTTTACTTCGCCGGATTGGAAACGCGGGCTGCCTTCCGCGGGAGAGCGGCAGGGGAGCCCAAGCCTACCCCGGCTTTGCGGGCTTACGACCGCGGCGATATACCTTCAGCTCCTGATGGGCGCCCTGATGAGACACACTCAATCCGGTTTGGCGATACCGGACTTCCCTCTGGCGTTTGGAGGGATCCTTCCTCCCTTTGAATCGGGTTCGATCATGATCCATTTCGCCCACCGGGTCGGGGCGCTGCTGGTGACCGTCATGGTGTTGTGGACGCTGATCCGAATTTGGGCCTCTTACCGGAATCACAAACGGCTGCTCACACCCATCCTGATCATGACGTGCCTGGTCGGGGTACAACTGACGCTGGGCGCCTTCACGATCTGGAGCCAGAAGGCGCCCCTGATCACCTCGTTCCATGTTGTAACGGGAGCCGTGATTCTGGGAATGTCGGTTCTCCTGACGCTACGGGCATTCGCAATGGTGTTGCCGGGGCTCGAGGCCCGGCATCATCTTCAGCCGGCGTGAACATGAAAACAATTGGAGCAGACCTCACGATGAGGCGCACCCGGGTCGGGGATTATCTGGAGCTGACGAAGCCACGCATCACGTCACTCGTCCTCGTTACAACACTGGTCGGCTTCTACATGGGCTCGCCTGTGGGCCTCGAAACGCTGCTTCTCTTCCACGCAATACTCGGAACTGCTTTCGTCGCGGGCGGAGCCAGCGCGCTGAACCAGTATCTGGAGCGCCAGAATGACGCGAGAATGGATCGGACGAAGGCCCGCCCCCTCCCCGACAGGCGAGTGCTCCAAAACGAAGCGCTGCTGTTCTCTGTTGCGATTTCAGTCATCGGAGTCGTGTACCTGCTGGTCTTCACCAACATATTGACCGGGGCGCTGGGAGCGATCACGCTTCTCCTGTATGCATTTGTGTACACACCACTGAAGACCAGAACAGGGTGGGCCACACTTGTCGGAGCGATTCCCGGCGCGGCGCCACCCATGATGGGGTGGGCGGCCGCCCATGGCGACCTCGCTCCGATGTCCTGGGTGTTGTTCGGCATCGTTTTTCTGTGGCAGATGCCACACTTTCTCGCGATCGCATGGATTTATGACCAGGACTACCAGCGCGGCGGCTTTTCGCCCATCACAATCAGTAGCACGGGAGAGGATAGGGCGAGCCGCCAGATCATTTTCTACTGCTGCGCGTTACTGCCGATCAGCCTGCTCCCTACAACTCTGGGGGCCACGGGGACCGTCTACCTGTTCGGTGCGATTGCTCTGGGGTTGATCTATCTGGCGTACGGTGTGGCGGTAGCTGTCCTTCGCTCCGAGGCCTACGCGCACCGGCTGCTGCGGATCTCAATCGTGTACCTGCCGGCGGTTCTGTTGTTGATGGTAGTCGATAAGGTGGGCTGACAGGATGAGGAGGCCAGGGTCCAGGGCCCGGAGGGGTGGCACCACGATATGGCAATCGTTAAAGTAGAAGACCTGTCCCATTCCTACAACGGTCACAAAGCGTTGTCCGGTGTGACGTTCGACGTCACCGAGGGAGAGATCTTCGGCCTGCTCGGCCCGAATGGGGGCGGCAAGACGACACTTTTCAGAATCCTTTCGACTTTGTTTCCTCCCTCGTCGGGATCGGCGACGGTTCTTGGCCTCGATATCCTGAAAAGTGCTTCCAAAATCCGGCAACGGCTCGGCGTCGTGTTTCAGAATCCGAGTCTGGACATCAAGCTCACGGTTGCGGAAAACCTTGCGCATCAGGGCCATCTCTACGGACTTCGGGGTCGCCCGCTTCGAGCACGTATTGATGAACTGATGGAGCGGCTCCGAATAACCGACCGGGCATCTGATCTTGTCGAAACCCTGTCGGGTGGACTGCGACGTCGGGTCGAGCTCGCCAAAGGGATGCTCCATGGGCCGGAGTTGCTGATTCTCGACGAGCCATCGGTGGGGCTCGATCCCGGTGCACGACACGACCTCTGGCAGTACCTGGAACAGCTCCGCGATTCCGGTCACGTCACCATCCTGGTGACCACGCACCTGATCGATGAGGCGGACCGATGTGACCGCGTATTGATTCTTCACAAGGGCGAAGTCGTCGGCCGAGGCTCGCCCGCAACCCTGAAAGAGAAAATCGGTGGTGACATCATCGCGCTGACCACATCGGATCCGGAGGAACTCCGAAGTAGAATCTCCGGCAGGTTCGACCTCGAGCCCGTAGTTCTGGACGGAACCGTCCGGATCGAAAAGCAGAACGGCCACGAGTTCATCGCACAGCTTATCGAGGCATTCCCGGGAATGATCGATTCGGTCACTCTGGCCAAGCCGACGTTGGAAGACGTATTCATCGATCGGACCGGTCACCGGTTCTGGGAGGAATCATGAACATCCTCCTCCCTTCGTTCACCCTGTGGCAACGAGAGCTCGTACGCTTCTTCCGCCAGCGAAGCCGCATCGTGGGAGCTCTGGGCACCCCCCTGGTTTTCTGGTTCCTGCTCGGCTCCGGCATCGGGCGGTCGTTCAGCCTGCCGACATCGACCGGCGAAATGAATTACATGGAGTACTTCTTCCCGGGCACGGTCGTCATGATCCTCTTGTTTACGTCGATTTTTTCGACGATTTCGATCATCGACGATCGGAAAGAGGGTTTCCTGCAATCGGTCCTGGTCGCCCCGATACCGCGATCCGCCATCGTTCTTGGAAAGATCTCAGGTTCGACCACGCTGGCTCTGATACAGGGAATGATGTTCATGGCACTGGCACCGACGGTGATCGACTTATCGCTGTCGGCAATTCCGATCACGCTTCTGGTTCTCGGTATGGTAGCGTTCGGGCTGACAGCCCTGGGCTACTGCATTGCGTGGAGTCTGGACTCCACCCAGGGGTTCCACGCAATCATGAACCTGTTTCTCATTCCGTTGTGGCTGCTTTCCGGAGCCGTTTTCCCGGCAACGGGAGCACCGCCGTGGTTACAATGGGTGATCGCGGTAAACCCGGTGACCTACGGTGTTGCGGCCACGCGATGGAGCATGTATGGCACCGAGAAGTATGCCGCGATGGGAGGACCGGCTCCCGGTATTTCCATGGTCGTCATTGCCGTGTTCGCCGTTGCGATGTTCGGCGTGGCATTGGCGGTAACCCACAAACGCTAACGAAGGAGGAAGTGAACCGTGGCACGTCTCCCGCACTGGTCTTCGCTTGCCGCAATCGTGATCATGCTCTCCGGAATCGGGGTCGCTACGGTTATCGAACTGACCAAAACGGTCGAATTGAACGAGTTCGGTGTAGTTCCCGACTTTTCGCTGGTGGAACGGAGCGGACGCAGGGTGACGCTTGGCGATCTGGACGGGCAAATCTGGATCGCGGATTTTATCTTCACCAGCTGTGCCGGCACCTGCCCGATGATGACCGATAAGATGCGGATGCTCGAAAGAGAGTTGCCCGAGGAGATCCGGATGGTCTCTTTCACCGTTGACCCCACCCGGGATACACCGGAAGTGCTGACGCGCTATGCGGACCAGCGCGGTATCACCGGGAATCGCTGGATGTTCCTGACGGGGGAAAGAGACGAGTTGTACAAGCTCTCGAAAGAAGGCTTTCATCTGGCCGTGGACGATACGATCGGCACGGAAATCGAGCCGATCACCCACAGCACCCGATTCGCCCTGGTCGATGGCCGCGGCAACATCCGTGGCTATTACGATGGCACGGCCATGGAAACCGTCGCGCAACTGTCCCAGGACGTAGAGAATCTCCTTTCAGAACGCGACTGATGCCGAGCGTCACCGATCTGCCCGCGCTGAACGCGACGTTAAACTTTACCAGCGGGATCCTGATCGCGATTGGTGTCTATTTCATCCGCCGGAAAAAGATCCGGGCACACCGGGCATGCATGCTTTCCGCCCTGTCGGTTTCCGCTCTTTTTCTGACTTCCTACCTCGTCTACCACTACCAGGTAGGCTCGGTCCGCTTCGCCCAGGAAGGCTGGATCCGAACCCTGTACCTTTCGATCCTGTTCTCGCACATCGTCCTGGCTGTCGTCATCGTCCCGATGGTCCTTAGAACCATCTACCTTGCCTTTAAAGAACGATTTGATAAACACATGGGCATCGCACGATGGACGTTTCCAATCTGGATGTACGTGTCGGTGACCGGTGTCGTCGTCTACGTGATGCTGTATCAGTTGTAGGGCGATTCTGCTTGGAACTTCCTGAAACACGCTGAGCTGGAAATCATCCGTATCTCACTGTTACACAACATATAACGGGTGGTTCAGCCGGCACTATTGTGTTTCGAGTTGTTTCAGCTTATGGAGTGACGGCTGTCTAGAGTTCCATGGGGCGTGAGGCCGCGTCTGAGGTGTGCCAACGAGCGCCGGCCCGCCGTGTCGAAGATGACGTCGTAGAGCTGCCGGCCGTCGGCGAAATCCTCTCGGGTGTAATTTCGCGACAAGCTTGTCCTCTTTGGCGCACGCAAACTCGGCGAAGGAGCCGGTGCAGGTGCCGAACACCTCATCGCCCGGCCGGAACCGGGTTAGCTCCTTCCGGCAGCCTCAACGTATCCTGCGACGTCCACGCCCGGAATACGGGCTTTTGGCTTGCGCAGCCCGCAGCCCGAGATACGCACGAGGTACGGTAGGCCAGTCATCAAGTGCCACACCCCGGCACTGACACCGGCCGCGTGAACACCCACGAGCACCTCGTCATCCCCTATCAGTGGCTTGTCGACATCCCTTGAGTTCCAGGAGCGCTTTCATTGCAAAAAGAGAAAAGGCGAAAAAATGCCTCAGACCAGCCCGGGGCCGAAGGCCGAGATGAGGGTCGGGGCGCGGAATCAATCCGTCGCTCACGTCGTAGCCCCTTCCGCTTTCGCATTCCAGATCCCGGTGGCGGCCATCTCCCGAGCGTAGTCTGCGAATCGTCTCGGTTCTTGTCCGGTGACCTGCTTGATGTCATTAGTAATGCGACCGGCCTGGCCCTCACGAAGGTAACGTTCCAGGTCCAACATTCGATCGCAGATGTCTTCCGGCATCCCCTCTGCCAACATGCCGCTCTTCAATTCCGACGGTGAGAGGTTGATGTGGCTGATCGGGTGCTCAAGTGCCTTCGCCATCTCGTTCGCCAGTTCGTCATATGTCAGCGCTTCGGAGCCGGTCAACGTATATGCTTTCCCCTCGTAGTTGGACCCGGTCAGCACCTTCACCGCCACTGCGGCAATGTCACGAACATCCACCTGACTGATCTTTGCCTGGCCGCACGCGCTGTAAAACACCGCTTCAGCCCGGATCGTCTCGCCCATGAAAGTCACGGCATTCTTGCATGAAGCTATTCGGGCGAAGAAACGTCCATGCCAGCCCGGTCGCTTCAATCGCTTTCTCGACCGGCCGATGGACCTTCGCTAGGCTGTACGACTCTTCGGCGGCTCCCACCACGGACTGCTTCACAATGTGCCGCACGCCGGCCGCTTTCGCCACATCGACGGCGTTCCCTTCGAGCTCCGATTGGTTCAGCGTGTTTGGGCCGAGAAGGAACAGTTTGTCACATCCCTCGAACGCCGCCCGAAGGGTCTCAGGCCGGTTGTAGTCGACGATGACGGCCTCGATCCCCCGCACGCGTGCGGCTTCCGCCTTCTCCTTCGAGAAGTAGGCACCGCGAAAGGATATCTGTGACGATTCAAGCTGACGAATCACTTCGCTGCTTACAGTCCCACTTGCTCCTGTGACGCAAATCATATGTCATTACCTCCTTTCGAGACGGGGACGGTAGTTGCGGCCCGCCTTTCTGAGTCTTTCCGACTATGCGAGCACGGCGGTGAGCCGAGATGCCCTGAGGCTCGACTTTTTCCCTTCCCCCCGAATCTTCTTCCCCGCCGCACGGTCTCTCGGGATAATTAAGTCATGAGGAACTCTTCAACGGCGACATTTGTGGTTGTCATTCTGCTATTAAGCTTTGGTCCCAAAGGTGCGGCTGCCCAAGGACGACAGTTGAGCGAGTGCCTCGCTCGCGCAGGGGCTTCCGAACAACAAGGGGCATTTCTCGCTTTCGACGACGAGTTGCGGTCGGCCCTAACGGCTGACGACCCGACGTACTTGACGCTGCTTTCCCGCTATCCTCTCAGAGTCAATGACGACGGTGGGATGATAAGCATTGCAGATGCCACGACGTTGTACAAGCTGTCGGACACGGTCTTCCATGAGGCCCTGCGAAAACAAGTGCTGGATACTGATCTTGGAAACCTGCTCTGCACCAGCGGCGGAATCGGTTACGGCCATGGTGCTCTATGGGTCAACTTTCGAAGAGATGGAGAGAGAAGGAGGCTACCCACGTTGTCCGGTTTCTGTAATTGTGGCTCCCTGAATGTCCGGTACTCAAAGCGGCGGGGTTTGGAACGCGCCTTGCGCCTGATTATGGTGAGGGCCTACCGATGCGAGGATTGCCAGAAACGATTCTTCAGGTTTACCCCAGCTGGGTTTGTCCACCCGGTCTGGCCCACTTTTGATCGTCTGATTTGGCCCACCCCCTCCTGTTAATAATTCCGAGTAGTGATAATTACCGTCGGGCCTGTGTTGTAGATGTGGGAAAGCCGAGCGCCCTTGGCGAGGCTTTTCCAAGCGCTGTGGGAATCCTGGTTTTTAGGATTTCCACAGCGCGTCATCTTCCACAGGCCTCCGTTTCTTTCTTTTTGGTTCTTTTTCTTTCTTTCGGGAAAAAACTCCGTTTCCAGGATCGCCCAGGATCGACGACCGCGCGGCGATCCGACCCTCAGGACGTGGTTTGTTTCGCGGGTTTCTCCTTTCCAGGCGGATGCCGTGGTTTCTGTCGTTTCTCCAACGTGCGCCGAAACCGGAAGGATTCGGTTCCGGTCTCGATGATGTGAGCGCGATCGGTTATCCGGTCCAGCAACGCCTTGCACAGCCGAACATTGGGAAACACCTGGGTCCATTCCGAGAACGGCAGATTCGTTGTCAAGATCACCGTCGCCCGCTCGGCTCGATCCGAGATGACTTGAAAGAGGAGTTCGGCGCCGAGGTCTGCCATCGGGACATAGCCGACTTCGTCGATGGCAATCAACTCGTATCGGAACCATCGGGCCAGAACCCGGCGGAACTGGTCGTTGTGGTGGGCCTCGACCAACTCGTTGATCAAGCCGGCGGCCGTCGTAAAGCGAACCCGCTTCTTCTGCCGACAAGCGGCCACGCACAGTCCTGTGGCCAGGTGCGTCTTGCCCGTTCCACACTCCCCGATCAGGACGACAGGTTCGGCGTGTTCTAAATAGCCACCGTCTGCGAGTCCACGGATCCGGTTGGCTGGAACCTTCGACCGCGAGAAGTCAAAGTCCTCGAGTGTCTTCATTCGAGGGAAACGTGCGGCTTGAATCCGCCGGGCCACGGTGTTCCGTTCGCGTTCTTCAACTTCCATCGCCAGCAAGGCTTCCAGATACCGTGTGTAGGTGTGCTCTTCCCGCTGGGCCTGCTCGGCCATGGCCGCAAACTGCGTTCCGATCGTGGGCGTCCGGAGAGCTTTACAGTACTGCTGAATCGCCGCCTGTTCGACCCCGCCGGCTGTGGCGGACACTAGACCACCTCCGCAGTGAGCAGTGCATCGTAAGTATTCACCTCCGGCAGGGGCCGCTCATAAGCGCGTAGTGCGGCCACTTCCAGTCGCGGCGCCGCCGGCCGGTCGAATCGGGCCTCGGTCATCAGGTAGCGCGCCGCGGCGGCATCGGAGCATCCCAGGCGCAGGGCTTGTTGGAATGCGGAATCCAGCTCGCTATAGCCATGTTCCCGGCCCAGTAGGAGCAACTCCACCATTGCGCGGGTCCCATTCTGTTTTCCGTTGCGATCGATCAACGTCTGCCAGAACTCGTCATAGCTTTTCGGCCATCGGCCCTGTTGCCGCCATTGCTCCAGAGGCTTGCTCCCGGCCAGCGCGCCCGGCTTCCGCTCCAACACCTCCAGATAATGTTCCAGATTGAAGAAGTGCTGGCCGTTTCCATATCCTCGCTCATGCCGCGCCACGCATCCGCCATCGTGCCAGACCTCCACGTAGGCCGGAAAAACGCTCGCCCGCACCACAGTCCCGGCCTTGACGGGGGCGGAGTAGAAGTTGTTACGCACCCGTACACATCCCTTACTATCGACTCGTGGAAAGCTGTCCTCGGCCAGAGGGAACCCTTCGGTCGATAACGCGAGCAGATGGGGCTGTTCGATCTGCATCCCTTCACCCACCGTCTGGACCCGATCGCCGATCTTGCGCCGTTCATCGGCACGGCAACCGGCCAGCAGCTGCGCATTCAGATCCGCCAGGTCCTTCGCCTTCGGCACCGGTACCAGGTGATTGCGCCGGAAGTATCCGGCTTCGCCTTCCACACCGCCTTTCTCGTGGCCCTCGCCGGGTGTGCAGAACTCGGCTTGAAACTTCCAATGCGACCGAAACGCGATGAACCGTTCGGTCTCTACACGCCGGTATCCCCGCAGAATCTTCTTCACCGCGCTGGTCAGGTTGTCATAACGCAGCACCCCGAAGACCCCCGCAAAATAGCGGAAACCCAACTCATGAGCCTCCAGGAATGCCTGTTGTGTCGCCCGAGGATAAGCTCGATGGAATGCGCCACCACTGCCCATGCTCCGCATACAGAAAACCTGGAGCTTCTGCCGTTCGCCATCCAACTCCGCGACGGCTTCGTACCAGTCGATCTGTGCTTCCTGACCCCAGGCGTAGCTTTGCGGCACGAACGTCTCCTGTCGGATGAAACCCATCTCCCGCTTCCGCCGCCCGACATACCGGCGAACCGTCGATTCCCCAATCGGATGTTTCGGAAATTCCATCCGGATCCGTTCGTAGATCCGGTGACTGGTGTGCCGCTGCTTCCGCGGGGCCTGCCTGTCCGCCTCCAACACCCCGTTGATAAATTCCATAACCGGCTCCAGCCTCGGCCTCTTCCGCTCCGGGCTCTTCCTCGCCGGCGGCACGGCGTTTCCCAGCGCTTGACGCACCATCCGCCGATGCACCCCCAGCCGCCGGGCCACACCCTGGATCGTTCCCACACCAAACTCGTGCTCTCGCCGAATCTCTTCAAATAATTCCACCTTCGATCTCCTTGACACCGGGTCCCTCCATTCCGACTCTTTGTTCGGAACAGCCTCTCCGGTCAGTCGTCAGGGGTGGGCCAAATCAAACGATCAAAAGTGGGCCAATTTAGAGTAGCGAAATCACCAGCCGTAGAGTGGGTCTCTAGGCCTTGGGCCACGCTTAAAGACAAGCTGAGCACTGGGCAGGCGAAGAGAGAATCGGAACTGTGGAGAACGCTAGCCTTTGAACAGGCAAGTCGCGAGGCGTTCGATACGTTCGCAGCCACCGTCGAGCATGCTGTGGCACGGTTCAATAAGAGATTCAGACGAAGTCAAAAGATAAAGCTGGAGTTCGGGAGAATTTTAGATGGTTTCGTTCTGAAGAAAGAGTTTGCTCCCTTAGCCCTGGCAGAAATCCGATTGAACCCGTCAAGCGAGACTGTCCAATTCAACATCACAAGGCATAGCTCACCCAGGTATTCACGAAAGCGTTGAAGTTCGACACATCGGATCGGATCTGCTTCGAACAGGCTAGCGGGCTTCTTTCGGTAGATGATGCCGCCATCGCGCTCTTCCATTACGTTTCGGACAAGGAATCCAATCTTTCCAGGTGGTTTGACAGGCCCAACGGCAGCAAGAGCCGAGCTGCCGCAAACTGAACTCAAAAACGTAAAAAGCCTCTAATGGAGGCTCGTTCCGATGCCTCACGCCTACCCCTCCACCAACGTCTTCTCCGTAACATCTCCAAAGCACTTCAAGCACTTCGAATTCCTTTGATCTACGAGAGGAAAGTGGGCGAGAATCAGTCGAGGCAAACATCATGAAAATTGGCGTGATATTCCGAATTGCCATGTGGGCGAGTGCGGGCTTTCTCGTTTCGGCCGGCTGGGGATTTTATTCCGCAAGCATCTTCGGGAGTCCAGTCGAACCGGTTGTGTCCACTCTCTCCCGCTTGACTCAACCAGGCACTGCGGTTGTCTCGTATTTTTTTGATGGCTCCCATGGTGTCACTCGGTTTGTTTTTGAGAACGCCGCTACATATGCTCTGATCGGCGTAATCGTGGAAACGATCCGACAGCACTACCGCCCCCTCCAAGTTTCAGACTGACCCACTACCGCCGATCGACGTCCCTAAACCGTCTCGTTCACGATCGGGGTCGAATCCATCTTCGATCCCGCCCACTCGTCTTCCCGACAAGTCGCACAAAAGTACTCCCACCGGAAACTCCAGAACCTGGTCGTCGGATAGCTCGAGCATTCGCCGGCGACTTGGCCTGTTTCCCTGCAGCACCGATGGTTCCGGCAACTGCATTTCTGCGCGTCGGGATCAGTGCTGACCCAGGACAGCTCCCGCTTGAACCGAGGGCCAGACGAACGACTGCGCCGCATGGCTGATCATTCTACTACCGCTGCTCCACCAACTCTTCTCCCGAACATCCGCCCACGCTGAGCGTTTCTACCAATCGAACCCGCGAGGTCCAGCTTGGGAAACGAAACCGTCAACTGAGAACTGAGGATTTAGCGTCTTTGGCGCCGATTCGTTGGACTAGATCCTAGTTGATTTCGATCTTCGGGCCTCGACCCTCTATGCAATCGCGACGGTGCACCGAGTTACTTCCCTGAGGGCCCGTCGTCTTTCCATGACATCTCCCTGAATCTTCTTCCCCTCCGCACGGTCTCTCGGGATAATAGGCTGGGTTTCGTTGTTATCGAGTTCTGCGAACTTGGAGGCGTGGATGTTTTGTCCTGAATGTAAGGCGGAATACCGAGGCGGCTTCACAAAGTGCGGTGATTGCGGCATCGAATTAGTCGATGTCTATGTTGAGCAGGAGCCAGAGCAGGGTGATGCCGATTCCAAAAAAATTCTCCTTAACGTGGAAAACCCAGTTGAAATAAGCGGTTTCCTCCACGCTCATCAGGCGGAATTCGCCATTTCGGTGCTTGATGGCAGTGGCATCAAAGCCTACATCGCTCACGCATTCACCGGACACATTGCATCGTATTTCATGCTAGGGACAGGCGGCATTCGACTTGTTGTTGGCGGGCAAGATAGGGAACGAGCGCTTGAAATCCTTCGATCATCGGAAGAATTGAATCAACACGAAATGGCGGATCAGGAAGACGATCGATAGGGACCGTCCGACTAACAGCTCACGAGGCTGGGCCGCTGATCGCCAAAGGCGTTACCCTCCACCAACGTCTTCTCCGTAACATCTCCAAAGCACTTCCAGCACTTCGCGGGTTCTGGCAGAAACCTGTCCGAGCCGTGAAGCGATTCTGCTTGCAACTTCCTGAAACACGCTGAGCTAGAAACCCAGCAATCGATCGAGTCCGGCGAGTCATCCCCTGAAATCCACAGTAGAGTTGGCGAGCGATGTGCTACGTCCTCAACGAATGAAACGTCATCGGGGGAGAAAACGACCCTTGCACTATTCAGAGGCAGGCACGCGACCGGGTTGATTCCGGCCTCCGCGTCGCATCTTAGCTCGTCCTGCCACAGTTGAAATGGAGGTCTAGTCAAGTGGAGCGATCGATAAGTTTTCAACGACTTGTGCTGATAGCGGGGGCGGCATTCCTGTTCTTGCCGGCATGCCATGCGCCGTTCCAGGTGAACGTGTCGGATTATCGAGGTAGGACCCGGCCTACTTACTACACGGGTCAAGCGCTGGACTTGCAAGTCCACTGGGATGGCCGTAGAGACAAGAATAAAGCAGTGAACTGTCAAGTGCTTGACACGTTTGCTGGAACGGCAGTCTGGAAGGGAACCGCAACGATTCCCGAGGTTCAGGGAGGCTCTCTCAAGACGCTCACTTTCGAACCGCCGCTACCTGACAACGGCCACCTCGGCCTGAAGGTCGGTGCGTATCAGTGGGTCTGCAACCTGGACGAATTCACCAGAGCAGGGACCTTCTTTGACATCATCGGAGGTCGCTGACGACCCGCAGGCCTGGAGTGGTTCGGCCGACCGTTCGAATAGTCGTTCCTTCCAAACTCATCCGCTCAGGAACCCTCGATCCCCTATACGAGGGACGGTCGAACACCGCAGTCCTTGATAAAATCTCCTTCTTCTCTGCGCCTCTGCGTCTAAAGAAGTTCCCGTACGATCGACTTTATTGGTTCTGGCCTCCCCCACCGTCCAGCGTGACCGGTTCGGAACGACCGTAGTAGATTCCGTTGAACAGGAATTTGAAGGTTCCGTGGGGCTGGGCGCGGAACGCGACCTCGGGGCCGAACAGGAACAGTTTGCCGCGGCCGACGTCGGCATCAATGATGGCGACGACGTCTTCGAGGTAGGCCTCGCCCCATGCCCAGCCGCTGCGGAGGGAATCGGGACCAAACCAGGCGACGGCTTCGACGCCCTGTTTCGCGGCGTCGGGGGCTAACTTGAAGGCCGGACTTCTCTGGAAGAAGAGATCAATTTCCGAGGGTAGACCGAACGCAAGAGGGTTGGTGTTGTCGACCTGGGCACGCAGGACCGAACCGGGGACGTAGAACTTCTCCCGCGGGAGCGTGCGGGTCGAACCGTCCGGCTGAATTTCGACGAGCGCGTCCGAGATCGGCAGGCCGAGGTGCTGCGCGAGGATGGTGGAGCTACCGATCGCGACCACGGTTCCTCCCAGTTCGAGGAACTCCTTGATCAGGGGCACGGTCGTGCTGACGGACACCCGCCCCAGCGTGTCCTCGTATTCCTCGGGAAGGTAGTCCGGGACGTCCCGGTCCTGCTGGTCACGGGCCGGAATGCCCCCATCGACAAAGATCAGAACATCGTACTTTTCGGCCAGATCGCCCTCGTCGAGATCCTGCGGATAGACCACCTCGAAAGGAAACTCGAAACTCTCCAGCAGGAACCGGGTCCAGCCCGAAGGCATCGAACCGCCGTAGCGATCCCATAGCCCGATCCGAAGTTTCCGAAGCATCAGCGCGTCTCCCACGGGTTCCGCGGCGGTTTCCTCGAAGGTCAGGCCGAGATCGGTCAATTCTTCGAGACGCTCGGACGTTCCCGCCCCGGCTCGGATGTACATGGTTCCGGTTGGATAGGTCTTGCCGTTCGCCTCAACCGGCTCCCGCAACCAGTACACGTCGTCGTCTTCGCCCAATAACCGGTTGACGGCGATGAACGAGTCATTGGCGGCGTGGGTTAGAAAGAAGCCTGAATCGGAGCCATTGTTCAGCCGGGTAATACCGCCCTCGGGCACTTCGGCAAACCCTTCGATCTTTTCAAACGGACCGTCGAACCCTTCGAGAATCCGGTCGAACTCCACTCCCATCTGGTAGGCAACAGTCCAGCCGGTGGTGTCGTAAGACGGGGTTGGGGGGGCGCCTGGAAACGCGAAATCGTCCGGATAGTCCTGCGGCTCGAACATGTCCAGGACATGAGGTCGGAAAGCCTGTGCCGCCTTCACCACGTAAGAGGCTGCAGGATAGGTTTTCCCATCGGCTTCGAAGTCGGCCGTCGCGCGGTGAATGGTCACACCGTTCTTGATGAGGACGTTCGCGAACTTCGTCGCGGTCAGAAAATCCGCCTGATCGGACGGAAGGATGAAACCTCGCGGGTCACGAAGTTCGGGCTCACGCAGCATCTGCTGATACGGTGCCAGCTCCCGGCTTCCACGGCCGACACCTGCTTCCCGCATCGCATCCTGGACGGCGGCCAGGCGATGTGGCGTGGTCGTCCAGCTATCCCGGCTCCCACGCTCGATCGAATTCATTCCCATCCGCCAGATGTTGAACAACAGCGTGTCCCGATATCGAGAAGCAATGTCCAGGACGGCTCGGTTCGCCGTGATCGAGTACTCGATCGACTGCCTGAAATGCCACACCTGCGGAGCGATCGGAGACGGATAGTCCCCCTTCGGCAACTGCTTTTCGACAACGAATGGGATCTCGACAGGTGTCGGGTTCCCGATCGTTTCGGTCAGAAGCCCGATCATGTTGTGGAAATAGGGACTCGTACGCAACCCACCGTTCCACCACGTCGAGTAGGTCGCCCCCGAACGCATCGTCGCTCCCGGTTTTCCTTCGGCAAGGAAGCGGCTGTGCATCGCACCGGCCACCAGGTCCAGGCTCGTGACGACCAGCGGGTCGTAGTTGTAGTTGAAAGGATCCCTGAATGGTGGAGCAAACAGCACGGTTCCACGCGGACCTGTCTGATGGTGGTTATAGACGATCTGGGGAAACCACTCGCGATACAGAATCCGGTTGATCGCCTCGGACTCGGGCTGCGACGACATGTAGAAATCCCGGTTGTTGTCGTGCCCGGTGTACTTCTGGTAGAGACGAGGCAGAGAGGACGTGGATCGCTCTTCGGACACCGGATTGCGCATGTACCAGTTCGACACCAGTTCCATGCCGTCCGGGTTGACGCAGGTCGCCAGCACGATCGTGTCTTCGAGGAAACGCATCGTCTCGTCATCGGTCCGGCTGACCAACTGATAGACCAGCTCCATCAACTGCTGTGCGCCCAGGACCTCGGTGGCGTGCAAACCGCCGTCGATCCACACCACGGTCTTGCCTTCGGCAGCCAGCGACCGGGCTACATCCTCGCTCACACCCTCGGCCAGGGCCAGACGAGTGGATATCTCCTTGTACCGGTCCAGATTCGAATGATTCCCCGGCGCCGTGATCGTGGCCATGTACATCGGTCGGCCTTCGGCGGTGTTGCCGATCACCTCGAGCTTCATCCGATCCGACTCCCCGGCCAGCTTTTGCCAGTAGGCCTCCAACTGCGTGTAGTTGGCCAACTGGTAATCGTCACCGAAGTTAAAGCCAAGCTCCTCCATCGGTGTCGTGATCTGTGCAAATCCGCGATCCGGCACCCACATCGAAACAAGAAGCAGCAGCAGCACCATCAGTCGTGTCTTCTGAGCGATCATGAATCCTCCCTTCCCCGACGTTGTCTTTCACCGAACAGCGAGATCCGTATGACGAGCCCGGATCGCCGGCCCGGAGACGAACGTTCGAGAGCCTAGGAGCCTGCGCGGCAGAAGAGATCTACTGCGAAAGCGGTATAATCGGTCCAGATTTCCCCGATTTTTCGTTGAATAGAACCACTATTCGCCTCAAAATCGAGAAAATCTGGCCTCGATTCTCCACTTTCTCGCTACGATCCCTTCTGCCGCGCAGGCTCCTAGCGGTGAAGTAAATAATTGTAAGAAGTTGTACGGCCCTCGACTACCTAATTCTTATCGGGGAAAGCGGAATCACTTCCCCTGCCCCCTCTGTAGAGTGTGATAAAAAGAATAGATGGCGTTTGATCCGGCTCTGCGGCAATTGATAGCGTCCTTCAGAAAGGCGCCTAACTGGGACATAGACCTGGATCTGCGGCTGCTGCAGGCACTGTGGCCGAAACTGGTCGGCCCTCAGCTTGGAGACAGCACGGCAATCGAGGCGATCGAAGGATCTCGCGTGGTGATTCGGGTTGCCGATGAGACGTGGGAAAAACAGCTGCGGTCCATTCAAACGGGACTGATAAAGAAGCTCAACGAGCCGTGGCCAAACGCATGGGTCACCGAGATTAGTTTCACATATGAAAATAAGCGCTACGGACGTCGAATACGTCGCCGGACTGGCCAACCTGGAAGTACGGGATGACGAAAAGCAGGAAATCGCGGCCCAACTCAGTCGGATAGTCGAGTACGTCGAACAACTCGAGGCCCTGGATACCGACGACGTCGAGCCCACATCCCAGATCGGGGTGGGGGCGTCTCATTCGGGTCGAGACGACCAGGTTCGGAAGCGTATGGGAAGTTCTGAGGCCGCCAGGACCATCGGCCTGTTCAAGGTTCCCAGAGTGATCGTCAAGCGATGAACCTGAAGGACATCTCGCGGGAGCGCCTGACTTCAATGTACCGGAACGGTGAAACGACGGTGAGTGAAGTCATCCAGGACGTCTTCGGGGACATCGATGAAGTCAACGACGACATCCGGGCGTACATTTCAACCTGTCGCGAAACGGCCGCCCGAGAGGCGCACGATCTGGATTCACGCATCGCTGCCGGCGAAACGCTGGGGCCTATGGCCGGGATCCCGGTTGCCATCAAAGACAACATGCATATTCGGGACATCCCGACTACATGCGGTTCCCGTATCCTTGACAACTATGTGCCGCCGTATACGGCAACCGCTGTCGAGCGACTGCGGCAGGCCGGAGCGATCGTCATAGGCAAAACCAACCTCGATGAATTCGCGATGGGGTCGTCAACAGAAAATTCAGCCTTCTACCCGACCAGAAACCCTCATGATCGGGAACGGGTGCCGGGTGGTTCGAGCGGAGGATCGACCGCAAGCATCGCGGCTGGACTGGCTTTGTCGGCGCTCGGGTCGGATACGGGAGGTTCGATCAGACAGCCGGCGTCCCTTTGCGGTGTCGTCGGCATGAAACCGACTTATGGAAGAGTTTCCCGTTACGGGCTCGTAGCGTTTGGGTCATCGCTGGATCAGATCGGGCCGATTTCGAAAACGGTCCGCGAGTGTGCCGAGGTACTCGAGGTTATTTCCGGATTCGACCCTCTCGATTCCACTTCCGCGGATGTGGCGGCGGGAGAATGGATCGCCTCTCTCGACGACTCGATTAAGGGGTGCCGTATCGGCATCCCAAAGGAATATTTCATCGAGGGAATCGATACCCGCGTAAAAGAACGAATCCTGGAAGGGATCAAGGTTCTCGAAGGCCTTGGCTGCGAGGTGGAAGACATCAGCCTGCCCCATACCGCCTATGCCATTGCGACGTATTACCTGATCGCGACTGCGGAAGCCAGTTCGAATCTGGCGCGTTACGACGGGGTCCGCTACGGACTTCGGGAAGCGGAGGAGGGCGGACTCGCTGAAATGTACAGGCGGACACGGATGGGGGGGTTCGGAAAAGAAGTGAAGCGTCGCATTCTGCTGGGAACCTACGCGCTCAGCACCGGCTACTACGACGCCTACTATCTGAAAGCACAAAAGGTTCGGACGCTGATCCTTCGAGACTTTGAGAATGCTTTCAAGAAAGTGGACTTGATCGTGACGCCGACGGCGCCGACTACCGCATTTAGGATTGGCGAAAAGACCGACGACCCTCTGAACATGTACCTGTCCGATGTCTTCACGATCACCTGCAATCTGGCCGGCCTGCCGGGCATTTCCGTCCCGTGCGGCTCGGACAAGGATGGAATGCCCATCGGTATGCAGTTGATCGGGAACCATTTCGACGAAGAAACCCTGCTGAGGGCCGGGCATCAGTTTGGCGGCATCAGTTAGCGTCAGGCCCACCGTCCCCTCTCAACCTTGCAGCTCGATGAGAGCACTGACATTCCTCCATACCCGGTTGTCATCGGGAGCTCCAACGCCGGGACGGTCCCCCCACGCCCATTGGCTTCGGGGGCATTTCCTGGCATCGGGCCCCCCGACGGAGCGGCATCGGATGGCCGCAAGAATTGGCGTTTTAGAATTCGAATGATATCCTGTGGGCGGGTACGATCACATTTGAGGTACGTGAGGGTGGAGAAGATGTTTAGAGCGTTACTGGCAGCTCTGGTGCTGCTACCGGCCAGCCTGGCCGCGCAGGATGGAAATGCCGTCTTCAAGATTGGAGTCGTCAATGTCGTCGGAGCTGTCGAAGGCTCCGATGCGGGGCAGACCGCCGCGACACAATGGAACGATAGGGCGAACGAACGCGGCAGTGAGTTGCAGTCGAAGCAGGATCAACTGAGGGGTGCCCAGGCAAGGCTGCAGGCCGAAGGAAGCGCGATGAGCGAATCGGCAGTCTTGCAGCTGAACCGCGACATCGAACGCATGACGACGGACCTTAACCGAATGAACGAGGATATCCAGATCGAGCTGGACCAGTACCGCCAGGAATTGCTCTTGCCGGTCGCGCAGAGAGTCGATGAGACGATCCAGCTATACGCGAAAGAAAACAGCTTCTCGTTGATACTGGACATTTCCAACCCGGATGTCGGGCTTGCGTTCGCAACCGACGCTGCCAATATCACAGAGGACATCATCGAACTGATGAACACGAGTGAAGAACCGCCGCCCGGTGACAAACCGCCACCGATTTAGGTAGGAAAAGCTGTTGCCTCCTAGCGGTCGGTGATTCGGCCGCAACGTGCCTACTCCACCTCGCCACTCAACAATTCATAGATACGACGAACCGCGCGGGGATCGACCCCCGGCCCCTGGATCTGGGGATAGAACTCACTGTGAGCCGTCATGTCCACCCGCTCCGCAGCCTGTTCCCAGGCGACACCATCGGCGCGCAGTCGTCTGGTCTGGTTCCAGAGATCGGTAAGGTAAGACTTCAAGTGGCTGATCTTCGCCTTGCCTTCGAACGGAAGGCCATGCCCCGGAAGGACCTGATCGAAGTCCAGTTCACCCAGCGCGTCGAGGGTTTCTCCCCACTCGTCCACATGCCCGTCGCCCAGAAACGGGAGGCCCGGCAAGAACAGGTCTCCGCTACAAAGGATGCGCTCTTCGGGAAGGTAGACGACGACGTCGCCACCGGTGTGACCGCGGCCGAGAAACAGAAGCTGGATTTCGCGCCCAGCGCGATAGAGGGTGAGCTTGCGTTCCAGCGTGACGTTAGGGGGCGTCGGCACCAGTTCCTGGAGGGCGGCCCAGTAATTTTCCTTCACAAGAAGCTGTTCCTCCAAACCACTGCGTGCGACTGAATCGGACTCGGACTCGATCTGGCGCTGGAGATCTTCGATCCGACCGGGAACCGGAGACGTAAAGGAGACGTATGACCGTTCTTCGAGGGGCTTGCCCGCGAGTTTCTGCCATGTGAATTCGTGGCCGATGACCTCGACATCGGGAGGGAACACCTGGTTCCCATGCGCGTGGTCGAAGTGGAAGTGCGTGTTGACCACATATTTCACGGGCTTCTGGGTGATGGTCTTCAACTCATCCAGCAGGACCCAGGCCGCGGCCGGTGAGATGTGGGAGTCGACGAGCATCACGTCGGCTTCGTTAATGATGACGACCGAATTCGTACCCACGTTCAACGCACCGGTTCCCCGCGCGTGGTAAATGTCGTCTGTGATCTTCGTGAAACGGAATGCCGGACCGTTGTGCAAGGTACCCGCAGGTCTAGGAAGGGCTTGTTCGGCCGTCCGAAGAGTCTCAGCCTCGCCCGACACACACCCTGTCACGCTCACCAGCAAAACCAACAAGATCAGAAACGATCGCGTCATCACAGTGTCCTCCTGAGGTGAGCGGCATTATATAACGGCCTGGACGGGTGGAGCGTATACTGACCCACTATGAGCGAAAGCAAACCGTCTGCCGACAAGTTGACCTACGAAAGTTATCTGGGAATCCCGGAACTTCTGGCGCTGCAAGAGCCGCAGGCCAGACCGGAAAGCCACGACGAGATGCTCTTCATCATAAGCCACCAGGTCTTCGAGCTTTGGTTTCGGCTGATGCTTCACGAACTGGACCGTATTGCGGTCATGCTGGACGACGACAACGTTCGAGAAACCGAGAGGCTTCTCCGACGCCTGACCTCCACCGTGCGCCTGTTCATTCCCAAACTGAGCCTGCTCGAAACGATGATTCCATCCGACTTCATCCATTTTCGGGACAACCTGAAACCGGCAAGCGGTTTCCAGTCCCGTCAGTTCCGGGAAGTGGAATTTATCTGCGGCGTACGAAATCCGCGTTACCTGGCTATGTTCGACGGCAATCCCGAGGCGAGGCGTCGCCTGGAAGCACGCCTCGATGAGCCTTCGCTATGGGATCGCTTTGTGAGGCTTCTCGAACGGAAAGGGCTGAACGTCGTCGATGGGAGGGATCAGGAGAACACGATTGTCCAGATTTATCGCGACCCCGACCACCACGAGTTGAAGATCCTGTGCGAGGCCATGATCGAATACGACGAGATGTTTTCTCTCTGGCGCGAACACCATGTACGGATGGCCCAGCGGATGATTGGAGGAAAGCCCGGAACGGGCCAGAAGCTGGTCGAGGGCGCCTTCGGGCGGGGACCGTTGGGCACGATGGGCGTGGAATACCTTTCGCAAACACTCGACAAACGCTTCTTCCCGATCCTGTGGGCGGCGCGGACGGGAATGTAGTCGGCTCGAAAGCGTCTTCCACGAAAAGCAAAGAAGGCGTGTGGGTGCTTGCTGAAGTGATTACTACAGAACGGTTGATCCTTCGTCGCTGGTTCCCGGAAGATCTGAAACCATTTGCAGCGATGAACGCGGATCCCCTTGTCATGAAGCACTTTCCAAGTCCGCTTTCGCGTGAGGAAAGTAATGCCCTTGCGGCACGTATCGATGCTGGGTTTGACGAGAACGGATTCGGATTGTGGGCTGCTGAGATCCGTGACGTTGCGGCGTTCGTGGGGTTCGTTGGGCTCTCCGTACCTCGGTTTAAGGCGCATTTTACCCCAACCGTGGAAATCGGTTGGCGGATTGCGTCAGGTTACTGGAATCGCGGATATGCAACCGAAGGAGCACGGGCGGTTCTTGAACTCGGGCTGGAAACACTACACCTTGATGAGATCGTGTCTTTCACCGTGCCGGCGAATCGTGCTTCACGCAGGGTAATGGAGAAGATTGGTCTGAAGCACAACGAGGCCGATGATTTCGATCATCCCCTGTTGCCAGAGGGAAACCCACTTCGAAGGCACGTGCTGTACAGAAGCTGACTGAGGCTGCCCAAGCGGATGTATCAGACGGGCCACGATGTTTTCTTGAATTCAAATGGTGTGGCCGCCTCAGGTGAGCCACAATCCGTTATGCCGCGCTGGTGTTTTTGACGTTAATACTGGCGGCGTGGCGCCAATTCTGAGCGCAACAGCGATGAATCAACTCTTTCGGTTCTCCACCTCCGTTGAACGGGATCCTGCCATCGATACCTGGATGGAGGATCATTCGGGTGACCTGGGGGCTATCGCGCAACACTGGTTTGAGGTCATGCGCAAGTGTGGGGACGATGTTCGAGAACTATTGCACGACGGCCATCCGACCGCATGTGTGGCGGACGCGGCATTCGCCTACGTCAACGCATTCACAGCGCACGTAAATGTGGAATTTTTTCGTGGTGCCGAACTTGTGGATCCGGTGGACCTGTTGGAAGGCACTGGCAGGTATATGCGGCACGTAAAGGTCAGGCCGGGTAGTGACGTTGACGCTAAGGCCCTCACGGAACTAATCAATGCCGCATACACTGACATGAAGGGCCGCCTGGAGGCCGATTAGTTAAGTGGATAGCGCAAAGCGAGGCGGCAGGTTGGAGGTATGTATGTTTTGTCCTGAGTGTAAAGCGGAGTACCGAGAAGGCTTCACGAAGTGCGGGGATTGCGATATCGAACTGGTCGACGCTCTGGTTCTGGATGAGCCGGGGCCAGACCAGGGTGATAACGAATCCAGGGAGGTCGCAAACCTCGAAAACCCAGTCGAAATAGAGCGTTTTCTTCACATTCATCAGGCGGAGTTCGCAGTTTCGGTGCTTGAAGGCAGCGGCATCAATGGCTACATCGATCAAGCATTCACCGGAAACATTGCACCCCATTTCATGTTGATGACAGGCGGTGTCCGACTTTTTGTTCAAGCGCAGGATGAGGAGCGGGCACTCGAAATCCTTCGATCGGCGAAAGAGTTGAATCAAGGCGAAATTGCAGATCAGGAAGCCAGTGAGTCGAATTGAAAAACGAATGGCCGGGATGGGGCTCGTTCTGAACCCTCCCAAGGCTCCTGTCGCAGACTACCTGGGGACAAAGCGAACCGGAAACCTGTTGTTCGTTTCGGGTTCGGGTGAGTGAAAAACGGGGCCAGGTCGGCAATGATGTGTCGCCCGAAGAGGCCAGGTTGGCGGCTCGGGACACCATGTTGGACCTGTTGTCCATCATCAAAGCGGACATCGGCGATCTGGACGACATCATTTCAATAGTAAGACTGCAGGGTTTCGTGAATGCAGACTCATCGTTCAACGCGCTTCCTCAGGTGATCGATGGAGCATCGGAGTTATTGATTGCCCTCTACGGCGAAGCGGGAAGGCACGCCCGAACTGCAACGGGAGCGGCCGAGCTGCCGTACGGAGCAACGATACAGCTGGACATGGTGGTAGAAGCCACGGATCGACGAGGTGCGAAATGAACACGAACGTCGGCGGCGCGCCCACGAAGATCACGGCGGCGGTGCCGTTCTTTCGGGTATCGAACATGGAAGAGGGATGAAGCTCCGACAAGTCGGGGCCGGATTCCGGTCGCCAAGAAATTGCTAGCCATCTCGGAAAGCGCGGAGCAGAATTACCCGATCAGATTCAAGGAGCAACCGGGGCGGCATGTCGAATACAGGCTGACACGCTCATTGTTTGGCGGGCACCGCCACAAACATATGCGAATGCGGCGGGCTTCACGTCCATGGGTCCACGAACGAGCCGAAGGAGAGTGAGAAGAATGCAGGGATCTCGAAGAATCTTAGCTTTTACCTTATTAGTGATGGTTCCGACCTTCCTCGCCGCGTGCGGCGCTGGGCCGGATCCCGCAACCGCCGAAGACGCGACCGAAGTTGCCGCCCCCGGAGGGACACCCACGTTCCGGGTGGATCCGACATGGCCCCTCGAAATGCCCAACAAGTGGATCATGGGAGCGGTGACCGCGGTCTTCGTGGATTCCCAGGACCATGTCTGGGTCACGCACCTCGAAGACACGTTGACGCCTGAAGAGACGGCCGTCGTCCAGGAACCGCCTATCGGGACATGCTGCGTGCCCGCGCCCACGGTAATCGAGTTCAGCCCCGAGGGCGAGGTCGTGCAGGCATGGGGAGATCCGACCCAGGACATTTCCGTGTTCCCCAGGGACCCTCACGGGATCTTCGTCGATCACAATGACTACGTCTGGATCGGGACATACAGGCATCACCGGGTCATGAAGTTCACTCGAGACGGCCAGCACGTGATGACCATCGGTGAATATGACGAGAACGCGGGAAGCAACGACACGAGCCTCCTTGGAGGACCGGCAGGAATCTGGGTGGACCCGGAAACCAACGAGGTTTTCATCGCAGACGGATACCGGAATCATCGCGTCATCGTGTTTGAAGGCGAAACAGGCAACTACCTGCGGCACTGGGGTGCCTATGGTGAAACTCCGGACGACGATTACGACTTTGGCGACCGGGATCCGGCCGGGCCTCCACCACGCCAGTTCTCGAACGTTCACGGCCTGACCGGATCGAGGGACGGAATGATCTACGTGGCGGACCGCCGAGGGAACCGGATTCAGGCCTTTCGGCAGAACGGTGAGTTTGTAGCCGAAAAGATCATTGAGCCACTCACCCGGGCTTCGGGATCCGCCTTCGTCATCGCCCTGTCTCCGGATCCGGACCAGCAATGGCTGCATCTGGCGGATGGCACGAACCACAAGGTGTGGACTATGAGGCGCGAGGATCTGGAAGTGGTCGGTGACTTCGGGCGCGGAGGTCGCCAGGTGGGTCAGTTCCTGCGCCCCCACGGTATGGGCATCGACTCCCGGGGCAACCTCTATGTGGGGGAAGCGTCTACGGGACGGCGCGTCCAGAAGTTCTCGGTTCAGGGCGGGGGAAGCTAGTGGTCCCGAACTATGAGTGCATCCGCTTGGGTTGTCGCACTTCTGATTTTCCTTAGTACTATCGTAGCGGCTCTGGTGGTCGGGACTCAGGCAAAAGCTCGCTTCTTCCTCCTTCTCATGGACCACCACAAAAATCTCTACGATGCACTGGGAAGACCCCCGGTGTGGGTCAATACGTCGTTTTCACAGGGATGGCAAATGCAACTGCTTGTCTTCTCGAATGAACCCAAACTCTGTTACGAGGCGGAGGCTGCCCGTCGACACCTGCGGATGGTCACCCTCAGCGTGATTGTTGCCCTTATGGCGGAGATGGCGTTTCTTGCCTGGTCGGTTGCCCTGGCCCTCGGACACCCAGCATAAAGAGCAACGACATCATGAAACCTGTACTGATGACGCGGCGCAAGAAAACTCCATCACGCGTGAATCCGCCCCGTATTCCCGCGCAACCCGAGCCTCTTCGTCTGGTCCCTACCGACATCGGCGAAGGGGATCAGTTTGTTGATGCACTGATCGAAGACTGCTCTCTGAATCACCTCGGAGCGTATCAATTGGAGCTGAAGCGTGTCCGACTTCGGCACGTTGAGCTCCAGAACGCGCGACTCGAGCGACTGGAACTGACGGATGTTCTCTTCGATCAATGTGACTTGGCGAACGGTAAATGGCACGAATCGATCATCTATCGGACTCGGGCAAACGAATCCCGCCTGACCGGGTTCGATGCGGCCGGTTCTTCTCTCAAGCACGTTCTGTTCGAAAGTTGTGCCCTGGACCTCAGCAGTTTCCGTCAGGCCTCGTTCAATAATGCCGCCTTTAGAAACTGCATAATGCGAGACGCCGACTTTGGAGGGGCCGACTTGAGGGGAGTTCGGTTTTATCGCTGCGACTTAAGGAAGACCCAGTTCTCCGGAGCAAAACTCGATGGCGCCGATTTCAGAGGTTCCGACATCGAGGGGATAGGAATCAAGACCGAGGAACTGCGCGGTGTGATGGCCAGCCCCGCGCAGATGGTGACTCTTTCGTGGATGCTGGCCAGACACCTTGGAGTTGTCGTGGGCGACGAGGAAGAATAGTTCGGGAAACCTGGAGACGCACATGCTTTGACTGGGTTGGGTGTTCGGGACCCTACTCGGTGTCGTGCAGATCGTGATCCTACTCCTCCCGCCCTTGCGCCCAACCGGATAGTCGTACCTATTAGAGAAGGAGTCTTGTCATGGACCAGAACGCAGGCACAGGAAACAGCGAGGATCCGACCGAAACGTTGAGGTCCGTGATCAAGAGCCAGTACCACGCCTCGCTCGCGATGCTTGGGGAAACACTCGAACGATGCCCCGAAGATGTCTGGACAGGAACAGAACATCGCAACTCGTTCTGGCAGATCGCCTACCACACGTTGTTCATCGCACACGCGTACCTGCAACCGAACGAGGCTGCCTTCCACCCCCTGCCACACCACCAATCCGAAGTTCAATACCCGGACGGCATAGCCGGACGACCCAAGCCCGACAGCACGCTACCGCTGATACCTGAACCCTACTCCAGGGCTGAAGTGTTGTCATATTGGAGTGTCTGCGACGAGATGGTCGATACTGCCGTCGACGCGCTCGACCTCCATGCTCCGGAAAGTGGGTTCAGCTGGTACAAGGTCTCCAAGCTGGAGCATCAGTTCATTGCCATCCGCCACATTCAGCACCATGCGGCTCAACTGTCGGACCGGCTGCGGCAGGCGGCGGATGTGGGTATCCACTGGGTAGGAGCGCGAACGGCAGGGAACGGCGCCGCTGGATGAGACGAACGGGGCCCCATGGGAATCTTGCCGCAACAAACAGGGCGGCACATGGATCAAACACGGTAGGAGTAGGATCTTGGCAAGCAAGAAATACGCTTCCGACATCGAAGCGGTCCTGGCGACGCGGCACGATAACGGTGGCGACTACTGGGCCAGTACGGATGGCCGGTTCGGAACCGGCGGGCCCTTCAGCACTCTCGAGTCCCTGTTGATTCTCAGCGAACTGGGCGTCCCAAAATCTCATGAAGCCGTTCGAGGCGCGGCGGCTCTTCTCTTGAATGCCTGCCGGGATGATGGTCGCTTCCAGGTCGCGCCAAAGGGAAGCATTTATCCCTGCCACACCGCAATCGCGGCTGCGGCGCTGTGCCGCTTCGGCCATGCCGGCGAACCCCGGGTTCAGCGGATGCTCGATCAGTTGCTCGACAATCGGTACGATGACGGGGGCTGGCGGTGCAGGAAATTCTCGGGAGGTCGTGGCCCCTAAACGGACTTCTCCAATCCCGGCGTCACGCTGTTCGCCCTGGACGCGTTCCGTTTTGCAAAACAAGGAACCGAGACGACCACCCTCGACCGAGCGGTCGAAACACTTCTCGATCACTGGACGGTCCGGATCCCAACCGGACCGTGCCATTTCGGTATCGGAACACTCTTCATGCAGGTGGAGTACCCCTTCTTGCGGTACAACCTCTTTTACTACACCCATGTCTTGTCCTTCTATGAGCGAGCCCGGAAGGATGACCGCTACGGCGAGGCACTCGAGATGTTGAAGTCGAAGCTCGATGAACGAGGCCGACTTGTTGTCGAACGGCCAAACCGGAAGCTGGCAAAGTTTTTGTTCTGCAGGAAGGGAGAACCGTCCGAACTGGCCACGAAAAGGTATCGGGAAATCGTCAACAACACGGCGAGCTGAGACCGGCGCGCGAGTCCGGCAAGTGATGGCGAAATCGAAAGCGTGGCAATTGAATGAAATGCGGGGCCGAACGGCGTTCAGTAGCCTATCGAGGCGACATACGGGATGGGCCCAGCGCGTGGGCCTTCATTCTCGCCCACCGCAGGCTTCAGGAAAAATGACGTCCTTGTTCAGATGGCAATCGAGGAAAGCAACATGATCGATATGGATCCCATTCAAGTGGATGACGAAGGCCTGCTGTTCATTTCGCCAGTGATCAAAGACTGGCGGGTTGTAGACAGCCGCGGCATCGACACGGTCTTCGATCTTGAAGGCGGTCTCGATGTCGGTGTTCCAACCGCTCCCGATCAGTGCCTGTACGTGTACTTTCCGATCTACGATGAAGATCTGCCAAACCTCAACAAGCTCCATGGCGTGGCGCAGCTGGGCGCCACACTGGTCGCCAACCAGCATCGGGTCCTTTCGCATTGTGGGATGGGCTTCAACCGTTCGGCTCTGGTGGCAGGACTCATTCTGAACAAACTGGGTATGTCTGGTCCGGAGGCGGTCGCGCGGTTGAGATCCAGGCGCGCCGGCGCTCTTTTCAACGAACAATTCACGGCGTATCTGGAATCGCTGTAGAGATCCGTGGTGTCGGAACCAGAGGATGGACTTATCAGTCCGCACCTGGAACGCAGGGGCGACTGGCTCGCCCCTGCTGGAAACGTCGGTTACTGGTTACGCTGGCCGTAGGACTCGGGAGGGCTGGCCATGGCTTTTTTGATTCCCGCAACAGTCAAGCGGGTTCGGAGATCGAGGAACTGCTGTCCGTGCTCGAGGAGCGTCGACAACGGCTCGAGCGGAACGCCGTTGATGATCGCTCGACCCGCCTTGACGCGTTGCTCGAAGCGAATGGTTTCGGGATCTTCGAGAGCCATCAGGGCATCGATTCCGTAGTCTTCATGCAGCCCATCAGCCCAGCCGCGGCTGCTGCCGATATACATCATCTCCGATATCTTCAGATCGTTCAGGATGTACTCCTGCACCGATCTGTAGTCGTAGTATTCGGGAATATGGTAGTAGTTCGTGGGATCGCCCTTGTACTTTGCGTTGAGCGCATTGGCCGCACCCTGCATCCCGCGCGTATTGCTGCCGCTGTCTCCAAGATAGAGAACGGTCGTGAACCCCATGCCCCGCAGGCTGTCGCCCACGTCGGTCAACAGGGACAGGTACGTTTCCTGCGAGATCGTCGGTCCTGCGTTTCCAACCCGAACTTCACCTCCAAAGCGACCGCTGGGTTCGAGTGTGATGATCGGCATGATCAGCGCGTTGCCGAGTTCCCGCGCAACCGACTCTCCGGTCTGTCGCAACACGTAGTTGTGCTTGCCCTGTGCCAGGTGGGGACCGTTGGCTTCGACACCACCGGTCAGGATCAGTGCGGTCGTTTTTCCGGAGTTGATGGCGTCGGCGACTTCGGTGACCGTCAATTCTTCCAGCCAAACCGAGTCCAGCGCGTCCATCGGCCGTGCGTTGCGAGCTTGCGCTTCGTCCCGCGCCGCCTGCTGTTCGGGAGTGAGCACCCTTTCCTGACCGCGGCCGCCACCGCGGCCTCCACGTCCACCCCGGCCCCGCTGCTCTGCGATCACCACTGTCCCGAGTGCCGATACAACCAACAAAACGATAGGCAATCTCGCTAACTTCATCGATCCTCCTCCGAGTGTCGGACACCTGCTTTCGGCACACTATACCCAAGGTCATTCTCAAAGCGAACAACAAAACAGGCCTCCCGGCACTTTTGGGTTTGTCCACCCGGTCTGGCCCACTTTTGATCGTCTGATTTGGCCCACCCCCTCCTGTTAATAATTCCGAGTAGTGATAATTACCGTCGGGCCTGTGTTGTAGATGTGGGAAAGCCGAGCGCCCTTGGCGAGGCTTTTCCAAGCGCTGTGGGAATCCTGGTTTTTAGGATTTCCACAGCGCGTCATCTTCCACAGGCCTCCGTTTCTTTCTTTTTGGTTCTTTTTCTTTCTTTCGGGAAAAAACTCCGTTTCCAGGATCGCCCAGGATCGACGACCGCGCGGCGATCCGACCCTCAGGACGTGGTTTGTTTCGCGGGTTTCTCCTTTCCAGGCGGATGCCGTGGTTTCTGTCGTTTCTCCAACGTGCGCCGAAACCGGAAGGATTCGGTTCCGGTCTCGATGATGTGAGCGCGATCGGTTATCCGGTCCAGCAACGCCTTGCACAGCCGAACATTGGGAAACACCTGGGTCCATTCCGAGAACGGCAGATTCGTTGTCAAGATCACCGTCGCCCGCTCGGCTCGATCCGAGATGACTTGAAAGAGGAGTTCGGCGCCGAGGTCTGCCATCGGGACATAGCCGACTTCGTCGATGGCAATCAACTCGTATCGGAACCATCGGGCCAGAACCCGGCGGAACTGGTCGTTGTGTTGGGCCTCGACCAACTCGTTGATCAAGCCGGCGGCCGTCGTAAAGCGAACCCGCTTCTTCTGCCGACAAGCGGCCACGCACAGTCCTGTGGCCAGGTGCGTCTTGCCCGTTCCACACTCCCCGATCAGGACGACAGGTTCGGCGTGTTCTAAATAGCCACCGTCTGCGAGTCCACGGATCCGGTTGGCTGGAACCTTCGACCGCGAGAAGTCAAAGTCCTCGAGTGTCTTCATTCGAGGGAAACGTGCGGCTTGAATCCGCCGGGCCACGGTGTTCCGTTCGCGTTCTTCAACTTCCATCGCCAGCAAGGCTTCCAGATACCGTGTGTAGGTGTGCTCTTCCCGCTGGGCCTGCTCGGCCATGGCCGCAAACTGCGTTCCGATCGTGGGCGTCCGGAGAGCTTTACAGTACTGCTGAATCGCCGCCTGTTCGACCCCGCCGGCTGTGGCGGACACTAGACCACCTCCGCAGTGAGCAGTGCATCGTAAGTATTCACCTCCGGCAGGGGCCGCTCATAAGCGCGTAGTGCGGCCACTTCCAGTCGCGGCGCCGCCGGCCGGTCGAATCGGGCCTCGGTCATCAGGTAGCGCGCCGCGGCGGCATCGGAGCATCCCAGGCGCAGGGCTTGTTGGAATGCGGAATCCAGCTCGCTATAGCCATGTTCCCGGCCCAGTAGGAGCAACTCCACCATTGCGCGGGTCCCATTCTGTTTTCCGTTGCGATCGATCAACGTCTGCCAGAACTCGTCATAGCTTTTCGGCCATCGGCCCTGTTGCCGCCATTGCTCCAGAGGCTTGCTCCCGGCCAGCGCGCCCGGCTTCCGCTCCAACACCTCCAGATAATGTTCCAGATTGAAGAAGTGCTGGCCGTTTCCATATCCTCGCTCATGCCGCGCCACGCATCCGCCATCGTGCCAGACCTCCACGTAGGCCGGAAAAACGCTCGCCCGCACCACAGTCCCGGCCTTGACGGGGGCGGAGTAGAAGTTGTTACGCACCCGTACACATCCCTTACCATCGACTCGTGGAAAGCTGTCCTCGGCCAGAGGGAACCCTTCGGTCGATAACGCGAGCAGATGGGGCTGTTCGATCTGCATCCCTTCACCCACCGTCTGGACCCGATCGCCGATCTTGCGCCGTTCATCGGCACGGCAACCGGCCAGCAGCTGCGCATTCAGATCCGCCAGGTCCTTCGCCTTCGGCACCGGTACCAGGTGATTGCGCCGGAAGTATCCGGCTTCGCCTTCCACACCGCCTTTCTCGTGGCCCTCGCCGGGTGTGCAGAACTCGGCTTGAAACTTCCAATGCGACCGAAACGCGATGAACCGTTCGGTCTCTACACGCCGGTATCCCCGCAGAATCTTCTTCACCGCGCTGGTCAGGTTGTCATAACGCAGCACCCCGAAGACCCCCGCAAAATAGCGGAAACCCAACTCATGAGCCTCCAGGAATGCCTGTTGTGTCGCCCGAGGATAAGCTCGATGGAATGCGCCACCACTGCCCATGCTCCGCATACAGAAAACCTGGAGCTTCTGCCGTTCGCCATCCAACTCCGCGACGGCTTCGTACCAGTCGATCTGTGCTTCCTGACCCCAGGCGTAGCTTTGCGGCACGAACGTCTCCTGTCGGATGAAACCCATCTCCCGCTTCCGCCGCCCGACATACCGGCGAACCGTCGATTCCCCAATCGGATGTTTCGGAAATTCCATCCGGATCCGTTCGTAGATCCGGTGACTGGTGTGCCGCTGCTTCCGCGGGGCCTGCCTGTCCGCCTCCAACACCCCGTTGATAAATTCCATAACCGGCTCCAGCCTCGGCCTCTTCCGCTCCGGGCTCTTCCTCGCCGGCGGCACGGCGTTTCCCAGCGCTTGACGCACCATCCGCCGATGCACCCCCAGCCGCCGGGCCACACCCTGGATCGTTCCCACACCAAACTCGTGCTCTCGCCGAATCTCTTCAAATAATTCCACCTTCGATCTCCTTGACACCGGGTCCCTCCATTCCGACTCTTTGTTCGGAACAGCCTCTCCGGTTCAGTCGTCAGGGGTGGGCCAAATCAAACGATCAAAAGTGGGCCAATTTAGAGTAGCGAAATCAAACGCTGGTTGCCAACCTTGCGAGAACTGGACTATCATGTTCGAATATGAAGGCTCTGCTTTTGACCGCCCTTGTGTTACTTGCCCAGACAATACCCAAGAACGATCCCAATGGTATCTGGAAAGCGGAGTCCGGCTCGGAATTCGAATTTCGGCAGGTGGGCTCCGGTATCGAAGTTCAGATCGTACCGGATTCGAATCCGCGATTCCTGGAGTACGAGGTTCAATTGGAAGGAACTGAGGAACCGAATACCTACACGGGAACGGGACGGTTCAAGGCAAGGCTTCAGAACGGTCGGGAGTGCGAGTTTGACACCGAGTGGCAAATCGTCGTCGTGTCGGAAGAGCAGATAATCGGCGTTGCTTCGCAGGTTGTTCCAGACCCGGACACCTGTGCGGTCGTCGAGCGAGGAAACATTCAGGTCGACTTGCAGCGAAAACAGTAGCCCGATTTCTCTAGTTCACCTGCTTCTCCGCGTGCGAAACCTGCCCGTCAGGTTCCTTCTTCTCTCTCCAGTCCTCCTTTAGAGCCAGGTCCTGTACGACCAGCGTCAACTTTTGTTCCAGCCTCTCCAGCCGCACGTACATCCGGTACATAAGAAAGAACAGAAAGACCAAAGCCATACCAAGGAAAGTGCCGACGCCGACTCTTCCGCCACCCAGCGCGATCAGCGAATCGACAATTGAGGGAAACAGAGCGACAACAACGATTCCAACCCACGTGACCGTCCAAAAGAGGAACATCTGGACCGATTCCCTCTTGGAACGAAAGTCCACGTAGCTTTTCGATATGGCAACGCCTGCCAGCACAATTGAAAAGATCTTGGCAACGACAAGAAACATGGTCAAACCCGCCTCATCATCCTGACGAACAGGTGCAGGATGATGTTCACTCCGTTCAGAAAATGCTGCCCTTTCGCACGTGAGTATGTCGTGTAAACGGCCTTGACCGGAAGAGCCCGGTAGCTCAACTGCTTGGAGAAAATCTCGCCTATTATCTCGGAACAGATGTCGTAGCCGTTCGCAGTCAGTTCGATTTCCTCCAGCGCCTTACGCGAAAAGCACTTGAAACCGGACTGGGAATCGGAAACGCTGCCGCGGTAAGCGATCAAGGTGATGGCGTTGAGCAACCAGTTTGCCGCCACACGGGACCAGGGCATCCCCCTGGGTCGCAACATTCTACTGCCAATAACCACATCGTGCCGGCCTTCGATGAGAGTACCGACCAGGTGTTTGATATCGGAGGGGTCATGTTGACCGTCTGCATCTATCGTGACGACTACATCAGCGTCGAGTTCTCTTGCTGCACGCAGACCGGTTCTGGTCGCCGCACCGACTCCAAGATTGGTCAGGTGTCGAACAACGAGAGCCCCTGCGTTTTTCGCAATTTCGGCGGTGGAATCGGTCGATCCGTCGTCGACGACCAAGGGTATGACCGACCGTTCTCCGATATTCTTCGGGATGCCCTTGACAACTTCGCCAAGCGCGGTGGATTCGTTGTGAGCGGGCAGCACCACTACAATATATGAAGCCACGATCACAGGCCTACATCGATCAAGTCGTGAAGGTGAATCATAGCTGCCGGCTTCGCTTCAGCGCTCACGATCGGCAGAATCGCCCGCGGCTTGGACCTCGCCCTCATCTTCTCCAGCACAGCGGCGGCCTTCATATCTTGCTCGACGGTCTCGGGCGAATCGTTCTCTCTGCGATGACGCTCATGGTGTTGCGGACTCCACAACAAATTCCTGATATACAGATTCTGCCTTATCCAGGGTAGTTTCCAGCGAAAATTCCGACTCCACCATACGGGCCGTGTCACCGAAAGAATCTCCGCTCTTCTCCAGGACCGACTTCATTTTCCGAGCCAGGTCTCGAACGTCTCCGGCCTCGAAAACAAAAACACCCGGCTGGCCGGCCAGCTGTGATGCAAGGCCGCAGGCGGAAGACATTACAATAGGTTTTTCGCACATCAGGGATTCGAGCGCAACCATGCCGAATATCTCGTTTCGCGATGGGACAACACACACATCGGAATCCACGAGCGCGGCCAGCTTCTCAGTGTGGCCCAGAAACCCCACAAAAGTAACCCGGCCGTTCATCTCTGCGGCTACCTGGCGCCGTAGCGCAGTTTCCTCGCCGTCATCCGGACCAGCAATCGCCAAATGAACATCAGCCCCCAAACCAGTGCAGGCGCTGACCAGAAGATCTACGCCTTTGATATGGTTCAGCCTTCCCAAAAAGAGTACCAATTTCGGTGTCCGGATTTTCCACTTCTCGCGGAATGTTCCCTCGGCGGGCAGGTCGCGATAGTCTTCTGTCCGAACGGGGTTCGGCAGGATCCGAACCTTCTCTACGGATATTCCGAGGCTGGAGGCCTGTTCCGCCTCGAGTTCGGACACCGCCAATAGAGCCGAAGCGCTCTTTAGAATCGACCGTCCCCAAAGCGCGTCGTAGAGCACTTTCCGGCTACTCTTGCCCAGCCGAAGCAACCCTCCGTGGGGCGACACAACGTAGGGAATCCCAAGGTCCAGCGCTGCCCGATACGCTGAGACCGAAGTCATGGATCGCAGTTCATGGATGTGGATGAGGTCATAACCGTCAAGCTCGTTCCGAATTCTCGAGGAAAGCGTCGGCGCAAGGAAAAAACGATGGCGGAACGCCAGCCGATTCGAGATATTGCGGTAATGCCGTATCTTCAGATTCTCATGGCACCTGCTCGATATGTCCGACTGCTGTCGGGACGAAAGCCGGGCGCGCCCGCCTGTGTCGGTCGTTAGGACCTTCATGGCGTGCCCGCGGTTGGCCATTCCACGGGCAATCTCGTATGCGCTTCGTGGAGGGCCACCATACTCCCAGGCTTCAACGAAGTACGGAATGACGAACGCAATGCGCATTCTTAGAGAAACCCCTGGATCCAGGCCGCCATCTGATGCGCGATACCGCGCCATTCGTATTTCTCCTCCATGGCGGCACGGGCGTTCCGGCCTAGAGAAAGACGCCGATCGGGACGACCGAGCAGGTCCCTTACTTGCTCGACAAAGCCCTCTTGTGAAGAATAGACAACACCGTGGGTCTCCCCTTCCAGAAAAGGCAAGGTTCCGGGCAGCTCGGTCGCCACGAGAGGTTTGCCGCAGGCCAGGTATTGAAACAGCTTCGTCGGCAGGATATCCCGCGTCACGTCGTTCAATTCGAACGGATTGATACAAACGACCGACCCACGGATAATGTCGGGAAGCATCTCGTAGGGTTGAAGACCCGTAAAAATTACGTTATTCGCTACACCTTTCGCGAGCGCCAGCTCCCGAAGACGGGTTTGATCTTCTCCGTCCCCGACAACCAGAAGCCGGGCATTCGGATACGATATCAAGAGCTGCGGAAGATCCCGGATCACCCTGTCCAGGCCGCTGAATCTGTAGATCGTACCCATGAATAGAATCACGGGATCGCCAGGGCGGATACCCCATCTTGCGAGACAATCCTCTTTTCCAGGGCCCGGAGAAAACGTTTCAAGGTCCACGCCCGCCGGCAACACGTGAATTCGCCCCGATGGAACCCCATACGACTTCACGTAATCCTTCAACCGGGGTGTCAACACCGAAACCCCATCAACCGCGTTGTACACATAGCGCTCCATGAGTCTTGTCGGCGGAGCCAGGAGTCGACTTGGCACCAGTTGGTGACTCACGTCTATCGATCTGAAGAAGACTGGAACACCGCACCGCCTGGCGGCGAGCAGAGATTGAACACCTGCCGTCGGCACGGCGTATAGAAGCAAAGCGTCGAACGTGGACGCGTCGAGGGTCCGCTTGACCTCAAGCCCACTGGCAATGGCGCCGGAGACGCGGGACAAGAGCGGCAACCGAACAATTCCGGGATGTCTCAGTGTGATGGACGCGCCGGGATACGCCCGATGGACCGCTGTATGAACTTTCGTCGACAGGTCGAAGAGAGGGAACCCGGGCGGTTCGGACCAGGTATCGTCAAAATCCACAACCGTAATATCGTGGCCGAGCAGTGACAGGGCCTCCGGAAGAATCTGAAATTCGTAGATGGGCTTCTTCAGATAACTGACTTCGTGAACAACCAGTATCTTCAAGAAATACTCTCTACGCCGCCCATTTTCATCGATCGATGCTATAGACCTGTTTCATCCAAGCCAGAGTCTGCTCGAGACCGTCGTCCAGACCGACGGTCGCTTTGTGTTTGAGATCGCCGACCGCTTTGCTGACGTCAACCACTTTGTCCTTCGTCGTGAAGGGTTCCGCTTCCTTGTAGCTCACGTCTTGGTCGTCTTTGCCCAATATGCGAAGAATGATATCCGATGCAGTCTTCATGTCATGCAGATCAATGCCGCCAATGTTGTACACCTCACCGGGTTTGAAGTTGTCGAATATGTTCGCAATCGTAGTGCAGCAATCGCTAACGTACGTTGAGGTGCGGCGGTGACCCAGATAGACCGTGTAGGGCAGATCGTTCAGGGCGTGGTAACAGAAAATACATAAGGCGCTCCGATACGGACTGTAGTACTCGCCTGGCCCATATGTGTTGAACAGCCGGACGCGCACGGTTTCGGTACCGAACATCTCCGTCGAATTCAGGGTCTGCATTTCGTTGACCCACTTCGTGATCGCATAGTCGTTGAGCTGACGGATCTCATATTTGTCCATCACATCCTCGACCATCACATCATCATAGTCACCATAGACTTCCGATGAAGAGAAATGAACCATTCGAAACTTGAAGCGTTCCTGCAGGCGCAACAGGTGCTTGAACCCGATCACGTTCGTCGTCCACAGGTTCTCGTAAAACTGCTCACCGTTCCACCGACCAAATTCCGCGGCAAGGTTGTAAACGAAACCAACCTCGTTCTCAAGAAAGATTCGCTCCAGCTGGCGGTACTGGGCGATGTCACATTTGTAATAGTTGGATGCGGAAGAATACCCACGATCCGCGATCAACAGCGAGTGATTTCGCCGGGTCAACTCGTCAACGAGGGAGCGGCCAACGGTACCGAGTGCTCCAAGTACCAGAATCTTCATCGATTATTCTTCCTTTCCTCTTGTTTCGGAATTTTTTGCTCCGGGTGAGCCGCGAGATACACCGGGACCATTTCAGCTCTTTCAGCCCGGGTTTGGGGAAAATGGAAACAACGGCATCTGTACAACCCGACAACCTCAGGGACCTAGCTGTTGCCACAGGGAAATGGCCTCCTGATGGTCGGGAGATCCCCTCAGGACGATTTGCAGATACCGGCGAGCGAGCGCGTCCTGGCCCGTCTGCATGTAGATCTTGGCCAGATGCAGATTCGTTGAGACATGGTCCGGATAAGTTTGCAGAATTTCTTCCAGGTGATCGATCGCCGTCGGGAATTCCTTCTTCGTCATGTAGAGCAACGCGACATTGTGATGCGCTTCAATAAAGATCGGTTCGACTCGAATGGCCTGTAGGTATTTTGCCATCGCCTCGTCGGGTCGGCCGAGCTGTTCCATGGCATAGCCGTAATTGAACCAGACGAGCTCTTCATTCGGATAGACGCCGAGAGCCTTTTCAAAATATTCCACGGCCGTACCGAAATTCTGCGCTTCAAAGGCGATCTTCCCTAAAGTGTAGAGCGACTCAAAGTTCTCGCCGTCGTCCCTGAGGATCGTTTCGTGCTCGAATCTCAGCTCATCGGCGCGCCCGAGTTCCCACATGACGAGGACGTAACTGTCCAGGGGCGAAAACCCATTATCAAGCTCCAGGCTACGCTTATACGCCTGCCGCGCTTTTTCCAGTATCCGCCGCCTTTCGGTTTCAAACACCTGCTCGGACATCTGGCTGCGCCTGTTGATCAAGTCGCGTCGCATGTTCAGATACGAGGTGCCGACGTTGTTGTATTCCATCGCGGCAAACGTGGGGTTGTCGGTACTTGCAGCGGAGTCTTCGAAAGCGGCGGCGGCCTCCTCGTAACGTCGGGTTCTCAGGTAGATATTCCCCAGGGTATCTACGAATTGGTGCTTCTTGTCCGGCATCCGCTCCAAGGCTGCGCGGGTAATCTCGAGAGCCTTGTCAAACTCGGTACGGCGAAAGTACGTCATCGCCAGCGCATTATAGGCTCGGGGCTTGTCGGGCGATTTCGACACCACATCGATCCAGAGAGTCGCCTCATCTCTCCAGACGTGATTTCGCATGCTGGTACCCAGCGTCAGGACGAGCAGGATAGAGACGCCGACCGGGAGAGCTCGGATCTGGAATCCGGACTTCTCATTCAACAGGCGGAGTGCGGAAACGACCAGCAAGGGAAATGACACGCAGAGACCGACCATCGGGAGGTAGAGTCGATGTTCGAAGATCACGTCCAGAATTGGGAAAAAACTCGATGTAGGTGCCAGTGTAACGAAGAACCAGAAGATCGAAAAAGCGAAAACCGGGTGGCTCTTACGGAGGCGCCACCCGATCGCGACGAGCGCGATTAGAATCGCGCCTGAAAGAAGGACGGCCGGTTCAAAAGGGCTGATCGACGGGCGAAAATCGTAATCCAGGTTCAGCCCGACCGGAAAGAACAGAATCTGGATGTAACGTACGATCACACGAAGCTGCGTCATGAAATAGCTGGATACAGACAGATGCCCGACAAGATTGGCGCCCACGGATCCGCTCAGCGGACCCGTCAGGATGTAATACGAGACGGCACTGCCTCCAATGACGAAAGTGATATAGAATCTCCACCTGCTCACCACGGAACGAAGACTTCCTCCCGACAGGAAAATAAAATCGTAGACAACAAGTACGGCGGGCAACGTGATGACGGTTTCTTTCGAGAGAAGGCCCAGGAACAAAACGGACGCGACGGCCAGACTCAAAAGGAAGCCGATACGTTCTTTTGGCGTTTTGATGAACAACAGAAAAGCGCCGAGGAAGAAGAAGGTTGAAAGTAACTCGGAGCGGCTGGAAATGTAAGTCACCGATTCGGTCTGCACCGGATGAACCACGAAGAAGCCGGCAGCGAGGATCGCGTACCAGCGAACCAGACGCTCATCGTCGATCACTTTTCGCAGGACCAGGCCGGCGACCAGCAGCATCAAGAGGCCGTTGGCAAGGTGGAGAATCAGATTCACCAGATGGTAGCCCCAGACGTCCTGACCCGAGAGCACATAATTGATCGTAAACGTCAGGTACAGTAACGACCTGCTTCCGAGGATCACTTCGTCCAGGTAATCCCCGAAGCGCACCGTCGAGTTTCGCTGGATGGAGAGAAAATCGTCAAACACCAGGGGCACATCGAAGGTATTTCCATAAGCGATTCCACCAATCAACAGAACGACGGCCATTCCCAACCACATAGGTGGAACGAAAGGACGTCCGCCGGAATTCCTTTTTTTTCGCTTCGCCGCTCGTTTCTTCATGGAAACAGCCTCTTCCTGAAAAGAAAGAAAACATTCCTCACACCGTCACGATAGGGCTGAAGTTTTTTTTCTCCCACACGCTGGGAGTAGTCGATGGACATCTCTCTAAACCCGATCGAACGGTTTCTAATCGCTTCGATTTTGATCTCCTCGGAGAACGCCATACCGTCGCTGGTTAAGCTCATCTTCTCGAGTGCGTCCCTTCGGAAAACCCACATACCACTTTGGGAATCATTCACCCACCTCAGAAACAACACGGACATGGTCACCGACAACAGGCGATTTCCGATTCGATGCTTCATCGTCATCGAATCCGGCTTCAAAGTGGGGAAGCGGGAAGCCGAGAGAAAGCCGACACCGCAATGAAGGAACGCCTCAAGCAGGTAGCTCAGGGCATCGGCGGGATACGAATGGTCGCCGTCCAGGGTCACGATGATGTCACCCGTCGCATGGGAAAAACCTTTCTTGTAGGCCCGGCCGTAGCCCCTATGCAGTTCCGCCACAACGATCGCGCCCAATTTCTCGGCGATTTCGGCTGTCCGATCCGTGGAGTCGTTGTCGACAACGATGACTTCATCGACGAAGTGCGGCAGTTCCTCCAGGACCCTGCGAATCCCCTCCTCTTCGTTCAAGCACGGAATCACCACGGTTACGGCGTATCCCTTGTACATGCGTCAAAAAGGACCGCCCAGATCCATAACAAATTCGTAGGTTTCTCGGCCGTGCAAAGACTCCGTCAAAACAATCGACAGATCGTTCCCGGGTTCGACATCTTCTCTCTTCTTCAGGTGCAGAAACCCCTCCCCCTTGCTCTCGATCACGTCGCTGTGACCCAGGATGTCCAGCGTGCCACCGACGGTCACGTAGGAAATACGAGCTTCCCGGTCGGAGTTGTTGCGAATGAGGAAATGAAACTCGTCGGGTGAGGGCGGATCGGCCTGCCGTCGACTGAGGGTCAATGGGGCGAACACCGTGCCGCGAACGGTGACCGTCCTTCGAAATGAAACGCCGCGGTACTCGATGTCCAGCGGAACAGGGATATCGAACGGCCCTTCCCAGTCACTGGAGTCAACCCGTAAGAAGATGGCATCGGTGCCGGCCGGGACTCGACGCGCGGAACCGGTCAGGTCCAGGAACGTTGATGACAGGAAAGTACCGAAACGAATCGGCGCCTCGCCGGTGTAGTTGATCGGGATTGGAATCTCCATGATCTCCGTTTGAGTCAGGGTTCCGATCTCGAACCGGTCTTCCAGCAGCTCAAAAACATCTGCAAATTCGCGGACGATCTCCTCGGGATCGACCCCGGAAACCTCTGGCGAGCCCGAAGTCAACACCTTGTCGAATCCCTTGGCGTCAAAGTACCATTCGCCATCGACACGCACCCAGGGGTCTGCGGCTGTCCATTCTTGAGAGACTGTCCCGGAAACAGCCGCCGGCATCTCCAGAGTGACCCGCACCGCGACCCTCTTCGGATCCTCGGTCAGATCCACTCCCACGACACGCGGGTTTTGATACAGCATTCTCCCGGCGGACAGCACCAGGTCTCGTTTCTCCGGCAGAACAAATTCCATGGACTGCACGAGCCGACCCGCCGACAGCAGGCTTCGGAATTCCTGGGCTCTTGAAAGTAGCTCGCTCAAGTCTGCCGGAACGACCACCTGCTGTGCCGGATGGGCGCCCACGAGGGCCTCAAGACTGAACAGCATCAATACCAGCCGAAACAGTTTCTGCAAGTTCGAACTCCTACGGGCAGAGCGATGACAAATTATATCAAAGCACGGCGCTAACTCTTCTCTCCAACCGCAAAAATGCACGCAAAAAAAGGGGGGGCGGAACGCCCCCCCTTTTTCTTGCTGTCAATACCGCTCGCTACATGGATAGCGACTCAAGCGTCGCTCCACTGCGCGCCGTCGTTTGCGGCGGTGGCAAGATCAGAGCCGGTGAAGCCGACGTGAACGTCGAGAAGTTGGTAACAAAGGCCGTTCCATGAGCAAACAAGAAGTTCGTCTGGATAAAGACATACCCCGTGAATGCCCCTGTCACGTTGCCTGCTGCCATCAACTCCGACAACAGGCCCGACCAGGTGCCGCCCGATGCCAGCGTACCGTCGGTCGACAGCCCAACTCCCGGAAGTATGGCGGAGCTGGTTGTCAGCGACCACGCCGTCCCGGCACCAGTCTCCGTCCTCGGGTAGAAGGTGAAGGTGATCGTGCCCGAAGCGGCAGTCGCCGAACCGAGCGAGTACGGGTCCGCCGTGGTGTTGGCGATGGAAATGCCGGTGTTGAATCCTCCGGCAAGCCCATCATTCACAATAAACGGAACCAACAGGTTGGTTGTTGCCGCGACGATGTTCGACACGGTAACCGCAGCCGTTGCATTCGTACTGAACCGCGGGACACCGCCGGTTGCGGTCGGGGCGTTCCCGGTCAGCCCTGTACCGAGCGGTTCGAGATCCGCAATCGCCGTAATCGAACCGGCAGCAATGCTGGTTGTGGTTCCGGATATCGCAAAGCTCAGATTCAGCTGAATTTCCTCGACCGCTGTAGTGGAAGAGCCAGTCCAGCGTATAGTCGCGGCGTCATCCCCGCTGGTGGATGTCAACGAAGTATCGGTAGTGGTAAGACCTGTCAGCGTACTGCTCGCCGTGGTGGTAATCGTCATCGTCACTCCGGCAGGTATTCCGGTAAACGTGACTTCAACGCTGGTACCGTTACCGGTCAAGCCAACTCCGGAACCGCTCTCCTGCGAAGCGGTCCTCCAAGCGGAGGCGAACCCTTCGGTGATAAGGAGAGACGCCGTGGTGGGGGTCGGCGTCGCGTTGGTGAAGATCGTCGACGTTCCAAGGCTCGCCGCGCCGGAAATGGATCCGATCGCCATGCTTGCGATACCCGCGCCGAACGCCGTGATCACGGTCCCGCTCGAATCCGATAACAGGTAGTTGTTCGCTGTGTTGCTCAGCGAGTACGTCGTGGTCACCGGAGCAGTGAGCCCGGTGGCATCCATACGGACACCAATCAGACGGAACGAACCCGAACTGTTCTGGACGCCGTCATCGAAGCCAGGCAGCGTGAGCAGGACCTGATTGGAAGCAAACAGCACCGTGCTGATTGCGACAGTTGCGAAAATGCCACTCCGCCCTTCCACGCGGAGAACGTCGTCAGTTGGAATTGTCGGACTCGACGTGATATCACCCGGATAGGTGATTGTCAGAAAGGTCGTTGTCAGTGGCGAGGACGCCAGCAACGCTCCGGAAACCACCATGCCGGCGCCGACCGAACCTCTGTCCGCCGTCATCGCATGCCGGTTAAAGTTGTTCTCCAACGCTGATCCGTTCTCAAAAATGGTGATGTTGATCTGGGCGTTCGAAACCGGCGCCATGGCCAGCACCAGCATCGTGACTACCAGCCCAAATAAAACCCTGGACCTCAGTTGCATTTGTTTCTCCTTCAACGCGAAAAGTTAGAAGTCATTCAACGAGTGCTGTCAAATCTAACCGCCGACGAAACGATCACTCGCACCTGACGGCAGCACCACCCGAATTCAAATCGAAAATCAAACGGGAGCCGAAACAACCCGCCCCGATAGCTAACGAGTTACAAGTCGCAAAAAAAGACCTACTGATTATCGCAGCATCCGACCTCCCCACCGGACAAGAGAGGTCGAGCAAAACTTCGGTAACGTAACATGCATGCTGCTCTCTGTCAAGCAGTTAAGCTTCACAGCATTGCGACTCAAACTCTCCGGATCTGCGAGATCGCCTCGACTACGCGCGAAAACTGCAGGTTCGGGCAGTTGGACTACTGCACATGGCGTTCCACGATCGAAAACCAACCATCAACGCGAGCTTTCAACAACTTAGAGAGGTTCCTGCAAAAACATGGTGAGTCATTCGGACACACCGGGCCGGAAACAAGTGTGTCAGGGTAGCAGTTTTTTGATTTCCTCGAGCTTTTCTATCAGTTCTTCCGTGACAACGTCGGTGTCGTCATAAGTGCGTATCACATGAGGCGTGATCAGGATGATAAGTTCAGTCCGGGTGGTCGAACGCGAGGTGCTGCCGAACAGAGCCCCCAAAATGGGGATTCGTCCGAGCAGAGGTATTCGGTTTCGAATGAGGTCCTGATTTTCTCGAATAAAGCCTCCGAGGACGATCGTTTGGCCGTCGCGAACGACGACGGTCGACTCGACCGATGATTTTCCAATGACCGGTGCAACCACGCCGGACGTGGTGTTCGCCGAGGCCTGGCTGACCTCCTGACTAATCTCCAACGTCACGTTGCCGCTTTCGTTGATCTGAGGCGTGACGTTCATGATTACGCCGGTTTCGCGAAACTGGATCGTCTGGGCAAAGAGGTTGGTACCGTCCGACTGCACTGGGGTCACCGACGACGATGTCGGAACCGGCACCTCTGCGCCGACCGTAAACCGAGCGGGCTTGTTGTCGCTGACGAGGACCGAAGGCGCAGACAGTGTCCGCACTCTGGATCGATTTTCCGAAGCGTTCAGAAAGAGCACGAGTTCTCGCGCCCTGCCAATGAACGCAAACGTCTGGGCCCTCAACGACGGGGCGCCGCCCCCGGCAGTTGCAAAGGAAGCCGTCGTCTGGGGATTCTGCAGCGTGCCGCGGTTCTGCAGGACGGCCGACAGCCCGAACGAGATTGAATCGTCCAGAACCACTTCGTAGATCTGAGCATCGATGAGCACCTGACGCGGAAGGAGATCCAACTGTTCGATGGTGTCCTCGATCATTGCGTATTCCTGGGCGGTTGCCTGGATAACCAGTGCGTTGTTAATTACGTCGGCAATGATTTTCACGCTCCCGGTCGGCACGAAGGCAGTCACCCCTCCGGCGGCCGGATTTCCCTCTGCCGGAGGCTGGCCAGTCGGCGTCTGGGCCCCTGGCGCTACGCCTGCGGGAGTCTGGTAGATATTCGACAGCTGAACCTCAGTTCCGTAGAGCTGCGTCAAAACATTCTGTATGTCTATAGCCTTGGCGTTCTTCACCTTATAAACAAAATTGCGGACACCCGTCGTCAGAAGAGGCTGGTCTAGCCGTTGGAGCCAACGTTCGACCTCTTCGAAAACTGCCGGGTTCGGAGTGATGACCAGGACGGAGTTCATCCGCTCGATAGCCGCGAAGCGAATCGCGGACCGACCTTGAGAAAGTGCATACCCGGAAAAGATCGTGTCCAGATCCTGAACGAGATCTTCCGCGAGATTGTTCGCAACAGGAAACAGGCGCACCCGTTCGCCTTCAAACACATTCGTGTCAAAAACGTCGATTATCTCCAGTAGTTTCCCCAGGTTGCCCCGGCGTTCGGTAATGAGCAGTATGTTTCCGGCATCGTGAACGACGATGTTTGCCCCTTCGCTGAGATACGGCATCAAGAGTTGTGACATTTCCGTGGACGCGACGAACTTCATACGAACGACCTGAATGACGAACTGATCATCCGGGCTAACGACTGCCGGGCCATCCTGCACGGGCAAAGCCTGTCGGAGGGCGACCGTAGACGGAACGATCTCGTAGAAGTTCCCAGTTTGAATAATCGTCGCGCCGTTTATTCGAAGGATCGTCTCCAGGATCGGCAGCAGATCGGAACGCTGGAGATTTCCCGACGTGTTGATGTTCACAGTACCCTGGACGGCCGGATCCACGATGTAGTTGAGACCCAGTTCCTCTCCAATGATACGGATGATCTGGTGGATGTCCGTATTGTCCAGAAAGAGCGAGATCGAAGCCGGGTCCTGAGCACCAACGGGTGTCCATGCCAGGACAACAGATAACAGAACGAAAATAGTTTTCTTCATGGTTGGGGTTTGCGAACCAATACATTGCCGAACGGTGTTTTTTGAATCATGAAGCCCGGCGGGACGTTCTGCTCCGATAAGCTCGCCGGGGTGGGCGTCGCTGGCCTGGCGGACCCCCGATTGACAACAGGTTGCGTTTGCGCCGCCGAGCCTCTAGGGGCTTGCACGGTCGAAACCTGGGGGGGAGGTCCATTCCGTGCGATGGTTCTGCTCCTGTCGCGAGACATCTGGGCTGTCGGATCGTTCATGATTACGGTCTCTCGCACACCTCCCGACTCGACGAGGACCGACTTGGCCTGGATCTCGACCAACTCCCATCCGTCGATGACGTCGCCGACACGCATCGGACGGTAGTCCCGGTTTCCGGGATCGCCGGTCGCCAGCATGGCCATGGGCGCGGTCCCGAAGGACACGGTGCCGAACAAGATCGGCAGCGGACCGGCCGGAACCGGCGCTTCGGCGACCTCGATGGAGATGTCGGTACGGTCGAAGCTGAAAGGATTTTGATCTGCTATCCCGGTCCAGACCTGGACTCCAGGCTCATCTCCATTGGCCGGTAGGACCGGTGCGGACACGGCGTCGCCGGTGTATTGGACCCGTCCTACATCGTGCGACACTCGAAAACCCACCCAGGCGTTACGAAACCCGACGCCGGCGCCGGCGACCAGAAGGACCAGACCGGCGTTCAAGATGACTATTTGTCGTTTCATCGCTTAACCTTCGTCTCCCTCGGCCGCCGGGGCCGAAAGGACACTGGCCAGAACGGCGCCGACGGTAAGATTAACCCGGAGGTCCTTCGTCATCTCAACGTCCGTGGACAGTTCATCAACAGCCCGAACCGGAGAGGTTTCGAAGGACCGCACCGATATGAACTTCTCGGCAGCTCGCAACTCGGAAAGAAAACCCACCATTTGGCCAGGCGTACATTCGAATGCAAGCGTCATCGTGATCTCGGCGAAAAAGTCATCTTTTCGGCTCGCCGGCGATATGGCCCGTTGCCCGAGCTCAATCCCGGTTCTCTCAGCGGCGCCCTCGACAATGGTCTGAAGTTCGGCCGAGGCCAGGGCGGGATTGTCCCCCCGAATCAATGTTGCTTCCGCTTCGGCTACCCGTTGCCTCGCGTCTTCAAGCAATTGCTCGTAGTTCGCCTTCCGGACCACGGCGCGCCGGTATCGGCGGAGCTGATCCTCCTTTTCCAACGCACCTTCCTGGGCAGCCGCCAGCTCGTCGTAGACGGAAAATCCAACCTCGGTGAAGAAAAAGTAAACGGCCAGGGCGGACCCAAGCAGAACGAGCGCGCGACGGTCTCTGGGTCGAAACTCCATCTTCATGACACGCCCCCCAGAACAAATCGCAACGTAAATCGATCCCGACCTTCCTCGTTACGGGTGACAGAACTCGGAAACTCTGCGTTTTCGAACAGTGGACTTTCTTCGATCAGCCTCTGAAGCTCAGAGGCGCTGCTGGAGAATCCCGAAATCGTCACGTCGTTTTCCTGGAGCGTAAACGCACTCAGCCAGGTGTCGACTGGAAGTACTTCAACCAGTTCCTGAAGAGCTTCCAGGGTCAAATCTCTTCCGTTCACGTGAGCACTCAAGACGCGGTACTTTTCCGAAAGTGCATTCAGTTCCGTTTCCTGATCCGTCACATCACGCACGGTCGGCGCGACCGCGCTTATAGCCGTGTCCAACTGCGCCGCGTAGACCGACCACTGATACGGCTCCAGCAGGGACAGAGTTGCCCCGGCCAAAACCACGAGAGCCAGCAGAACGAATGTCGGCGCCAGTTCCAGCTTACGCCGGAACCGCCGTTCCGCCGGCACCAGGTTGGCGGCGAACGGACTGCTGCCCGACCCGGAAAGCGCTGCAGCGACCGCACCGAATCCCTTCCCCGAACCACCTTCGATCGGAATCGGCGGATTATCTCCGTCAAGCGCCTCGACTTCAGATCCAAATACCAGCGTTCGAACGTTCTCGAACGACCGCACGCGAGACAGGCTCGAAAGCCGACGCATCATGTTGCCGGCGCGATCCACTTCGGACCCGCCTTCTGCCAAACCGATAGAAGTGATCCGGTTGCCGTTGACGAGAGAGCCTTCGGCATAATCCCGCTCGAGACTAAGCAGAATCGTCGGGATGTCATCGGACCACAGAGTCGAGGCGGCGTGCGCCCACGCCATTGTCGAGAACGAAAAGCCAGACAAGGGCAACCCTGCCGAGTCGAAGACGTCGATCCATGGATCGAGGGTCTCGCGCGTAACGATCCCGATCGTCACGGTAACGGATCTGGCATCTTTCGCTGGACTACGCCAGGCCATGTCCCAGTAGATGTCCTCGGACGGCCAGGGGGACAGGCTCTCAACCTGCAGATCGACAGCGGAACGAATCCGGTCCCGGATCTCGACAGGAAAATCCATCGCCCGGACAAGACCGGCCCCCTGAGGGAGGGTGAGGAATATTCGCAGGCCTCTGAGCGTGTGTCGTTCCGCAATCTTGCGCAGTTCCTCCAGTCGCTGGTCTTTCCCGAGATCGACGAACCCCTCGACGGTAAACGAACCCAGGAGCCGCGACTTTCCAAACGACGACCGGACCACTGCGACCCGCAGGTCGCTTCCAGCGATCTCGAACCCGACGGCGGTTCGTGGAAGGAAATTATTCATACTGCCACCGATCCAGTTTTAACTCCTCACGCCTCATGTACAGTAAGGGCGAGAGACTAAAAATCTGACGACGCTCCTCTCTTTTCAAGATCAGACGCACCGTCCGCGAGACTCCCGACGGGGTTACACGGGCCCGGGCGATGATACTGATCGGCCCCCCAGTATTGAACGTAAGAAAGCTCAGGACATCGTTTTCCCTCACACCGCGCACCCGTTCGACAAGGTCGTCCATGCCTTCGAACGCCTCGTCTTGTCGAGCCGCGACAATGGCCTGAGCGAGCAGCAGATCCGCGCCTGGAAGAGCGCTCAATACCGCGACGGACGCTTCGTTCGGATTCACCGACGATATGTCGGAGTTCACTGTGATCAACTCCCGTATTCCGGAGATCTTTCGAAACTCCCCGGTCAGCGGGTCGCGGATCAGCCTTCCGTAGAAAAGCTCGGCTGTCACCCCTTTCACGAACAGAATCTCGTCGGAAGACTGAAACGGACCGTTAGCGGGCAGGATTCTTCCGTCAGCAGGAGTGTAGTCCTGTACTTCAGCACCATATAGATGCGGGATATTATCCACGTCCCTCCAGTCCAGGATCGAATCGACCAATCGGTTCCGGACGTCCTGTTCGATCCCGAGAGAGTCGAACATCGACGCCAGCAATGTGTCGGGCGCGTGATTGATATCGATCCGATCCCGGCCGGATTCCATACGTACGCGGACTTCACCGGTCTCGAACGGAAAAATGAACTCGCCATCCCTCCGTTCAACGGGCGAATCGGCAAAAAGATCACCATCGGTCACCAGATCCTGGAAGACCACGGCGGCCGCCCCCTTCGCCATGAAGAATGCCCGCTCGGAATCGAAGCTGCCTCCGGCACCCGAAACCTCTGTGCGTACCGCGGCGGCCAGCGACAGAGAAATCACCGACAGGATCAGTAAGACCCAGAGAACGCTCAACAGGATGATGCCACGATCGTTCATTCGAAATAGGTCAGCGGTACCACTGTGTAATCGTTGTCGATCCGGACTTGTACCGCCCTTGGAAGTCCGTCACCGAGGCCCCAGTTCTCGATCCACTCCGCCCGTCCATCGCGATCCGTGGCGAGATAGCGAAAGTCCACTTCGGAAAACTCCGCCAGGGTCCGGCGTTCGGTATCGATGATGGCACCGGGGCGATAGTCGAACAGGAAGTGCTCGCTATAAGTAAATCGTCCATCGTCCACCACGTAGTCGATTTTCCTGGCGTCGGTGGTTCCGTCAAACAACGAGTATCGACTGACGAATTCCAGGCGATGGCTATCGCCGGTAAAGAGCACAACGGCGCCATTCTCCCCACTGAACTCAGTGGCTGAGGCCAGGCTCAATTGACGACGCAGCAGGCCCTCGACCCTTGAGCGCTCCTCCAGTTCCCGAATCTTGGCGGAACCCCGTTCCCAGGTATCGATACCGACTCTCAAGCCGGAAAACATCAGTGTCGCGATCAGACCGATGATGGCGAGACTGACCATCACTTCGATCAACGTAAATCCATGCGGAGCGTTCGTCGATGGAGGAAGCGGCGAGACAGGAGTTCGGGTGCGGTTGTCAGCCATCGCCGATCCTAGGCCATCATTCACCAGGGAAACACATCGTCGATGGACCTCCCGAAATCGGCGTTATCGTAGGATATTCCCGCCGATCGAACCGTCTCGAGCCGAACCCGGCGACCGCCGCTTCGGCCCTCCCAGAGAACCTCGACCTCCACTCTCACGATTGCGCTTGCGGGCCGGGTCGCCAGACTTGACGGAATCCAGGGCTCGACCCGCAGAGTCCAGGTCGCATCTATTTGATTGAGTCGACCCCCAGCCCTTCCCGAACCCGGCAGACTCGGGAGAAGAAGGACTCGGTTCATGACTTCTTCGGCGGCAAGCTGATATCGATGCAACTCCTCGATTTTTCTCAAGTTGTTGACCGAGGCCCCGAAGAGACCGAACAAGGCGCTCGAAGACAGACCCAGTATCGTGACGGCGACGACGACTTCGATGAGCGTGAATCCTCTGTCCTGCCTCACTCGAACGCCACCTCCGAGGTTCCAATTCGGGACCGCAGCAATATCGTCGCCTGTCGGAGCAATCCGGAGGGCGGCACGTAGATCGACGTCACGCCGCTGTCGGAATCTCCGATGACTTCAATTGAAGACGGCAGATCGCGTTCTCGAAGCACCTGCATATCGGGACCGACCAGGACGAGGCTGGAGCTTCTTCGGTCCAGGACGACAAAATGTGCGCGGTCCGTCCGTCTGGCTTTGGACCGGGCAATCTGGACGAAACTTCGGATCGTCTGCTCGGCCTGATGGACTTCCAGGCGTGTCATCCCGGCCCCGATCCGCGGACCCACCAGCCCCACCGACAGGGCGATGATCGTCATGACGATCATCACCTCTACCAGGGACAGGCCGTTTGCGCGAAGTTCCCGCATATGGGTGATGACGCATCAGTGTCAGAAAAAGACGAAGGAGAAGGGGATAAAAGTGGTCGATGGTCAGTTATGGGATCTGCAGCGACCGCAACCTCTTCCCACGACGGGCGAGCGAATAGTTTCAGTTAGCAGGGCGGCTCCGAGCAACTGACCACTTCCCCTACTGCCAACTCACCACGTCCAGGTCCCCGTCCTCTCCACCGTCCTGACCGTCCGCACCGAAAGACACGATGTCGAAATCCCCATGCGTACCGGGATACAGATAGACGTACGGACGTCCCCAGGGATCCAGGGGAACGTCCTTGGCGATGTAGGGACCGTCCCAGTTTCGGATGTTTCCCGTGTTCACTCGTAAAACTGCGAATCCTTCGGCGGCCGTCGGGTACCGGCCCACGTCGAGGCGGAAGAGGTCGAGTACCGTTTCGAATTCGGAGATCTGAGCCTTGGCGGTCGTTTGACGCGCCCTGTCGACACTGCGGAACAGCCGGGCGCCCACCAGGGTCGCAAACAACGAAATGATAACCATGACAACAAGCAACTCGATCAGCGTGATGCCTTCGGCTCGATGCCTGCGCCCGGCGCCCGGTTGGGGTTCCGCCTCGCAATTACAGCCTGGATTCCACACAACCCCTCCTAAAAAGCGATGTCGTTGATGCTGAAGATCGCCATCAACATCGACAGGACCACGGTCCCGATCAGTATACCCATGACGAGAATGATCAAGGGCTCGAACACGGCCGTCAGCGCCTTAACCGACGTCATGACGTCTTTCTCGTAAACGTCGGCCAGCTTGAGCAACATCGTGTCCAGCCGTCCGGTTTCCTCGCCGACACCCACGAGATGGACAGCCAGACCCGGGAAGACCCCGGCTTCGCGCATCGGCGTGGCCACGCCTTCACCCCGCTTGGCGCCATCGGCGATCTTCGATATGGCCTCGGCCAGAATCTGATTGTTCGCAATGTTCTCGACGATGCGAACACCGGCAATCAACGGAACGGCGCTGCCGATCAGAGTACCCAGAGTTCGGGAAAACCGGGACACCTCCATCTTCAGCAAAGTCGGCCCCAGCAACGGCGTTTTCAGAATGATCACATCCCGGGATCTGCTGCCCGAAGGCGTCTGTAACCAGGCCCGAATGAGTAACGCTGCGACGGCGAGGCCGGCCAGGATGGCCCACCAGTAAGACGTCATAAAGCTCGAAATCGTCAGCATGAACAGCGTGCTCGTAGGGATTTCAGCGCCAATGTCTTCAAATATCGTAGCAAACCGGGGAATGACAAAATAGAACAGGATTCCCAGAGAACCGATCCCCACCGCAGACAACAGGACCGGATACACGAGCGAGGCCGTCAGGTATGAACGAAGCTCGTCGGCGGTCCGTTCGAATTCCGACAACCGGTCCAGAATGACATCCAGGACGCCCCCAGCCTCACCGGCCCGCACCATACTCACGTATAGCCGGGAAAAGTGCTTGGGGTGGGCCGCCAGAGATTCAGCCAGGGACTTCCCTCCCTTGATTTGTTTCAGGAGGTCGTCGATGATCAACCGCAACGCATGCTTGGGCGCCAACTCCCGTGTAATGGCGAGACTCCGATCCAGTGGAAGGCCGGCCGACACAAGGGTGGACAGTTCTTCGGTAAAGAAAAGGATGTCCTTCCTGGTGATGCGTTCGAACCGGATTCGAGGCAACTTCAGAGCGCTCGACTTCGTCCGCGACTCTCGAATGTCGAGCGGGATCAACCCCATGTTCCTTACCGTGAAGGCGGCCGCTCCCCGATCGATTGCCTCGAGGAGACCATCGAAGTGTTTGCCTTCCTTGTTGACCGCCTTGTATTCGAAGCTAGTCCCCATTTCGATCAAACTTCCTGAGTCACGCGAAGTATTTCATCGGGTGTTGTGATGCCGGCCAGCACCTTGCTCCATCCGTCGGATTTCAGGGGGCGCATCCCCGACCGAAGCGCCTGGGCCATCAACGCATTTGCGTCCGGGTTGGAGGTGATCACCTGACGCAGGTCGTCGTCGACATCGACCATTTCGAATATGCCCAAACGGCTTTCGTACCCGGTATGCCCGCACTGATCACAACCCGGGCCCTTCTGGATCTCGACATGCTCTTCGGTGCCCTGAGGCGAAAAACCCAATTCCACGGCGGTGTGGACCGAAAGTCGTTCGGGACGGCGGCAATGACGGCAGTTGGACCGAACGAGGCGCTGGGCCAGAATCCCTATCAGGGACGAGGCTAGAAGGTAGTCCTCAACCCCCATGTCGATCAGCCGGGTAATCGCGCTGGGCGCATCGTTGGTGTGAAGCGTGCTGAAAACCAGGTGACCGGTCAGGGCCGCCCGGATCGCGATCTCAGCGGTTTCCAGGTCGCGGATCTCTCCGATCATAATCACGTCCGGGTCCTGCCGGACGATATGGCGCAAACCCACCGAGAAGGTCAACTCGATCTGCGAATTCACCTGGATCTGGTTGATCCCATCCATCTGGTATTCAACGGGGTCCTCGATCGTGATGATTTTTCGGTCTGGGATGTTAATCCGTTTCAGCGCGCTGTAGAGCGTCGTCGTCTTGCCGCTACCCGTCGGACCGGTCACCAGAAAGATTCCGTGCGGCTTGGATGTCATTTCACAGATCAGCGAATACAGATCATCGGGGAAGCCCAGACGCCGAAGGTCGACAAGGTCCGTGTTCGATTTGTCGAGGATTCTCATCACGACGCTTTCGCCATACATGGTCGGCAGGGTGGAGACTCGAAGATCGATCTCTTTGCCGAGAACCTTGAGCTTGATTCGACCGTCTTGAGGGAGTCTTCGTTCGGCAATGTTGAGTTTCGCCATCAGTTTGACTCGGGAAATGATGGCGCCGCGCAGTTGGTTGGGTGGCGAATCGACGTTGTGCAGGACCCCATCTACACGGTAACGGAGTTGCAGTTCCTTCTCGAACGGCTCGATGTGGATGTCGCTGGCACGGGATTCCACCGCGCGGGAAATGATCAGGTTAACCATTCGGATGACCGGCGCCTCGGAAGCAAGGTCCCGGAGTTGATCGATGTTGTCGTCCGCGAGAGGGTCCCCCAGGGTCTCGATGAGCCTGTCATCACCCTCACTTACGCCGTACAACCTCTCGAGTTCGTCCAGGATCGCCGATTCGTTGGCAAGGAACACCTTCAAGTCGAGACCGGTTCTCTGACTTATCGCCGATCGCGTCTCGGAGTCGAGAGGGTCCGCCATTACCAGCGACAACACATGGTCTTCATGACGCACGGGCGCCACCGAAAAAGCGTGAAGGAAGCGGTAGGGCAGTTTGTCGGGTTCGATCGGAACCGCGGGATACTCACCACCGTAAACGGGGACATCGATCTGTTCGCTCAATACAGACAGGACGTCCCGTTCCGATACAAACCCGAGGTCGGTTAGAATCCTTCCGATTCTGTCAGGGCGATCCGCCTGCAGCGAAAGGGCATTGCCGAGATCTTCATCGGAAATCAGGCCGCGATCCTGGAGCAATTCTCCAAAGAGTTTACGTTCGAAGGCAAGTAGCGCTTTCATAGCGGAAAATCAGTGTTCCCGAATCCTGATTCGGTCCCGGAATACGTCGGGAGCGATCGTCCCTGATCCGAGGTCGACGACGTCCTGCTTTCTTGCGGCCACGACGAGCTGTGTCGGCAAATCAGGCAGGTCCGCCGGGTTCGTATTCAGCATGTGGATCACGATCGCCACCCATTCGCTGGAGGCGACTGAACCCAGGCCCGCCACTTTGTCCTTGAGCAACTCGACCGCCTTCTCTTTGAGGGCGGTGCGCCGCTGGGTGTTCAGCTGCCGAACCTCCGCCGGCGCTTTTACGCCTGAGAACGGGTTCATCGGGGGCTCGAGCGCCACCTCGATGCTCATGACCACTCCATACCCCTCCAGATATGTCGCTTTCGAACGCTGTAGGATCGGGCCTGGAACGATCGTCGAAACGGCGTCGTCGAGAAGGCCGGTCAAAACGATCGATTCCTGCTTGAAGCGGGCGATCTGACTGGAGTCGGCATGAGCGGGCAGAATGCCCGGAAATACGATCAAGAACACAACCAGTCTGAACATCTTCATTCCTGCACCCCTGTTCTGGCGGCTAGCAATTGGATCGACGAGGAGTTTTCCATGGTGTCCCTGCCAGCCGCCCGTTGGAGATCGGACAGATAGACCAAATTGGCTCGTACACGCTGGATTTCCTGCCGGTTCGACGCGTCGATGGCAGCCACCCGCCGATCCAGTTCGGACTCCAGCCACGCCTGCTGTCTCTCCTCAAGCTCTGCCCCGATGCGCTGCCCGATGCGTTGATAGATGCGCTCATAGTCGATCGGTTGCGGCTCTATGATCGCGGGTTGCCGGGCCTCCCGAATCGATGTCGGAGGAGTCGCGACCTCGCCGAAAGCAATCAACACGCCGGACTCCTGCCAGTCGACGTCAATCGGACCCGCCACGACCAACGCCAGCACCAGCGCAGCGGCCGTGGCCATCGGTACCAGCCAGCGGGGAGAAAGAAAGTTGCGCCAGACCGACTCGTTCGAGGGCACGAACACAACCCGGCGCGGTATCTCGACGTCGGGTAGTTCTTCGAGCGCGTGCCGGATTTTATCGAACTCGGACACACGAGCCTGGCATTCGGGACATTGGCCAACGTGCCGGCGGGTAGACTCCATCTCCGATGCCGGTAGTTCCTCGTACACGAACTCTGCCAGCCTGTCTTCCAGATGCGACATATCAATCACCTGATTATCTGCTCAAGATGTTTGGGAACGGTCGAGGGGCTCGGAGCCCAGGACCGATTTCAGTTTCTCGAAACTCACATAGAGCCGGGACTTGACCGTGGAGACGGGAGCGTTTTGAACAGCGGCTATCTCGTCGAATCTCAATCCCTGAAATACTTTCAATACGACGACCTCCCGCTGATCGGCCGGCAACTGTCCGAGTGCCTTCTCCACCGCCAGGCGGTTTTCGAGCGGCATCCTGGTAACGGCGACGTCCGGGTCCAGCGGGACGAACGTCTTGCCCTTGTCCTTCCGAAATCGGGAGTAACATACGTTGTGGGCGATCCGGTACAGCCAGGAGGAAAAACGATCGCGGTCCTTCAGCGACCCCAGTTCCCGGTAGGCCTTTATAAAGCTGTCCTGGCAGAGATCCATCGCTTCCTCGCGGTCGCCGATCAAACGGACGATATAGTTGTAGATGGGCTTCTCCCACTGCCAGACGAGAAGATTGAACGAATTCGTATCGCCCGCAAGAACTCGCTCGATGATCGTTCGATCGTCGGCGTTTTCGATATTCAAGTTCGGCCCTCACATTCCCGAAGACGCGTCGAATTGGAAAAAAGACGAAACGGGGTTTCGTATTTCAGCAGCCCGGCACCGGGCCCGCCCTGGCAGTAAGTGACAATCGGGAGTAGCAGTTCGTTCACAATCAAACACTTACAACGATCGAGCGGCCTCCTGCACAGTTCCCTCCGACTGTTGCTTGTTGACTTCGGGAGGTTTGCGATTATTCTAATCATCTGAGGGGGTCTATTCTCCCCAACGTCGATTCCAGGAGAGGGGAATCGATGACGATCCCCCGAGCAGCACGTCTCAAGACAATGCAAATCGCCCTCATTCGTCCCGCCGCCGACGCCAATGCCTACATTAACAATGTGCCGCTGAACTATGTCCACCTTTCGGCCTATCTCCGGGAACACGGCCACGAGGCCGGCATCCTGGATCTGGTGGTCGGGGGGGCTACACTGGAATCGGTCGATGATTACATCCGGCAACGGCAGGTCCGGATCGCCGGACTCGGGTGTATGACTTGCGAGTTCCCCGACTCCGTTCGTGAAGCGCGGCGCCTCAAGGAGACTCATCCGGGAATCACAATCGTCTTCGGAGGGGCGCATCCTTCAGGCGACCCGGAGGAATGTCTGCGGACCGGCGTTGTGGACTATGTGATCGTAGGCGAGGGTGAGATTGCCCTGGCCGAGTTGCTCGACGCACTCGAAGCCGGCGAACCACCAGGCCCCATTCAGGGATTATGGTCGATAGAGGACGGCCGGGTTCTGTCGAGCACGCCGGCGAGTGTGCCGGACATCGAGGCTCTACCGGCGCCGGCATATGATCTCGTCGACCTGGACACCTACTTCCGCCTCGATTCCCCGTGGCACTTTCCTAAATCGCAGCGGGCCGTCCAGTTCATTTCAAGTCGCGGTTGTCCCTACCGTTGTTCGTACTGCCACACGATCCACGGAAAGAAGTATCGGGGGCTGTCGCCGGCGAAAGTAGTCGATCAGATGGAAGAGCTGGTCCGGGTTCACGGTGTTGGGGAGTTCATGATGGTCGACGACATTTTTAATTTCGACCTGGAACGGGCCAAAGAGATCTGTCGTGGGATCGTCGACCGGAAGTTGAACATCCACATGCAGTTCCCGAACGGTGTGCGGGGCGACCGGTTCGACGAAGAACTCGTTGCTCTGATGAAGGAGGCCGGCACTCACTATATGGCGATCGCCATCGAAACAGTCTCGGAAAAGTACCAGCGGCTCATCCGGAAGAATCTGAAACTGGCCCCTTCGCTCGAAACCATCAAGTGGGCTCGAAAGTACAGGATAGAAGTCTGCGGGTTCTTCATGATCGGATTTCCGGGAGAAACTCGTGAGGACGTCAACCGTACCGTGGAGTTTGCCGTCCATGCACCTCTCGATACCATCTTTATTTCACTGGTCAGTCCCTTCAAGGGAACAGTTCTACGGAACGACATGGTGGAGGGACGCTTTGGAGTCATGGACTCGGAGGGCCTCGAAGAGCTCGACCAACTCTTCCCAACCGTCCACAACGAATCCCTTCCCGTCAACGAACTCAAAACTATCCAGCGGAACGCCTACTTCCGGTTCTATTCCAGGCCCCGATCGATACTCAACCTTGGGAAAAAGCTGACGAACAGGCGAAACGCGAACAAAATCGTCCGCGCCGTAGTCCGAAGAATCCGCGATCGAGACACGGTCAGCGTGAATTAGTCAGCGAGACCCGTAGGAAGAGCGTGTCGGGGGGTCCCTCCGTGGGCCCCCTCGGGTCACACCGACAACTTCCCCTTCTCAGGGACCGAAGCCTGTCAAACTAAACGCTGAAAAAACAACGCCCGCTCTAGCCCGGCGGGTGCCCAGGGACGGACACCCCGACACTCCTTGCCTGCAAGTACACAGGAACCGACGCCCCAAACCGAACGCCGCTCTGGACGGGCGGGCGGCCAGAGACGGCCGCCCCGACACTCTTCATCGACACATTTATCGATAGATCTTTACGCGTTCTCTGAGCGGGTGGCGGACGAACTCGAATCCGAAGGAAACCAGTCCGGTGAAGTTCTTCCAGTCGATTGCGGTGACATGTCGGAAGCCGACCAGGAGCGCCACATAGGCGACCGTAAAAACCACAAGATCCGCAGCGATCTTCACGGGGATGAGATAACGAACCTGCGCGATGTCGACCAGCGGGGGCAGCAACAGGTGAAGGCCCCAGACCGACACGCTCGCGATTATTCCCGAAGCCCAGGGCCGAACATGAACATCGCGGATTATCGTCCTTGCCCGGTCCCCCAGATAGTCCCGATGGAACAGGATCAGTAAATAACCGGCGGCCACGATCAACGCCAATGAGGTTCCGGCGGCGGCGCCCGCGGCACCGAATTCGCGAACCAGAAGCAGGCTGAGGATCGGGTTCAGGACAGTCAGCAGTATCGTGCCTTTCATGTCGAACTCGGGCCGCCCGACACCGGCGCCGGTCTGACTGGCCGCTCCACCCATCACATTGACGCCATAGCCGATCGCCAGGACCTGAACCAGTATTACAGACTGCTCGAAGCCGTTACCCAACCATAGACGAAGGAGCGAATCCGCCTCGAGGATTACGAACGCAACGAGCGCTACCGAGAGCATGACGACGTACTTGGATGCAAGCAGATAGGCTTTGAGAATGCGGGCCCTGTCGTTGCGGGCACCGAGCTCCGAGGTGGCCGGGATCAGGGCAGAGATCATGACCAGCGGCAACGCTCGCATGAAAAGTATCAGACGGGAGGCCACTTCGTAAAACGACACCGCCGCAACGCCGAGGAACCGCGAGATGATCAACTTGTCGATCTGGAAGCAGACCAGCCCTCCCAGCCGACTCACCTGAAGTTTCGCGCCGTACCCAAACATCTCCCGAACGAACGCCGGGTCGAACCTCCAACTGATGGACAGTCCCAGGTGAACTCTTCTCAATCTACGCCAGGCCGCGACAAGAGTCAGTAGCGCCAGAACAACCGAGTGGATCGCAAGCCCGAACATCCCCATGCCGGCTTCCAGGAAGAGTACGGTACCGACCAGGTTCGGCACACTCATCCATATTTCTACGGCATTGGATTGATCCATCCTCTGAAGCCCCTTCAGGGTCGACACCAACATCAGGGCGATGTTGTTCAGGGCGAAGGAGACGAGAACAAGCAGGAAGACACCGGGGACAGTCTCGATTTTGAAAACCGCGAACAGGAATGGTTCGAGCAGTACTCCGACGCCAACCAGGCCCAGGCCGAAGACCGAATAAAAGAGCAAGCCCGAAAACAGAACCAGGTTGATACGGGCATCGTCGCGGCGAGCATGATACTGGGACACGTACTTGGTGAAAGATGATCCCAGTCCAAGGTCGAGCAGGTTGAAAGAGCTGACGAAGACGGACAGGAGAACCCAGACGCCAAATTCGGTGACGCTCAGGCGGGACAGGATGTATGGAGTCAGCAGGAGCGTCACAACGAAGCTCCAGAAACGACCTACGAAATTGAAAAAAGTATTTGTGGCGAGCTTCTTGGAGAATTCGCCGAGGAAAGTTACCGAATGGGATGAACCGACGTCCTTACCACTTGCCTCATTCATACGCGATCGCGTCGGCAGCCTGGCCCGTTGGGGATGTCACCACCAATCAGGGCACAAGCGAGCCACTGTGGACTTTGGAACGGGGCTTTTCGATCTTCAATTCGTCAACAACCTGGTCCGCCACGACCTGCGGCTTCGAATGTCCGTTGGACCCGTACCTGGAGTATCCCAGAAAGAAGTAGTAACGCAGCGCCCAGTCATAGTGAAAGCCCAGGGCCGGCGTGACACGCCCCGTACCCCGTTTTTCGTCCAGGTGTGCCAGCGAACGGCAAACCGGCTGGATCAGCGGCGCAGCGAAACTGTACAGTCGGTGGAGCGGTTTGAGTACCTTCGTCATTCGGCCATTCTCGGTAAACCGCTCCCGTAGTTCCGGATGGAGTCTCAACATCAAACCCAGAGAATATCCTGCCTGCTGGCAGCGTTCGGTGAACTCATCATACGTCGGAGAGTAATGATGAATCGCCACGGCATCGACTCCAGGAACCATCCGGCAGCCACGCCTCTCCAGCCTGTAGCCCAGTTCGATGTCCTCCATTCCGTACACCGCAAACTGCTCGTCGAACCCACCCTCTTCCACCAGCATCTCTCGCGAAGATGAAACGTTACCGGTGTGATAGTAGGAAAAGTCTATCGAGTCGCTCGTCACGCTGTACGGGTTAAAGACCCTTCGATCGCGGAGATAGCGCAGGAACGGGTCGCGGGTGTTTTCCCAGCGGGTTCGGATCGTACCGATGATCGACGAATTGGGGTGATCGCGATGATGCGCAAGGTGGGACTCCAGCAAAAGCGGATCCGCTTCGATGTCATCGTCGATGAACAGCAAGATGTCCCCGCTGGCCATGCCGAGGCCTGTGTTCCTGGCTGCCGCGGCGCCTGGTTTTCTCTGTACGGCAAACCTCAGGTTCGGAAACGTGCCGGCTTTCTGCTCGAGGAGGCGGGGCGTATCGTCCGAAGAGTTGTTGTCGACGACGATAACTTCGTAATGGTCCCGGGACAGGGATTGGCCTTCGACATGGTCGAGGGTTCGAGCCAGAAGGCTCGCACGATTCAGAGTGGGTATGACTACAGATATCTTGAACACGGAGCAGCCTGAAAATTCAACTGGAGTAAGTGGAACCCAATGCCGATTAGGGCTCTAAAATACTGACTTCATTAAGGGTACGTGCGTTTAACCAGACAAAGAGGTTTCATTGAGCCGTATCCACGGATGCGACTGGTTACCCCACTCTCGCCGACTCCTGATCAGGTATGGAATATAGCGAATGTGATCGGCGAAAGCAATTGCGAACAACGACTTACTCCGCCAGGAGTAACGCCGGGACGCAAAGCGTTGCAAGAGAAATTTGCCAAGAATCGCCGATTCTCCTCGCTTCCGAAAACGGTGATAGAGGAAAAGGGTGTTCCTGAAACTGAAATAATTTTCCTGTGTGCGACGCCTGTCGGAGGAAACCGCTCCTGTGTAGTGGTGGACCAGGGACTCGGGTACGTAGACACACTTCCAATCTCGAAGCCAGAGCTTCCAGCTCAGATCCACGTCCTCGCAATACATGAAAAACAACTTCTCGTCGAACCGGCCGACTTCCTCGAACGCCCGGCGCCTTATGAGAGCCGCCGCTCCGGAACACCAGGTCGTTTCACCCGTTTCGGGATCGAACGTTTTGGGATGTTCCATCGGCGCCTGCCGGGCCTCGCAGATCGCAATTCGGGGGTCGGACTCGGCTCGGGCAACGAGCCTTTCCAGGCAACCCGTGTCCAGTCTTGTGTCGGGATTGAGAATGAAGATGTAATCGCCACTCCCTTGTTGGGACAATAGGTTCATCCCTCGCGCGAAGCCGTTGTTCCGCAGCGAACGAACAAATCGAGCGGGAAAGGCGAGATTGTCGATGTGACGGCCGATCTGGTCGGGCGTTCCATCGGTGGATCCGTTGTCCAGGAGAAAGAGATGGAACGGCAACGTGATCGTTCCGACGCTTTCCAGGTACGGCCGAACCAACGAGCGTTCGTTGTGGAACAGGCTCAGGACATCAATTTTCGGTGTCGACACGATTGCCTTCCAGACACGCGGTGATCACCAGGAGGGTCAGAAATCGACAGGCGTAAGCGATCATTCGAACCATACAGTGCGGCTCACGTAGATTGCCCAATCGGGGAGATGACGTCTAAAAACCGCCCACCAAGACGGTCCCAGTCGAACCCTTCAAGTATCATCTCTCTCGCGCGCCCTCCCATTTCCAACCTCAACTCGGCCGACGAACACAGTTTCCGGAGCGCCCGGCGATATGTCTCCGGAGTATCGGCGACAAAAGCCTCGACACCATCTCTAACGGGAAATCCCATCGCTCCCACCGAGGTCGTTATCACGGGCATAGCCATCGAGAACGCCTCGAGCAGTTTGACGCGCTGGCCCGTTCCGGAAAACAGGGGCGCGACGACGATCGTGTTCGGCCGATTGTACAGGACACGCGTATCGGGCTGATACCCGAGAAGCCTGGCATCGGTACCTTCGACCAGTCCGTCCGGCACGTTGCCCCCGGCAATCTGGAAAAGCAACCGGGGGAAGTGGGGCATCAGGTGTTCGCGCAGGAAGTGGACGGCCTCGATGTTCGGGGTGTGTCTAAAGTTGCCGAGAAACACCACTTCCAGTGGTTTAGCGGAATCTACATCTTTCGGGGAGTACCAACCAGCATCCACGCCGATGGGAATGTCTCGTACGTCGGCATCAGGCGCGTAGGAACCGAGATAATCCCGGTCCGCTCCTGTCATCGTGACGACTCGATCAAACCGCCGAACTGCGCGGACCTCGTAGCGAAGCATCGCCATCCATCCATAGTAGCTTCGGATCTTCTCCAGGGGACGGGACCGAGATTGAAATTCCTTGTGGGAATTGGCCGACATGACCTCGTGCGCCGTAAAGATCGTCAGAACATCGGGGCGATGAAACTGCGTCATCTGCAGGTACTCACACTGAAGAACGTCTATATCGTTGACCGCAATGCTATCCGACACCGCGCGGTGCATGTCGGCAACGTCGAAATACCGCATCATCTCCGGTTCGAGCGACCAGGGGCGGGCGGCCAGATCCGGAATGCGATCTATACCCGCAATCGACCGACAGACGGCTCGAAGCGATTCCAGCGACTTCCGTTCTGAATCGTTCTCTACAAAAGACAGGACGTGAACACGGTGTCTGGCCGCGAGTATCCGTATGTTGTGGTACATCCGGACGCCGCCGCCATGCATATTGAGGACTGGCGGGTAGGCGGTAAGGATCAGGATGTTCATCGCGTTCAAGCCGAGGTGTCGGCAGGGTCGATGGGACCCGCGACGCTCGCGTTTGCCATCGCCAATACCTCTGAATCCGAAACGGTGTAGTACGCGAGGTTCTTGAGGCGCCCCCAGCACGCTTGCGGCAACTTCCCAACGGCACGGACAAAGGCCTGAACCTCGAAACCGGCTTCGCCGGCGACAATCAATCGCGCATGCGTTCGCGGCAGGCCGACCAGATGCTGGAAGAACATTCCGGGTTCGGTCACGTTCTTCCAGATGAAAACGTACTGGTTTCGCCGTATCGTGTTGTCGACGAACCTCTCCCCGAATCTCGGCTTGTTCGTGGCTCGATGGCGGTGAACGACATGGCTGGAGGGTGCCAGGAGGCACTTCCAACCACGTTTCCATGCCTGGTAGGAGAGGTCCGTGTCTTCGACGTAGAAGGGGTCAAACAGTGTGTCGAGCCCACCGATCGCCAGATACTTTCTCCGATCGAAAGCGCAGGATCCGCCGCCACCCCAGAAAACCGGGATCGGCGGTCCATGCTCCTCGCGTTCGCTGATCTGATCGTGCCACATCGTGAAGAAACCGTTCTGGTAGCGCGCCCGGGTCTTCCCCGTTTCTTCGCGGCGCCGGGTCTTGTCCCAGAAGAACACCTGCGAGGTCACGGCAAAAACCGACGGGTCTTTGAAGCCCTCGAGCAGTGGCGCCAGGAAGCCCCGGTCCACGAGCATATCGTTGTTCAGGAAAACAACGATGTCCTTCTTAGAAGTCCGAACGGCCCTGTTGTTGCCTCCGGTAAATCGATAGTTGCGATCCAATGGAACGATCCGGACTTCCGGAAAGCGCTCGCGCACGAAATCCGCACTGCCGTCGGTGCTGCCGTTGTCGACGACGACGACTTCGTGATCACCGCCGGCCTGGCGGATGGCTTCCAACGCGGCCGGAACACTCTCTTCGAGCAGATGGCGACCGTCCCAGTTGAGAATCTGGACGGTCGCCGTCGCGCCGGACGGAACACGGAATCGACTCGTCGCCGGACGCACGAGTCTCAAGAAGACCCCGACCATTTCAGTCAGCAGGAGGCTGCCGATGACGATCAGGTCAAAGGGTAAGAGCAGCAGGACATAGGGAAGAGAACGCGCTTTAGGACCCATCGCCGCCGATGCCGTGTTTCTCCTTGAGGTAACCTGCAAGCCCTTTGCGCCAGTGCGACATCCGGTCCAGGTCTAGAGCCCTCAGCCGTGCGTTTTCCATCACCGAATAGGCGGGCCGCGCCGCTGGCGTCTTGTGGAATTTCTTGGTGGTCGGTTCGAGGCTGGCCTCGATTCCGGTCAACTCAAAGATGGCGCGGGCGAAATCGTACCAGGAGCAGCTTCCTTCGCTGCTCACGTGGAACAGACCGTAATGATCGGTTTCCAGCAACACCGCGATCTGGGATGCCAGTTCCGCCGTAGAAGTCGGTCCGACAATCTGGTCGCTCACGACCCGAATGTCATCTCCCGCTTTTGCTTTCCGGATCATCGTCTCGACGAAATTTCCCCCTTTTCCTGCACTGCCCGCAACACCATAGAGCCCGCAGGTACGGATGAGGAAATGCTTCGGCGGAATCGAACGCACAAAGAACTCCCCGGCGAGCTTCGAATTCGCGTAAGCGCTGATCGGGCATGTGGGACTGTCTTCCCGGTAAGGTTCCCGGGCTTCTCCGTCGAAAACATAGTCCGTACTGATGTGAACGAGCGTGGCGTCGAGATCGGCGGCGATCGCCGATATACGAAAGACGGCTACGGCATTGACACCAAACGCCTCGTCGGGCCTGGACTCACAAACGTCGACCTGGTGAAACGCCGTCGTGTTGAGGATCACCTCGGGTCGGGCCTCGGTCAGATTCCGCCTCATGGCCTCGGCATCGGTCACATCGAAGTCGGTCCGGGTAAAAGGGATGAGGTCGTGTGCGGCCAGCGCCCGCTTCAGATCGAAAGCAAGCTGGCCGTTCGCGCCGAGGATTGCGATTTTCATTACCGATCGCGGGTCAGTCACATCCGAAAACGGAGCCGACCCGTTGGATGGTTTTTTCCATCTGGTCGAGCATCGTCATCCACTGGATGTTGTAATAGATGGGGTTCAGAAAGTCGGTCTTCGAATCTGCCTCCACTCTTTTCATCATGTTGGTCACGGAGTCCTTGACCGATATTTCCGCACGAAAACCGAGTTGGGACTCGATCTTCTTGGTGGATACCCTGTAGCTGCGTCCTTTCATCGGGCTGTAGTCGACTTTAATGCCGACTTCCCTCGTCTCCGACAATGCTTCCCGAACCCAATGAGCCAACTCCAGAATGCGGTAATTTTTGTTGGACACGTTAAAGATCTCGCCGTGCACTTTGTCATCAGCTGCTTCGACCGCGCAGATATGGGCCTTTGCAACGTCCAGGACGTCTACAAGGGGCCTCCACATCTCGCCCCCTCCAAAGACTGTCAGGAATCCCTTGGAAAACGCGTCCTTGAGAAACGTGTTGACGACCAGGTCGTAACGCATTCGAGAGCTGTAGCCGTAAACCGTGCCCTGCCGCAGGATTACCGGACAAAAATCGTCGTCGGCCAGATCCAGCAGGATGTTCTCAGCATCGTAATTGGAGACCGCATAGGCGGCTCGCGGCGCGCATTCCGCAGTCTCGTCGAGGAGGACATCCTCAGCAAAGAGACCTTTGTCATAGAGCGAACACGATGACGCAAAGGTGAAACGGCGGACGCCGAGTTTCTTTCCCATTTTCGCGATGCGTTCGGTCGCGATCGTATTCATCTCATAGTTCGCGCGGGGGTTGTATTCCGCGGTGGGGTCGTTAGACAGGCCCGCAAGATGGATGACCGCATCGACGCCGGCAAAGGCGGACTCGTCAATCGCCCGAACATCCCCCTGCACCAGATCGATCCGGTCCCGAACAGCAGTCAGCCCTTCGTCACCGAAGAACAGCTTGTCGAAGACCCTCACAGATTCACCTTTCGCAAGCAATTCCTCTACCAGGACGCAGCCGATGTAGCCCGCCCCACCCGTAACCAGAATCATTCAGACACCCTCCAGCCGGTGTGTTACCGGCCCAAAATGATAACATCGTTCCCGGATGGACGACGAGTGCGAAGGGTCCGCTCAAGAATAGCTTCACGGAATTGGCGCCCAGATTTGCGCCAGATTCGGTCGCGACCGATTGAGCAGACCGGAGGAATAGCCCGGCTATTTCGAGGATCTGCGATTGAGAAGCGGCCGAAGATGAGGTAGTGCTCAAGTTTGAAACTTGATTGAGCACTACCGAAGATGGCGTGAAGATGGGATGCCAAAACGTGAAGCTATTCTTGTGCGGAACCTAAAAATCACGAACTGGGCACGACGGCTCTACGATTGGGTTCTGGGGTGGGCGGACAGCCCTTACAGTACGTGGGCGCTCTTTGCTATCGCCTTCGCCGAATCGTCGTTCTTTCCCATTCCGCCCGACATCCTGCTTATCGCCTTAGCCGTCGCCCTCCCCTTGCGCGCGTTCCGTTACGCCTTGATCTGTTCGGTGGGATCGGTTCTGGGCGGCGCGTTCGGATACTTCCTCGGATACCAGTTCTTCGACACTCTCGGGGGGGCCATCGTCCGTTTTTATGCCGCCGAGGACCAGTATCTGCGCATCCAGGAAATGTATCAGCGATACGATGCATTTGCGGTCGCCGTCGCGGGCCTGACCCCCATCCCATACAAAGTCGCCACGATCACGGCAGGCTTCTTCGACGTGAATTTCCCGCGTTTTCTTCTAGCGTCCGCCGTCAGCAGATCCCTGCGATTTTTCCTCATCGGTGGCCTGATCCGCGTGTTCGGCCCGCAGATCCGGGCTTTCATCGAAAAATATTTTGAGATTTTGGCGCTGATATTTCTTATCCTATTGGTCGCCGGTTTCGTTGTAATCGAATGGTTCTTGTAGGCCGGATTAACTTAGAGAGGAGAATACTAACTGATGCCCAATCCGACAAACGAACTGAAAGTCGGCGACGAGGCACCGGACTTTACGCTCAAATCGCATCTCGGCGAAGAAGTCACACTTTCGGACTTCAGAGGCAAGCAAAATGTGGTCATAGCGTTCTATCCGTTCGCCTTCACACCCGTGTGAACGGTGCAGATACCGTCGTATGAGGAAGATCATTCCGAATTCGACCGGTTCGATACCCAGGTCCTGGGTATAAGCATCGACTCACCGTACACCAACACAGGCTGGGCGAACTCGCTCGGCGGGATTTCCTACCCGCTCCTGAGTGATTTCTGGCCTCACGGAATGGTGGCGCTCAAGTACAACGTCCTCCGGCAGGAGGGCATGACCGAGCGCGCTCTGTTCATCATCGACAAGGAAGGGATCGTTCGCTACGTCGACGTCCATGATATCGGTGACCAACCCAAAAACTCGGTTCTCTTCGAAGAACTGGCCAAGGTCGCGGGTTGAATTGAGTGACGGATGGGTCGGTTCGCACCAACCCATCCGTGATACCTCCGGGAAATGCCCATCCAGATCGCTAGAGCCTGTGTCCCGTATACTCCTTTCAAGAAAAAGCTGGAGGAATCGAAAGTTGCGCTCGTAACCACCGCGGGGGTGTACGCCGAGGGAATGGAACCGTTCACCGACAACGATTTGAGCTTCCGAATGATTCCTCAGGGTGTCGAACCGGCGAGTCTCAAGGTTGTCTCCGGCCATTACGATCCCTCCTCGGCCGAAGCCGATATCAACTGCGTATTTCCGATCGAACGGTTGGCGGAACTGCTTTCCGCCGGAAAGATCGGAAAGATCGCCGACCACCACGTGTCGATGGGGCTGGCGACTGCATTACGAAAATTGAAGGAAGAAACCAGTTGGGAGATCGCCGACAAGGTCGCACGAATGCGGCCCGACGTCGTGATCCTGACCGGCGGCTGACCGCTCTGTCATCGGACGGTCGTCACGATACAACGCGCCATCGAGTGTATGGGCATCGCATCGGTACTCATCACGGTTTCACCGGAGGAGTCCGCCCAAGCGGGCCCATCGCGCGCCCTCTATCCGAAACCCTTCGAAGTCGGACAATCGCTCGGCCCACCGGGCGACACTGAACTGCAGACAAGAATTCTGACGGACGCCATGGATCTGCTCCAGCATCCGCAGGAGCCGGGCACGATCGTGACAAGGGATTATTCGTAGCTACAAAAACACGACAGTCTGCAGGTTCGATATCTCGATCCGCTTGCCGCAGCGCGGCGTCATGCATCGCACCGTGTCGTCGATGCGAACCATGTAGTCCTTGGCCGCTTTGAAACGAGCCCGGTCTCGCTCATCGGCGTGCCGGGGCAGGGACTTCTTCCTGGAACGGGTCCGCCATCGGATCTTGTATTCGTTATCCCGCCGGCATGACGGGCACTGGATCTTGTGGACCTTGACTTCGTCTTTTTCGGTGAAAAAATCTCTCTCTTCCATAATGCCCTACCGTTTTGTTTTGGACTTTTTCTTTGCGGCCTTCTTGGCCGGTTTTCGCGCAGCGATGCCAGGCTCGGTCATCCCCCGCGGGTCCAGTAATTCCTTGAGCCGCTCAGGCGAAACAACTCCCTTTTCGAGAGTTACTTCGCGTACCGTGCGACCCGTTTTGTACGCCTCCTTTGCGATGGCGGCGGCTGCATCGTAGCCGATATCGGGAGCCAGTGCCGTGCACATGGCCAGGCTCTTTTCGATCATCTCGTTCGCCCGGGTCCGGTCGGCTTGAATGCCCTGGACGCACCGCTCGCTGAAATTAACCGCGGAGGCCGACAGAAGGCGAATCGACTCCAGCAGGTTGTGGGCCATTACGGGCATCATGACGTTGAGTTCGAAAACACCTGCCTGCCCTCCCACAAGGACCGCCAGGTCGTTACCGATAACCTGTGCGGCAACCTGCAACACGGACTCGGCTATGACTGGATTGACCTTCCCCGGCATGATCGAAGATCCGGGTTGAGTCTCAGGCAATAGGATCTCGCCGATACCACACCGCGGTCCGGACCCAAGCCAGCGGATATCGTTGGCAATCTTCGTCAGGCTCGCCGCGATGGTCTTCATCGCACCACTCGCCTCAACGTAAGCGTCCTTTGCACCCTGGGCCTCGAAATGGTTTTCCGCCTCCCGGAACCCGAGTCGCGTCAACTTCGCAATATTTCGAATCGTCATCCCGGGAAACCGGGAATCGGTGTTGATTCCGGTACCCACGGCCGTGCCTCCCAGGGGGAGTTCTCCAAGGGTGTCCCGGAGTTTTTTGAGACGGTGGATCCCGAGTTCGACCTGCCGCGCATATGCCCCGAACTCCTGCCCCAGCCGGACCGGAGTCGCATCTTGAAGGTGCGTTCGACCGATCTTCACGATCTTGTCGAACTCCCGGGCCTTCTTTGCGAGCGCACGGCGAAGCGTATCCAGGGCCGGTATCAAGCTCCGTTCGATCGATTCCAGGGCAGCAATGTGCATGGCCGTGGGAATGACGTCGTTGCTGGACTGCCCCATGTTGACGTGGTCGTTCGGATGGACGGGGATCTTGGACCCCACCTGACCACCCATCAACTGGATGGCTCGATTCGAGATGACCTCGTTCGTGTTCATGTTCGTCGACGTTCCGGACCCGGTCTGGAAGATGTCGACCACGAAATGATGGTCGAGGGTCCCGTCGACGACCTCACGGGCAGCGCGGACGATGGCTTTGCCCCTGTTCTTGCTGACTACTCCCAACGCCATGTTGGTCTCGGCGGCGGCTAGCTTAATGAGGCCCATCGCACGGATGAACTCGCGCGGAAAGCGGAGGTTGCTGATGGGAAAATTCTCGACCGCACGTTGGGTCTGCGCCCCATAGAGCGCAGCGTCCGGTACTTCGATCTCACCCATCGAGTCTTTCTCGATCCGAAATTTATCGGTAGTACTCATGATGTTCCTTTCCAACGATATGAAGAATACGAAAACCGGGCGCCACGCAGGCGGATGCCCTCTGCTATCAAGGACTGCTTCTGAATCGAAGCGGTCGCCCCCCGGGTCCGGATCACTCCGCCACTGCCAACGACACGATACCAGGGCAGTCCGGGGGGACACCCACGCATGACCGCCGCTACCTGCCGCGGGCCGACACCTACTATCTTACCGACATCGCCGTACGACAGCACCTGGCCGAACGGAATCCGCTCGACCACTCGGTATATGGCGCGCCGGGCTGGGGCCCCATCGGGCGATGCGCGCGAGCGCGATGTGGCTCGCCGGTCCGTCAATGTTCGCTCCCAGGAGCGAGAAGTGTGGCCTCAGACGGTTCGCATCGCATCGTGAATCGCACCGACTACTTTCTCGACCTGCTGCTCGCTATTATAAATGTGCGGGGAAAAGCGGAATCCGGCGGTATCTCCACCCCGTGTCGCACAGGCTATTCGGTGCTGCTCATAGAGATCGGCGTTCAGCCCTCGGATGTCGGCGTCGCCGGGCCGGAACGTCACGACGGCAGAAGAAATCTCCGGTGCCGTGGGGGAATACATGTGGACACCGGGGATCTTCATCAGCTCGCCCTTCAACGTGGTCGCCAACCCCAGGGACCGTTTCTCGATCCGGTCTTTGCCGATTCGTGTGTGAAAAGCGATCGCCTCCCCCAGGGCCATAATTGCCGGATCATCGCGTTGGCCGAGACGTTCATACACTCTCGAAGCGCCCACACGGCCGCCGATAACGCCAACCTCGCTGGGCGCCATTCTTGCCTGGGCGTCGCTACGCATGTAGAGTACGCCGGCCTCCTTGGGACCCATGAGCCACTTGTGCGAGCTGCCGCTGAAGAAGTCGCATCCCATGTCTCTGAGGTCCAGGTCGAGAACGCCAAAACTCTGCGCTCCGTCGACGAGTGTCAGGATCCCTCGTTCCCGTGCGATGTCACATAGTTCTTTCGCCGGAAAACGCGTCCCGAAAGAGTTTGTGACGTGGGTGAAGGCGAGAACCTTCGTGGCTGGCCCCAGTGCCGAGGCCATCCGTTCCACTATCGCTTCGGCCGAGGGTGGGGGTGTCGGGATCGAAACCGCCTTGACGGTAAACCCGAACCGATCCGCTTTGTCTTTCCAGCTTTGATTGTTGGTCGGATGATTTTCATCAAAGATGACAACCTCATCGCCTTCGGCCAGCTCCAGGCCGCTGCTGACGAAGTTGTTACCCTCGCTCGTGTTGCGAGTGATAACGATTTCCTCGGGCGTGACGTTAAGGAAAGCCGCTATCGCTGATCGCGTGTCCTCGCGCCCCTGGCCGAACTTCGCCCGGTTCTGGAACGACGGGTTCCGGTCCAGGTCCCGGGTGTAGCGGAACAGAACATCATTGACCGGCGTGGAAGCCGGGCACAGATTCGCGGCGTTCATGATCGTCAAGTCTTCATCGAGGGAAAACTGAGACCGGACCCCGGCCCAGCTTTCGAAAGTCGCCTGGGTTAGGCCGACACGCCCGATCGCCGCCACGGCAAACAGTTTCCCTAGATCACGTCTTGATAGATTCGGCATCGAAACCCCCTGTCTGGGTTTGAACAAAATGAAGGTGAGGCACGTTCAACAGAGTCCGTACCTCACGATTTCCAGTTAGCGCGCCCGAGCCGGTTCGAATTTTAAGCCCGACCCCGTCAGAATCACAAGTATCCTCTGATCGGCGGGAATGTCGAGTTTCCCGACTCCAAAATATAAGACGGCGGTCGTCGGTTCTACCTGGACGCCTTGACCGGCCATCGCCCGGAAGCCTTCTTCGATCTCTGATTCAGAGACCATCGACGCGCCGGCTATCGCCTCCCGGAGCCGACCCAGGCGTGGGGCGTTCGGGGACAGAATGCCCTCGGCTAGGCTGGGCCGCGGTTCGACAACATCCTGAACGAGTGGCGCCGAGGCCTCGGCCTGAACCGCGTAAAGGGAGGGGATGGACCCGATCCGGCCCAGTCTGTAAAGCTCGCTGAACCCAAGCTCGAGCCCGAGGATCACAGCGCCACCCCCGGCGGGCGAAACGATGTGGCCCGGAGGATCCCACCTATACTGTTCCGCAATCTCGTAAGCCAGGGTCTTTGTTCCATGAAGGAACAACGGGTGCCAGTTATGAGACGCATAGAAGATGTCGCCCACCCGCTTGCCGAGAGCCTCGGTCGCCCTCCCCCGAGGGCCTTCGATCCGATGGATGACCGCCCCGGCCCGCTCCACCTGTGCCAGCTTCGGCCCGGATGCCGATGCCGGACAATAGATCTCACAGGCGATGCCGGCTCTTGCCGCATAGTTGGCCATCGAGGCGCCCGCATTGCCTGACGAGTCTTCGATAAAGCGCTCGATTCCAGCTTCCTGAAGGGCTGAGACGAAGACAGCCGATCCCCGGTCCTTAAACGATCCCGTCGGAAAGAGAAAATCGAACTTCGCGTCCACGGACCTTTCGGCAAGCCTGATGTTAGAGATGGGTGTGATCGGCTCACCCAGGGAGACACGATTTCCGATGGGCAGCATGCTCCGGTAACGCCACATCGAAAACTCGTCGGGATCCACGTCGAACGAGGATGGTTCGAAGACCAGATCGAACAGGCCGCCACAGTCGCACCAGGGGATCTTCCGGTTGATCTCAAAACGCCTGGCGCACACACTGCACCGGAGGGGTGTGTCGGGAACTTCACCGGGTGACATCAGATACGATGACCGATAATCGCGGTCGTGGTTATGAGGACCGCAGCCAGAATCTGAATCGCCAGCCACAGATTGGAGTAGTGGGCCGCTTCCTCATCCTCTCGGGTCTCGGCCGCATAGCGCATGAAGGCCAGTGCGGCAAGAATGCCCGTCCCCGCGATGCCGAACGCGGCATGTCCCGTGACGATAGACAGCCCTCCCAATCCAGTTGCTCCGGCCAGTTGCAAACCCGTCGCCGTGGCAAGGACAGCGGCCATCGCGGCGAACTTCGTCAGGTTCGAACCCACCAGATGAAGAGAGAGGTCCCCGGAAGAGAATCCCCGCCAGTCATACACCAGCGCGACAATCGCCAGAACGATCGGGAAGTGGATCAGCAGGCTGTGAACGGAGACACCGAACATCGTGTTTTTCGGAAGCGTCAGGACACGGTGGACCCTTCCACCGAAATCTATTGCAACCGGCTCCTAATGTAACATGACAGGCAGGAGAGCAGTTTTTAGCTCACCACGGACCACGGACCACGGACCACTTCCCCTGATATATAATCTTGGCCTCATGCCTCAACTACACAGGCGCAGGGCACGGACCGTCGATGTAGGTGGCGTCCTCGTAGGTGGATGCCAGCCGATCGTCATCCAATCGATGACCAATACTGATACGGCCGACGTCCAGGGAACTGTGGATCAGACCGAAGCCCTTGTTCAGGCGGGCTCCGAGCTTGTTCGCATAACAGTCAACACCAGGGAGGCGGCAGCGGCTGTCCCCGAAATCGACCGGCGGCTGCGCGATCGCGGCATCGAAGTTCCGCTCATCGGCGACTTTCACTACAACGGTCACCTTCTTCTCGCCGACTATCCCGAGTGCGCCAGGGCCCTGGCGAAGTATCGAATCAATCCCGGCAACGTTGGGATGGGGCGGCAACAGGACGACAACTTCCGAACGATCATCGACATCGCCGGGGACAACGACAAGCCCGTCCGGATCGGCGTGAACTGGGGCTCGCTGGATCAATCGCTGCTCACCGAGCTCATGAACCGGAACGCAGACTCCGACGAGCCGAAGGAAACCGAGGCGGTCCTCCGGGAGGCAATCGTTACCAGCGCCGTGAGGTCCGTCGAGGTTGCGACTGCCTACGGGATGCCCGAGGACCGGATCATCCTGAGCGCCAAAGTGTCGAAGGTCGGAGATCTTATCGATCTGTATCGGGATCTGGCGGAGAAGACCGCGTGCGCGCTTCATGTCGGCTTGACCGAGGCGGGCATGGGGCGAAGAGGAATCGTTGCCAGTACTGCCGCTCTTTCGACACTCTTGATGGAAGGCATCGGAGATACCATCCGCGTGAGCCTGACACCGGTTCCGGGTGGTGATCGGACCGAAGAAGTCCGGGTGTGCCAGGACATCCTTCAGAGCCTGGGCCTGCGCAGTTTTTCGCCTCACGTCACGGCCTGTCCGGGATGCGGACGAACCACCAGTACATTTTTTCAAGAGATGGCCAGTGAAATCGAACAGTATCTCGAGCGTCAGATGCCCACCTGGAAGACACGGTACCAGGGTGTCGAGAAGCTCGAAGTGGCCGTCATGGGATGTGTTGTAAACGGGCCCGGTGAATCGAAACATTCCAATATCGGCATATCGCTTCCGGGCACCGGTGAGGATCCTAAAGCTCCCGTCTATGTGGACTCCAGACTGATGACGACTCTAAAAGGCGACCGAATCGTCCCGGAATTCATTACGATGCTTGAGGATTATGTCGCCAACCGCTATTCATCGAATTCCAAATGAGGCTGTCCAGTGTCTGAGCTGCAAAATAAGGTCGCACTTGTAACCGGGGCCAGCCAGGGAATTGGAAGGGCGATCGCCTTTCGGCTCGCCCGATCTGGAGCGGGGGTCGCGCTGGCGGCCATGGACGATGCCCATCTCGAGGGAACCTTCCAGGAGATGCAAGACCTCGGGTTCCGCGTACTCCGGTACGGCGTCGACCTGACCGATGACGGGGCGCTCGATCGAACATCCTCTGCAATAATCAACGACTGGGGAACCGTCGATATTCTGATAAACAACGCGGGTATTGGGGGGCCCACCGCGCCCGTCCACGAGATGCCGGTTGAAGGGTGGGATCGAACACTTGCGATCAACCTTCGCGCGCCTTTCCTGCTTTCGCGAAGATTTGCCCCTGCGATGATCAAACAGAAGAGTGGCAGGATCATCAATATCTCCTCGATCGCGGGGAAAATGGCATACCCGCTGCGCACTCCTTACGCCGCCTCCAAGTGGGCATTGATCGGATTGACGCTAACGGTGGCGCAGGAACTGGGTCCAAATAATATACAGGTGAATGTCATCTGCCCCGGTCCGACCGAGACAGAGTTGATCGAATCGGTCATCCGGGCCCGGGCGGATGCTACGGGTACCGATTACGAAACGATGTCGAAGGAATATGTGAAAGCAACCGCGTTGAAGCGCATGGTGAAGCCGGAGGAGGTGGCCGATCTGGTTCACTTTCTATGTTCGCCGGCAGCCGAGGCAATCACGGGCCAGGCAATTGATATCAGTGCGGGTTACGGTTTCCGAATCGGCGATTAGTATGGGGAAAACAAAAGGCCGCAACCGAGGATCTGAGCTGTTTCGCGCGGCATCATCATGCGCGACGCGAAAAAAGTAACCTGTTTCCCCAATTTCTGATAGATTTGCGACTACCTACTTGAGGGGTATGAGAAATGAAGACTAACTTAGTGATAATTGGGTGTGTCGGGCTGTTGTTGGCGTTCGCCTCGAGCGCAGAGACGCAACTGATTGCCGGAAGTCCGGAAGACAAGTTGTACCAGCAGATCACCGCGACGGACGATCCCGACCAGAAGATGGCGCTCTGTCTGGACTTTGAAAAACAGTTCTCCGAATCCGATGTGGTCGTTGACATCTACAACATGCTGGTTGTGATTCACAATTCGAGGAACGAATCCGACAAGGTTATTGAGTTCGGCGAGAAAGCTATTGCGATGGATGAGGATAACGTCAGCGCGCTGATGGCTGTGGCGCGCAGCTACGCGCTCAAGAGACAGCAGTTGCCGAAGGCAGTTGGATATGCCGAAAGAGCGGTCACCGCTACCGTAAAGATGAAGGACGACCCGCCGCCACCGCAATACACCGACGAACAATGGCAGCAGTACGTGTCCACAACCGAGGACGCTGCCCGGAGTATTCTGAACTACGCGAAGAGCGTCGGTCCGTAACTTGTCCGCAAGATCGTAGTGATGCAGCAGGCGGAGGGCCGCCTGCGATGTTCCGAGCTAAAAGTGAACCTGCCCACCAGCCGACCGTGGCTCCTCTTCATCTAGTCCGAAGTCGTGAAATCCATCACCGTGATCGCGTTCACGTGTCTCCGGATTTCCTTCCCGACCTCGACATGGTAAGGCTCTTTCTGGTACGCGTATAAGCCCTCCTCATCGTCGAACTCGATCAAGAGGGCATACTCATAGTCACGCGACATGTGGTCCCGGTAGGCAGGGTCCTTCGGGTCGAGCAGGCTTCCGATCGCGAGCCTCCGGACGGATCCGATATCGGAAAGTTTCTCTATTTGTTCGAAGAGCACGTCCCTTTCGTTGGTTTCGACTTCGGGCTTCAAACTGAAAAGAACCATGTGGCGCAACATTGACGTACCTCCCTTGGGTTAGCGGGTAGCAGGTAGCCGGCAGCGAGGAGCTGGCAGAGGGCCGCAGGTCAGGGATTGCCACCGAGCTGATCGCTGCCTGCTGCTTGCTGATAGCTCTCGAGATCCCGAACCTCGACGCCGGCGAGATCCTCAAAAAACGTGATCACTCCCGAATGATCATATCCACCCCGGTCCCGTACCTTGAGCGCGGCGAAAAACTGTTGAACAAGCGCCGTCGTCGGGATGGGCACGCCGATCGAAGCCGCGGCTTCGTGAATCAAACCGAGATCCTTCGCATGAAGATCGACCTTGAATCCGGGACTGAAGTCCCCGGACAGGATCTTCTCCGCTTTCTGATCCAGGCACCGGCTTCCTGCAAGGCCACCCGACAGCGCCTGAATCATCTTCCGCGGATCGACCCCGGACCGGGCGCCAAATACCAGGGCCTCGCCAATTGCGCTGAGGTTGATCGCTACGATTATCTGGTTCGCCAGCTTCGTGAACCCCCCGCAGCCCAGCGGCCCCATATGGGTCATGGTCTTGCCCATGACCTCGAACAAAGGTACAGCGCGGGCGAAATGCTCAGGTTCCCCACCCGCCATAATCGAAAGGATCCCGTCGATCGCACCCTGTTCCCCACCGCTGACCGGAGCGTCGAGCATCCCGACGCTCCGCGTCGCCAGAGCCTCCCCCAGCTTCCTGGAAACCAGAGGGTTGATCGTACTCATGTCGATGAGCAATTGGCCCGCCCGGACACCTTCCCGGAGTCCACCGGCGCCAAGAACGACGAGTTCCACATCCGGGGAGTTCGGGAGCATCGTCACAATGATCTCGGATCGTTCCGCGACTTCGGACGCCGAAGCCGCCGTCGCCGCCCCCGCCTTGACAAGTTCGTCAACACTACCCTGGCTTCGGTTGTGGACAACAAGCGGGAATCCGGCTTCGATCAGGTTCCGAGCCATCGGCTTACCCATGATTCCAAGGCCAATAAAGCCCACTGTCGTTTGCATAGTGAGGTGACGCTAACACATAATGACCCACCGTGGAAACTGAGGTCGAACGTAAGAAACGTGTCTCAAAAATCGTCCGCGCGCTGAGGAAGACCTACCCGGATGCGCGCCTGGCCCTGGACTTCGAAACCGCGCTGGATTTGCTGATCTCATTGATCCTGGCCGCACAGTGTACGGACGAACGTGTCAACCGCGTTACAGCGGATCTGTTCAGGAAATACCGGCAGGCGAAAGAGTGGGCAGGCCTGGATCGGACGTTACTCGAAGAGGAGATCCGATCAACCGGCTTCTATCGGAACAAAGCCAAGGCGATTCAAGGCTGCACCCAAGCCCTGGTTGAACGTTTCAATGGAGAGGTTCCCGGTAAGCTGGACGATCTGCTGAGCCTCCCTGGAGTCGGGCGAAAGACCGCAAACATCGTCATCGGCAATGCTTTCGGGAAGCCGGCTATTGGCGTGGACACCCACGTGGGACGACTCGCGCGGCGGCTGGGCCTCAGCCGGGAAAAGGACCCGGACAAGGTCGAGGCGAACCTGGTGGAAGTGGTCGCGAAAAAGAGCCAGGTAGCGTTCTGCCACCTGATCCAACTCCACGGCCGTGCGACATGTGTCTCCCGCAAACCCAGGTGCGACGATTGCGTTATCGAGAAGGACTGTCCTAAGGTTGGTGTCGATTAGCGAACGTGACCACGTCCGTTAGAGATTCTCGACGCAAAGGCGCAGAGACGCAGAGTCTTTTTTATTTTTCTCACCGCCACTTGTTTGACTGGCCCAGGGTCCCGGGGATCTTGTGACAAGGCAGAACCTTCTTCCCAGAAAGGTTTTCTTTGCGCCTTTGCGTCTCTGCGTCGAAGCAATGTCGCGGACTATCTATCTACTTCGGACCTTTAATGGCCCTCCGCTAGCAGCCCGTCTTCACCCTTCATCGGCCTCCCGTAAGTTCGCCAGAACCGAATAATCCTCCAACGTCGATGTGTCGCCCACCGCTTCCTTCCCTGAAGCCAGGTCCCGGAGCAAGCGCCGCATGATCTTGCCACTCCTCGTCTTGGGAAGAGCATCGGTAAACCTTATCTGCTCCGGCCGGGCGAACGCACCAATCACTTTTGCCACATGCGTTCGCAACTCCTCATTGAGTTCCGCCGAGGCGGCGGCATCGCCTGTCGGCGTTACAAAAGCCACGACGGCCTGGCCTTTCAAGTCATGCGCGACACCGACCGCAGCCGCTTCGGCAACTTTCGGGTGGCTGACCAGCGCACTTTCGACCTCCATCGTACCGATCCGGTGTCCTGAAACATTAATGACGTCGTCGATACGCCCCATGATCCAGAAATACCCATCTTCGTCTCGCCGAGCGCCATCACCAGTGAAATAAACGCCTGGAATTTCGCTCCAGTACTGCTTCTTGTACCGCTCCGGATCGCCGTAAATGGTACGGAGCATCGACGGCCATGGGCGGCGGATCACGAGAAATCCACCCACGTTGTCAGGGACCGGATTCCCGTCGCGATCGACAATATCGGGAACGATCCCGGGTAGTGGCCGCGTGCCGGAACCTGGCTTGGTCGGCGTGGCGCCGGGAAGAGGCGAGATCATGATCGAGCCGGTCTCGGTCTGCCACCATGTGTCGACAATCGGACAGCGCTCACCGCCGATGTTCTTGTGGTACCACATCCACGCTTCCGGATTGATCGGCTCGCCGACCGTGCCCAGCAGCCTCAAACTGGACAGGTCGTGTTTGGCCGGCCATTTATCACCCCACTTGATAAAGGCTCGAATGGCGGTCGGGGCGGTATAGAAAATGTTGATGTCGTACTTTTCGATCATGCCCCAGAGACGATCCGGGGAGGGGTGGTTGGGAGCGCCTTCGTACATCACACTGGTCGTGCCGTTCATCAATGGGCCGTAAACGATGTAGCTGTGCCCTGTGACCCATCCGATGTCCGCCCCACACCAGAACGTGTCTTCATCCCTCAGGTCGAATACCCACTTCGTCGTGGCATAAGCGCTTACCATGTAACCGCCCGTCGTGTGAACGACCCCTTTCGGCTTTCCCGTCGTTCCGCTGGTATAGAGCATGAACAGCGGATGTTCCGCGTCGAGCGGGACCGCATCGAACCGATCCGACGCCTCGGCGACCAGATCGTGCCACCACAGGTCCCTTCCCTCTTTCATGGGTACGGCTTCGCCGGTCCTGCGGACCACGACAACCTTCTCGATCGACGGCGCGCCATCGACGGCGTCATCGGCACTCTTCTTGAGCGGAACGATCGCACCGCGCCGGTGTCCTCCGTCAGCCGTTATCAACACTCTCGACTTTGAATCATTGATACGGTCCCGGAGCGCCTCCGAACTGAACCCCCCGAACACCACGTTGTGCGTCACTCCGAGTCGGGCACAGGCGAGCATCGCGATGGGCAGTTCCGGCACCATACCCAGATAGATGGTCGCTCGATCTCCCGGTTCGAGACCGAATGACGCCAGCACGTTTGCGAACCGACAAACCTCCCGATGAAGCATCTGGTAGGTCAACACCCGAACATCACCGGGCTCGCCTTCCCACAGAAGCGCCACGCGATTCTTCCGCCAGGTCGTCAGGTGACGGTCGAGACAGTTGTGGGACAGATTCGTCTTTCCCCCGACGAACCACTGGGCGAACGGCTCCTCCCACCGGAGAACTTGTTTCCACGGCTCGAACCATTCGAGTTCGGAAGCAATCTCGGACCAGAATGTGTCGGGGTCATCGAGCGAACGCCGGTACATGGACTCGTACATCTCCATGCTGGAGACCGTGGCTCTGGACGAAAACCGAGCGGGAGGCGGAAACACGCGCCGCTCATTAAGCGTCGATTCGATATTGCTGTCTGACATCGCCATTCATCCTTATCCGGACAGGAGTTGCTGCTCCTCCGAGCAGAAGTTGCTGCAACGGATTTATATCATGCGTCAGGGAAAAAGAGTGCAACGCAAAAAGGGCGGCCAGATCAGCCGCCCCGTGCCAGGATTTTCCGTCGCGCCCGTTAGTCCGGACTCATACCGAAGTACTCGTAATTCTCAGCAATGTATTGCTGCTCGTCGTCCGGAACGTTGTCCTCGGGCCATATCGCCGTTACGGGACATGCCGGCTCACAGGCGCCGCAATCGATGCACTCCTCTGGGTGAATATAGAGCATCTTCGCTTCTTCGAACCCATCCTCATCCTTTTTGGGGTGAATGCAGTCCACGGGACACGCGTCCACGCATGCCGTATCCTTCGTGCCGATGCACGGCGAACCGATAATGTAGGTCATTCCGACTTCTCCTTCATGAATTTGATTATAGCTATCCCAAACCCCAAAAAAACGACATTATACACCCGGCCCCCGCGAAATCAATGCTTCCACTCACCATCTACTTCAGTAAACGTTTGAGGACCTTACCGGTTGGAGTCCTCGGCAGGTCTTCGACCATGTCGATAACCTTGGGCACCTTGTAGTTGGCCATGTGCTCACGGCAAAAACTCCTGAGGTCCCGGCTGCCGGCGGATGAGCCTTCTTCGAGGATCACAAACGCTTTGACGACTTCTCCCCGTACTTCATCCGGAATTCCGATCACCGCCACTTCCTTGACCTCGGGATGACGGACCAGCGCCTCTTCGACCTCCCTTGGATAGATGTTCTCGCCGGCGGATATGATCAGCTCTTTTTTTCTCCCCGTGATTCGAATGAACCCGTCGTCATCGATCGTGCCGAGATCGCCCGTGCAGAGCCAGCCATTGATGATCGTTCGGGACGTTTCCTCTTCCAGATGGTAGTAGCCCTCCATGACGTTGTCGCCCCGGACCATGACCTCGCCAACTTCACCATTCGGGACGACTTGCCCGGACTCGCTCCAGATCGCCACTTCGACCTGGGGTAGTGCGCGGCCCACCGAACCCAGCTTCCGGTGTTCCGGAGTATTGAGCGAGACGACGGGCGAAGTTTCAGTCTGTCCATAACCTTCGAAGATGTCCACCCCGAACCGCGCCGAAAAAGCCTCGGCGATGGGAACCGGCAATGGTTCCCCGCCCGAAATCGGAAAGCGCAATGAGCTGACGTCGAAATCTCCTTCGGTTGCCGCCATAAGACGGTACATCGATGGGATCGCGAGAAAACAACTGATCTTGTGTTCCTGGACCAACTCCAGAACTTTCTGAGGTTGGAACCGGTCCACAAGCACCATCTTGCTCCCGTTCAGCAGGGGTAGAAGCATGGTCCCCGTGATGGCGTAGGTGTGGAAGAGGGGGAGCAGGCAGAGAAAGCTGTCGGTGTGGTCGAAGTCACCGGCCAGCTGACAGGACTCCACGTTCGCCTCAAGGTTGCGGTGGGACAGGACGACGCCCTTGGGCCTGCCTGTCGTCCCGGAAGTGTACAGGAAGAGGGCGGGGTCCCGAGCGGATCCTTCGCCGTCGCCCCCGACCGGAATATAGTCCGGATCGTCGGCCATCAGTATCGCGCCCCGTTCGCCGAACAGGGGCCGTATCTTCCCGAGCGCCTCGTCGAAGAATTTGGAGGCGATCAGGCCACTCATACCCGAATCCTTAAGGATGAACCCCAGATCTGCCGGCGGTAGCAGATAATTCAGAGGGACAACCGTTTTGCCGGCTTTCCAGAGTGCCAGTACCGAAACGATGTAGCGCTGGGAATTGAGCAAGAGAACCCCGGCAATGTCGCCAGGCACCTCTTCGCGGATCCTGCCCGCAAGTCGATTCACCTCATCGGCGAGCCGTTCATATGTCCAGGACTGACCGACCTCATCGACAAGCGCCACGCGGTCGCTGTGTTCGTCCGCCGACCGATCGAATCTTTCAGAAAGGAAAGCCATCGACACATACCCCCTGCGATTTTGTGGCTGTGGAGTATAGCACGGCCTGTGGGCGGGGGAGACGGCGGACAACCGACCACTGGCTAGGAGCCTAAAAGGACCACTTACCCCGACATCGGAGGGTGATGGATTATCTGAATGAGAATCCGATCCGGATCGAACAAATACAAAGATCTCGCTCCGTCCCGGTGTGTTTTCGGGGCTTTGACGAGCTCGACTCCCTTCTGTCCGAGGCGTACGGCCCACTCGTCGACATCCTCGGCACGGGCCACAGCGAACCCGATGTGATCCAGAACCTGGACACCTCCCGGTTCCCGCCCTTCGGGCAACTGATGCAAGGCCAGGTTGTCGGCACCTGAAGTCAGGTATGCGTTCCCGGAATCGGGCTTCCACTCCAGCTCCATGCCAAGCACGTCTCTGTAGAAAGCCATCGAGACGTCAAGATCCCTCACAAAAAGGGCGGCATGTCTTAACCCGACAAATTTGGCGACCATTTGACTTAACCTGCACGGGAACACTACAATATTTTGCTACTTTCGAAGGCGAGTGTAGCATAGCAGACGACTCCTGGCGCCGGTGCGCGAGGGGACGATCCAGACGGAACTCGACTTCTGAAATGACCAAGCGAGAATCGAAAAAGAAGTTCTCAATCAAACACATAAACGCCTGGCGAATGCATCGGCAGTGGCTGGACCGTCCCTTCAAAGGGAGCGTTCTGGCTCTGGTCCAGTCCATCGGATGGATCTACTCGCCCGGATGCTCCACCCCATACCTTTCCCTGTGGGCCCGAATGCCCAAGTTTCGACGGGCCAATCTGGACAAGCTCGTCTTCAAGGAACAGAAGCTCGTTCAACTGGAGACTCTGCGGGGATGCACGATGCTTCTGCCGCCCGAGCAGGCGCCTATCGCACTCCGGATCCGCAGCAAGACCTTTACCGAGCTCTCTAAACAGGCCCGACCCCTGATGCCGATAACTGACGGGGAGTTGGAACGGCTTAAAGCCGCGGTCGCCCTGGCACTCGAAAACGGACCACTCGGTTATGACGAGATCCTCGAAGACGTGCCGTCGGGCCTCGTCCGGGCCTTCCCCCTCGAACTCCGAAGAATCGGCCTGATCGGAAGCCTGTGGCTGGCGATAAACCTGCTCAAAGAGGAAGGACGGGTCCTCAAGCTCCAATCCAACAAGCGGTTGGATACGACCGAGTATTCTTTTGCATTGCTCTCGAACGTCCTGCCTGACATCGATCCGTTCCGATTGCAAATCGAACGGGCCAACATTGAGCTCGCCGGTCTCTATTTCCGGTCCGAAGGACCCGCCCGGATCAAGGATTTTGCCTGGTGGGCCGGAATCAACGTCACCGACGCGATGCGCGCGGCCGCGGAAGTCCGCCCATTCCTGACCCAGGTCGCAGTGCAGAACAGCAAAGACGAATTCCTGATCAACGCAGCGGACCTGGAGGAATTTTCAGATTTCAACGGTTCCGATACTCCGAAGGTCAATTTCCTTCCCTATCGCGACATCTACCTGAAGGGTCAGCGGGAAGTCGTCAACCGCTTCGTTCAGACCAAGCACTTCGACAAGCCTTTTTCGCGATGGAAAGGCAAACTCATCAACGACCCACTCGCCACGATCGTCAACAATGGCGAGGTCGTCGGTATCTGGGAATGGAATTCGGATAAGCGGGGGCAACTCGATTTCGTGCTCTTCGACGGCGCGACCCCAAAGAGGGTGCAGACCCTAATTCGGAAGCGCAGCGTGGAACTCGGCTCTTTCATTAAAGACAACCTCGGAGAGATCCGTGTCCAGGGTGTGGACTACGGCCGGCATCAGATGACTCGAATCCACGACCTGAAAGCCTACTGGGGCCAAGGAGCGCAGGTGGATGTCTCCCCGGTTTGACGTCGTGCGATCCGAGGCTTCGTACTGGTGGAGGACGAAGGTGATGGCCGGTACGATAATGCACCGCCTGATGTTGCTGTTCATCGCGGTTCCGATACTGCTCGTCGCGAAGGGTTACACGGCTCTGAGCCTTCTGATTTTCGGGCTTATGGTCCCTTACGGTTTGCTCCTCCAACACCTTGCGGCACGCTCGGTTTCCACCTTCATCCAAACCCATCCGGAAAGCCTGACGGAATTCGAAGAAACCGGCGTCATATCGAACGTCACTCACATTCAGGAAGACTAGCAGCCTGCGCGGCAGGTCCGCCTGGTTGCGTCGCTTGACTGAATCTGGATATGATTGCGAGAGCAACCCCATAGGACTAAGAGAGGTTTCCGATGAACAAGCGATCTTACCCTGTCGTCATTATGCTGGCGGCTTTCGCCGTAGCCTCATCGCTCTTCCTGAACTCGCTGATTGCGACGGGTGGGGACGTTCCTTCGCCCGGGAAGGACGCTGCGATGAACCTGTCGGCCGATCGGTACACCAAGCACGTCGACTTTCTGTCCGCGGACGATATGGGGGGACGCGGAAACGGAAGCCCCGGGCTCGAGCGAGCTGCCGACTACCTGGCCGCACAATTCAGAATTCGGGGTCTTCGGCCGGCCGGTGAAAACGGCACCTACTTCCAGACCTTTCGGCTGACGACCGGTACCGAGATCGGGCCGGGTAGCAGAGTCCGGCTGGGAGATCAGGATGTCTCAAACGACGACTTGGCGCTCCTGAGGTTCTCAACCCAGGCGGAGGTTGAGGGTCCTCTCGTTTTCGTTGGCTACGGCATCACCGCAGCGGAGATGCATTGGGACGACTATCGGGATGTGGACGTCACCGACAAGGTCGTGGTCGCTTTCCGCCATGAACCGCAGGAGTTGGACGAGGACAGTCCTTTCAACGGAACCGAGTTCACCACGCACGCCTCTTTCATGAACAAGGCGATCAACGCCAAGCAGCACGGCGCCAGTGGGATTCTTTTCATCACGGACCCGAACAACCACGAACCCGACGAGGAAGCCCTCGAAGCAACGACCAGCCGTTCGGAGAAGGACAACTCGGGGATCGCGGCGGCGTACCTCCGGATGGAACCGGTTCTGGCTTACTTCGACAGTCTTGGCCGGGACCTCAGGCAAATGCAGCGCGAGATCGATTCGGAACTGGAGTCCCGGTCCTTCGAATTGACAGGCTCGACGGCAACGATTGTGACTGACATCGAAAGGATACGGAAACCCGTGCGTAACGTCATTGCGTCTCTCGAGGGCTCCGATCCGGAACTTCGGGACGAATGGGTGATCGCCGGTGCTCATTACGATCATCTCGGGCTTGGCGGGGAGTTTTCGATGGAGCGGGACGCCGCGGGACAGATTCACAATGGCGCCGACGACAACGCTTCCGGGACGGCCGGAATTCTCGAACTCGCACGGGTCGCCTCAGAAAACAGGGGGTCGCTCAAACGATCCGTTTTGTTCATGGGCTTTTCAGGCGAGGAACTGGGCCTTCTGGGGTCGAACCATTTCGTCACCAACCCGACGATCGATCTCGACCGTGCGGTCGCCATGATCAACCTGGACATGATCGGGCGCCTGGACAACGATCGTGTTTTCGTCGGCGGGATAGGAACTTCGCCCGGATTCAAGGACCTGATCGAGAGCTTTAATGATTCCGTCGGGCTCACGCTGGACTACTCCGAATCCGGCAACGGATCGAGCGACCATACTTCGTTCAACATTAAGAAAATCCCGGTCCTGTTTTTCTTTTCAGGCCTGCATGGGGACTATCACAGGCCCTCGGACACATCCGACAAGATCAACGCCGAAGGGGCGCGAAAGGTCCTCCAACTGGCCTACCAGATGATCGACCACACAGCCAGCGACCCGGAGCGTCCGGCCTACACCCAGGTGATAGAATCCCGACCGATCAGTGGGAGCGGAGGCGGCTACGGCCCGTACTTCGGGTCGATTCCGGATTTTCGCGAAGTGGAAGGGGTCCTGTTCGCAGATGTCCGGGCCGGGAGTCCGGCAGGTAAAGCGGGCTTCACGGCGGGAGACATCATGGTGGAATTTAACGGCAAACAGATCCAGAACCTGTACGACTTTACATACGCACTTCGCGCCCAGAAGCCGGGCGACGTCATCACGGTCGTTGTGAACCGTGACGGTGAAAACGTAAGTTCTGAGGTCACACTGGAGGCACGACAATGAGGGTTTTGGTAATTGCGGCCATGCTTCTGGCGGCAACGGGTTGTGGTCAAACCGAGGGGCCTCCTGCTGAAGAACCGACCGGTGAGGAAAGCACCGCCACAGCAAAGTCGGTGCCGTCGAGTCCCGGAGAAACGCATATTCAGAACATCCGACAGCTGACATTCGGTGGCGAGAACGCGGAAGCCTACTTCTCGGCGGACGGACAGCAGATTATCTTCCAGGCAACTCAGGAACCGTTCGAATGCGACCAGCAATACACGATGAACATCGACGGATCGGATCTGAAACTGGTCAGTACGGGTGAAGGGCGAACGACGTGTGGGTATTACACCCCGGACCAGAGCCGGATCATTTATGCGTCCACGCACCTGGGGGCGCCGGAATGCCCGCCGGTACCGGACAGGTCCGTCGGATATGTCTGGCCTCTTTACCGGAGCTTCGACATTTTTTCGGCCAACCCGGACGGGTCCGACATCGTTCGCCTGACGGATGCCGATGGATACGACGCGGAGGGGACGATCTCGCCTGACGGCGAGAAGATCGTGTTTACGTCAACTCGTGACGGAGATCTCGAGATCTACACGATGAACGTCGATGGAAGCGAGCAGACACGGCTGACCCATGACCTCGGTTACGACGGCGGCCCGTTCTTTTCGCCCGACAGCCAGTGGATTGTTTTCCGGGCCAACCACCCGACCGATCCGGACGAAGTAGCGGCTTTCAAAGGGAGAATGGCCGAGGACCTGGTCGAACCCGCCGAGCTGGAGGTGTTCGTTATGCGCGCCGACGGGACCGAACAGCGGCAGATTACGTCTCATGGGGGCGCCAACTGGGCGCCGTATTTTCATCCGAACGGCGAGCAGATCATTTTTGCCTCGGATATGGACAATGAAAGCCCGCGTGTGCCGAACTTCGAATTGTATTTGATCAACCTCGACGGAACCGGTCTCGAACGATTGACTTTTGACGAAGCGTTCGACGGGTTCCCGATGTTCAGCCCGGACGGTTCGAAGCTTGTCTGGGCGTCCAATCGATTCGCCAGCAACCCGGGCAACACCAACGTTTTCGTAGCGGACTGGATCGACAATCCGAGCGAAGGAGGGAGCGACGACTGATGCCTTTATTTGAATACGTATGTAACGATTGTGGAACCGAATTCGAGAAGATTGTTCCGACCAGTACGACCGGGGTCGAATGCAAGAGCTGTCAAAGCGTGAAGGTTGAAAAACAACTGTCCGTCTTTGCGGTGGCAGGGGGTTCGAGTGACGCCATGCCGGAGGGCTGCGGTAGCGGGGGCTGCCAGGCACCGGCGCCGGGCATGTGCGGGATGATGAATTAAAACCTTCGAGCGGATGTGTGCGGTCGCGGCCGTCCCTAGGAGCCTGCGAGGCAGAAGAGATCTACTGCGAAAGCGGTATAATCGGTCCATATTTCCCCGATTTTTCGTTAAATAGAACCACTATTCGCCTCAAAATCGAGAAAATGTCTCAAAGTCGAGGGGAATCTGTCCTCGATTCTCCACTTTCTCGCTACGATCCCTTCTGCCGCGCAGGCTCCTGGCCGCCAGATTTCGACCGGGGTTACTCGTAGCGTAGGGATTCGATAGGATCCAGGCGTGAAGCGCGGAAGGCCGGCCACATTCCACTCAGTACTCCCACCAGAACAAGGATTGCGGTCGATGCGCCCAGGATGTCGGATGACAGGATCAACGTGATGTCCGATGCCCGGCTGGGGTCGTCCATCATCTGGGCCAGAAATGGACGGGGCTCGATCATCGACACCAGCGTGTAGGACAGGACGACACCCAGGATTCCCCCGATGAAGGTGATCGCTATCGATTCCATCAGGAACTGAATCAGGATGTGGCGACGACGCGCTCCCAACGCTTTCCGCACACCGATCTCGCGGGTCCGTTCGGTTACGGAAACCAGCATGATGTTCATGACTCCGACACCGCCGATCATCAGGGTCAACCCGCCGATGAAGGTCAGGACGATCTTCAAGCCGTCCGTTATCCCGCCCACGATCCGCATGTTCTCTACCGAATCGTTGATGGTGACGGCGCGCCGATCACGCGGATCGAAGTTGTGACGCTCACCCAGCGTTCGACGGACATCCTGGAGGGCATCCTCCTGAAAGATCGGGTCCAGAGACTGGAAGACGAGCGTGTACAGGTACTTGTCGCTCCAGAGCTGGCTCACCGTCGAATATGGAATAAAAACACAGTATTTGTCGGGGCTGTAGTAGGAAGAGATCTGCACCTTGTTGGTACCCACTCCGATCACATCGAACGGGACCCCTTTGATCCGGATGCGCTCCCCGACACCCGAACTGTTACCGAAGAGTTTCCGCGAAACCTCGGATCCGAGGAACACGACGCGGCGACGGTTTTCGATGTCCTCGGCGTTCAGGAAACGGCCTTCTTCGGCCGTTTCGCTGCGCATGATCCCATACACTGCATCGACACCGCGGACGGCCCCTGAAGTCTGTCGGTTGCGATACGTCATCGGATGGGTTTGGATATATTCAGGACTGGCATACTTGACCAGTGAAAGTTCACGCAACGCATCGACGTCTGCCTTCACGAGACGAATCCGCCGCCCGGCTCTCTCGCCGCCTGCCTGAGTGCTTGTCTGCCCCCCGTAAATGACGGCCGTTCCGTTAGAAAACGCCCCTCGAAAACCAACCATCAGCGCATTGTGAAACCCGTTCCCATAAGCCATCAGCAGGACGACCGTCACGATCCCCCAGGCAATCCCGAGCATCGTCACCGCGGCCCGAAACCGGTTGGTGAGGAGGGAGAGGACGGCTTGTACCACGACTTCACGAATGATCATAGTTACCGTCTACTTGAAATCTCGTGAGAGCGATACGGGCTTGCACGAAACATTTCGCAACATCATCAACGTTCCTACCGATAGGGGACTGAGCTTGCCGGCTGACCGACGCGAAACAGAAGCGATCTGCCGCACATTCCGCCCAACCGTGGATCTCGCTCCGTCCCCTTCCCCGTTGACACCGCCGCACATTCCGCCCAACCGTGGATCTCGCTCCGTCCCCTTCCCCGTTGACACCGCCAACCCCTTCTAGAATGCAAGAAAAAGAGGAGGGAAGTGCGGATGTCGGTAAACTCCGAAACAGAAGGGGACGGAGCAAGCTCAGTCCCCTAGCGGTCGAAGCCTGCCCTTACATTTCGTAACGTAGCGCCTCTATGGGTGGCAGCAGGGCTGCCTTCCTTGCGGGATATATCGCCGCTGCAACTCCGATCAATGTCAAAATTCCGATCGCCAGAACAGCCGTGTCCAATGTAACGATCATTCCCATAAAGCGGGCTGGTAACGGCAGCATGTTCACGAGGCTCGACAGACCTGCGGCGATTCCCAGGCCCATCGCCCCACTCAACAACGTCAAGATCATGCCTTCGGCGAAGAACTGCCTCTGGATCGTCCGGGTCGTGGCGCCCAATGCCTTTCGGATGCCGATTTCACGGGTTCGCTCCTTGACTGCGATCAGCATGATGTTCATGACGCCGATCCCTCCAAGAAGCATCGTGATGACGCTCACGGAGATGAAGAACTCGTTCATTCCGGTGATGATCTTGCTGAACAGGACTGTTTCCATCGACGTGTTCCAAATCGACAGCGCTTCCACATCGTTCACGTCGAATCCGAGTTTGGGGCCCAGAATCGATCGGACCTCGGCCTCGGTGGGACCACCTTCGCGAAAATCCATTTTTCCGCGTTCGTCGATGAACCGGATCGTATCATCGACGACGTAATCGTAAGGCGCGGCGATGATGGCCGAAAGCGAATCCGGGGTGTTCATGTTCCCGGCAAGCGGGAAGTCCTTTCGCATCGTCTCGTAGGGGATGAACAGACGCCGGTTGTCGGCACCGGTGTAGTTGGAATCCTGGTCCTTTCTTCGGATCGCACCAATGATCGTGTAGGGAATGCCTTTCAGCTGGATCTGTCTTCCGATCGGATCCCGGGCGGCAAAGAGTTGTTCGGCGGCATCGTAGCCAATGATCACAACCCGGCGCCCCTCGTCGTTATCCATCTCGGTCATCAGGCGCCCGCGGTCCACCTCGATCGTTCGGATTTCCTGGTAGATCGGCCAGACACCGCTCATCTGGAGTGTGCTCGAGTTGAATGGGCTCTTCGCCATGACGCTGCCGTTCATGAGTTCCGGAGTGATGTGCTCGATCAACCGGGACTTCTCCTGGAGTACCAGAACGTCATCGAGCTTGAGCCGGATTCGGCGGCCGGCCCGTTCGCCGCCTGCCTGGAGGCTGGTCCGACCGTTCCGAATGATCAAGATGTTCTTCCCCAACTCTCGCAGCACGGTTTCGTTTCCCCGCTGGAAGCCCTCACCCATGGCCGACAGGATGGTGATCGAGATAATGCCCCACATGATCCCGAACATCGTCAGGAAGCTCCGTCCTTTGTTCGCCTTCAGGTTGGACCAGACTTCGGAAAGTATTTCAAACATAGGAATGTTAGTCCGAAGTCCGGGGTGCGGGGTCCGGGGGCAGGAAGCGGCGGACGCCGCGGCGGCGCCCCCGACTTCGGACTTCGGACCTGGGACCTCGGACTCCCCGGTTCACGGAAGAATTACCTGATCGCCTTCGTCGAGGCCCTTGAGAACTTGCGTCCGTGTTCCGTTGCTCACACCCACTTCGATCGCTTGACGACGTCTGGGATTCTCGCCGCCCGGGTTGGGTACTTCCACCCAGGCCGTCCGGTCGGCATCGTACGTGATCGCGGCTTCTGGTACGATCAGAGTCCCCAGGTGTTCCTCAAGGATGATCTCCGCGTTGGCCGACATGTTGGCGCGAAGCTCACCGGCGGCGTTGTCGATCGACACACGGACTTCGAAACTGACGACGTTGTTTTCTTCGACTCCGAGTGGAGAAATCTGGGTCAGACGCCCTTCAAACAGACGCTCCCTGAAAGTCTCGACGCGTATTCGTGCCGGCTGATCCAGCCGGACTTCTCCAACGTCGGCTTCATCGACCTGGCCACGAACAAACACTTCGTCGATGTTACCGAGGACCATCACCAGGGTCGCGGCCGCGCCCATGTTCAGGATGGAGGAAACCGGGCTGCCGATTTCAACGTCCCGGGAAAGCACCATGCCGTCGATCGGAGATCGAATACTGGCATTGTCCAGCTCCTCTTCGGCCCTTTCGACGGAAGCCTGGGATTGCGCGATATTGGCTCGTGCCTGTTCGACACGGGCGCGGGTCACGTTCAATTGAGTCCGGGCCGCTCGCTGGCGATTCTGTGCCTGCTCGAGGGCGCTCCTGGAATCATCGAAGGCCTGTTGCCCGATCAGACCCTCGGCAAGAAGCAGTTCAGCTCTGTCGGTGTTTCGCCGGGCGAAAGCCACTTCCACGTCTTCCGCTTCGATCTCGCTTTTCTCAAGTTCCGCTTCGGCCGCCTGAAAGTTGGCTTCGGCGCCCATCAGGGCCGCGCGAGTCTCGCGGAGGCGGGCGGCCAGATTCTCCTTGTCGAGTTCGACCAGGACCTCACCGGCTCTGACCAGATCACCGACATCGACCTTCAAATCCTCAATGATGCCGTTGGCTTTGGATTTGATTTCAACCTTGGAGATGGGCTCAATCCTGCCGATCGCGACCACAGAGCGAGCCAGGTCCCCCCTCTCCACGGTGGCCAGATTCGAGGGGTCCAGGGACGAAACCGGTCGCGACATCACGGAAAAGCTGTATGCGCCCGTTCCCACGATGGCCGCAAGTAGGGTTAGGAACATAAACTTACGAGACTTTTTCCGCGCCATGATCGCTACTCCTTTGTGTCCCTTCCAGACGTGCTTGTCCCTCGAAAATTAACCGTCAGATCTTCCTTACGAAGAAAGGAGGCGGGGAGTTCCGCCAAATGGTTGACGTTGTGTCCCGTCTACTCGTTCACGTAGAGGCTGGCTATCGGATGGCCGGGGGAGATCTTCAGCGCTTTTCGATACCATTCTTCGGCGGCATCGGAACGTCCGGATTCCCTGAGCGTTTCCGCAACTCCGACAAAACCCTGCACGTTTTCGGGATCGAGGTTGATCGATGTCTCGAACTCTTCGATGGCATCCTCGTAACGGCCGCGCTGGAGAAGGAACAAGCCGTAGTTGTTATGCGAGACAGGGTCGGATGGATCGGCCTCGAGTGCGCCGAGGAACTCGGCCGCGGCCCGCTCGTACTGAAAAGTTCGCGAATAAAGAATGGCAAGAAGGTTTCGAGCGCGCATGTTTGCCGGGTCTGCCCGAATGGACCGGTCGACCAGGACGATCGCTTCATCAAATCGACTCTGATACTGCCTTATCGTGGCCAGGTGAAACAGCCCCCGGGCATTTTCGGGGTCGAGAGCCAGGAGCTGGTCTGCGACGCCGGCAAGCTCAAGCCTTCCATCCGAGGCCAGGATGTCACTGAGCCTCTCCAACGCGGCGAGGTTGTCCGGGTCGGCTTCGAGGACGCGGCCAAGCAGTTCCGATGCCCTGGGATTGTCGAGGTGCAACTGGTAGTGTTCGGCGGCCGCCATCTGCACGGCCGGCTCGGGGTGCCGTTCGACCATATCGGCGATGAACGCGGTCACCGGCTCCACAGCTCTGCCTCGGGCCGCGCGGATCAAGCCGCTCCACGCCTCGGGGTCGCGGTAATCCAGTTCCACCGCAGCCTGAAACTCCCGGGCTGCCTGTTCATAAGTCCCCGCAAACAGCAGCATGTCGCCTTTCAGCCTGTGATTCTCGGCCGTCGGGTTCGCCATGAACTGGTCGACGAGCGGCGGGGCAGGCACCTGCCGATCCACGGCCAGTATGGCGGCGAGGTTTTCGTCTGTCGTATTGGCATAGATGAACCGGGGCGACCGGAACTCCAGGATCGGAAAATCGTCGGTGTTCAGGGGCCCTTCCCCCGCGAATCGATCGAGATCTTCATCCGCAAGCATGAAGAGTGACAGAACACTGTAGAGATCCTGGATTCGGACAGCGGCGAGGTCCGACTTCACGTGGTCAAAATTGGCGCGCACGACCTCCTCGCGAACTTCGATCGGCTGAGGTGAGCCCAGCAGAAGAAAGTCGTTCTCGTTGAGCGCCCAGAGGGCCGCGAATGGGAAAGCGGAACGAAAGGTCCGAACCACGGTTCGGAGGTCCTCGCCCGACATGTTGTAACTATGGAGCCACTGGCAGTGGATCCCACGATCCGAGAGACGGTCGAGGGCTTCCCGAAAGAACTCGCGCGTGAACAGAGAAGCCATACCCGACATCCATGGGTTCGAAGGTTCCGAGATGCTCACATCGTATTTCGTCTCCGTGTAGCGGAGATGGTTGCGGCCATCCCCGATAATCAATTCGACACGCGGATCGTCCAGGGGCTTGTTATTGACGTGCTCGAAGAAGCGGGAAGCCTCGACGACCTCCGGGGAGATTTCGATGATGTCCAGTTTCTCGATCGCATGACCGAGGGCCGCTCCGGCCGTCACTCCACTGCCCAAACCAATGTTCGACACGTTTACGGGATTTTCGTGGAGCAACAGGGGGAGATGGGCAAGCATTTTCTGGGTCAGCATGTCCCCGGAGTCTGTCGCATCGATCTTGCCGTCCACGGCAAGCATCGTGCTCTCAGCATCTCGCTTGACCGAGACGGTGGTCGTCGTTCCTTCCTGGAAGTACAGGAGATCGCCGCTCGTCAAGACCGACCTCAGGTCCAGTTGGGAGGCAAAGTACGGGGCGTATTTGTAAGCGCCTGAGGACATCAACTCGAGATCCCAGCGTGGAAGCAACAGGATGGTGGGAATCAGAGCCAGGACAGCCAGGGATCCGGCCAGTTTGGCAATCGTGGCCTTCGGCCGAGCTTCGAAGGCGAGCATCGCCCCAACCATCACGCTCGTAACAGCGGCGACTACCAGTGTGGACTGTGAGCCGATTCGGGGTAACAGCAGGAAGCCGGCGATCAAGGAACCCAGTATTCCCCCGAAGGTGTTGAACGCGTAGACGGCGCTCACCTCGGTGCCCAGCATGGAATTTGAGCGCGCATAGAGCTTCGCGGCAATCGGAAACGTCATTCCGAGCAGTGTCGTCGGAACCAGCATGATGGCGAAGAAAATCAGGAACTCGAGCCCCTGAATGGCCCCGAACGATTCGACGTACCGTGTGACCAGCATGCCAACCCAGAGTGGCAATTCGCCGAAGACAGGAATCAGCGCCAGCGATGAAAAACCCACTGCGATTTCGATCGCGGCAAAAGTTCCGAGCGTCGTCGGGCGGCTCCCGGTCCACTTCGAACCCAACCAGGCGCCGAAGCCCAGTCCGGCAATCATGGCGGTCAACATCAGCGTGAACGCATAGGTGGTCGGGCCGACGATAAGGCCAAGGACCCGTGTCCACGCCACTTCGTTGGCCAGGGCCGCAAAACCCGACAGCATCATGGCAGCCAGGACAATTCTCGGACCCGCCTGGGGAGACGCTTCGGGTTGCTCGCTCGTGGAAGAGACATCCGAAGTCCGGGCCAGAAACCACGCGATTCCCGCGATCATCAGATTCAAGCTTGCGGCAAACACGACGGCGGCCCGGACACCAGCGATCGGAATGAGCAGGAAACCCGCCGAGGCTGTCCCGATGGCGGCACCCCACGTATTGACGGTATAGACGCGCCCTGCATGTAACCCGATCGACTCGATGTTCTGGGTGTAGTAGCGGATGAGGATGGGCAGGGTTCCACCCATCAATGTCGCCGGCACGATGAGCAGGCTGACCGACACGACCAGACGTCCGAGGCTCAGCAGGACAGAGGAATCGTAGGCGGTCGCGTAAAGCGCACCGAATACGGGATCCACGAGCCGTAGCAGCAGGGGCAGGAGAAGGTTGTAGATTCCTATTCCCGCTTCCAACAAGGCATACGCTTTCATCAACTGGATGGGGCGCAGATCGATGAGGCGGCCAAAGATGCGACTGCCCAGTGCAAGTCCCGCCATGAAGACGGTCAAGATAGCACTGACGGAAAAGACGGTGTTCCCGATGATGGGTGTGAACTGGCGTGTCCAGGCGACCTCGTAGATCAGGGCCGAGCCGCCCGACAAAAAGAACAGCAACAGAAAGACATGGGGTCGCCGCTTCACGCCCCGCATTATAACCACCCCAGGGGAGGATCCACCCAGAAGTGATCGCCCGGACATGCTTTCAGCTGGGGAAACGGATGTGAACCGTCGTGCCGACTCCGACCGTACTGTCGATCCAGATGCGGCCACCGATCTCGTCAATGGTTCTCTTGCAGGTGGGAAGACCGATCCTCAGGCCGATCCGTTCCCCCGTCGCCTTCCAGGTTCGCGGTATAAGAGGCACGGTAGAAATGTCGCGGATGGCGTGTTATGCGAAGTTGCGCGAGACAGCACGGAAGAGGATCTGGCTGTTCTTGGGACGGAGAATTGGACGCTGATGCTGTGGCAGCGTGTTGTCGATTGGAGGGCGAGGCCGTAGCGAAACGCCGGATTACTTATGCCGTGTCGGCTACAACGACCAAGCGACACCAAGCGACATCGTGATTGACCTCAACTCGGATCTGCAGCAAGGTGTGCGCATTTCTTGACGACTATTTCTCGACAGACACCATTGTCTCGGGCACCCAACACTACTCGTCCGTGAAGTCGCAATCAAGGCGTTTCCAGACTTCCAGACGTTTTGCCAAGGACTCAGATCGGCGGGGTGCGAACGTGAAACCAAGCGTCATCCTTAGCTCAACCATCGGAACCCGGAGGTCGTATGTCAACCAGAGAAACACGGGGACACGCGGTTCCTTGTATTGGAAGTCGTTCAAAGGTGACACGCCGGCCCGTTCTCGGCCAACTGCGCGAGCATCCAGCCGAACACACCGGTATATAGGTTCCTAAGTCGTTAACCCAGAATGTCCTTGATCGTCCGTCGCTTGAAGAACGAAACTTGTCCATACACAGATCAGGCCTACTGATCGCCGGGCTCAGAAGCGACAGTAATAGAACATCGGCGAAATTGGCTGACTCACGTCTCGTTATCTCATTTGGGCATGCTTGCGCTCGTCGAGGACAATTATGGCTAGAGTTTTCGTTTCACATTCGTCAGAAGACCAATATTTCGTGAACCTACTGGTGGCGGTGCTTAGATTCCATTACGTTGAATCTTGGTTTAGCGGGGTTGACCTTCGTTTAGGCACTCAGTTTCCCCTGGAGATTGATAAGAGCCTTAGAAAAGCAAATTCGTTGATAGCCGTCATTTCGAAGAACTCCGAAGAGTCTAAATGGGTCAGCAAGGAGGTCGCGACGTTTCAGGCATTGAATGCGGATGCCGCTATCACACCTCTGCTCTTGGACTCTGCAGATGCCGACCGTGTTCTTCCAGGGCTCAAGGATTTTCAGGCTGTCGATTTTAGTAGCTGCATGTTGACCGGATTTCAAACTCTCCTATCGAGCTACGGCAAAGAGTTCTTGGCTTTTCAGACTAGGCGATCAGGCGAAGACCGAAGATATTCCCCTGAGCGAAGAATAAAACAGTCAGACCGAAGAAAGCCGGCCCAGCTGCTTCAAAGACTCAGAATGGGGTTTTGGAAATCTTTTGCTCAACACACCGGGATGGGCAAGTTTGAGGACCTTAACCCATCCTTGAGTACTAAGCTGAAGATCATAGACAGCCTCGAACCTGAGATTCGGAAGTATCGACTTCTTGACTCCGAAATGCGATGGATCACAGATCGGTGCTAGAAGAATCAACACATGACGCTGCCAACTGGGTATTGAGCAGCAATCTGACGAAGGCCGTGTATGTGATTGAGGCTATAGCTGAAAACATGTTTGCTCGCTGTATAGTTGAGCCTGATGTTGGGAGAAGGACAAAACCAGGGTCTCGCAGAGTTGGTTCTAGAAGGGAAAAGAGTTCCCAAAGTCGGCCTACAATTCAGAAAACGAAGACGAAAGGCCGTGGCGCAGGAGGGTCTGCATAAAAACGGGCAGGCCGCTGACGTGAAAGACGCGGACATTGGGTTTTGCTGCATCCCTGGATGGGCACACCGATCTGGACTCCGGCCCGTCTGACTTCTAACGATGCTGGCGGCCAGCTTGATTTCCCGGATCAGGTGCAGGTTGTCGGCGGCGCAGATGGACGAAGCCTAGTCGATCGCGCGTGGCCTTGAAGTATCGTGCGAAACCGTCCGCGGTCGACGCTCCCCCGCGGACGCGAGTCAAGACCGAAGCGAACCCACTTATCTGCTAACACAATATACGGAGGAGAGTTACCACGAGCCGTATCAGGCACTCACGCTCGAAACCTGCCCCGTCCAGACTTCAACCTCTTCGTCGACCACGATTTGTTCAAGTTTCCGAAAAAGCACTTCGGGTTCCTGGAACCTCAAAATTCGTACAGGTTGCTACGGTGTAGAATAGCTGCCTTGGGAGAGGCAGATGGGGAAGGGACAGCGAGCAGTACCGCGCAGATCTGAAGGCGAAGGGCGAGGAAACCCATTTCTGGTGGGGTAGAGACGCCTTGGGTTGGGCAATCTATGTCTTCGGACGGAGCGAAGCCACCTACGATGTGATCGTCACTACAAGAACTGACACTTTGCGATTTGGGATGCGGCTTAGTCGGCCAGCGCGTGTGTAAATCCTCACAGCCGTATGGCGAAAAGGAGATCCGGATGAAAGGGGCACTCTTTCGGCGTTTTGGTGGGACTGACGTGCTCGAATGGACCGACATCGTCGATCCGGAGCCGAAACCGGGCGAGATATGCGTGCGTGTGCGCGCCTCGTCGATAAACCCCTTCGAGTGCGAGATCCGGGAAGGTGCCTTTAAGATGCTCACCGGACGGCGGTTCCCCATGATCAGCGGCCACGACATGGCGGGTGAGGTGGAGACTCTAGGCGAAGGTTCATCACGCTTCCAGGTGGGCGACCGTGTCTTCGCGATGCGCAAGGCCTTCTCAAATGGCGCGCACACCGAACTTGCAGTCGTTCCGGAGTCCGCCGCAGCGCTTATCCCTGCGGGGGTCTCAATGAAGGACGCCGGAGTTGTGCCTCTGGCTGCTCTGACGGCCTGGCAGGCGCTCCACGAATTTGGCGGTCTCGCCTCAGGTCAGCGAGTGCTGATCAACGGCGCCTCCGGGGGTGTTGGCACTTTCGCCGTCCAGTTCGCGAACGCCGCCGGAGCCCGGGTGACGGGCGTGTGTAGTCAGGCGAACATGGACCTGGTCGAGAAGCTTGGCGCACGGGAAGTAATCGACTATGAGGTCCGGGACCCGACGCAGGCGACGGGCTTTGATTTGGTCTTCGATTGCGTGACAAAGCTTCCCTTCTCCGCGACCAGGCGGATGTTGAAGCGTGGGGGCGTCTGGGTGTGCACGCGATTCAACGGCGCATACGTCAGGGCGAAGCTTTTAGCTCCGCTCAAGGGGCGCAGAGTGCACATGGTCGCCGTGAAGCCCAAGGGAGAGCAGCTCACGCGGATCGGCGACCATGTTGCGGCCGGAAAGATCGAAACCGTGATCGAGGAGACCTATCCGATCACTGAGATCGCTGCCGCCCAGGCGAGGAGCGCCACGGGTCGTGTCCGCGGCAAGATCGCGATCGACGCCTCTTGATGGGGCTTCGCACTGCGGAATAAATCCTCAGTAGTCGCCAAGTGGTGAGTAATCCACCTGGACGTCTAGTCGCTAGCGTTCTAATCGCCTATCCGGAGATCTGGAAAAGATCGGTCATCGCATCCGTCCGACTGCTGGCACCAGTCCGGTTGCCGGATAGCACGGCCAGGTGACTGATTGATTGCATCCAACTCCCTCCTTTCGTATCCTTTACGGAGTTCTTTGGGGGCCGCCCCAAGATCACACAAACAATGCAATCTGGAACGAAACTCAGCTGTTACGAGTTCCTTTCGCCTCTGGGCAAAGGTGGAATGGGCGAGATGTGGCGTGCGGGTGACTCCAAACTCGGGAGTGAGGTTGCGATCAAGACACTGCCTGAAGAATTCGCCAAGGACGAAGAACAGTTGGCCCGCTTTGAACGAGAAGCGAAGTTGCTGGAATCCCTGAACCACCCGAACATCGCTACCATCCACGGTCTCGAAGAACATGAAGGCACGCGCTTACTCGTTCTCGAACTGATCGGGGGCGTCAGGGAGCAACACCAGACGCCATCGGGAGCGTCAGTCAAGCCTTCGTGTACTGTCTGTTCAAACTGAACATCCGCATGACCAAGGAGTAGTTCGATGTCTCGATGTTTTCAAGCGATTGTGTGGTCCTTCCTATCTCTGGTCTTCGTACCAGTCGCCACCGCCCAAACGGCCGACGAGAACGATAAAGCAGCTACCGATGCAGCGAAGAACAAGTCGCTGCCGTTGATCACCACCCGCACACTCGAGTTCACCACCAGTGAGGGCACCTGGATCTCACTGGATCTGTCGCCCGATGGTCAGACCATCGTGTTCGAGCTGCTCGGCGCCCTCTATACGCTGCCGATTGCCGGCGGCGAGGCGAGTCGGATCACGAGTGGACAGGCCTACGACATGCAGCCCCGCTTCTCGCCCGACGGGTCGAAGCTCGTGTTCGTCAGCGACCGCAACGGCTCCGAGAACCTGTGGGTTGCCGACGCCGACGGGACCAAACCCCGCGCGTTGACCAGCAGCGAGCGCGAGAGTTACATGTCGCCCATCTGGACGCCAGACGGCGAGTATGTGATCGCGGCGAAAGGCTCGCAGCTCTGGATCTACCACGAGGACGGGGGGTCGGGGCTGCAGATGTCCGGGAACGGCGAAGGCCCGCCTGCACCGCCGTCGCATCTGGGCCCGGCCTTTTCTGACGACCCTCGGTTCCTGTGGGTCAACCTGCGCGGCAACCTGGGCGGCGGATTCGACACGACGAGTCGGGAGCCCTGGGAAGAGGACTTCAGTCCCGACCACCGCGCCCGCAGTTCAGCCCGCGCCGTCGGCCCGTATCAGATCGCGCAACTCGATCGGGAGACCGGTCGGCTGCACGTCAGGACCCACGAGCACGAAGGTGCGTTTCGTCCGATCGCGAGTCCGGATGGCCGCTGGCTCGTCTACGCCACACGGTACGACGCACGGGAGGTGCTGAAACTCACCAACCTCGAGACGGGCGAGGACACATGGCTGCGGATGGACGTGCAGCGTGACGACAGCCAGGGCGGCGGATCGCGTGACCGCGATGTGTATCCAGGTTCAGCGTTCACGCCCGACTCGACTGCAATCATCACGAGCTACGACGGCAAGTTGTGGCGTGTGGCCGTGCCGTCCGGCGAGGCGATCGAGATTCCCTTCACCGCCGAGATCGAACAGGAACTCGGGCCTCTGGTGAAGTTCGAGTACCCGATCAACGACGAGACGCTCACCGTATCGCAGATTCGTGGCGCGCGTCCGTCGCCGGACGGAACCCGCATCGCGTTCGCCGCGATGGATCGGCTGTGGATTGCCAACCTGCCACCGGGCCGTGGCGAAGCGAAGGAAGCGAAAGAAGAGGCGGAAGAGACCGAAGAGGCGGAAGAGGACGAAGAATCGGCCGCGCCGACGTACCCGACCATTGATAACGCGCAGCGGCTGACCGGAAGCTCGGACGTCGAGCACGCTCCGGTCTGGTCACCGGACGGACAATTCCTGGCCTACATCACCTGGAACGACGAGGAGGGCGGCAACATCTACCGCGTGCGGTCTGATGGCACCGGTCAGCCCGAACGGCTGACGCCGACCTCGGCGTTTTTCGATAAGGTGGCGTACTCTCGCGACGGGTCCCGGCTCCTCGCCGTGCGCGGGTCGAAGATGCACCGGATGCGGACGCTCGAGGACTTCGGGTCGCATAGCGCGGCGGCCGAGCTCGATTACGTGTGGCTGCCATCGGACGGCGGCGAGCCGACCCGCATCACGTGGGTCGGAAACGGAGCGACCGAGCAGGGCCGCAACGCGCCGCACATCGGACCCGACGACGACCGCGTGTATGTGTGGGCAGGTCGTGAGGGCCTGCTGTCGATGCGCTACGACGGCACCGACATCAAGACCGTCGTCAAAGTGACCGCGCCCTCGACCGGAGGTCGGGGTGACCCGCCGACCCCCGATGAAGTCGTCCTCTCTCCCGATGGGAAGCGCGCGCTGGTTCGTGCGAATCGCAATGTCTTCATGATCACCGTCCCACCGGTCGGCGGCGACGCGCCAACGGTGTCGGCGGCGGCGTCCTCTTCCATGCCCACCTGGCGGCTGACCAAGGTCGGCGGCGACTTCGTCGGCTGGACCACCGATAGCACCGCGGCGTTCTACTCGATCGGCCGCAGCTTCTTCCTGTACGACCTCGCGATGGCCGACCAGGTCGCCGAGACCAACAAGGCTCGTGAGGAGGCACGAAAGGAGGCCGAGGAGGCCGAGGAGGCAGCGGCCGAGGCTGAGGCAGATGCGGCGGCTGCCGCCGGGGAGGCCGCCGAGGAGGCCGAGGAGGAACAGGATCCCGCCGAAGAGGAGGACGAGGAAGAATCCGACCCCGAAGTCGAGTACGAACCGCATCGAGTCGACGTCGAGATCATCATGACAAAGGACAAGCCGCGCGGCACCATCGCGCTGCGCGGTGCCCGGCTCATCACCATGAGCGGTGACGAGGTCATTCCCGAGGGCGACATCGTCATCGAGGACAACCGCATCGTCGCGATTGGACCGTCCGGCCAGGTGTCGATTCCGCCGGGCGCCGAGATTCGCGACATGACCGGCAAGACCATCATGCCGGGGCTGGTCGACATCCACGCGCACACGTGGGTGGCATGGGGCGTCCACCGGAGTCAGGTGTCGCAGTTCCTCGCGCAGCTGGCGTACGGCGTGACCACGCAGCGTGATCCCCAGACGTCTACCGAGGACGTGCTCTCCTACAGCGACCTCATGGAGGTCGGCCAGCTTATCGGGCCGAGGCTGTACTCGACCGGGCCGGGTGTGTTCTCCAGGGACAACATCAAGAGTCTGGAGGATGCGCGCGACGTCCTGCGACGGTATGCGGACCACTTCAACACCCAGACCATCAAGCAGTATCTGGCCGGCGACAGGAAGGTCCGCCAATGGGTGATCATCGCCGCGCGTGAGCTGGGCCTCACGCCCACGACCGAAGGTGGGTCCAACTTCACGATGAACCTGACGTTGATGCAGGATGGCTACGCGGGGCTCGAGCACTCGCTCCCCATCAGCCCGTTTTTCGGTGATGTCGTCGAGCTTGGCCGCTTCAGCGGGTTGACGTATACGCCGACGCTCATCGTCAGTTACGGCGGCCCCTCCGGACGCCAGTACTACCTCACGAACACCGACGTGGATCAGGAGGCCCGGCTGCGCTACTTCACGCCACATGACGAGCTCGACAAGTGGAAGAGCACGTCGTTCAACCGCACCGACCAGTATGTGTTTCCGCTCCATGCCAAGCAGCTCACCAAGTGGGTGGAGGCCGGCGGCAGGGTCGGCCTGGGATCGCACGGCGAGGTGCAGGGCATCGGCACGCACTGGGAGCTGTGGATGATGGCGTCCGGGGGCATGGACCCTCACGACGCGCTGCGGGCGGCCACGATACACAGCGCCGACGCCATTGGCCTCGCCGGCGACATCGGGTCCCTGACCGTTGGCAAACTGGCTGACCTGCTCGTGCTCGACCTCGACCCGCTCGACGACATCGAAAACACCACGTCGATCAGTTACGTCATGAAGAACGGGCGACTCTACGAGGCGGCAACGCTCACCGAAGAGTGGCCGCGTCAGAGGCCACTACCAGAGCAGTGGTGGTGGAAGATCGAGCCGCCGCGTCCGAACGGCAACGGCGGAGGAGAACGCTGAACCAATACGTCCGGCAACTGATTGATTGCCGCCAAGGAACAGGAGAGCGTGTCGGGGTGGCCGTCCCTGGCCACCCGCGGGCAAGAGATCCGTACAGGACACCCTCCTGGCCACCCTCCCACTGACACGCGGGCGGCCAGGGACGGCCGCCCCGACACGCACGCCCGAAGGTGGCAGCAATGGCGAAAATGATCGGCTTAACCAATTAGCACCGGTTCGGTTATCGGGTAACAACAACGTGACTGATTGATTGCTGTTAACCCTCGATTGTAGTTATATGTACGGGTGATTCAGCCCGGTTCCAAGCTCTCCCACTATGAAGTCGTTTCGGCCCTTGGAAAAGGCGGCATGGGAGAGGTGTGGCGTGCCCGGGATCAGAAGCTCGGGAGCGAAGTCGCGATCAAGACGCTTCCCGAAGAGTTCGCCAAAGACCAAGAACGGCTGGCTCGGTTTGAGCGTGAAGCCAAGCTGCTGGCATCGCTCAACCACCCGAACATTGCCACGATCCACGGGCTGGAAGAAGACAGCGGCACACGCTTCCTCGTCCTCGAACTCGTTGAAGGCGACACGCTCGCGGACCGACTGAAGCGTGGCGCGATCCCCGTCGAAGAATCCCTCAAGCTCGCCCTCCAGATCGCCGAGGCCCTCGAAGCAGCGCACGAAAAGGGTGTCGTTCATCGGGACCTGAAACCCGCGAACGTCAAGGTCACACCCGACGGTAAGGTCAAGGTACTGGATTTCGGACTGGCCAAGGCGCTCATGGGGGACGGGGCGGATGCGAACCTGTCGCACTCCCCGACCCTGAGCATGGCGGCCACCCAGCAGGGCGTGATTCTCGGGACCGCGGCCTACATGTCACCGGAGCAGGCCCGTGGTGACTCCGCCGACAAGAGATCCGACGTCTGGGCGTTCGGCGTCGTGCTGTTCGAGATGCTCACCGGAACAGGCACCTTCGAGGGGCACACCGTGTCCGACGTCCTCGCCGGGGTGCTGGCGAGGCACCCGAACTGGGACAGCCTGCCGCCCAACCTCCATCCCCGGATCCGATTGCTTCTCGAACGTTGTCTGGAGAAGGAGGCCAAGAACCGCTATCACGATATCGCCAACGTGCGGGTGGACCTCGAGACCGTCCTGGCCGATCCCGACGGCGTGATCATCCAACCGGTTGGTGAGATCGTTCAGGCAGCCCCGAGGTCCCGACTGCCGTGGGTCGCCGCCATCGTTCTCAGCATCGTTGTCGCCGGCGCGGCTGGCTGGTACATCCGACCTGCCGAGCAGCGTCTTGTCGGTCGCTTTCGCTACGAGTTGCCGGCGGACCAGTCATTCCGATCCGGACAGATCAGTCTGGCCATCGCACGCGACGGTCGTCATTTCGCATACGTCACGTTGGACGGGCTCTATTTGCGATCCCTGGATGAACTCGACGCTCGACTCATCCTGGACGGAGGGCTGTCCTACCCCTTCTTCTCACCCGACGGTCAGTGGATCGCTTTCTATTCTCAAGGCGACGCCCGGGTGAAGAAGATTCCGATCACGGGGGGGCCACCGGTGACGATATCCGATGTCGATGTCTTTCAAGGGGGCACGTGGGGTGAGGACGATACGATCTGGTTCTATCAGCCCGCCGAGGGATTAATGCGGGTGTCGGCGAGCGGAGGCATTCCGGAGCTTGCGCTCGCTGGGCAATTTGCCGTGCCGCGTATTCTGCCGAACGGAAGGGCATTCCTGTTCTTTAACCAGGAAGGCGTCGCGGTCCAATCGCTGGACTCCTCCGAGGCCAAAGTCCTGTTCCCCGGCCAACTTCCCCGCTATGCCGCAAGCGGGCACATCACCTACCACCTCGACGGCGTGCTGTTTGCTGTCGGGTTCGATCCCGCCGCGTTGGAAGTCACAGGCGGCCCCGTCGCGATTCTGGATGATTTCCAGCCGCCGAACTACGACATTTCCTCGACCGGAACGCTTGCTTATGAACCGACGGGCGTCGTGACTCCGGACCGGGTCCTGGCTTTCATCGGCAGCGGAGGCGGCATCGAGCCCCTCGGCGTGCCACCCGCCGAGTACCTGCACCCCCGCCTGTCGCCTGACGGCACGGCGCTCGCCGTTGGGTCGTGGGTAGACGACGACGGAGGCGTGATCTGGACCTACGACCTGTCGGGTGAGCGACAGATCCAGCAACTGACCTTCGACGGCGGCAACTTCCGGCCCATCTGGACACCCGATGGGGAACGTATCACGTTCACTTCCGATCGCGATGGAACGGCAAGCCTGTACTGGCAGCCTGCCGACGGAAGCGCGGAGGCCGAGCGTTTGACGACGGCGGCACAAGGAACCGGGCATCTGCCCGGGTCGTGGTCTCCCGACGGGCAGGTCCTCGCCTTCACGGTTCGGACCGGCCCGAGGGACTTCGAGATATGGACGATGTCCGTCGTCGATGGGGAATACCAGACCGAACCTCTCTACGACGGAGAAGGACGCGTCTACATGTCTCCCGAATTCTCCCCCGACGGGAAGTGGCTGGCGTACGCTTCGGGACCTCTTGTGACCGACCAGGACATCTACGTCGAACCATTTCCCCCGACCGGCCGCCGGGAGCGGATCTCCCAGGACGGCGGGTACTGGATGTTCTGGTCCCGGGATGGAAACACGCTGTTCTATCGGTCTGTCAGCAATGCGGCGGGAAACCGGCTGCGGTCGGTCGACATCGAGACCGAGCCGGATTTCAGCTTCAGCAACGAGCAGATCCTCCCGCCGGAGGGTTTCACCGTGGTGGCCTACCACCGGGACTACGACATCACGCCGGATGGTGAACGAATCCTCATGGTCTTCCCGGCGGACCGGTCGGTAGACGCATCCCGGAACACCGTTTTTAACATCGTCCTGAATTGGTTTGAAGAGTTGGCTGAACGGGTGCCGGGTCCGTGAGGGGGAATTCTTCTGTAGGGGCGGTCTATGACTGCCCATGTTCGCTCATAGAGCGCAGCTACAGTCGGATGACGGAATGATCGGAATGACACTGGGCACATATGTAATTCGCCAGGCACACCTCAACGGCGACATTCCTGCTGTGCGCCTTGCCTCCCGCACTTCTTCAATCCCCGCCTATTTCACGTATCCGCTGCGACAGGGCGGCCGGATATGCGATTATGAACCGACGATTCGAGTACCGCGAAGGGGGGAGGCGGATGACGAGGAGAATAGCGATGACGAGAAGGGGGCTTGGGCTGGCCGTTGCGACTCTGCTGGCCGTGACGTCGGGCTGCGGTGGCGGCGATTCGCGGGAGGGTCTGAAGGTCTACCGCCATTCCGAGAACGGATCACCGACCAATATCGATCCGATTCAGTCCGATACAGTCTATGCGAACATCATCACCGTCAACGTCTACGACACGCTCTACCGCTACAAGTATCTCGCGCGCCCTTACGAGCTCATACCCAACCTCGCTGTCGGCATGCCCGAGGTTTCGGACGACGGCCTGAGCTACACGATCAGGATAAAGCAGGGCGTGGAGTTCAGCGACGATGAAGCCTTTCCGGACGGGGTCGGCAGGGAGGTTGTCGCCGGCGATTTCGTCTACTCGATCAAACGACATTTCCATCCCGAGAACATCTCCAGGGGGGCCTGGCTCTGGGACGGCCGGATCGAAGGCATGGAGCAATGGATAGAGGCCGGTGGCGATTACGACGCCCCGGTATCCGGTCTGACCTCGCCCGACGACTATACGATCCGGATTCGACTGACCCAGCCGTTTCCCCAGCTGACCTACACGTTTGCCATGGGCTTCTCAGCCTTCGTGCCGCGCGAGGCCGTCGAGTATCACGGCACCGCGTTCGGCCGGCGCGCCGTGGGCTCGGGTCCCTATCGGCTCACCGATTTCAACACGACGCGCGCCGTCTTCGAAGCCAACGAGAAATACCGTGAAGAGCCGCTGGACCTGGCTTATGAGGGTTACGATCCCGACGTGCACGGACATCTCGGTATCGAAACGCTGGCCGGTCTCGCGCCTCCCTATGTGGATCGTCTCGAGATCGATTTCATCGAGGAAACGGCCTCACGCTGGGCCTCGTTTACATCGGGCCGCGAGATTCAATATGCGACCGTGCCGCCCGAACAGGTGCCGTCCGTACTGGCATCGAGGAATCCGGTCACACTCAACCCAGAGTTCGCCGACCGCTACCATATGATCTCGACGCCCGAAACCGGTCTCGTGTTCACGGTCTTCAACATGGACGATCCCGTCATCGGTGTAAACGACGATTCCGAGCGCAATCGCATGAATCGGGAGCTCCGCTGTTCCGTTCGCGATGCGTTCAGCTGGCAGCAGCGCAACGATCGTTTCTATGCCGGTCTCGGCTTCGTCTTTCCCGGCGTGATCCCGCCCGTGGTGCCCGAGTTCGACGCCGGCATGGACCAGGACTCCGTGACCCAGAATGGGGATCGCGCTCGCCGGCGTCTCGCGGATGCCGGCTGGACGGATGCGAACCTGCCCGAACTCGAGTACGGATCGACGGCGAATTCGATCAACCGCGAGATGTACGAGCAGTTTCGCGGCAATCTCACGAACGTCGGTTATCCACAGGAAAAGATCTCAATTCGAACGTTCGCAAATTTCGGTGATTTCAGCGAGGCCATGCACAACAAGGAGCTCATGATCATGGGTTACGGCTGGGGCATGGACTACCCCGATGCCGAGAACACGTTGCAACTGTTCTACGGACCCAACGGCTCGCCGGGATCGAATGTTTCGAACTACAGCAATGCCGAATACGATGCCCTGTACGAACAGGCGGCCGTGATGCAGCCCTCGCCGGAACGCACGACGATATTCCAGCGCATGAACCAGATGCTGATCGACGACTGCGTCGGGATGATGGCACTGTCGCGCCAGAGCGTGTTCGTCTGGCACAAGGACGTGATCGGCCAGCCGGACCGTGAAGTCCTCGGCGGTTTCTGGCTGCGCTTCGTCGACGTCCCCGACGTTGCCGGCTCGACCGACTGATCCTTGAGGCACGAGACGCGTGAGGCGCGATGGACTTTTTAGGGTTTGCGCTCCGGAAACTGCTCTACGGCATTCCGCTAATCCTCGGCGTGAGTTTCGTGAGCTTTCTGCTCATGGTTTACTTCGGGCCCGACCTGACCTTTCAGCTCGTCGGACGCAATCCCAGCGTCGAGCAGCTCGAACGGGCGCGTGAGCTGCTCGGCTACAACGATCCGTTCCTGCTTCGCTATCTCGATTATCTCGGTGAGCTCGCAACGCTCGATTTCGGCGAGTCGCTTTCGACGGGCGAGCCGGTCAGAGAGCTGCTCGCGCGGACGGTGCCGAACTCGATCCTCGTCACGCTGCCCGGATTCGTCATCGGCAACCTGCTCGGGATCGGGCTCGCGCTCGTCGCGGGTTGGTTCCGCGGCGGCATCGCCGACAAGCTGATCATGACCGCCGCAGTCGTCGGCATGAGCATCAGCTTCCTGATCATCATCATCGCCTTTCAGCTCTTCTTCTCGTCGCGTTACGGACTCAACTATTTCCCGGTGTTCGGCTGGCAAGTCTCGAATATCGGTAACTACATTTACTATGTCACGGTGCCGACGCTCGCGATCATCTTCATCTCGCTCGGCTACAACACGCGCTTCTATCGCGCCGTCGTCGTCGAGGAGATGAGCCGGGACTACGTACGCACGGCGCGCGCCTATGGCGCCGGTGCCGGGCATATCCTGTTCCGGCATGTGCTGAAGAACAGCATGATTCCGATCATCACACGAATCATGTTCTCGATTCCGTCGATCATCATCGGCGGCAGTCTGCTCATCGAGTCCTATTTCGGGATTCCGGGCGTCGGCGCGGCCGCTTACGACGCGATCACGACCGGCGATCAGCCGGTGCTCAAGGCCGTGGTTGGTTTGACGACCGTTCTCTTCGCGCTCGTCATTATAGTGAACGACGTGCTCTATCGTGTCGTCGACCCCCGGGTAGCCGTCAAATGAGCGTCGCCGCCGAATCGCTGCCCGCGGCCGGCGTCCGGTCGGACTCGCTCTGGCAGAAGGGCCTGAGGAAGCTCGCGCACGACCGGTTCGGAGTCGCAGCAATGGTCATCGTGCTCGTCTATCTGCTCATTGCCGCCGCCGTCTGGCTCGGGCTGCTCGGGCAGGACTGGTTCGTGACGACCGACTCGAGTTTTGCGCCTGCGTCGGCCGAGCACTGGTTCGGCACGACGCGAAACGGGCAGGACATATTCGATCGCGCCATCTTCTCGACCAAGACGGCCTTCGAGATCGGTCTGCTCGTAGCGCTGTTCACAACGGCGATCGGCGGTGTCCTCGGCGCGATCTCCGGATTCTATGCCGGCAGTTGGATCGATGAAGTGCTGCTCTGGTTCATGGGCGTGCTCGACGCGATTCCGTTCTACCTGTTCGTCGCCGCCGTCGCCTACGCGATGCAGGGACATCCGTTCGGCATGCACGCGGCTCTGATCGCCACGTTCTGGACGACGACTGGCCGCATCATCCGCGGCGAAGTCATGAAGCTCAGGAGTCTCGAGTTCGTCGAGGCCGCGCGGGCCGTCGGCGTGGGGAACCTGGTGGTGATTTTCCGGCACATCTTACCGAATACTTCTCATATTCTGCTGGTGCAGGCGACGATCGTTTTCGTCACGGCGATCAAGGTCGAGGTGATCCTGTCTTTCCTCGGCATCGGCACGCAGGATGGTGTGAGCTGGGGGCTCATGATCTCGCAGTCGACAAACGAGGTGACGGCCGGCTTCTTCAATAACTTCATCGCGGCATCGGCGTTCATGTTCGTGCTCGTCCTTGCCTTCAATCTGTTTTCGGATGCTCTTCAGGATGCGCTCGATCCGAAGAAGGTGACGGGGGACTGAGGCCCATGAGCGAATCGCCAATCCTCGAAATCGAGGATCTCGTCGTAGAGTTCGTGACCGAGGATGGCGCCGTGCGCGCCGTCGACGGGCTTTCGCTCTCGATCGGCGCCCGCGAGATCGTCGGTCTCGTCGGCGAATCCGGCTGCGGCAAGAGCGTGACGGCGCTCGCGCTGCTCGGCCTCGTACCGTCGCCGCCCGGCCGCGTATCTGCGGGGTGTCTGCGTTTTGCCGGTCAGGAATTGCATCAGCTCGACGAGGCGGGGCTCCGAAAACTGCGCGGCGCCGGTATCGCGATGATCTTCCAGGAACCCATGACGGCCCTGAATCCGGTGTTCACGGTGGCGAGCCAGATGACAGAAGTGCTCAGACGCCAGCGCGGACTCGACAGAGCGGCTGCGCGTGCCAAAGCGGCCGAGTGGCTCGATCGCGTCGGCATACCCACCCCGGAGCAACGCCTCGGCGATTATCCGCACGAGCTCTCGGGCGGCATGCGCCAGCGCGTCATGATCGCAATGGCGCTCGCCTGCGAACCGAAGCTTCTGATCGCAGACGAACCGACGACCGCCCTCGACGTGACGATTCAGGCCCAGGTGCTCGAGCTCATGCTGGCGCTGGCGCGCGAGACGGGCACGGCCATGCTGCTGATCACCCACGATCTTGGCGTCGTCGCCGAGACCTGCGATCGGGCCTGCGTCATGTACTGTGGCCGGCTCGTCGAGGCCGCGTCCGTCGCAGATCTCTTTGCCGCGCCTCGACATCCCTATTCGGCAGGTCTGCTGGCTTCGGTGACGCGCGTCAGGGCCGAGCGGCTCGCGACGTTGCCGACGATCCCCGGCGTCGTGCCGGATCCGGCGCACCTACCGAGCGGCTGCACGTTTCGTGACCGCTGCGCTAACCGAGAGGCGCGCTGCGCCGAAGAGCAACCCGAATTGCACGAGCTCGGGCCGGCACGCGTTGCCTGCCACTACCCGGTAGCGGTCCCGTGACCGGTCTGCTCGAGGTCCGGAATCTGAAAAAGTACTTTCCCGTGCGCGGCGGCGTACTCCGCCGAGTCGTCGCCCAGGTCCGAGCCGTCGATGACGTGAGCTTTTCGATCGGTCGCGGCCGGACGCTCGGGCTCGTTGGCGAATCGGGTTGCGGCAAGTCGACGCTCGGCCGTGCCGTGCTTCGCCTGCACGAGCCGACCGCAGGGGAGGTCATCCTCGATGGGCGCCCGGTGACTGGCCTGAATGCGCGTGAGCTCAGGGAGCGCCGGCGGGAAATGCAGATCGTGTTTCAGGATCCCTATGCGTCGCTGAATCCGCGCCGAACTGTGCTCCAGACGCTACGGGAGCCGCTCGACCTGCATGCAATCGGTACGCGCGCCGAGCGGCGCCGCCGTGTCGAGGAGCTGCTCGAGATCGTCGGACTCAGGGCCCAGGTCGCGTCCCGCTACCCGCACGAGTTTTCGGGCGGACAACGCCAGCGCATCGGCATCGCGCGGGCGCTCGCACTCGATCCGAAGCTCATCGTCGCCGATGAGGCCGTCTCGGCGCTCGACGTGTCTGTGCAGGCGCAGGTGCTCAATCTGATTTCGGATCTACAGCGACGACTCGGAATCTCGTTCCTGTTTATCTCCCACGATCTTGCCGTCATCCAGCATGTCTCGCACGACGTCTCGGTCATGTATCTGGGTAAGCTCGTCGAAACGGGATCGGCCGACAGCGTCTATGCCGAACCGAAGCATCCGTATACGCGCGCGCTGTTTTCCGCCGTGCCGGTTCCGGATCCGCTTCGAAAGTCACGCCGCATCGTCCTGCCCGGCGACGTGCCGTCGCCGGCCAATCCACCGCCGGGCTGCCCGTTTCACACACGGTGCCCGGAAGTGCAGCCCGAGTGCCGGCGGCTCATGCCGGCCACGATCGACGTCGGCAGCGCCGACGCGCCGCATCGGGTGGCCTGTCATCTATACACCTGACTCGGGCGTGCGGACCCTAGCAAGCGCCGGAGTCCAGCCGAATCCCTTCCCTTCGTCCGTCACGCCCTGATCGAAATCAACGACTTGGACTATGGGCCGGGAGCCCTTTAGGTGACGTCCATCCCACTACGCTGGACGTCGATCATCCATGGGGTTCATTGGAGATTTCTGCGCGCAGTCGCCGCCGCTTAAGACGAGGGCAGATCTCCGAGTAGGCGGTTGCCCAGGCATGTGAAGCATGTGACTGTTTAATTGCGTTCAACTCCCGCCTGTAGTTTTATATACGGGTGATTCAGCCCGGTTCAAAGCTCGCACACTATGAAGTCGTCCCTCGGAAAGGGCGGGATCGGGGAGGTGTGGCGTGCGCGTGACACGAAGCTGGGCCAGGAGGTTGCCATCAAGGCCCTCCCCGCAGAATTCGCCAAACACGAAGAACGACTGGACCGCTTTGAACGTGAAGCGAAGTTGCGGGCGTCGCTGAATCATGGGTAAGGATATCTTCGACAATAAGATCGCCCTAACGCTCTCGGGCGGCGGCGGGCGCGCGGCGGGATTCCACCTGGGGACCCTGTCCTACCTGGACCACCTGGACATCCTCCAATATGTCTCCACCTTGTCGAGCGTGTCGGGTGGGACCTTCACCGCGGCACGATACGTGCTGGCGCTGACACAGGCCCCCGAGGGCGAGGATCGCCACACGACGTTTCAGCAGTTCTTCGACAAGTTCCACAGTTTTTTATGCGATGCACATTTGGTCCGTCGTGCTTTGGACAGACTGGCGGCGAAACCTCCCGGGACCCCGTCGAAAAGCCGCACGCTCGTCAAGGCCCTCGCCGATGTCTATGATCAGGACAAGCGCTTCATGAACGGCGCCCGCTTCGAGACGATCCTCAGCAACAGGAAGAAGACCCACCTCGAGAACATCATCTTCAACGCGACGGATTGCCGGAACGGTATAGCTTTTCGTTTTCAAAGCGTTGCGAGCGAGGACACCGGAAACGACAACACCCAATGGCCGAGCGGCAACCAATGGCCGATCGGCAACCAAAGAATCTGGATCGAGTCCCAGCATGCCGGAGCACTACGGATGGCCGACATCGTGGCCACATCGTCGGACATTCCGGTGGGCCTGGAACCTATGATCTTTCCGTCGGATTTCCTCTGGCCCACCCCGGAATCGCTCGAGAGCGTCCAATCGCATCTGAGCGGCAAATGCAAGGTCGACTCGGTCGCCCTGATGGATGGAGGCATCATCGACAACCAGGGTGTCGACGGTGCGCTGAGGGCGAACCAGGATCTCAAGCACCCCCCCAACGAGGATCTCGTGAATCTTCACCGGCTCCACGATGCTGTCGATATCGCGTTGCTTATCGTTTCCGACGCCCCATTCGTGTCCAGCGATATCTACGATCCGAAACCGGAGTCGCCGAACTCTTTCGCCGACAGGATCCGGCGCAGGACCGGAAATGTGACGTTCGGAGGATTGAGAGCCCTGCTGTGGCTCCTGTTCGTGCTGTCGTTGCTCACTGCAGCCGTGGTCATCGCTCACGCTATCGTTCGAGGACCAGCACTTGGGACTCTGATCGGCGATGTCGAGGCCTTCTTTCTGTACCTGATTCCGCTGGCGTTGGTCGGAACCGTCCTGGCATCACTCTTCTGGTTTCGACTCCAGACCGGAAAACTCTTCGCCAAAATTTCCAGCCAAGTACCCGACGCATGGCGGTCCCTGAAGCGTCTCAGTCTGAACGATTTCATCAGGATGATCAGCCTCCGGGTCGGATCGACCTGGGCGTTGACCAGCACGATCTTTCTCAACCGCATCCGTAAGCTCGTGTACGAGCAAATGTATTCGATCACTCTGGACCCCGATGTCGACCACGAGCTGAGCTACGGCAGCAGGAACCTTCCCATCGCGTGTGAAATATACGCGCTTACCGAGGGCAAACCCGGTCTGGACAGCAAGCAGTATGCGGAGGACTACGAGAAGGGCCAGTATCCGGGCAAGAAGCCGGATGTTCCGGTACCGAGGTGGCTGGCGTGGTTGCAACCCACAACGGCCATGCACGACCTGGCGACGCGCGCCTCCGAGTTGCAGACCACCCTTTGGCTGAACAAGAACCAACTGGACGATCTCCAGCCATTTCGGAAGTCAGGGAGGACGGAGTGTCTGGAAGGGGCTCTGGAAGGGAAAAGGTCGAGGAGGGAGAGGAATTTGAAGTGAGGGGTATTTTCGAGAGACAGGTATCCGTAGCGGGTCCAGCCCGGTGATTGGGGTCAGGCAGGCGCGTGGAGACCAGGGAAACGAGTCAGTTCAGCTGGAGTCGGCTGGGGTTGGGGCAGACAGAGCGAGGCGAAGCAAACGAAGAAGCTCGATGGAGGTATGCGGGCGATGGCGCCCGCGATGCAAATGACGCAATCGATACAGACGTTCGATCGTGAGAGCCAGGCTTATGAGGAGCCAGTGGAGAAGCAAGCTGTTGGCGTGGTGATGGGGGATATGGGCCATCCCATAACGGTTCTTGGCATCGTTGAAACCTTGGTTTTCGACTTCCCAACGACTCTTGGCCATGCGAAATAAAGTGGGCGCTCCCACTTGGTTCATCGAGAAATTGGTCAGCCAGTAGGCTTCGACCACCGATCCATCGGGTTTCTCTTGCCGGTAGCGGATCACGCGCACGGTCGGCCAGTTCAATCGGCCCCAGGGATCGAAGTCGTCTGCATCCCAGATTTCCACCCGATCGGCTCCATCCTTGAAAACCCGGGACGGCGGCTGACAAGCAAACCGGCTTTTGGCGGCGTTGAACAAGCTCGGAAGATTGGCTTTGAGACGGACGATGGTCTTCAATCCCAACTCGTCGGCCAAGTGCAGGAACGGAGCCGACGCATAGCCCCCATCGACAACAACATAATCGGCAAAACGCGGCCCCAACTGCCCCACCACCCGACGAAGCAGTCGTTGCCCCCCCGACCATTCGCTATCCCCACTACCGTAGGGTTCCACATCGACCGGTAAAGTGAACCCGGTGCCCACGATGGTGGCCATCACGACGTGGTGTAAGTAGGTGGTCACCTCCCCCTCGGCGTTGCGATGGGGTCGACACCACTGACACCCGGCCTCACCGACACGCCCCACGGTTGTCCCGTCCAGCGCCAGGCCGATGAATCGGCAATCGTCGAACGCTTTATTGCGCTTGGCCTGCTTGATGGCTGTGGTCAACGCGCCGCGCGTGAATTCCGGATTCAGCTTCTCGGTAAAATAGCCCAGCGTGTCGTCGCTAAAGCGGCGTCCGATTCCCAAGGCCCGACACGCCGAGGATCGTGCGAGCGACTCGATGGCCAGGAAGCTCGATTCCCGCAGCAGATACCCGATCACCAGAGACCAGATCAGATGCCCACTTCCGATCTGCGGTCGCACCCGCCCATCTCCGGGGTGATTCAAATACCCCTTCAGCCGCAAACACTTTCGCGCGTACCGTCGTATCCCTCGTGCCGACGGACCTTTCACCGGCGCTTCCGCTTCTCACGTTGTTGCTGGCGCTCCAGCACCAACAACTTCGCGTTCGCTGTCAGCACCTCCCGGATCGCATCCTGAAACTCCCGTCCCGCTCCGACACGCTTTTGAATCTCCTCAACCATGGCAGCTGGAACGTGTTCGACATGCTTCTTCCCGTCCATCATGAATGTCCAGGACCAGGATGGGTGCCCTTCACCCGACACACACCGGCACGTCGGCTTACCGCACCGGGTGTAACTAATCGACACCGAGCCAGGCAGCAAACCGTCGGGTATCTCATGGCGCTCGATCAGGCTGTACTTCCGCCGTCGCAGTCGCGACGCAACCGCTCCCCTTACCTGATTCAACTCAAGCCATATCTTTTTCTTCTTCATCTGACGGTATATATACCACAAGATACCGCCGACACCATATCGATTTCAACAATGCGAAAATAGAACTTCCTTAACAATGGGTTTGAATTCGACTCAAATGCCCGCTGGCCGGGCCTCATTCAACTTCGACCGAGCTGCTCTTCCGAAATGGCTGGACGATCTCGTCGCGTGTGGACAGGTCACCGCCTGCTACTGTATCTTGCAGCACTTTGTTCAGATCCTGAACCCAAACCCCCACCTCCCGATAGGGACGCAGACTCCGGGCGATCAGCCGCTCACGCCATACTTCAAGCAGGCGCTCAAAGATTGGGAGCTGCTGAAAGAGGACCCCTACGCCTTGCTGCCGAGCGCCGCATCCAGGAATGGCGAAGCTGAGAAACCCACCGCGAGGTCGGCCGGCGTCTGAATCGTGAGATCCAGTGACTGACCAGCACTCGCCTTTCGCTTCCCATATCTTTCTTGCCGAGATACTGGGGCTTGAGATCTAATCTGACGCCCTTCCGGCTCGCTAGCCGAACCCTCCAAACACCGAAAACCTTCTCTAATGGCTTCTCGTTTAGGAATTTCACTTTGTTGGTTAGTCGCTAGCGTTCTAGTCGCTAGCGTTCATCGGAAGTGCTGGGGCGCGAGACTGCACAGGACCGGCCAAAATGTAGATCCGCAGCAGTTCGGATAACAAGACTAGAAGGAAGGCGCTGGCTGTTTGCGGCGGACGCGGTGGGCTATGCAGAAAGTAGGGGAAGGAGGCCGGATCTGGAGCCCGTTAGGTGGTGCGGAACGGGACCTGCGGTCGATGACCGCGTCGATGATGCGAATCGGAATGCGTTTAGGTCGGCGGATTGGTGGGCTGGAAGGACGGGATCTAACGGGATTTTGGGGTAGAGGCAGACTCCGGCGCGGACGTGTCTGAAGCACACGTCGGTATTCGGGATGTGAAGTCGGATCAGGACGTATCGCATAGGAATGTGAGCCTCGCTAGTTGCTGGGCGGTGAAGCGTTGGATGAGAGTCATCGGTCCCTGACAGTGAGGACAGGACCAGGAGGAGTCCGACGAGGTTGTGGGGTCCGGTTCGTCGATGGGTACCGTATCGAGAAGTCGGCGGCAGAGAGCAAACGAGTCGCTTCGTCGGTAGTTGGCCATGAATCCGAAGTGGCGGATGCGAACGAAGCCTTTTGGTAGAACGTGTAACAAGAACCGCCGGATGAACTCGTCTGCGGCGAGTGACATGATGCGGCTCTTGTTGTCATGACGATAATCCCGCCAACGGAACTGAACCTGGTTCCGGTCAAACGAGACTAATCGATGATTGGAGATGGCGACCCGATGGGTGTAGCGGCCCAGGTAGCGGAGCACCTGATCGGGCCCCCCAAAGGGACGTTTGATGTAGACGATCCATTTGCGGGAATGCATTTGGCGACGGAACCGAGCGAAGTGTTTAGGTTCACCCAGGTGTCGAATCGATCCGGACAGTTCGATCGAACCGCTGGCGATGGCGCGACCGAGTCCCTCTAGAAACTTGCCACGGAAGACTCGGGCGAGCACGTGCTTTGGCAGGAAGAAGCGTGGAGAGCCTGGAATCCATCGGGACTGATCCGGAGCCAGTCCGCCAGCCGGTACGACACAATGGATGTGGGGATGGAACTCCAGGTTCTGCCCCCAGGTATGGAGGATGCCGAAGAATCCGATCCGGGCACCGAGTCGTTTCGGATTGGCCGCCACCTCGAGCAAGGTGTCGGCGACCGAGCGAAACAGCAGGCTGTAGAGTGCGGCGGGGTTCTGGAAGAAAAACGGATGGAACTGGTGCGGGACGGTAAACACGACGTGGAAGTAGGGGCTGGGTAGGAGTTCAGCTTGCCGCGCTTGGAGCCAGCGTCGTCGGGCCTGGGCCTGACACTTTGGACAATGGCGGTTGCGACAGGAGTTGAACGAGATTCCGGACTCCCGGCCACAATCCCCACAGCGGTCGATGTGACCGCCCATGGCCGCGGTACGACAGTTGATGATCGCGCGCAGGACTTTGTGTTTCTGAATACCGAGGCGGTGATGTCGGAGGAAACCGCGAACCCGAGCGCGAAAGATGTCGGCCACCTCCACGGTGGGCCGGTTCATTCGCCTTTCGGCTTTCTTAAACGGGGAGACGGGCCCAGATCGGGAACCGAAAGAGAGTCCACCGGGTTCACCACCCGCTGCATGTGCGCCTGGGACAGATGCAGGTAGAGGCTTGTGGATTCCAGATCGACATGACCGAGCAGGAGCTGGATGGTTCGCAGATCCGTTCCCCGCTCCAGCAGGTGAGTGGCCCAGCTGTGGCGGAGCGTATGCGGAGATATTTTCTTTTTGATGCCGGCACGTTGGGCGGCCTGTTGAACCGCATACCACACCGTCTTCGGGTCGATGGGTTTTCCAGGGCGGGTGCGGAGCAAACTGGGGAACAAGTACTCTCCGGGCTTGCGCCAGCGCCAGTAGTCCCTGAGGACTTCCAGCAACTTCGGCGACAGCGTCACGTCGCGATCGCGATCGCCTTTCCCCTCCCTCACATGGACCACCATGCGTTCGCTGTCGATGTCTTCGACCTTCAGACGACACAGTTCGCCCCGCCGCAGTCCTGTGGAATACAAGGTCATCAGGATGACGAAGTGATAGGAGCTGTTGGCTGAGGCCAACAGTCGGGACACTTCCTCTTCGCTCAGAATCGTGGGCAAACGGAACGGTTGCTTGGGATAGACCAGATCGACCTGCCGGTAGGGTCGGCCAAGCACCTTCACGAAGAAAAACCGAAGTGCGGCGATCCGTCCGATGATGCTGCCTACCGCCAGTTTCCGATCGTGCAGCAGATGCAGCTGGTACCGCCGCATGTCTTCCTGTTTGAGCTTGTCGGGCGACTTACCGAAGTAGCGGGAAAAGTTTTCGACCGTGAGCAGGTATACCCGGGTGGTCTCGGGTGAGTAGTTCCGGCGCTGGAGTTCCTCCAGCATCCGCTTTCGTAGTTTCGACATGTGAGCCTCCTTGAGGCTCACACTCTATGGGACCGCATTACTCTTCAGTCAGCACACGCGTAGCGTCCGCCGCGCCAGCGGCTTCGTTCTAGTCGCCAAACCGGTAAGGTGCCTCGCGGTCGACATTTCGCTGTATTCGACGGTTCCACTTCTACGTGTACGGGGTAGTAAGATGACCTTCTGATTGACCGCGACTTCCTTCCGTAGTCTTATTGACGGGTGATCCAACCCGGCTCCCGACTCGCACACGATGAGATCGTCTCTGCCCTCGGAAAAACTGCGATGGGTGAGGTCTGGTGTGCCTGGGAGACTTCGAAGCAGAATCGGAGGCGATGATGAGGGCACAAACCCTAGAGGGCAAAGTCGCGGTGGTCGCGGGCGCGACACGCGGGGCCGGCCGCGGAATCGCTGTGTCTCTCGGTGAGGCCGGGGCAACGGTGTACTGTACCGGACGGAGCGTGAGAGGTCGACCAGCCACCGAGGGCCGTCCCGAGACCATCGAAGAGACGGCAGAAATGGTCACTGTGCGAGGTGGTCGCGGCGTCCACGTTCAGGTAGACCACACGAAGCCGGACGAGGTTCTGGCTCTCTTTAAGCGCATCGCAGACGAGCAAGGGCATCTCGACGTCCTCGTGAACGACGTCTGGGGCGGCGACTCGCTCACGGCCTGGGGAGAGCCGTTTTGGGAGCATTCGCTCGAGGACGGGCTCGTCATGCTCGAGCGGGCCATCACATCCCACATCATCACGAGTCGCTTCGGCGTCCCCCTCATGCTCGATCGGCAGGGTCTAGTCGTCGAGATCACCGACGGCGATCACTACGGCTACCGTGGCAACCTTTTTTACGACCTCGTCAAGACGTCGGTCATCCGCCTCGCTTTTGCGATGGCGAGGGATCTGAAGAGAACTGACGTCACTGCGGTCGCCCTGACGCCGGGGTTCTTGCGCTCCGAGATGATGTTGGAGCACTTCGGCGTGACGGAGGAGAACTGGCGGGACGGCGGCGAGAAGGATGCCAACTTCCTCGAGTCCGAGACCCCGTACTACGTCGGGCGGGCGGTGGTCGCCCTCGCATCCGACCCGGAAGCCGGAAAGAAAGCAGGCCGCGTGTTCAGTTCCTGGGGGCTCGCCCGACAGTACGGCTTCACGGACGTCGATGGACGACAGCCTCACTGGAACGAGCATTTCGAAAAAACCTACGGTGTGCCCGTCCCCGTTTGCGACGACGACTTCTACCGCGCCTGGGAGAAAGGTCCGATGGAGGCAGCCTTTCCCGATTGGCCGAACGTATGATGACCCGGTGCCGTAGCCTTCGCTTGTGCAATCTTCTCCCTCTCGATTCGCCATCCTTCAATCCACATGCCTGGTTAGTCGCAATCTCGGTAACGTGGTTCGCATTGTTATCGGGCGTTCGCGTTCGAGACCCTGAGAGGGACGACCCGTCGTCAATCCCCGCGTTCCCTTGTCTTAAGAATCTTCGCGCGAATAACGTCAAATCAGTCGGGACTTTGGCGCACAGTGTTTGTTCTATCGCGCCAGGGTAGCCGGGGGGCTCGAAAGGATGCCAAGTCTACCGGACGTCAGGCGGCCCGAAGAATCGAAAGGGAATTGGATCGAAATGTCAGGCATCGGATTGTTGAATGAAAAGCCGCTCCATGCATCGCTGAAAAAGTGGTACGCCCAGCCGGGAGATCGTTTTGAAGTCGCAGTCGAAGGGTTTGTGATCGATATTGTTCGAGATGCGCTGCTGCTGGAAATCCAAACCAGGAATTTCGCAGCCATCAGGTCGAAGCTTACAAACTTGGTGCGTTCTCATCAGATACGATTGATCTATCCGATCGCGCAAGAGAAATGGATTGTCAAGCTGGATGAGGATGGCACTAACGTCGTCAATCGCCGCAAGTCACCGAAAAGAGGACGGTTGGTGGATCTGTTCTGGGAGATGGTGAGTATTCCGGAGGAGTTGTTGTCGAACCGCAACTTCTCGCTCGAAGTATTGATGATAAGAGAAGAAGAAGCCAGGCGGTACGAAGGGACTCGGAAATGGCGCAGGAGAGGATGGGCAATTGAAGAACGTCGCCTGTTAGAGGTCGTCGACCAGAGGTCTTTCGACGAGTCGGCAGATTGGCTGGCCTTTCTTCCGGAGGCGCTCAAGTCATTTACTGCGAGCGATCTTGCGGAGGCGATAGATATCAGCACGGAGTTGGCGCAGAAGATGGCATATGTTCTACGAAAGGGAAGAGTCATTGAGCTGGCAGGGAAACGGGGACGGGCCAATCTATACAGAGTTGCTCGCGCCTAACGGTTGCGGCGGACGGCGACTGAGTCAACTCAGAGCCACTCGGACGTTCCAGACAGATTGGGATCTCAACTTTGAGTGGTCTAGTCTTGATCGCGAGCGGTCTGTGGCTTCGTAAGTCGAATCGCATTTATGCCAGCGTTCTCCCCGCTACGGGCATCGTCGTCCTCTTCCTGTCACCCTATGGTGCCCACCTGTAGTACGGGCCGCTCCGGACGTCTGCGCCTGAGACCCGAATACCCCTGCTCGCGACCGTCCTACCGGATGAGGTCCTTTGCCAGCATTCCGTGGACGCCTTTCGTGCCGTCGACGAGCTGAGTGATCCTCAGGTCCAGCGCGACCGAGCAGAACACATAGGCGTCTTCCCGACTGATTCCCCGCTCGGCAACCAGAAATGAAACCATCTCCCTTGTCGCCATCCGAGCGGCCTCGTCCAGATCGGGGTCGAGTCCCATCGACATGTAGTGGGTGGGCGTCTCGGCCCGAGGCCATCTGAGCGTCTGGCCCTGGTGCAAAACGATCTCGAAGGTCCCACTCATCGAGGTCTCGATCGCCGTGCCGCTCACCTCACCGTCGCCCTGAGCTGCATGCCCGTCCCCGATCGACAACAGCGCGCCGGGCACGTGCACCGGTAGGAAGAGCGTCGTCCCGGCAATCAGCTCCTTGTTGTCGAGATTGCCGACGTAATAGCCGGGGGGGCCGCTGGAGACACGCCCCCGCAGAACGGGTGGAGCGACCCCGAGCGAGCCGAAGAACGGTCGCATGGGGATCGTGATGTCTGGGCCCATATGGGCGACGCCCGATTCCACGTCCAGCTCGAAGAGCTGCAGCCCACCGTACGGAAAATCGTCCGGCAGTGTCCCACCCGCCGGCAGGAAGCCAGACACGCCGACGGGCATCATCACGTCGATGTCGAGGATACGCACTTCCAGAACGTCTCCGGGCTCCGCCCCCTCGACGAAGATCGGGCCGGTCAGGGGATGAGCTCCGGGGCCCCTTTCCGTCACCGCGTTCTCGACCTCGACCATCGCCGCTGGAAACTGGCTGCGATCCGCTCCTGCCATGGCGAGCCGCTCCAGCCCCCGCGCGAGCAGCGACTCGAGATAGACTGTGTCGCCCGACCGGATCCTGACGACCGGTTCGATGCTCGCGTCGTAGTAGCCCCAGTGGATGTTCTGCGGCTCGAGAAGCAGCTCGTGTCGGTCCTGAGCCGACGACGGAGTGGTCCACATCGGGCTGAGGACCATGAGGAGGGCGGGTAGCATTCGCGTCGGTCTCATCATCTGAAGTTCCTCAATAGTTGGCGCGGTCCGGCAAAACCATGTACCGGTGCAGGCGGCCGCAAGAAGCGAGGCAGATCTGAGAGAGCCGACCCGCTCACAGAAATCGTATGGGCGAAATAAGAAGCCTTTTCCCGATGAAACAGGTGTGAGTATGTGGGAATTCCGACCCTCGAGCAAGGAGGATACGGTGGCTGAAATGAACTATGTAAAGACCAGTGGCCCCGGCCAGATATAACGATACTCCGATTTCTCTAACTGTGAAACGACTTTTGAAAGGCCCGTCTTCCAACGACGCGTCACGAGAAAGCATTCCTACCGCTGGGGGACGGAGCCTAAGCCGGCCGTCAAGATAACCCGTTACTTTAGCCGAACATTCCGACCACCCGTTGCTTGCTCTGTCCCCCTATCCGTTGACATCGCCAAGACCTTGTAAAGTGCGTCTTTGGCGAAAGAGAGAGGGAGTGGAAATTTGTGCAAACCCCAAACATAAGGGGACGGAGCAAGCTCAGTCCCCTAGCGGTCGGAATGCTCCCGGGGAACGACCGTTCGAAGGGCATCTTCTTCGGTGAATAGTGCTAAACTGCTGTGTTCATGCGAGATCTGGCCAATTCGCTACGCGAGAAAATCCAGGGGGAGGTGCGGTTCGACCGAGCGTCACGGCTGATGTACAGCACCGATGCGAGCATCTATGAGATCGAGCCCATCGGCGTCGTGATACCCCGAACTCCGGAGGACATTTTCGCCACGGTCGAAACCGCAAGGGAGTTCGAAGTTCCTCTGCTCCCACGAGGCGGTGGAACCAGCCTGGCGGGCCAAACCGTTGGACGGGCACTGGTCATAGACACTTCGAAGCACCTGAATCAGGTACTTGAAGTCAACACCGAGGAAGGCTGGGCGTGGGTGGAGCCGGGCGTCGTCCAGGAACAGTTCAACCGGCATCTGCATCCACTCGGTTATCTGTTCGGCCCCGACACCTCGACTGCCAACCGGGCCACGATCGGGGGGATGATCGGCAACAACTCGGCCGGATCGCATTCCATCCTTTACGGTAAGACGATCGACCATGTGATCGAAGTGGACGCGATTCTCGCCTCCGGGGAACGAAAGACTTTCAAGGAAATCGGCTTCGCGCGGGCACGGGACCGTGTCGGGCTGGAAGGACGGGTCGCAAGCATCGTCGATGCCAACCGCGACGAAATCGAAGCCCGGTTTCCACGCCTGATGCGGCGCGTCAGCGGCTACAACCTGGACGAGTTCGTTCGGAACGGGAAGTTCAACCTTGCGAAGCTCGTCGTGGGCTCGGAAGGAACACTCGCTCTGGTCCACAGGGCCAAAATGCGGATCGAGCCACGCCCCCCGGCGACCGCGTTGATGGTGGTTCACTTTACGGACATCGTGGACGCGATCCGGGCCTCCGACACGATCCTGCCGCTCGAACCGGCCGCGATCGAACTGCTGGACGACATGATCCTGAATCTGGCCCGAAGTTCCCTGGCTCTGTCACGGGAAATCGGCTTCATCGAAGGACGACCGGGGGCGGTCCTCATCGTCGAATTCTATGGATCCGGTGAGGCCGAACTCAACTCGAAGCTCGAGGGGCTTGAGGCTGCCCTTCGGAAAGAGGGGCTCGGGTATGCCTACCCCACGGCCATGGATCCGGCGAAGCAGGCGAGCATCTGGAAAATACGCAAGTCGGGGCTCGGGCTGCTGCTGGGGATGAAAGGGGAACGGAAGCCGATCGCCTTCGTCGAGGATTGCGCGGTCGAGCCCGTTCAACTGCCCGAGTTCTTCAAGCGGTTCCGCTCCATCGTCGACCGGCACGACACGAGCGCCGGCTACTACGGGCACGCAAGCGTCGGGTGTCTGCACATCCGCCCGCTGATCAACACGAAAAAGATTCAGGACATCCGCAAGATGAAGGAAATGACCACCGAGATTGCCGACCTGGTGATGGAATTCGGTGGCGCCATGAGCGGGGAACACGGAGACGGGCTGGCGCGCAGCCATCTCAACCGGAAGCTCTTCGGCCCGGAGATCTATAGAGCTTTCGAGAACATCAAGGATGCGTTCGACCCGGAGAACAGGATGAATCCGGGGAAAGTCGTCAACGGACCGGCGATGGATGAGAACCTCCGCTATGGCGAAACCTACGACACGCTCCGGTTGAACACCCATTACGATTTTTCGCGGGAAGGCGGTTTCGCCACGGCCGTCGAGCTGTGTAACGGTGCCTCGGTCTGCCGCAAGACGACCGAAGGAACGATGTGCCCCTCCTATATGGTGACGATGGAGGAAAAGCATTCCACGCGGGGACGGGCCGATGTGATGCGGGCCATCCTGTCCGGGAAGTTGCCGGAACGGGAAATGAACGGCGCGATGCTGCATGACGCACTCGATCTGTGCCTGGAGTGCAAGGCGTGCAAGGCGGAATGCCCGTCAAACGTCGATATGGCTAAGCTCAAGTACGAGTTTCTGGCTCGCCATCACGAGACCAACGGAACGCCGTTACGATCGATTATGTTCGGATACATCCACCTCCTGAGCCGCATGGCCTCACTGTGGCCCGGCGCCGCGAACTGGTTTATCGAACAGCCGGTCGTCCGCCGTCTCCTCGATCGATATCTTGGGATCGACGAAAGACGTCCGCTTCCGAGCTTCGCGGAGGAGACGTTCGAGGCGTGGTTCAATCGCCGCTCGAAGCCCGCGGGCGGCAAAAATGCTTCGGCAAACGGGCGCGTCGTTCTCTTCCACGACACGTTCCTGAACTTCAATCACCCTGAAATTGGACAGGCCGCCACGCTGTTGCTCGAGGCGGCCGGGTACGAAGTCCGGTTGGTCGACAGGGTCTGCTGCGGTCGGCCTATGATCTCCAAGGGCCTGGCCGAAGCCGCGCGGACGAACGCGGATCTGAACGTGGGACGACTTCATTCCTACGTCAAGGAAGGGTATTCTATCGTTGGATGCGAGCCGAGCTGCATCTTGACGTTTCGCGACGAGTATCCGGACCTGCTGACCGGCGACCCGGTCGCCGAGGTCGCCCGGGCGTCTTTCCTGCTGGAAGAATTCATCGTCCGCGAGACGAGGGAGGGACGATGGCATCTGGATTTTCGGAACCCCAGGGAGAAAGCCCTCGTCCACGGACACTGTCACCAGAAGGCTCTCGTCGGGAGCGGCCCGCTGTTGGAAGCGCTCCGACCGGCCTTCGACGTGGAAGAGATCGATTCGGGCTGCTGCGGCATGGCCGGCTCCTTCGGCTACGAGAAAGAACACTACGACATCTCCCTTGCTGTCGGGGCGCGGCGCCTGTTCCCTGGAATAGAGGAAGACCCGAGAGCGGTCGTGGTGGCGCCTGGGGTCTCGTGCAGGCAACAGATCGAACATGCGACGGGCCGGCGGGCGGTACATCCAGCCGAGGCCCTTCTGGGGGCGCTGGTGGTCCCCGCCAGATATAGCGATACTATCTCCGAAGGAGGTTGCGAGCGGACTGATGGGTGAGATCCACCGTATGGTGAGTGTGAGCTTTCGACATGGTTTAGCGTTCGTGAGGGGCAACCTCCATCGGCCCTTCGGGTTCGGGCGGAACGGCACCGTCTTTGGCGTCGCTCCTCCTCACAATGTCGAAGCATTGGCTCGTCGTCGCTCCCCCAAATCCGGTACCGTTGCACTCCGAAATCTAGTACCGCTATATCTGGCGGGGACCACTGGCGGGGACTGAGTATTGATGATCGGGAATCGAGCATCCATGGCGACGACCGAGGGAACCGGACGGTACTGGGAGCGGTTGAGTTCGGCGACAACGGGTGGGCATTTTCGGCAATGTAACGGTTGGGCCATGTCCTCCATCGGACTGGGAACGTACCTGGGGGAGTCGGACGACCGGACCGACGATCTGTACCGAAAGTCGATCGTCCGTGCCGTTGAACTGGGCGTCAACGTGATCGATTCGGCCATCAACTATCGTTTCGGGCGCAGCGAACGCTCGATCGGCGCTGCTCTGGCGGACCTCGTCCGGGCCGGAATCGCTTCCCGCGACGAGTTGGTCGTCGCGACCAAGGCCGACTTTCTCAGTTTCGATGGAAGCCGTCCCCCCAACCCGCACGAATACCTGGAAAAGACGTACCTCGAATCCGGCCTTCTCGAACCGGAAGATATCGCGGCCGGTTCCCACGCCATGGCGCCCAGGTACCTGGAGCATCAACTCGAAAGGAGTATCGAGAACCTGGGTCTGGATGTCATCGATATCTTCTATATCCACAATCCCGAGACCCAGCTCGAAGAAGTCTCGCGTGAAGTTTTCTTCGAACGCTTGAGGTCCGCCTTCGAATTTCTTGAAACCGCGGTTTCCGATGGAAAGATTCAAACCTACGGGACAGCGACATGGAATGCATATAGAACTCCCCGGGAAACCCGGGGGTTCCTCTCCCTGTCCGAGGTGGTCCAATGCGCTCGGGATGTTGCAGGTGGGGGGCACCACTTCGGCGTCGTCCAGCTTCCCTATAATCTGCGCATGCGCGAGGCGTACGGTCACCGGAACCAGTCGGTGGGGGAGCGGTCGCTCTCGGCGCTAGAGGCGGCGGCCGAACTGGGTGTGACCGTAATGGCCAGCGCCGCAATGCACCAGTCCCGCTTGAGCCGCAACCTTCCCGAATCGGTCACACGCCACCTGCCCAACCTTGAAACCGACAGCCAGCGGGCGATTCAATTCGTGCGATCGACCCCCGGTATCGCCACGGATCTGGTAGGCATGAGCCAGCCCGAACACGTGGAAGAGAACTTGTATCTGTCAAAAGTCGAACCGCTTTCGCCCGAAGCGATCCAAGCCATGTTCAATGCTGCGTAGATACATCGAACATCGCGAACGAAAATGGCACAATCGTGATCAGAATCGGTTCGAACGACCATTTGAGTGGGGCCCCGAACACGTCGGGCTGACCAACGGATCCGATCCGAGGATCGCGCTCGAACAATTCGCAGACGAGGCCGTAGACAACAGCGACCGATTTTATTCCTGCGAACCGACCAACGACTACGACTTCGACGGCGAGACACTGAAGTTCAGAAGCGCGGCCGAATCACCACACGAAGAAAACAACATCGTCTGGGGCCGGCTGTTCCCGGCCGAGAGCGGTTTGGCCGTCATCGTTCTGCCCCAGTGGAACGCCAAGTGGAACAGCCAGATCCGCCTGGCGAAAGTGTTGCAGCGTTTCGGAATCACCGCGCTCCGGCTCAGCCTTCCCTACCACGACTACCGGCGGCCCAGGCACCTGGAACGCGCGGAGTACCTGATTGGGCCGAATGTGGGGCAGACCCTGGCAGCGAACAGGCAAGCCGTTCTGGACGTGAAACGGGCCGGGGACTGGCTGCTCGGTCAGGGTTATCGGCGACTCGCGATACTGGGAACGAGCATCGGTTCCTGTATCGGGTTCCTGACGCTGGCACACGATCCGCGCTTCGAAGTCGGTGCTTTTATTCACGTGTCGTCCTACTTTGCCGATGTCGTCTGGGACGGGCTTTCCACCGAGCACGTCCGCACCTCCCTGGAGTCGTCGATCACCCTGGGCGATCTGCGGCGGCTCTGGGCTCCGATCAGTCCGTATCCGTTCATCCCCCGGTTGGGGGATTCAGGACAGAAGCTGCTGGTCCTGTCGGGCAAATACGACCTGAGCTTCCCCCACGATTTATCACGGAAATCCTTTGAAGAATTCAGCCGGCACGGACTGGACTACGAACTGGCGGTGCTGCCCTGCGGCCATTACACGATGGGCATGCTTCCCTTCTACCCGATCGTCGGCTTTCGGGTCGTTCAGTTCCTCCGGCGATTTCGCGATTGAGGAAATTCGAAATCACCGATAATGGACAAGGAACAGGGGAAAACTCGAATGAACCTTAAAGATACCGTCGAAGAGCTCGCCCGAACGGCGGCAGGTATGCAGCTTCCGGCCCTCAGGCGAGTCGTGACTGATCTCCGCCCTGACACCGGAGAGGTGGAACCCTATGTCCAGTTCTCCGCGGACCGTTACGCACGAAACCTCGTTCACCGAACCGACGACTTCGAGGCGCTGGTCCTGTGCTGGAAGCCCGGACAGCGCAGCCCGCTACACGATCACGCGAATTCGTTGTGTTCGGTGTATGTGTACGAGGGCTCGATGTCGACCGACAACTTCCAGAGAACGACAAGCGGCCATATTCGGCCGGACTTCTCCGAAGACGGGAAACCCGGCACGGTACTCTCCATTCAGGGGAAAGAAATCCACCAGGTTTCAAACCTCGATGAAACCGAGAATCTGGTTTCAATTCACTTCTACGTGGCCCCGCTAGAGAACTACTACATCTACTCGCTGACATCGCGGGATTTTGAAAGCTACAGCCCGGGATACACGCGGAGGTTTTCTTTCGGCAGTGGGATTTGAGAAATAGCTATTGGCTATTGGCTGTTAGCAGTTAGCTCGGAGTTTGCAGTGCGGTTAGGTCGCAACATCTCGGTCCGAAAGCTAATAGCCAAAAGCCAACAGCTCGCCTACTCGTCGTTGTGTTCCGAGTCGACTTTCAGCTTGGCTTTACAACTCGCACATACCCAGTAGTGCTTGCCTTCTATGAACGCGTGGTAGTGGGCGCCCTTTCCGTCGTCATCGGTACAATAATCACAACGCATATTGCCGGAGATTATAACTCACCGAAACCTCAGGTCGACCGAAAGACCGAGAGGCGCCGAGACACAGAGAAAATCTTTCTTGGGGTCGAATCAGGTTCGAGGCAATTCCCAGAAAACAAGACTTTGCGCCTCTGCGCCTCTGCGCCTTTCGGTCGAGGTTCTAACTAAGTCTAAGGATCTGGTTGCTGGACTTCAGCAATCGCGGGCGGTTCGAGCGCGGCCGTCTGTCCGGCGACCGATTCGTCGGGCGGTTCGGGGGCGGCCTTCGGCTCCAGTTGCGCGGTGACCGTGTTGAGGATGACGATGTCGACTCGCCGGTTCAGGCCCCGCCCGTCCCGGTTTTCGTTGGAGGCGACCGGCCGGTATTCGGAGTATCCAACGGCAGACATGCGCTGGGGAGGAATTCTGGCTTCCGACAGCAGGTAACGAAGCACATTCGTCGCTCGGGATGTGGACAATTCCCAGTTCGACGGGAACAGGGCGGTATTGATGGGAATGTTGTCGGTATGACCCTCAACCCGGATGTTGTTGGAAAGGAGGCGGAGTTTTTCGCCGATTCCAGCGACGACAGACAACGCGCCTGACTGGATCACAGAGGAGCCGGGCTGGAAGAAACCGGCTTCAGCCAGGCTGATCGTCAAGCCGCGGGAGTCGAGCATCATCCGAACCTCGCCTTCTTCCATTTGCTGGTCGAGCAAGGTATCCAGGCGCTCTTTCACTTCTTCGATAGTCGCCTCACCGTCGCCGTCACCATCGCCGTTGTCTCCCCCATCCACCACGACCCGCATTTCCGAAAAGGCCGAATGCGTGTTGCCGATGATGCTGACGCTTTCACCGGGAAGGCCCCCCTCGTCGAACAAAGGAAAGACCTTGCCCGAGGTACCGAAGATCGCCAGTTCCTGAAACGCAATCTTGACGGACTGAGCAATCTGGCCCGCCTTCTGCTGGTCCTCATTGGACGCGGCAAACATGACGACAAGAACGCAAACAACAGCGTGATGAAGTCCGCATAGGACACCAGCCATCGCTCGTGGTTTACGTGTTCCTCCTGTCTCTTCTTTCGGGCCATGCGTTACCTACTTCTTCTTGCCTGCGTCTTCTCGTTCTTTCTGAAGCGATTCGTCCAGGAACGACGTGAGCTTGCCTTCGATCAAACGTGGATTCTGACCTTCTAGGATTCCCAGCGTCCCTTCCAACATCATCTCCTTGATGATCATGCGGGTCCGATGCTTGAACTTCAGTTTCGCCGCGGCCGGCAGAAGGAAAATGTTGGCGACGGCAACGCCGTAGATCGTGGCGACGAACGCCACCGCGATTCCGTGACCGACCGCATCAATGTCGTCCAGGCTCTGCATCACCACGATCAATCCGAGAACAGCGCCGATAATTCCAATCGTTGGCGCATACCCGCCGGCTGCTTCGAATATCTTCGCGGAATGCTCACCGCGCTCTTCCATATACTGGAGTTCCACTTCCATCGTTTCACGCAGTTCACGGGGTTCGCTCCCGTCAACGGCCATCATGATCGACTTCTGGAAAAACGGATCCTTGACGTCCGCCGCATCCTTTTCGAGAGATATGATCCCCTCGCGACGGGCCTTGTTGGTGAACTCGATCACCTGGTCGATCACCTCGTTGGGCGCGGCCTCATCATCCTTAAACACAAAGACCAACTCCACCATCGCCCGCTTGAACGTCTCAAGGGGAAAACCGATCATGGTGGCGCCTATGGTTCCGCCAAAAACGATCAGAGCAGCGGTCGGTTGTATGATCTGCAGAACCGACCCCCCCTCGAGCACCTGGCCGAGCAAGATTCCGATCGCTGCAACAGAAATTCCGATTATCGTTCCGAGATCCATGTGAGTATTCCTTTACTGTCCGTCCGTTTGGGACGGAACCGGGTGATTCCCTTCGCCCGGAAAGCATGTTTATCCTTCGGCCAGTTCGGCCCCCTCGGTTTCTACTTGCGCGGCACGAACTTCAATCTCTCTACCGTTGATGACTCTCTTGTATTCAATGACCTTCCGCACGATTTCTTCAGCGCCATCCTTGACAACCAGTTTCTCGCCCGTCGAGAGGGAGATGATCGTGTCCGGCATACATTCAATCGATTGGATCAACTCGCAATTGACCACAAGCTCCTTGTCGTTTAGCTTCCTGAGCGAGATCACAGCATTCACCTCCAGAGCGCAAACGGCCCTCTACTGGACGTCATCGGCAAATGGGAGTGGTTTCTACAGCTATAATCTGCAAATGGCGGGGCGGTCGGCAGGTCAGACGAGGACAGACTCGGGCAGGAGGTGGTCCGAATGAGGTCGGAAAGGTCGAAGTCCAGGCCCCCCAGTCCGGCGGCGATCTCGAAAACCCTTTCATAATCGGAATGCTCGTCGACCGTCAACGGAAGGGACGGCCGGTCGTAGGCGGCCGGCGGAGCCAAGAATACCGCCCCCGGGCCGCGGTTGCGTTTGGCGTATAGCGTCACGTGCTCTCGCAATGCCGGCTCGGTGGCTACCTTGTCGATGAACGCCAGCATCCCCACTGTCAGGGCTTCGCCGGTTGTCCCGACAGGCAGACGATCTTCGATGACGTACCGGGCTCCGCTTCGTCGAATGTGCCGAACGACCCGGTCGATGCTTTCCGGGTCCGTAAATGGGTTGTCGGCGGTAATCCGGACAACGATTTCCGCGGCCATCGCTATCGCCGCCCCCAGGTAGCGACCGAGGACGTCCGATTCGCTGCCTCGAAACCAGGCGATGCCGTGCTGCTCGCACTCGGCAACAATGACGTCATCCCTGGAGAGAAGGGTGGTCGCGACAACGACGTCGTCGAGAGTGCGGCTGCGCTTGAGTCGTTCGACCAGATAGGTCAGGATGGTCCGGTTTCCCAAAGGCAGAAGCGTCTTACCGGGAAGTCGGGAGGAGCCCATACGAGCCTGGATGATGCCAACTGCCTTCATCAGTCCGAGTCGAACGCCGCTCGAACGGCGTCAATCAGCTCTCCGATCCTGAACGGTTTGGACAGATACTGGGAACCTGAACTCGCGATGAAGTCCTTCATCTCCCGGCTGGCGACGTCTCCGGTCAGGAGCAGAATCTTTGAGGTCTTCCCCTCGGCCCGAACCCACTCCACCAGTTCCCGCCCACCGATACCGGGCATCCTCAAATCACTGATGAGAAGGTCATAGTCGCGATCTTCGAGTTTTTCCATCGCGGCCTCGCCGGTCGGCACGCATTCCACCGCATAATCGGACTCGGATAGAACCGCATCGACGAGGTCGAGAATGTGGTGCTCGTCGTCCGCAACCAATACTCGAAGTTTGCCGGTCGAGACCTCATCGTCGGGATGGGTGTCGACCAGCGGAAAGTCGAGCGTAAACGTTGTGCCGCCCCCCACGCTGCTGGTGACTGAGATATCGCCATGGTTGGCCTGGATCAGTTCGCGCGACAGGTTCAACCCAAGCCCTGTACCCGTCTGCTTGGTCGTGAAGAACGGGTCGAAAATTCGGCCGAGAACGGATTCTTCGATTCCAGGACCGTCGTCGCGGATGTGGACGGACACGCGACCGTCGGCAACCTTCGTGTCCACGTCGATTTTTCCATGGGGGCAGTTTTCAGCAATCGCCTGGATGGCATTCGTAATCAGGTTGAGCACGACCTGTGTGAACTCACACGAGTTGGCCACGATGAACGGGCTGGCGGCGCTCAAGTCCATCCTCAAACCGATCCGGTGCAGCCGGAGTTGGTATTCAGCCAGTTCGACGGTCTGTTGGACAACCTGGTTCAGATCCAGTCGTTCCTGCTCGGCTTTACCCGGCCGCGAGATGCGGAGGACGTTCTGAACGATTCGGGCGAAACGCTCCGACTCGGAGACAATTCGTTCGAGGTTCTTCTGATCACCCTCACCGGTCTGGGCAAGCAGCTGAGAAAACCCAAGGATCGTCGTCAACGGATTGTTCAACTCGTGGACGATCCCGGCCAGCAGGTTACCAACCGCGGACATTTTTTCGGCCTGGGCGAGTCGGGTCTGATAAAGGGTTACCTGCTCGCGTAGCGAGTCGTTTTGAACGCGAACCTGCGCGGAATCGCGGGCACGTCCGAGGGCGCTACCGATGTGTTCGGCAACCATGGAGACAAGCCATTCCTCCTGTCGGGAAAATACGCCGGTGGCGGAGTGGCTCAGGTTCAGGACTCCCAGCATTTCGCCGGCTGCGATGAGGGGGAAGCTCATCAGGGAGTTGACCTCCACCCCGGAATCTTCGAGCGACACAAACCGGGCATCCTTGGAAGCTTCGTTGAGCCGAACCGAAACCTGTTGGGAGGCGACCCATCCGGCAACCCCCTCCCCGATTGTGAACGATTCCCGCGCCCGACCGGCGACTGGATCGGCATCCGGATCCCCGAACTCCGCCACAGCCGCAACGATCTCCAGTTCCCTGTTTTCATCGAGCAGCATCAGAGAGCAGTTTTCGGCCGCCGTCTCCTGCACGAGCACGTTCACGACAAAGTCAGCGATCTCCCGAACCCCGACCAATCCGACTAATCCGGACGTCAAACGGCTCAGCGACTCCAGGTCCGACCCCCTTGGAGCCAGCCAGGGCGGCGGGGCCGCCTCGGTGCTGGTTGGAACCAAAAAAGACCCCATGACGTTCATATTCATCGGCCTCGAGTGCCAGAATCTCTATTTACAACGGCTTGTGGACTCGCCCACATTTCGCGCATCAGTTCACGTAGCTTGCAGTGGTATCGGTTCTCGCAAACCGACGAGGTTCACTGTTCCGTTGCACATTCAATTGATCTTGACTGGCAAACACGTTGTCCTCGAAGCTCATCATCGTCAGGTTCGGCTGAAAACGGCCGATTTGCTTACGCACTTTCTTCCCGGCCCGGAGCTGAACCAGCCAGGTCGGAAAGTCCGCGCCGGCGGCGACAGTCAACGGGATCCCTCCCGAAAAGCGGGGATTCACCTCGATCAGGCTGACCCCGGCACCGTCCCACTTGCACTGGATGTTTGCCGCACCCACGATATGAAGGCTTTCGGCGACGTGGAGGGCGAAGTCGATAACGTGTTTGTTGTTGCGGGTGATCCCCTTGTCGCTGACTCCCGCTCGGATCACAACCCGCTCACGTGGAACCACCGACAACACATTGCCGTTAAAATCAGAACAGACATCAACGGTAAACTCGGTCCCCGGAACGTATTCCTGAACGATCGCGTCCGGTACGTAATCGATGAAGAAGCGGAGCTCCCGCTCGTTGTTGGCCGTAAAAACTTGAATACTGCCCCGGCCCGAACGCGGCTTGACTACGACGGGATAGGACAGTTTCGCCACATCCACCTCTTTCCGGGTCCAGGTTCGAGGTGCGGCGATGCCGTTCTGCTTGGCGAATTCATAGGTCTGGATCTTGTCGTTACAAATGTTTGCCGTGTCTTCCCCGGAGGCGGCGACCCACACACCCTGCCGTTCGAACCGGGACCTGGCGCCTCCGAAAATGGGCAGTTCGTCATCGATGGTCGGAATGATCAGGTGTATGTCTTCGACGTCACAGATGCTCTCGATGATCGGAATGTAATTGGGTGTCGTCGTCAGGGGAACGATGTGGTTCCGATCACCGAAGTAAAGAGCCGGGGACAGAGAATTGATGTCGGTCGTGATGACATGGCCCTGGCCGCAGCGTTCCACCGCCCGGCGGAATGCTCGAACCAGGCCCACGCGTCGGGACGCTGCTGTAATCAATACGTTGACTTTGCTCATCCTATTGAATCCCACTGCACCGGATCGTTCTCGTTGATGGCCTCACGAGCCTCCCGGCCCACAACGTCATCGACGAATTCCGGAGAAATCCCAGCGGCCGGCCGCAAGGCGTACAGCATGTCACTCGAAATCGTCTCACCTGGAGCGATCGGGCGATTTGCGTACAGCGACCGTCTGGATGCGGTCAGGTTTTCCGCCTCCGTCTGGGAAGCAAACTTGTCGCGCTTGCCGAGGATCGGTCCGATCGTCCTCAGTTCCTGGACATGTGCCCTCAAGGTCTTGGCATCGAAGGACACGGCCCGATCGGGCACTTCGCCGCGTGTGTCGAGCATGAAATGTCGCTCGATGACCTGGGCCCCGAGTGAAACGGATATGGTGGCGCCGATTGTGCCGATACTGTGATCTGAAAAGCCTACGGGCAGACCGAATCGATCCTTCAGGAACTCAATCGACTTCAGGTTCAGTTCCTCGGGCTGGGGAGGATATGCCGACACACAGTGAAGCAGGATCACCCGGTGATTGTCCCGGGAAAAAATCCAGTCGATCGCCTTCTCTATCTCCTCAGGGGTACTCATCCCAGTGGACAGGAGGATCGGTTTGCCCTTGGCGGCCACATGTTTCAGGAGCGGACGGTGGGTGATGTCGCCGGACGCGATCTTGAACGCGCCGACACCGAGTTCCTCAAGAAAGTCCACGCTTTCTTCATCAAACGGAGTGGAGAGAAACTCAATTCCCAACCGGGTTGCCTCTCGATGGATCGAGCGAAAAGCGTCGAAGTCGAGTTCCAGCTTCTTGAACAGCTTCTGCAGGTCTTGACCCTTGGTGTGTTTCAGTTGGGCCGGCGTCGGCGAATTGAGCCGATCGGCCTTGAAGGTCTGAAACTTGATGGCGTCTGCGCCCGCCCATTTGGCGGCACGCACCATGGCCATCGCTTTTTCTTTCGACCCGCCATGATTCAGCCCGGCCTCGGCGATAAAGTAGAGTTTTTGGGGCTCACTCTGGAGCGAATCGAAAAGATTGGTATTCAGGTTGTCAGACATAGTTCTCTCCTAACGATTTCAGTTACTCGGAACAATCCCTTGCCGTCGACGAGCTTCCGTCCGAGCGCCGCAAGGCGGTGCCGGAGGGAAGGATTCTGGATCAACTCCAGGGCACGCTCGGCAAGATCGGCAGGTTTCAGCTTGTCGATCAGTCCCGCGCTTATTGCGGCGCCGCTTCGCTCGAACGCCTCGGCGGTACGCAGTTGCAGACAGTCGACACTTACGGCGACCGTGGGCACACCCGCGGCCATCATTTCGTAAAGCGATACACCGGCTCCGCTGATGGCCAGCGCGCATCTCGACACGACGTTGTCAATTTCGGACTCAGACTGAATCCAGCGTATTCCCGGCGCCGCTTCGCCCCCGTTGGACGTCTGGTCCAGACCTTTCGTCGCATAGACCTCGATGCCCAGACCGGCAAATCCTCTTGCAAGGGTTCGGGTCATGCGGGGGTCGGCCGCACCGCCAAGAGTGATCAGAACGACATCTTCGCTCGTTGTCCTCTTTCGTGTCGAAGGCGCCAGGACCATGTATTTCGGACCGACGAACATCCGGCGGCTCTCGTCGGGTGTGTACGGAAACAGGTTGGTGATACTTCCGTCGATCACAATGTCGGAGTGGCATTGGGCCAGACCGAGGTCGTGGATGCTGATGTGCGTCGAGCCGGCGCTCTTGATGTCGGCGGTCATGCCGTGAGGTTGCCTGACATCGGTTATCACCAGGGGCGGAAAGGCTCCCTGGGTTCTCGTCGGGAATCCGTGTCGGGAAACGAAACTTCGGCAAGCTTCCGACAAGGGATAGAACACCACGTCGACCTCCCGACAGAGTCGGGAGGCGATCCTCAGGCAACGGACGGCATGTCCGTAACCCGTGCCCGGGCCGGCATCGACCACGAAACCGACGCTGGCATCCCTTTGTTTTTCAGTGAATATGCCCACGTGTCCTCTGGACCATGCGCCGCCACCCTTCGAGTATTGGCGTGAGTTCGTATTCGAGTACGTCACAGACCGAAATCCAGAACCCGTTCTCCTGGGCTGCGATGAGCTCGAGAAGCGCCTTTTCCAGGCTCGCGCCCAGGGCCAGTGGCGTCTCCTCTCCTTCGTGAACCCAACCGAGGTCTTCGGAGAAAATCGTAAACAAGACCCGCAGGGACTCCAGGTACTGCCCGAGCAACCGGTACGCATCTCCCTGATCCTGAGCCTCGAACAGGCGGGTAATCTCGCCGCCGGTCTCGAGAACGCGATCCAGTTCGGCGTCCAGTTCTCCAAGCGATTCGCGGACAACGCTGTCAAAATCACCGCTCTCGATGTCAATAGTTCCGATGGCTCCCAGGCCCTGTCCACAGAGTTGCTGTGTCCGGTAATCAAACTCCTCGTTCTCGCCGAGAGCTACCCGGGTGATACATTGACCGGCTTTCAGGTGGTCTGTTTCCAACCAATCCAACAGCTCACCCCAAGTGGACAGTTCGTTCGGCACATCGACTAAGTCGTGGTTAATACGAATGTTCATTCCATCACTCCAGGATCAAAATCACTTCGATGACGACAAGGGCTGGGACACCCGACGGGGGTTCTCGCTGCTCTTTCCATCCGCTTGTTCAACCCGTCTGTCTTCCAGCTTTTCTCTCAAAATTCTTACCTCGCCCTCGAAGAAAGGCATCGCCTCCAGGCAGCCCAGTACCTGTTCAACAGCACTTCTGTTGCCTTTCGCCAGATACTGGTGGCCCTTGTCGAGTAACATGAGTGGCCCGGACCACCTTCGGGACACGGGCTTGGTTTCCATCTCTTCGAAAAGAAAGGTCCATTCGGTGGCGATCACGCTCCACGCATAGTGTTCCATCGCTCGTTTTCGAGCCGCTGCCGACATTTTCCTCATCCGTTCGGGATTGGCCGCCAGTTCGGCCACCGTCTCAACAAATTGACGGCGATACTCCCGGGAGGCTGTGTCCCCGGAAATACAGATGCCGGTCCGAGGGCTGTCGACTGTCTCCTTGAGGCCTGCTTTTGCGGACGTCACCACAACAGCACCACAGGCCTGTGCTTCGATCGCGGCGATACAGGAGGTCTCCTCGAATGTGTTGGGATAGAGAAGAAAACCGCTCCGAGACATGTGGTCGAGAAGGAGAGTCTGGGCGACACTTCCCCGCAGATTCACGCAGGGCTGCCGAGCGGTGGTGTAAAGGCCTCCATAGGCTTCACGATCCTTTGCCTCCGACCAGCCGTAGACCTTCATGCTGCTGAATATGTCCAGGGTCATCTCCGGCACTCGCCTTCGGATGTCCGGAAACATTTCCAGGAGGCCGGCCAACCCACGAAAGGGTGTGCTGGAATAGACTCCCCGGGTCCAGACTTTCTCCGAGGGAGCCGGCGCCAGTTCGGAGGCGAAGCCGTTTCGGGTGGCGATGACCTTGGCCTCGGGCAGGTGAAAGCGATCGATGAAGGTCCGTCGTTGCCACTCGCTCACACACAACAGATAATCGACATTCCCCTGGATGGCCGGGTGGCCGAGGTGCCGAATTGCGGGCTGATCGTGGGCGTCTCCGGTCCAGAACAGCATTCGGGGCGCGACTCTCCCAACCAGAAAAGGATCGAACGATCGGAAAGAGATGAACACGTCCCACGGCGTGGACTGAAACTCGTTGAAAAACAGGTGGTAATGCCTGTAATCGACACCGTCGTAAACACCGGGGTCCGGGCAATTCGAATACACCGTCATCTCGTGACCCTGACGGCTGAGCTCGCGGGCCATATACACGATGCCGCTCTCGCTGCCTCCCAGTGGCCCGTTCTCGGGCGTGTGGCCATTGAATGGAATGCCGTTGTTATAGATCGCGATCTTCATGCGGCTCAAAGTTCCCGGGTCGGCAGGGCTCTCGGACCCAGTTCCTGTACCGGCCCCAGGCCCATACTCTTCTCGCGGACCCAGTCGCGGAGCTCTGGTATCTCCCTTGCCATCAACGAGTAATGCTCTCTGGCCGCAGCGTCGAGGTTCTTGCGTTCCAGTATCAGGCCTCGACAGATCCAATGGTCATGGCTGGCGGCGCCCGATTCGATCACCTTGTCCAGGTGCGGGAGCGCTTCGTCGAGCAGACCGGCGCGGGCTTCAAACAGGCTCAGTGACTGAAGCAGGGACGGGTTTCCGGTCTTCTCGTAGCCATGCCGGAGGTGCCGCACCGCGCGCGCGAACTCACCCTGGCGACCGTAAACGAAACCCAGGTTGATACGCGCGTCAACCAGCGAAGCGTCGCCACGAATGGCGGACTCCAGAAGCTTGAGCGCGTCGTCACAATTGTTCTTGTCCAGGTAGGCGGCACCGAGTAGAGAGTCGGCGACCGCATCTCCCTCAAATCGGTTCCGCAGAGTCAGGATGGCCTTATCCGGTTCTTTCAATTGAAGATAGGCCTTGGCAAGGGCCAGGTGGGTGACTCGATGTTCCGGGTGTCGGTCCGCGGTCCGCTTCAATATGTCGGCCGCCTCGCGACACTCGCCGGCATCGGTGTGCAACGTAGCTTGTTCGAGGGCCGGCCCGACAAACTCCGGGTCCAGGCTTGCGGCGCGCTTGTAATATTGTCGGGCCTTGTCCAGTTTGCCCATCTTCCGGTAAGTCAACCCGATGTTAAATGTAACGACCGGGTTCCCGATGCTCTTGGCCAGGCAGGTCCTGTAGCGCGCGAGGGCTTTCTTGAATTTTCCGAGTGCCAGCCAGACGTTTCCGAACTCCAGATGAAGATCGAAGGTGTCCAGGCCCAGACCCTCCGCCCGTTCGAGAAGATCCTGGGCGACGACATACTCCTCCAGCTTCTTTTCCGAAACCGCTCTGTAAAACAAACCCATCGGGTTGCCGGTGAGTTCAAAAGCTGTCTTGAACGGTTCGCGGGCCTCGGCATGTCGCCCCAGCTCCTGAAATTGAATTCCATAGTCGAGGTGCGCCTTACCGTTAGACGGATCCTCCTGGAGCTTCTTGGCTCCCAGGCGCAGATACAACTGTTGCTTGGCGGCAACCCGGTCTTCTCCCCGAACCTTGCCGTAATGATGGATAACGACCGGCAAACTGCTGAATGTAAGGTCTTTCGGGAGCCGGGTAGGATCGATGATTTCGTGGACGGCGCCGTGAAACCGCAGGCGGGGCTCGTTTCGGAAGAGCCGAATCAAAGGATTATCGACGTATCCAGCGTAGTCCCGACCCTCGGCATAGTCGGACGTGTTCGGCGACCAACCGCAGAGGTGACTGTTCGAAACGTAGTTTCTCTGGTTGAGGTTGAACCCGGCGTGATCCGTATCGAGGACTTCGGACACCAACGGCAGATCCTGGGCCGCGACGCGCTCGTCGGCATCCAGTACCAGGATCCACGTGCTGGTGGCCGCATCTAACGACAGGTTCCGGGCGTCTCCGAAGTGATCGGCCCATTCTCTCCGGATTACCCGGGGCGCAAATCGTTCGACTTTTTCGAGGGTGCGGTCGGTGCTCCCCGTGTCCACTATAATGACTTCGCGGACTACGGAAATGACACTTTCGATCGCCTGCTCGACCCAATCTTCCTCATTCTTAACGATCATGCACAGCGAGATGCCACGAATCATACCGGTGGAAAGGCAAGCGGAAGTCCAAACGCTCCGTCACAACAGCGCGGGCGACGACGCCGCCGGCCTGGCTGTCGCCAACCGTCACAAACTGGATAACACCGGCCTGTCCGCCGGTATCCGGAGTGCGAACGATGCCATCAGCAAGTTGCAGATCGAAGATGGCGCACAGAACAACATCGGGTCGCTTCTCGATCGTGCCCTGACACTGGCCACCCAGTCCGCTTCGGACACCTTTACCGGTTCCCGAGCGACACTGGATGCCGAGATGTCTTCGGTTCTGTCGGAAATCACGAGAAACGCGAAAGCCGCTGGACTCGAGACCGGCAACACCAACCTGAACGCCCGGTCCGTATTTGTGGGCAACACGCAGACCAACACGACCAGCGCGGTCAGCTTCGTCTCGTTCGCGCTGACGACAGCGGTCGATTCCGAAGGGCTTGGCATCAGCTCGCAGAACATCACGAGCCAGGCCAACTCAGCGACCGCTATCACCGCCATCCAGGCCGCCATCGGTACCCTCGGTACGGTTCAGGGTCGAACGGGTGCGGCGATGAACCGGTTGCAGTTTGCTATCGCGCAGGCACAGACCATGTCGGTCAGTGTGCGGGCGTCCGAATCCCGGATTCGAGACGCCAACATCGCTGAAGAGGCCGCTTCTCTGACCAAGTTCAACATCTTGACTCAGAGCGGCTTGTCCGCACTGTCTCAGGCGAACCAGTCGGCTCAGTCCGTCTTGTCGCTCCTGCGGTAAGTTCGAAAAACTCCGGGGGCTCTTCGGGCCCCCGGTTTTCGTCATCCCTAGATCGACCCAATCCTATTCATTTTTAAAGAGATGCAGAGCAAAATGCCCCGGACGGTCCGTTGGCAAGGAAAGCGGAAGTCCAAAATCCTCCGTCAGTAAACCCGCAGCCGGTCCCGTCATCTCCGTTCCGATTTTTTTCGACAAGAGCATAAAGTCTCGCTCTCCTCCCAGCGATAAGAAACTTGAGGTCCGCGTGTTGTGGACCGTCAACCAGGACGGAAGAATCAAAACAAAGATCGGCAAGGACGCCGGCAACAACAATCAAGGAGGAAAGGCAGAATGGCTTTTTCAGTAGTTACCAACCTTCCATCGATCAACGCACAAACGCAGTTGGATATGACCAGCAGTGGTTTGCAGCGAACGTTAGCCCGCTTGAGTTCCGGTCTCCGGATCAACAGCGCGGGTGACGACGCCGCCGGCCTGGCTGTCGCCAACCGTCACAAACTGGATAACACCGGCCTGACAGTCGGTATCCGGAGTGCGAACGATGCCATCAGCAAGCTGCAGATCGAAGATGGCGCCCAGAACAATATCGGGTCGCTCCTCGATCGTGCCCTGACTCTGGCCACCCAGTCCGCTTCGGACACCTTTACCGGTTCCCGATCGACACTGGATGCCGAGATGTCTTCGGTTCTGTCGGAAATCACGAGAAACGCGAAAGCCGCTGGACTCGAGACCGGCAACGCCAACCTGAACGCCCGGTCCGTATTTGTGGGCAACACGCAGACCAACACGACCGCCGCCGTCAGCTTCGTCTCGTTCGCGCTGACGACAGCGGTCGATTCCGAAGGGCTTGGCATCAGCTCGCAGAACATCACGAGCCAGGCCAACGCCGCCACAGCTATAACCGCCATCCAGACCGCGATCGGTACCCTCGGTACTGTTCAGGGTCGAACGGGTGCGGCGATGAACAGGTTGCAGTTTGCGATCGCGCAGGCACAGACCATGTCCGTCAGTGTGCGGGCGTCTGAATCCCGGATTCGAGACGCCAACATCGCTGAAGAGGCAGCTTCTCTGACCAAGTTCAACATCTTGACTCAGAGCGGTTTGTCCGCACTGTCTCAGGCGAACCAGTCGTCTCAGTCAGTCTTGTCGCTCCTGCGGTAAGTACAAGAACTCCGGGGACCCTTCGGGGTCCCTGGTTTTCGTCGAAGTGAAATTCCGAGCCGCTAAGGAAAGACCCTTCGATCGTCCGTTCGCCCCATCTTATTCATTCTTAAAGATCATACGGAACGAAATACCTCTAACTCCCATTCCGGTGTAGAGGCAGGCGGAAGTCCAGAACGCCTCGCCCGATGGGCCCGTGCACTCCAGCCGCAAATCTCTGAAAGTTTTTGAGTCTCGACTATAAAGTTCGGGCCCTCTCCCAGCGATAAGGAACTTGAAGGTCCACTGTGGACCGTCAACCAGGACGGAAGAATTAACAAAAAGATCGGCAAGGACGCCGGCGATAGACAATTCAAGGAGGAAAGGCGCAAATGAGCTTTTCAGTAGTTACAAACCTTCCATCGATCAACGCACAAACGCAGTTGGACATGACCAGCAACGGTCTGCAGCGAACGTTGGCCCGCTTGAGTTCCGGTCTCCGGATTAACAGCGCGGGCGACGACGCCGCCGGCCTCGCAGTCGCCAACCGCCACAAACTGGATAACACCGGCCTGTCGGTCGGTATCCGGAGCGCGAACGATGCCATCAGCAAGTTGCAGATCGAGGATGGCGCACAGAACAACATCGGGTCGCTTCTCGATCGTGCCCTGACACTGGCCACCCAGTCCGCTTCGGACACCTTTACCGGTTCCCGATCGACACTGGATGCCGAGATGTCTTCGGTTCTGTCGGAAATCACGAGAAACGCGAAAGCCGCCGGACTCGAAACCGGCAACGCCAACTTGAACGCCCGGTCGGTATTCGTTGGAAACACACAGACCAACACGACCGCCGCCGTCAGCTTCGTTTCGTTCGCGCTGACGACAGCGGTCGATTCCGAAGGGCTTGGCATCAGCTCGCAGAACATCACGAGCCAGGCCAACGCCGCGACGGCTATCACCGCCATCCAGGCCGCGATCGGTACCCTCGGTACCGTTCAGGGTCGAACTGGTGCGGCGATGAACAGGCTGCAGTTTGCCATCGCGCAGGCGCAGACCATGTCCGTCAGTGTGCGGGCGTCTGAATCCCGGATTCGAGACGCCAACATCGCTGAAGAGGCAGCTTCTCTGACCAAGTTCAACATCTTGACTCAGAGCGGCTTGTCCGCACTGTCTCAGGCGAACCAGTCGTCTCAGGCAGTCTTGTCGCTCCTGCGGTAAGTACAAAAAAGTCCAGGGGCCCTTCGGGGTCCCTGGTTTTCGCTCGAAGTGAGACTCCGAACGAGAACTGAATTTTTTGGGTTGAACTCTAAAGTCTTGCTCTCCGCCCAGCGATAAGAAACTTGAAGGGACAGTGAAGTGAGATTCGCAACGAGAACTGAGAAACGAGGGAGATAGAGCAAATGCTGGGTCAAGTCAATTTTTCGGGCTTCAACGGGTTCGATTTCGGCGCCATCACCGACGCCACGATCGAAGCCGAAAGCGCGCCGCTCAAAATCATACAGGATCAGGAAAAGGCACTCCGCGACAAGAGTTCCGAGTTGGGCACTCTCGACTCGAAGATTGGAGACGTTCAGAAGCCTGTCAAGGACCTGAGCGGGGACACGCTCTTCACGAAGCTCGCCGCAGCTTCCACCGACATCGATATCACGACCGTCACTCTTGGCGACGGCGCGACGAAGAGTGACTACGACCTGAACGTCACTCAATTGGCCAAGGGCCAGGTTACCGCTTCGACGAACGGCTACGCGAATACGACGGATATGGCGGCCGACGGGGGTTCGATTTCGTTCACGATCGGCGCCACGACGACGACCGCGATCAATATTGCCGCCACAACCAGCCTGTCTGAACTGGCTGGCCTGATCAACACTCAGGAATCGGGGGTCTTTGCATCGGTAGTCAATGACGGCACCAACAACAAACTCGTCATCACGTCCAGGGAAACGGGTACGGCGAATGGCTTTACGATCAACAACAGCCTGACGAGCACGGCAACGGTTGTTGCGTTTGCCGTCGGCCAGAGTCCGACGTCAGGCAACAGCCAGGATTCCAAGGTCGCCACGATGACGATCAACGGCATGGCGATCACGAGCGAATCGAACACCGTGACCGATGCCATTCCCGGGATCACGGCAACTCTTGTGGCGGTCGGAACGGCAACGATCAACGTAACGGAGGACTTCGACGGTCTTAAGGAAACGGTCAAGACCTTCATTACGGAATTCAACGATCTCAAGGAGTACTTCGATACCCAGAGTCGGCTCGACAGCGTTACCGGCAAGGTCGGTGTGCTGGGTGGCGACACGATTATGCGGCAGGCGATGGCGGACATCCGGAACACCATTCTCAACCCCAACGGAAACAGCGGTGCCTACTCCTACCTGACCGAGGTGGGCATCGAGTTTGAACAGGCGGGCACGTTGAAGCTGAATGAGGAAACCCTCAATACGGCAATCGACAAGAACCTGTCGGACCTGAAAGATCTCTTCCGGGGAGATGGGACGGTGGAGGGCGTATTCGACGACATGAAGGCGGCGATGGCAAACATCGACGGGACCGCCGGATTGATCAAGACGACCAAGGATTCGATCACCGATTCTCTCAAAGGATTCAGGGATCGAATCGCGGCGCAGCAGGTGCGGCTCGACCTGCGGCGCGAGGAACTAACGAAGATGTTTACGGCGGCCGATCTGGCGATGTCGCGGCTGACCAATTCAGCCGGTAGCCTGGGGTCGATCGCGGGACGGTAATTAGAACTCGAGGAAACCAAGAATGATGATGCAGAACAATAGAATGTCGGCTTACCAGGAAACAGCGGTCAACACGGCAAATTCTCTCCAGTTGGTGGTCATGCTCTACGATGGCGCGATCCGCTTCCTGAACCAGGCAATCACCGCCATCCAGGCAAAGGACATGCGGACAAAAGCCAGGACCGTAGATAAGGCGCTGGCCATCGTCCAGCATCTCTCGCTCACCCTGGATACAGGGAAAGGCAAAAAGGTCGCGGACGATCTCGACCGGCTATACGACTACGTCACCGACAAGATTGTCGAAGGATCGGGGAAACTCGAAACGAAGGAATTCCAAGAGGCAATCAAAGTGCTAACAATACTACGTTCCGGCTGGGCCGAGCTGGCCGAGAGGGAGGCTTTGGAGACTGCGGTCCCCCCTGCCTTACTCGCACAACAGGCTGCCGGTCCGGGACTGACGCTGCGGGGCTGATGCCCGCCGTTATTTATACAGGAGACGACATGACTTCCGCCGAAATCATAACCGCGCTCGAACGAGAGCGACAATTGCTTGTAGAGTTCCACTCCCTGTCCGGGCAACAGCTCGAATTGCTCGAGGACGAAAACCTGGACGGCATGGACAGCCTGCTGACACGACGTTCCGAGCTGATGATCGAATTGACGGCCATCGAAACAACATTGGGGACCTGGATCTCTCAGATTCGACACGACCCTTCCGTAACGCCGGAAATGATGCACGAACTTCGGATGCTGAACGACGAGATCGTTCAACTTGCAAAAGAAGTCGTCGAGATCGATGCACATACCCACTGGCGTCTCGATCTGATCCGGGAACGGACCCGGTCGGAGCTCAAGAGCATCAACACGGGAGCCCAGGCGCTCTATCAATACGAAGCAGTTCTCCCGAGCGAAGCTCCTCGACTGGACTACGAGGTATAGAGTCTTCGAAATAGTGGTTAGTGGTCAGTGGTCAGTGAGATCGGGCGTCATAACGTCGGGTTGTCACTGGGCGCTGGCGACTGACCCTTCATCAAGACACACCCGTCGCTATTAGCCGAAGATTCCGGCCCTCCCTTTCCCGACAACCCGTCACCCGAGAGCAGTCCGACCGCCAGGGGACGGAGCCGCCGGCCGTCCAGATACCAAGTCACGATCAACCGAACATTCCGCCCAACCGTTGGGATTTGCTCCGTCCCCCTATCCGTTGACATCACCAACCCCGTCACCCGAGGGCAGTCCGACCGCTAGGGGACGGAGCCACCGGCCGTCCAGATACCAAATCACGATCAGCCGGACATTCCGCCTAACCGTTGGGATTTGCTCCGTCCCCTTCTCCGTTGACATCACCAACCCGTCACCCGAAAGCAGTCCGACCGCTAGGGGACGGAGCCGCCGGCCGTCCAGATACCCCGTCACGATCAGCCGGACATTCCGCCCAACCGTTGGGATTTGCTCCGTCCCCTTCTCCGTTGACATCACCAACCCGTCACCCGAAAGCAGTCCGACCGCTAGGGGACGGAGCCACCGGCCGTCCAGATACCCCGTCACGATCAGCCGGACATTCCGCCCAACCGTTGGGATTTGCTCCGTCCCCTTTTCCGTTGACATCACCAACCCGTCACCCGAAAGCATTCCTACCGCTAGGGGACGGAGCTTCCGGCCGTCCAGATACCAACGTCGCTTTGGCCGGACATTCCGCCTAACCGTTGGGATTCGCTCCGTCCCCTTATGTTTCGGGTTGCCGACATCCCCACTCCCCCTCCTATTCCCCTCCTTGGTTTCGCTGCATGACGCACTCTCAACGTCTGGGTGATGTCAACGAATAGGGGGACGGAGCAAGAAACAGTTGGGCGGAATGTCCGGTTGACCGCGTCGGGGTATCTGGACGGCCGGCCTGGGCTCCGTCCCCCAGCGGTAGGATCGCTTTTGCGTGACGGGTTGCGGGTAGACGGGCTCTCGGAAACAGGCGGCTGGGAGCCTGCAATTTTTGCCGGGTGGGCAATGTTTGCCTATAAGTGATTTTATTTCATAATGTTATAACGATTCGTCGTCACACGGCCGATGAGATAGGTACGGGTTGAAATCGAACCCGGCAACAAGTAAGTGAGTCACGAGGTCGGCAAGGATGATCGACTTCGTAAAAAAAATGTCACGGAGGACATGAACAATGAGCTTTTCAGTAGTTACGAACCTTCCCTCTCTTAACGCCCAGTCACAGTTGGTCAACACGAACCAGGGACTTCAACGGACCCTGGCCCGTTTGAGTTCCGGGCTTCGTATCAACAGTGCGGCCGATGACGCGGCCGGCCTGGCGATCGCCAACCGGCATCGTTTAGACAACACGGGCCTCTCTGTCGGTATTCGAAGCGCGAACGATGCGATCAGCAAACTGCAGATCGAGGACGGCGCCTTAAATAACATCTCCTCACTGCTCGATCGCGCACTGACTCTGGCCGCCCAGTCTGCTTCGGATACGTTTACCGGATCACGGATAACGCTGGATTCGGAGTTCCAGTCCATTCTTTCGGAAATCACACGTAATGCGAAAGCGGCGGGCCTGGAGACCGGTAACGTCAACCTCAATGCTCGATCCGTGTTTGTCGGTAACACGCAGACGAACACGACCACAGCTGTCAGTTTCGTTTCGTTCGCTCTTACTTCGGCGATCGACTCCCAGGGATTGGGCGTCAGTACGCAGAACATCACCGACCAGGCCGGCGCCGCAGCGGCTCTGACCGCGCTCCAGAATGCGATCGGGACACTCGGTACCGTTCAGGGCCGGACGGGAGCCGCGATGAACCGGCTTCAGTTCGCTATCTCGCAGGCTCAGACCATGGCAGTCAGTGTCTCCGCCTCGGAATCTCGAATCCGGGATGCCAACATCGCTGAAGAGGCCGCTGCTCTGACGAAGTTCAACATCCTGACCCAGTCCGGCTTGTCGGCCCTGCAACAGGCGAACCAGTCGTCGCAGGCCGTCCTGTCGCTTCTCCAGTAGTTCGCGACCGTTGACGACCTCGGGGGACTAAAACCGTCCCTGGCCCGACTGACCAGAAAGGGGGCGGCCCGATAAAGGGCCGCCACCCACACAGTCTTCGGATTCCCTCGAGGAGGCGGCAACACGGAGGCAACTTACGTCGCGTCTGGATCAACGGCAACGACCGCAATCCAAACGCAATCATGTATTCGACGTAACGCTCTAAACGGGCAATTCATCCGAAACGCCACAGTTCCGTTCGATCTAGACCGAGTTTGACCGATCGCAGCGGTATCGGTGGACAACCCGGCACCGATACCGCGGCGCCATCGGTTGGGTTACCTCCGTGCAACAGGGTTCCGGGGAGATAGATCCCGAACCCGACCTTCAGTGCCCAGGCCGAAAGGCCTGGGCCTTTTTTTGTCGTCAGCCGAAACTGTCCTACCGCCAGGGGACGGAGCCGCCGGACGCCCAGATACCAAGTCACGATCAACCGGACATTCCGCCTAACCGTTGGGATTTGCTCCGTCCCCTTATCCGTTGACATCACCAACCCGTCACGCAAAAGCAGTCCGACCGCTAGGGGACGGAGCCGCCGGCCGTCCAGATACCCCGTCGCGGTCAACCGGACATTCCGCCTAACCGTTGGGATTTGCTCCGTCCCCTTTTGTTTCGGTTTGCCGCAATCCCCACTCCCTCTTATTTTCCTTCCTTTGGGTTTCGGCAAACCCCACGACGCACTTTTCAAGGTCTTGGTGATGTCAACGAATAGGGGGACGGAGCAAGAAACAGTTGGGCGGAATGTCCGGTTGACCGCGTCGGGGTATCTGGACGGCCGGCCTGGGCTCCGTCCCCCAGCGGTAGGATCGCTTTTGCGTGACGGGTCGCGGGTAGACGGGCTCTTGGGAAACATAAGCGGGACCGGAATAGGCTCGGAATGTTCGGCTGAAACAACACTGCAGCGAACCCGTCACCCGAAAGCATTCCGACCGCTAGGGGACGGAGCTTCCGGTCGTCCAGATACCAACGTCGCTTTGGCCGGACATTCCGCCTAACCGTTGGGATTTGCTCCGTCCCCTTATGTTTCGGGTTGCCGACATCCCCACTCCCCCTCCTATTCCCCTCCTTGGTTTCGCTGCACGACGCACTCTCCAACGTCTGGGCGATGTCAACGAATAGGGGGACGGAGCAAGAAACAGTTGGGCGGAATGTTCGGTTGACCGCGACGGGGTATCTGGACGGCCAGCCTGGGCTCCGTCAGCCAGCGGTAGGATCGCTTTTGCGTGACGGGTCGCGGGAAGACGGGCTCTTGGGAAACAGGCGGCGGGACCGACGGAATAGGGGACGGAGCAAGCCCAGTCTGGACAGTCCCGGGAAAAGCGTGGCTTTGATATTCCCGCCTGTCATGTTCGGAAGCTCTCCGAGGGCGTCCCCCACTAGTTTAGTCTTGATCGAGGCGGTAGCACCCAGCCCGTTCGTACGGCATCCTCTTGAACCTGGCATCCAGGTTCAACGTTGTTTCGGCCCCGCCGAGGAACAGGCTTCCATCGGGTCTCAGGAGGCTGTGGATCTGTTGGAGGATCTTCTTCTTTGTCTCAGGATCGAAATAGATCAGGACGTTGCGGATCATGACGATGTCGAGCGGTGGAAGCAGGGGCCACGGTCTGATCAAGTTCAATTTCTGAATCTGCACCATGTCGCGGATTTTGTCATTCAGCTGCCACTCGGTACCCTTCTTGTCAAAGTACTTCACCAGATAGGATACGGGCAGTCCGCGGTTGACTTCCAACTGGGTGTAACGTCCTGCCCTGGCCCGCTCGAGAACGTCCCCGGCAATATCTGTCGCCAGGTAGAAAATTTTCCAGGTCGCCAACTCCGGAAAGTTTTCCCGGATCATCATCGCGACCGAATAGGGCTCCTGGCCCGTCGAGGAAGCGGCACACCAGATGTTCAACTGACGAGTGGCCGCGCGTGCTTTGATCAACTCGGGAAGAATCGTTTTCTTGAGCACCTCGAAGGGTTCGTGGTCCCTGAAGAAAGACGTCTCGTTGGTGGTCATGGCATCGACCACCTTCTTCTTCAGGGTCGACGGCATGCCTCTTCTTAGATTCGCTACAAGGTCGCCGATGCCCAGGTAGCCCTCGCGGCTGGCAAGGGGAGTCAGTCTGGACTCGACAAGGTATTCCTTGCCTGGATCGAGAACGATCGCGGCCTGGTCGTGCACGAGTGTGCGTATATAGTCGAATTCAACGGTAGAAAGACTCACTGACCACTCCTGCTTGACTACGGACTACTACTGACCCGTCCGCCAACACTCACATTCGGCCGCCAACACTCACATTCGGCCTCAATGAGGCGTTCGGACGAAGCGCCGATCTCGATTCGGCGTCACCGAAAGAAGCCGCCGACGTTTCAGACGGACACGCCGGACCACTTCCCGTGGAACTTGATCCAAAGGCAGGATGCGGGCCGCCAGGTCGGCCTTTGCGACAAAGCCGGGCATGCCCCACACCACACTGGTCGCCTCATCCTGAACAACAATCTGCCCGCCGGCCTCCCGAAGCAACCGGCAGCCGCTAAGACCGTCCTGGCCCATACCTGTCAGGATCACGCCCAGGGTAGAGTCTCCGAAGGTCCGGACAACCGAGCGGAACAGAACGTCGACAGCGGGCCTGCACGAGTTCTCCGGCATGTCGCTAGCGTTCTGTCGCTAGCGTTCATCGGAAGTGCTGGGGCGCGAGACTGCACAGGACCGGCCAAAATGTAGATCCGCAGCAGTTCGGATAACAAGACTAGAAGGAAGGCGCTGGCTGTTTGCGGCGGACGCGGTGGGCTATGCAGAAAGTAGGGGAAGGAGGCCGGATCTGGAGCCCGTTAGGTGGTGCGGAACGGGACCTGCGGTCGATGACCGCGTCGATGGTGCGAATCGGAATGCGTTTAGGTCGGCGGATTGGTGGGCTGGAAGGACGGGATCTAACGGGATTTTGGGGTAGAGGCAGACTCCGGCGCGGACGTGTCTGAAGCACACGTCGGTATTCGGGATGTGAAGTCGGATCAGGACGTATCGCATAGGAATGTGAGCCTCGCTAGTTGCTGGGCGGTGAAGCGTTGGATGAGAGTCATCGGTCCCTGACAGTGAGGACAGGACCAGGAGGAGTCCGACGAGGTTGTGGGGTCCGGTTCGTCGATGGGTACCGTATCGAGAAGTCGGCGGCAGAGAGCAAACGAGTCGCTTCGTCGGTAGTTGGCCATGAATCCGAAGTGGCGGATGCGAACGAAGCCTTTTGGTAGAACGTGTAACAAGAACCGCCGGATGAACTCGTCTGCGGCGAGTGACATGATGCGGCTCTTGTTGTCATGACGATAATCCCGCCAACGGAACTGAACCTGGTTCCGGTCAAACGAGACTAATCGATGATTGGAGATGGCGACCCGATGGGTGTAGCGGCCCAGGTAGCGGAGCACCTGATCGGGCCCCCCAAAGGGACGTTTGATGTAGACGATCCATTTGCGGGAATGCATTTGGCGACGGAACCGAGCGAAGTGTTTAGGTTCACCCAGGTGTCGAATCGATCCGGACAGTTCGATCGAACCGCTGGCGATGGCGCGACCGAGTCCCTCTAGAAACTTGCCACGGAAGACTCGGGCGAGCACGTGCTTTGGCAGGAAGAAGCGTGGAGAGCCTGGAATCCATCGGGACTGATCCGGAGCCAGTCCGCCAGCCGGTACGACACAATGGATGTGGGGATGGAACTCCAGGTTCTGCCCCCAGGTATGGAGGATGCCGAAGAATCCGATCCGGGCACCGAGTCGTTTCGGATTGGCCGCCACCTCGAGCAAGGTGTCGGCGACCGAGCGAAACAGCAGGCTGTAGAGTGCGGCGGGGTTCTGGAAGAAAAACGGATGGAACTGGTGCGGGACGGTAAACACGACGTGGAAGTAGGGGCTGGGTAGGAGTTCAGCTTGCCGCGCTTGGAGCCAGCGTCGTCGGGCCTGGGCCTGACACTTTGGACAATGGCGGTTGCGACAGGAGTTGAACGAGATTCCGGACTCCCGGCCACAATCCCCACAGCGGTCGATGTGACCGCCCATGGCCGCGGTACGACAGTTGATGATCGCGCGCAGGACTTTGTGTTTCTGAATACCGAGGCGGTGATGTCGGAGGAAACCGCGAACCCGAGCGCGAAAGATGTCGGCCACCTCCACGGTGGGCCGGTTCATTCGCCTTTCGGCTTTCTTAAACGGGGAGACGGGCCCAGATCGGGAACCGAAAGAGAGTCCACCGGGTTCACCACCCGCTGCATGTGCGCCTGGGACAGATGCAGGTAGAGGCTTGTGGATTCCAGATCGACATGACCGAGCAGGAGCTGGATGGTTCGCAGATCCGTTCCCCGCTCCAGCAGGTGAGTGGCCCAGCTGTGGCGGAGCGTATGCGGAGATATTTTCTTTTTGATGCCGGCACGTTGGGCGGCCTGTTGAACCGCATACCACACCGTCTTCGGGTCGATGGGTTTTCCAGGGCGGGTGCGGAGCAAACTGGGGAACAAGTACTCTCCGGGCTTGCGCCAGCGCCAGTAGTCCCTGAGGACTTCCAGCAACTTCGGCGACAGCGTCACGTCGCGATCGCGATCGCCTTTCCCCTCCCTCACATGGACCACCATGCGTTCGCTGTCGATGTCTTCGACCTTCAGACGACACAGTTCGCCCCGCCGCAGTCCTGTGGAATACAAGGTCATCAGGATGACGAAGTGATAGGAGCTGTTGGCTGAGGCCAACAGTCGGGACACTTCCTCTTCGCTCAGAATCGTGGGCAAACGGAACGGTTGCTTGGGATAGACCAGATCGACCTGCCGGTAGGGTCGGCCAAGCACCTTCACGAAGAAAAACCGAAGTGCGGCGATCCGTCCGATGATGCTGCCTACCGCCAGTTTCCGATCGTGCAGCAGATGCAGCTGGTACCGCCGCATGTCTTCCTGTTTGAGCTTGTCGGGCGACTTACCGAAGTAGCGGGAAAAGTTTTCGACCGTGAGCAGGTATACCCGGGTGGTCTCGGGTGAGTAGTTCCGGCGCTGGAGTTCCTCCAGCATCCGCTTTCGTAGTTTCGACATGTGAGCCTCCTTGAGGCTCACACTCTATGGGACCGCATTACTCTTCAGTCAGCACACGCGTAGCGTCCGCCGCGCCAGCGGCTTCGTTCTAGTCCTGGTTGGTCCCAAGTATCACCTTCGTCCCATAGCGGCGGATCACCATATGATAATTACCCGGGGCGATATAAACGGATCCCGCCTTGATTTCAGTGCCGGGAACGCCTTCGAACACTCGAACGTTCGATTGCGCGTCGAGCCTTGCGGCCAGGAGTTTGGTAAACAGCTCCGGCATGTGCCGCACGATCACGATCGGAACCGGAAAGTCCGCGGGCAGCTGCGGCACCAACTGGGCCAGTGCGTTCGGACCGCCGGTCGAACACCCGATGGCCACGATCGCCGGTGATGTTTCACGATCGAATGAGAACCGCTTCTTGCGTATCGGCTTCACGGAAGCGCGCGTTTTCTGCGCGAAGACGGGTCTGGGCGGCGGAGAGAACGCCGTGGAAGTCGGTCGGACTTCTCTTCCACACAACGATTTGATCTTCGGAATCAATTCCTCTTCGATCCGCTTGATTCCGATGTTCACGCTCCCCACGTTGGCCGGTTTGGTCACGTAGTCGGTGGCGCCGGACGACAGCGCGTCGAGCGTGGCGGTTCCGCCGCGCTCGGTCAGGGTGCTACACATGATGACCGGCAGATCCGGGTAGGTGGCGCGAATGCGCCGGACGGTTTCAATGCCGTCCATCACCGGCATCTCGACATCCAGCGTGACGATGTCCGGGTTGATTTGGGAAGTCTTCTGGAGCGCGATCTTTCCGTTCGCCGCGATCCAGCCAGTTCTAGGGAGGGGTCCTTTTTCAGAGAATCGCCGACCAGGCGGCGGATGACGACGGAATCATCGACGACCAGAACTCGAATTTTTACCATTTTCTTTACGCCGCCTCATTCTGCAAAGGACCATGGAAACGAAAGCACCCTACTTGCTTATCGGCCGGGAGCGCCCGACCCTACATCGGAGGGTTTGTTTTCAGGAGATCAAGCCGACCATTTGAAGTTTCTCGGCAATGATCTCCTTGGTGAACGGCTTCATCACGTACTCGTTTGCACCGGCCTCGATGGCTTTGATGACCTGCTCCATCTCGGTCTCGGTCGTCACCATCATCAGGCAGATATCGTCGTAATCCGGCTTCGAGCGAACCTCGGACACGAAGTCGAATCCGTTCATCTCCGGCATATTCCAGTCCACAAGCGCTAACTCGACCTCCCCCTGTTCGGCGAGTCGTTCGAGCGCTTCTCGCCCGTGGCGGGCTTCGGAAACTTCGAAGCCCAGATCTCTTAACATGTTCCCGAGAATCTTCCGGGTAGCTCGCGAATCATCTATCACCATTGCATGCACGAATTCCTCCCGGCCGGCTTGTTTTCGAACCGAGCTGTGAGCCTGGCCTCCTCTGCCCTCATCCTGCAACTTGAACTGCTGCATGAGCCGTTCCAGCTCTCCCGACACTTTGCCCAGATCGCGGGCCGATTGCTCGGCTTGGCTGGCGCCTGCCGAGGTGTCCTTGGCCGCGGTGGCGACCGACGCGACGTTAGAGGCGATCCCTTTAGTGCCTTGCGCCGCATCGCCCATCGCTTTGGTGATTTCATTCGTGGTAGCGGTCTGCTCCTCAACCGAGCTGGCGATAGCACTCTGGGAATCATTGGGTTTGTCCACCCGGTCTGGCCCACTTTTGATCGTCTGATTTGGCCCACCCCCTCCTGTTAATAATTCCGAGTAGTGATAATTACCGTCGGGCCTGTGTTGTAGATGTGGGAAAGCCGAGCGCCCTTGGCGAGGCTTTTCCAAGCGCTGTGGGAATCCTGGTTTTTAGGATTTCCACAGCGCGTCATCTTCCACAGGCCTCCGTTTCTTTCTTTTTGGTTCTTTTTCTTTCTTTCGGGAAAAAACTCCGTTTCCAGGATCGCCCAGGATCGACGACCGCGCGGCGATCCGACCCTCAGGACGTGGTTTGTTTCGCGGGTTTCTCCTTTCCAGGCGGATGCCGTGGTTTCTGTCGTTTCTCCAACGTGCGCCGAAACCGGAAGGATTCGGTTCCGGTCTCGATGATGTGAGCGCGATCGGTTATCCGGTCCAGCAACGCCTTGCACAGCCGAACATTGGGAAACACCTGGGTCCATTCCGAGAACGGCAGATTCGTTGTCAAGATCACCGTCGCCCGCTCGGCTCGATCCGAGATGACTTGAAAGAGGAGTTCGGCGCCGAGGTCTGCCATCGGGACATAGCCGACTTCGTCGATGGCAATCAACTCGTATCGGAACCATCGGGCCAGAACCCGGCGGAACTGGTCGTTGTGTTGGGCCTCGACCAACTCGTTGATCAAGCCGGCGGCCGTCGTAAAGCGAACCCGCTTCTTCTGCCGACAAGCGGCCACGCACAGTCCTGTGGCCAGGTGCGTCTTGCCCGTTCCACACTCCCCGATCAGGACGACAGGTTCGGCGTGTTCTAAATAGCCACCGTCTGCGAGTCCACGGATCCGGTTGGCTGGAACCTTCGACCGCGAGAAGTCAAAGTCCTCGAGTGTCTTCATTCGAGGGAAACGTGCGGCTTGAATCCGCCGGGCCACGGTGTTCCGTTCGCGTTCTTCAACTTCCATCGCCAGCAAGGCTTCCAGATACCGTGTGTAGGTGTGCTCTTCCCGCTGGGCCTGCTCGGCCATGGCCGCAAACTGCGTTCCGATCGTGGGCGTCCGGAGAGCTTTACAGTACTGCTGAATCGCCGCCTGTTCGACCCCGCCGGCTGTGGCGGACACTAGACCACCTCCGCAGTGAGCAGTGCATCGTAAGTATTCACCTCCGGCAGGGGCCGCTCATAAGCGCGTAGTGCGGCCACTTCCAGTCGCGGCGCCGCCGGCCGGTCGAATCGGGCCTCGGTCATCAGGTAGCGCGCCGCGGCGGCATCGGAGCATCCCAGGCGCAGGGCTTGTTGGAATGCGGAATCCAGCTCGCTATAGCCATGTTCCCGGCCCAGTAGGAGCAACTCCACCATTGCGCGGGTCCCATTCTGTTTTCCGTTGCGATCGATCAACGTCTGCCAGAACTCGTCATAGCTTTTCGGCCATCGGCCCTGTTGCCGCCATTGCTCCAGAGGCTTGCTCCCGGCCAGCGCGCCCGGCTTCCGCTCCAACACCTCCAGATAATGTTCCAGATTGAAGAAGTGCTGGCCGTTTCCATATCCTCGCTCATGCCGCGCCACGCATCCGCCATCGTGCCAGACCTCCACGTAGGCCGGAAAAACGCTCGCCCGCACCACAGTCCCGGTCTTGACGGGGGCGGAGTAGAAGTTGTTACGCACCCGTACACATCCCTTACCATCGACTCGTGGAAAGCTGTCCTCGGCCAGAGGGAACCCTTCGGTCGATAACGCGAGCAGATGGGGCTGTTCGATCTGCATCCCTTCACCCACCGTCTGGACCCGATCGCCGATCTTGCGCCGTTCATCGGCACGGCAACCGGCCAGCAGCTGCGCATTCAGATCCGCCAGGTCCTTCGCCTTCGGCACCGGTACCAGGTGATTGCGCCGGAAGTATCCGGCTTCGCCTTCCACACCGCCTTTCTCGTGGCCCTCGCCGGGTGTGCAGAACTCGGCTTGAAACTTCCAATGCGACCGAAACGCGATGAACCGTTCGGTCTCTACACGCCGGTATCCCCGCAGAATCTTCTTCACCGCGCTGGTCAGGTTGTCATAACGCAGCACCCCGAAGACCCCCGCAAAATAGCGGAAACCCAACTCATGAGCCTCCAGGAATGCCTGTTGTGTCGCCCGAGGATAAGCTCGATGGAATGCGCCACCACTGCCCATGCTCCGCATACAGAAAACCTGGAGCTTCTGCCGTTCGCCATCCAACTCCGCGACGGCTTCGTACCAGTCGATCTGTGCTTCCTGACCCCAGGCGTAGCTTTGCGGCACGAACGTCTCCTGTCGGATGAAACCCATCTCCCGCTTCCGCCGCCCGACATACCGGCGAACCGTCGATTCCCCAATCGGATGTTTCGGAAATTCCATCCGGATCCGTTCGTAGATCCGGTGACTGGTGTGCCGCTGCTTCCGCGGGGCCTGCCTGTCCGCCTCCAACACCCCGTTGATAAATTCCATAACCGGCTCCAGCCTCGGCCTCTTCCGCTCCGGGCTCTTCCTCGCCGGCGGCACGGCGTTTCCCAGCGCTTGACGCACCATCCGCCGATGCACCCCCAGCCGCCGGGCCACACCCTGGATCGTTCCCACACCAAACTCGTGCTCTCGCCGAATCTCTTCAAATAATTCCACCTTCGATCTCCTTGACACCGGGTCCCTCCATTCCGACTCTTTGTTCGGAACAGCCTCTCCGGTTCAGTCGTCAGGGGTGGGCCAAATCAAACGATCAAAAGTGGGCCAATTTAGAGTAGCGAAATCAATCATTGATCTGGCCAATGATAGAGCTGATTTCACCTATGGCTTTGACTGCGCCCGAGGTGTCGCTTTGAATGGCCTCGATTTTTTGACCGATATCCTCGGTCGCCTTGGCGGTTTCCTTGGCCAGTTCCTTCGCGGTCGAGTTGGTCCAGGTTCTCATAGCTTTCAATTAAGAATTCTTTGATGATGCTCTCATCCATTTCCATATCGCTCATCGCTCTCTCCAGTTCCGGGCCTTCAAGCATCGCTTGACCAGGATGGCATCGGGATCGACGCCGATTGTCTGCGGGATCGTTTGATTCCTTAAGGTCGTCTCCCCTGTGATGGCACGTCGCTCTTTTTGGGGGAGAGCGGGGACGGCCATTCCGCGAATTCCTTAAGCACGTGTAATTTCATAATCCGATGGACACCGAAGCGAATGGTCCAGTTACAACTCCGCAAGCCGGTGTGGAGTTCATCTCCCGCCCCACATCTATCAATGTTTTGAGCAAGATGGTGTAAGCCAGAAATCAGGCAGGACTTCATCGCGGGAATCGGCACGGTCTTGGGGGACAGCGTCGGTTTCAAGTTCGACAGAAACGGCGGGTGAAAATGGACTAGATTCTGGTGGATGACGGGGGGGCAGACGCGTCAACCAACTGCCACAAGCGTCAATCGTTTGCGCCACCGGCAACGGTTGGACGGCGACCATGAACGGGAACACCGAAAGCACAGGCGTTGTCGGCCCGTGGACCGGCGTCAGGTTGTTCTCAATGGGGTCATCCGGGAGGGTCTAACGAAACAAATCCGTCAAGGATGTGAAACTGAAACTCGCACGATCAGGTCTTGGGTTTCGGTTCGGGTTCCGATTTCAGGCCGTCGGCGATTTGTCCGAGCATGTCCTTGTCTGGAATCTGCGACTTCACAGCCGACACGTTCTCGTTCTTGATGGCTTCGTAAATCTCATAACGATAAATCGAGATGTGAGACGGAGCCTTGATTCCCAGCCGAACATTATCGCGACCGATCCTGAGAACCTGGATCTCAATCTCGTTTCCGATAATCAGCCGTTCGTCTTTCTTGCGAGTGACAACGAGCATCCTTGATCAGTAACCACCTGCAGCGGCAGCGCTTTGTGATCACTGCCTGGATTCATCTACTCGCCGCATCATAATCCGAAAGGCTCTCGGGGAGCAACCGTTCTTCTACAACAGTGGTTCGCGAACCGAGAAGCCGGAGTCTGTCAGGATGATCTGCTTGCCCGTCATTTTCTGATGATTGACCAGCAGCGGCGCCTGGAGATTCCCAGTGCTCTCTTCGGCCGTGGCACCGAGCACCACCGTGATGAACGCCAGGTAGTCCTGGGGTTTTGTCACGCCAAGCGATTTCCATTCCCGCGACGGAATCAGGTGACAGTAGTCGGCGACTCGCGCCGTCGCATCCAGAACCAGGAAGCCGACGTCCGGATCGTCGACCGCCCGCAGCAACCGGAACGGGGCGAGATAATCGTTTTCGAGCAGGTTGAAGTCCTTGACATCTGAAAAACCGATCAAGCCCTCTTCAAAATGGATGACCGTTTTCTGCTCCCTCGCTTCGAAGTCACCCGTCGTCAAGTCAACGTTTTCAATTGCTTTCATGATGGTACCTACCTCAGATAATCGAGTAGTGTCTGTTGAGAAATCCTGGCGCCGATGGCGAGCGTGTTCTGTAGCGCACCTTCTAACGACCTGAATTCCGTCAGTGTTTTTGTCAAATCGGCGGCTTCGATGTCGACCAGCGCGGTCTCCCGCGCAAGCGACAGTGCCGTCAGTTCGTTCCGGGTAGAATCGGCTACATTCACCAACCCACCGATCCGGCTCCGGCTTACCGATAGGCCTTCCCACGCCGTCTGCAGGTTTTTCAGTTCGGCGTCGATGGCGCTCCTGCCGCCGGACTGCATGGCCTGGCCGAGAGCGGTAATAACTGCAAAAACGTTTGAACGAAGCCGCTGTCGCGGCGGACGCTACGCGTGGGCTGAGCGAACGGTGCTAAGCAAACTGTAGAGTGTGGGCTTCAAAGGAGGCCTACATGACGGACCTGCGTAAACGGATGCTGGAGGAACTCCAGCGTCGTAATTTCTCTCCGATCACCATCCGAAGTTACCTGCGAGTCGTTGAAGACTTCGCGGGCTATTTTGGCACGCGCCCCGATCGTCTCAGTCAGGAAGACCTGCGGCAGTATCACCTACATCTGATCCGGGAGCGAAAGCTCGCGGCCAAGACTGTCGGCTTGTACATTGCCGCCTTGCGGTTCTTTTTTGTAAAGACGCTGCGGCGTCCATACCTGAAGCTGGATCTCCCATATCCCAGAACCCCGAAACGATTGCCGACGGTTTTGAGCCAGGACGAGGTCGCACGACTGATCGACTCGGCAAAGAATTTGCTGGATTACGCGATGCTCATGACCTTGTACGCCACCGGGATGCGCCGAGCCGAGTTGATCCGGTTGAAGGCCGAGGATGTTGATAGCGAGCGCATGATCATCCACATCCGTCAGGGCAAGGGTCATCGTGATCGCGACGTGCCATTGACACCAAAGCTCTTGCAGACGCTACGAGAATACTGGTGTTGGATGAAGCCCAAGACCTATTTGTTTCCGGGCATGGTGAACAACTGGCGCGCCGACAAACCCCTCACCCCCAAGTGCGTGTGGTCCGCCGTACACGATGCGGCGAAACGTGCCGGAATCAAGAAACGCGTATCCCCGCACACGCTGCGTCACAGCTGGGCCACTCACCTACTTGAAAATGGCACCGATCTCCGCACCATTCAGATGTTAATGGGTCACGCGGACCTGCGAGCCACCAGCGTCTATCTGCACCTGTCTCGACGTCACCTGCAGGCGGTCACCAATCCGGTGGAGACCATGGCGGTTTCCAGCCTCGATGCGGTGAAGCGGTCCAAAAGAAGGAAGCAGAAACAATGACCCGGCCCACCGTGGAGGTGGCCGACATCCTTCGCGCCGCGGGCAACGACTTTATCGACCGCCATCGAAAACGAATCCATTTCCAGCAGCTCAAGGTGATGCACGCCATCCAGCATTGCCGCACAGCGGCTCTCGGCGGTCATATCGATGCCTGCTCACGATGTGGTGGCGATCGGGTCCTCTCCTATAACTCATGCCGTAATCTCCATTGTCCCAAATGCCAGGCTCAGGCGCGTCAGCGTTGGATCGCGGCCAGAGAACGAGAGCTTCTGGCAACACGATACTTCCATGTCGTGTTCACCCTGCCGCACCAATTGCATTCGCTCGTCCGACAGAACCAGGTCGAGCTCTACAACCTGCTGTTCCGCACTGTGGCCGAGACTCTTCTGGAGGTCGCTCGAAATCCCAAACATCTTGGCGCGAAAATCGGCTTCTTCCTCATCCTGCACACGTGGGGTCAGAACGTGCTGTTTCATCCTCACATCCACTGCGTCATTCCCGCCGGAGGAATCGCACCGGGCCGTGCGCGTTGGATTCATCCGCGATACCCGTTCTTCCTACCTGTGAAGGTTCTGGGAAAACTATTCCGCGGCAAGTTCGTTGACGGATTGCAGAAGGCTTTTCGCAAGAAGAGCCTGACCTTCGCCGGACAGATCCAGCACCTTTCCGAACCGAAGCACTTTGCGGCTTTCTTGCGACCGTTATTCCGCCAAGATTGGGTCGTCTATGCGAAGCCGGCATTCGGCGGCCCCGAACAGGTTCTTCGATACCTCGGACGCTACACACACCGCGTCGCCATCTCCAATCATCGATTGCTTTCCTTCGACGGCAGCCATGTCACATTCCGTTGGCGGGATTACTCTCGCGGTAACAAAGCAAGGACGATGACGGTTTCCGCCGCCGAGTTCATCCGCCGATTCCTGCTCCACGTACTGCCGAAAGGCTTTGTCCGCATCCGGCACTTCGGTTTCATGGCGAACTCCCAACGATCCGTATCCATGGAACTTTGTCATCGGTTACTGGGAATGGCGCCGGTCCCTCCTCCTGAGGAAGTCCCGTCAACCAGCTCCGCCTGGCTGTGTCCAATCTGTCATGCCCCGATGACCGTTATCGAGAGGCTCACTGCGACCGAACTCGCATGGAGATTCGCTTCGAAATGCTTTTTAGACACGTCGTAACAGGGATTCCAAATCCATGCCTTCCAGACGTGCTGGTGCACGCCAACGCCCACGTGCGCCTTGATGTCAAAAGTTCGTACCGATCGGGCCTGGACCTGCTCGGTGAACTCTCCAAAACGGACGATCGGCCGCCATACATTCATTGTCGCCGCCTGGCCACACTCGCTGGTCGAGTCTCACTCGTGAGAACTTCAACCCCCAACCCCGTACTTTCTCCATAGCCCACCGCGTTCGCCGCAAACGCCAGCGCCTTCCTTCAAACGTCGTTATCGAAAGTGCCCGAAGATCTCGTCACCACCACGCCTTATCGCTCGGCACTCCCGATGAACGCTAAGCGTCTATCGAGCCGAAGATTTCGCTCCCGGGTATCTGTGTGTCCAACTGGGCCGAGCGACCCACCTGGAGTTTGACCGCCTTGTTGTCGCCCTGGTACGTGGCCACTCCGGCGGAGTCTTTCACATACGGCTGGGTGTTCGTCTTGCTCCCTGCAAAGATGAAGCGTCCTTGAAACGAAGTGTTCATCGTGTTCAGGATCTGATCCCTCAAACCCTCGACCTCTGCAATGAACACGTCACCGGATGTGGAATTTCCGATGGAGGTGAGACCGAGGAAACGGAGCCGTTCCACCAGGACCTCAAGGTTGTTGAGGACACCATCGGTGAAGTCCAGTCGAGAACGGCCGAACTCCACGTTACGTTTGTACTGTTCGGTTTCAGCCTTTTCGGCGTTGATCCTGAGAACGTCGGAAACGTTACTCGGATCGTCCGACGGCTTGCTCGAACCCTTGCCCGTGATGACTTTGTCCTGCGCCTCCAACATAGCGGTCCGGATGTCGGCGGCGTTGTTGACAAACGATCTCAATGCCATACTTTCAGTAACTCTCATCAGCGCCCCCTCTCATCAACGTCCCATTGCAATCAGCGTTTCGAGCAAGCCGTCAATGACCTGGATCATCCTGGCCGAGGCTTGATAGGCACGCTGAAATTGCAGGATCTGCATGGACTCTTCGTCTATGGATACCCCCGCGAACGAGTCGCGTCGGTTCTGGAGTTGGGTCAACAAAGCCGAGTGTTCGTCGATCTTGCCCTCGGTGCTCAAGATGTCGTTGCCCAGTTTGAATACCAACTGTCGGTACTGGTCCACTGGTGAACCGTTCGTGAGGCCGGAAGAGTGAAGTAAATTACCCAGCGCCGTGGCCGCCTCGTTGTCTGAACCACCAACTCCCGCACTGGCCGCAATCTTCGACGCGTCGGTCGCCACGGCGATGCTGAGTTCCATCAGACGGGCGGCATCGCCCGGGGACGCCAGCGGCGTAAAGAAATCAACACCGGTGTTGCCAGAAGCGTCGTAAGACACCGAATGGATCTGGTTGACCTGCTGCGTAATTTCGTATGCGAGTTGATCGAGCTTCGAGAGGTAGTCCGGGATGAATTTGTCGCGCACCTCCAGCCTGGCAGCCAGCTTGCCGCTCTTCAGAGAGGCGGTCACGTCGGTCGCACCGATACCGATGTCCGCGAATCCGGTCGCCGAAGACGCTGTCGAGGTCATTGGCACCGTGTTGCCGTTCAAGACCAGCATCAACCCACCGACGGCATAAAGCTGATAACTGGATGAAGACTCCAGTTCCGAAACGTCCAGAAACTCCGACAACTCCCTTACCAGCTCTCCACGCATGTCCCTGAGATCGTTTGCCGACTGTCCACCCGCCTCCGATTTTATGACCTGCGCCGAAATTCCGGCGATCTGATCGGCCAACGCGTTGACCCGATCCACATCATCCTTAAGTCCCGCATCTGCTGTCAGTCGGGCGTCGCGCAGGGCGCCGCCGCGAACCTGGAACGCTTGAGCCAGATTCGCCGCCTTGATCCGCACTTCTTCTCTGAAGTTTTTGGAAATGGGGTCCAGGGCCAGTGTGTGGAAGGCATTAAAAAAGTCCGTGATCTCGGGCAGCATCCCCGTGTCGCCACCGTCGTTGAACAGAGTCTCGATCTCGCTCAAGGTGTCGTAGAGTAATTCGGCCCCGGCCTTGGCTGAGATCTCCGTCTGGAGCCGCCCGTCGATGAGTTGTTCGCGCAAAGCCTCGACCTTGACCACGTTGACACCGGAGCCGGACAGGAAGCGGTCGCCGATGTTGGGTGCCTCCTCGAATATTACCCGTTGCTTGGAATACCCGGGTGTCGCCGCATTGGCAATGTTGTTCGACGCCACCGAAAGGGCCATCGTGCTGGCTTCCAGGGACCTGAAGGCGGTATTGAGTATGGATCCCAGTCCTGCCACGCTAACCCTCCACCCTCAGCCGTCCCGCAGACGGTTGATTCAGGTCGCCGACGGCCGAATAGCCGCCCTCTGCAAAGGCAAAATAAGGCGAAATGGAATTGAGGTTGACCAGCAGGAGAGAGTTGAGGCGAATGAGGTCGGCCAGCCGGGAGACAGTTGGGCTGGACGTCTGGGCCAGCAGGTCGTCGTCTTCTCCAAGCAGGCGCACCTGTTCGGACACTCCGGCCTCGTAGGCGTCGGCGTCGAACCGCACAAGAGCATCGTGCTTCTTTTCTTCGAGCTGGTAGAGTACCTCAACCAGCTCGTCCCCTTTTGAAGGGACCAGTCCTCGATTCATTACCAGTTCTCACTACTCGTTGCGGGGCCTGTTCTCAGTCTCGGTCGGGCTCTACTTATGTTTTCTTGTGAGCCTCGATCATCTTCTTGGCGATGTCTTCGCCGGAAACTCTAAAAGTGCCGTTATCAATGGCTTGTCGGATCTGTTGGATTCTGGAAGCTCGGTCCGAACCACCACTGGCGAGTTTCGCAACCCGGTCAATTTCTTTGGCGGTGGACGACAAAGCCACTGAATCCTGACCCGGGGCCACTACGGCGCGCTTGTTCTTCGCTGTCCCGGTGTCGGACCGGGCTTCCCTGGTCCGATCGACCGAACGTTGATTGTCGATACCGTGGTTGCTGACGTTTATTTGATTAATACCCATGACAAACTCCTGGCCGTGGGATCCACGCCGTCTCCAAAATACTGACGAAGGTTTCGTTGACTTCCGAAACCCACGCCGAACGGGCGATCCGCCGGTTCCATATTATTGCCGTCCATGGAAGTAATTCAGACAGATAGCTTCCGTGCTCCTGTCCGAGGCAGTTTTTGCCTCTACGTGTCTGATCGGCAGATGAAACAGAAATCTTTAGAAACTGCCGGTTATTTCTGGATTTTTTCTTCACTCGCTGACCTCAAAGTGGACGTGCGCGCCCGTTGAGCGGCCCGTCGACCCTACCAACCCGATCGTCTGACCCTGCCGGACCCGGTCGCCGACCTTGACGTGATTCTCTAAGTTGTGTGCGTACAGCATGTTTCGACCATCGTCGGTCTCGATCACGATCGCGTTCCCGTATCCCCCTTTCGGACCGCTCTCCACGACACGGCCGTTTGCCACTGCCTGGATGGGTGTCCCGTGGGGAGCGGCGATGTCGGTACCGCCATGAAACCGTCTCTCTCCGGTCAGCGGATCCGAGCGCCAGCCGATTTTTGAGGTGATGGGACCATCGACCGGAAGGGCTTCGTTGATCTTGGAAAGTGGAAGGCCTTCGCCGATCCTGGGAACCGGGGGCGCAGCCACGTCGGTACGATCCTGGATCGCCTTTTCGAGTTGCTCTTGCAACGGCCCTCCGAGGTCGGACGACATCGCTATGGCCAATTCCTGACGCACCATCCCACGATAGATCTCGGAGCTGGAAGAGTCACCATAGAGGCCGCCCTCGGCCTGAACACTTTGTTCCATGCTCTTGATCAGTTCTTCCATGAACATCGCCTGCATCTGGATTGCGACATCGGCGGGCTTCATTTCCCCCGATCGAATCGCCTCCGCTGCATTTCTGATGTCAAAATCCATCGTTCTTCCTCTTCTTCCGGCTCCCCTAACTAACCACTAATCACGTACTTAAATAATTTCCAAATCCGCCTGCAACGCTCCGGCGGCCTTCAAAACCTCAAGGATCGCGATCGTGTCCCTGGGCGTGACACCCATCGCGTTCAACACACTGATCAGATCCTCAACAGTGGAACCGGCAAGAGTGACAAAACCACTCTGATCCTCCTCGGTTGTAACCTGGTGCTGAGGAACAACGGTCGTCTGGCCCTGGGAAAAGCCCGGGGGCTGGGACACCTGAAAGTCCGTCTCGATCTGAATACTCAGGTTCCCGTGAGAGATCGAAACCGGCGCGATGCGAACCATGCTGCCTATGACGACGGTACCCGTTCTCTCGTTTACAACCACTCGCGCCCGGTTATCGATCTCGACCGAAACGGCTTCTACAGCGGCGATGAACTCGATCGGACGTCGCTGATAGTCCGCTGGAAGCGTCAGACGGACCGAGCGTGCATCCAGTGGTCGTGCAATTGCCCCACCAAAGGTGGCGTTGAGAGCTGTAGAAACACGGTTGGCATTCGTAAAGTCTGCACGATCAAGGACTAAGTCAAGGGTCTGGACCACCTCCGGCATACCCGTCAGGACGGCCTGCTCGACAATTGCCCCGTTGGGAACACGCCCGACTGTCGGATGATTGACAGTAACTCCGGTCGTATCGTTACCTGCCGAGAAACCGCCGAGCACCAACGGGCCACGAGCCACGGCGTAGACGGTGCCGGCAGGGCCCATCATCGGTGTCTGCAAGAGAATTCCACCCTGAAGACTTGACGCGTCTCCAATCGAAGAAACCGTGATGTCTATTTCGGAACCAGGTCTGGCAAACGCCGGTAAATCGGCCGTCACCATGACGGCCGCGATGTTGTCCACCCGGATCGAAGGGTTGTTGATCGTCATGCCGAAGCGCTCGAGCATGTTGATCAGGGTCTGGGTCGTGAAGAACGTCTGTTGCTTATCCCCGGTCTTGTTGAGCCCGATCACCAGGCCGTAGCCGATCAGGGAATTTCCGCGTACGCCGGCGATGTGACTGATGTCCTTAAGACGGGAGTTGGCGGAAGCGGGATTCGGGATCAGCAAGAGCAGAATAATTGCAAGTGAACGTATATTCATATTCATAACCACGCTAGAACGGCGAAATCAGCTGCCACAGCCGGTAGAAGAAGCCGGGCCTGTTCGCATCGGAGATGATTCCCTTGCCGTCAAAACTAACTTCCATGTTCGCAATTGCCGTCGAAAGCACCAGATTGTGCGGGCTCACGTCTCGGGAACGGGCGACTCCGCGTAGCGTCAGGATGTGCCTCTCGCGGTTGATCGTCACCTGCTTGACGCCTTCGAGGACCAGATCGCCGTTTGAACGAAGCCGCTGTCGCGGCGGACGCTACGCGTGGGCTGAGCGAACGGTGCTAAGCAAACTGTAGAGTGTGGGCTTCAAAGGAGGCCTACATGACGGACCTGCGTAAACGGATGCTGGAGGAACTCCAGCGTCGTAATTTCTCTCCGATCACCATCCGAAGTTACCTGCGAGTCGTTGAAGACTTCGCGGGCTATTTTGGCACGCGCCCCGATCGTCTCAGTCAGGAAGACCTGCGGCAGTATCACCTACATCTGATCCGGGAGCGAAAGCTCGCGGCCAAGACTGTCGGCTTGTACATTGCCGCCTTGCGGTTCTTTTTTGTAAAGACGCTGCGGCGTCCATACCTGAAGCTGGATCTCCCATATCCCAGAACCCCGAAACGATTGCCGACGGTTTTGAGCCAGGACGAGGTCGCACGACTGATCGACTCGGCAAAGAATTTGCTGGATTACGCGATGCTCATGACCTTGTACGCCACCGGGATGCGCCGAGCCGAGTTGATCCGGTTGAAGGCCGAGGATGTTGATAGCGAGCGCATGATCATCCACATCCGTCAGGGCAAGGGTCATCGTGATCGCGACGTGCCATTGACACCAAAGCTCTTGCAGACGCTACGAGAATACTGGTGTTGGATGAAGCCCAAGACCTATTTGTTTCCGGGCATGGTGAACAACTGGCGCGCCGACAAACCCCTCACCCCCAAGTGCGTGTGGTCCGCCGTACACGATGCGGCGAAACGTGCCGGAATCAAGAAACGCGTATCCCCGCACACGCTGCGTCACAGCTGGGCCACTCACCTACTTGAAAATGGCACCGATCTCCGCACCATTCAGATGTTAATGGGTCACGCGGACCTGCGAGCCACCAGCGTCTATCTGCACCTGTCTCGACGTCACCTGCAGGCGGTCACCAATCCGGTGGAGACCATGGCGGTTTCCAGCCTCGATGCGGTGAAGCGGTCCAAAAGAAGGAAGCAGAAACAATGACCCGGCCCACCGTGGAGGTGGCCGACATCCTTCGCGCCGCGGGCAACGACTTTATCGACCGCCATCGAAAACGAATCCATTTCCAGCAGCTCAAGGTGATGCACGCCATCCAGCATTGCCGCACAGCGGCTCTCGGCGGTCATATCGATGCCTGCTCACGATGTGGTGGCGATCGGGTCCTCTCCTATAACTCATGCCGTAATCTCCATTGTCCCAAATGCCAGGCTCAGGCGCGTCAGCGTTGGATCGCGGCCAGAGAACGAGAGCTTCTGGCAACACGATACTTCCATGTCGTGTTCACCCTGCCGCACCAATTGCATTCGCTCGTCCGACAGAACCAGGTCGAGCTCTACAACCTGCTGTTCCGCACTGTGGCCGAGACTCTTCTGGAGGTCGCTCGAAATCCCAAACATCTTGGCGCGAAAATCGGCTTCTTCCTCATCCTGCACACGTGGGGTCAGAACGTGCTGTTTCATCCTCACATCCACTGCGTCATTCCCGCCGGAGGAATCGCACCGGGCCGTGCGCGTTGGATTCATCCGCGATACCCGTTCTTCCTACCTGTGAAGGTTCTGGGAAAACTATTCCGCGGCAAGTTCGTTGACGGATTGCAGAAGGCTTTTCGCAAGAAGAGCCTGACCTTCGCCGGACAGATCCAGCACCTTTCCGAACCGAAGCACTTTGCGGCTTTCTTGCGACCGTTATTCCGCCAAGATTGGGTCGTCTATGCGAAGCCGGCATTCGGCGGCCCCGAACAGGTTCTTCGATACCTCGGACGCTACACACACCGCGTCGCCATCTCCAATCATCGATTGCTTTCCTTCGACGGCAGCCATGTCACATTCCGTTGGCGGGATTACTCTCGCGGTAACAAAGCAAGGACGATGACGGTTTCCGCCGCCGAGTTCATCCGCCGATTCCTGCTCCACGTACTGCCGAAAGGCTTTGTCCGCATCCGGCACTTCGGTTTCATGGCGAACTCCCAACGATCCGTATCCATGGAACTTTGTCATCGGTTATTGGGAATGGCGCCGGTCCCTCCTCCTGAGGAAGGCCCGTCAACCAGCTCCGCCTGGCTGTGTCCAATCTGTCATGCCCCGATGACCGTTATCGAGAGGCTCACTGCGACCGAACTCGCATGGAGATTCGCTTCGAAATGCTTTTTAGACACGTCGTAACAGGGATTCCAAATCCATGCCTTCCAGACGTGCTGGTGCACGCCAACGCCCACGTGCGCCTTGATGTCAAAAGTTCGTACCGATCGGGCCTGGACCTGCTCGGTGAACTCTCCAAAACGGACGATCGGCCGCCATACATTCATTGTCGCCGCCTGGCCACACTCGCTGGTCGAGTCTCACTCGTGAGAACTTCAACCCCCAACCCCGTACTTTCTCCATAGCCCACCGCGTTCGCCGCAAACGCCAGCGCCTTCCTTCAAACGTCGTTATCGAAAGTGCCCGAAGATCTCGTCACCACCGCGCCTTATCGCTCGGCACTCCCGATGAACGCTAAGCGTTTGGAAGCACTTCGATCACACGAGCCGCGAGCGAAGCCTGCAGCGAACCCGTTCGCGATGTGGTTCCCTGACCTGTAAACGACAGATCGGAGAGCCCCTGGAGGATACTGGCAAAATTGAGGGCCGAGATGCCACGCTCCAGACCAAAGAAAGAAGGCGCCGAAGCACTCGTCTCTCCGTTACGGCCGGTGGACGTGTTGGCCGAATTGGACGCTGTCGCGTTTTCAATGATTTGAATCGTGACGATGTCGTTGACCCGTCGCGCCTTGATGTCCACGAACAGGAACAGGTTGGCCGCAACCGGCGAAAACAGGGAAGGTCCGGTGGGAACAGACGCTACGCTGGATTGACGGGCCTCCCGCAGGTACTCTTCAAGAGGTGAAATCCGTTGCGGTTCCGTAACGATTTCATCTTTGTCATCCTGGCCACGACTCGCCAGAGCGAGCGTGGACGAGGTCATCATGAAAATAGTGACTAAAGTCCAGATTCTCGTCATCGGAGCCCCCCTATGACAGCTTCGACCGTCCCGGGACCCGTGACGCGGGCCGTTGTTGTCCCGGGTCCGTTCAAGTGCTTCAAGAGGATCGTGTCACCATACTTTCCCGAAGCCTCCGCTTTCATGGTTGCCGAGATCGTGATACCGCCGGCTTTGGCGAGGACGACGACCGTATCCCCTCGGCGTATAAGCAGTGGCGCATACAGTGAATCCAGACTGACGACCTCGCCCGCCTGGAGGCGCCTCTTGGTCAACATGCTCCGCATCGCGTCGGGGGTGTCCACCGCATTTCTGAAGTTCTTGAGTGGGACCATGTTCCACTGAATATCTTTGGGCTGAATGGTCGAGTGGGCCTCGATGTCGCGGGCCAGGACCGGCTGGGGAAGCTCGATCAACACCCGTGTCTGTGCGAACATCGACCGCGAAAATGCGCCGGACCGGAGGTCGAGCCGGACGGAGATCAAGCCGGCAGGGTTAAAATTCGGAGGGAGCGTGCCCGATATTTCGATCTCACCCGTCGGCACATCGGCCTGCGGGACGGTCAGTTGCAGCAGTTCGACGCGGCCACCGGGAAACCGGTCACGGAACAGGCCGGTCACGATAGCTCGAACTCGTCCGTCGTCGAGCTGGCCCGAGCGGCGATGAACGAGGACGAAACCAGGGAGCTTCAGGTCTTCGGTCCCCAAACCGGCCATCTGAAGCTTGCCCTTGATCTCATAATCATGGAGTCGCCTGGCCAGTCCGGGATTGGGTGCGTAGCCCAGAGACAGCAAGCTGCGAGCGTCACCGGTGGGGAATTCGATCAGGTCCCCAAGAACGAGGGTATCTTTATCGATGACGACCTCGGCCGGGGCCGTCAGGCAACACAGAAGAATCATTGTCATGAAGTTCATTTCAAAAAATCCCGTCAGTCCTATCGAACCAGGTTGTTGACTTGTTGCAGCATGTCATCTGCCACACGAACCGCCTTTGAATTCACCTCGTAGGCGCGTTGGGCGATGATCATGTTGACCATCTCCTCGACGACGCTGACGTTGGATTGTTCCAGGAAGCCTTGATTGATGAGCCCCAGGCCCGTCTGACCCGGGTTCCCTGTGATCGGTGCACCCGAAGCCGTCGTCGGCAGGAGCAGGTTGCGACCGATCGCGCTCAGGCCGGCCGGGTTCTGGAAGTCCGCAATCTGGATGTTGCCGACAGGTACGGCGGCCGTCTGGTTTGGCTGCGTTACCGAAACCGTGCCGTCGCTGCCGATGACGACCTGCTGCGCGTCTGCGGGGATCGAAATCAGAGGTTCCAAAGGGTTCCCCTCGGACGTGACGATCGCACCCACGTTGTTGAGGTGGAACGATCCGTCGCGGGTATAAGCCGTCTCTCCACTGGGCAGTCGTATCTGGAAGAATCCCTTCCCGAAAATGACCATGTCGAGCGGGCTGGTCGTCTGGCGGAAGTCACCCTGGCTGTAATTTCGAGCGGTGGCAACGGGTAGTGTACCGAGTCCCATCTGGAGGCCGGTCGGATATTCCGTCGTGGCGGACGAAGCCGTCCCCGCGGGCCGAAGGTCCTGATACAACAGATCCTGGAACTCGGCCCGGGCCTGCTTGTAACCCGTCGTGTTGACGTTCGCGATGTTGTTGGCGATCGTATCGATGTTGATCTGCTGGGCCTGCATCCCGGTTGCCGCTGTGTGTAACGCTCTTAACATTTCAACTCCTGTCTGGTTATTAGCTACCTACTGCCTGCTGCTCGCTGCACGCTAAGTAAGATCCGCCAGCTCGGCGAGCATCTGCTTGTCCATGTCGCTCGTTATTGTTCTCAAGGTTTGTGCAACGGATTCGAACTCCCTGAAAGCAGTCATCAGGGCGACCATTTCGTTGATCGAGTCGACGTTTGATTTTTCCAGGTGTCCACTCTTGACCCGCGGCTCGAGAACATCGAAGACGTCTGCCGCATCGCCGGTCCATTTCAGGCGGAACAAACCTTCTTTCTGGAGGAAATTGGGATCATTGAAGTCGACAAGCTTGAGGGTGGCTACAGTGTTTCCGTCGACCAGTACGTCTCCGGTGCCCTGAATGCTGATGCGGCCACGGCCCAACGGAATGGGAGAATCGCCATCGTCAAGGACTCGCGTCCCGTCCTTCATGACAAGCTCGCCGTCTCCACTGACCATGAAACTGCCGTTGCGGGTGTACCGGATACCGTTGTCCGTTTCCACGGCAAAGAAACCGGAGCCTTCAATGGCCACATCCATATCATTTCCCGTGGCGACAAGATCCCCGGGACCCAGATCGACCTTGCTGTAAACCTCAATCGAAGCCGTGCCGTCCTCGGCGGTTTCCTGAAGGACCTGACCGAAATCCCGTTTGAAGCCCGACGTCTGAACGTTGGCCATGTTGTTGGCAATGATGTCCACCATCTTCATCCGCGCTTCCAACGCCTGGTACGCACTAAAAACAGCATCATTCATAATTCGTTTTCCAGTTCACCCTGAACGAAAGCCTTTTTCAATGTCTCCAACTGCAATCGTCGCTCCAAAGTTTTCGCGGTCGAAACTAAAGAAGTTACCCTTATCTGCCGATAGGTAGAAAAGGGCAGGCCGGCTATTTTTGCCTGCTGCTGAGCCGAGCCATCCCAATCAGAACGTCCACCTCGGCCTCGGTGAGTCCCAGGGCACCCGCGATCTCCGGAGACGATCGTCCTTTCTTCCTCATGGCAACAACTCGTTTGCGCAGACTCGAACCCACCTCGACGGCGGCGCGGGCAACGGGCGGTTCGCCCCGTGAGGGAACCAGGTGGCTGAGTTGCTCCCGTGCGGCCGCGGCGGCATCACGGAAATCGGACTGAGCGGATTCCCACTCTTTGTCGGGACTCGCCAGCTTGCCGTTTGCCGACCTGAACTTACGCCGGATGTAGTTCGCCAGCCAGAGCATCGACAGGGTCACCAACAACAGCGTCAGATAGACGCCGATTCTCTCAGGACTCGGGTCCAAGAAGAGGCTCCTTTCCACCACAAATCTCCGTAATTTTTATTCCGTAATATCCGTCCACGACGACAACCTCGCCGCGTGCAAATATCTGACCGTTGACGACAAGCGAAACCGGCTCCTGAATGCCCGAATCGAGCTCGATGACCGAACCGACTCCCAGCTTCACAACCGACGCCAGGGTCATCTCGGTTTCACCAAAGCGGATCGCGGTGGGGAGCTCGACGTTGATGAGGAAGTCCATGTTGCCGTCGCTGCCCGGAGTCGCGTTTTTCGTATCAGTTTCCAAGGGGACCTCCGATTCTTCAGGCCGAAGCCGCCGTTACGATTTGAAATACTCTCTTGTCGGTTTCCATGTGGGCGTCCGCTCGCAGCTTCCCCTTCCCGGCAATCTTCAGAACCACGGGGACATCCTCTTTCTGGTCGAGTACGAGCGTGTCACCCTCTCGGAGAGACTGGAGAAATTCGAGAGGAAACACTGTCTCGACGGTCTCCAGGCTGATCTTTACCGGGACCGCGGGCAGTCCCACCGCCAGCGTCGCGCCCTGCGCGACCTTGTTCTTGCCCGCGTCCTTTTCGAAAATGTGAAGGATCGGTTCGAGAGCCAGGGTCGGAAAACAGAAGTGCATCGGCGCGATAACTTCGTTGGTCTTCATTCGGAATTGGAAGACGATCACCATCTCGTTGGGGGATACGATCTGAATCATGTCCGGATGCGTTTCCATCGCGGTGATGGCGAATTCGATCGGATATATCTGGCGCCAGCTTTCCTTCAGGTTGTCGAGAAAGAGCTTCAGAATCGACCGGACGACCGTCTGCTCAATTTCCGTCATCGCGCGAACGGTCTTGATCGGCTCTCCCAAGCCCCCCAGGAGGCGGTCGATCATGCTGAAGATCGCTTCCGGACCGATATCGAGAGCGGCCGTACCGTCGAGGGGCCTCAGTGACAAGGATGTAAAGCAGGTAGGGTCCGACGCCGTCTTGAGAAACTCCTGGTACGGCATCTGCTTGATGGTCTCCAGGTTGACCTCGATAACCTTTCTCAGGACAGCCGAGACCGACGAGGAGAAATTTCTCGCAAATCGATCATGGATGAAGTGGAGGGACCGGAGTTGGTTTTTCGACACCCGGTCCGGCCGCTTGTAGTTGTACCGCTCTATCTTCTTGGCCATGTTGTGCTCAGTTATCCAATCAGTCCAGCAGCTGCATAGCTGATTCCACGTTGGGAACGGTCGCCTTGAGTTTGGAACGCAATCGCAGGGTCGCCTTTGTATGGATCTGCGACACCCGCGACTCGTTGACTCCGAGAACGGCCCCAATCTCTTTCATCGTGAACTCTTCGAAGTAGTAGAGGGAGAGGACGAGCCGCTCTCGTTCAGGGAGCTCGTCGATCGCCCGGCCGAGCATTTTGGCAAGCTCGTCCTCCCTGCACTTAAGATACGGATCGTTGCTTCCATCGTCGGCGTAGTAGTTGATGAAGCTTTCGCCGGAGCCATCGTCCCGGTTGTCTCCGATGTCTTCGAAAGACCCGATCGTCAAGCCGTGCAACTGGTCGACAAGGGCATGAAACTGCCCGATGTCCTCGCCCAGTTCGGTACACACTTCCTCGTCTGTCGCCGGACGGCCGAGCTTCTGCTCCAGGTTGCCATAGATCTTTTCAAGATTCTTGCTCTTCTTCCTCAACGACCGGGGGGCCCAATCCAGATCACGCAGACTGTCCAGGATGGCTCCTCGAATTCGCAGCTCCGCGTATGTCTTGAACTTCACCTCACGGTCCGGTTCGAACTTGTCGACTGCATCGAGCAAGCCGAGCACGCCGGCATTGATCAGGTCTCCCATTTCCACACTGGGAGGGAGTCGCACCGCCACCCGATGGGCAACGTGCTTGATCAGAGGAAGCGCTTCGTTAATGAGATCGTCTCTTTCTACGGTCGTCATGGGGTTACCTTTTCGAGTAAGAACTCGGAAAACAAGCTTCGGCGACTTTCATCACAGGCTCTTAATGCTGTCGGCGCGCTTTAGCAGCCGGCGCCGGCTGCTTGACGCACTCCTCCGTCTTGCCGGCAACACGTAACATGACAGCTCATGTGCGTCGGGTATGACGAGGTCTTCGGGAACACTCTGGCCGTCAGTCAAAAACGACAAGGGCAACCCGTGTTGCAAGAGTTCGCCAACGAGGTTGCCCTTCGATTCGGTCTCGTCGATCTTGGTGAAGACGAGCCGCCCGGGCGAGTACCGGTGGAAACGCTTGATGGTCTTTGCCAGATCTTCGGATTTCGTTGTGGCGCCGAGGACAAGGTGAACCCTTGCCCCAAGCCCGTTGATGACCCGGCGTAGCCTGGACAGACGTGACAGATCCGCCGGGCTGCATCCCGGCGTGTCGATCAGAATGAGATCGCGGTCGTTGAGCGTCTCGATGAGAGTCCCGAGGGCGGACGCGTCCGAACAGGCATAAGCCGGAATACCCAGCAGTTCTCCGTAACGGGCGAGCTGTTCCTGGCCGCCGACACGCAGAGAATCAGTTGAGATCAGGGCAACTCTCTTGCCGTGACGGGCCGCGGCCTGGCCGGCGATCTTTGCAATCGTCGTCGTCTTGCCGACTCCGGTCGGACCGACGAAAACGCTGATAACAGGTTCGGCGGACTCCAACTCGACCGGGCTATCGATGTTCATCAAATCCGCAAGAAGGGATCGGACACCGCCACGGCCTTTGTCGGCCGCCGAGCGGGAAGCCGAGGAGGCCTTTCTGACGAGCTCGTCGGCCATGTCCGGGTCGATTCCCTGCCCCACCAGAGCCGAGTAAACGTTCCGGCCACCCGGGACATCATTCCGCGGAAGCGCCGAGCCCAGTTGCCGGACCGATCTCTTGAGCTCCTCCATGTCGTCGAGAAGCTCATTGATCCTCTCGTCTTCGGGGGTCGATGAGATCGGCGCAGCGACAGCGGGTACCGCTTGGGCGGACGCACCGGCCGGGTCGTCTGGGCGAACCTCGTCCCTGACGGCCGCTGTGACCTCCCACTGTTTCCGGCGTCCCAGACCGAACCTTTTCCGTGTCGAAACGGCTCGGGTTCCAAGGATCAGGGCTTCGGCGCCAAGGTCGCGTTTAATGTTGTCCAGAGCTTCCTGAATAGACGGTGTCTGGTAAGTCTTCGTTCTCATTGTCCAACAACTCCAATAGATACAATCTGCAGGTTCGGCGGAATGTCATTCGGCGAAACAATCGTCAACTGAGGGATGAACCTCTCAACCAGCTTGCGGAGGTGGTGACGCACCCCGCTCGAACAGAGCAACGTCCACTGCGAGGTGGCCAGGTTCTGGCATACATCGGTCACGCCTTGAATCAGTTGCTCGAAGCCTCCCGAATCCAGGGCAAGGTAAGCGCCACCTTCGCCTTTGACCATGGCCTCCTTGAGCCGGGTTTCCCATTCGGGCGAAAGAGAGATAACCGGCAGTTCGCCGCTCTCGTTCAGCAGGGGCTTGGTGATCGAACGGCTGAGACCTGCCCGGGTGGCCTCGGTAAGCGTGACCGGATCTTTGGTCTGACCACCGTAGTCCGCCAGGGTTTCGAAGATCGTCACCAGGTCCCGGATCGAAACTTTTTCTCTCAGGAGGCTTTGCAGCACTTTCTGAATCTCACCGACGGAGAGGGTGGCCGGCACCAGCTCTTCAATGAGTTTCGGGTGCGTTTCCTGAACATGGTCGATCAGCGTCTTGACCTCCTGGCGCCCCATCAACTCATATGCGTATGACCGAATAGTCTCCGTGAGATGCGTGGCCAGGATCGTCGAGGCATCGACGACCGTGTAGTTCATCAACTGCGCACGTTCTTTGTTTTCTTTGTCTACCCAGAAGGCGGGGAGACCGAACGTCGGTTCGTTGGTGGGTGTGCCCTCGATGGTGCCGGTGGTGTTACCGGGGTCGATCGCCATCAGTTTGTCCTGCAACAATTCTCCCCGGGCCACTTCAATCCCCTTGAGCAGGATCGAGTAGTCTCTCGGGCCGAGCTTCAGATTGTCGGAGACATTGACGGGGGGGACGATCATCCCCAATTCCTGCGCCAACTGCTTCCGTATCGATCGAATCCGGCTGAGAAAATCGCCACCCTGCTGCGCATCTACAAGGCCCACAAGACCGTAGCCGATCTCAACGGCAAGGCTGTCGATCTTGAGGAAGGCGGTGGCTCGTTCGACGGTACCTTCATCCGGTGCCTGCTCTTCGGGTTCCGGCTCTGCCTCGACCAGATCGTCGGACCGTTTGACCGAGAATGCGATCATCCCGAGAACGCTCCCCACAAGAAGGAATGACATCGTCGGCAGTCCCGGAACCAGTCCAAGACCCGTCACGATCATCGCGGAGAACAATACCGGTGTCGGGTTGTCGAACAACTGCGAACCGATCTCGTCTCCGAGGGACCCATCCGCCGCGGCACGAGTCGTGATCAGGCCACCGGCAATCGATATCAGCAGGGAAGGAATCGCGGTGACCAGGCCATCACCGATCGTCAGGGTCGTGAACGTTTCGAGCGCGACCAGAATCTCCATGTCGTTCTGGAACATTCCGATGAACAGGCCCCCGACGATGTTGATCATGGTGATCAGCATCGAGGCCATCGCGTCGCGCTGGGTGAATTCAATGGCGCCGTCCATGGAACCGTAGAAGTCGGCTTCCCGGCCGACTTCCTTTCGGCGATCCCGCGCCTCATCCTGGTCGATGATTCCGGCATTCAGGTCCGCATCGATGGACAACTGCTTTCCTGGCAGTGCGTCGAGCGTAAACCGTGCGGTCACTTCCGAAATGCGAACCGCACCATGGTTGATCACGACAAACTGGATCACGATCAAGACGACGAAGATGATCAAGCCAACCGCATAGTTGCCACCGACCACAAATTGACCGAACGCTCCGATCACCTCCCCCGCGGCGCCGAATCCATCGCCACCGTTCAAAAGAATCAGCCGTGTCGAGGCGATGTTCAGAGACAGGCGAAACAGCGTCGTCAGGAGGAGCAGCGACGGGAAGGCTGAAAACTGGATCGGGTTCATGACGTAGACCGATGAAAGGAGGACCACGACTGAAATCGAAATGTTCACGGAAATGAGGATGTCCAGGACGATGGGCGGCAGGGGGATCAGCATCGCCGTCAAAATGACGATGATTGCGATCGGTATGGCTGTTTGTGCGCGACCCATAGGTTACCTCAGTGGGTTCCAATGCAACCTGGTTGCCAAGATCGAATCGCCCGGGCCAGGCATGCCGGGAGGGGAGGTTTGTGTCTGGGGATCCGTTCGAACTGTCATGCCTGGGGGTACCATTAAGCTAAACGGTTCATGCCTTTACGCACTTTAAAGACATACGCCAACACCTCGGCGACGGCCTTGTAGAGGGTGAGCGGAATCTCCTGCCCGACTTCGACGCTGGAGTAAAGAGCCCGGGCCAAAGGCCGGTTTTCCACACGCGGGATGTCATATTCCCGACCCTTTTCTTTTATTCTCTCGGCCAACCAGTCCTGACCTTTTGCGATCACGCGGGGCGCCGCCATGGAGTCGGGCTTGTATTCGAGGGCGATCGCCAGGTGGGTGGGGTTCGTGATGATCACGTCGGCGTCCTCGACGGCCGTCATCATCCTCTTCTTGGCCTCGGCCTGCTGGATGGAGCGTATCTTGCCCTTCATTTCGGGGCTCCCGTCCATCTGCTTGTTGTGCTGTTTGACCTCACTCTTGGTCATCTTCAGGCCCTTTTCGTGCTGGTATTTCTGGTAAAAGTAATCGACAACAGCCAGAACGACCAGCGTGATGACGACGTAGGTCAGGACCTCTATAACGACTGCGCGCAACAGGGCGTTCGACGCTTCGACGGAAACTCCGGGAGAACGAATCACCTGGAGCCAATACTCGTCGAGCACGTTCCAGATCGCGACGATGAGAACGCCCAGGAGAGTAAACAGGCGCACCCATTCGAACGGCGCGAGCTTGGCCTTCAGTTTCTTGATGCCTTCCTTGGGATTCAGCTTTTTGAACTTCGGTTCGAGGGCCTTTTTCGCATACGACGGACGGCCCTGAACCACATTTCCGACCAGGGCGCCGAACCAGGCGCCCGCGAGGATCGGACTCACCAGCAGCAACAAATAGGTGCCCATGTCTCGGATGGCTTCGCGCGCCAGCAGGGCCGGGTCATCGATGGTGATGCCTGTTTCGAGCATGCCGGCGAAGAAGTTCTCGAAGCCACCCCGAAAACTGAGGACCCATGCCAGCAGGAACAGAGATCCAATGAGAGAAGCCGTAGAGGCGACCTGCTGCGAAAAGGCGATCTGGCCTTGCTCGCGCGCCTTGCTGAGCCTTATTGAAGTGGGTTTCTCTGTCTTGCCGTCTTTGTCTGACATGTCATCTCAAAATTACGAAATCCGAGAGTTGGCGCATGATGGAGGGGAAGGTAACGATTGAAGCGCTGAGAGCGACCAGGCCGATCAGGACCTTGATCGGCATCGCTAAAACGATGGTGTTGAACTGGGGTTGCATTCTCGACAGGAATCCGACCGCCGTATCGCTGATGAGAACAACCAGGAACAAAGGAAAGCTGATCTTCCAGCCAAAAACGAAGATGCTTCCCGCCGCGGCCATGAGGTTTTCGAACCAGCTGCCGAGCGTGGGCATCGTACCTATGGGCAGGCTGTCGTAACTGGCTCTCATGGCGCGGATGAATTCATGATGCTGATCGGTTCCGAGAAACAGCACGTATCCCATCATCGTTAAGAGGCCGGCCATCAATGTCGACCGATTAGAAGTCAGCGGATCGATCGCGGTCACGGCCGAAAAGCCCACGCTGAAGCCAATCATGTGTCCGGCGAACTGCAGGACCGCGAACGCGATGCGGACCCCCATACCAAGCAGCAAACCGATAAAGAATTCCGTACCGAGGACCATCTCGGGATGCTCGTAGGCCGCCTGGTTGAACGGGATGATGGTGGATATCCCGGCGGCGGTGACGAAGACCAGGAACAATCGAACCTGGCCGGGAATGGACGGGCTTCCCCAGATCGGCGAAAACAGCAACATCGCGCCGATACGGACGCCTACGATGACAACGTGGACGATCTGGTAGTAAGGAAGTTGCAGCCTGAAGATGTCATCCATGACGTGGTGGCTGCTTTAGTTAACGTACGGGTCGAAAGATCCCAGCAGCATCTCGGTGTAGGACACCATGTAGCTCATCATCCATGGAAAGATCGCAAGGAAGACGATGAAGGTCACGATGATCCTCGGCACAAAAGACAAGGCCATGTCCTGAATCGACGTCACGACCTGGCCAATGCTGATAGAGATACCCACGATCAGGCCCGCTCCGAGCATCGGGGCGCTGACCAGAATAACCGTGTAAAGCGACTGGGTCGCCAGACGAATAACCGTTTCTTCAGACATAGCTTTTCACCAATGAGGAAATCACCAGGTTCCAACCGTCGACCATGATGAATAGAAGGACTTTGAATGGCAGCGACACCATGACCGGCGGCAACTGCATCATTCCCATCGAGAGCAGGACCGACGCGACGACCATATCGATGACCAGGAAAGGAAGGAAAAGTACGAAGCCGATCTGGAAAGCCGTCTTGACCTAGGCCCATTGTGTTTGCGGTGAGCCCGGAAAGTGCCGTGGAAAAAGTGGTTAATCCCATTCAGTTCTCCTTATGCGCTAAATACGTCCTGCGCCGCGACCGCGGCCTTGGGGTGTTCCAAAAGCTGCTGGACGTTCTTGAGGACGTCCTTGATGTTGATCAGTTCTTCCAAGCTGCTGAACTGGGCCAGCTGGGCCACGAACTCCGTGCCTTCGAGCGGATTGAGCGGATCCTGCCCTTTCAACTGTGCAACCAACAATTGTAGAAACTGAGATTTTTTCTCTTCGGTCGCATCGGTCACAGCCGTTTGCGCTGTCGGTGCGGTTGAAGTCGGTAAAGAGGTCACAGGTTCCATGATTCATTTCTCCTTTGCCTGCTATTTAGCAAACACGCTGCCGAAACTGTTGATGGTACAACCTGCTGATATATAACGTATTGATGTTCGCGTGAAGGGTCTTCCAGGAAGAACATTCGGCCCAACCGGCAGATTTTGCTCATGTCAATGGGGGGAGTTGCCGATAAGGTTTTGGGGGGAAACGGGAAGGTGAACGCGCAGCAATCAGCGGGCTAGGAGCCTGCGCGGCAGAAGGGATCGTAGCGAGAAAGTGGAGAATCGAGGTCAGATGTTATCTAGCCCGTAACGGGCAGTAAAGAAGACGGAGCTTCAAGCTGATAGCTGCTCGCTACCGGACTATGCCTGCATGTTGACAAGAGTGCCGGACAAATCGGATACGAATTCGGGTGTGAACGAGAGCTCGTCAGCATCGTCCTCGGGAGATGTGCGGCTCTTCGGGGCCTGCTGGCGGTTTTCGCGCGATGGATGGGAGTCCCTATCGGCCTGGGAGCTGTTCGAGAAAGCGACGTCCGAGACGGAAACATGCTCGCGGGTCAAGGAGTCGAGGAGTTGGCCGAGACCGCTTTCGAGACCGGTTCGGACCCCTAAGGGTGCGTCGAACCTCAGGGCCAGATCGTCGCCGGTTGAGCGAAGTTGCACACGTACCTCGGAACCGGAATCGCCAACCAGCATCGTGACACTGCGTGCCGGTTGCATTGCGAAGGTCGAGTTCGGAAGCGGGCGCACCGGTTGGGGCCGTGATATGGAACGAATCCCCTGGGCTTCGGATTCATCGTGTGTCACGCGCGGTGTAGCGGAAGGCGTCTGGACCAGGAATTCCTTACGGCCCCCCTTCGTGCCGGGGCCGTCGGTCGGATGGGCCGACTCCGTGGGCTTTCGGCCTCGTGGTTCCGATTCACTCGTTGCGGCCGCCTCGATGCTCTTCTTTACAGCTTCAGGAGCTGCTTCTCCCGGCTTCCCCTCCGACTCCAGGCCGAGACGCCACAGGGGTTTGCTTTCCGATTCCGTCCCGACCGTCCCTTTCGGGTCGGTCCCGGCCGGAGGGGCCTCACCCGCGACCGCGGGTTCAGGCATCGACACCGGTCCAGAACGTGTGGCCTTGCCGATTGCCGGACGCTTCAGATTGGCCGTCACCATCCGCCCGACCAGCTCGCTCTCCGGTGAAAGTTCCGCAGTTGCCAGGTTGCGGGCTCGTGGCTCAGCTTTGACTTCGATCTGACGGACTTCGAACTTCTTCAGATCGAGATCTATCGGTACGGAATTGGGGACTGGGACACTCCGCATCGCCACCAGGGGATGGGCTCGGACGCTTTCCAGTTGCGGTTGCGATAGCGGTGTCGGCTTCGGAACGGCGGCGAATTCAGTAACGGTCTGGGACTGGGTGGATTGAATTACCGGGCTCGGCACGTCCGTCTGGGTGGATTTCAGCGTCCCGATGCCGCGGTCGATCGCCGGAGGCGGTTCCGTTGGAATCTGTTGATTTCGCTACTCTAAATTGGCCCACTTTTGATCGTTTGATTTGGCCCACCCCTGACGACTGAACCGGAGAGGCTGTTCCGAACAAAGAGTCGGAATGGAGGGACCCGGTGTCAAGGAGATCGAAGGTGGAATTATTTGAAGAGATTCGGCGAGAGCACGAGTTTGGTGTGGGAACGATCCAGGGTGTGGCCCGGCGGCTGGGGGTGCATCGGCGGATGGTGCGTCAAGCGCTGGGAAACGCCGTGCCGCCGGCGAGGAAGAGCCCGGAGCGGAAGAGGCCGAGGCTGGAGCCGGTTATGGAATTTATCAACGGGGTGTTGGAGGCGGACAGGCAGGCCCCGCGGAAGCAGCGGCACACCAGTCACCGGATCTACGAACGGATCCGGATGGAATTTCCGAAACATCCGATTGGGGAATCGACGGTTCGCCGGTATGTCGGGCGGCGGAAGCGGGAGATGGGTTTCATCCGACAGGAGACGTTCGTGCCGCAAAGCTACGCCTGGGGTCAGGAAGCACAGATCGACTGGTACGAAGCCGTCGCGGAGTTGGATGGCGAACGGCAGAAGCTCCAGGTTTTCTGTATGCGGAGCATGGGCAGTGGTGGCGCATTCCATCGAGCTTATCCTCGGGCGACAAAACAGGCATTCCTGGAGGCTCATGAGTTGGGTTTCCGCTATTTTGCGGGGGTCTTCGGGGTGCTGCGTTATGACAACCTGACCAGCGCGGTGAAGAAGATTCTGCGGGGATACCGGCGTGTAGAGACCGAACGGTTCATCGCGTTTCGGTCGCATTGGAAGTTTCAAGCCGAGTTCTGCACACCCGGCGAGGGCCACGAGAAAGGCGGTGTGGAAGGCGAAGCCGGATACTTCCGGCGCAATCACCTGGTACCGGTGCCGAAGGCGAAGGACCTGGCGGATCTGAATGCGCAGCTGCTGGCCGGTTGCCGTGCCGATGAACGGCGCAAGATCGGCGATCGGGTCCAGACGGTGGGTGAAGGGATGCAGATCGAACAGCCCCATCTGCTCGCGTTATCGACCGAAGGGTTCCCTCTGGCCGAGGACAGCTTTCCACGAGTCGATGGTAAGGGATGTGTACGGGTGCGTAACAACTTCTACTCCGCCCCCGTCAAGACCGGGACTGTGGTGCGGGCGAGCGTTTTTCCGGCCTACGTGGAGGTCTGGCACGATGGCGGATGCGTGGCGCGGCATGAGCGAGGATATGGAAACGGCCAGCACTTCTTCAATCTGGAACATTATCTGGAGGTGTTGGAGCGGAAGCCGGGCGCGCTGGCCGGGAGCAAGCCTCTGGAGCAATGGCGGCAACAGGGCCGATGGCCGAAAAGCTATGACGAGTTCTGGCAGACGTTGATCGATCGCAACGGAAAACAGAATGGGACCCGCGCAATGGTGGAGTTGCTCCTACTGGGCCGGGAACATGGCTATAGCGAGCTGGATTCCGCATTCCAACAAGCCCTGCGCCTGGGATGCTCCGATGCCGCCGCGGCGCGCTACCTGATGACCGAGGCCCGATTCGACCGGCCGGCGGCGCCGCGACTGGAAGTGGCCGCACTACGCGCTTATGAGCGGCCCCTGCCGGAGGTGAATACTTACGATGCACTGCTCACTGCGGAGGTGGTCTAGTGTCCGCCACAGCCGGCGGGGTCGAACAGGCGGCGATTCAGCAGTACTGTAAAGCTCTCCGGACGCCCACGATCGGAACGCAGTTTGCGGCCATGGCCGAGCAGGCCCAGCGGGAAGAGCACACCTACACACGGTATCTGGAAGCCTTGCTGGCGATGGAAGTTGAAGAACGCGAACGGAACACCGTGGCCCGGCGGATTCAAGCCGCACGTTTCCCTCGAATGAAGACACTCGAGGACTTTGACTTCTCGCGGTCGAAGGTTCCAGCCAACCGGATCCGTGGACTCGCAGACGGTGGCTATTTAGAACACGCCGAACCTGTCGTCCTGATCGGGAAGTGTGGAACGGGCAAGACGCACCTGGCCACAGGACTGTGCGTGGCCGCTTGTCGGCAGAAGAAGCGGGTTCGCTTTACGACGGCCGCCGGCTTGATCAACGAGTTGGTCGAGGCCCAACACAACGACCAGTTCCGCCGGGTTCTGGCCCGATGGTTCCGATACGAGTTGATTGCCATCGACGAAGTCGGCTATGTCCCGATGGCAGACCTCGGCGCCGAACTCCTCTTTCAAGTCATCTCGGATCGAGCCGAGCGGGCGACGGTGATCTTGACAACGAATCTGCCGTTCTCGGAATGGACCCAGGTGTTTCCCAATGTTCGGCTGTGCAAGGCGTTGCTGGACCGGATAACCGATCGCGCTCACATCATCGAGACCGGAACCGAATCCTTCCGGTTTCGGCGCACGTTGGAGAAACGACAGAAACCACGGCATCCGCCTGGAAAGGAGAAACCCGCGAAACAAACCACGTCCTGAGGGTCGGATCGCCGCGCGGTCGTCGATCCTGGGCGATCCTGGAAACGGAGTTTTTTCCCGAAAGAAAGAAAAAGAACCAAAAAGAAAGAAACGGAGGCCTGTGGAAGATGACGCGCTGTGGAAATCCTAAAAACCAGGATTCCCACAGCGCTTGGAAAAGCCTCGCCAAGGGCGCTCGGCTTTCCCACATCTACAACACAGGCCCGACGGTAATTACCACTACTCGGAATTATTAACAGGAGGGGGTGGGCCAAATCAGACGATCAAAAGTGGGCCAGACCGGGTGGACAAACCCATCTGTGGGGCGGCCTGGGTTTTGGACAACGGTCCTCGAGTGATGTTCCCCGGCTCAACCGGTGTCTGCTTCGCGTCCGAACGGAGGGAAGATTCTTGTGTTGCTGGATCCAGTAAGGGGGCGCCCCCGGGGTTCCGAGGTTCCGGCCTGGCGGCCTGGCGGCCCGGCTCGGTATCCAACTCCAGGACCAGATCCTCACCCGCAATATCTGTCCCCGCTTCGGCCGCCGGGTCCATCCCCGACTGATCATCCAACAGGCCCGCAAACTCGGGTTCCAGCGGAAAATCGGGCAAACCGACCTCTAAGGCAACTTCCGGGTCGAAGGGGATCGCCATCGCTCCCTGATTCGACCGAAGGCTCGACGAGACTGGCCTCAGCCAGGAGAGCTTCGAACATGCCCGCAAGGCCACCTGGCTTCGGGGGACCGGCGACAACCGGTTCGGGTTGAATCGGTGCAATCGGGTTTGTGTCTAAAGATTCCATCGAATTTAGGTTCCAGGTCTCTACCGCCGCAACCTGCGCGCATGGCGAGTGACGGCGGTGTCATCGATGATTTTCTGCGTCATCGTCGCTTCTTCCCGCACCCCTTGTTGCAATCGGCGTTCCCGCAGCTTTTCGACCGTCTTCCGCTCCCGTGTGGCCTCCATCAGGACCGACCGGCGTTCCTCCAGGACAACCTCCGCTTTATCAGTAGCTTGGCTGAACTTAGGGATCCTTATTTCAGCGGCCTGAATGAACCGTTCGGTCAGCAGAAGCCGGGTTCCCGTCGCATCCCGCAACTGGGAAAATTCTTCCGAGGCCTGGCTTATTTTTCCTATCTCGATGTCGATCAGCTTCCCGAGTCTCGCGACCTCTCTCTGGGCCTCACGAACACGGGCTTCGGCGGTGTCCACTGCGATCTGGCGTATCACAAGGATCCGATCGATCCGGTTCAGGTTCTGCCTTGTTTCAAGCTTCATACTCGGAAAGTCCTGTCGGCGGCTTCAGACGAGCAGCCGCGCAGGCTCCTAGAGCAGCTCGTGGTGGAAGTCTGTAGGGTCGCGTTACGAGCGCCATGGGGCTAGATGCAAGGCGCCACGACGACGTCGATGCCCGCCATCGATCTAGGAGTGGCAACGCCGCAGCTGGCCCCATGCCGTCGTAACCCGTAGGGCGCAGGGGTCTTCGGGCCACAGGCTTTGTCATTCGTCGGTCACGATGACAAAGCATCGTTCCGCTCCTCATTTCGCGCCTGAGCCCCGAATACCCCTGCGCGCGACCCTACAGACTTCCACCACGGGCTGCTAAAGGGCGGCCACATGCACTAATCGTTCGCTGGTCTGTTCCAGATCGGAGGGCTCTTCGGCGGGCTGTTTGAGAAATGCGTGGATTGAATCCAGGCGTTCCACCGCGGTATCGATTCGCTTGTTCGATCCTTGCTTGTACGCTCCGATCTGAATCAGGTCCTCCGCTTTCTTGTAGGTTCCGAGAAGATCCCGAATCTCGGTGGCGGATTTCAGGTGATCCTGGTCGACTACCTGTGTCATCAGTCGACTGTTGCTAGCGAGAATATCGATGCAGGGGTAATGGCCTCGTGATGCCAGCTCCCGATCAAGAACAATGTGACCATCCAGGATCGACCGAACAGAATCCGCGATCGGGTCGTTCATGTCGTCTCCTTCGACCAACACGGTGTAGAAGGCCGTGATGCTTCCGGTGTCGAACTTGCCCGCCCGCTCGAGCAACCGCGGCAGCAGCGAAAAAACGGAAGGCGTATAGCCCTTCGTCGACGGCGGTTCCCCTGCCGCCAGCCCGACTTCACGCTGCGCCATGGCGAAACGCGTCACCGAATCCATGAGCAGAAGCACGTTGGCTCCCCGGCTCTGGAAGTATTCGGCGGCCGCGGTAGCGGCAAACGCGGCACGAATGCGAACCAGGGCGGGTTGATCCGACGTGGACACGAAGACGACGGATCGGGCCAATCCGTCTTCACCGAGATCGTTCTCTATGAATTCACGCACTTCCCGGCCACGTTCTCCGATCATCGCAATGACGTTGATGTCGGCGGATGTGTAGCGGGAAATCATTCCGAGCAGGGTGCTTTTGCCGACGCCGCTACCGCCGAAGATTCCAACCCGCTGGCCCAGGCCACAGGTCAACATCCCGTCGATCGATCGCACGCCGGTTTGAATCACGTTCCGAATCGGGTCGCGAGAGAGGGGGTTGGATGGCTCGGCATACAGCGCTTGTTCGTCGAGGACACCCGGTAACGGCTCGTCGTCGATCGGTCGGCCGAGGCCGTCGAGAACGCGGCCGCATAACCCGTCTCCGATCGCAATGGTTGCGACTCGACCCGATGAATAAACGCGATCCCCTTCCTTCACACCCTCGAGCTTGCCAAGGGGCATCGCAACGACCTTGCCTTCGTTGAACCCAACGACCTCCACGGGAATGCGTTGCTCGGCACTTTCGACCCAGCAGACGGATCCTGTTGTCACGTTGGGGCCATGAGACTGAATGGAGTTTCCGACCACCTTCTCGATGGTGCCGAATTCGACGAGAGAGTCGACTTCGCTCAAGCGGGTGTGGTATCGAGATAGGGCGAGGTCTTTCGAGAATGGGGTCGACATTGTTTTTTTGGAATCGACAAAGTTTGCCGTGCTCAGATCTGGAGGAGGGCTCTGCCCACATGGCTGAGCCGGCTCTTCATTCGACCATCAAGATGGGTCTTGTTGGTATCTAGAACGAAATCACCTCGTTCGAGAGTCGTGTCTTCGTCGACTCGAACATTGGAGTTGATGTTCTCGACTTCTTCGCGAACCCGTTGGGCATCCTCGGCGTTGATGCAAAGCGAGATTTGCTGGTGGCCGTCCAGTTTCCTCAGCGCCAGTGTCGCCAATGCGGTCGTGATATCCGGATCCACCGTAACCTCCCGCTCGAGGACACTCCTTGCAATTTCCAGGGCAAGCCGGACGGACTCCACTTCCATGGACTTGAGAAGGGCCTTGTGTGAAACCGTCAATTCGATGATGCTTCGGTCGTAGCGCTTTACTACCGTTTCGATCATCTTCTCGCCCATCTCTTTCCCCATGCGCTCGCCTTCGCGATAACCCTGCTCGAATGCCTGCTTCTCGATGGTCATCACATGATCCCGGGGCAGGCCGCTGGGGTGACCCTCCCCTGGACCGATGACGATCGGCTTCTTGACCTGATCCCGGCTTCGAATGATTCTAGACGACATACTCTTCGTCCGAGCCTCCGCCGATACTGATCACCCCGTCTTCTTCGAGCTGGCGGACGACTTCGACAATCTCCGTTTGAGCGGAATGAACGTCTCGTGCCTTTGTCGGGCCCATGATTTCCATCTCTTCCTTCAACATCTCCACCGCGCGCTGGGACATGTTGCGGTAGAACTGTGTCTGAAGGTCGGGCAGCGTCCCTTTCAAGGCGCGTGCGATCGTCTTCTTGTCCACACGCTGGAGAATCTCGCGTATGGCGGCGTCGTCGAGAGAAGAGATATCCTCGAAGATGAACATGAGTTCCCGAATGGAATTCGCAATGTCCGGCTTGTCCGTTTCAATCGTGTCGAGGACGGATCGGCTCATTCTTCGATCGAGGCGGTTGAACAGTTCCGCCACGGCCCGGATGCCTCCAAAGTTCTCTCCATTCGAATAGGCGCCCACGGGTTTGAGCTTTTCCTCGAGAACCGCCGAAATGTTCTTGATGACTTCGGGGGAGGTTTCTTCGATGTTCGCCATCCGCACCGCCACCTCGGCCTGTATTTCCTCTGGCAGCGATTCCAGTAGTCCTGCCGCACTGCTCGACGTCAGGTGCGCGAGGATCAGCGCGATGGTCTGAGGATGTTCATTCTGAATGAACTGAGTCAACTGTAGCGGATTGATCTTGTCGATGGCCTGGAACGCGTTGAAGCTGGCGTAACTGGTCGACAACCGATCGATTATTCTCTTGGCGGACCCCGCACCGAGGGTTTTGAGAATGATTTTCCGGGCGTAGTCGACGCCACCTTCGGAAACGAAACGATTGGCGACGAGCAACTGGTAGAGTTCCTCGGCCGTTTGCTCCGCCTTGTCCGCGGATATCGGGCCAATGTTGGATATTTCCTTGGAGAGTTGCTCGATCTCGACCTCGTTCAGGTGCTTCATCACCCCTGCGGCGACATCATCGCCCAGAAGTACCAGCATCGAAGCGGCCTTGCTTGCGTTGTCCGACATTATCTGTTTTGCTCGTCGCTAAGCCACACGCGGATCAGGCGCGCAACGGTTTCGGGTTCCCGCTTCGCATGTTCAACCACTCGTTGACGGATCAGATCCACTTTGTTGGAGCTCGGCAAAGGAAGGAACTCGCGTTCCGGAGTCCCCGAAGCTCCGGCCGGGGCAGCCGCCGCCGATTGGCCCGGAAGATCGGGAAGCTGCGCAGAGTTGCCCAGTTGGGACTCAAGCTGTTGGATCGACATCGGTGCCTGCAGGCCGCCCCCGGGCGATGCACTTCAACAGTCCCCGGCGGGACCACAAGCTGGTGAGTATCAACTGCGGCGCGATCCCGGAGAACCTGCTGGAATCTGAACTCTTCGGCCACGTCAAAGGCGCCTTCACCGGCGCGATACAAACCCGTATCGGACGTTTCGAGCAGGCCGACGGAGGCACGTTGTTCCTCGATGAGATCGGGAATATGCCTCCCACGCTGCAGGTGAAGTTGCTCCGGGTCCTTCAGGAGCGCGAGTTCGAAAGAGTCGGCGGCAGCTCGACGATCAAGATCGATGTACGGATCATCGCGGCTACCAGTGCCAACCTCGACGAGATGGTACGGGAAAAGACGTTCCGTGAGGATCTCTTCTACCGTCTGAACGTTATTCCAGTGGATCTGCCCCCCCTCAGGGAACGCAGGGAAGACATCCCGTTGCTGATCCAGCGTTTCGTCCGACAATTCACCGACATCCACGGCTTCGAGGTGAAGAGCGTTGCACCTGAGGTCGTGAAGGGCTTGATGGCCTACGACTGGCCGGGCAACGTCCGACAGCTCGAAAACATCGTCGAACGGTTGGTCGCGCTGACCGGGCCCCGACCTTCGATTCTTGGCGAAGACCTGCCCCAGGAAATTCGGAATCGATCGGACGCCCTTCTGCCTCCAACGATCGATATCCCGGATGAAGGCATCAACTTCCAGAGCGTCGTATCGGGTATGGAACGAGAATTGATCGTCCAGAGTCTGAGGAAAACGGGCGGCAATAAGAAGCTCGCCGCCAAGCTTCTGAACCTGAAGCGGACGACTTTGATCGAAAAAATCAAACGAATCGGCCTGGAACAGAAACCGGTAGCCCCAGTTGAGACAACAACTGTGGTGGGGTAAGTAAGCGAAACGGGGTCCAAGGTCCCGAGTCCGACCTTGGACCCTAGGAGCCTGCGCCCTCCATCCGCGTAATCTGCGTAAAAACCTTCGGACTCTTCTCCCCTCCCCACCTAACGTTTCACTATCGCGAAACCGATACCGTGGATATGGAGCGAGTTCTTATCGTTGACGACGTTCTATCAGCTCGCCAGAGTCTGGCGGAAGTCCTTGAAGAGAAAGGGTTTTCAACTGAAACTGCGGCCGACGGGCGTGGCGCCCTTCAGCAGTTGCGCGCATCCGGACCCTTCTCCGTGGTCATCTCCGACATCCAGATGCCGGGCATGGACGGTCTGGATTTGGTCCGACGCATCAGCGAGATCGACCCGACGACGATCACGATCCTTCTGACCGGCCTGGCGTCGGAGTCCAGGGTCCTCTCTGCACTTCGTGCGGGCGCGTTCGATTTCCTGAGCAAACCGTATACGCGCACAGAATTGGACCAGGTCTTGACGAGGGCGCTGGAGCGGCGCAAGGTCATCCTGGGCAACGAGCGGTACCGGCACAGCCTGGAGCAAGCTGTCGAAGAGCGCAACTCGGAGATCACCGGGACCAATCAGACCCTGATCGATCTGTATGACCTTGGAGAAGGCTCCCACGAAAACTTCCCGAACCAGGCGGGTCTCCACGGGTTCGCGGACTACGCCCTGCGGCACTTCAATGCGGACACGTTCGGGATCTTAGTACTGGAAGACGAGGCCTTTCGAGCGCTGGCGGTTCGGGACCGCTTCGGCCGGGACATTGACCGGGCTCTACTAGAAACCAATTCCGCCCTCGGGAAGCGACTGCTCCAGGGCGCCGCCGCTGAACTCAGGGAGCCGCCTCGGGAGTGGCACCTGCAGAGGCAGAACCGATGGGCTCGTTTCTGGCCCTTCAAGCATGACTCCTTCCTCGGCTGCATCTACCTTGGCTACGACGGCCAGCAAGCTGCTCTAGAGCGATACCGGCACGTCTTTGAGCTGTTTCGGAACCGCCTGGTCAGCCATTTGAAAGAACATTACATGGTGCGGGCTCACCGGCAACAGTTGCGACGGATGTTCGTCGCCTCTATCCAGGCCCACGCCAGTTCAATCGAGGCAAACGATGCGTACACGGCAGGACATTGCGACCGTGTGGACCGCTATGCGGAAATTCTGGCTCGACACGCACGCAACTTCGACGAGGACTGGATTTTTAACCTGAAGGTGGGTTCGATCCTGCACGACATCGGAAAGATCGGGATTCGGAAGTCGATACTGTGCAAACCAGGAGCACTGACGCCGGACGAACGGAAGGAAATTGAAGCCCACCCGGTCATCGGAAGCCGGATCGTCGGCACGCTCTACGGCCGCAATCTGGAGTCCTGCGTCCGCCACCACCACGAACGGTTCGATGGTAACGGATATCCCGACGGCCTCGCAGGCCAGCAGATCCCGATGGAAGCACGCATCGTCCTTCTCGCCGATTCGTTCGACGCGATGACAAGCAACCGTCCGTACCAGCGGGCACTTTCGATCGACGAAACGGTCGACGAAATGAGAAAGTGTTCCGGAAAACAGTTTGACCCCAACCTGGTGAACTTGCTCATCGACTGCAGCGGCCAGCTGGAAGACGTCCGTTCGGGCCAGGCGAAGCCCTCAAGGTCGCTGTCCGACCTGGCTCTCGTCGGCTAGGAGCCTGCGCGGCAGAAGGAATCGTAGCGAGAAAGTAGGGAATCGAGGTCAGTTCCCCCTCGACTTTGAGGCATTCCCTCGACTTTGAGGCATTCCCTCGACTTTGAGGCATTCCCTCGACTTTGAGGCATTCCCTCGACTTTGAGGCATTTTCTCGATTTTGAGGCGAATAGTGGTTCTATTTAACGAAAAATCGGGGAATTATGGACCGATATTACTGCTTTCGCAGTAGATCTCTTCTTCCGCGCAGGCTCCTAGGCGCCCGGATAGTCGGACTGGGGTCAGTTCTCTTGCTGCGTGGCTGAGGTTATGTAGTACCCGCCCCGGTGGCGAACATTCGAGCCCGGGTGGTCGAGTTCGACTTCGATTTCCCGCCAACTCTGATCCAGGGCGCCGCTCGCCGGGTAGTAGCTGAGCGTGTATTGCTGGTGGAGTTCTTCGAGCAGAACCTCGGCCAGGCTTCTCAGCGCGTAACGACGCCCGGTAAACAGGCGAAACGCACGCCCCCCGGTGACGCCGGTCAACCGCGCCAGCATGTAATGATAGATGTGATACCGCGTGCGACGGCGGACCTCGGGGTCATCATCGTCATCATCGATTCCGATCGCATACACCAGCACTTCCGCACGCTTCAGAAGCTCATCGATATCGTCGGCCTTGAGCTTGCTCTTCGTGTCGAAACCGTCCGTGATCATCAACAGGATCTTCTTGTCGTGCTTGGCCGCTTCCATCATCTCCAGGCCGAGGCCGATCGCATCGAAAGCGGAGGTCTCCCCTCGGGCTCGCACCCCTCTCAACACCTGCTGGACTTGCGGACCGTTCGGGCCGAATCTCCGGAGAACCCGGACATTGTTGTCGAAGCCGATGATGAAGACTTCGTCTTCATCGCCCAGGGCCATCGCGAGTTCGCGCGCGGTCTGCAACGACTGCTGCAGCTTGTGGCGCATGCTGCCGCTCGTGTCGACGAGGATTCCCATGCTGATCGGCACCCGCAGGTCGTGGGAAAAGAATGAGATCGTCTGTTCGACGCCGTCTTCGAAGATCTTGAAATCAGTTTCGGCTAGTCCCTCGACGTACTTCCCTTCCAGGTCGAGTACGGTCGCGGTAACGTTGACCAATTCCACTTCGACCGAAAGGCGAAATTGCTCGGGCGGCACCTGGTCTTGGGCCCGCGGAGCGGTCTGCGGCTGCTGGGGCGGACGGACCTCGGCGGCGACCAAGCCCCCCGCACCAAACAGGCATGCAATAGCGGCAACGAAAATCCGACAAAACTTATTTTTCTTCATGGTGAGCCCATAGTTGTAGGTCACCGTCTGGACGAAGGTCAACAAAAATCTTGCAGGATGCGGGGCCCACCTCAAAGTGCTGCAAATCAATGGACCTCTCTGGCCAGATTCCTATTCCAGTCCGGAATCCAGACAACGAGGTTTTTCGTACCGTTAGCGACGGCCTGGCAACTGAGTCGGCTGTTGGGTGTCAGTCCCGGTGCGAAGGAAAGCTGGTCTTCTTCGGCATCGCTCATTTCCGACAGGCTCTCCTCTCCTTCTCGGACAACTGCGTGGCACGTCGAGCACGCGCAAACGCCACCACACGCGTGGTCGATCTCGATTCCGGCAGCCAATGCGATGTCCAGAACGCTGCCGGGAAGGCCGGTCTCGCCGTAAGGAACCTTCTCCGGATCGACTTCAACGGTGACATTCATTGGAAGGAACGTGATGGTATATTTTTCAGCCGCCGTCTCCACGGAAGCCAGCTCGTCGAAGTACGGATTTCGTCCTCCCATTTGGTTCAGATGTTACCACGGATGATTCCACGTCTCGGATGTGTCGGAAGAATCAAAAAAAGGCGACCAAACCGGAAGGTTCGATCGCCCTTTAGCGCAAGACGTCCGAGTGTCGTCTTATGGAACTTCCCCGAGCTCCCTGAGAATTGTTGCCATCTCCGGGCGGTCCCCGGCGCTCATGCCAATGTACTCCCACTGGATCTTGCCTTCCCTGTCGATGACGAACACGGACGGGCGGGCAATCTGTTCCTGTGGGTGTAACACGTCGTAAGCGCGAATGAAATTGCGGTAGGAATCGGACAAGACCGGATAAGTCAGCCCTAATTCGCGAGCTGTCTGCTGGGCCGTCGCCGGCGGGTCGGCGCTTACGGCGATCAACTCGGCGTCGAGTTCCTTAATGTCCTCGTAATTTTCTTGCAGCTCTCCGAGCTGCGCCTGGCAGAACGGTCAGTTGTGCATCCTGTAGAACACGACAAGAACGTTTTTTTCTCCCTTGAAGTATTCCAGGTTGACCGACGTGCCCTGAACAGCCATGCCGGTGATGTTGGGTGCCACACGTTCCTGAGCACCGACCGGCACAACAACCAGCAGGGCGAGAAGAACGATGAAGGCAATGCGATACGGTTTCATCTTTTACTGCTCCTCCTCTATGTTCGAAGTCATCGGTACAAATCGTACCGGAACCGTGTCTTTGATGTCTATCGCTAACCCACTTGATTTCGTCACGAGTCGCAAGACCTGTCCTTCGGCGGCGTTACCGACCGGAATCGCCATGAGTCCGCCGAACCGCATTTGCTCGATCAGTCGAGGCGGAACCTGCCGGGCCGCGGCAGTCACAACGATGCGGTCGAAGGGCGCGAACTCGCCCCAGCCTTCATACCCATCTCCAAGTCGAAAGCGGATGTTGGAGTACCCGAGGCTTTCGAGGCGGGTGCGGGCCGAGTCGTGCAAGATCGCGCGAATGTCCACGGTAAACACAGTTTTGACCATCTCTGCCAGGATGGCGGTCTGATACCCGCAACCGGTGCCTATCTCAAGAACCGTGTGGGTCGGGGCTAGCCGCAGCATCTCCGTCATGAGGCCAACGATGTAGGGCTGAGAAATGGTCTGACCTTCACCGATTCCGAGCGGTGAGTCCGCATAGGCATCCGGGATGGATTCCTCCGGTACGAACACATGCCGGGCGACGCGGCCCATTGCCTGGAGAACATGCTCGTCAACGATTCCACGGCGTCGGATTTGAGTGTCCACCATCCTGCGGCGGGCGTCTTCGAATCGGTACCGGTTACCTTGATCCGCAACCATTTCTCTCACGCTCCCTCACGGGCTAGCAGCCCGTGGTGGAAGTCTGTAGGGTCGCGTTACGAGCGCCATGGGGCTAGATGCAAGGCGCCACGACGACGTCGATGTGCCCATCGAAGACGTCGATGCTCCCCATCGATCTAGGAGTGGCAACGCCGCAGCTGGCCCCATGCCGTCGTAACCCGTAGGGCGCAGAATAAATCGGGTCGGCATTTCGTGCAGAGAGATGAAGCCGTGACATTCTCCGGGTTCAGGCCGGCGCCCAGGAGTTGCCGGCGGTTGGCTTCGGCGAGGTTCAGATGGGGCTTCTCCCATTCCGGTTGCCGCCTGAAGACATCGGGATCGGCAAACCAGTCGAAGACCTCCTCGGCAACTTCCATACAACAAACCCCGATGTGAGGACCCATGACGGCCACCAGCTCACCCGGGTCCAGGTTCAGCTCACCGGCCATCGCATCGATCGTCCTTCGGGAAACACCCTCCGATGTCCCCCTCCAACCTGCATGGACGACCCCAACGCCTCGGCCGCCCGAATCGGCAACAAGGATCGGAACGCAATCGGCAGTGACCACACCGAGCACAAGCCCACCACGAGCGGTGTAGGCGGCATCCCCTTCCTTCGCGTCGTTCGCCTCCTGATTTTCCGAAACGGAATGAACGATGTTCGAATGAATCTGTCGAAGCCGAACGATCGGCCAACCCGGAATACCGACAGCAGCCAGAAACCGACCCCGGTTTTCTCCAACACCAGGCCCCTCGGAACCGAGCGTAAAGTTGTCCGAGTCGGCCCGACGCGTTGAAAACGCATGAACGACCCCCGGTATCCTTTCGAGAGCCGGAGCCCGCAGAAAAGTGATTTCAGATTTCCGGTAGGCCTGTAACATGGATGACGTAATAATAGCAGCGCCCCGCGATCAGTCCCGTCGCCACGGAAAAATGTCACCCCACAGCGTGTCGGGGTGGCCGTCCCGGACCACCCGCGGGCCAGCACACAAGCATCGGGCAAGGGTCCCTCGACACGCGCCGTGGAAGTGGCGGGCGCCCACGGAGGGACGCCCCGACACGCTCTCTTGAACGTTGCTCAAATGGCCCAGGGACAAAATCATGCTCGTTGGACTGGGAATAGACGTCATTCAGAACGACCGGATAGAGCAATCCCTCAAGCGATTTGGGGATCGGTTCATTTCCCGTATTTTCACTGAGGGCGAGACGGCCTATTGCAAGGCCGCGGCGCGGCCGGCGATTCATTTCGCTGCCAGATTCGCCGCTAAGGAAGCGGCTTTCAAGGCACTTGGAACGGGATGGGCCAAGGGCATACGGTGGAGAGACGTCGATGTTCACAGGCTCGGGTCGGGACAACCCGAGTTGCACCTCCACGGTGAAGCACTTAAGCGGGCTACTTCACTGGGAGCGAACCGGTTCCTTGTCTCCCTGACCCACGATCACACGGTTTCGGCTGCCGTGGTGATATTGGAATCTTCCGACGCCGAAACCTCCGAGTCATGAACCGGGGCCGAAGCCAGGAGGCCTGTTCCGTCCAGACCTGAAATCGCCAGGCGATGCCAACGATTGACTGCGAGATCCGCGGGAACGCGGATTTTGATGAAGTTATCGCTGATTCCAGGAAGACATCCATCTTCCACTTCCTCACCCAACACCAAGACATCCATCATCCGACCTATGAATTGCTTGCGGAAATATTCGTTTTTGCGTTGGGCTAGTTTACGCAATAATTTCGCGCGAAAACGCGAAACATGCGCTGGGATCTGCTCCGAAAACTCTGCTGCACGCGTCCCGGGACGGGAGGAATACGGAAACACATGGAGATACGTGAGCGGCGATGACTCGATGAGATTGTATGTCTGGCGAAAATCCTCGTCGGTTTCTCCCGGAAACCCGACCATCACGTCCGCCCCGATTGACGCATCGGGAACCTGATGCCGGATCCTCTGCGTCAGATTTTCATAATAATCAGGCAGATAGGGGCGATACATGGCTTTAAGGATTCGTGCGGACCCGCTTTGCAGGGGTACATGAAAGTGCCGGGCCATTCCGGTGTGGCTCCCAACCAGGTCGATCAGGCCCGGCGTCACCTCCAGAGGTTCGATGGAACTGAGGCGCAACCTTTCAAGGTCCGAGACGTGATCGAGCGTCATTTCGATCAATTCCTGGAAATTCAACACCGGGGACAGATCACGCCCGTAAGACCCGAGATGGATACCGGAAAAGACGACTTCCTTGTAGCCCCTCGCGACCAGGTCTCGAACCTGGGCGATCACGGTTCGCGGATGCAGGCTCCGGCCACGACCACGGACCGACGGTATGATGCAGAACGAACAGTTCGAGTCACAGCCATCCTGCACCTTGACCGTCGCGCGGGTGCGCCCTCCCGACCCCTGAAGTGCCGGGCCGGAAAGTTCCTTCTCAAGAAAGATGTCGCTACAGTAAACCTCGGCGCGACCATCCGGAACGCGCTCCATAACGGCTTGTCGCGCGAGGCGCGGAACCATCGGTTTGTGAGAATTCCCGACGACGTACCGGACTCTGGGCATGGCGGCAAGCTCGGCTGGCTTCCGTTGCGCATAACAACCGGTAACGATGATTTCCGTCCCCGGACTCCTCCTGGCGACACGGCGAATGAGGCGGCCGACCTCACGGTCCGCCTCCTCGGTGACCGTGCACGAATTGACGATCAGGACGTCGGAATCGTAGGCCGAAGAGGAGTGCGAAAAGTCCGAGTCGAGCATTTCTTCCTGGATGGCGGCGCCCTCCGACTGGGATGCTCGACAGCCAAAATTCGCGACATGGAATTTCTTGTCCGACATGTGTTAATCGCCGTTCAATTCCTGCTGCACCCGCAGATTCTTGTCGGCCACACCCTGGGCCAGTTTCTCTTTGTGCTCAACCATTTGAGCGGCCAGACCTTCGTCCGCGGTCGCAAGGATCTGAACGGCAAACAGTGCGGCGTTAGTCGCACCGGCACGGCCGACGGCCATCGTGGCGACTGGTACCCCTGGCGGCATCTGGACAGTAGCCAGAAGGGAATCAAAGCCCTTGAGAGGCGAGCTGTCTATTGGAACTCCAATCACGGGCAGCGTCGTCTCAGCGGCGATCACGCCTGCCAGGTGTGCCGCACTCCCCGCTCCCGCAATGATGACGCGAAGGCCTCTCCCCTTCGCTTCCCTGGCGAACGCCGAGGTACGCGCTGGCGAACGATGTGCGCTACTGACCTCCACTTCGTATCCGACCCCAAAAGCCTCAAGTACTTTGATGGCTTCGCGCATGATCGGCAGGTCCGAATCACTTCCCATGATAATCGCGACAGACAGTGTCATTGGTCTTTACTCAATCCTTTCCGGCCGATGTCTTTTCGGTAGTCCTTACCCTCAAATTCTATCATTTCAGCAACAGCGTATGCTTTTTCAAGGGCTTCGGACAATGTCTCCCCAATGGCCGTAACATTGAGGATGCGGCCTCCAGCGGTGTAGACCCGACCGTCCTCCCATCGCGTACCCGCATGGAACACCTTCACGTCGGAGACGCGCCGCACTTCATCCAGACCCGAAATCTCCTTACCCTGTTGAACTTTTCCGGGGTAGGTGTCTGCTACCAGAACCACGGTTGCCGTGGTCGCGGGCTTCCACTGAAGTTCCAGTTCCCCGAGACAATGGTCTCGCATGGCGAGAAACACATCGAGGAGGTCGGTTTCGAGTCGGGGCAGCATGACCTGTGCCTCGGGATCTCCCAATCTGACGTTGTACTCCACGAGCTTTGGACCCTGGCGCGTCAACATCAGGCCGGCGTAAAGAATTCCGGAGAAGGTACCTGTCACGCGAAGCGTCGGACGTATGATGCGATCGACGATCTCGGCTGTCTGGGCCTCCGTCAGAATGGAGTCCAGCGAGTAGGCGCCCATTCCGCCCGTGTTGGGACCGGCATCGCCATCGAACCGGGGTTTGTGATCCTGAGCAGGCACCATCGGCTGAAAATCCGTCCCGTCGGCAAAAACGTGGAAGGACGCCTCTTCACCTTCCATGAAATCTTCGATAACGAGTCGATCCCCGGCCTCGCCCAGGACTCGCGACTCCATCATGTCGTGGACCGCCTTTCTCGCCTCTTCCGCCGTTGCCGCAACGACAACACCCTTGCCGGCAGCCAGTCCGTTGGCCTTGACGACGGCGGGATAGCCGACACGATCGAGGACGTCGTAGGCCTCGCGTGCGGTGGCACATTCCGTGTAGGCTGCCGTGGGAATTCCGTTCTCGGAACACAAGTGCTTCGTGAATCCCTTACTGGACTCCAGGCGGGCGTCGGAAGCCGTTGGTCCGATGACGGGAAGATCCCTGCTCCGGAAATCGTCGACCAGCCCCAGGCTCAATGGAACCTCCGGCCCCACAACAGTCAGCTCGATCCCCTCTTTTTCCGCAAACACCGCCAGTCCGGCCACATCATCGGCGCGGATATCGACAACTTCGGCTGTCTCGCGGATGCCCCCGTTGCCGGGAGCGGCGTATATGCCCGAAACCTTTGAGCTGTTCGCCAGAGCTTCGACGACGGCATGCTCTCTTCCACCCGAACCGACGACAAGAATTTTCATTGCTCCTCGGAGTTCAAAGCACCCATGCGGTACCCCTCAACATCCAGAGTGACGAATCGGAAGCCGAGAGCCTTGAACCGAACCGCAAGCTGATCGAACATTTCGAGGCTCAGAGCCTTTTCCAGTTCGTCTCTGGCGATCTCGATCCGCGCAACGTCACCATGGTGACGCACGCGGCTCTGGCGGAACCCAAACGACCGCAGAATTTCCTCTCCCTGGTCTATCATCTTGAGCTTCTCCACTGTGACGGCAGACCCGTAGGGAATACGGGACGACAGGCATGCAGACGCGGGCAAGTCCCACGTTGGCAACCCCTGCATCCTGGATAAAGTACGGACCTCGGCCTTGCCGATACCGGCTTCGATGAGCGGACTACGAACCCCCATCTCGGAACCGGCCGCTCGGCCGGGCCGATAATCGCTCGTGTCGTCGATGTTGCTGCCGTCGGCAACGAAACGGAAGCCCGACCGAAGCGCGATCGATTGCAGCTTGCCGTACAGCTCGTGCTTGCAGAAATAACACCGGTTGACAGGATTGCTGGAGTAATTCTCATCCATCAATTCTTCGGACTGCACGAACTCATGGCGGAAGCTGAATTGTTCGACGAGACGAATCGTCTGTCGTCTCTGGTTTTCGGGATAGCTGGGGCTCTGGGCAGTGACCGCCAGGGCTCTTTCTCCAAGTACCTGATGGGCCACCAGGGCAAGGTAAGCGCTGTCAACACCACCACTCAGGGCCACGACGCACGTATCCATATCCGCAAATATGCTTCGCAGGCGGGCCTCTTTCTCGGCAAGTTCGGTCATGGGCAGAAGAAGTGGTCAGTGGCCAGTGGTCAGTGGTCAGACCGCACCCCAACCAGGCCCTTTCCAGAAAGCTCATTGTAACCTAACCAGCGGAATCCGCGGCGAAGAGGGCGGGAGGGGCGTTCGGGACAGTCCAAACCCAATATCCATAAGGGTTTGGCGAGAAGAAGGCGTGACAAAGACCTTGACAAAGGCCGGCCATCCCTTAAGAATTTTGGTGGAGGCTAGTGTCCTGTCCCGTAAATACGGTTGTTATATTTCGGAGCGCAACGGTGCTGGATTTGGCGGAGCGACGACGAGGCAATGCTCTTCATTGTGAGGACGAGCGACTCCAAAGACAGTGCCGTTCCGCCCGAACCCGTAGGGCCGATGGAGGTTGCTGGTTGCGACGGCCGAACCGATCGGGTGCAAACTGACGTTTATAGATCGATCGAACACCCTCGTTACGTCTAGCAACGTCCATCGGATATAGTAATCGTATTTGCGGGACAGGACACTAGGTGATCGAATGCAATCGACACTACTGCTGAACGCTTCTTACGAACCGCTACGGATCATTTCCTGGAAGAAAGCGCTGACCTTGCTGTTTGCTGGTAAGGTGGAGGTCATCGACGAATACGAAAGGGAAATCCGGAGCGTGACCTTTTCGGTCAAGCTGCCGTCCATCTGCCGGCTGGTCCAGTACGTCCGCGTGAAGCACCGCAACCGGGTCAAGTTTTCCAGGGCAAACATCTACGCCAGAGACGATTACAAGTGCCAGTATTGCGGCAAGAAGTCCCCGACCGAGGACCTGACCTTCGATCACGTTGTTCCGGTTGCGATCGGCGGGAAGAAGAAGTGGGACAACATCGTGACCGCGTGTTTCCGTTGTAATCACAAGAAGGGCGGTCGCACGCCGGGACAGGCCCGGATGGAATTGATACGGCAGCCGACCGAACCCCGTTGGCTTCCGGCCTACCACATCACGTTCAGGGTCAAAACGCCACCCGAAAGCTGGCGCGATTACCTCTACTGGAACATTGAGCTGGACGTGTAGCGTGAATTCGGCCCGAGAACGCTTGAAGTGACGGGGGACATGCAGGAATTCACCCGTGATGTGCCCGACGTCCGATTGCGTGACCTCGCCGTGTTCGATTCGTCTCCCGAGTCCGTCGGTGCCGACGCCGGGGAACCGGGAACACCGAACGGAAAGAGCCATTTGAGGGAATGGGTCGAAAGCCTGGCCTTCACGGTCGTGTTCGTGTTGATCTTTACCAGCTATGTCGCGCAAGCAACCCGGGTTCCAACAGAGTCGATGAAGCCGACTATCATGGTCGGAGACCATTTCTTTCTGGACAAGCTGGGGTTCCAGGCAAACTACCCCGCCGCCATTCGGGGGTACCTTCCGGATCGGTCGCTCGATCGTGGAGACATCGTGGCTTTCGTTTCGCCGAGTCTGGGAGATATCCCCTTCGTCAAGCGCTTGATCGGCCTGCCCGGTGACATCATCGAAATCAGCGACAAGCAACTCTTCGTCAACGGCGTGGGACTCGACGAACCGTACAAGATCCACATGGATGAGCAGGTTTACCGTTCCGACCCATGGACGCCGGCGGAACTTTACGTCAGGGACAGTTACGGACCTGTCACGCTGCCCGCAAATTCCTATTTCGTGATGGGCGACAACCGGGACAACAGCAACGACAGCCGATTCTGGGGATTCGTTCGTAGGGAGGAAATCATCGGAAAACCACTTTTTGTCTACTGGTCCTATCAGAGCGGCCCGTACATCCCTGGACGGCGTTCGTTCAAAGAATCGATAAGCGGGTATTGGTCGATAGCCACTCACTTCTTTACCCGGACGAGGTGGTTTCGGATCGGCAAAATGATCGATTGATCCGGCTGGAACATTTCAGGAGAAAAATCAGATGGCAGACACGGAACGGAAAGCGATCCATTACCGCTGGGACGACATCGAACTCGAGCACCTGAGCGACAGCATATCCAGAAGGCTGGTCACCGCGGATCGCTTGATGCTGGCTCACGTCATCCTGAAGGCGGGCTGCGTGGTTCCGGCTCACAGTCACGAGAACGAACAGATCACCTACATCCTGAAAGGTGCGTTGAAATTCGATATCAATGGCACGGAAGTCATTGTTCGTGAGGGAGAGGTGTTGCACATCCCCTCTAACGTCGTCCATGGCGCCGAAGCTCTGGAAGACACTCTCGACCTCGACGTGTTTTCCCCGATCCGACAGGATTGGCTCGACAAAACGGACGATTACCTGAGGAAAACCTGATGGATCTGGGACTGAAAGGAAAGGTGGCGCTGGTCGCCGCCTCGAGCAAAGGCCTGGGGCGGGCAGTCGCCGAGGAACTCGCCGCCGAAGGCGCCCGAATTGGCATCTGCTCGCGAAACGAAGCCCTTATTGCGGACGGGGCGTTGGCGATTGAGGAGAAAACGGGGAGCGAGGTACTCGGCGTCCGAGCCGACGTCTCGAACATTGACGACATCAAACGTCTGGTCTCCGACGTCGTGGATCGATTCGGCACAATCGATATTCTGGTAACCAATGCGGGAGGGCCACCGGCAGGCACCTTCCAAACCCTGGACGAAGCGGCGTGGGCCGGAGCGTTCCAGATGAACCTTGTCAGCGTTGTCGAACTGTGTCGCGCAGTGGTTCCCTACATGAAAGCGAAACAATGGGGCCGGATCATCAACATCACATCCATCTCGGTCAAGCAACCCGTCGAAGGCCTGATGTTGTCCAATAGTCTTCGGGCCGGTGTCATCGGATTCGCCAAAACGCTCTCTCAGGAACTGGCCCCGGACAATATCCTTGTCAACAATGTCTGTCCCGGATTCACCATGACCGAAAGGGTGGAGCAACTCGCCGATGCCATGGCTGAGAGTAAGAACATGTCTCGCGATGAGGTCCTCCGGGAATGGGAAGCCACAATCCCACTGAACCGAATCGGTACGACGCCGGAGTTTGCCGCGTTGGTCGCATTTCTGGCATCCGAACGCGCGAGTTACATTACCGGCACGACGATTCCCGTCGATGGTGGTGCCGTAAAGGGCCTTCTCTGAGCAATTCATCTCACACAACATGAAAGCTGCTTGTTCGTTGCATATTTGCTGGAGTAACTCTTGACTCACGACACCACAGGTTCGACAAACGCGATGCAGATACGAAAGGCTGTCTTCCCGGCAGCCGGCCTGGGAACGAGGTTCCTGCCGGCAACCAAAGCCCAACCGAAAGAGATGCTGCCACTCGTCGACAAGCCGTTGATTCAATACGGCATCGAGGAGGCAGTCGCCGCGGGAATCCAGAACGTCACTATCGTTACAGGCCGCGGCAAGAACGCGATTGAGGACCATTTCGACGTGTCCTACGAACTGGAACACGTTCTCGAGGAAAGGGGGAAGATCACCGAACTAGCCGAAATGCGCCGCATCTCGAACATGATCAGCGTTTCCTATGTGAGGCAAAAGGAAGCGCTGGGCCTGGGACACGCGATCATGATGGCGCGTGAAGCCGTCGGAAACGAACCTTTCGCCGTTGTCCTCGGCGACGATATCATCGATTCCCAGATTCCTTGCCTCAAGCAGATGATGGATCTCTTCGAGAAACTGCAATCCTCCATGATTGCCACCTGCGAGGTGCCCGACGAAGACGTATCCCACTATGGAATTATCCGCGGCTACCCACTTGAGGACCACGGCGGACGCGTCTACAGGATTCAGGACGTCGTCGAAAAGCCCCGGATCGGCGACGCTCCGTCCAACCTGGCCATAATAGGCCGGTACATTCTCACGCCCGAAATATTTCCCGCCCTTGAGAAGACCGGCGCCGGCAGCGGAAACGAAATTCAACTGACCGATGCAATCCGCCGGCTGCTCGAACAGCAACCGGTTTACGCCTACATGTTCGAGGGTACGCGCTACGATGCCGGCGACAAGCTGGGCTTTCTCAAGGCCAACGTCGAGTTCGCACTAAACAGAGACGACCTGGGCCGGCAATTCCGCGAGTACCTGAAGTCGTTGGACTTGTAGTCCGCGGGTGCCGGGTACGGGGTCCGAGGTCTTTACGAAAATCTGGAGTGAGCAACTTGGAATGCGGATTCAAAAGGAGTGGGCGCCCCGGCTCTAGTGAACCGGGGCTATTTAATGTGAGGATATAGTTATGGAAGAATAGCTTTCAGCGGGACTGCTCTTATTTGATAAACAGTGGCTAGTATAGGTAGGGCATTATGGTCGGTCTACAATTCAATAATCCTTGTTTTTCTCGACTGCACCAACGAATTCTATTGGCACATAGCAAACTAGCTATCGTACCGATCGGCATCACATAGTCAAGACAAAAGCGATTTTATTTACGATGCCCACTGGAATCCTTTACGTCATCGCAACGCCCATCGGAAATCTGGAGGATCTCTCATTCAGGGCGGTCGCCCTCTTGAAGGAAATGGATCTGATCGTGTGCGAAGACACCCGCAGATCGATAAAACTCCTCAACCATCATGGAATCGGACGGCGGATGGAAAGCTACCACGAGTTCAATGAAGCGGAAAAAGCGGGACGCCTTGCCCGAAGACTGCAATCGGGGCTGAGAGTGGCCCTGATCTCCGACGCCGGCACGCCTACCATTTCCGACCCTGGATACCGGTTGGTCCGGGTCTGTCGGCAGTTGGGGATTCCGGTTCTCCCGGTGCCCGGGCCATCGGCGGCCATGGCCGCTTTGTCTGTGTCCGGCCTCCCGACCGACGAATTCGTTTTTGTCGGGTTCCTGCCGGCGCGATTGAAGGCACGCCGCAAGAAGTTGGAGTCCCTGAAAGGCATCGCGCTGACGATAGTGTTCTACGAATCCGCAAGGAGGATCCGATCATCGTTGGCCGACATGCTGGAGGTCTTCGGAAATCGTGAAGTCCTGGTCGCCAGGGAAATGACGAAGCTGCACGAGACCCACCTGTTTGGCCGAATCGCCGACGTCCTTCCAGATGTCACCGAACGTGGTGAGTTCGTCATAGTCGTCGACGGCGCGGAACAAGCGAGCAGAGAAGCAACCGATCTCTCGGAACTCTCGCGGGGCGACCTGCTCAAACTCGCCGCCGAGCGCCTGGGGATCGGAAAAAGGCAACTCTACGAGCTTCTCTACAGGAAACCATCATCGGACGACGGATGAGGTCCGTCAGGAAGGCCATCATCGGACGACGGATGAGGTCCGTCAGGAAACCATCATCGGACGACGGATAAGGTCCGTCAGGAAACCATCATCGGACGACGGATAAGGTCCGTCAGGAAACCATCATCGGACGACGGATGAGGTCCGTCAGGAAACCATCATCGGATGACGGATGAGGTCCTAGTCTAGGAGGTCCCTCGTACGTCATAACAACGAATCGTCGATGGGCCGCGGTGCGGCTTTCCGCTCCACGCTCCTTGCCGCCGATTGCCCGCTGCCGAGGTACGAACGGAGACGTTGGCTCGACCCACCGAAGAAACTCACCAGCAACGCATCGACCGCGGCGGCTCGAGCCTCGGAATTCGTTATGGTCGGCTCGTAGACATGCGCCCTCGAACGCTTTTCGCGGCGCAGGGTGCCTTTCTTGAACAGCCGATCCATCACGGTCATCACCGTCGTGTAAGCGAGACGCCTGTCGGGGAGCAGGTCCGACTGAACTTCTCGAACCGTCGCGGAGCCCCGCTTCCAGAGCGAGTTCATGATGGTCAGTTCCAGGGGTGTCAGCATGGTCAGGGATCGGATTTCAGGGGATGGTTCTCCAGGACTTCGATCATGTCCCGGGCTTCGGCCTTGCCTGGGGCTCTTGCCGGCAGGGAGTCGACCCGGAACTTCATGTGCCGGCGGGCCAGCCGAAGGTCGACAACGTCATCGATTTCGAGGTTCCTGCCGGCGCGTGCGACATGGTCGTTTACGGTCACGCGGCCGGCGTCACACGTCGCCTTGGCCATCGTGCGACGGGGTATTACGCGACTCCATTTGAGAAAGACGTCTAGGCGCACTTTCGAGAATCAAAGTTCAAGAGAGGCATAACATTCACCGCACGCCCAGGCGCGCGTTTCGAAGACGGATCGCCAAGTGCGGCCAGGAACGGGCGTGACGGCTCCCCTAGTTCCTACTGCCCCCCGGAACTGGAACCCGCGATTGTGGCTTCGCTCACGACACCGGTATCCTCGTACCCTTCCCGGACCTCGATAAATCCCTCGAATCGCAACCTGTCCAGGTAAGACCGAATCCGCGGTGAGATGCGAGACCTCCAGATCAGATCCTGGATGTCCTCCTGCGCCAATTCAAATGGAAGGATGCCACCGTTGTGCTTGTCCTCCAGCTTGAGGATCACAAGGGCGTCGGGCTGGCGAATGATGTCGCTGATCTGCCTGCGCTCCAGGCGGCCAGCGGCTTCTTCGTAGTCCTTCTGCAGGGTGCCCTTCTCAAAAAAGCCAAGGTCGCCGCCGCTCCCGGCAGTGGACGCCTCGGACACCTCGGACGCGACTTCGCTGAAATCCTCACCTGCGCGCACCCGCTCCAGCGCTTCCTGGATCGTCTTCTCTGCTGCTTCTGTCCCTTCGGGAGTCTTTCCTTCCGTCATAATCACGATCTCCAGCAGCCGGACGCCTTCGGGACGGTCGAACCGCTCCTTGTTCGTCTCGTAGTAGGTCCGGATGTCTTCCGTCGTGATGATGATCTTCGGATAGACCTCGCGCTGGAGAATCTGCTGGGTCAGATACTGACTGGCGATCGACTCCCTGAAATCGTCGATGTTCTGCCCCTGCTGGGTAATAGCGGACTCCAGTTCCTCGAGACTCCCGAAATTGTACTCCTGGCGCATGCGCTCCATCGTGGTGATGACTTCGAGGTCTGCGTTGATCCCGAATTCCTCCGCCTTCTGTGCCAGAAGCTTCTTGTCGATCAGGTCCCGCAAGGCGTTCAATTCGGCGTCGGCCATCGCCTCGACGAGTTGTGCGCCCTGGTACTGCTGCACCAGTTCCGCTTCGACGACTTTGAGGGTGTCCTCGTATTCGGACCGGAGGATGATGCCGCTGTTGACCCTGGCGATGATCTCGTCGACCGTTATCCGCTCGCCCTGGCCGAAAACCGAACCGCTGAACATCAGCAGCCCGAGAGTGGGTAATACCAACCTTGGAAACATAACAGCCCTCTTCACGTAGATTTTATCCGACCCATTTCGCATGTTTTGGTTCGCCTTGGAACCGCAACACTTTGTCTAGGAGCCTGCGCGGCAGAAGGAATCTGCTACGAAAGCGGTAGAATCGGCCCATATTCCCCCGATTTTTCGTTAAATAGAACCACTATTCGCCTCGAAATCGAGAAAATGCCTCAAAGTCGAGGGAATCTGGCCTCGATTCCCCACTTTCTCGCTACGATCCCTTCTGCCGCGCAGGCTCCTGAACTAAAAGCATATATCAAGATAGTTCTCGCAGCACGTTTTGAATGCTTTCGAAGAACTCTCGCCGGCCGCCCGCTGTTTTTATTCGCAGCGTGGCCGGGGGCGCAAAAGTGACCTCGCTGCCCGCCTCCACCAGTTGGACGATCCGAGCGGGTTCAACGCGAGCGTTTTCGTGAAAAATAACATCCACAACATCTCGTTTGCGGTCTATGGAGTGAATTCCGAGCGCCCTCCCGAGCAGGCGGAGCCGTGCGTATTCCAACAGGTTCTGTACCTGCAGCGGCAGATCGCCATACCGGTCCTCCAGATCCCGGTACTGATGTTCGACTTCTTCCTCCGTCCGCGCCGAGGCGATGCTCTTATAGATCCGCAGTCGTAACGCCTCATCGGACACAAAACTCGCGGGAACCTTCAGGTCCGCCCGGAGATTGATAGCCGTTTCGACATCCGGCGGCGCCTCACCTGTTCGCAATTCCTCCATGGTTCGTTCCAGCATCTGGCAGTAGAGGTCGAAGCCGATCGATTCGATATGACCGTGCTGCTGACCGCCGAGCAGGTTTCCCGCTCCGCGCAACTCCAGGTCCAGGGCGGCTATGCGAAAACCGGCGCCCAGTTCACTGAACTCGCGGATGGCGGCAAGCCTGCGGCGTGCGATCGGCGTGAGGCTCTTGTCGGAAGGAATCAGCAGGTAGGCGTACGCGCGCCGGTTGGAGCGGCCCACACGGCCACGGAGCTGATAGAGCTGAGACAAGCCAAACTTGTCGGCACGATTGACAATCATGGTGTTCGCCAGCGCGATGTCCAGACCGTTCTCAATAATCGTGGTACTGACGAGCACATCGAACTCGTGGTGCATGAATCGCAGCATCACCCGTTCCAGTTCCTTCTCGCTCATCTGGCCGTGCCCGACACCCACACGAGCCTGGGGGCAGATACGCTGGACGAAACTTGCCAGGGAATAGATTGACTGAACCCGATTGTGGACAAAGTAGACCTGCCCGCCGCGGTCCAGTTCGAACTCAATGGCGCTCTGGATCACGTTCTGATTGAACTTCACGACAGCGGTGCTGATCGCCAGGCGGTCACGGGGCGCGGTCTCGATCACGGACATGTCGCGCAAGCCGGTCAGGGCCATGTGCAGGGTTCGAGGGATCGGCGTCGCCGTCATCGTCACGACATCGACCTGTTTCTTGATCTGTTTGATTCGCTCTTTGTGTGCCACGCCGAACCGCTGTTCTTCATCGACGATCAGCAGCCCGAGGTCATGGAACTTCACGTCCTTCGACAGCAGGCGGTGAGTCCCGATCACGATGTCGACCTTTCCGTCCTCGATATCCCGGACAACCCGTTTGATCTCCTTTGGCGGAACGAAGCGGCTCAGCATCGCGATCTCGACAGGAAACGCAGCGAATCTTTCTTTGAGAGTCTCGAAATGCTGGAAGCAAAGGATGGTTGTCGGGGCCAGCATCGCAACCTGCTTCCCGTCGTTGACGGCCTTGAAGACCGCCCGCATACCGACTTCGGTCTTGCCGTAGCCCACGTCTCCGCAAACCAGCCGGTCCATCGGGACCTGGGCCTCCATGTCGTGTTTGATGTCCTCGATCGCGGTCAACTGGTCGGGTGTCTCTTCATACTGGAACGCTTCTTCGAATTCCTTCTGCCATTCCGTATCTGGAGAAAAAGAGTGTCCCAGGGCGACCTTGCGCTCGGCATAGAGTCCCAGTAGCTCCGCGGCCATGTCCCGGATAGCTCTCTTGACACGGGCTTTTCGCGCAACCCAGGTGGTCCCTCCCAGCTTGTCGAGGTTGGGCGCGGAACCTTCCGTGGCAGAATATCTCTGGACCAGGTCGAGCCGTTCGAGAGGAACGTAGAGGCGATCCCCGGCGTGATAGGAAAGGATCATGCACTCCCGGTCGTGGATCGTCGTCAGTCCACCGTAGATACCGATGCCATGATCCACGTGGACGACATAGTTGCCGGGCTTCAGATCCTGGAGATCGGAAAGAAAGGTCGAAGTCTTCCGCCGGCGGCGCGGGGGGGCAAAGTGTTCGGTTTCATCGAGGATATCGGTTTCCGCGTAAACCTCCAGCCCGACGTCAGGCATTCGAAACCCTGCCGAAATGCGGCCTATTCCGACGACCGGCGCCTTTCCCTCCGTCACCGCCCCGACCGGTTGATCGCCGAAATCAGCCCGCAACGGCAGTTCGTATTCGTGGAGAATGTCCCGAAGCCGCTCGGCCATCCCGAGCGTACTGCCCAGGAGGACAACCTGGCGCCCTTCATCAAAGGATTGACGGATCGTCTCGGCCATCTCCCGGATGCGCCCATGAAACCGGCGTGCGGGCTGACCCAGGACAAGAAACTCCGATCCGTCCGAGCCAAGTTCCTCCAGGTTCAGGGATGGGAAACGCGCCATAGAGCTCGCGAACTCGTCGCGAGCCAGGAAAAGCTTCTCTGGAGCGAGGGCGACGGCGCCAGCCTCCACGGCTTGTTCATGCCGGAGTTGGAGAACGCCGAAATACTCGTCGTATTGCTTGAGGGTCAGTTCGGGTTCATCCAGGACAAAGACGGCATCGTTGACGTAATCCAGTAACGTGGCTTCCATCGGGTAGAGAGCCGGCAGCAGGAACATCGACCCGGGGAACGGTTCGCCGTCGTCGGCAAAAACCAGCTTTTCGTTCAGGTCGCCTTCGTTTTTCTCATCCCGCCACTTCTCTCTGGCGGCGCCGGCCCATTTGCGGAACATCTCGCGGCTGACAAAATGCTCCTGCATGGGCAGGATCGTTATGCGCCGCATCGGATTCCGGGATCTCTGGTCGTCCAGATCGAACTCCCGGATGGAATCCACCGTGTCGCCGAAGAATTCGATTCGAGCAGGGTTGGGTGCGAGTGGCGAAAACACGTCAACGATTCCGCCCCGCACGGAAAACTCGCCGACCGATCCGACCGGCTCCTGCCGGAGGTAACCGGCCGTCGAGAGGTGTTCGAGCATCAGCTCCTGGGAAACTTCGTCTCCCACTTGGAGGCGGAGACCGCAGGAGTCAAAACCAGCCGGGCTTCGCAAACGCCCCCCCAGGGCCCGGGCCGACGTCACGACGATATCGGCCTCACCGGACCGCAATCGCCATAACGTCGTGGCCCGGGCCTGAAGAACGTCGGCATGCGGCGACAACCCGGAGTAGGGATCCGTTTCCCAGGCAGGAAAGTGACAGACCCGATCGGGCGACCCGTCATTCAGTTCCGAATGGAAATAACCGGTGTCGAGGGCCAGGTTCTCCGCAGCCGTGTCTACGGCGGTCACAAGAAAGATCGGGCGTTTGAAATTTTTCCACAAGGCCGCGGTGAGCAGGCCGCGGGTGGAGCCACCCAGGCCGGCCACCACAACCCGCGTGTCCCCTTTCAGCGTTGCGGCCGCAATCCGGGAGACATCCGCCAAGTCCGGTATCCTGGAGAAAAGTTCCTGAAGGCGGCTTTGAGCGAGTTCCATTTTTTCAAGGTCCGGCAGGCGACGATCTTCTTTCACCACGAAGATGCGAAGTCAACGAAGGTCGGCTAGGAACCTGCGCGGCAGAAGGAATCTACTGCGAAAGCGGTATAATCGGCCCATATTTCCCCGATTTTTCGTTAAATAGAACCACTATTCGCCTCAAAATCGAGAAAATCTGGTCTCGATTCTCCACTTTCTCGCTACGATCCCTTCTGCCGCGCAGGCTCCTAACTGAACAATGTTTGTATCTTCGCGCACTTTGTCGCTTCGTGGTACATCCCTTCACCCGCTTCGACCTGTGCGAATCCCCGAAACGATGCGGTCGATGATGCCCGACGTCGATTGCCCTTCTACCAGGCGGATCGGAACGACCTCGCCTCCCCAACCTTCGACCTGTTCGGCGCCAACGATGCCCTTCTCTTCCCAATCGGCCCCCTTCACCAGAACATCCGGCCGAATCTTCAAAATCGTTTCGAGCGGTGTGTCTTCGCCGAAGATCGTGACGAAATCGACCATTTCCAGGGCCGACAGGATCTCCGAACGCTCTCGTTCGTTGAAAATCGGGCGCTTTTCGCCTTTGAGTCGGCGAACGGACAGGTCGCTGTTGATTGCGACGACCAGCACATCTCCCAGTAGTCTCGCCTTCCGGAACAGCTCGATGTGGCCGGCATGCAGGATGTCGAAACACCCGTTCGTGAAGACAATTCGTTTGCCCGCCACCTTCAGTTCACAAGCCCGAAGCGCCAGATCATCAACAGTCGATATCTTGCTGGTATTCATGACTTTAGGTGGACCTTGGACGAGTTGTGAGCGGGACTATTTACACTCCCGGTGTCGAAATAGTATAGCATCGCCGATTGTGCGGCTCTGGGTCAGCCTTTGGTGTTTCGGTGCGTTCCTGATCGGATCCTGGCAACTCGATCGGGCAAGCCCAACCACGAACTCCGGCGTCCTGCCGATCGAACCACCGACTCCCTACCTCCATTTCCTGCCCGATTCGGATCCGATCGACGAGGTGGTTCTTGTGCATGGGCTCAACAGCAACAAGGATTTCATGCGAACGTTCGGAATGGCGCTGGCTGAGGCTGGATTCGAAACTTATGCGATCGACCTTCCAGGACATGGGGACTCGAACGTCCCTTTCAGCGCGATCGGCAGCAGTCGTGCGATCGAAGCAACCCTTGACTATCTCGGATCGACCCCGATCCTGGTGGGTCACTCCATGGGCGGTGGTCTTCTTGTCGACCTGGCCCCGATTCGGTCGTTTCGAAAGATCGTCCTGTTGTCTCCCGCTCCGGTTCCTCTCGAATACCTCGGTACCGACCACGTCCTGATTGTTACTGGAAACCTGGACGCTCCCCGAATCAACGAGTTTATTCCAACACTGATCGGCGCGGCCGGGCCGGCGGGCGAATGGTGGAGTTTCCAGTATGCGGGACATTCCAGCGCGCTCTTCAACCCCGCAACCATTCGGCTGATCACGGAGTGGATGGGCGGCAGACCGGACTCGACCAGGACGCTGGAACGCATCGGATGGCTCATCCTGATGTCTCTGGCAGGCATCGTGGCGGCATGGTCACTGCTTCCGGGGGCTTCGGACCGGCCGGAACTCCTCGACATCCCTGATGTGCCACGGACTCTCGTTTCCGTCGTGGCTGCTTCCGGGGCGGCACTCCTGGTTCTGCGGGTCATCGTACCGCTCGCGTGGACCCGTCTGTTCGCGACGGACTACCTGATGAGCTTCCTGCTGGTGACCGGACTCCTGCTCTGGCATGGACAGTGGCCGCGAACGAGGCGGCTGGGTCTCGGGATCGGACTCCTCTCGGCGGCCTACGCCATCGGAGTTTTCGCCGTGGGCGTAGGATCGCATCTCATTCACGTGGTGCCTTCGGGTGGACAATGGCTGCGGTTCCCGGTTTTCGTAGTTGTGAGCATTCCGCTATTTATGTTCGACGAACTTCATCTGCGATCGATTCGGTCCGGCCCAGTTCGGGCGCTCACCTTCGTCACAACACGGATCATCCTCTGGGCGGCGGTCGTCACCGGCGTCCTGCTGCTCAACCCGGAAAGTTCCTTCCTCGTCTTGATCACACATCTGGTGGTATTGTTCTGGCTCGTTCTCTGGTGGATGTCCGGGTTCGTCCGAAGGGCCACGTCCGATCCCGTCGCTACCGCGATGTTCGCGTCCCTCGTACAAGGTTGGGCCTTCGCGGCCTTGTTTGTTAGGATTTGATTTGGGGAAGTGGTCACTGGGGAAGTGGTCAGTGGTTAGTGGTCAGTGGTCAGTTGCCGGAGGGGAGCAGGGACCCGGCGGGGACAAGGAGTACTGCAAACCGGGTGCTGAACGTTTTTTGAATGGATCCCAGGCTAAGAGACGGAGATAAGAATATGCGGTTCGTTGCCGGTTTCATCGTGTTCGCTCTCATCGTGGCAGGTCCGGGCTACGGGCAGTCTTCGGAGGGTCTTTCGATGCCGACGCCGCTGGCTTACGGCGAAGACAAGCTCGACAACGGGCTGACCGTTATCACGCACGAGGATCATTCCACCCCGGTCATCAACCTCCAGCTCTGGTACCACGTCGGATCCAAGAACGAAAAGACGGGCCGAACGGGATTCGCCCATCTCTTCGAGCACCTCATGTTCAAGGGCTCAGCCAACATCGAGCCGGAGGAATTCGACGGTCGGATCACGGGTGTGGGCGGCGTCATCAATGCGTACACAACCGACGACGTGACGGTCTACTGGGAAACTTTCCCGTCGAACTACCTGGAAATGATTCTGTGGATGGAAGCGGACCGAATGAAATCACTCGACGTCTCCGAACAGAATTTCCAGTCTGAACGAGAAGTCGTCAAGGAGGAGCGGCGCGTCCGCGTGGAAAGCCCGCCGTACGGAGACCTGTTCGAGACGCTCTACAGCAACGCCTTCGACGTCCATCCGTACAAACACATACCGATCGGGAGCATGGAAGATCTGGACAACGCAACGATCGAAGATGTGGTGGAGTTCTACCAGACGTACTACGTTCCCGGAAACGCATACCTGGTCATCGCCGGGGATTTCGATACCGGGCAGGCTCTCGACTGGGCGAAACAGTATTTCGGTGATATTCCCGGGAGCGAAGATGCGATCGAACGTGTCACGGTCCGTGAGCCGGACCACGAGGAAGAACGGCGCATCCCCCGAACCAAAGCCGTGCCTCTACCGGCGTATGTGGCCGGGTATTACATCCCCGAGGACGGACACCCGGATTCCTATCCTCTCGTCATCGCTTCAAGCATTCTATCGGGGGGCCGCAGCTCTCGTGTCTATCAATCCCTGGTGTACGAGACGCAATTGGCCGTCCAGGCCGATGCCAGCAGCAGTTTCAGGCAGGATCCGAACCTGTTCTTCGCCATCCTCATCATGAACCGGGGCGCCCCGCTCGACGAGGGCGAACGAGTTTTGGACGCGGAATTCCAGAGAATGATGGATGAGCCGGTAACCGACGCGGAACTGGACAAGGCAAAGACCCAGCTCCGCGCGGACTACATCCTCGGGAGACAATCGGTTCAGGAGAAAGCCGACGCCCTGGGCCATGCGGCAGTCATCCACCTGGACACGGCGGCGGCGAACGACGAACTGGAGCTCTTCATGAGCGTGACGAAAGAGGACATCATGCGGGTCGTCAAGAAGTACCTGGATCCGACCAACCGAACGGTCGTTACGGTGACGCCGGGCGCGCCGGGTGACTGGCACTAGCGGGAGGGGAACACCATGCGAACTGAACTGACTCTGGCAGCCCTCCTGGCGATAGTGCTGGTCAGCGGGCAGGCAATGGCACAAAGAGAGAACCCTCCGAGCCCCCAGAGACTCGACAAGGTGGACTTCCCGCCGTACCAGGCACGCACGATGGACAACGGGCTGCGGGTTTTCGCGCTCGAGCATCCCGAACAGCCCGTCCTGTCCATCCAACTCGTTATCGGGGCGGGCGGCGTCAACGACCCGGCGGATCTGCCCGGCCTGGCGACGTTCACCACCGATTTACTCGACACCGGAACCACGACGCGTTCGGCGCAGGAAATCGCCGAAGCCATCGACACGGCGGGAGGTTCGATTTCGACCCGCGCCGCTCGAGAGGCAATTATCGTCACGGCATCGGTTCTCAAGGACAGTACGGATCTGGCGTTCGAACTGATGACCGACATCGTCATGAACCCCGCGTTTGCGCCCTCCGAAATCGAACGCATGCGGCAACAGGCCGGCTCCGGCATGATGGCCAGCCTCCAGGACCCGGATTTCCTGGCGGACTCCACTTTTATTCGAGCGCTCTATGGCCGCCATCCTTACGCCCATCCCGCGGACGGCACGATGGAATCGATCGGAAAGATCGGCCGTGACGACATCGTTCGGTACCATCAGACGTATTTCGCCCCGAACGCCTCCGCCCTGGCAATCGCCGGAGCCGTCACCACCGAAGAGGCGTTCGAACTGGCAAGCCGGTGGTTCGGCGATTGGGCGAGAAGGGACGTCCCGGGTGTGGATCTCTCGGATCTCCCAGCCGTCGAAGGTCGGCGCATCATCGTGATCGATGACCCGGACAGCGTTCAGACAGAGATACGAATCGGCCAGACGACCGTTGCGCGTCGAGACGCGGATTACTTTCCGATACTGGTCGCCAGCTACGTCCTGGGCGGCCAGTCGGGCAGGCTGATGGACAGCCTCCGTGTGGAGAGGGGGCTGACCTATGGCGCTTATGAAACGATCATTCCCAGGAAAGGGCCGGGCGCACTGTATGCGGTAACCGAAACGCGCACCGAAAAGACCGTCGAAGCGGTTCAGCTGATTCTCAACGAGATCGACCGTCTTCAATCCGATCCAGTCCCCGAAGACGAGCTCGAGCAAGTGAAGGCATTCCTGGTCGGCAGCTTTCCCCTCACGATCGAAACACCCGGCGACCTGGCCGCCCGTCTGGCGAACCTGGCCGTGTACGACCTCGGCGCCGAATACCTTGCAACGTACCGGGACGAGCTGGCGTCGGTCTCAGCAAGGGACGTGGCCCGGGTCGCACAGGAGATCCACACCGACGACGTCCTCATCGTCCTGGTTGGCAAGGCGGAGGTGTTCCTGGAGGAGCTTACCGCCATCGGCTCGGTGGAAGTTATCCCGATCCAGATGCTCGACCTCAACTCGCCGAGTCTTCGGAATCCGGAACAATAGCAAAGAGCCTCGAACCAATCCGTGGAAATCACAGACATTCGCCACGTCGGCTTCTTCTCTCCCGAACCAGAAACACATCGGGCGTTCTACCGGGATCTGTGGGGCCTGGAAGTCGCAGCCGAAGAGGGCGGTGTCAGCTACCTGCGGGGCGCGGCGGCGGAGCATCACCTGCTCAGCATCCATCCGGGTCCGGGGCCAGGGCTGCATCACATCGCTTTCGGACTGAAAGACAGGGCCGCCATTGAGATCGCCGCCGACGAACTTGCTGCGAGCGGCGTGTCTCCGATCGAAGGGCCTCACGAACTGGCGGAGGCCGGCGGCGGTTACGGATTCCGGTTTCTCGACCCGGAAGACCGCTGCATCGAACTTTCTGCCGGCGTCCAACAGCATAAGAACGGATGGACGCGGAAAAGCGTCGAACCCTTGAGACTGTGCCACGTCGTCCTCAACTCGGCGAAGTTCGACGAGACCGTCCGGTTCTACACGGAAGTCCTTGGTTTTCGGATCTCGGACTGGAGTGAAGACCAGATGGCCTTCCTGCGGTGTAACCCCAAACATCACGTGGTGTCCTTCAACAGGGCCAGTCACGCATCGCTGAATCACGTGGCATATCTGGTTGCGAGCGTGGATGAGGTCATGCGGGGAATGTCGAATCTTCGACATCACGGCAGGCAACCGGCGTGGGGACCCGGACGTCACGGACCCGGCAACAACATTTTCTGTTATTTCAAGGATCCTCTCGGATACGTTACCGAGTACACGAGCGACATCGACCGGATCGAGGACGAAACAACGCACGAGCCCAGGGTGTGGAAACGTGTTCCCGAGTTCATGGATCTCTGGGGAACCGCGGGACCGCCAAGCGCCGATATTCGTCGCGCAATGGCCGGGGATCCCGACCCGGGCTGGGCTTCGGAACCAACCGATTAGGAGCCTGCGCGGCAGAAGGGATCGTAGCGAGAAAGTGGAGAATCGAGGCCAGATTCCCTCGACTTTGAGGCATTTTCTCGATTTTGAGGCGAATAGTCGTTCTATTTAACGAAAAATCGGGGAAATCTGGACCGATTATACCGCTTTCGCAGTAGATCTCTTCTGCCGCGCAGGCTCCTAGGAGTTTTTATGGAGAAATCCACGACCAACGTGGGCGAGATCGATCAGTGGATACGAAGGCTCGAAGACCGCGAGTTCGACTGGAAGGCCCTGCAATTTCAGGCAGATGTCGATCAAAAGTACAGGCGGGCGCAAATCCGGTATCTCGGGGGCGGGGGTACCGGTAAGCACGATGATCCAAATATCATCAAGGCACAACACTTTACGCTGAGCACCATGCTCCTGCCGGCGGGAAGCGAAGGGCCGGTCCACCTCCATAGCGACGTGGAAGAAGTGTTCTTCGTCCTCGAGGGCTCCATAACGTGCGTCTGGGCTGACGGGGACCGCGAACTGGAGCGGACGCTCGGCCCGCGCGACATGCTCTGCACGCCGGCCGGGATTTACAGAGGCGTCCGCAACGACACGGATCAGGACGCGCTGATGCTGGTCATGCTGGGCACTCCGCGGCCGGAGCTACCCACCTATCCCGAAGGCAGCCCGCTTACCGAAGCCCGAGCGCGAGGACGAAAACAGGATGAGCCGCCACGCTGACACAGCCGTGATAGTGACCGGCGCCGGCCGTGGCCTTGGCCGGGCGTACGCGCGGCGACTCGCCTCGGAGGGTGCGCGTATCGGCATCGCCGAAATAGATGAAGAGCGTGGTGAGGAAACGGCGGAAGAGATCCGGCGAGAAGGAGGGCAGGCGACTTTTCACCCGACTGACGTTTCATCGGAAGAGTCCACCGAGGAAATGGCAGCCCGGTTCATGGCCGACTGGGGGCAAATCGACGGGTTGGTGGCCAATGCCGCTCTTGCCGATTCGGTCGGCGGGGCCGGATACGACGAGATCTCGGTCGAAGACTGGGACCGGCTCATGGCCGTCAATGTTCGCGGAACCTGGTTGACCTGCAGGGCGGTGGCGCCCCACATGCAGCAAAGAAAACGAGGAAGCATCGTCACGATTGGTTCCGACACCGCGCTCTGGGGCAGTCCCAAACTCCTCCACTACGTCACCACCAAAGGCGCCGTGACCGCATTTACACGGGCGATGGCGCGCGAGTTGGGCGTAGACGACGTCCGGATCAACTGTGTTGCACCGGGATTGGTGCGGAACGAAGCAACGGCAGGAGTCCCTGAGGAAAAACACGCGTGGAACGTCGAAAATCGCGCCATACGGAGAGAAGCCGAAGAAGGTGATATTGTCGGCGTCGTTTCGTTTCTCCTCTCCGACGACGCGGCTTTCGTCACCGGCCAGTTGATCGTCGTCGACGGCGGGCTGGTGTTCGACTGAAGGGTTCACGATACAATCGCTTAAGCAGAAATGACCGATTCGACACAATTCGCATTTGACGAGGAACTGCGAAACGGGGTGTTCGACCTCTGGTATCCGGTCTCGAAGTCGGCTGACGTCGCCGGGAAGCCTCTCGGCCTCCGGCGCCTCGGGCTGGACCTGATCGCCTGGCGCGATTCTTCCGGTCGGATTCACGTCCAGACCGACACCTGCCCGCATCGGGGCGCGAAGCTGAGCGAGGGCGAGGTTCACGGAGACGTTCTCACGTGTGCCTATCACGGCTGGTGCTTCAACGGGCAGGGCCGGTGCACGAACATTCCAGCAAGCAGGAACGCCAACGAATCGCTGGCTCCGCGACTGTCACTCGAAACCTATGCCTGTCAGGAACGGGCCGGGCTGGTGTGGGTCTACTTTCCCCAAGCGACCGGGACGACCCCTCCGGAACTCGTCATTCCTGAAGAACTCGAAAGTCCCGACTGGTCCGGTTTCATCTGCGAGTCCGTCTGGGACGTGAACTGGATCCTGGTTCACGAAAACCTCGCCGACCCCATGCACGGGCCTTATCTGCACGGAAAGTCGTTCACCCTCGGTCAGGGGACGCTCGAAGACGAGATCCGTGTCGTCCGCAAAGACGACGGCTTCATCGTTGAAAGAGCAGGGCAGAAGGGGATCAACTTTGACTGGGCGGAATTCTGGTGGGATGGAACGTTATGGGTGCGGCTGGACATCCCGCTGCCATGGGGTCCCAAAGGGATTCTCCGTATCGTCGGGATGGTGACGCCCATCGATGGAGATTCCTCGCTCGTCTATTTCCTGCGTTACAGAAAGCTCTCGGGCCTGAAGAAAGCCTACTGGCACCTGATGTACCGGTACTTCTGGGAAAAGCAGCACGCGTGGGTGATCGATCAGGACCGCGTCATCCTCGAATCGCTGCGGGGCACCGCCTCGCGCGGCGACGAACACCTGATCAACTCGGACCGGGGCGTCAACGAGCTTCGGCGTTTCCTTCGGGAATGCGTCAACAAACGCCGGAATGCGAGGGCTTCGGACCAGCCAGAGCCGGAGACCGTGGAAAGGAGTCGCTGACTTGGGTTCGGTACAGCTGGAAAACCACACCATCGGTTTCGAACAGTCGGGCGAAGGACCACCCCTGCTTCTTCTGCACGGCATCGGATCCAACCGGAATTCGTGGAGTCACCAGTTCAAGGACCTTGCCGACGATTTCACCGTGGTTGCATGGGACGCACCGGGCTACGGGCTCTCATCCGACCCGGTAGCGGAAACGCCGACGATGGCAGAATACGCCGACTGCCTGAAAGAATTCGTCGACGAACTCGACATCGGCCTCATGCATCTGCTTGGACATTCCATGGGAGGGATCATCGCGCAGGAGTTCTACCGGCGTTATCCCGAGACCGTGAAGACCCTGATTCTGGCCGACACGACCCGCGGCGGCTGCGCGGAACCCGAACAGGTTCGGGTACGGAAACTGGAAGAGAGGCTCGGCTTGATCCAAAGACTGTCGCCGAGGCAGTTGGCTGAGCAACGGACACCCGGGCTGTTTTCGAAGTGCGCGAGAGAAGGCGTCGTGCGGGATGCCATCTCGATCATGGCCGAAATCCGCCCATCGGGATACCGGTATGCGGCCATCGCGATGTCCGGGGCGGACGAGCGGGATCTGCTTGGGAAGATCAACGTGCGAACGCTGCTGATCTGGGCTGCCGAGGATCATGTCATCCCATCCGCCGAGGCCGACGAGATGCGCCGGGCGATACCCAACGTCTGGTTCGAGGTGATCCCACAGGCCGGACATCTCTGCTACCAGGAGAGACCGGGAACATTCAATGCTCTGATCCGCCAGTTTTGCCTGGCGAATTCCTGATGACGCTCAGCGACGCGGTCGCGAACGACCTCCACGATCTGGGAACCGATGTCGTCTTTGGCATCGTCAGTATCCACAACCTCCCCATCTACGACGCACTGGAACGTCATGGCGGATTCCGAATCGTGACCGCACGCAGCGAAGGCGGGGCGGTCAACATGGCCGATGCGTACGCGCGGGTGTCGGGAAAGCTGGGGGTAGTGCTGACGAGCACGGGGACGGGGGCCGGAAACGCCGCCGGCGCTCTCATCGAGGCTGTGACGGCCGGAACTCCGTTGCTTCATATCACCGGGCAGGTGGCTTCCGAGTATATCGACTCGGGACGGGGATACATTCACGAGTTCGAAAACCAGCTTGCGATGCTCGAGACGCTGAGCAAACAGGCATACCGGGTGCGGCGGGCGGGTGAGGGAGTGGCGACGATTCGAAAGGCCATTAACGAAGCTGTCAGTCCTCCGGCCGGCCCAGTGAGCGTGGAAATCCCAATCGATTTCCAGGCTCGGTTCGTCGACCCACCGGCCCTGATCGTCGCTAAGACCGACGGAAGACCTCCGGAGCCGATCGATCTGGAACCGGTGGTCGGCAAACTGATCGGGTCGAAACGGCCCGTGCTCTGGTCCGGAGGAGGCGTGATCCGATCCGATTCGTCGAAACCTCTGACCAAACTCGCCGAGTTACTGAGCGCAGCCGTGATTACGAGCCAGGCCGGACGCGGGTCGATACCCGAAAATCATCCACTGTGCATCGGACATTTCGCAACGTATCCCGAGGTCCGGGAGCTGGTCAAATCTGCCGATGTCCTCCTGAGCGTCGGTGTCCGGTTCCGTGGAAACGAGACTTCGAACTGGAAAATGACGACGCCGGCGGACCATATCGGCATCGATGCGGACCGGGCGGCGACGAATCGAAACTTTCCACAATCCGATAGCCTTGCCGGAGACGCAGGGTTGATCCTGCCGGCCCTGGTGGAGATGGTCCTTGCGGACGCTCCGATCCCGAAGCCGGACTACCGACTGGAAATAGAACAGATCCGCAACGCCGTCCGACAAAACCTTCGGAACACACTGGGTCCCTGGGAGCCCGTTCTGGACGCTATCCGCGAAACACTGACCGAGGACACGGTCGTTGTCCGGGACATCACGATACCCAACACGACGTGGGGAAACCGGTTGATCGAAATCCGGCGGCCCCGGTCATCGGTTCACGCTTCGGGCGGCGGCATCGGCCAGGGCCTGTCGATGGCGGTCGGCGCACAGATCGCCGCCCCCGACCGGCCGGTCCTGCTTCTGGCCGGAGACGGTGGCTTTCTTTACAACGTGGGGGACCTGGCAACGGTGCTCGATGAGCACCTGCCTCTCGTGATGGTGGTCTACGACGACTCCGGATACGGCGTGATCCGAAACATTCAAGACAAGTACCTCGAAGGCCGGAAGGTCGGCGTGGACCTCTGGACGCCGGATTTCGTACGTCTGGCCGACGCTTTCGGAATCCCCGCCAAACGCGTCGGGAACACGGAAGATTTCCGAGCAGCACTCAGAGAAGCCATCAATGCGCGCCGGGCCACTCTGATTGTCGTCGACATGGAGGGGATCGGACCGATGGACGAACCTTTCTGCGGACCACCCGGAGGCGGGGACCTGCTCGGGGGACACGAATGACGAGCGAGGCGTTTCCCGAAACTTCCGGCAAGGTGCTGATAGCCGGCGAGTGGGTCGACGCAGGACCGAAGACCCCGGTCATCAACCCGGCACGAATGACCGAGATCGTCGGTGAGGTCGCCCTGTCCGACACGGAACACGTCGAAGCCGCGATCCGGGCGGCCGCCTCCGGGTTTCCCCACTGGTCCCGGACGCAGCCGGAAGAACGCGCTGAACGATTGCGGGCCGCTTCGGCGGACCTGCGGAAATCCGTGCCCGAACTCACCAGGCTGCTGGTCCGGGAGAACGGTAAGCCGCGGACCGAAGCCGAACGCGACATCCTCCGGTCGATCGAGATGATAGATATCATTGCGGCGGACCTTGCCGAGTGGAGTCGACCGGAACTGATTGAGACATCTCAGCCCGTCTGGATTCGAAAACGACCGCGAGGTTTGACCGCTATCATTTCGCCCTGGAACTCCCCGGTTTTGCTCAGCTTCCGCAGACTCGTCCCTGCCGTTGCGGGCGGCAACACGGTCGTTCTCAAGCCCGCCACCCACTGCCCCCTGACCGTCATGGAGTGCGTTCGCATCCTCGGACCCCACTTCCCGGACGGGGTATTGAACCTGCTCACGGGGTCCGGTGGGACCGTGGGCGACACGCTGGTTACCGATCCCCGGATTTCAACAGTTGGGTTCACGGGGGGCACGGAAACCGGACGTCGAATCATCGAACGGTCGGCTGCAAGCATCAAGAAATTGCACCTCGAGTTAGGAGGCAATGATCCTGCGATAGTCCTTGCCGATGCGGTCCTGGATGGAGCTGCGATCGAACGGATGACGCGGGCCATCCTGCGAGCGACAGGCCAGGTGTGCGTCGCGATCAAGCGGATATACGTCCACGAGTCGCGCCACGACGAACTTCTGGAAAAGCTGACGGCGGCGTTCGGAGAGACCATCGTAGGCGACGGTCTCGCCTCCGAAACCACGATGGGCCCACTGGGCAACAAGGTCCAATTCGATTTCGTCAACGGATTGATGGAACGGTCCCGGAATCAGGGCCAGGACATACGAACCTGCGGTCGAAAGCTGAGCCCGGAAAAGTGGGACCAGGGCTACTTCCTGCTCCCTTCGATTCTGACCGGGGCGAATCACCCCGATGAAGTCGTGGCTTGCGAACAATTCGGCCCCCTCGTCCCGATCGTTCGTTTCAACGACATCGACCGGGCCGTAGGCTGGGCCAACGACACCCACTTCGGACTCCGAGCGTCGGTCTGGACATCGGACCGCCGGCAGGCGGAGACCCTGGCGGACCGAATTCAGGCAGGCGCCGTGTTCCACAACAACCACGGCATATTCCGAGACCTCCGCGTCGAGTTCTCCGGCGTCAAACACAGCGGACTTGGCCGGGAATCTCTGCACCTGGGGCTGGATCACTACACTGATTCCTACGGATTTGCGGACTAGGAGCGCTTTCGCAGTAGATCTCTTCTGCCGCGCACAGGCTCCTAGTTCAAAAGGAGACGACCTTATGAGCCAGGAAGAACAGGACAGACGCGTGGACTACATCGAGTTTTCGACCACAAACATTGGGGAGATCAAGAGTTTTTACTCCGGTGTGTTCGGTTGGAAGTTCACGGACTTTGGCCCCGATTACACGAGTTTCACCGACGGTCGCTTAGCCGGCGGTTTTGCCGTCGCGGCGGAAGTGACCTCGGGCGAGCCATTAATCGTTCTCTATGCCACGAGCCTGGCAGAGATCGAAGAACGAGTCCGTGAGAGCGGCGGACAGATCGTCCGGGAGACATTCGAGTTTCCCGGTGGACGCCGATTCCACTTCACCGATCCGAGCGGAAATGAGTTGGCGGTCTGGTCCGATCGGTGATTTGGGGCCTCACAAAGCTCCGCCCTTCCATATCCGTCGAAACGATGGTAGAAGTAAGCCCGTAAATGGACGACACCACTAACTCCCTTCCGGTTCCAGGCCAACCCTGGTGGCGGGAGGTCACCGCCCAGCAGCGCAAAGCACTGATCGCGGCTACCCTCGGCTGGGTCCTCGACAGTATGGACGTTCTGCTCTATGCCATCGTCCTCGGCAACCTGATCGAACACTTCGACATGTCGTTCGCCATGGGCGGGTTTCTGAATTCGCTCACCCTGATGTCGTCGGCCATCGGCGGCCTGGCGTTCGGACTTATCGCGGACCGCCTGGGCCGGGTGCGCGCGATGATGATGAGCATCCTCGTGTATTCGATCTTCACCGCCGCATGTGGTTTTTCTCAGACCATCACTCAACTGGCGATCTTCAGAATCATCCTCGGCCTGGGAGTCGGCGGGGAGTGGAGCACGGGAGCGGCCCTGATTTCCGAAACCTGGCCTGAGCGCCACCGGGGCAAAGCTTTCGGAATCATGCAGAGTGGTTTTGCGGTCGGTTATGCGATGGCGGCTTTGGCCGCTGCGTTCGTCCTTCCGGTCTTTGGATGGAGGGCGGTCTTTTTTATCGGCGTGGCTCCGGCCCTGTTCACCCTCTGGATCCGCCGCAACGTCGAAGAACCGGCGGTGTGGATCGAGACTAGGAACGAGATCGCAGCATCCAGACAGGTCGCACCTTCCATCGGTCAACTCCTCCAACCGGGAATCAGACGCTCCGTCATCGTGGCTTCAATGGTCAGCACGTGCGCCATGTTCGCCAGTTGGGGATTGTTCCTGTGGATCCCGCCTTTACTGTCTCTGCCTGTCGAGCAGGGTGGTGCCGGCTTGGGTAGCTTCGAGTTCAACATGTTTCTACTCGTCATGCATTCGGGCAGTTTCGCCGGCTACCTGACTTTCGGTGCGCTGGCGGATCGATTCGACCGCAAGAAGATCTACATCACTTACGTCCTGGTCGCGGCTGTGCTGGTCCCCATTTACAGCGCCACCAGAAATCCCATGGCATTGCTTCTGATCGGGCCTCTGATCGGATTCTTCGGTGCGGGCCACTTTGCCGGCTTTGGAATTATCACCGGAGAGCTTTTCCCCACACGGATTCGTGCGACCGCCCAGGGATTCACGTACAACATCGGCCGCGGCATCAGTGCCCTGGCGCCTTACACCATCGGAAAACTCGCCGACCTGTATGGTTTCTCGACGGCCTTTCAGGTTACGGCGGTGATGTACCTGCTGACCGGGGTTTGTCTGTTCTTCCTTCCTGAAACTCGCCGACGCAGCGTTGAATAGCTTCGCCCCGAAGCCGAGAACGGAACAAGAATCATGACCGGAGCCGATCTTCCCCGGAACGACCCGAATAACATTTTCGGATGGTGCATGTATGACTGGGCGAACTCGGCATACATCACGACGGTATCGGTTGGCTTGCTTCCGATCTACTTCACGAGCGTGGTGGTCCCGACTGAGGGTGTCACGATCCTGGGGACCCAGTTCGAGGCAGCCTCACTCCTGCCCTTCGCCATCGGGTTTTCCGCAGCGTTGACGTTCCTGTTTGCCCCGGTCCTCGGAGCTATTTCCGACTTCTCGACCGCCAAGAAAAAGTTCCTGCTGTTCTTCGCCTACATGGGCTCGCTGGCAACTCTCCTGCTCTATTTTTCGCGAGCCGGCGACGTCGTTCAGACGCTTGTTCTTTTTATCCTGGCTCAAACGGCTTTCGTCGCGGCGAACGTCTTCTACGACGCATTCCTTCCGCAGATCGCCACTCCAGACCGGATGGACAGCGTTTCCGGCAAAGGGTACTCGTACGGATATGTTGGGGGAGGGTTGCAGTTTGCGATCGCCATGCTGATCGTTCTTGCGGCCGAACCGCTGGGAATTGGCGAGGAAACAGCGGCACGGATCGGTATCGTGATGGCAGCGGTCTGGTGGGCTGGTTTCAGCCTCTTCACGGTCAAATACTTACGGGAACCCGGCCAGCCGACACCCCTGCCCGAACAGTTTCGGACTCTGCCGCGCCTTCTCGCGCTTGCCGCGGTCGGAGTCACCCGGACCATCGCGACAACACGCCGAATCGGCCGCTTTCGGCACCTCGTGTTGTTTCTCGTCGCATTCATGTTTTATAACGACGGCATTCAGGCCGTCATTGCGATGGCTACGCTCTACGGAAAGGATGAATTGGGGCTTTCAAACGGGACCTTGATGGGAACCCTTCTGGTGATCCAGTTCGTGGCAACCGCCGGTGCGCTGATTTTCTCCCGCATTGCCCGGCGCGTGGGAACAAAGCAGGCCGTGATGATCACCCTGGTGATCTGGTCGGGCGTGGTCATATACGCGTACTTCATCGAAACCGCAATGGAGTACTTCGTAATGGGAGGCCTGGTCGGGATCGTCATGGGGGGCTCTCAGGCACTGAGCCGGTCCTTCTATGGTTCGATGGTCCCGGCCGAAGCAAGCGCGGAGTTCTATGGGTTCTATTCAGTCTTTTCTAAGTTCTCGGCCATCTGGGGGCCGTTCGTATTTGGCGCGGTCAACCTGGTGACCGGTTCTTCCCGATCCGCAATTGTGAGCCTGATCATATTCTTCATCGTCGGACTCGTGCTGCTCTACTTCGTGGATGAGGAAAAGGCGCGTCTGGCCGGTGCCGAGGGCGCCTTCTGAGAGCCCAGCAGCCCGTGTTTTGTTACAATTCGGTGCTCACGCTTCGTGTGATCAGCGGCGGTTCAGACTTCGTTACCGAGCCGGAGTCCCGAACGCGACCCAGGATCTCACGGACGGATTGGTTCGACGAAGGGTCGATGACGTCTGGTGCAATTTCCGCAAGCGGTTCCAATACAAAACGGCGAGCCGTGTAGCGGGGGTGCGGGATGGTGACAAACTCGTTGCCGATGACGCGGTCGCCAAAGAAGATGATGTCGATGTCGAGTGTCCTTGGCCCGTTCGGCACGTCACGGGAGCGGCGGCGGACGTTTTCGATATCCTGGCAGACGCCCAACAACTGTTGGGGCGTGAGACCGGTAGAGACTTCGACGACGGTGTTCAGGAACCAGGGTTGGTCGCGGATAACCTGCGGCTCGGTCGAGTAGATGGAAGCGCTGCGAACGACGCGAACGTTACGGCGATCCAGCTCGACGACGGCCGAAGCGAGATGCGCGCGGCGGTCTCCAACGTTCGAACCCAGTGCCAGGAAACATCGGGACATAGGGCCTATTTAACCACGTCGTTCAACTTTCATTCGCGAGGCACAAGCGAACATGCCAACCAAATCCACAATACTCCGCGCCACTTACATGTCGGGGCTCCTGGTCCTCCTGTCAAGCTGCGAAACACCCGCGCCGCGACCTCCGATTCGAACACCAGCCGGCATTCTTGAAGGGATTGGGGACGGCAGGACCGAACTTGTCGACCTGACCCACGCTCTCAGCTCCGCCAACCCGCACTGGCCGGGGCCCGGCTACGAACCGTTCGCATACGAAATCTTCGCGACGATCGAAGAGGACGGCGTTCTGTCCGGCCGCTTCACGATGGCGGAACACACCGGGACTCATCTGGATGCGCCCAACCATTTCACCGAAGGGCAGGTCCCAATGGACCAGATCCCTCTGGACCAATTGATCGTACAGGCCGTGGTGATCGACACGCGGGCCCAGGTGCTCGAGGACCCGAACTACCTGTTGACACCCGACGATATCCGGGCTTGGGAGAGTGCCAACGGCGTCATCCCAGCGGACGCCCTCGTTTTTATGTACACCGGATGGGATGAGCGTTGGACCGACTTCGACAGATACAAGAACGCCGACGAGGAGGAAAAACTCCATTTCCCAGGCTTCTCGCCTGATTCGGCCGAGATGCTGACCGGAGAGCGGGATGTCGCCGGCCTGGGCATCGACACACTGAGCGTCGACTACGGATTGTCGGAAGACTTCCAAGTCCACCACATCAGCCACGGGCGAGCAAAGTACCATCTGGAAAACGTCGCCAACCTGGGACGGCTGCCGGCCACCGGAGCGAGGGTCATCGTCGCGCCGATCAAGATCGAAGGCGGAACCGGCGGACCTGCAAGGATTTATGCCCTGGTCCCCGATGGAACCAATTGAGGTATTGCGAACTCGAAATATGAAAACGCACTTGATCAAGACACCTCTCGAGGACCTTGTCCTCATCGACATCGACTATTTTCAAGATGAACGGGGATTCTTCATCGAATCGTGGAACCAGCGCGATTTTGCCTCAGCAGGGCTCGACCTGACCTTCGTTCAGGAGGGCCATTCGCGCTCCGACCGCGGTGTGCTGCGTGGATTGCACTACCAGGACATGACGGCGCCCATGGGCAAGCTGCTTCGCTGCACGGTGGGTACGATTTTCGATGTCGCCGTGGACCTGCGGACGAAATCACCAACGTTCGGCCAGTGGTTCGGTGTGGAATTGAGCGCGGAAAACAAGACGCAGATCTATGTCCCGGTCGGCTTCGCTCACGGGTTCGCGACGATCTCGGAAGTGGCCGAGGTCCAATACGGACAGACCGGGTTCTACACCCCACCCGCGGAAGGCGGCATCAACTGGAACGACCCGGACGTAGGCGTGAAATGGCCGATCGAAAACCCGACACTATCCAAACGTGACCAGAGCAACATGAGCCTGGCCCAATACAAAGAAAACCCCGCCTTCTAATTCGGGGACGGAGGAATAATTATTCCAAGCTAACTGTTCATACCGCGAAGGTTACGAGAATTTAGTTTCGCCTCCGTCCCCGAATTAGCGGGGGCGGGTTTCTCGCAACCCGCGTAGGCGGCGAATTCGTCGAATTGCGCCTCCGGCCCTTCGGGGGCTTATCTGCTGCGGCGATAGGCCGCGACAGCTCGGTTGTGCTCGGACAGGGTCCTTGAAAACGTGTGGCGGCCACCGTCGGTGCGGACAAAAAATAGAAAGTCGGTTTCGTCCGGGGAGAGGGCGGCCAGTAGAGACTGGTAGCCCGGATTGGCGATCGGGCCGGGCGGGAGTTCCGGGTAGCGATAGGTATTGTAGGGAGAATCGAAGTCGAGGTCCTCGCGCAACAGGCGGCCGCGGAAACTCCCATCCAGCTTCAGCGCATAGATCACAGTCGGGTCGCACTCGAGTAGCATCCCCCGGCCGAGACGGTTGTGGAAGACCGACGAGATCACAACGCGCTCATCCGCGACGGCGGCCTCACTTTCAATCAAAGAGGCCAGAATCAGCGCGTCCGTCAAGTCGAGCGGCCATTCGTCCCGCGCGATCTCGGTTTCGAGGAGGCGAACCGCCGTGGCGAAACCGCGAACCATCGCCTCGACGGCTTCGCCGGCGCTGACGTTCCTTCGAAACGAATATGTTTCCGGAAACAGGTAGCCTTCGATCGAAACGGCTTCCTCGTCTATCTGAAGGACAAGCGGCATCGCGGCTTCGGCCGCCTCGATAAACCCGGCGCGGTCCCCGAGTTCCGCTTCTTCCCACAGATCGGCGATTTCCTGCAGGATGAGGCCCTCGGGAACGGTAAAAGTGTGGAGCCGGATGTCGCCGCTTGCCAGTTTCGCGAAAACGCTTTCGACGTTCATCGCTCCGTCGAACGTATATTCGCCGGCTTGCAGCTTGCCCCGGTTTGGGCTGAAATAAAGATAGGCCAGTGCGGGCAATCGATGCTGGATGACTCCCTCTTCGATCAGAAGGTCCGTGATCTCTTCGGAACCGAGTCCGGAAGGAATGTCCACAACCACTTCACCGGTGTACCCGCGATAGGGCTGGCTGACAAGGAACCAACCGTAACCGGCCCCACCTGCGGCACTCAGGATCAGAAAGATCGACAAAACCAGCAGGAACTTCTTCAAGACTTCCTTCCCATATAGTCTTCCAGAATGAAAATCGCCGCCACTTCATCAACGTGCTTGCGCCGAGCGCGCCAATCCAGTCCCAGCTCTTCAAGATGTTGCTCGGCCGCAAAACTGGTCAGACGCTCATCCCACAGCACCACGCGGACGTTGATTGCCTCGCGCAAACTCTCGACAAACCGTTCAACCTTCTGACTCTGTGGACTGGAGGCGCCGTCCATGTGCAAAGGATGACCGACCACAACCTCCAAGACCGCCTCGTCCGCAATCACTTGGCTGATCTGGGCGATGTCACCTGAAAGCGTACGGCGATGCAGTGTCGGTCGTCCCTGGACGGTCACACCCAACGCATCGGTGATCGCCATACCGATTCTCTTGTCGCCAACGTCTAACGCCATCGTGCGTTTGATCTGCACAACCTATGATAACTCGTGAGGGGGGAGCCCGAAAAATCTCCTGGCCCTGGCCTACGCCGTGCAAGCTATAATCAAACGAATGCATATCGCGCCATCATCGGGCGCGGGGAACCGGTCCAGGGCCGTAGTTCCCGCACCGGAGGGATCGTCGAGCACCCGTTCGATCTCATCGGTTTGAAAATTGCGCGGGGACGATGGGCCCGACGCCAAGAAGAGAGGTTTTCCTTGAACTCGAAGACCAAGTATACGATCTTGCTGATCTCGTCCGTCCTTGTTGTATACGCCATCATCGGCGGAATGATGGGTCGTGTCAGCGCACAGGGACCCTACCAACAGATTTCCATTTTCATGGAAGTGATTCAACGGATCCAGAACGATTACGTGGACGATCCAACCATGGCCGACGCCTTCGCGGGAGCGATACGGGGCATGGTCGAGCGAGTCGACCCCTATGGCGGTTACCTCTCTCCGGAAGTCGCGGGTTTCTATCGGGACTTCGATCCGCAGAAAGCGGCAGGGATTGGCGTCACGCTGACCAAGAAGTTCGACTATCCGATGATTGTCGCCGCAGTCCCCGGGGGGCCGGCCGACCTGCAGGGGTTTGGAACCGGAGATACGATCGAGGCGATCAACGGTGTCTCGCTTCGAGAACACAACCTGGTTGAAGTGAATCGCTTACTCGCCGGAACCCCAGGCAGCGAAGTCTCACTGTCTGTGATCCGGCGGCGTCAGCCGGCACCGGAAATCTTCACGCTGGCTCGGGCGGTGGTCCAGGCGCCTCCCGTGGAAGCCAGGATGCTCGAAGAGGGCGTCGCCTACCTGAAGATTCCAGTACTTGCACCCGGCAAGGCTCTCGAAGCAAAGCGGCAGCTGGAGTCCCTGACAGAGCAGGGCGCCACCCACGTCGTTCTTGATTTGCGGAACTCCGCCGGCGGCACACAACAGGAAGCGATCGAAATCGCCAACCTCTTCATTGGATCCGGGACACTGGGCTATCTGGAAGGCCAGACCGTCCCGAAAGAAACATTTGAGGCAAAGGCAAACGCGGCGATCTCGGAACTGCCCCTCGCCGTGCTCATCAACCAGGGAACGGCCGATGCCGCCGAAATTACCGCGGCCGCGATCGCCGACAACGAGCGTGGCGAATTGGTCGGTTTGAAAACATTCGGTATCGGCTCGGTCCAGAAGCTGCATCCGCTCGATGACGGCTTTGCATTGTTGCTGTCGGTAGCCAAGTACTACACGCCGAACGGTGTCGAAATTCAGGAAAGCGGTATCACGCCGACGGTCGAAGTGACGCCAACCGTCTCGGGTCCTCTCGCCGTCCCTGATGAGCCCGAGCAACAAAAGGACCGGCAGCTGGATCGGGCCATCGAGGTATTGCTCGATCCCCAGACAGCCGCCGACAAAGCGGCGTAGAAAATCCTGATGGGTGATGCCGCCCGCCAGGGCGTCACCCGTCATCTCCATCGAATCCCTCCCGATGCTCGTCCGTTTTCATGAAGTTTCGAAGGCTTTCGGCTCGTTCGACGTCCTCAGTGACGTCTCCTTCGAGATCCAACCGGCGCAGAAAGTCGGACTGATCGGCCCGAACGGCTCCGGCAAGACGACCCTGTTGAATCTGGTTTCGACTCCCGGCGAAGCCGACTCCGGAACCATCACACATGCTTCAGGGCTGCGAATCGGCCGACTCGAGCAGATTCCGAAGTTCGCCGGCAGCAACAGCGTCCTGGAAGAAGCCCGGCTCTCGTTCAAACACCTCCAGAATCGGGAAGAGGGTTTGCGGCAACTAGAGGCCGCCATGGCGAAAGCTCCCAACCCCAAATTACTTGAACGATATTCCGAACTCCAACATGAATTCGAATTCGGAGGTGGATACAGCTATCGTGCCCGGACGGAAGGGGCACTGCTCGGCGTCGGTTTCAGGCAGGAGCAGTTTGCTCAATCGGCCCAGGCGCTGTCAGGGGGAGAGAAAAACCGTCTGGCGCTGGCCAAACTGCTGCTCTCCGACGTCGATTTCCTGCTTCTGGACGAGCCGACCAACCACCTGGACATACGATCGATCGAATGGCTCGAGCACTATCTGAAGGGAACAGACAAGGCCCTTCTGATCGTCTCACACGATCGGTTCTTCCTGGACCGCATCGTCACGCGAATCCTGGACCTGGAAGAAGGGCGCGTCGCCACCTATTCGGGTAACTACCAGGCCTACGTCCGGCAACATGCCCTGCGCATGGAACTGCGCAGAAAGGAGTGGCAGCGCCAACAGGAATGGATCGCCAGGACAGAGGACTATGTCCGCCGCAATATCGCCGGCCAGAAGACCCGCCAGGCTCAGTCCCGCCGAAACGCTCTGGCCCGGATCAAGCGGGTTCAAGAGCCGCCCACATCGCCCAAGCGTGCGCGCTTTCGCTTCCTGCCCGCCACAAAGACCGGTCGCTACGTTCTCACAACCAGAGAGTTGTCCGTCGGCTATTCCGGAAACACTATTCTGGAGGATTTGAATATCGACGTCGAACGGAACGACCGCTGGGCCCTTGTAGGCCCGAACGGGTCGGGCAAGACGACGCTGCTGAGATCGCTGATTGGTCAACTGTCCCCGCTGTGCGGTGAGTTGTCCTGGGACGACCGGCTGGAAGTCGGCTACTACGATCAACAACTGGAAGACATGGACCCGTCGGCATCGGTCCTGGAAGAAATTCGATCCATGGACTCGCAGCCAACCGACGGTGAGCTGCGGGGATTCCTTGCCCAGTTCCTGTTCTCAGGCGAGGATGTGTTCAAACACGTCGGCCAGCTCAGCGGCGGCGAAAAATCCCGACTGATGCTGGCGAAGATCATTTACGCGGCGCCCCCATTGCTGGCCCTGGACGAACCGACGAACCACCTTGATATTGCTTCCCGGGAAGCGCTCGAAGACGCCCTCAACGAGTACCCGGGTACGATGTTGTTCGTCACTCACGATCGATATCTCGTGCAGAAGATCGCGAGCCACATCATCTACATGGACAACGGGCGGGCTCGAACGTTTGACCGATTCGAGGCCTTCGAGCAATGGCTGGCGGAGGCCGTTGACCGCAAGGTGGACGCCCAACAAGAACAACGTCGGACTGTGAAGCAATCTCCCTCCGGACTCAGCAAGAACAGGCGAGAACAACTCATGCGTGAGATTCAGGAACTGGAAACACGCATCGAACAGAACGAGGTTGCGCTGAAGGACATCGAAAAGCTCTTTCAGAAGCCGACGGAAGATCTGGACTGGGACAAGACAAATCGACGTTACTCCGAGTTGAAGGAGCAAGTGGAGAGCCAGTATCAGGAACTCGCCAAACGCTGGGAAGTCATTGGTTGACCTACGCCTACAGACGTACGCGCGGGTGTCGTTACCCGCTGATGTAGTGTTCGAGCTGATCGATCCGGAACTTCTGGTCGGCGATGAGAGCGCGGACCAGGTCGTTGATCGAAATCATGCCGGTCAGATGGTCGTCGTCGAGCACCGGCAGATGGCGGATGCGCTTGTGGGTCATCACGGCCATGCACTCCTCGATCGTCTGACTCGGATGGGCATAAACGACTCGAACGGACATGATGTCGCGAACCGGTGTTCCCTTCGACGACTTTCCCTCAAGGATGATCTTACGGGCATAGTCCCGTTCGGAAATCACTCCCACCGATTTGTCATCTTCCATGACGAGCAGCGCACCGATTTCCTTGTCAGCCATCAGTTCGATCGCGTCGAAGACCGCCGCATCCGGGCTTATGGACCAGAGATCGTGCCCTTTCAGGTCCAGCAATGTCCTGATTCTCATCATCGATGTACTCCGGCCCGAGAACGTCCCCGTCGTACAAACTCGCCCGACACCATTCGAAAGTTCTGGAAATATAAGGGGATTGTACTCCTGTTGGAGTCGACTGAAAAGGCCAGATGAAGGGCCCGACTTCCGGATCGGCCACGCGGACACCTCGAAACGACCGGACAGACTGTTTGTATGGACGATGGCCGGTGCGTTTATCAGGCTGGGGTAAGGTCAGCGACGGGGCCGGCCGATTAGACATGTAGGCAACCCTTGACGACTCCTAGGGCCCGCTCAAGAATAACTTCGCAGAATTGGCGCCCAGATTTGCGTCAGATTCGGTCGCGACCGATTGAGCAGACCGGAGGAATAGCCCGGCTATTTCGAGGATCTGCGATTGAGGAGCGGCCGGAAATGGCGTGAAGATGGGATGCGAAAATGTGAAGTTATTCTTGAGCGGGCCCTTAGCGCCCTTATTTTAACCAACCCATACTGGTCCGTCCCATATGACGTAAGTAGTCGGTGCGACGGCGGTTGTTTCGACCCTGGTGGTGGAAGATGGCACACTTCATCTCGAAGACTTCAGCCCGAATTGCAGTTCTGATTGTTCCGGCTCTGGGGGTGTCCCTGCCGGCTCTTTCTCAGATGGCGCCGGCAGAGATGCCCCTCCCGGAATCGACCCAATTCCTGAGGTTGGTCGACACCAATCTCAAGTATCAGTTCGACGAACAGAAGTTGCTCGAAGGCTATGCTTATCGCGTCCTCAGGGTCGAGGAGGAATTGGACGGGGAGGACAGGGTCAAAGAGCGCCAAACGACCGAATCCGAGATCTACCGGTTTCCACAGGGACCGTTTCGCAGGGTTCTCGGCCGAAACGGCACGCCCTTGACGGACACGGAATCCCGACAACAAAAAGTCGCTTTCGCCGCACACGTCGAGGGAAAGAAGATCCAGAAACCTGATGACTCCTTGATGGGGTCGCGCGCGAACACTCCAGCCGAGCTTGGCGCACTGGCCGCAGACATCCCCCACGCGTTCGATTTCAAACTCCTTCGGCGGGAAACGCTGAACGGTAGAGCCTCGATCGTCGTCCGGTTCAGGCCCCGGGAACACGCCGGTTATTCCAGCCGGATGGGCAAACTCCTTCTTCCGAAGGTGGCCGGGTTGGCGTGGATTGACGAGGAAGACCACAGGCTGGCACGAGTCGAAGCCGAGATTGTGGACGACGTCAAGGTCGGCGTCTTTGGTCTCCTGGCCAAGATCCACAAAGGGACCGTGCATGTACAGGAATGGCGCAAGGTCGATGACGGGATGTGGCTCCCATGGAAACAGGAACTGGAGTTCAAGGCGCGTTCTTTCCTGGTAAGACGATCTCACCGGCGAGTCGTGGAAGAACGCTCGGCTTACAGGAAGTTTCCACTCAACACGGCCGCTGGTCCCTCGGGCGAGGCGCAGACAAAGAAACAATAGACAGCCTGCCCCCGCAGACAGCCTGCCCCCACCACAGGGTCCTCCCTCACCCCAATCGCCACGGGATCCCAGGCTTTCATTGACCCCAACCCCTTTCTTCTTTATCATTTACGCAGTTTTATAGAGTCCGACTAGGTGAAACCGATAAGATGACCGACCCAAGCAGTTCTTCACTGCGAATATCCGACGCCACGGCACGCCTGGAATGGAAAGACTCCGGCGGCGCGGAACAAAGCATCCCGCTGAGGAAGATGGAGACGCTGATCGGCCGATCCAACGATGCAGACGTCGCGATCAGCAACCGCACGGTTTCACGCCATCATGCAAAGGTCGTACGAACCGCGGGTGGTCACCTCCTGATTGACCTGCACAGCTGGTTCGGTACGCTGGTGAACGGCAACCCGATCAACTACCACTGGCTTGGGAATGGGGACCGCATTGAGGTCGGCAAGGACCACGCCATCACCCTGTTTTTTTCCGGAGACCCCGGGACGCCGGAAGTCGACCAGGCCGCCCCGTTAGAGGCTCTGACCGACGTGCTGGCGGAAGAGCACAGGCAGATGGGGGACAAGCGCCACCTGGCTGAGTTAGAACTGATGCTCGCTCACGAAACCCAGAAACACCTGCTGCGCCATTCTGCGCCGGAAATGGAACAGCTGGTCTTCAGAGCCGTATCGAATCCGGCCCGTTGGGTTTGCGGAGACTTCTACAATTTCGTGCCTTCCGGTGACGGCGGCGTGAATGCCGTTCTCGCCGACGTCTCCGGCAGGGGGGTCGCTGCGGCGTTGCTCGGTTCGATGTTGCAGGGTTGCCTGGAGATGCAGTTGCGGTTGGGAGACACGTTGGAAGTCGCGACGGAAAAGCTGAACCGGTTCATGTGCGAAAAGAGCCACTCCGGCGACTTCGCGACCATGTTCCTTTTCCGTATCGACAGTATGGGCGTCGGATCGTATGTGAGCGCAGGCCACAAACCCGCCTACCTTTTTCGAGCGTCGGCGCGGGAGATTCGAGAACTGCCTTCCAACGGCAGGCTCCTCGGAGCCGTCCCGGAAAGTGAGTTCGGCACGACGGACTTCGAGCTCGAAGCGGGAGACGTTCTGGTCATTTACTCCGATGGATTGATAGAGGCCCAGAATCCCGAAGAGGAAATGTTTGGTGAAGACCGCCTCGTCGAAATAATACGGAATGAAGCCGTCAACGGCGCGGCCCACCTGGAATACGCCCTGAGTGAAGCCTACGAGGACTTCGTGGCCGGACAGGCTCAAGGCGATGACGTCACCGTCATGATAGTGGAACGCAAGAGCTGAAGAAGGGCAACACTCGCGGCCCTGGCTGCTAGTCTAATCTCTTCTATCGAGCGTCAACGGAAGGCGAGCGTCCGCCTGTCTCCATGTCCCCGTTATCGCGTTGCCGTTGTCATTTAATGTCCCGGCGAAAAAAGCCCCGAGGCCCGGTACGCTCAACCTAACGGAATCGCCCAGAAGCGTCAGGCCATCGACGCCCATCATCTCCCGGGCTTCCTGCCCGGGGCTTCCGATCATCACCGAGACGCCTCCCTGCGGGTCGGACGGTACCTGCACGCGAAGTTGCATCGTAAAACCACCCACGTCGAGTGTTCCCTCCCACACTCCTGCCAGTACAGACGTGTCGTCGGATCCACTGTCATTCGCTTCCGCCCGACGGCTGAGCTCGAATGGGAACATCGCCCCACTCTGTGAGAAGTTTCCCGAAATACGGTTTCCGTCAACAGAAAGAGCCCCGTCGAAGAGGGGATCTCCGGAGAGGCCAACAACCTCAAAGGAAACATACTGGTCTCGAATCTCGATGTCGCCGAGCGAAAGGGGTTCTTCGCCCTGGACCGGTATGTTGATCATGCCCTGTCAATTCACGGCCGTCAGCGACCTCAATGGTCAGCGTGACCGCCTGCTCTGATGCGGGCATGCGGATACTGCCCTCCCAGACTCCGACCAATTCCGGCTGGTCCTGCCCAACCGCGGTTAGCGGCAGGAGCGCGGCTGCAGTCAGCATCATCGCGCGCGAAATGACGCGGTTATTCATGGCACGGCCTCCTCTCCTTGTGCTGTCTATTGCTCTACGCAGATGCCGGACATTGTGCCGGATCGTTTGCGCGAAGTCCACTGGAAGGCTGCGCAGCAGAAGGGATCGTCTCGAGGAATCGAGGACAGATTTTTTCGACTTTGAGACATTTTCTCGACTTTGAGGCATTTTCTCGACTTTGAATGCGAATAGTGCTTCTATTTAGCGAAAAATCGGGCAAATATAGGCGGCGGTCGCGATACCATACGGCCCCGCCCCGATTACCAGAAGATCGCACAGCATTACCGGCATTTCTCAGATAAACTCCACGTTGCGGCAGATCGTACTGTCGTTCGAGCGTGATGGGGACAGCTACCCATTTTCGACATCGTCGGGGACATCCAAGTTGCAACTCCTGAGCGAATTGAGAACAGCGGAATTGATCGGCCTGGTGGTTGGGCTGATCCTGCTTCTGGCCGGTTGCGCGCCCATCGGCCCCAGCCTGGAGATATTGGAAGGAACGGAGTGGGTCGAACTTGGACCGGTCACCGTCCGGTCGGTGACGGGCCGGAGGGCCGGCGCCGACGTAAACGCGACCGGCGTTTTCACGCAAGCTGAAAACCGCATGACATTGTCCCTGGAATTCGTGATGGGCCCGCCTCCGCGCTTCGTGCGCGGAACGCACATCTCTCGCATCGGCGGAAAATCGTTCGAGAGCGCCGTGTCGTCCGAATCGGTCACGTTTCTCGGCGGACAAAACACCGCACCGTCGATCGGCGGAGTGTTTCTTTTCGAAAACCCGAACGAAGGTTCGAGGTATCGGCTTCGGTTTCCCCCAACTCTACTGGACCGGCCCCGGTAACCCGCCTTGTCTGCCGAATCCGTTGGCTCCAAGAATTCGAAAGACAAGCTTTGGAGTACCTGAACTGAGAGGGATGTCCCCGATGCATTTGTTCGGTAGGAATCAGACTGCCGTCAGCGCGATCAGCGGCCGGTGACGCAGTTCGTCAACTCCTCGATGTGGGCGTCGTTGTCCGCGATGATGCCACGCACGACGTCGCCGATCGAGATCACGCCCACCACGTCGTCGTCGATCACGACTGGAAGGTGTCGGACGCGTTTGCTGGTCATGAGCGCCATCGTTTCTTCGACGGTGAGCTCGGGCCGAGCGCAGATGACGGGATAGGACATGATCTCGCGGACCTTGGTCTCCCGAGACGACTTCCCTTTCAGGATCACTTTGCGTGCGTAGTCCCGCTCGGAGACGATGCCGACCAGCCGGCCGGCCTCCATGACCAACAGCGCCCCGGTCCCCCTCCGCGCCATCTGGTCGACGGCTTCGTAGACGGTCGCCTCCGGGCGCAAGGACCAGACGTCCTGCCCCTTCTCAGTCAGGAGATGGGAAACCTGCTTCATGGAAAACTGCCGTTGTCGAGATCGAATTTCCTGCTGAAAGATTATCATTCAGACCGCGTCCTGCATAGGAAGAAAAGGGACCGTGGCACCATCTTTCTCCCGGGCATCGAATGGCGAAACGCGAGCGGACCGACGACGACGACATCGGGGGGGCGGGATCTCTCGCCATCCGAGTTCTCCCAGGATGGTGTGAGCTGCGCTAGGAGCCTGCGCGGCAGAAGGGATCGTAGCGAGAAAGTGGAGAATCGATGCCAGATTTTCTCGATTTTTAGGCGAATAGTGGTTCTATTTAACGAAAAATCGGGGAAATATGGACCGATTATACTGCTTTCGCAGTAGATTCCTTCTGCCGCGCAGGCTCCTAGCTCAGCGAGACTCAAAGGGGTGTTGACTATCAACGCGCGCCACGCCAGAATCATACCGCGGTTTTGATAACGGTAACATCTATCAAAAACTTACGTGAAGGTTGTCGCTGGGCGACGTGTCGCTGGCTCTCGAGTCAGAATCGCAAAGTCCGCCACCTTGAGGATCACATCTCGGGCAATTACCCCGGCTAATGACTTTGCCTACGGCAGCCTTCTATTACATGGCACTCGCCAGCGTCGTGAGTGCGCTTCTGGCCGTGACGCGGAAGAATCCTGTCCACAGTATGCTCTGGGTGCTGGTGCTTTTCCTGCACGTGGCGGGCATCTTCCTGCTGCTGGATGCGGAGTTCCTGGCGGCGGTCCAGGTTATCGTCTACGCGGGCGCGATCCTGATCTTTTATCTCTTTGTACTGATGCTGCTCGATCTGCCCGACGAGGAGGCTCGGCCGCGCTTCGGCAACCATTGGCCGTTCGCCGCGGCCGTGGGGCTCTCCTTCGCAGCCCTGGCCTGGCTCGCACGCTTCGAGGCGCCCGCCGCAGCCATCATTGCGGAAGATGCGCGTCTGGGGAGCGTTAGGGAGATCGGCTTGGCGCTCTTCGGACCGTTTGCGTTGCCCTTCGAACTGGCTTCACTGATCCTTCTGGCCGCCATCGTCGGCTCCGTCGTCCTCGCCAGAAGAAGAGCGGCGGGCTCATGATTGTACCCGTGGGGACGATTGTGGGGCTGAGCGCTGTCCTCTTTGGCATCGGAGCATTCGGCTTCCTGGCCCGCCGCAACATCATCCTGATGCTCGTCTCGGTGGAGGTCATGCTCAATGCAGTAAACCTCAGCCTCGCCGGCTTCAGCCAACACCTCGAAGACCCGCGGGGCCAGGTGCTGGCCCTCTTCGTCATCGCCGTGGCGGCGGCGGAGGTCGCGGTTGGGCTGGGACTCTTGCTTGCCTTGAACCGGAACAATCCCGGACTCGGCGTGGGGGACCTGACCAAACTGAAATGGTGACGTCCTTGATGCCACTTCTCGCGGTGCTCGCCCCGGCCCTGGGCGCCCTCCTGATCGCATGGACGGGCCAGCGGCGCCCCAATCTTAGGGAGTTCTGGTCCGTGGCCGCGGGTGTGGCGATGTTCGCCGTTGTGGCCGGCATGATCCCTGAAGTTCTGGCGGGCCGCACACCTGAGTCCACGCTCTTCAGGATCCTCCCGGGCATCGAACTGGCCTTTCGGGTCGACGCCTTCGGTCTCCTGTTTGCCGTCGGCGCATCACTGTTGTGGATCCTGACGTCGTTCTACTCGATCGGCTACATGCGTTCGCTCAAGGAGCACGCACAAACCCGGTTCTTTGCCTGTTTCGCCCTGGCACTTTCCGCCACCGTCGGGGTGGCCTTCTCCGCCAACCTCTTCACCCTCTTCCTGTTTTATGAAGGCTTGACCTTTGTCACGTATCCCCTCGTGGGTCATAAGGAGACTGTCGAGGCCAGGGCCGGTGCCCGCAAGTATGTGATCTATCTTCTGGGTGCCGCCAAGGTGTTTCTCCTCGCCGCCATTATCCTGACCTACAACGTCGCCGGAACCCTGGAGTTTCGCGGTGGCGGAATATTTACAGGGGACCAAGTCGCGGCACAGCCCGTCCTGTTGTTCATCATCTTCGCGCTGTTCCTGTTCGGATTCGCCAAGAACGCGCTCATGCCGCTGCACAGTTGGCTGCCGGCGGCCATGGTGGCCCCTACCCCGGTGAGCGCGCTGCTGCATGCGGTGGCGGTGGTCAAGACAGGCGTGTTCTGTACCGTCCGGGTCTTTCTGTTCGTGTTCGGCCCCTCCGCCATGCGTGAGGTTGGCGCGGACCAGTTGGCCCTGGTAGCCGCCTCGATAACGATCCTCCTCGGATCGCTTCTGGCGATGGGACAGGACAACCTCAAGGCCCGGTTGGCCTTCTCGACCGTCAGCCAGCTCTCCCACATCATCCTGGGAGCGGCGCTGTTGAATGAGAGCGGCGTGCTGGGCGGGGTCGCCCATATCACGAACCACGCGGTATCGAAAATCACGCTTTTCTTATGTGCGGGCTCGATTTACGTGTCCACGCACAAGACCGAAATCAGTCAAATGTCCGGCCTGGCCAAGCGCATGCCGTGGACCATGGCGGCGTTTGCTCTCGCCTCCCTGAGCGTGGTGGGCATTCCGCTCACCAGCGGGTTTGTTTCCAAGTGGTACCTGGCTCTCGGCACGGTGGACGGCAACAGACTGGTATTGTTGGGGGTGATTCTGGTCAGCTCGCTTCTTAACGCGATTTATCTGGGTTCGATAGTGTACAAGGCCTACTTCGAAAAGGAATCGCCGAATAACGAGGAAGTTCGCGAGGTGCCCTGGATGGTCGCGCCCCTGGCGATCAGCGCGGCGGCAAGCCTGATACTGGGCATTTATCCTATCCCCGTACTGGAACTGGCTGGAAGGGTCCTGCCATGAATTTTTTGGAGAGACAGCTGGGAGATCCGACCCGCTTCGCCCGCATCAAACGCGGGTTCTATGTCGTCCTGGGCGTCATCGCTCTGGCGGAAATCGTTCTGCCGCTTATCTTCCATGGCGAGGAACACCACTTTGGCTTCGAGGGATGGCCTGCCTTTGGCTCGCTCTACGGGTTGGCTTCCTGCGTGGCAATCATAGTCGTGTCGAAACTCATCGGTAAGCTCTGGCTCATGCGCCGCGAGGACTACTATGAACGTTGAGTGGGTGCACCCCGGGCTCATACTCATCCTGGGCGCCTGGGTCCTGCCGTTCCTCAAAGGCCGGGTCCGGCGCGGCGCGATGCTCGCCCTGCCCGCTGCGGCGCTGATTGATTGCGTGCTGATGACGCCTGGGATCTACGGCCAGGCGACCTTCCTGGGGCAAGATCTCGTGTTTGGGCGGGTCGACGGCCTGAGCCTCCTGTTTTCATACGTCTTTTCAATCATGGCCTTGGTGGGCATGGTCTACTCCCTCCATGTCGACGACGTCTCCCAACACGTCAGCGCCTTGACTTATGTGGGCGGCGCGCTCGGAGTGACATTTGCCGGGGACTTCCTCTCCCTTTACGTGTTCTGGGAACTAATGGCGATTTCCTCCGCACTCCTGGTCTGGCTGCGCCGCGAACCATCCGCCGTAGCCGCGGGCTTCCGCTATCTTCTGGTTCACGTCTTCGGCGGGCTCGTCCTCCTGGCAGGGATCGTGATCCACTGGTCTCAGACCGGTTCGCTTGCTTTTGAGGATATGGGCGCTTTTTCGGGCGGCCTCGCGTGGGCCCTGATTCTCGTCGCCTTTCTGCTCAACGCGGCTGTCCCGCCGCTGGGCGCGTGGCTTCCCGACGCGTACCCCGAGGCGACCGTTACCGGCGCGGTCTTTATGACCGCCTTCACAACCAAATCGGCCGTCTACGTTTTGATCCGGGGCTTCGCGGGAACGGAGCTGCTGATATGGTTGGGGGCGGCAATGGCGGTCTATGGCGTCGTCTATGCCGTGCTTGAAAACGACGCGCGTCGGCTGCTGGCCTATCACATCATCAGTCAGGTGGGCTACATGGTCTGCGGCGTGGGAATAGGGACCCAGTTGGCCATCAACGGCGCGTCGGCCCATGCCTTCGCGCACATTCTCTACAAAGGGCTCCTCTTCATGGGAGCGGGCGCCGTCATGCACATGACCGGTGTGCGAAAGCTGAACGAAATGGGGGGGCTCTACAAGACGATGCCGGTCACGCTCGGCCTCTACATGATCGGCGCCTTCGCCATTTCGGCGGTGCCTCTGTTCAGCGGTTTCGTAAGCAAGTCCATGGTGGTTTCCGCCGCCGGTGAGGAACACCTGGCGACGATCTTTCTCATGCTGACTCTGGCCTCGGCCGGAACCTTCCTGCATACCGGCCTCAAGCTGCCGTACTACATGTTCTTCGGCAAGGACTCGGGTCTGCGGGCAAAGGAGCCACCGCGGAACATGCTCGGGGCCATGGGCCTGGCTGCGATCGCGTGCGTGTTGATCGGCGTGTTTCCCGGACTTCTGTACGACCATCTCCCATACCCTGCGGATTACGTTCCATACACGCTGGCGCACGTGACAAACACTCTCGGGATGCTGGCTTTCACCGCGTTCGGGTTTTTCCTGCTCCTCAAGCACCTCGATCCCGAGCCCAAGATCAGCATGGACACGGACTGGTTTTACCGGCGGGCTTCGGCCCGGCTGGTCACGCTGGCCCAGGGGCCTCTGTCCCGTCTGGAGTACCGCTTCATCGGAGAGATCTATGAGTTCCTGATACGACTGCCCGTGCTCGGCGCTGCGAATCTCTTCCGTAAACTCGACACCGTGATCGTCGACTCCGCGCTGGTGGGCGTGGGGCGCTCGACCCAAAACTTGAGCCAGGTGCTGAAGACGGCCGGGAGCGGCCACATCCAGCACTACGGGTTGATCATGGCGGTCGGGATTCTGGCCCTCCTGGCCCTGGTGGTGTTTGCCCTATGACCTTAACGGCAACGACATTTCTGCCGCTCGTAGGTGCGGTTTTGATCCTGGTCGTCGGCAGGGAGCAACTGGCGCGGTGGATCGCTCTGGCCACGACCGTGGCAACCCTGGCCGTGTCGGCCCCACTTTACGTGAACTTCGACAAAGCCTCGAGTGCCCTCCAATTCGTAGAAACTCGAGACTGGATCCCGTCGTGGAACATCACCTATGGCATGGGAGTGGATGGCATCAGCCTCCCCTTCATCTTCCTCTCTTCGCTTTTGAGTGTGCTGTGTATCGGCGCGTCGTGGAGTGCAGTCCAAACAAGGGTTCCGGAGTTCTACGCGGCGCTTCTGATCGCCGAAACCGCGATGATCGGGCTTTTTGCCGCATCGAATCTCTTTCTCTTCTACATCTTCTGGGAACTCATGATCGTTCCGCTCTTTCTCCTCATCGGAGGCTGGGGAGGCCCGGGTCGCGTTTACGCAGCAGTCAAGTTTCTGCTTTTCACGCTGGGGGGAAGCGTCCTGATGCTTGTCGGGATGGTGGCCCTGTACGACACCTTCGGTACGTTGGACTTCAGGGCACTGGCCGCGGCGGAGCCGAGCCTTGAACCCGGGCAGCAAGCTTGGCTGTTCGCCGCATTTCTGGCCGCCTTCGCGGTCAAGGTGCCGATGTTTCCGGTGCATACCTGGCTTCCGGACGCCCATACGGAGGCACCGACGGCGGGAAGCGTGATCCTGGCCGGAATCCTTCTCAAGATGGGCGCCTATGGCTTCCTGCGGGTTTCGCTCCCCATACTTCCCGAGGCCGTACAAATCTTCGTCTGGCCCATGCTGGTGGTCTCTGCAGTTGCCATCGTCTGGGGTGCGTACGTGACCCTGGTCCAGACCGACGTCAAGCGTCTCATCGCCTTCTCGAGCGTCAGCCACATGGGTTTCGTCACGCTGGGCATCTTCACCCTGAACCAGAGCGCGGTCGAAGGGGCGGTCCTTCAGATGATTAACCATGGGATCATTTCCGCGGCGCTGTTCCTGTCGGTCGGCATGATCTACGAGCGGACGCACACGCGCACGATCAAGGACTATGGGGGGCTCGCAAAAACTGCACCGGTCTACTGCACTCTGCTGGCACTGTTCTGTCTGGCGGCGGCGGGATTCCCGGGATTGAATTCGTTCGTCGGGGAGTTCCTCATCGTCAGCGGCGCCTTCAAGACCCAGGTCTGGCTCGGAGTCATGGCTGTCTGGGGCGTGGCGCTGGGAACCACCTATGTGGTTTGGCTGTTCTACCGGATGGTCATGGGCGAACTGAACCCGGGACTCAAGGGGCTCAAGCTGGAGCTCAACGCCCGCGAGGTGGCAACGTTGGCGCCGTTGGCCTTGCTGGCTCTCGGTCTGGGCCTCTACCCGGAATTGATCCTCTCCTATCTCCATGCTCCCGTGGCCCAACTCCTCGCCGGGGTCACACCATGAATGGTGCGACCCTGTCGGACGTGCTCCTGCTGATCCCGGAGCTGATTCTTGTCGGAATGGCCCTGGCGCTGATTCTGGTCGCTCGCCGGATCCGGAAGACTCCCGTGGCCGTGGTCGGAACGGTGATGGCGGCGCTGGCCGCTGCCCTGGTCTCGGTCTGGTCCCTACCCGACGGAGCCACGACGGGCTTTGGGGGCATGGTCACCCTGGACGGTTACTCCCAATTCTTCAAGGTTCTCATCGCCGCTACCCTGGCGATGGCCTCGCTTCTCTCCGTCAGAACCATCGACGGGGAAAAAGTTGCACGTGGCGAATACCATGCCTTGCTTCTGTTGGCCGCGACGGGAATGATGCTCGCCGCCTCATCCCTCGATCTCCTGATGCTCTACCTCGCTCTGGAGCTCATGACGCTCTGCTCCTACACCCTGGTCGGCGCCACGGTGGAAAACCCGCTGGCCAACGAGGGAGCGATCAAGTACTTCCTGCTTGCTTCGTTCGCTTCCGCCCTGTTTCTCTACGGGATCAGCCTGACTTACGGAGTCACGGGATCCACAGACTTCGCAGCCATCGCCTCGGTTCTCTCCGAGCAGGGTCTCGAAGCGAATCCGCTCCTGCTGGTGGGAGTAGGACTCGTGACGGCCGGAATTGCCTTCAAGATTGCGGCGGTGCCGTTTCATGCCTGGGCGCCGGACGCCTACCAGGGTGCAAGCGCCCCGGTTGCGGCCTTTTTGGCCGCCGGATCCAAGGCTGCGGGTCTGGCGGCATTGGGACGAGTCACGCTGGTCGCGTTTGGCTCCCAGGCCCAGGTCCTGGCCGGCTTCCTGGCGGGGCTCGCCGCTCTCTCTCTTATCGTTGGGAGCATCGTCCTTTTGTCCCAGACCGACATGAAGCGGCTGCTGGCCTATTCCTCCATCTCGCATGCGGGCTATGCCCTTCTGGGCCTCATCGGCGGCACTGCGGAAGGGACTTCGGCGACGATGACATATGCTTTCTTCTACGTCTTCATGACGCTCGGAACCTTTGGCGTGGTCATCGCGTTAGGCGAACGAGGCGAGAAGCTGGACGGCTACCACGGCCTGGCCTCGCAGCGGCCGGCAATCGCCGCGCTCATGCTCCTGTTCCTGCTTTCGCTGACCGGCATCCCCCCAACGGCCGGGTTCGCGGCCAAGTTCGTCGTGATCCTGAGCGCGGTGCGCGCAGGCTATACGGGGCTGGCAGTCCTCGCCGTGGCCTGCAGTGTGGTGTCGGCGTTCATCTACATGCGGGTGGTCGTCCTGATGTACATGCGGGAACCGCGGGAACCGGCACCGTCACGCCTCCCTGTGGCGATTTCCGCGGCACTCGCACTGGCCGCACTGGTCATTCTGGTCGGCGGGATCAGCCCCGGCACCTTCGTGGTCTGGGCGATATCGCCGTGATTTTGAAAATGATGTACACTGTCTCGGAGGTTACCCCCTATTGAACGAATATATCGGAATCGCGGTCATTTTTGTCCTGGCCGGAGGGATCGCGGGCGCGATGGTGATATTGGCCTCCACCCTCGGAAAGAAGAACCCCACGCCCGAAAAACTGGCGCCGTTCGAATGCGGAAAGGATCCCTTCTCCCTTCCGATGGGGAAGTTGGCGATCAAGTTCTATTTGACTGCGATCCTGTTCATTCTCTTCGACGTCGAGCTCGTCTTCCTCTACCCATGGGGCGTCGTGTATCGCCAGCTGGGGTTACTGGGGCTGACCGAAATGGGTTTTTTTCTGGGGATTCTGATGGTCGGCTTCGTTTACGCCTGGGATAACGGCGCTCTGGAGTGGAAATGAGTATGGACAATACATCGTTTTTGACAAGTCGCCTCAACGAGGCAATCGGCTGGGCCCGGAAATACTCCATCTTCCAGTACCCCTTTGTGACGGCTTGCTGCGGGATGGAGTACATGGCAACGGCCTGCTCCCACTATGACGTGGACCGCTTCGGCGCCGGCTTCCCCCGTTTCTCTCCCCGGCAGGCCGATGTCCTCTTCGTCGTGGGTACGATCAGCCACAAGATGGCGCCGGTCTTGAAACGCATCCACGACCAGATGGCCGACCCCAAGTGGGTCGTCGCCTTCGGAGTCTGCACCTGCACCGGCGGCTTCTACGACAACTACGCGACGGTGATGGGCATCGACACGATCATGCCGGTGGACATCTACATTCCGGGATGTCCACCGCGGCCGGAAATGGTTCTGGACGGTCTGATGAAGCTGCAGGACAAAATCCAGGATCAGCATACAACCGGAAAGCGGCCGGCTCCAGAAACTCGCCCGGACATCCTCAACGCATGAATACCTCGTCTCTGATCGAGTCTATAAAGGCCGGTTTCCCGGACGCTGTGTCGGCTTCGCACGCGTACCGGGGCGACGCCACCGTTGTTGTCGTGGGGAAGGACCTGCTCGAGGTGGCGCGTTTTCTGAAAGACGACCCGGCCCTGGCAATGAATTACCTGATGGACTTAACCGCCGTGGACTACTCCACTTTCGGGAAGCGACCCGCGCCGGCTTTCTTCGCGTCCTCCGGAGTGGCGGTCGCGCCATCTCCTGAAATCCCGGATGAGGATCCCTGGCCCGGCCCTCCCGATGGGACGCGCTTTGCCCTCGTGTACCACTTCTATTCCATGTCTCACAAGCATCGACTGCGGCTGGTGGTTCCCGTTGACGAGTCCGAAGCCCGGGTGGACTCCGTGACCACGTTGTGGCCCGGCGCCGACTGGCTCGAGCGCGAGGTCTGGGACATGTTCGGGATCGATTTCAAGGGGCATCCGGACTTGAGGCGCATTCTCATGTACGAAGGGTTTGACGGACACCCTTTGCGCAAGGACTATCCCGTCAACAAACGACAGCCCTTGATCGGGCCGAGGAACTGAGCGTGGCGATGGAGACGACCCCGACGCCCGAGACAACCGAGACCGAGAGCGAGGCCGCCGAGCTCGAAACGCGGGATATGATGCTGAACATCGGCCCCGCGCACCCGGCCATGCACGGGATCGTCCGGATCGTGACCAAGCTCGACGGGGAGCAGATCCTGGAGTCCGACGTGGAGATCGGCTACCTCCACCGCGGGTTTGAGAAGATGGCCGAAACCGTGGACTACAACGGGGTCATCCCCTACACCGACCGGCTCAACTACGTCTCCCCGCTCATCAACAACATGGGCTACTGCATGGCGGTGGAAAAGCTGCTGGGGATCTCGGTCCCGGAACGCTGCCACTATGTCCGGGTCATCGTTTCGGAGATTTCCAGGATCTCGGACCACCTCACCTGTGTCGGGGCTACCGCCATGGAGCTGGGAGCTTTCACCGTCTTTCTCTACATGATCAAGGCCCGCGAGTATCTGTGGGAGCTCGTGGAAAAGGTCACCGGCGCACGTTTGACAGTCACCTACTGCCGGGTCGGCGGCGTGAAGGCCGATCTTCCGGAAGACTTCGCCGAGCCCTGCCGCAAGGCTTTTGTGGAAACTCGCAAGGTCCTCGCCGAGTCGCATGGACTCCTCACGCGGAACCGTATCTTCGTGGACCGCATGAACGGAACCGGCGTGATCTCCGCCGAAGATGCGGTTTCCTACGGAATCACTGGCCCCTTCCTTCGCGCCACCGGCGCGGAGTACGACGTGCGCAAGGACTGCCCGTACGCTGTCTACGACCGCGTACCTTTCGACGTGCCGGTGGGAAGCCGCGGTGACAACATGGATCGATACCTGGTCCGCATGGAAGAGATGGAGCAGTCCATGCGCATCGTGGAGAGAGCGCTGGGCGACATGCCACCGGGAGCGGTCCAGGTCAACCCGGAGACAGGGCGCCCGATTCCGGCCGCGGAGATGGTGGACCTTGCCAAAGTCGGGAACATCCCGGCCATCTCCGGCGGTTGCGCAGTGACCGGTCCGACCCTCGAAGGCTCCGGTCGCACCGAGTATCCGTCTATCGCCGCTGACGAAAAGCGCGCCTTCCTCCCCCCCAAGGAAGATACTTACGGAAACATCGAAGGACTCATGAACCACTTCAAGCTGGTCATGCACGGCCACGGCGTGCGGCCGCCCAGGGGCGAGGTCTACTTCCCGGTGGAAGGAGCCAACGGGGAGCTCGGGTTCTACGTCGTGAGCGACGGAGACGGACGTCCCTATCGGGTGCGGGTTCGACCGCCGTGCTTTGCCATCATGTCGGCCCTACCGAAGCTCCTCAACGGAGGCATGATCGCCGACATGGTCCCCACCTTCGGATCGGTCAACATGATCGGCGGGGAGTTGGACCGGTGACGTATTCGAAGTTGGGGATTGGAAATTGCTCAATTTGTCATCGGTCCGAAAGAGTTGAAATGAAACAATTTCCGATGAACAACCTGCGATGCGGATTACGCAATATCGCGATTTGCAATTGAACCAAAAACCCAAATTGTCGGACCTGGAAAGCGAAGACCGGGAGATCCTCGAACGCTACGAGCACCCGAAGGCCGCCATGCTACCCCTCTTGTGGCTTGTTCAACAGAACCAGGGTTACGTCACCAAGGAGGGCGAGGCCTGGGTGGGACGCCTCCTCAAAGTATCGATCTCCCACGTGCGCGAGGCGGTCTCCTTCTACAACATGTTCCACACCCAACCGGTCGGTCGGCGCGAGCTACGCGTCTGCACCAGCCTGCCCTGCGTTTTGCGCGGGGCCGGAGATCTGCTGGAGGGAATCAAGGAGCGCCTTGAGATCAGCCCCGGCGAGACCACCCCGGGCGGGGAAGTCACACTCACAGAAGTCGAATGTCTGTGCGCCTGCGAGATGGCCCCCATGGCCCAACTCGACGAACGCTTCGTCGGCCCGCTGGTGGGTGAAGCCGTCGGGGCTCTCATCCAGGACGCGCTCTCGGAGCCCGGCAAGCCGGAATCGACCCCGGAGCCTGAACCCTTCATCTGTTCGGACGGGCCGGTGCTCTCCCCGCGTTTTAAAGATACGGAAGGGACTTGGTTGGAAGGCTACAGCGCTGACGGCGGATATCTTGCGGCTATGAAGGTCCTCACTTCCATGACCCCGCAACAGGTGATCGACGAGGTTTCCAAATCCAACCTGCGGGGTCTGGGGGGGGCGGGTTTTCCAGCTGCCAGGAAGTGGTCCTTCATCCCCAGGGAAACAACCCAGCCCAAGTACCTCGTCGTCAACGCAGACGAAGGCGAACCCGGCACTTTCAAGGACCGCTACATCATGGAGCGGGACCCACACGCGCTGCTCGAAGGCATGATCATCGCGGCCTTTGCCATCGACAGCCATAAGGCATATGTGTACATCCGGGGCGAATACTTCCGGTCGGCCGATCGCCTGGGTCGCGCCATCGATGAAGCTTACTCCGAGGGTTGGCTTGGTAAGAATATCCAGGGGACCGGCTTTGACCTCGACGTGGTGATCCACCGGGGCGCCGGCGCCTATATCTGTGGCGAGGAGACCGCGCTTCTGACTTCACTCGAGGGCGGAAAGGGTTTTCCGCGACTCAAGCCCCCCTTTCCCGCGATCTCCGGTCTGTTTGCGTGCCCCACCATCGTCAACAATGTGGAAACGCTGGCCTGTGTCCCCTTCATTCTGCGAAATGGCGCGGACCGATTTGCCGGCATTGGCTCCGAGCGCCAGGGCGGCACGCGGCTCTTCTGTGTGAGCGGCCATGTGGAGCGGCCCGGCGTCTACGAGGCGTCGGTGGGCGTCACTCTTCGGGATCTCATCGAGAACTACGCCGGAGGTGTGCGCGATGGCCACAAGCTCAAGGCCGTCATCCCCGGGGGCATCTCGGCCAAGATTCTGACGGCCGATGAGATCGACGTGGCCATGGACTTTGACTCCCTTAGAGCCGCTGGAACCATGGCGGGATCCGGGGGCGTGATCGTGATGGACGAGACCACCTGTATGGTCGAAGCCCTCGAATCTGCGGCAAAGTTCTTCGCCGATGAGTCTTGCGGACAGTGCTCACCCTGCCGTGAGGGAACCGGCTGGGTCCATCGCATCGTGCGCCGCATCACCCAAGGACATGGAAGTCCCGACGACCTGGATCACCTCCTCGCCATCGCCGGCGATATGGAAGGGAATACAATTTGCGTCTTTGCGGACGCGGCGGCCTGGCCGGTTCAGTCCTACATCGCAAAATTCCGGGACGAGTTCGAGGAATATATCCGAAGCGGTCGGAAGGCCGGGGACCGGGAGACCGCGCATGCCTGAGTTGAGCATCGACGGGCGCGAGATAAGTGTCTCGAAGGGAACCACCGTCATCCAGGCCGCCGAGAAGATGGGAATCTTCATCCCGCGTTACTGCTACCACCCCGGACTCTCGATCGCAGGCAACTGCCGCATCTGTCTTGTGGAGGTGGAGAAGGCCCCAAAGCTCCAGATTGCCTGTAACACCGCCGTGACCGAAGGGATGGTGGTGCACACCAAGAGCGACGAAGCGGAGGAAGGCCGCCGCGCGGTGCTGGAGTTCCTCCTGGCCAACCACCCGCTCGACTGCCCGGTGTGCGACCAGTCCGGCGAGTGCGACCTGCAGAACTTCTACTTGAATTTCGGGCTCTATAATCCGCGGTTCAGGGAACACAAGGTCAAGAAACACAAGGCCGTGGTGCTCGGCCCCCATGTGATGCTGGACCAGGAACGCTGCATCCTGTGCTCCCGGTGCGTGCGCTTCACCGACGAAATTACCAAGACCGGCGAGTTCGGTATCTTCAATCGCGGGGACCGCGCCGAACTCGGGCTCTACCCTGGCGATGTCCTCGAGAATCCCTACTCGGCGAACGTGGTGGACATTTGTCCCGTGGGAGCCCTGACCGAGAGGGATTTCCGTTACAAGGCCCGGGTCTGGTATCTCTCGAGCGCCCCCACCGTCTGCAACGGCTGCAGTCAGGGGTGCAATATCGACATGCACTACGTCCTGGACCGGCCTCATTTGAACGATGGTGCGCGCATGTTACGCGTCAAGCCCCGATACAACCCCGATGTGAACCAGTGGTGGCTGTGCGACGAGGGCCGCTACGGTCTTGGATGGATCGATCAGGCGCGACTGGGTAACGTACGCGGGCCGGGCGCCAATGGAGAGGATGCAACCTGGGAGCAGGCGCTGACTGCGATCTCGACAGCCGTGGCAGAGTCGGGCAAGGAACAGAACGGCGGCGCCCGGACCGGCGTGATCGCCTCCGCCCAGCTCACCAACGAAGAGCTCTTTCTCATTCGGGAAATTTTCGAGGGCAAGCTGGGGGCCCTGGTCAGCGCGGCTGTTCCGGACAGACCGGGATCCTCGGACGACTTCCTCATTAAGGCGGACAAGAATCCCAACACGCTTGGGGCAACCTTGTTGGGCCTGGCCGGGCCGGGCGCCCTCCAAGCCGGCCAGATCGTCGACGAGGCGCTGGCCGGGAATCTGGATGTCCTCTGGGTCATGGGGCACGACCTTGTGGATCTGTTTGGTGAAGAAAAGATCCGGGGGCTCCGCGAGAAGGTGGGTCTCGTCGTGCTCTCGGGCACGAACGAGAACGCGACCGTACCCTGGGCCCATTGGGTGCTGCCCAGCGCCGCCTATGTGGAGAAGGACGGGACCTTCGTGAACTGTCACGGCCGCGTTCAGCGCATCGGCTGCGCCTTTCCGCCATTCGCAAACTCCCGGGAGGACTGGCGTGTCCTTCTGGAATTGGCCGGGAAGCTGGACATGGAACTCGATTGGAGGGGGCCGGCGGAGATCTTCGGTGGGCTTGCCGAGAGGCTGGCGCCTTTCAACAGATTGAGCTATGAAACCATCGGCGCAGACGGGGTGGAGGTGGCGACCACCGAGCCTGCTCCGGGTACGAAGGTACCATGATCGAACTCCTGGTCATCAAAGTCGTTCTGGCCGGAATCGTTCTTTTCGCGGTCTTGAACCTCGCCGGGTTTCATACGTGGGTAGAGCGGAAACAATCCGCTTTGATCCAGGATCGGATCGGCGCCAACCGCGCCCCGATCTTCGGCTTTCGCCTGCTGGGATTGTTTCATGGCATCGCCGATGCGATCAAAATGTTCACCAAGGAGGACATCGTCCCGACCGGCGCCGACAAGACGCTCCACGCCCTGGCCCCTTTTTTTGCCGTGTTCTTCGCCCTGGTGACTTTCGCCGCGATTCCCTTTGGGGACAGCCTCGACGTTGGGGAGATTCCCTTTGGGGACCGGCTCAACCTGGCAGATCCGGTCATCGACCTTCAGGTGGCCAAGATCGACGCGGCACTGCTCTACATCTTTGCCATGCTCTCGCTCGGAGTTTACGGCGTGATCCTGGCCGGGTTTGCCTCTCGAAACAACTACGCCATCATGGGCGGCTTGCGGGCCACGGCGCAGATGATTTCCTATGAGATCGCATTAGGCATCGCTGTCCTCGGCGTGATCATGGTCTATGGAACAATGGATCTCGCGGAGCTGGTGCGCGCCCAGGGGCAGATGATCGGCGGCTGGATCCCTCGCTGGGGCATCGTCACCCAGCCGGTGGCTTTCTTCATCTTCCTGACCGCGGCCCTGGCTGAGACCAAACGGCTTCCTTTCGATCTGCCTGAAGGTGAATCGGAAATCGTCGGGTACTTCGTAGAGTACAGCGGTATGAAGTTCGGAATGTTCTTCCTGACGGATTTCCTGGAGACCATCGTGGTGGGGTGTATCTCGACCACGCTCTTTTTTGGCGGGTGGCAAGTTCCCTTCCTGCTGCCGGACGGTTTCCATTTCCCCTGGGGCGCAGTGATCGCGGTCCCCCATCTGGTTTACATCCTGCTCGGAGTGACCAGTTTTTCGATCAAGAGCTTGATCTTTATGTTCGTCTTCATGCAAATACGCTGGACCCTGCCACGGTTCCGTTACGACCAGCTCATGGGGTTGGGATGGAAGGGGTTGTTCCCGATCTCGGTGGCCAACGTCGTGGTCACAGCCGTCGTGCTGGTCTTTCTGGGAGAGGCGTCTTGAAATAGGGACTTTTGCAAATTGAGTTATTGGACAAATCCGCATTCGAAATTGGAGATTGGAAATTGCTCAATTTGTCATTGGGGGGGAGCTTTCGGCAACGAGTTTCACAAGCTTCCGAAAATTTGAGATGAAGCAATCTACAATGAGCAACCCGCAAATGCGGATTATTAAATATCGCAATTTCCAATCGAACCTAGTGAGACACCGTTTCCGAACTCTTCGTCTCGGGGGGGCATTCTAAAAGTGGCCGTAAGAGTTGTCCAGAGGCCCGAACTGACTTTTTGGGAAAAGCTCTATCTCCCCCAGATCGTGTCCGGCCTCAAAATCACGTTCAGACACTTCTTCCGCAACCTATTCCTCCATATCGCCCACAAACTGGGCAGCTTGAAGCACCTTTCTGCAGGCGTCACCATCCAGTATCCGGAAGAACTTCGGCCTCTCATGTCGCGGTTCCGGAGCCGGCACCGGCTCACCTTGCGCGAGGACAACACCCCCCGCTGTGTGGGGTGCATGCTCTGTGAGACGGTCTGCCCGGCCAAGTGCATTACGATCGTGGCTGGGGAGCATCCCGACCCCAACGTCGAGAAGTACCCGATCCGCTTCGACATCGATCTGGGCGTCTGTGTCTACTGCGGCTACTGCGTCGAAGCATGCCCCGAGGACGCGATCCGGATGGACACGGGAATCCTCGACCTGGCCGCCTACTCCAGGGAGGCCATGCGGCTGGACATCCATGAACTGATGGACCCGAAGCTGCGTAAACCGATCGATGACTGCAGCCTCGAGTTTCCCCACACGTGTGAGGTAACCGGGGAGAAGATGAAGGGGAGCTGGGACGGGATCGCTTGACGTTTCGCAGAGCAATACGCGCACGCCCGACCTTGTTCGCGAAGCCGGAAGGAAGGGGACAGAGCAAGCTCAGTCCCCTATCGGTCGGACAGCCGCCACCTACATTTCGTAACGACTCAGATTCCCAGGTAGGTGACGGCATTCTCGCCGAGAAACAGTCTTTTCTCATCCTGTGAGAGAAAGTGGGCATTTTCGAGGATGGCCTGGACATGCTGGAAGTATTTGCTCCATGTCTCAGTCCAGGGCCAGTCCGTACTCCACATGATCCGGTCCCGGCCGACTGCCTGGTACAGCATGTCGAGCTTTTCGAGGTAGCCGAGGTAGGGATATGTGTGGTCGACATGCATGGCCGTCTCGAACCAGACGTTTCCGTGTCGCTCGTTGAGTTCGTTGACGAGGCGGAACATCGGGACCCGCTCCAGTTGTGCCAGTTCGTCGAAGCCCATGTGCATGAGGCAGAATCGAATCCCCGGATACGCATCCACGACTTCACCGAACCAGGACAGGTACTCGGCCTGATCGGGTGTATCCGGCGGGACGATCCCTTCGAAAGTCATCATCACTGGTTTCTGGTTGGCACTGCACCAATCCAGAACCTCGCGGTGTGTGCTGTCGTTGATGGGATTACTCGGGAAAAACGGGGGCCGGAAAACAACGGCCTTCAGCTCGTCGCCCTCGATGCGCCGCTTCCATTCCGCCATCATGTCGGTCCGCGTCGGGTTGAAGACCGCGGCCCACAGGAACCGCTCAGGGTATTTTCGGATCCAGGGCAGCATATAATCCTCACCGGTCTGGAATTCAGCCGGGTCCATACCGAATCGCCTCAACGCAATGGCCAGATCCGCCGCCTCATAGGTCTTCACCAGCGCCTGGGTGACGCCGGCCACGTTCATTTCGGCAACCAGCAAGTCCCCGTTGTGCTCGTGCCACGTGTAGTGGCTCGTCAACGGATTCGAACGCAGATCCTCATCCCGGGGTAATGGAGGTCGGACCTGCCGGATCAGGTGGGTGTGCATGTCGATGATCCGCCAGTCGGGCTTTTGGAACATCTGCGCATTTGCGGGGATTGTCGACAGCATCCCGGATGTCGCGACACCGGCAGATAACGAAATTTTGAGGAAGTCCCTCCGATTCAGGTTCGACTTGGTCATCGCCAATCTCCTCCATTGCTATTGGGTTGGGACCGGAATTGTAATTCAGATCCGGTCTAGGAGCCTGCGCAGCAGAAATCTACTGCGAAAGCGGTATGATCGGCCCATATTTCCCCGATTTTTTGAACGAAGGCCCGTTAGACACGGACTGTCGCTCACGAACTTCGGCTGTTATCGGAAGATTCCCGCACGATCCCATTTTTCTATCGTGGACGCGATCAACGCCGCCATCCGCTCGTTTACGCGCCGGAAGTAGGTGCTCGCCTTCTCCGGGTCGAAGTCCGGGTAGCCCTGGCCTGGCTGATAGAGGATGATCGACGACGGAAACGGGTAGGCGCGCCATCCGGACGGCGATGAACCCGGGGTCGCCATATCCGCCGAGTACCTTTCCGGATGGACGTGGTCGGGAACGATCGCCTGGACGTAGGCGCTTTCGTTGTTCCCCGCATGGCCGCCGTCTTCTCCGAACACCTCAAAGGTGATCTCGCTGGCGATGGACCACCAGTTTGTGACCAGCGTGCGGACGCGTTCCCGGCGCCCGACTTGTTCGGCCACCCTCTCGAGGATTGCTGTCTGGCCTCCGCCGTGACCGTTCAAGATGACCAGGTTTCGAAAACCGTTTCGCGCCAGGCCTGTCATCAGGTCCATGATGAACGCTTCGTATGCGTCGGCGCCGATCGAAAAGGTCCCTGGAAAGGCATCGAGAGATCCAGTGACCCCATAGTTCAATGTCGGGGCGATCAGTGCGTTCAGTCGCCCGGCAAGGTCCCGTGCCATCGCTTCGGGCGCCAGATTGTCCGAGCCATTGGGAAGGACCCCGTGAGGTTCAAGCGTCCCGGTCGGGATGAGGACGGTTTCGACTTGATCCGGCACAAGCTCCCCGAACTCCTGCCAACCCAGCAGGTTCATCTCGCGAGTGGATGGTTGAGTCTGCGCGAGCGCCGAACTCGCCGCCAACCCGATTGCAATAAACGAAAACGCGATCCTGAACTTCATCAGCCTGAACCTCCTGCCGTGGACAGAGAATGCAGGTATAGTAAAGTTTGTCGGAGGAATATTGTGAAGAAACTGATAACAGTTGTCGTGGCAGGCTGCTTCCCCCTGATGGTCGCGACGACGTTACCCGCGCAGCAGATTGCCGACCCCGATTTCAAGTTTGTGAACGAAGAACCCGCGTACGAACAGGACCAGGGTCCCCTTGTTCTGGTTGACGAGGCTCACTCCAACTTTCACACGATCGGCGGACGCTTCGGGACTTTCGCCGAGGTGGTACGCGGTGACGGGTACCGCGTGGAACCGTCGGCGTCCCGAATAACGAAAGAAGTGTTGGATCGCTGTCAGGTCTTCGTCATTTCGAATGCCCGAGCGAGCGACATGAATCCGTCGGCATTCACGGATGAAGAGATTGTGGCACTGCGGGAATGGGTTGAAAAGGGGGGCTCCCTTCTGCTGATCGCCGATCACATGCCGTTTGCCGGATTCGCCATCGGGCTGGCCAAAGCGTTTGACATTCAGTTCACCGATGGATTCGCGTTCGAATTGGGAGATTCGCCAAACAGCGAATGGTCGACGACAGGCACGAAGCCGACCCTGTTTGCACGGGACACCGGAACGCTGGGCGATCATCCGATCACCAACGGAGGCAATCCGAGCGACCGCATCGATTCGGTTCGGACGTTTACGGGACAGGCCTTCCAGGCTGAAGCCGCCATCCAGCCGTTGATGGTTTTCTCGCCGGAGTTCGTTTCGTTGATGCCGGAAGTGACCTGGGAGTTTACGGAGGAAACGCCGCGTGTATCCGTGGATGGCTGGTATCAGGGGGCGGCACTCGAACTGGGCCGGGGTCGCGCGGCGTTCTTCGGTGAGGCGGCGATGTTCACGGCGCAAGTTTCGGGCCCCAGGCGGATACCCATGGGAATGAACTCACCCATGGCCGAACAGAACGCGCGGTTTGTCCTGAACCTCCTGGGCTGGCTGAGCGGAAACTTGAAGTGAATCAAGACGATTAAAGCACTCATGGCTGACACCAGAAACGTTGGGATTCTGATCTTCGACGACGTCGAAGTGCTCGACTTCTGTGGGCCGTTTGAGGTGTTCTCGGTGACGGTCGTCGGAGAGGAAAAACCGTTCAACGTTTTCACGGTTGCGGAATCACGGCCGATCACGGCCAGGAATGGCCTGAGCGTCAACCCGACTCACTTGCTCGACGAAGCACCCTCCATGGATATCCTGCTCATTCCGGGTGGCTATGGAACCCGTCCGCTGTTGGAAAATGCCGGGCTCCTCGACTGGATCAGATCCCGCAACCGGAAGACCGAGCTGACCGTTTCCGTATGTACAGGGTCCCTGTTGCTCGCCAGGGCCGGCTTGCTGGAAGGACTGGAAGCAACCACCCACCATGCCGCATTCGACTTGCTGGGTGAACTGGCGCCGAATACTCGGGTCCGGAAAGACCTCCGAATCGTCGACAACGGGAAAATTATCGCGTCCGGCGGTATCTCGGCTGGGATCGACATGGCTTTTCACGTGGTCCGACGCCTGCTGGGCGACGAGGTCGCGGTTCAAACCGCCTCGTATATGGAGTACGATTGGTCGCCGGGAAACGCAAAGAGCGCTTAGGAGCCTGCGCGGCAGAAGGGATCGTAGCGAGAAAGTGGAGAATCGGGGCCAGATTCCCTCGACTTCGAGGCATTCCCTCGACTTCGAGGCATTCCCTCGACTTTGAGGCATTCCCTCGACTTTGAGGCATTCCCTCGACTTTGAGGCATTCCCTCGACTTTGAGGCGAATAGTGGTTCTATTTAACGAAAAATCGAGGGAATATGGACCGATTATACCGCTTTCGCAGTAGATCTCTTCTGCCGCGCAGGCTCCTATCGTTCCATGGTGAACGTCCGGATCAAAGAGCAGGTACACCGTGGCCAGAGCATTTACGAAGGAATCCGACAACGAAGATATCGACGATCCGTTACCGGAACCGATCGATGTCCTCCCGCCCGGCGTTAAGAACTACATCACTCCCGGCGGCGCGACGCGCCTGAGGGCGCAGTTGGACCACCTCGTACACAAGGAACGGCCGGCGGAACTCGACCAAGCGGGCCCGGAAGGGGATCCGGCCCGGAAGAAGAAACAACGCCAGATCGACCGTCGGATTCGACTCCTCGGGGAACGCATTGCCAACTTCGAAGTGATTGATCCCGCAAGGCAGAACACCGACCGAGTGTCCTTCGGCGCGAGTGTCACGGTGTGCGACGAAGAAGGAAGCGAAAAGACCTACCAGATCTGTGGTGTCGACGAAACGGACCCGGACAACGGAAAGATCAGCTGGATTTCACCGATCGCCAGGGCCTTACAGTCCCGGGAAGTCGGCGACGAGGTCAGGCTTCAGTTGCCTCGTGGCACAGTCTTGCTTGAGGTCGTCCGGATTCAATACGGGTAGGGGGCATCCTTACGGGACTTCTCAGTTCGAAGAAATCACCACGCACAAACCACTACACGTGTCGTTGGTAGAGGACAGGTAAACTCCCCGGGTCGTCTCCCTGCCCTCCCGGGGACTTTGCTTTGAACCACGATGACACTTGAGCTAAGATTTAGGGTTCCCCATCGTTCAGAATAGTCACCTATAGCCTTCTTCAGGAGCTTTCGAGACCGGAATGGCGATCGAATCCATAACAATCCGGGGTGCCCGGCAACACAATCTAAAGAACGTCAACGTGGAGATTCCCCGTAACACGTTGACAGTAGTAACGGGCCTGAGCGGATCGGGTAAGTCGAGCCTGGCTTTCGACACGGTCTATGCCGAAGGCCAGCGACGTTATGTCGAGTCGCTATCGGCGTACGCACGACAGTTCCTGGATCGGCTCGAACCGCCGGATGTCGATTCGATCGAAGGACTTTCGCCTGCGATTTCGATCGAACAGAAGACTTCCTCCAGGAGTCCAAGATCGACGGTCGGCACGGTGACCGAGATCTATGACTATCTTCGCCTGCTGTTTTCCTCTATCGGTGTCCCTCATTGTCCGGATTGCCGCAAACCGATCTCCCGGCAGACCCCCGACCAGATCGTTCGCAGTCTCAAATCGTTACCCCACGGGGAGCGGGTGATGATCCTGGCACCCGTAGTTCGTGGCCGGAAGGGAGAGTTCAAGAGCCAACTGGCGTCGATCGCCCGATCCGGTTTCGTTCGAGCCCGTATCGACGGAGTGCTGCACAGCCTGGATGAGCCGATCGAACTGAATCGCCGCAAAAACCACACGATCGAGGTCGTCGTCGATCGGCTGATGATCAAGGAAGGTGTCGAGAAGCGTCTGGAGGCCTCGATCGAGCAGGCGACCAAGCTTGCCAAAGGGATCGTGCAAATCGCCATCGTCGGTGGCGAAGAACAGCTCTACTCCGAGTCGATGGCCTGCGTCGAGTGCGGTGTCAGTATGCCCACGATCGAGCCTCGTACCTTCTCGTTCAACAGTATTTACGGGGCCTGTCGGAAGTGCAACGGCATCGGGGTGCGTTTCGACTTCGACCCCGGACGGATTCTTGCGGATCCGTCTCAATCCATTCTCAACGGTGGTCTGGGCCTGAACGGATGGTTCGATGACGAAATCCAGCAGCAACTGGCCAGGATCGCGACCCACTTCCGGGTGGACCTCGGCGTCCCTTTCGAAAAGCTGTCCGCTAGGGTAAAAACGGCTGTGTTCCATGGCATTCGGGGAAGGAGCAAGAAGCTGGAGGGTATTATCGACATCCTCAACCGGAAGTACGAAGAGGAAGTTGACGAAGCCTTGACCGAGTACATGGGCACCAAGCCATGCTCTGAATGCGAGGGCCGGCGATTGAGGCCTGAAAGCCTGTCGGTGACGGTCGACGGACGGACGATCTCCGACATCGTTTCATGGCCGATCAAGAAGACATTGGCTTTCTTTTCCGACCTGACACTGACCGGGCGGGATCTGCAGGTTGCCGGACGTGTAATCCGTGAAATCCATGAGCGGCTGGACTTTCTGAGCGCAGTCGGCCTGGATTACCTCAGCCTGGACCGAGCCGCCAACACGCTGTCGGGCGGAGAAAGCCAGCGAATCCGGCTGGCAACCCAGATCGGATCGAAGTTGCGCGGGGTGCTCTATGTCCTGGACGAGCCTTCCATCGGGCTCCACCACAAGGACAACGCCCGATTGCTCGAAACGCTGGAAGCGCTCAGAGACCTCGGCAACACGGTGATCGTCGTGGAGCACGACGAAGACACGATCCGGAAGGCGGACTACGTGGTAGACCTCGGGCCTGGCGCCGGGACCGACGGCGGCAAAGTTGTCGCGTTCGGGACGCCGAATGCGATCGCCAAGGTCTCCGAAAGCCGGACGGGGCAATACTTGTCCCGGCGGGAGAGGATTCCGACCCCTGCGAAGCGCCGGAAGGCCACCGAAAAGGTCCTGAGCGTAACCGGGTGCTCCCAACACAATCTGCGGGACATCGATGTGTCGTTTCCTCTCGGGCTGATGACGGTCGTGACCGGGGTTTCTGGATCCGGCAAGTCGACGCTGGTCAACGACATCCTGTACAAGGCGCTGGCGCGCAAGCTGTACCGCTCGCTGGACGAACCCGGGAGTCATCTCAAGATCGGTGGGATGGAACACATCGACAAGGTGATCGAGATCGATCAGTCGCCGATCGGCCGCACTCCCAGATCCAATCCGGCGACCTACACCGGAATGTTCACGCCCATTCGGGAACTCTACGCGATGATGCCGGAGTCGCGAGCGCGAGGCTACAAGGCCGGTCGCTTCAGTTTCAACGTCAAGGGTGGGCGGTGCGAGGCCTGCAGAGGTGATGGCCTCCGGAAGATCGAAATGAGTTTCCTGCCCGACGTCTATGTCTCGTGTGAAGTCTGTCGTGGAAAACGCTACAACAGCGAAACTCTGGCGATCCATTACCGCGGAATGTCGATCTCGGAACTCCTCAGCGCCACCGTCGAAGAGTCAGTCGGGGTGCTCGAAAATATCCCCCAGGTTTATGCAAAGCTCCAGACGTTGATGGACGTCGGGCTGGGTTATGTCTGCCTCGGGCAATCATCGACGACGCTGTCGGGTGGTGAGGCCCAGCGTATCAAGCTGGCGAAAGAGCTCAGCAAGCGGGCAACCGGCAAAACGCTCTACATCCTAGACGAACCGACGACGGGTCTGCATTTCGACGACGTGCGAAAGCTTCTGGACGTTCTGAACCGGTTGACAGGCCTGGGAAACACGGTGATCATAATCGAGCATCATCTGGACGTCATCAAGACCGCCGATTGGGTCGTTGATCTGGGACCGGACGGTGGGGACCGCGGCGGTCGTGTGGTGGCTCTCGGAACACCGGAACAGGTCGCCCGGTCCAAGCGGTCTTACACGGGGAGAGCCCTTTCCAAGGTCCTCTCCAACGGTCGGGTCCGAAGCACGGAACGCAGGCGTTCGAATAAAAAGGCATAGTAGCCGACCGACCGAGGAACCAAGCGCTCCTCAAGCGATCCAAGTCTAATGTCCGAATCGAAGTATCCAATCCGTCCCCTGGAGTTCGACGACATCTCCACCTACCCGATCGGCGATCGGACCAGCAAGGTACACGTCGGCCTTTTTGCCAAGCCCTCCAGTGCGGACGATTCGGTCGGGGACTTCATAGAGAAGCTCCCCGGAATTCTCGGGGCCGAACGGTTGCGGAACCTCATTGCCGCGATTCGATCGGCGCGGACATCCGAAAAAGCTGTGATCTGGGGTATGGGGGGCCATGTCATCAAGTGCGGCCTGGGGCCGACTATGGTGGAGTTGATGCGCGACGGGTTCGTCAGCGGCATCGCAATGAACGGCGCGGCTGCGATTCATGATTTTGAAATTGCATTTGAAGGATCGACTTCTGAAGAAGTCGAAAACGAACTGGGTTCGGGTCGATTCGGCATGGCGCGTGAAACCGGCGAATACATCAACATCGCGATCAACCGGGGAGCGATTGACGGAATCGGGATCGGAGAGAGCATCGGGCGTTTTATCGTCGAGTCCGGTCGAGACATCCCGTTCAAGCATCGTGACGCCAGCGTCCTCGCAGAGGCATATTCACGATCGATTCCGGTGACCGTCCATCTGGCTATAGGCACCGACATCACCCACATCCACCCGACCGCTTCAGGGGAAAAGCTGGGCGAGGGGACGATGCGAGACTTCAAGCTCTTGTGCGAACTGACAAAGGGACTGGACGGAGGGGGAGTCTACGTGAACGTGGGGTCCGCGGTGATCCTACCGGAGGTCTTCCTCAAAGCAGTCTCGGTCGTTCGAAACCTGGGTGGTTCGCTGACCGGGTTCACGACGGCAAATCTGGATTTCATCCAACACTACCGGCCCACCCAGAACGTACTCAAACGGCCGACCCAAGGGGGTGGTCAGGCCATTGCACTGACCGGCCACCATGAGATCATGCTTCCGCTGATTGCCGCGGCGCTGAAGCAGTCGGGCTAGGAGCCTGCGCGGCAGAAGGGATCGTAGCGAGAAAGTGGGGAATCGAGGACAGATTTCCTCGACTTTGAGGCATTTTCTCGATTTTGAGGCGAATAGTGGTTCTATTTAACGAAAAATCGGGGAAATATGGACCGATTCTACTGCTTTCGCAGCAGATCTCTTCTGCCGCGCAGGCTCCTAGCGGATATGGTGACTGAACACCCTTCGAGCGAAGAATCGATCACACCGACTGGGGCGCCCCAAGCGCGTATTTCCTGGACCAGTTGGGACGTCGCGGTTTTCATACTGACCCTGGGCGGCTTCGTCATTGGCTTTTTGCTTTTGCAGTTGGTTGCACTCGGGGTGGTCACCCTGATCTCTTTCCGGGGTGAGAGCGCTGATGCCATGCGGGCGCTGGCGGGAACTCTGTTTGCGAACCTGGCCTTCATTGGCCTGGCGGCCGCCGTGGTGCGCTTCGTATACGGACGTCGGTTCTTTGAGGAAATGCGCTGGCGGCGGCGCTACGAAGCAACTAACGCTTCGCTCGTCGTGAGGGGGGCGGGCCTGGCGTTCTTAGCCATGGTGGTTGGCGTACTGTTTCCTCCAAGCAGCAGCCCTCCAATCGAACGGTTGCTCAACACCCCTCAGGCAGTCATGGCGTTTGCGATTTTCGGCGTCGGCATCGCTCCGTTTCTCGAGGAAATGATCTTTCGGGGAATTCTCTTTCGGGTGCTGGAAGAAATTGGTGGGAGTTCCATCACTGTTCGAACGACCGCCCTTCTCTTTGCGCTGCTGCACATTCCGCAACTACTGGGAAGCTATGCGGGTATGCTCATGATCTTCGCCGTCGGGTATGTTCTTTCCGATCTTCGCGAACGAACTGGCTCCATGATCCCTCCCCTGATCGTCCACACCGCGTATAACGGGCTGCTGTTCCTCGCCTTCGCACTCAGTACGCTAGTCCAGGAAACGGTCTGACGCCGCAAAGATGGTGAAGCCGCACAGAATCCCCGTCTTCCTCCTGCTGGGACTCGCCCTGACGGTCCGTCTCGCGGTGTGGTACGCCTATCTCGAACATCCTCACGCGTTCGTTCAGCCCGACACGGTCACCTACCTGGCACCCGGGCGAACGACTGCTCGAAGACGGCTCGTTTCCGAGTTTCGCCCGAACCCCAATCTATCCCGTCTTTCTTGCGGCCGTGAGCAAAGTCGTATCTTCGAATCCGGCGGTCATTGCTCTGGTGCAGATTATCGTCTCACTCGCCACCGTGGCTCTGATGTTCTACGTTGCAAGCGCCGCATTCGGAATGAGCGCCGCGATTGTGGCGCTTCTCTTCATGGGGGTGGACCTCACGGGTGCGATCTCTTCGAGTCAGCTTCTGGCGGACTCTCTCTTCACGTTCCTGCTCACGGCCGCAATTGCCGGGTTGTTCAGAATTTCCAGGAAGAACTCCGGACTGCCCGAGACAGCGGCAGTCGGTGTCGGTTTTTCCCTCGTGGCTTTGTGCAGGCCCGTAGGTGTGTTCCTGTTTGTTCCCGTCGCGGTCTGGATGGGCGTGACGTTGGTAAGGAAACGTCGCCGCTGGCAGACGCCCGTCGGTGTCTTCGTGGCCGGATCCCTGTTTCTCCCCCTCCTGTAGGTGACGGTTCTAACGCCCCCGCCCGGAGGCGGAAGTTCGACCGTCACCCTGTTTGTCGTCAATCCGGTGTCCGACAACCCGCTGATCGAAGGTCGCGTGTCCGTAGGCTCGTTCCCGGCCGGTGTGGCGATTCATCCGACTCGTAAGATCGCGTTGGTGACGAGTGAGGCGGACGATACCGTCAGTGTAATTGACCTGGAAACGTTGGCGGTGACGGAAACCATCCCCGTTGGTCGGAGTCCCGGCGAGGGCATCGCGATCCATCCGGGTCTGGATCTGGCAATCGTCGCTAACGTCGGAAGCAACGACGTCAGCGTCATCGATCTGAAGTCGTTGACAGTCACGACGACCATCGGTGTGGGGCGGTTCCCGATCGGCGTCGGGATCGATACGACTCGCGATCTTGCGGTTGTCGCTAACGGCGAAGACGCAAACGTGTCGATCATCGATCTGAACAGCCTGGCCGTGACGGACACGATTCAGGTTGGGCCGCGTCCAGCCGGTGTTGCGGTCAACTCGAAGACAGGAATAGCGGTGGTGGCCAACCGCGCGCAGAACACCGTCTCGGTGATCGATCTGGATGCGCGGTCGAGCGTCGCCACGATCGGTGTCGAAGGGGAGTTTCCCCGGGGAGTCGCCATCAACGAGACGAGCAACATCGCAATCGTGGCCAACGCCAACAGTGACACAGTGAGCGTGATCGATCTTGAGACGCGAAGTTTCGTCGGCACGATTGATGTCGGGACAGGTCCGACCGGTGTTGCGGTACACGAGTTGACGAATCATGCGGTAGTGAGCAACAGCGGCGTGATTCGCGGTTCGACCGAACTGGGGGCGCTGTCGACGGCCTCGATCCTGGACCTGGACGGGCGGGCGGTGGTCGAAAACGTACCGGTGGGCAGCGCAGCTTTTGGAGTGGATGTTGCAGAAGCATCGCAAATGGCGGTCGTGGCCAACTTTGGGAGCAATGACGTCACCGTGATCCGTATCCCGAATCCGACACCACGTGTAGGCACTGTGGAACCGAAAACGTTTCCGGCCGGTGGTGGGGACTTCGAAATTACGATACGGGGGACCGGCTTCCTGCCCACGTCGGTCGTCACTCTCAATGGAGAGACGCTGCCGACGACTTTCATTTCGCCGACCGAGCTCCAGGCAGTCGTGTCGGCGGAACTGCTGGACCAGTTGCTGCAGGTGAGCGCCATCACGCTGGATTCTTCCCCGCAAGCGCGTTTCGCGCAGGTAACGCCGATCGACTTCAACGTCGAGGTGATTAATCCGGGTCCCGGAGGTGGGGTGTCCCCGCCGCCGGCCGATCCCCAGGCCAATCAGATTCTGCCGCGGAATTCGCAACCGGTATTGCGGAGCATTTCCCCGACGGAGATCGAAACAGGCGCGTCCGAGCTCGTGTTAGAGGTCAACGGGAACAACTTCAACGGGTTGAGCGTGGTGGACTTCGGTGGGAGGCCGCATTCCCCGGAAGCGTCCACGGCCACGTCGCTCACAGTGCGAATTGATGGATCGGAGCTGACACCGGGGGTGACTTCCGTCTCCGTCTTCAACCCTCCGCCTGGAGGAGGCACGAGCGGCTCGAATCCCTTCACGGTGACCGTGCAGGCGAATCCGGTCCCGGTCATCACTTCGGTCACGCCGCGTTCGGTGCCTGCAGGGTCGGCATCGGTCGGGTTGTCGATCTCGGGGAGCGGTTTCATTCCCGACACGACGCTGAGTCTGGAAGGACGTGAATTGGATGCGTCGATCACGCCGGACTCGGTTGGTGCTGTAATACCGGATGATCTCGTGGCGACTTCCGGGACCCTGACGGGATTCCTGTTCAACGACACTCCGGGAGGCGGCGCAGCTTCGTTTTCTATCAACGTCCTGAACGAAGCGCCGAGCATCACCGGTTTCGATCCGACAAGCGTGGATGTGGGCGCTGCATTCCTCATTCTGACGGTGTCGGGGGAGAACTTCGCACCCAACGCGACGATCACCGTTGGCGGAACACGTATTCCAACCCAGTTCGTGAGCGAAGCGGAACTGACGGGCACCGTTCCGGGGGCGTTGCTGGGGTCTCCCGCCGACCTGACGATCGGCGTTTTCATTCCACCGCCCGGTGGAGGCACGGCGGAAGGCGGAAGCTTGACGGTGCAAAACCCGGCTCCGACGCTCACGTCGCTGGATCCCGCCACGGCAAATCTGGACACACTACCGGTACGGGTAACCGTTGCCGGCCAGGCCTTCCTGCCGACGTCGACGGTGCACGTTGACGGAATTGCCGTTGATACAACCTTCACAAGCTCGACGAGCCTGGCTTTCAGCGTGGCCGCGACGTCGATTCCCGACGTCCTGTCGGTGACCGTGCTCACTCCCGAACCGGGCGGCGGAACCTCGGACTCCCTGAACTTCACGATCGGCAACCCGCCGCCCGTCATCGCCTCGATTGCCCCCACGGAAGTCGCGGCCGATGACCTGCCGGCAACCATTACCGTAACGGGAACAGGGTTTGTCGCCGACTCTCGGGTTGAACTGAACCAGCCGGCGCCGGTCTCCGACGTCCTCGTGCGTGACGCCACGACGCTGACCTTCACGGTTCCGGCCGGTACGGCGGCTGGAGAACATGACGTCACGGTATTGAACGCGGCTCCGGGCGGGGGAACGTCGAACCCGGTAACGTTGACGATCACCAATCCACGCCCCGTCCTGTCGCAGGTACTGCCCGACAGCGGAAAGGAATCCGAGAATCATGCCATCGATGTGTTCGGGTCCAACTTCATCGAAGGCGCCGAAATCCTGGTCGATGGCGTTGCCGTTCCGACCCGGTTCCATTCATCGACTGTGTTGAGCGGCACAATCCCGCCATCGCGCCCGGGCCCACTATCGATCACGGTGCGGAACCCGGGTGCGGATGCCTCCAGCGCTCTGGATTTCACGGTCACTTTCTCGCCGAATCCGGCGCCGGTCATCACTTCTATTACACCCGATCTGGCCAAGGTCAAAGCAGGGGAGACGATCACGATTACCGGCACAGGATTTATTCTAGACACGGAATTAACGCTCGACGGACGGCCCCACCCGTTTACCGTCGTCGGCTTGAACACCGTCACGGTCGTCGCACCCACGCTCGCTGACGGCGGCCATACAATCACGATTACCGTCCCACCTTCCCCTGGCGGCGGAGGCGGAAGCGTGAGTCGTACTTTCCAGACCGGCGCCGTCATTTCGAGCCTGCAGATCACGTTGAAGGATGTGAAGACGAGCCAGGTGATTTCCGGCGCGTCGATCACACTGGCCGGAGTGTCCACCACGACTGATGCGAACGGAGTCGTACAGTTTACGGCGTTGCCGATCGGCAAGCCGGCGCTGGCGGTGACGACTTCGGGTTACATCAGCCGCACGTTCGACCAGCATCTGTTGATCGGGACCACATCGATCGTTGTATACCTCTATCCAACCTCCGTTGGCGCTACCGACCCCGACGGTGACGGCATCCCCGACGCGGCGGAGACCAACACGGGAATATTCCTGTCCGTGTTGGATACCGGGACGGATCCCAATAAGGCGGACAGCGATGGAGACGGACTGTCGGACGGCGTGGAGGTGCTGCGATGAAAACCATCCTCCGGCGTCGAATCGCCGCCGCCCTGTCATTTGTGGCGTTGATTTTCGTGTTTCCCCAGCAGGTGCAGGCCTCCCATTTCCGGGGTGGATTTATGACGGCGTCGATCGCGGCCGACGGAACCGTCACCATAAATGCCGAAACCTTGTGGAGAAACCTTGCCGTCGGTCGCGTGAGTTTCGTGCGGGTTCTCGACTTCCCGAGTCGAACTACTGCCATTTCCTCGATTAGTGTTCCAAGCAGCACGATCACACAGACCGATACTACCAGCGATCCGAGCTTTACGCGGACAGTGCAGCAATTCACCACTTCTCTCTCTAGCTTGCCGCAGGGCAGTTACATCATCCGGTGGGATAGTTGTTGTCGAATTTCCGGCATCGCAAACGCTCCGGAAAGCAGCTTTTCCCTCGAAACTGTGGTGCATTTTGACGGTACCGCCAACAGCGCCCCTAACATTCTCTCCAGCGTGATCACCGGAGTGGCGGCAGGTTTCGAGTACAGTCAGAACATAAACGCGACCGATCCCGACAGTACGCCGTTGTCCTATAAGTTCCTGGTTGGAGCCACATCTCCCGACTTTGGTCCTTCGAGTCAGATTCCGGGTATTACCGTCAGCACCGTGGGCGCTATCAAGATTCCGGCGACGAATACTGCAGACCTGCAGGTGACCAACACGAGCAACCCGGCTGGGGACTACGTCTTCAAGGTGCGAATCACCGATTCCTCGGGGGCGTACACCGATCGGGATGTGCTGTTGGATGTGGTCACAGGTACAAACTCGAACCCGCCGGTCCTGTCCTCGATCGGCAATCGGTCCGTCAATCTGGGGAGCACTCTGACGTTCAACACGTCGGCTACCGATGCGGACACTGGCGATGTTGTCACGCTTTCCACCAGCACGCTTCCAGCGAATTCGACTTTCACTCAGACCTCGGGAAACCCGGCCAACGGAAGCTTTACGTTTACCCCGAATAGTTCCCAGACCGGTACCCACCAGATCAATTTCGAAGACCGGGACAACGGAAACCCCAATCTGGTCGACAGCGAACTGATCACGATAACCGTCCTGGGGTCCAACCGCGCCCCGGTGTTGAATGCCATCGGCAACAGGAACGTCTCGGCCGGCGGTACTTTGACGTTTACCGTCAGCGCTACCGATCCGGACAATGATTCGCTGACCTATTCGGCATCGTTCCTTCCCAGTGGCGCAACGTTCGATCCGGCCACCCAGATCTTCAACTGGGTGGCGCCGTCGAGCGGAGTTTTTACCGGGATCATCTTCAAGGTGACCGACAGCGGAAGTCTGTCGGACCAGGAAGCCATCTCGATCAGCGTCGGTGCGGCGAATCAGTCACCCCAGATCACCGCAATCGGAGACAAAGGGACCCGATCGGGTCTCACGGTCTCATTAACCGTGAACGCCACAGATCCGGACAGCAGCGACACGGTAACGCTGTCGATTGGCAGCGGCGGGCTTCCGCCGGGAGCGACGTTCAGCACTTCCACCGGCCTGTTCAGCTGGACGCCTACGACGTCGGAGGCCGGCCAATTGTTTACCGTCAACTTCGTGGCTACCGACAACGGCAGCCCCCAACTGGCGGATACCAAACCGGTAAAGATCGGCGTGGGCGACTATCCGTCTCCGTCGACGGCTACCGATCCGAACAACCCCGCCACGGATGGAGACGGTATCAACGACGCGACCGAGGTTGCTGCCGGCTCGAACCCGCTGGACGCGAGCAGCACACCGACTCCCTGAACTCTTCTTCAGTCGACCCCTTTCGAAGATCTCGCGTCAACGCTCCCTGATCGCTCTCTTTCTGGAGTAGAGTGAATAGGATGAACGTCGTCGAAGAAATAGGAAGGGTGCTCGAAATAGAGATCGAGGCCCTGCAGTCGGTCCGCCGAAACCTGAATGCCGGATTTGCGAAGGCGGTCGATGTGATGTCATCCTGCAGTGGTCGTGTGTTCGTGACGGGCATCGGCAAGTCGGGAATGATCGCGAACAAGATCGCAGCGACCCTGACGAGTACGGGTACGCCGGCCATATTCCTGCACGCGTCGGATGCGATGCACGGAGACATCGGGACTGTCCGGACCGGGGATGTCGTCCTGGCCTTGAGCAAGAGCGGCGAAATTGTGGAGCTCAACGCTCTGGTGCGTTCCCTGAAGAAAGAAGGTATTCCGATAGTGTCGATCACGAGCAACGCTGATTCGGCGATGGCGCTGCTTTCCGATGTTGTGCTGAGGCTGGACATCCCCAAGGAAGCGTGTCCCCTGAACCTGGCCCCGACAGCCAGCACGACGGCCGCTCTCGCTGTAGGCGATGCGTTGGCCGTCACCCTCATGAAGCAGAACAACATCACCGAGGAGGACTTTGCCAGGAATCACCCGGGCGGACAGATCGGACGTCGCCTCCTGCTGACGGTGGGAGACATCATGCGTTCTGGCGAGAACAACCCGGTAATAGGCATCGATATGCCGTTGCGTGAGATGCTGGTGCGGATCACTTCCTTTCGCGTCGGCGCCATTTCCATTATTGATGAACGCGGACGCCTGGAAGGCCTCGTCACGGATTACGACATTCGGAGGGCTCTGGAGTCCGGAAACGATTTTCTCGACCTCCACATTTCCGACGTGATGAACGCCTCGCCGGAAACGATTCTCGCCGAAATCAAGGCGATCGAAGCGCTCGAGATGATGAGAGGCTTCGACAAGCCGATCGCCGTCTTACCTGTCGTTGATTCGGAGAGCAGGGCGATCGGGATGATTCACCTGCACGACCTGATCGCCGCGGGTCTTTGACCCGACGGACATATCTCCAGATCAGCAGTCCTGTCCCCGACACCATCAGGCGCGAACGATGTTTCCCCGACCCTCGGTCGACCTACGCGTTGCATTCCGAGTATCCACCACCAGCACGCTGTGATCCACGATCCACTGATAGTCGATGTCGGAGTGATCCGTCGCGATCAGGACCGCGTCCTGTTCTTCTAACAGTTCCTCGGTCAGTTCTCTCGAAGACAACCGCGAGAAGTCATAGTTTCTCATTTTGTGTAATCGGGGTACGAACGGGTCGTGGTAGCAGAGGTCGGCGCCTCTCTCCTCGAGGAGACTCATGATTTCCACGGCTGGAGATTCCCGGATGTCGTCCACATCTTTCTTATAGGCGACACCGAGAATCAGGATCCGGGCGTTCCGAACCGATTTTGCGTGCTCGTTCAGCCCCCATACGATCTTTTCAACCACGAATCGCGGGACGGCCGTGTTGACTTCGCCGGCCAATTCGATGAATCGTGTGGCGAAGCCGTGTTCACGGGCCTTCCAGGCCAGGTAGAAGGGATCGATGGGGATGCAGTGACCGCCAAGTCCGGGTCCCGGATAGAACGGGGTGAACCCGAAGGGCTTGGTGCTGGCGGCGTCGATGACCTCCCAGATGTCAATATCCATTCGGTCGCATAACATCTTCAACTCATTCACGAGTGCAATGTTGACGGACCTGTAGATGTTCTCGAGCAGCTTGGCCAGTTCGGCCGCCTGGGTCGAGGAAACGGGTACCACTTTGTCGATGATTTGACCGTAGAGCGCTTTTCCAACGGCGAGGCAACTCTCGGTGGTCCCCCCGATCACCTTCGGAATCGTCTGGGTCGAGAATCGCTGGTTGCCCGGGTCTTCCCGCTCCGGTGAATAGGCCAGAAAATAATCCTGACCGACCTTGAGATCCGTCATGTCGAACCGTTCGAGCAGTATTTCCTCCGTTGTGCCCGGGTACGTCGTGCTTTCCAGAACGACGAGTTGGCCGGAACGCAGTGTTTCATTGACAGCGCCCGCGGTCTTTTCGATGTACTGAAGATCGGGTTCTCTCTTCGAGGTCAATGGTGTGGGTACACAGATGATGATGCAGTCGGGCTCTTTGAGCCGGGAGAAATCGACACTGGCTTCGAATCTGTCTGTCTTTCTGAGCGCCGCAACTCTCGACCCATCGATGTGGCGGATGTAAGAGTTTCCCGCGTTCAACGTGTCCCTTTTCTCCGGGTCGACATCAAAGCCGATCACATTAAAACCCACTTCTCCGAATCGAAGCACGAGAGGGAGTCCCACGTACCCGAGGCCAATGACGCCAATCACAGCTTCGTGGGATTCGATTTTCCTGATGAGTTCGGCTTGGTTCATGAACAGAATTCCCTGATTGTCTCGATCACGTAATCCACTTCTTTTTCCTCCAGCTCGGGAAATATCGGAAGGGCCAGACAAGTTCTTGCCGCTTCCTCCGCACGGGGAAAGTCTCCGGGCGATCCTCCAAGGTGCGCCAGCCCTTTTTGAAGGTGTAGCGGGATAGGGTAATAGACCTGGGTCCCGACGCCCTTTTCCGACAGGTGTCGGCGCAGATTATCGCGCTCGGATGTGCGGATCACGTACTGGTTGAACACGGACTGGTTGTGTCCGGCAGGGCTGGGGACGGTCACGACACCCTCCAGACCCGACGTGTATCGTTCGGCCAGGTGCCGCCGTCTCTGATTCCACTCCGGGACATACTTCAAACGTACCGAAAGGGCCGCGGCCTGTATCGAATCCAGCCGACTGTTGACGCCGAGTTCATTGTGTTCGTACCCGTTTTCCAGACCATGCGCGCGCAGCAGGCGTAACCGTTCTGCTGCGCTCGTGTCGTTGGTGGTGACCATGCCGGCATCGCCGATGGCCGCCAGATTCTTAGTCGGGTAGAAGGACAGACAGCCGCAAAATCCCAGGGTTCCCGCGGCCCGCCCACGATGCAACGCTCCGAAAGCCTGGGCGACGTCCTCGATGATCAATACGCCGTGGTCGGCCGCTACCGCTTGAATCTTCAGCATGTCGGCACAGTCACCGAACAGGTGGGTCACGATGACGGCACGGGTTCTGGAGTTTACTCTTCGCCGCACCTCTTCCGGGTCGATCTGAAAGGTCGTGAAATCGATGTCCGCAAAAACGACCCGTGCGCCCAGTCGCGCCGCGGATGACGCGGTCGAAAAGAAAGAGAACGCGGGGACGATGACCTCGTCGCCGGGTCCGATTCTGGCCGCCATCAGCGACAGCATCAGCGCGTCCGTACCCGATGCCACACCCACGGCATGTTTGACGGACAATTCGCCGGCGACCTCGGCCTCCAGCTTTTCGACGGCCGGTCCCAGGATGAACTGTTGCGAATCGACGACGCTCAGCAGGGCCGTGGTTAATTCGTCGCGTATGTGGACAGTTTGCCGTCCGAGATCGAAAAACGGAACTTTCATTCAATATTCAGACCCAGTCGAAAATACTGGCCTTTTCGGAGGGTTGTCTCATAACATTCAAAAGTTAAACGTTCCGAGCCCGAGCACCGTCTAAATTGGTTAGCGTATTTGGTTTGGTTCGTTAAATCAACCGCCCATTCCGGTTGGACGTCCCTGCCCCGAGTGTCTCAGTCGCCAGGGCTTTCACCCGATGAGGAGAGTCGGATGTTGTTTCGAAAATCGTTTGCGACGTTGCTTTTTGGCGCCTTTCTTGTTTCGGTCCCCCTCGTAACTGAGGCAACCGCCCAGGAAGGCGGTTTGCGGGACGAGCAGCCCCCAATCCCGGTCTCCGAGATCATTCAAAAATTTGCTGCCAGGGAATCGGAATTCAGGCTGGCCCGCAACAACTATATTTACCGCCAGGACGTCAAGGTGCAGGAACTGGACGCCAGGGACCGTGTGAGGGGCGAATACCACATGATCAGCGACATCGGGTTCGAACCTGGTGGCCGCCGGACCGAAAAAGTCGTCTATGCGCCTCAGAGTACGCTCCAGGGAATCCAGTTAACGCCCCAGGATCTCGAGGACATACGCTCTATTCAACCTTTCGTTCTGACCAGCGACGACCTCCATCTTTATGACGTCACGTACCTTGGCAAGGAATTGATCGACGAAATCGACAACTACGTCTTCCAGGTCGGTCCAAAGAAGATGGAAAAAGGCGAGCGCTATTTCGAAGGAAAGATCTGGGTTGATGACCTGGACCTGCAAATCGTCAAGACCTATGGCAAGGCCGTTCCCGACATCATTGAGAAAGGGCAGGAGAATCTGTTTCCGCGTTTCGAAACCTACCGCGAGCAGATTGACGGCGTCTACTGGTTTCCAACGTATACGCGCGCCGTCGACACCCTGAAGTTCTCCAGAGGCGACCAGAAGATTCGGCAGGTCATCAAGTACGAAAACTATAAACAGTTTGGTGCCGATGTGAACCTGACGTTTGGAGACGCAGTCTCCGACGAATCCGAATCCGATGAGGAAGAAGAGGGAAAAGAGGGAGAAGTGGACACCAAAGACCCGAAAAAGAAGAAAGGGCCCGGTGGAGGCGCCGGTTCGTAAGGACATCCCAAGTCGTCACGAGGGGGCGGTCGGGCACGGCCGCCCTTTGTCCTTCCAACACCCCCTGCACCCCCTGCCACACTGATTTTCGTCCCACCTTCCTTATGCTAAACTGATACAAATTTGGATCGGTAAGGAGACGTCATGTCGGGCCATTCCAAGTGGCACAGTATCAAGCATAAGAAGGCGGCGACCGATGCCAAGCGTGGCAAGGCCTTCACGAAATTGATCAAGGAAATAACTGTCGCGACGAGAACGGGCGGTGGCGGCGATCCCGAGTCCAACGCGCGGCTCCGGACTGCAATACGGGATGCCAAGTCGATGAACATGCCCGCCGACAACATCAAGCGGGCGATTCAGAAGGGGACCGGTGAGCTTGAGGGCGGCGCGATCGACGAGATCATCTACGAGGGGTATGGGCCCGGTGGAGTCGCGGTGATGGTCGAGGTACTGACCGACAACCGCAACCGGACGGTCGGCGAACTGCGCCACGTTTTCGATAAGTGGGGCGGGAATCTGGGTGAGAACGGTTGTGTGGCATGGATGTTCACCAAGCGAGGCTACATTCTTATCGCCGCCGAAGGCCTGGACGAAGAGACGGCCATGAACATTGCCATTGAAGCCGGCGCCGACGACTTTTCCGCCCAGGGAGACAACTACGAGATCCTGACCGACCCGGCCTCCTTCGATGCGGTCGTGGGAGAATTGAAGGAGCAGAACATCGAACCCGCTACCGCACAGATTTCCATGGTGCCCCAGAACTACGTCAAGCTCGAGGGCAAACCGGCGCAGCAGATGGTGCGTATGATGGACGCCCTGGACGATCACGACGACGTTGCGAAGGTGCACGCGAATTTCGACATCGAAGAGTCCGAGTTGGCCGGCGTCATGTAAGACGTGTTTCCACGCGGTTTTTCTTTATGCGAATTCTAGGTGTGGACTGCGGCTCCAGGGTGACCGGGTACGGCGTTATCGACACCCGGGGGGCCGACTACTGCTACGTTCATTGTGGCATCGTCCGGACCCGGCCGGGGGACGCGCTCGCCGCCCGCCTCCAGGTGATCCATCAGGGACTCCGCGAAGTAATCGAGAAGCACAAGCCTGATGTGGCCGTGTTTGAAAGTGTCTTTCATGCGGCCAATGCCCAGAGCGCTCTGAAACTGGGCCACGTTCGAGGCGTTTCGATGGTTACGGCCGCCGATGCGGAGTTGCCCGTGTTCGAATACTCGGCGCTCGAGGTCAAGAGTGCCGTTACCGGATACGGTCGTGCCGAAAAATCACAGGTTCAACAGATGGTGCAGTCCCTGTTGAGACTCGACGAGGCTCCGGCGTCTTACGATGCCTCCGACGCTTTAGCGGTGGCGATCTGCCACGCGCAGAGTTATCGATACAAAGAGGCCGCGGCGGTCCATGATTAACGCTATCCTATTGTCCCTTCTGCTCTTCCTGCCACAGGCCGAGTTCTCGGATTTCAGTTTCTGCCGTGAAAATTCTCGTGGCCCGTATGAGCTTCAGTGTTTTGAACTGGACTCCGCCGGGAAAGGAATCTTCAAGTTCCGGGAACGGGATGCCGATTTAGTAGATATACCTGTCGAGTTGTCGCGCGACGTTGTCGAGGATTTTGTTGAACTGTTGGCCGATACGGACTACCTGGCTGACGGCGAAGACTACGAGTCCGACCGAAAAGTGGCGAATCTCGGCGTGAAGACGTTGACTCTCGACGCTCCGGCGGGTCAAAGGAAAGCGGTTTTTAACTTTTCGACCAAGCGTGAAGTGTCGAATCTGGTGTCGTTTTTCGATCGTCTGATCGCCCAGGAGCTGTGGGTTTTCGACGTCGACATTGCGTTGCAGTTCGATCGGCTCGGGATTCCGAAGAAGCTTGAGCAGATCGAGAAGGACCTTCGGGCCAAACGCGTGGCCGACGCCAGACGATTGATCCCGGTTCTCGACAAGATTGCCGCCGACGGCCGGCTCGTGAATTTCGCCCGGGCGACCGCGGCACGGTTGAAGAAGCAGATCGAAGACAACAACTAGGCTCTTAGGAGCCTGCTCGACGGATGAACATAATCCCAATGACCCGATTTTCCATCGTCCTCAGCCTGCTGTGTCTGCCCATCTTCGCTTTCGGCCAGACATCGGCGTTTGTCGTGGTCCGAGGCGTCGACGCCGGCAGCATCAGCGAAGAGAACATGACCGGTGGGCCGGCACAGCCTGTAGAAGAAGGGGACGAGATCCGAACGGGTCCAGCCTCGGTCGCGATCATCGCATTCGATGACGGGACGCGGGTCACAATGGGAGTCGAATCGGCCGTCACGCTGACTTCCATGACCGGGGAGACCTCGATCGGATTCGAGTTGGGATCACTGCGTGTACGCGCAGTCACCGCGCCGCTGCGACTCGAATCGCCGGTGGGCAGCTTCCGAATGACCGGTCTTCCGGCCGAAGCTGAATTCGCGCAGACCGATGGTCGGGTGGAAGTCCGCGTAGTCTCCGGAGGGTTGACGACATCCGATCTCGACCCCGACGCGGTGGTCTTTCTTGGCAGCCGGGAGCGACCTTCCCGGATCCGCCGCGCCGGTTCCATCGACGGCTACAGCCCACAGCTCCCTTACCCCAGCGGCTGGGTCCCGAACATCTACATCACCGATCCCCGGCTAGGTTTTCCCGTTGGCCGACGCCCAATGCGCCCCCCACAACAAGACCCATCACAGTCCCCGGTTCGCCCCAGCCCCAGACGCCCACCTGGTCCGTAACGGCCCATCGAACTAAGTAGAACTTCGACGCAAAGGCGCAGAGACGCAGAGACTGAAGATGAAGATGTCCAAGAGCGGATGTGCGAGAGGTTCGGGCTGATATAAGAGGTTGTTGCAGATATGGATGTTGTCTTGCTCCGACCTCAACATCCTCTGCGTCTTTGCGTCTTTGCGTCGAGAGTCTAACCTACGAAACAATCAAACCCGCGTAGCCGACCACCTGGGCGCGTTCGCCGAATATGTCTCCCGAAGTGGCGTACTTCACTAGTTGGGCCTCGGTTGCCCCGAGTTGCCTTGACGCGGTTAGCATGGCTGTGGCGGGTCCGAAGCCGCACATGGAGATTTCCTCACGGTGCACCACTTCGTAAAGCCCATCGGCGTCCAGATCGAGCATCCGGTCGATAGCCTTCTGGTCCTTCACGCGGGTCACGGAATCGGATTCGTAATGGTTCATGTCGCTCGAAGCGATGATAAGCGTGTGCCCCGTCTCTTGCTGAATGGCGTGAGCCATCGCTTCTCCCAGCCTCTTCAAAGCTGCGAGGTCGGACGTGCCGACGGTCACAGGGACAAAGCGGATCTTCTTTTGCTCGAGAAATTGAAGGAAGGGCAACTGGACTTCGAGGGCGTGTTCGAGGCGGTGGGCGCCGGCATCCTCCTGAAGCTCCGGATCAATGGACTTGAGACGCTCAGCCAGTTCCCCGTCAACGGCCGCATTGCCGATGGGCGTTTGCCATTCTCCGGAACTCATAATCGCCAGTGGCTCGCCCAGGCCGGTGTGGTTAGGACACAGAATGATGTAGCGGTCCGGCAATTTGAGCCTGGAATAGACCTCGCCTGCCACGTGTCCCGAATAAACATAGCCCGCGTGAGGTACGACGATTCCCAGAGCGCGGATTGGGGCCCTGCTCCTGTGTGTGACTTCCCTCAACGTGTCTTCGAGTGAGCGTCGGTCGCCCGGGTAGAAGCGCCCGGCGGCGGCTGGAGTTCGGAGCATTCGTTCATTATGTTACAATCTCGCGCCGATGAAAATCCTCTCTACCGCCTTCCATCCTGACTTTCCCGCCTGGTGCTTTCCGGACTGGTGTGTGGAGGAGATCACGTCGGTGTTTCCCGACACCGAGTTCGTGAAACTGACCTCGACCGAACGGATCCTCGATGAGATCCGTGACGCCGATGTTCTTTTTGCGTGGAAGCTCACGGACCAGGCTTTCCATGCGGCCCGGAAGCTGAAGTGGATCCACACCGGAATGGCCGGGATGACCTGGCTTCTGATCCCCCCGGTTGTCGAAAGTGATGTTTTGGTGTCCAATTCCAGGGGGGTCCACGCCAACATCATGGGCGAGCACGCGATGGCCCTGATCCTGGCATTTTCAAGACGCCTCCATGACTGCATGGACTTCCAGCAGAAAGCCGTCTGGGGTCGCACGGAAATCTACAATCGCGTGCCTTCGTTCGAGGAACTGGATGGGAAGACGATTGGCATACTTGGATTCGGATCGATCGGTGTGGAAGTTGCGCGCCGGGCCCGATGTTTCGGCATGCGGGTCGTGGGTTTCAAGCGGGACACTAGCCGCCGTCATGAACTTGCCGACGTCCTGCACACCCCGGACCGTCTCGACGCTATCCTTCCCGAAATCGACTATCTGGTGATCGCCGCACCGCTGACCTCCGAAACTGAGAACATGATCGGTCCCGACCAGTTTCTGAAGATGAAGCCGACTTCGGTGTTGATCAATCTGGCCCGCGGAGAGATCGTCGATCAGGAAGCTTTGATGGAAGCCCTCGAAGAAGAGCAGATCGCAGGGGCAGGTCTGGATGTATTCGTTCCCGACCCGCTCCCGGACGGACACCCCCTCTTTACGACCAAGAACGTCATTCTCACTCCCCACATCGCCGGCACCGACCCAAAGCTCTGGCGCAGGGTGACGGATCTTTTTGTCGAAAACATCCGCCGCTTCCGCGATGGACGGACTCTGATTAATCAAGTAGCGGACAAATCGAAGGGGTACTGATTGGGGAAGTGGCCAGTGGTCAGTGGTCAGTTGTGGGGCGTACATTGCGCTATAGAGTACACTGGGGGTGCCCTCCCGTTTTCTGAGAGAAAACCAGTGAAGGACCAGAAGCCGAAGAGTTATCGGGATCTGATCGTGTGGCGGAAATCAGTACAACTCACGAAGCGAATTTATGAAATTACAGGAAAATTTCCGAGAGAAGAGCAGTTCGGATTGGTGACACAGTTGAGACGAGCGGCCGTCTCAGTTCCATCCAACATCGCGGAAGGTCAAGCGCGCAAGAAAACAGGCGAGTTCATCCGGTTTATTTCATATTCCGAGGGGTCGCTAGCGGAAATCGACACGCAACTCGTTCTGAGCATCAATCTCGGTTTTTGCGACACCACACAAGTGCAGGACCTTTTCGAATCAATCGCAGAACTAAGACGGATGTTAAGCGGCCTACGCCAGAAACTGTCGGCTCGAGATTCGAAAACTGACCACTGACCACTGACCACTGGCCACTGACCACTTCCCGACTTACCCCTCCCTAGCCCTATATCCTTTCTTGTGCCGCACCTTCAGCTTATCCAGCTTCCCGTCACCATTCACATCCATTCGCGGGACTTCGACTTTGATCTTGTGCAGCTTTCCGTCTTTCTTCTTGTTGGTCGGAATAAATGCCAGGCTGTACTGGTTCCGCATGTGGGCGGCGACCAGTTCGTAGATGCCTCTGTACTCGCCCGAGAACTTCGGGAAGAAATAGGCGCCGCCGCTTGCGTTGGCCAACGATCGCATGACGTTTTCCGCTTGCAGGTATGAGATGCTCGCCAGGCCGCCCATGCGGTCCGAATACATGGTCCGATACAGTTGGCCCATGCCGACCGAATAGATCATCGTATCGGAGCCTTCCGCCAGCCTGAGAGCTTCGCCGTAGTTGTGTTTGCTGATCGTGTCGAATCCAGTGCTCAGGAGGAAAATGGCCTTCTTTCCGTCGATGTTTTCAAGGCGTTCCAGCGTGAAGTGCACGGCGTCATACAGGGCCGTTTCCCGGTAGGCGGGAAACCGTAACCGTCTCAGCCCACCGAAGAGTTCGTCCTTGCTCTGCGTGAAATCCGTCAGGATTTCCGGTCTGATGTCATACGCGACAATCGCCGCCCAGTCGTCGTCTCGCAGCGAATTGATGAAGCCGGCCGCGGGTTCCACCACATCGCTCGTGTAATAGCCAATCGTGTCCCCGAACTCGATTACGAGCGCGACGGTCATGGGCGTGTCAGTCGGACTGAAATTCGTGATTGTCTGTTCGACTTTGTCTTCCGTTATCGTGAAATGCTCTCTCTGGAGACCAGACACCGGGTTGTTGTGGTTGTCGGTCACAACGACGTCAAACTGGACAAGATCAACATCGATGGACAAGGCAAACTGGTCGTCGTCCTCGAGATCCCGGGGTTCGGGTTCTTCCTTTTCCGCAGCGAGCGGGGGCAGGGGAACGTTCTTTCCCACATTCTTCTTGGGGCCCTGGGCCAGAGTGAAGCCAACCGTGAACAGGACCACTACGACCATCGCCATGAGTCGTCTAAGTTGCATTATCCATCTCCTCGGAAGTGGTCTAAACAGACTAACCGAGTCCGGTTGGGCCCTGCAAGCTCTGCCGAAAGCTTTTTTTCTTCCTCAGCAGGACCGTCGCAGGCCGATGTCCGAGACTTCCCCTTACCGTATTGGACGGTCGACGAATTGATTCGTTGAATCGAAATCGGAAATCTTCGAACATGGGTAGAGACGATTGTTAACTTTTTCTATACATAGGTGGTTCAAATGAAGTCCGTTTTCATTGCTTCGGCCAGACGTACACCGATCGGAAAATTCGGCGGCTCCTTCTCGAACTTGACCGCTGTGGACCTCGGTGTCGTTGCCGTCCAAGCGGCCCTCGATAGCGCGGGTGTGGATGCCGGCGAGGTGGACGAAGTGATCATGGGGCAGGCCAGACAAGCGGGTAACGGGCCAAACCCCGGTCGCCAGGTGGGAATTCGATCGGGCGTGCCCGAGCGAAGCCCGGCTTACACCGTTAACCAAGCCTGCGGGTCCGGATTGAAGTCGATCATCCTGGCGTATCAGGAAATCCTTCTGGGCCGCGCCAATGTTGTCGTCGCCGGTGGCATGGAGTCCATGAGCCGGGTGCCTTACCTGGTGGAGGGGGCGCGCTGGGGATTGCGGCTGGGGCACCAACCGTTCGTCGATGGGATGTATCGAGATGGTTTCTTCTGTCCTCTGGCCGACATGCTGATGGGAGAGACGGCCGAGAAACTGGCCGAGATCCACGAGATCAGCCGAGAGGAACAGGACGAGTTCGCGGCGAGGAGTCAGAATCGGGCCGCCAAAGCGAGCAAAGACGGACGGTTTAGCGGCGAGATTGTTCCGGTCACGGTTCCGCAGCGGAAGGGTGAATCGGTCGTGATCGACGCCGACGAGCATATCCGTGTCGATGCTTCCCCCGAGGGGATGAAAAAGCTCCGGCCGGTGTTTTCAAAGGAAGGGACCGTCACCGCAGGAAATTCCTCGGGTATCACGGACGGCGCGGCCGCAACTGTGCTGATGTCTGAAGAAGAGATCCATCGGCGCAATCTGAAGCCGCTCGGTCGCATCGTCGACTATGCGGTCGCAGGTGTGGATCCCGAGGTCATGGGAATCGGACCGGTGCCTGCGATCGAGAAACTACTGTCGACGACCGGGATGTCTATCGAGGACTTTGATCTGATCGAGCTGAACGAAGCCTTTGCCGCGCAGGTCCTGGCCTGTCTTCGGGAAGTTCCGATGGATCCGGATAGGCTTAATGTTAACGGAGGAGCGATCGCGCTCGGACACCCGATCGGCTGTACCGGAACCCGGATCACAACAACGGTGCTACACGAACTCAGGAATCGGAGCGGACGTTATGGCATGGTCACGCTTTGTATCAGTGGAGGTATGGGTATCGCGCTGGCCGTGGAAGCGATGAAGTAGGGAGCAACTTCGCAGGATTGGCGCAAAGATTTGCGTCCGATTCGGTCGCGACCGATTGAGCAGACCGGAGGAATAGCCCGGCAATTTCGAGGATCTGCGATTAAGGAGCGGCCGAAGATGCGCTCGGACACCCGATCGGCTGTACCGGAACCCGGATCACAACAACGGTGCTACACGAACTCAGGAATCGGAGCGGACGTTATGGCATGGTCACGCTTAGTATCAGTGGGGGCATGGGAATCGCGCTGGCCGTGGAAACCTTCTTGCTCTGGCTGTCAACGCGAAATATATGCGCTCGGAAATCAGCAAAATTCGCACTTCAACTTTCTTGACATCGGAGAGAAGAGGCGGCATAAAGGGCAGCGTGGGGAGCGGCGACATTCGATTCCACGGCCCTGCCGTGGGAACCGATTACCAGGTTTCGTAGTTTGACGCCATCCCAGTCGCCGCTCACCCACCCAACTTCTCACCTCCCGCAAAAAAGCGATAGAAGCACTGCGGCACGAATAGAACGGGTTGAATTCCGGTATTCAATCGTGCCGTAGCGCAACCGTGGGATCGACCCTGGTGGCCCGTCGGGCGGGGAAGTAGGAAGCGGCCAGTGCGATTGTCAGCAGCAGGCTCGAAAGGATGACGAATACGGCCGGGTCGGTCGGTTCAACTTCGAACAGTAGCGATTCCAGCGAGCGGGTCAGCCAAAGAGACGCCACCAGGCCTGCGACGACGCCCACGCCGGCCAGAGCCACGCCCTGGCGCATCACCATACCGAAGATGCTGTTCCGGCCCGCCCCCAACGCCACCCGTACACCGATCTCTCGAGTTCGCTGGCCCACCGCATACGAAATCAGACCGTAAACGCCAACCGCGGCCATGGCTAAAGCCACGGTCGCGAAACCGGTCAGGAGCCACATCGTAAAGCGGTGCCGGGCGAGCGCCTCTCGGACAAGGTCGCCCAGGGGCACGACTCCATAGACGGGTTGGTCCTTGTCAATCGCTCGAACTTGCTGTCGCACGGAAGCGGTCAGGCTTGCGGGATCGATCGTGGATCGGATCAGGAGGTCGACCGCCGATGCGGGATTCTGAGCGAAGGGAATGTAGGCCTGCATTGTCGGTGCCTGGTTCAGGCCGTAGTGACGGACGTCGCCGACCACACCGACGATCGAGCGCCACGGACCGCTCGCTCCGCCCAGCTTGATTCGCTTTCCCATTGGGTCCGCCTCGCCCCAGACGCGACGTGCCAGTGTTTCGCCGACCAGGACGACCAGCGGCGCCCCTCCCCGATCTTCGGCCGTGAACAAGCGTCCCCGGATCAACGGGATTCCGATCGCATCGAAGTAGCCAGGGCTGACGTGATACCGATTGGGATATGGAGCGTCCGCCGGGTTGTCGAGCGGCTTCTCCTCGATGCGTAGCGCTGCGCTATCGGAGTTCCCACCGAGCGGAATCAGGTTGGCTAATCCAACAGCTTCCACACCGGGTAGATTCCTTAGGCTTTCCTCCAACTGCTCAAAGGCTCGAAGACGATCCGCGTCTTCCCCGTAGGCGGGGCCCGACATCAGGACATTGGCCTTCAGGACCCCGGCGGTGTCGATTCCCGGATCGACGTTCAGCAATCTCACAAGGCTTTTGGTCATCAGACCGGCGCCGATCAGTAGCACCAGTGCCAGAGCGACTCCCGAGACAACCAGGACTTGCCGAATCCGTTGCCCTGCGGGTCCGAGCGAGTGACGGCCTCCGGCCTTGAGCGAGTCGTGCGGCTCGTGTTTCAGCAAAAACACTGCGGGAACCAGACCGAAGATCATGCCGCAAGTTAATGAGACGCCCAACGTAAACGCCAGAACAGTACCGTTGATTCCCGCGTCTTCGAGACGAAGCGTATCCGAGGGATTGAGCGAAACCAGAAGGTCGGTACGCGCCAGGGCCAGTAAGGTTCCGGCCCCGGCACCCATCAACGCCAGAATCAGGCCTTCCGTCAAGAGTTGGCGGACGATCCGTCGCCTTCCCGCTCCGAGTGCGACTCTGGTTGCCATCTCGCGTTCGCGCCGCCCGGCCCGGGCCAGGAGGAGGTTCCCGACATTGGCGCATGCAACCAGAAAGACGAACCCTACCGCTCCGAAGAGGATCCAGAGAGTGCCCCTGGAGCCCCGCACAAATTCTTCGTATAGCGGGATCACGAACGACCCACCGGAGGAATACGAATCCGGGAAATCGTTCCCCAGCGTCCGGGTGATGGTTTCTATGTCGGCTTGGGCTTCGGCCAGCGTCCGGCCCGTCTTCACCCGACCGATCGCCCGAATGTGGCGGCATCCCCTGCACGCAGCCGAATCGCCGAGATCGTAGGCGAGGGGTGCCCACAGTTCCGCCTGGCTCCCGTAGGCTTGCTCGGAAACCAGGGACAGGAAGTTCCCGGGCATCACGCCGACCACGGTATGGGGTGCTCCATTCAGAGTGATGGCCTTGCCGAGCATATCCGGGGTGCCGCCGAACCGCCGTTGCCAGAGCCCGTAACTCAGGACTACCGTCGCGTCGCCGTCGCCCCGGTCTTCTTCGGGGAGAAAACTTCGGCCGATGGCGGGCGAAACTCCCACAACACGGAAGAAAGATTCTGAGACCCGCAAACCGGTCAGCCGTTCCGCTCCGGCCTCTCCGGTCAGTGTCGGTCCCCAGCTACGTAACGCGGAGATGTGTTCGAACGTCTGACTCTGTTTCCAGTCCGTATACGTGGTAAAGGACGTGTTGGTCGGCTGCCCGTTCCTGCTCATCTCCCGGAGAGCGACCAGGCTGTCCGGATCGGGAAAGGGCAGCGGAGCCAGCAGGACGGAGTTGATAACACTGAATACGGCCGTGTTGGCGCCGATTGCCAGAGCGAGCGTCAGGACCGTGGCGAGGGTGAACCCCGGGCTTCTTCCAATAGTTCGTACCGCATAATTCACGTCCTGCCAGAGCATTTCCAGGGATCCAAGTCCCCAGGTGTCCCGCGTTCTCTCCCGGATCGAAACAGAGTTTCCGAAAGCGCGTGCCGCGGTGCGCCGGGCTTGGTCGGGCGGCATGCCCGATTCGATGTGTTGCCGCGTCCGCATCTCGATGTGGAACTGCACCTCGTCATCGAGATCCTGTTCCATCCGGTTCCGGTGGAGGAGTGAGTGAAGTTTTTTCTTCAGGGACATAGACGTTCTTCCTATCAGGCAAATTTCAGAAACTGTCCGACAGCGTTCGTGATGCGCTGCCATTTTTGCTCTTCCTTTTCGAGTTGGTCGCGGCCTGCCCGGGTCAGCTTGTAATGCTTGGCCCGGCGATTCGATTCCGACAGCTTCCACTCGGCATCGATCCATCCCGCCTGTTCCATGCGATGGAGTGCGGGATACAGGGAGCCTTCTTCCACGCGAAGGGCTCCGTCGGAAACCTGCTGGATGTGCAGCACAATGCCGTAGCCATGCCGCGGTCCCCGGGTGAGTGTCCGCAGGACAAGCAGGTCGAGAGTTCCTAGCCCGCATAAATCACCGAAAGGACCAGAAAAGGCCGCCCTGTTTGGCATAAATCGTTTGTCGAGAACGGTTCAGAAACCAAACGGAGGCGGCCCTTATGAGTACAGAGTGTAAACAAACCACGTTCGAATTTCACGGACTTCTTCAACGAAAAATGAAGGCGCGTTTCGACGGCGGCAAGATCACGTCTGACGCTGGAGTTCTGCTGCTGCGTGAAGTCGAAAAGCGGACCGGTTTGATCGATGGATTGGCGGGGTGTTTTAGCGATCATCGCGACCAACGGTTGATCGAACACACCGTGAAGGAGCTGTTGGGACAGCGGGTCTACGGGCTGTGCCTGGGATATGAAGACCTGAACGATCACGATCAGTTACGGACCGACCCGATGCTTGCGTTGGCGGTGGACAAAGCGGATCCGCTGGGAACGAATCGACGACAGGCCGGCGACTGGGGAAAGGCGTTGGCGGGCAAGAGCACGCTAAACCGATTGGAGTTGACCGGCGCCGAAGTCGGCGACCAGGAGCGGTACAAGAAGATCGCTATGGATGGGGACAAGATCGATCGTTGGATGGTCGATGCGTTTGTGGCAGCCCATGACAACACGGCGCCCGAAGAGATCGTTCTGGATCTGGACGCGACCGATGATCCGATCCATGGTCAACAGGAAGGCCGGTTCTTTCACGGCTACTACCGCAACTACTGCTATCTGCCCTTGTACATCTTCTGTGGAGAGCATCTGTTGTGCGCTCGGCTGCGCCCGTCCAATATCGATGGGGCGGCAGGATCAGTCGATGAATTGGAACGTATCGTCGGCCAGATCCGTCAGAGCTGGCCGGACGTGTCGATCATCATTCGGGCCGATTCCGGATTCTGCCGGGATGCATTACTGGACTGGTGTGAAACCCACCAGGTCGATTATGTGATGGGGTTGGCCAAGAACGACCGCCTCAAGCGAGAGATCGCTGACCAGATGATTCAGGCTGAAGCGGAGTTTCAGACCACTGGGAAATCGGCACGAGTGTTTAAGGATTTCCTGTACCGGACTCGAAAGAGCTGGAGCCGCACTCGTCGCGTTGTTGGCAAAGCCGAGTTCCTGGCCAAGGGCGCCAATCCCCGATTCGTGGTGACCTCACTGCCACCGGAACGACTCGGAGCCCAAGCGCTCTACGAAGATTTCTATTGCGCACGCGGCGACATGGAGAACCGGATCAAAGAACAGCAACTGGATCTATTTGCCGACCGCACCAGTGCGGGAACCATGCGCGCCAATCAGCTCCGACTGTATCTGTCCTCAGCCGCCTACATGCTTATGCAGGCGTTGCGTCGTCTCGGTCTCAAAGATACCGCGATGGCCCATGCCCAATGCGGAACCATCCGTCTGAAGCTTCTTAAGATCGGTGCGCGTATCCGCCTCACGGTCCGCAACGTCTGGATCTCGATGTCGGAGGCCTATCCCTATGCCGACGTCTTTGCTCTCATAGTGAGAAACCTGCAATCAATTCCGCTTCGTTGCTGACGACACCGAACCTTCAGATCCGAAAAACAGCGCCTCTCATCTGCCTCCCGGCGAGGCCTGCCTGCACTCGCCCATTCATGCCGATCTCCCGCCAAATGTCGCCGTGTCACAGGCTCAAAATCCGCCAATGTCCACGGCTCGCTCACTCTCAGCTCCAAGTCTCGCCGCAAATCGCTTCTCGTATCCGAACACCGATCGATTCTCCGATTGGTGATCCATCCGGGCTAGCAATCCGTCTTTGTTTGTTGCCATATTGAGATACCTAGTCATCTAGGACTGAGTTGTCTAGGTATACTACGGATCGAGGCCTGCGCTGTCAACACTTCGATGAAATGGCTTTGGATCCTGGCTGTTGACATCATTGGCCGCCAGGGGCTTGGCGGTTCCGGCCATGTGGGTGGTTCGGATGATCCGATGAAGGTGTTTCGGACGGATTGAGGTTGCCTGCGCCGGGTGGCTCAGTAGGAGTATTCCGGCGCCCAATTCCCGCGCTCGTTTCCGAGCAGATCGAAGGAGTGCCAGACCGGACAGAACTGATCTCCCGGACCGAAAGGTGCGTGTCCGGTGCAGACGATATCTTCGTTTTCGTTTCGGTGGAATACGCTGCCCCCTGGCATGGGACCTCCTTGTTCGGTCTGGTAACCCATGTCGCTCGCAAACTCGGTCACTTGTGCGCTGACCATTCGAAAGGGCCACCCCCGGGGGACGCGGCAACGTCTCGATGGACATCGTGGCTGTCGAGAGAGGAAACGACGAAGGCCGTACCGCTGCGCAGATGATCGTGGAGCCGAATGAACCCGTCCGGCCAGAGCGTGCAATAGCGGCACGCCTCACCCATGTTGTGGATGACGATTAGATCGTCCTGCTGCCCGAACAGGGACGAGAGTGAGACCGGTCCGTCGGGCGTCTGGAACTCGTGGTCCGACACCGATTCCGGTTCCACCGCACGACGAGCCTCAGCAAGCTCCTGGCCGAGCTCGAAGTAGCGCTTTTCCAGCTTGATCAATGCTTCACTATTCATGGTCGTCCGTTGCACAAAGGAACTCGGGAGCAGAGCCATGAACCTCTAACTAAAATGCATCGCGCAATTCGAGAATTGAGGGCTCTGCCCCTAGACGAACTTCACCGGTCCTCGCACGGCAAGCGCAAGTCCGCCTGAAGCAAATTGTCTGGCTCCGCAGTGTTTTCAGCACACGCCGAACGCCGCTACATGAATTCCCTCTCAGGTCCCGAACCCGGCCGAACCTGGCCTATCTTTCAGCCTCATCCTCGGCCTCGGGGTCAAAATGGCTGCCGTCAGGATAATTGATGGAATACGTGTACGTCTTGTTAGCGGTCATGTAGGGGACCTTGTGTTCGGCCACGTATGTTTGGTCCCCATTAGCATTGTCGGCTCCTGGGATCGGTTGTTTCGCAGGAGGCCATGTTGCGTATCCGTGTTTCTTGTTGAATTGGACTCCTTTTGTACCGAAAGTGTTTCCCGTCAGAGTCCACGTGATCTTGTACGTGGATGGAGGGCCCGCTTGGGTCCCGCAAGGCATGAGGATTCTTGGTGGGGTGACTGTAGTTACTCCGCTCGCCCACGTAATACTGACTGGTATCGGTATCGGTGTCGGTGTTGATCTTGCTTCCGGCATGTTAGAAACTCCTGTTGAGATGTTTTCTTCCACGTTCTAGGGTCAAAATCCATCGGCTTCCCTTGATCCTTAGCCCGGATGGATCACCAATCGGAGAATCGATCGGTGTTCGGATACGAGAAGCGATTTGCGGCGAGACTTGGAGCTGAGAGTGAGCGAGCCGTGGACATTGGCGGATTTTGAGCCTGTGACACGGCGACATTTGGCGGGAGATCGGCATGAATGGGCGAGTGCAGGCAGGCCTCGCCGGGAGGCAGATGAGAGGCGCTGTTTTTCGGATCTGAAGGTTCGGTGTCGTCAGCAACGAAGCGGAATTGATTGCAGGTTTCTCACTATGAGAGCAAAGACGTCGGCATAGGGATAGGCCTCCGACATCGAGATCCAGACGTTGCGGACCGTGAGGCGGATACGCGCACCGATCTTAAGAAGCTTCAGACGGATGGTTCCGCATTGGGCATGGGCCATCGCGGTATCTTTGAGACCGAGACGACGCAACGCCTGCATAAGCATGTAGGCGGCTGAGGACAGATACAGTCGGAGCTGATTGGCGCGCATGGTTCCCGCACTGGTGCGGTCGGCAAATAGATCCAGTTGCTGTTCTTTGATCCGGTTCTCCATGTCGCCGCGTGCGCAATAGAAATCTTCGTAGAGCGCTTGGGCTCCGAGTCGTTCCGGTGGCAGTGAGGTCACCACGAATCGGGGATTGGCGCCCTTGGCCAGGAACTCGGCTTTGCCAACAACGCGACGAGTGCGGCTCCAGCTCTTTCGAGTCCGGTACAGGAAATCCTTAAACACTCGTGCCGATTTCCCAGTGGTCTGAAACTCCGCTTCAGCCTGAATCATCTGGTCAGCGATCTCTCGCTTGAGGCGGTCGTTCTTGGCCAACCCCATCACATAATCGACCTGGTGGGTTTCACACCAGTCCAGTAATGCATCCCGGCAGAATCCGGAATCGGCCCGAATGATGATCGACACGTCCGGCCAGCTCTGACGGATCTGGCCGACGATACGTTCCAATTCATCGACTGATCCTGCCGCCCCATCGATATTGGACGGGCGCAGCCGAGCGCACAACAGATGCTCTCCACAGAAGATGTACAAGGGCAGATAGCAGTAGTTGCGGTAGTAGCCGTGAAAGAACCGGCCTTCCTGTTGACCATGGATCGGATCATCGGTCGCGTCCAGATCCAGAACGATCTCTTCGGGCGCCGTGTTGTCATGGGCTGCCACAAACGCATCGACCATCCAACGATCGATCTTGTCCCCATCCATAGCGATCTTCTTGTACCGCTCCTGGTCGCCGACTTCGGCGCCGGTCAACTCCAATCGGTTTAGCGTGCTCTTGCCCGCCAACGCCTTTCCCCAGTCGCCGGCCTGTCGTCGATTCGTTCCCAGCGGATCCGCTTTGTCCACCGCCAACGCAAGCATCGGGTCGGTCCGTAACTGATCGTGATCGTTCAGGTCTTCATATCCCAGGCACAGCCCGTAGACCCGCTGTCCCAACAGCTCCTTCACGGTGTGTTCGATCAACCGTTGGTCGCGATGATCGCTAAAACACCCCGCCAATCCATCGATCAAACCGGTCCGCTTTTCGACTTCACGCAGCAGCAGAACTCCAGCGTCAGACGTGATCTTGCCGCCGTCGAAACGCGCCTTCATTTTTCGTTGAAGAAGTCCGTGAAATTCGAACGTGGTTTGTTTACACTCTGTACTCATAAGGGCCGCCTCCGTTTGGTTTCTGAACCGTTCTCGACAAACGATTTATGCCAAACAGGGCGGCCTTTTCTGGTCCTTTCGGTGATTTATGCGGGTTAGCTGTTCGGTATCTGTCGCTTCTCCTCCCAGAGATCCATAAAAGTTCGTTCCTTGTAGCCCATCGACTCCAACTTATCGACAACTGGTGTGGCCTCCCGGATTCGGCCTAGATGGGTCAAAGCCCGCGCCCAGGGATCAAGTAGTCTTCTGTCGCTCGAGTCGCGAGCCAACGGCTGGATGACTTCTACCGCGCGGCTCCATGAGGCGTGCGATCTGTCGGCATCGCCCATGGCCGCCCAGACGCGGCCGAGACACGTGTGGGCTTCACTCAACCTCCACACCGAATCTCGATCGTCCGGATTGCCATGGACTAACTCTTCCAGGATCTCCATCGCCGAGCGCGCTTCTTCAAGTGCCCTGCCTGCCTGTCCCCTCGCGAGACTAATGCTGCAAAGAAAGATACGCGTGTCGGCCAGATCTACTGACCAGTCCGATCGGTTCGGGTCCGTCTCGACGAGCGCTTCCACCATGCGCAAGCTGTCTTGATAATGTTGACCGGCCAAGTCCAGATCGCCGAGCACCTCGGCTGCATTGCCCATCTTCCCTGCCGCGACTGCCAGCTCACGCTGCCAGCCGGTGTTCGTCGGATCGTGCGCAACCAGTTCTTCCTCAATCACCAGAAAAGCAAGAAAATGCTCGATCGCCTTCTCTAGATCTCCCATGTCCTTCAGCAGCGAACCCATTCGATTGTGGCTAATTGCGAGATCGCGCCGCCAGCGCGTGTTGTCAAGATCGGACTCGACGAGCGCTTGTCTGATCGCCAGCGCGAGATCCTGCTGCCAGCCGGTGTTGTCGGCGTCCCGGGCAACCAGGGTCTGCTTGACAGCGAGAGACTTGCGAAGCGCTTCAAGCGCCACTTCCAGATTTCCCTGCGTTTCCAGGACCGTCCCGATGTTGCCGTGGGCGTATCCCAATTCGAGCTGCCAGTCCAGGTTGCTCGGATCTTTCGTGACGAGTTTCTCGGCTATTTCCTGGTACGCCAACCAGTGATCGAGCGTCCCGTCCAGCTCCCCCTGACGGCGAAGGGCCTGTCCAACCCAGAAGTGGGCGGCGCCCAACTCGACCTGCCATTCGCCATTGTCGGGATCGCGTTCCACTAGTTCCTGCAACAATGTCAGGGACTCCTCGAAAGCCACTGTCGCACTCTCCAGGTTCCCCTGGCGCATCCGGACGTCGCCGATCTGATTCAACGTCTTCGAGCGGCGGAACAACTCGTCATCGTCCACCTCGTCAGCGGGCAACGATGCGAAATACGCCATCGCCTCGTCCCCGACATCGTCCAGAACGTCGAGACGTCCGATGGGCGCCAGCTTCGCTCTCAGATCTCCCACCATGAAATCGATCAGGTTTTCGGCCTGTCCCCGCCTCAGGTCCGCATCCTCGCGAGCCCGGACGGCCTGGATTGCGAGTAGGGACACGACCAGCAGAACGACGCTGGCCGCCGTCGCGATCATCCCAAAGACCCGGCGCCGGCGCTGAGCCTTTTCCAGTGCCACTCGCGTGGCCTCGGTCTCGGCCTGCCGTTGCCGCTCGGCTTCGAGCTGCGTCCGGTGCTCTTCCAGGTTCCTCAAGGGCTCGGCGATTTCGGCGGCGCTCTGAGGACGACGCTCTGGGGATCGCTCAACGAGAGCCGCGATACCCTCACGAAGCAGCTCGTCCTCGACATCGCGTTCCCATTCCGGCGCCATGTACAGGTGCGTTCCGCCCGTGCTGACGCTGTTGGGCAAAGTCAATCCGTATGCCGTGATCCCCTTTTCCAGGAGCAACCCCTTGTCTTGAATCAGACCGATGCCGAAGTCTGCGAGACGGATCCGGGGGCTCCCGTCCCGATCGGTCGCGATGAGGATGTTGGCCGGCTTGATGTCCTTGTGAAGGACACCGACGGAGTGGGCGGCGGCCAGGGCCTCGCCAATCTGGACAATCAACTCGAGGCGTGTGTCTAACGATATCTCGGCGAGTCCGCCCTGTTCTACGGACCAATCAACGAGGCTTCCGCCTTCCGTGTATTCCGACTCCAGAAAATAGGGCGACTCGTCGAACTGCCAGTCCAGCACACGGGCAATATCGTCGCGATTACCCAGGGCTTCTTTGAGCAGGCGGAAAAGCGTCACCTCCCGGCGCAGCGCGCGTAAGCGGTCGGCCTGGAAACAGAACTTGAACACGCGGTGCTCACCGGTGTTCTTGTGCGTGGCCAGCCAGACCTCTCCGAAACCACCTTCGCCGAGCTTGTCAGCCAGGAGCCAGTTGGCGCGTTGCGGAATATCCAGGCCCGAGGCAGGCCGCCATCCCAGGGTTACTTCGTCGGCCTCGGTCACTGCACGCCGGGCTTTCTCCGTGCTCTGGGGTACCGACAGCGGTGCGACGCCTTCTTCCCCGACTTCGAAGATGTCGAGGGGGCTCGGCGATTCCCTTGAACACGCGGCCCGTGGGCCAGCCAGCCCAGGGGCCGCTCCGAGACGGTTTCTCCGACCGCTGCGCGTCGCGCCAGGTCGAAGGCGCCTTGAGTCAGCAGGGTTTGTCCGCCGCGAGCCAGCGATGCCACACGAGCCACCGTGTGCTTGGCCAGCCCGTCCACCTCCAGCGCCTTGGCGCCCCGGGCGATGTCTTCAGGGGAGTTTTCCCGCAGGAAGATTTCGCCCAGGTGAATTCCGACCCGTCCCGAGATCGAGACGCCTGTTCGTTCAGAAAGCTCGACGAGGTCGGATTGATAAGCGAGCGCGTAGCGGGTCGCGTCGATGGGACGGTCGAACAGCAGCAGGAAACCGTCGGTCTTGTCGATCTCTCGGCCGTGGAACCGGTCGAGCAGATCCCTGGCCACACGATCGTAATCGGCGGAAACTTCGTCCGCGCGCTCGTCGCCCAGTCGTTCGAAGAGCCTCGTGCTGTCGACCAGGTCGGTCAAGAACAGCGTCTTGATGACCGCGTTGTCCGGCCCGTCACCGGAAATCGACATTCAAAACCTCTTGCCCTTTTTCCAATTCATGGTCCACCCTTGCGGGGTCAATGTCCAACCGGACGGCAATCGTTTCAGTCGCACGCACACTGTAGATTGCAGATTCCGTTGTTTTTTGTACTGCTCGAAACCAGGAAGCAACCGAAATTAACACAATCCAAGGGTGGCCGATCCGAAGTACGCTGAATTCGCAGGAATAAAGCCGATAACGGGGGCTCGGTGGAAGCAACGCGTCCGGAAATCCGAAGACCGCTAAGTTCCGATGTTGACGCCTCCAGCCTGATTCACCAGGTCGAGCCCACGGAACGACCCCCGGGCAAACGCAGCAAGAGCACGAAAAGGTAATCAGCTCGCACGGGACCCGCCCGGGCTGCGCTAACTTGGCCGGTCCTCGCTCCGCGTGCGGAAGGCAGCCCGAAGCACATTTTCGGGTCTTGCCGTGTTTTCTGGGCATGCCGAGCGCCGTTGCCTTGATTCCCTTCGGATTCCGAATTCGCGGAACCTATCCCATCTTGATTTCCGACTCGTCGTCGATCTCGGGATCGGACATACCTGTTATCCCGGACGCCGTACTCTCAAAGTTGATGTCATAGCCGTACGCGTTCATCTGGTCTCCAAAGGCCGTGGTGGGATCATCAACCGTGTATTCCACATCTGAGACTCGGGTCGGGTCCGGCCCCGGCCACGTCAACTGCGAGTCGTTGAACACGATCCCGGCTGGGTTTGTCTGGAACTTGTATCCTTCCGTTTTGATAGTCCATGTGATTGTATCGCTGGTCCCATATTTCATCTCGGCCGGATCTGGGTCCGCGGACGCCGATGCATTCCCGCCTGATACGGTAATCGTGATATCAACTTGCTGATCGGTCTTTGGCTCATCCTTCTTTGGTGCTTGTGATGACATTTGGAAACCCCCTGTTTGAGTGATTCTCTTTCGAAAGAACGTTCAGACGGCGGAATATTTCGGCCGCTCCTAGTCGCCCGCCGACGGTGAGCGCCCTGGGCCGCCTAGCTGCTCGGTACCTGCTGCTTCTGTTGCCACAGTTCCAGAAATGTCGGCTCCCTGTGGCCCATCGACATCAACTTCTCGACGATCGGTCTGGCTTCCTCGATGCGATCCAGATACAGAAGAGCCCGCGCCAACGGATCCAGGTATCGTCTGTCGTTGGATTGGAGCGCGAACGGCTCGATGACCTCGACCGCTTTCGCCCAGGATGATCTGGCACGTTCTTTGTCGCCCGTTCGAGCCCAAACCTCCCCCATCGTAAGGTGGCTGGCGGAGAGCCAGCGATTCGAATCCCGGTCGTCCGGATTCTTGTCCACAAGCGGCTGCAGAATCGCCAAGGCCAACCGCAATTCCTCGAACGCTCGAGTGACGTCACCTTGAACCATCAGAAGGCGACCAAAGCTTCGTCGCATCGGAGCGAGCTCACGCCGCCAACCTGCATTACTGGGGTCTGTCGCCAGGAGCTCTTCCTGGATCGCGATCGACTTCCTGTGGTGTTCCAGCGCCGCATCCAAATCCCCGAGGGTCGCAACGACGACACCCAAACTGTAATTGCTGATCGCAAGATTGCGCCGCCATCCGGTGTTGGCGGGATCATGCTCAACAAGGCTTTCGTTGATCGCAAGCTCGGCCCGAAAATGCGCGAGGGCCGTAGCCGAGTCACCCAGATCTTCCAACAAGGAGCCGAGGAAGCTGTGGCTCATCGCGAGATCCCGTTGCCACCGAGTGTTGTCGGAATCCCCCTCAGCCAATGTTTGTCGGATTACCAGCGCTTGCCGATGGGGCGCCAGCGCGGCTTCGAGATCACCCATTCTGTCCAGTGTCCTGCCGACTTTGCTGTATGTTACGGAAAGGTCGCGCTGCCAGCCCGAATTCTCCGGCTCCAGTTGGACCAGTTCTTCCTTGATGGTAAGGGAGGCACGAAGCGCTTCAATAGCCCCCTCCAGGTTCCCCTGAGTTTCAAGGATCGTCCCGACATTTCCGTGGGCGTATCCCAATTCAAGCTGCCAGTCCCGGTTGGTCGGGTCTTTCTCCACAAGCGCTTCCGAGATTTCAAGGTAGGCACGCAGGTGTTGCAGATCTCCATCCAGATCCCCCTGCCGGCGCATCACTTCTCCGACCCAGAAGTGGGCGGCGCCCAGACCCACCTGCCATTCCCCATTTTCGGGATTGCGTTCCACCAGTTCCTCGGCCAGTGTCAGGGACTCCTCGAATGCCACTTTCGCAGCCTCAAGGTTGCCCTGGCGTATCCGGATATCGCCGATCTGATTCAGTGTCTTCGAGCGACGGAACAACTCGTCGTCGTCGACCTCATCGGCGGGTAGCGATGCGAAATACTCCATCGCCTCGTCACCGACGTCGTCCAGGACGTCGAGGCGTCCGATGGGCGCCAGCTTCGCCCGCAGATCGCCCACCATGAAATCGATCAGGTTTTCGGCCTGTCCCCGCCTCAGGTCCGCATCCTCGCGAGCCCGGATGGCCTGGATCGCGAGAAAGGACACGACCAGCAGAACGACGCTGGCCGCCGTTGCGATCATCCCGAACACGCGTCGTCGGCGCTGCGCCTTGTCGAGGGCGACTCGCGTGGCCGCAGCCTCGGCCTGCCGTTGCCGTTCGATTTCGAGCTGCGTCCGGTGCTCTTCCAGGTTTCGCAAAGGCTCCGCTATCTCGGCCGCGCTCTGCGGACGACGATCGGGGGATCGCTCCACGAGAGCCGCGATATCCTCACGAAGGAGTTCATCCTCGACGTCGCGCTCCCACCCCGGTGCCAGGGCCCGATTGAAATCGCCGACAACAATCTGATAGAGCATCACGCCGAGGGCGTAGATGTCCGCCTGGACTGTCCCGACCTTGCCTTCCACCAGTTCTGGCGCCATGTAGAGATGCGTTCCACCCGTGCTGGCGCTGTTGGGCAGGGTCAATCCGTAAGCCGTGATCCCCTTTTCCAGGAGCAACTGCTTGTCCTGGATCAGACCAATGCCAAAATCTGCCAGCCGGATCCGGGGGGTTCCCTCCCGATCGGTAGCGATGAGGATGTTGGCCGGCTTGATGTCCTTGTGAAGGACGCCAAGGGAGTGAGCGGCTGCCAGGGCCTCGCCGACCTGGGCAATCAACTCGAGGCGGGTTGGGAGAGGTACTTCCTTGAGTCCGCCCTGGTCGTCGGCCCAATCAACGAAGCTTCCGCCTTCGGTGTATTCCGACTCCAGGAAATAAGGCGCCTCGTCGAACTGCCAGTCCAGGACGCGCGCAATATCGTCGCGGTTACCCAGCGCTTCTTTGAGCAGACGGAAAAGTGTCACTTCCCGGCGCAGGGAGCGCAAACGATTGGCCTGGAAACAGAACTTGAACACGCGTTGCTCGCCGGTGTTCTTGTGCGTGGCCAGCCAGACCTCTCCGAAACCACCTTCGCCGAGCTTGTCGGCCAGGCCAGTTGGCGCGCTGCGGAATGTCCAGTCCCGTGGCAGGCCGCCAGCCCAGAGTCAACTCGTCGGCCTCGGTCACCGCACGCCGTGCCTTCTCCGTGCTCTGGGGCACCGACAGCGGTGCGACGCCTTCTTCCCCGACTTCGAAGATGTCGAGGGGCTCGGCGATTCCCTTGAACACGTACGGGCCGTGAGCCAGCCAGCCCAGGGGTCGCTCCGAGACGGTTTCTCCGACCGCCGCGAGCCAGCGAAGCTACACGAGCGACGGTGTGCTTGGCCAGGCCTTCCACTTCCAGGGGCTTGGCGCCCCGGGCGACGTCTTCGCGGGAGTTTTCCCGAAGGAAGACTTCTCCCAGGTGGACGCCGATGCGTCCCGAGATCGAGACGCCAGTTCGTACTGAAAGTTCGACCAGGGCGGATTGATAAGCCAGCGCGTAGCGGGTGGCGTCGATTGGACGGTCGAAGAGCAGCAGGAAGCCGTCGGTCTTGTCGATTTCCCGGCCGTTAAACCGGTCGAGCAGATCCCTGGCCACCCGATCGTAATCGGCGGAAACTTTGGCGGCGCGCTCGTCACCCAGTCGTTCGAAGAGCTTCGTACTGTCGACGAGATCGGTCAGGAACAACGTCTTGATGACCGCGTTGTTCTGCGTGTCACTGGAAATCGACATTCAAAACCTCTTGCCGTCTTCCCAAGTCCAGTTCACGGCCCACTCCCGGCGGGGTGAATGGCCAAGTCCACGGCGACCGTTTCCACGCAAACTGTAGGTCAAAGATTTCATTGTTTCTATACCGCTCGGAACCGGGAAGCAACTGAAATCAGTACAATCCGTCCTTGGCCGAGGTGAGGGCACCATCTTCGTAGGAGCAAAGCCGATGCCTGAGGTGGAGTCACCGCTTGGAAGTTCGGTGTTATCTCTGCTGACTTAGCGCTTCAGGATAGAGCTCAAAACCCCCAGACCGCCTCCGCCTGAGATGTTCGCAGCAAACTTGATCCCAGCCTCGCCGAGCGCCTTGATATGACCTATCACATCGGCGATTGACTCGTTCTTCCGGGTTGCTTCTTCAACGATTGCGACTAACTTGTCGTAGGTTTCTTGATCAGTCAACTTGAGGTTTTCAGCGATCGATCGCAGCGCGTCGCCTTGCGCTGAAATCTCATTGAGTTCTTCCTGGGTCTTCTCGTTTGCCTTTTCCACAGCCCCGGCGCTGGCTTCTCTCATCTTTTTTTGCCAGTCTTTCTCGTTTGCCATTACGCGCTCCTTTCTTTCGGCTCTATGATGGGTCAGGTTCGAAGGCAGCCGCTGCGGTCTCGATCTCGCTGGTCGCGGATGCAGCAAAATCAGACGCCTGTCCGATGGCCGCGTTGATCTTGTCTCGGACATCCTTGAGTCGTGCGGATTCGAGGACTTCATCTTGAAGGTCTTGCACCTTCAGAACGCTATTGAGGTGCGCCGTCACGGCGGAATTGGCGCGGATCACCCGGCCGAATGCGTCGTCAATATCAGCGAGCAGCGCGATCTCCTGTTGTTGGAGGGGCCCGAGAAATTCCTGTCGTTTTTTGTCTATTGCTTCGACAGCGAGGCGGGCCCAGAACTCGACACGATCCATCTGATTGCTTTGTGCCGCCTCGACCAGGTTTCCATCCTTAACGAAACTCGTCAGGTAAGCGGGTGTCCAGACGTTCTCGATAACGCCTAGACCGCGCTGACGAATCTGATCGAATGAAAAACGAATCGTTCGCTGGTAGCCGGTGTGGAGCTGCTCGATATCCTGCCCGACGGCATAAGAGAGTTGTACGGCCTCTTTTGGGACTGTCGCGCATCCCGCCAATCCGAGGAGGCTGAGTCCGATCAGTACTACCGCCCATCGTCTCGTGTGATGCATTGTTTCTCCTCTAAGCTGATCGCATGGCATGTTCATGTTTGTGTCGGAGTCCTGCCCTGTTCCGGGAATTTCAATCCCAGGTATGTTCCCGAACTGATACCCAGCAGGCCAAGAAGTGTGGAGTTGAACTCGGGCATGGACAGCGTTTCGTACACGGAACTGCAAAAGATCATACCCAGAACGACCGTCCAGGCCACTAGTTGAAAGCGGTATAAACTTATTCCTCGACGGTCGCTCAGGATGTCGGTGAGGAATCCTGCTGAGGAGATGCTTTCCTCAGCAGGGGGAGTTGCTTCTGGTTTCACCGCTCCTGCCGATTCTCCCTTCGACTTATCGTCACCCCCAGCTGTCGACTCGCTCGATGCCGCCTCAGGTTTGCCGGACTCGATCACGGATGAACCCAGCGCCGTACCGGCACCGATTCCCAGAAGAGCGAGAACCGACTGCGTAATGGTGTCCAATTCGCCTGTAACCACCCAGAGAAACCCATAAGCGGCGATCGTCAGAAAAAACCAGAAAGCCATCTGACACCGTGCGAGGCTGTAGCGACTCAGCTTCCCGGGTCCTGCCGGAACCCTCGGGTTCCGAAGCAATTCGCTCCTGACGGCAAGCCTGAACAATAAGAACGTGGCAGCGACCAGAATGACGAAGAAGATGGAGAATTCGACGACTGGAAGAAGGATGAGCTGAAAATCATCAACCTCGGAAGCGATTGGCGTCTCAGCTGAGGTACCCACGCTGACTGAAACACTCCTTTCAAATCCGGATGGACTGCCCAACAGGCGATGCCACGAGCTATCGTTATCTGGTGACCGAGCCAGGAAGAAAGAGACCTTTCCTTCCGCGGGCATACATTGATAAGGCTCTAAACCGTCCAGCCCAATGTCGCCCAGGAACAATACAATCCCTGTACAACTCCCGCCTAATTCTTCGAGCAGGACGGAAATACCCTCGACCTCGATTGTGATGTGATCCCCAAGCCCTGCGTGACTAGCCCGCATAAATCACCGAAAGGACCAGAAAAGGCCGCCCTGTTTGGCATAAATCGTTTGTCGAGAACGGTTCAGAAACCAAACGGAGGCGGCCCTTATGAGTACAGAGTGTAAACAAACCACGTTCGAATTTCACGGACTTCTTCAACGAAAAATGAAGGCGCGTTTCGACGGCGGCAAGATCACGTCTGACGCTGGAGTTCTGCTGCTGCGTGAAGTCGAAAAGCGGACCGGTTTGATCGATGGATTGGCGGGGTGTTTTAGCGATCATCGCGACCAACGGTTGATCGAACACACCGTGAAGGAGCTGTTGGGACAGCGGGTCTACGGGCTGTGCCTGGGATATGAAGACCTGAACGATCACGATCAGTTACGGACCGACCCGATGCTTGCGTTGGCGGTGGACAAAGCGGATCCGCTGGGAACGAATCGACGACAGGCCGGCGACTGGGGAAAGGCGTTGGCGGGCAAGAGCACGCTAAACCGATTGGAGTTGACCGGCGCCGAAGTCGGCGACCAGGAGCGGTACAAGAAGATCGCTATGGATGGGGACAAGATCGATCGTTGGATGGTCGATGCGTTTGTGGCAGCCCATGACAACACGGCGCCCGAAGAGATCGTTCTGGATCTGGACGCGACCGATGATCCGATCCATGGTCAACAGGAAGGCCGGTTCTTTCACGGCTACTACCGCAACTACTGCTATCTGCCCTTGTACATCTTCTGTGGAGAGCATCTGTTGTGCGCTCGGCTGCGCCCGTCCAATATCGATGGGGCGGCAGGATCAGTCGATGAATTGGAACGTATCGTCGGCCAGATCCGTCAGAGCTGGCCGGACGTGTCGATCATCATTCGGGCCGATTCCGGATTCTGCCGGGATGCATTACTGGACTGGTGTGAAACCCACCAGATCGATTATGTGATGGGGTTGGCCAAGAACGACCGCCTCAAGCGAGAGATCGCTGACCAGATGATTCAGGCTGAAGCGGAGTTTCAGACCACTGGGAAATCGGCACGAGTGTTTAAGGATTTCCTGTACCGGACTCGAAAGAGCTGGAGCCGCACTCGTCGCGTTGTTGGCAAAGCCGAGTTCCTGGCCAAGGGCGCCAATCCCCGATTCGTGGTGACCTCACTGCCACCGGAACGACTCGGAGCCCAAGCGCTCTACGAAGATTTCTATTGCGCACGCGGCGACATGGAGAACCGGATCAAAGAACAGCAACTGGATCTATTTGCCGACCGCACCAGTGCGGGAACCATGCGCGCCAATCAGCTCCGACTGTATCTGTCCTCAGCCGCCTACATGCTTATGCAGGCGTTGCGTCGTCTCGGTCTCAAAGATACCGCGATGGCCCATGCCCAATGCGGAACCATCCGTCTGAAGCTTCTTAAGATCGGTGCGCGTATCCGCCTCACGGTCCGCAACGTCTGGATCTCGATGTCGGAGGCCTATCCCTATGCCGACGTCTTTGCTCTCATAGTGAGAAACCTGCAATCAATTCCGCTTCGTTGCTGACGACACCGAACCTTCAGATCCGAAAAACAGCGCCTCTCATCTGCCTCCCGGCGAGGCCTGCCTGCACTCGCCCATTCATGCCGATCTCCCGCCAAATGTCGCCGTGTCACAGGCTCAAAATCCGCCAATGTCCACGGCTCGCTCACTCTCAGCTCCAAGTCTCGCCGCAAATCGCTTCTCGTATCCGAACACCGATCGATTCTCCGATTGGTGATCCATCCGGGCTAGTTCTTTCCCCGCGTCCGGAGATCGCGGAAATGACTCGCGGTCTGGTTTGCTGGTCCACCGAATCAGTCTGTTGCAGGGTGGAAATGGCAGGTGCAGCCGCAGCTCCTCCGCCGACCGGTGCAACAAGTAAGAGCAAACAAAGAAAGAGAGGAAATGGACGTTTCATTCGCACAACCCTCTATGCCCGCGTCGGGCTCATCGGCTCCTCGGGGAACCTGAATGAAAAGAGTTCACGCACGACGGAGCCACTCGACCGCAGTCGGTGGAAACTTCGGCTGCGCGCTCGTCGCCGAATCATTCGAAGAGCTTCTTACTTTCGAGCAGGTCGGTCTGGATCGGGGTCTGATGACGGCGGTGGTGGGCGCCTCACTGGAAATCGACATTTAAACCCTCTGCTCGTATGTCTACGGCTAATTAATGGCCTATATCGGCTGGTCCGGTGACCAACCATCCGGGCCGCCTTTCTTCAGTCGCCTGCATACTGCAGAACGAGGGATTCATTGTTTTCGTATTTATACTTCCGAAACCAGGAAGCAACCGAAATCGGCACAACTCACGCCTGCTGACGTGGGCACGCCAATCTCGCAGGAACTCGGTGATGATCGAAAGAATCGGTGGGGTTTCGGATCGTTGAACCCACCGAGAATCTCTGGCCGCCTCGGAACTATCGGCCGTCTGTCTGCGCGCTTCCCAGCGTGGACTCAACGTCTTGTTCGAAGCCAGGACTCCAGAGCCATCAGCAGCCAGATCTTCTCTCCGCGACGGGGCTGAACTTCGGGAAGCTTGCCGCCGAGGAGACGATCGAGGTACGAACGCTCGAAGATCCCATACGGTGTGAGCCCGTCGAGAAGCCGTTCCCGGGCCGCCTTTCGGAGCGGTCCCTGGAACCAGCTTTCCACCGGTACCAGCATGCCGCACTTCGGGCGGTCGACGATCACCGGCGGGAGCAAGTCGCGGACGGCGCTCTTCAGGAGATATTTCTCCACGTTCCCCCTCAGCTTGAGTCCGGGCGGTATCCGGAACGAAAGGTCGACGATCCTCTGGTCGAAGAGCGGGGATCGTGGCTGAATCCCGAACGGTCGGCTCAGGTGGTCCAGCTTGGACAGGATGTGGTGCGTCCCCTTGAAACGGATGTTGATGGCCATCAGCTTGTTTACGAACGAGGGCCAGCGGGAGTCGGAAAAGTAGGGTGCGAACCAGTTTTCGATGGGGTCGTCGGCGATGGCTGCCCGGACGGGGGCGACAGCATCGCAGGCAGGTCGTCGTAGCACTTTCCGTAGGACCTCAGATACGAACTTTCGCGCCTGAAACCTCCTGGACCGCTGCGGTTTCGTCTATCGCCGAGAAGCTCGGCCAGCAGCATGGGGCCGTTCTTCGGGCCTCCGAAACACGGATCGCCTCCTTCCCCATTCAAGACAGCCTGGACCTCGCCGGCAGCTTGCCGGAACAGCATCGCGTTCGGGATGGTAAGGGGGTCCCCGATGGGATCGCTGAGCGCCCGCATCGTGTCGTCGAAGTGATGGAGGATCGTTTGTGGGGAGATCTCGACGACCGTATGCTTCGTGCCGCAAGTCGCAGCTACCAGAGAACTGAACTCGAGCTCGTTCCGATGGCTGTTGCCGAACGAGATGGAATAGGTGTGCAGCGGTTCCCGGTGCAGTTTTGCGGCGAGAGCCACGACCAGGCTGGAGTCGATGCCGCCCGAAAGCGATGCTCCGACGGGGCCCTCATCCGGGAGCCGTCTTCGGACGGCGATCTCCAACTCGTCACGAAGAATCGAACGCAATTCCTCTTCCGACTCATTCTTGCCGGCACCTTCCGGCTTGCCGGCACCCTCCGGAGGGAGCCTGTAGAACTGCTCCCTCCGGAGTCGGCTGTTCTCGAAGAGCACGCGTTCACCGGGCAGGACCTTATACACCCCGTCCACCATTGTGCGGCGTGTGGGAACAAAGGCGCAGGAAAGATAGGCGGCAAGTGCCGGATAGTTCAAACGGAGCTCAAGGTGACCTGTCGCCAGAAGGGCATGGAGGGATGAGGCGAAAAGGAGCCGATCGTCGTCGACCGCGTAGTAGAGGCACCGCTCGCCTATGGGGTCGCGCCAGAGGGTTACCGCGGATCCTTCTTCGGCAACCGAGGCGAGCGCGTACCCTCCGTGAACCTCGCCGACCCGATCTGCAGCGACGATCGATCGCCACTCTTCCACCGAAGCGATCTGTCTGCCGTCAAGCGAAGCGCGATCCCAGTCCGCGTGGATGCCAGCGTGGGCGTGGCTTTCCCGGTCGTCTCCCAGGCCTTTCCGGCCGGTTCCGATCTGGCCAAAACGTAAGCCGGACACGGCCGGGACCACACGAGCGTTCTTCCCAGACGCCTTTCCTTCTTTGCCTGACGTTCCGATGATCACGAAGACCTCTACCCGAAACCGGATCCTCCGTCCGGTGACAAAGCATTAAAGACACGCCTCAGTATCCTCTGGGGTCGAGTTGCGGCGAACTCGACCGCGTAAATGGCCAGCAAGCGGGCCTCCTTCGGTGTCAGCGTACCCGCTGGACTTGCATCCAGGCCGGTCACTTCGAGGTAACACCCCTTGAGGTCCCGGACGTGATCAGGCCGTAATCCGATGTCCTGGATTTGCGGGCCTCCCTGAAACCAGTTTCCCGAAGATCCGAGATGGTTGGCGAGCATGCAGCCTTTCACCGTGCAGTCATGCAGCGCGAAGATTTCGATTTCCGGATTGTTGCGAATCATCTGAAGAACGGTCTCAAAACTCTCCTCTGGGTAGCCGTCGTGGGCCAGCACCGCGCAGTTGTTTTCGAAATGAAAATTGTTGTAGAGCAGCACGTCCACGGTTTCGTGCCGGTCGCAGATGATTGCGCGGTCGAACGAATAGTCGGCGATATCCGCCACCAATTCCGGGGAAGGCTTCACCGACCGATCTTCAGGGTCGATGTAACCCTCCGGGATTCCATGGGCCGACATCCACTTCTCCCAGAGCACGTCGAAATCGGACCTCGGTAGTCGCACCACAGGTCTGCGTGCACGGGCCTGAAAGCCGAGAAAGACGACGACCACGAGAGCCACCAATACGGCGATCCTCTGGACACTTCCAACCTGCGGAAAGTTCGCAAGCCCGATCACAATCAGAACGATCGAAGGCAAAACGGCATAAACGTATGCTTTTCGTACCGCCCGCTTCCAGAGTGAACGGCAGACCTCGTAGTAGAGGTTGTCGAGTACCCAACGAATTTTCCCGTCGGAAGACACTCGCCTGGCGGCGCTTTCAAAGAACTTGTCCGTGAACGGATCGCCGCGGACGGGCTCGAAGGCAAAGGGTTTTCGGCAGGATGCGCAGCGGTGGCCAGGTAAACGGTCCTTGTGGTTGCTGTCCTTACCACAGTAGATGCATTTCATGTGTTACCTACTTTCAGGGCGTTGGCCTTTCCCGTCCACAAAAACCCGCAACCACGCCTCGAGCATCGCCAGCGTCCACAATCTCTCCCCCACCCTTCTTCCTCGCGTTTCAGCCGCGCCATCCCGCCCTTTGCGAAGTTCCCCTACGTACTCGGAACGGAACAGGCCTCGTTTCTTGAGGGATCGTTTGCCGAGCAGTTCCCGAATCATCCCCTTGAGCGGACCCCGTGACCAGGCACCCATCGGAACGCTCATTCCCGACTTCTTCCGCCAGACGATCTCGTCCGGTAACAAGCCATCCATAGCATGCTTGAGGATGTATTTTTCGCAGGACCCATGCAGCTTTTCCGTCGGGGGAAGCGTGAACGAAGCTTCGGCAAGAGCGCGGTCGAACAGTGGCATTTGAAGTCCCAGACCCCACCCGACCGCGATAGCCTCGGCTCGCGGCACGATGTTGTACATGCCCTTGAGTCCGATGTCGACCAGGCGAACCCGGGTGAGGTACGAGGGGGAATTTCGGTTGAGCAGGCCGCCGATCAGCGCTCGGCGTCGGTCGGGAGTCTCCAGGCGGGCCCGGAACTTCGAGGAATAGAGGTCGTCCTCAAATCCATAGAAACGGTGGTAGGAATCCAGGTACGCTTCCTCGCGGCTCCTTTCGGGTAAAGACACCGCGAATGCCTCCCGCGCCAGCATCGGCTTGGCCGTCCAACCTCCGAAAAACTGATCGCCTCCCTCACCGTTGAATACGGTATGAACTCCCTCCTCATGGGCGGCCGCCCCCAGCAGGTGTTGCGGCGCCGTGACCGGGTCGCCGTAGGGAAGGTCGAGCTTCCAGATGAAGTCCCAGAAACTCCGGCGGATCTCCTTGCCGCGCATTCGGACCAGCGTGTGCGGGATCCCGAGATGTCGAGCCACCGTCTTTGCTTCCTCGAGTTCGACACCGTGTTTCCGGAAGTCTGCGCTGAAGGTGTGCACAGGCACTTCCCGCTCTCGAAGCAGCGCGGCAACGCAGGCGGAATCGAGACCACCGGACAGATACACCCCCACCCGCTCGCCGTTCGAGACGCGTCGTTCGATGGCTTGATCGACCAGCGTCCTCAGGCCCGGTGCGTCGAGCCTTTCGCACCCATTCGAGGCGAGCCGCTCCTCCAGGGCAAACTTCGCTTCCACAGCAAAGGATCCGTTTCGCCAGATCCCGATCGATCCCGGTGGAAGGCGTCGCACCCCTGCGATTGGTGTTCGCTCGGAAGGAACGAAGGAAAAGGTCAGGTACTCGTGTAGAGCGGTGTAGTCGATCTCTGCGGAAATGGTGGGGACCGCCAGCAGTTGCTTCAGTTCGGTTGCGAAGTAGAGCGTGCCGCCCCGCTGTGCGTAGAACAGTGGTGCGATGCCGAACGGGTCTCGAACGAGGCGGGTGGACATCGTCTCGGTGTCGTGACAAACGGCCGAGAACGCTCCGTCGGCATGCCTGTAGCCATTCGGCTCGAACAGCGTACTCGGGGAAATTTTTCCGTTTGGGGAAAGGACTTCGCCCACTCCGACGACGATTTGCTTCGAACGGTTGCCGGGGAGCGTGATTGGCTCACCCGGGTCATATCGCAACCCGACTCCAAATCCCCCGGCCTGGTAGGTCGTGCTGTCCTGACCGCGGTAGGGAACGGCAGCCAGCATCGCGGAAAGGGTTTCATTCGATTCCCGGCCGACCCAGCCGCACAGCGCGCCCATGCCGGGGATTATTGCATGTCGCTTCGCCTAAAACACAACCCGGATCGCCACCAACGGATCCATTCTCGAAGCTCGCAGCGCAGGAATAGCAACTCCCACCAACGCGATAGCCGCCAGCATTACCGCTGTCCCGGCAAACACCGTTAAATCGAACGGAGTTGCCTCGAAGAGCAAACTCGACAAAAGGGTAGATACCCCAGCGGCCGCCGGCAGTCCGATTCCCATTCCCAACGCGGTCATTTTGAATCCCGTGCCAATCTCCTGTCGGAGGATGTCGCCACGCGTCGCGCCCAGCGCCAGACGGATGCCGATCTCGTCGGTCCGCTGGCTCACCGCAGACGAAACCAGACCGTATACGCCGATGCCGCCCAGGGCGAGTGCGAGGACGGCGAAAACGGAAAACAGGATTCCATAGAATCGTGGGCTCTCCAGTGATTGATTGACGATGGCGTCCATCGCGGAAATCCGTGTGATCGGTAGATTCGGATCCACAGACTGTACGATCTCCCTCAGTTGGTTCGTCATTCCCGGGACCGTACCAGCGGTCCGCGCGACGATCGTCATGGCGCTGGCCCAGCCGCTTTGCGAGAGCGGCAGGTAGATTTCGGGAAGTGGCGGCAATCCGAGTGCGGACTGCCGCACGTCGCCGGCGATGCCTATCACGGTGAAGAAACTGCGACCGTTCGTTCTATAAAGGGTCTTTCCGAGCGCGTCGTCCCCGGGCCAGAGTTGTCGGGCCAATGAGGCGTTGACGAGACCCACCAGCTCCGAACCCGTCCGATCACGGTCGTTGATAGCCCGTCCCCTCAGCACCGGGATGTTCATCGCTTCGAGGTATCCCGGCGTGATGACGCGGTAGCCACTCGACTGACGCGTTTCCGGGTCGGTGGGATCGATAAAGTAGTTGATGCCGGGTCCGCCCTCGGCAATGGGAAGGAAGTGAATCGCACCGGCTGCCTGGATGCCGGCGACGTTCCTGATCCGCTCGAGGATTTGCGAATATAGTACGCGTCGCACGTCTGCATCAATGAACTTCTGCTCCGAAGGCGCGACACGGATCGTCATGACGTTTTCTACGGTAAAGCCCGCATCGACAACCGTGAGTCTGGCGAAGCTCTTGACCAGCAGTCCCGCCCCGTATGCAAGAACGAGCGCCAGGGCGATCTCTCCGACGACGATTCCCCTGTTGATGGAGTGGCGATTCGATCCAGCCCCTCGCTGGGCCCGCGCAGCCTTGAACGCGGGATTTTTCGTGCTGTGTAATGCAGGCAGGCTCCCCGAAAGTACACCGGTGATGAACAGAGCCGCCAGACAGAACAAAAGGACCGAGCCGTCCAGGACAACCGCTTCGGTTCGCGCCAGGCTGGGTGGAAGTACGCCTACAATAGCCGGCAGGGACATTCGAGCTGCCGCCAGGCCGACCACCGCCGCAGCGGCTGACAGCATCGGGCTCTCTGTCAACAGTTGGCTGGCCAGCCGTGAACGGCTCGCGCCCAGGGCATGTCTGACAGCCAACTCCCCACGTCGGGCTTCGGTCCGTGCCAGCGCCAGGTTGGCGACGTTGGCACATGCAATCAACAAGACCAGGCCGACCGCGCCGAGTGTCACGAACATGGCGGGCCGAAGATTTCCAAAGAGGGCGTCCCTGAGGCCGGCCACGCCCTCAAGTGCGATCTGCTCCCGTGAGTTCTTTAACGATGGGATGACGTTGCCTAGCCGTACCAGTTCATCCTTGAGCTGGCCGGTGGTGGCTCCGGGCGTGAGTCGGCCCACGACACTCAATTCGCCCATGTTGGTAAAGTTGGGGTCGGAGGGATCTGCGATCAGGGGCGTGAAGACGTCGGCCTGGTAGCCGAACGGTTGGTATTGCGACGGCAACACACCGATGACCGTATGCGGCGCTCCGCTGAACGCCCCGGGTACCATTGGGATTGCCGCTGACGTATAGAGATTCACGCGCTGTCCCACCACCGAAGAATCACCGCCGAAGTGACTCTGCCACAGCCCGTAACTGATCAAAGCCACCCGTTCCGCACCGGGAACGCCGTCCTGTTTCCCAGCAGAGGTGGGGTCTCGAACACGTCGAAGTGATTGGTCGTGACGCCGATTCCGGAAACTTCGTCCGGGGGCTTCCCACCGGCAATGGCGTAGTTGCGGCCCGTGAAGGCCGTCAACTCTGCAAGTTCCGCAGCCCCCGGTTGCAACTCAGTGAACTGTTGCATCGTTAGCGACACATCGCCGTTCGTGAAGGCCCAGACCAGCCGATCGGCATTCGGGTACGGCAGAGGCTCGAAGACGACCGCGTTCACCACGGCGTAGATCACGGTGTTGACGCCCAATCCCAAAGCCAGGGTCGCGACCGCAGCCAGTGTGAAAGCCGGTGATTTACGGAACGAGCGGACGGCGAAACGCGCGTCTTCCAACAGTTGCATGATGGAGTCCTTTAGTCGGGGCCGAGCCTGTGCTCGTCTTTGTGGGAGGTGGGGAGACGCGGCATGGAGCCTCGCAGGGAAGCTGAGTGCCTGGACCCAATACCATGCACAAGCTGCAAGTGCCCCGCTCGCCTGGTGACGGGCTCGGAACAGTTCCTCCAGGTTTGCCACCACATCATCCCGGTCTTCCGGTTCAAGCGTGGCCCTCAACAACCAGCGAGCTGTCTTCGGTGACCTCATGGTTTCTCAAACAACGGGTCCAGCCCGTCCCAGAAGTTCTCGAGTGTGCGCCGCGAATCGCGCAGCTTAGCCATCGCCTCGTCCGTGATGTCAAAAATTCGCTTACCCCGACCGCCCTCGTGCGGGGCTGGACCTTCCTTGGCCGAACTCACAAGCGACCGCTGTTCCAGGCGCCGTAACGCGATGTAGACGGCGGCGGGGGCGACACTCTTGCCGCTTCGGCTCTCTATTTCCATCACGATTGGCGCCGAGTAGGCCCTCCCACCCAGCTGCAGGATGGCCAACAGGACTTGATGTTCGAATTCGCCCAATGATTCTCGTGGCATTCAGGCTGCCTCCCAACAAACTAGCGCAGCTAGTATAGCGGGCACGCGGGCAAAATAGCAATGTTAGGTTGGTCGTAGGACCGTGGCTCGGACGTAGATTCCCAGCTTCGTCCGTAGCCTCATTGACCCTCATCGGGGCAGTCACATATGATTCCATCATGCCTCACAATTTCCCGAGTGTGGATTCACCGCCAGTGAAGGTTTGCCGCTCGTGAACCCCTGGGAACTGCTTGGCGAGTCGCGTACGCCCGACGGCACCCTGCTCGCACTGACCCGTCGGGACCGTCAATATGTCATCCTTGCCGACGGCCAGAGCCTCATGTCCAACTTGATGCACGGTTCCGAGGAGGCCCTTGCCACCATCGGATGCCGTCACCTCGGAACGGCCGAGCGGCCGAGTGTTCTGGTGGGCGGTCTGGGCATGGGGTTTACGCTCCGTGCCACGCTGGACGTGCTCGGGGCCGAGGCCGAGGTGGTCGTCGCGGAGTTGCTGCCCGCCGTCATAGAGTGGAACCGCGGTCCCCTCGGAAAGTTGGCAAACCACCCGCTGAATGATCGCCGCGTGACCCTCGTCGTGGGTGACGTCGCCGACACGTTGAAGTCCAGCCACAACCGGTTCAACGCGGTGCTTCTCGACGTCGACAACGGTCCCGACGCGTTTACGGCTCCAACCAATACCCTTCTCTACAGCGACGCCGGCCTCGCGGCGATCCGGGGGGCCCTTACCCGCGATGGTGTGGTCGGTGTCTGGTCCGCTCGTCCCGATCGGAAGTTCGAGCAGCGGTTGCGGTACGGCGGCTTCGACGTGGACGTGGAACGCGTGCGCGCACGTCTCGACAAGGGAGGTCCGCGGCACACGATATTCTTCGGCCGAAAGCGCCAAGGTTACTTCGTTCGCGAATCCAGCTCGTCCCAGCGGGCGTAGGAGCCGGCCAGCTCGTTCTCCAGCTCGTCGCTGCGTACGAGTGCCGCGCGGATTTCGTCCGCGCTTTCCTTGTAGAAGTCCGGCCTCGAGATCCTCTCGCCCAGTTCCCGCTGCTCGGACTCGAGTGCTTCGATCGTCGCCGGTAGCTGATCGAGGTCCCGCTGTTCGTTGAACGACAACTTCTTGGGTCGCCCCTCTCCCGTCTCCTTCGGTCTTTTTCGCGCGCCACTGCCCCGCTTTCCCGCGGTGTCCGATTTCGAAATCACTTTATCGGCGTCGCGCTGCCGCACCCAATCCCCGTAGCCGCCGACGTACTCCTTCACGCAGCCGTCGCCCTCGAACACGAGCGTACTGGTGACGACGTTGTCGAGGAAGGCCCGGTCGTGGCTGACGAGGAGAAGCGTTCCCGGCCACCGGACCAGTTGCTGTTCGAGCAGTTCCAGCGTTTCCAGATCGAGATCGTTAGTGGGTTCATCCAGGACGAGCACGTTCGCCGGCCGCGTAAACAACCGTGCCAGTAGCAGCCTGTTACGCTCGCCGCCCGACAGCGCCTTCACCGGGGAACCGGCCCGCTCCTTTGAAAACAGAAAGTCGGCCAGATACGCGTGAACGTGTCGCGTCAGTCCGTTCGCCGTCACCGTGTCGTTCCCCTCGCCCACGGTGTCGAACACTGTTCGCTCCGGATCGAGTTGTTCCCGTTGCTGGTCGTAGTAGGCGATCTGCACGTTGGTACCGTGGCGCACGTTCCCCAGATCCGGTGAGAGTTCACCGAGGAGCACCCGCAGCAGCGTTGTCTTGCCGGCGCCGTTCGGACCGATGAGGCCGATGCGATCGCCGCGGATCACCCGGCCCGAGAAGTCGCGGATGACCGGTCGGTCGCCGAAACTCTTGGAAATCCCCTTGGATTCGAATACCAGTTTGCCGGACTGTACGGCCTGCGCCACCTCGATCCGCACGTTGCCCATCTGCTCACGCCGTGCCGCCCGCGCGGCGCGCATCGCCTCGAGGGCCTTGACGCGTCCCTCATTCCTGGTGCGCCGCGCCTTGATCCCCTGTCGCACCCACACTTCTTCTTCCGACAGCTTCTTGTCGAACTTGGCCGCGAGCGCCTGTTCGTTGACCAGAGCACTTTCCTTCCGTTCGAGATACGTCGCGTAATTCCCGGGCCAGGAAGTCAGCCGGCCCCGATCCAGTTCGATGATCCGCGTGGCCAGCCGTGCCAGAAACGCGCGGTCGTGCGTGACGAACATCACCGCGCCGGCGTACTCGGCGAGAAAAGCTTCAAGCCACTGAATCGCCTCGATGTCCAGGTGGTTCGTCGGTTCGTCGAGCAGCAGCAGGTCCGGCTGTCCCACCAGGGCCCGTGCCAGCAGCACTCGACGACGCCATCCACCCGACAGCGTATCGACGATCGTCTCCGCCGTCAGCTTGAGGCGCGACAGGATCATGTCCACGTGGTGTTCGCGGAGCCAGGCTTCGTCTTCTTCGAGATGATGGGTGTGTCCTTCGGCGACAACTTCGAAGACCGGCCGGTTCGCTCGAAGAGGAACATCCTGCTCGAGCATCGCGACGCGGAGCGCGCGCTGGCGCCACACGCTGCCGGTGTCTAGGGCGACGTCTCCACCGAGGATCTTCAGCAGGGTGGACTTGCCCATCCCGTTGCGTCCGATCAGCGCAACGTGCTCGCGGGCCTCGATCTGTAAAGCGACGTTGTCGAGGACAGGAAGATGTCCGAACGCGATCGACGCGCCCTCGAGGGTCACCAGGGGCATCTGTTCAACCTGTTTACGACGATCTTTCGAGGGGCGTCCCGGGCGACCCCGTCGAATGTTGGCAATGGGAATCCCGGCCCTTTCATAGATAGTCAGTATAATTGAGCGATGATTCATCGTCCCACCCACATCGGAGCCGTCTTCCCGGTGACCATTCTTTTCCTGTTGGAGCTCTAGTGGTGGACTTACTGAACCCGGTCGAAGTGCGTGTCCTCGGCGCGCTGATTGAAAAGGCGATCACGACTCCGGACAATTATCCGCTGTCCCTGAACGCCCTGACGAATGCATGTAACCAGTCGTCAAACCGCGATCCCGTGGTGCGCTACGACGACCAGAAGGTCGCTGACGCCATCGAAACCCTGCGCCGGGGAAACCTGCTCCATATCGTCCACCGTAGCGATTCGCGTGTCACCCGGTATAGACAAGTGGTCGACGAAACCTGGGGTCTGGATTCCGCCGCGACCGCGGTTATGGACGTCCTCATGTTGCGAGGACCGCAGACCGTCGGTGAGGTCCGGACACGCAGCATGAGATTGCACGACTTCCGGAGCCTGGGTGAGGTGGAATCGACCCTGAACGCGTTGATCGCCCGGGAGCCCGATGGGTTTGTATCACGTCTTCCGCGGCAGACCGGACAGAAGGAAGTGCGCTACGTCCATCGACTGGGCGGTGAGGTACCGCCCGAGTTGGAGGCGTCCGAAGACCTGGACCTTCCGGATCCGGGCGAACGCCTGACCCGGCTCGAGGACACGATTGGGGAATTGCGCGACCATTTGGAAGAGCTTCAGAAGCAGTTCGAGCAGTTTCGGAAACAGTTCGAGTAGGGCATGCCCGCGCGCCTTCCCATCTACGGCCTCGAAGACGAGATCATTGCCCAACTGGCCGCCACCCGTCGGCTCGTGCTCCAGGCCCCGACCGGTTCGGGCAAGTCGACGCAAGTGCCGCAGATGCTGCTTCGCCACGGGTTGGCCGGCGATGGCCGCATCGTAACGCTGCAGCCCCGCCGGCTTGCCGCACGCCTGCTCGCCAGGCGCGTCGCCGAGGAGATGAAAGTGGAACTGGGACGCGAGGTGGGATACCAGGTCCGCTTCGAGAACCATACCAGCGACCACACCCGGATCCAGTTCGAGACAGAGGGCATTCTGCTTCGGCAATGGATTGCGGACCCGACACTTTCCGGCATCCAGGCCGTTATCTTTGACGAATTTCACGAACGGCATCTTTATGGCGACATCACGCTGGCCCACGCGCTGGACATCAAGGAGCGGATCCGTCCGGACCTGTTGATCGTGGTCATGTCGGCGACCCTCGATTCGGACGTTCTTAAGAAATATCTCGATCCGTGCGCCGTCCTGCGGTCTGCCGGGCGGTTCTTTCCGGTCGAGGTCGAGTATCTGCCCCGCCGGGCAGGCAAGAACCAACCTCCGGTCTGGACTCTGGCTGCCGATGCGTTCAGCCACGCCGTCCGAAGTGGCGTGGCTGGAGATGTCCTAGTGTTCATGCCGGGTGGTTACGAGATCCGGCGAACCCTGGAGGCCATCGGAAATCTGCCGGAGTCGAAGGGGTACATCCTGTTGCCCTTGTACGGCGAGTTGCCGCCCGCCGAGCAGGACGCTGCGGTGTCCACCTACGATCTGCCCAAAGTGGTCGTAGCGACCAACGTGGCCGAAACCTCGATCACGATCGATGGCATCCGCCTCGTTATCGATAGCGGCCTGGCACGCATCCCACGCTACGATCCCCACCGCGGCATCAACTCGCTGCTGGTCGAAAAGATCAGCTGGTCCAGCGCCGATCAACGGACCGGGCGGGCGGGCCGGACGGCGCCGGGGCGCTCGATCCGCCTCTGGTCCGAGTCCGAGCACGCCGAGCGGGCCCGGTCCGACCAGCCCGAGGTCCGCAGGCTCGACCTGGCCGAGGTAGTCCTGACCCTCAAAGCGGCTGGCGTCGACGACCTCCACGACTTTCGCTGGCTGGAGGCGCCGAACGATGCCGCGCTCGTTCATGCGGAGCAACTCCTGCTCGATCTGGGCGGGTTGTACCGTCCGGGCCGAGCGGAGGCCGGGTCGGGAACCTCGACCATAACGGATCTGGGGCGGCGCATGCTTGCCTTCCCGGTGCACCCGCGCTATTCCCGGATGCTCCTGGCGGCCCAGGAATACGGATGCGTCCGCAAGGCCTGCCTGGTGGCGGCGCTGACCCAGGGTCGGGACCTGATGCTGCGGAGTCCTGGCAAGGACGTGGAATCCCAGAGGGAAGAGATGTTCGGCGAAGCGCCCGGGTCCGATGTCGGGGTCCTCATCGGAGCGTGGGAGTACGCTTCGCACGTCCGGTTCGACGAGGGTACGCTCCGCAACCTCGGTATCCACGCTGTCACGGCGCGGCAGGTTGGTCCGCTGCTGGAGCAATTCCTGAGGATCGCCCGGGACCAGGGCCTTGACGTGACCGAACAAGGGGATCGTGGAGATGCCCTCTGGAAATGCATCCTGATCGGCTTCAGTGACCGTGTCGCCCGGCGCCTGGACGAGGGAACCCTACGGTGCGAACTCGTGCACGGGGGCCGCGGGTCTCTGGCGCGTGAGAGTAAAGTCCGGGATAGTCCGCTCCTGGTTGCTGCGGAGATTCGGGAGGTCGGTGGAAGGGGGGGCAACGTCCAGACGATCCTGTCCCTGGCCAGCGGGATCAAAAGCGAGTGGCTGCGTGAACTATTTCCCGCTGAAATGCAGTCCGAAGTTCGGGGAAGTTTCGACACCATGACCCGTCGCGTTCGGGCTGATGCCGTCGTTGTTTTCAGAGACCTTGTCGTAGAGGCGCGGTCCTTAGCCCCACCTCCCGTGGACCTTGCGGCCCGCGTCCTGGCCGAGGAGGTCGTGGCCGGACGATTGGGGTTGCCAAAGTGGGATCACGCCGTCACGCAGTGGATCCTGAGACTGAACTTGCTGGCCGAGTGGTGCCCGGACCTCGAGCTGCCGCCGATCCATGACGAGGACCGACAGCACATCGTCGAGCAGTTGTGCCTGGGCGCCACCAGCTATAAGGAGATCAAGAACAGGAGTGTCGGCCCGGTCGTCCAGGCCTGGCTCTCGGCGCCTCAGAGAGAGCTCGTCGATCGCTATGCGCCCCAGAGGGTCCGGCTGTCGAACGGCAAGACGCCCCGGGTGACATATAACGAAGCGAGCCCGCCGTACATCTCGTTGCGTATCCAGGAACTCTTCGACGTCGAAGAGGGGCCCGTGATCGCGATGGGGCGTTTGCCGCTCAACGTCCACATTCTGGCGCCCAGCATGAGGCCGGTTCAGGTCACCAAAGATCTGGCTAACTTCTGGCGGGAGCACTATCCCGGGATCAAGTCCGAGCTAAGGCGAAAGTATCCGAAGCACGAATGGCGGTGATGGACAGACCGGCAAGTGAAAGAAACCAGCCTTTCCAAGTGCTATCCTTGTCCCTACGGAGGAATGGCCGAGCGGTCGAAGGCGGTGGTCTTGAAAACCACTGTACCCGGAAGGGTACCTGGGGTTCGAATCCCCATTCCTCCGCTTTTTTTCTTTAGTTTAGGGTGGGTGTGGTCTTAAAGATGGTTCAGCTCAGAAACGTCCTCGAGTTGCGAGGCGTTCTCTGTGAGTGCCCCTGCCGGGCTCACGTCGCGCTCCGCATGCCATGACTGCAGACGAGGCGCATGAGGCCATCACGCGTCACTTACAGCGAATCGATCAAGCCGAATGCATCTTCGTGTTCAACAAAGACGGCTACGCCGGGAACAGCGTCGTGATGGAAACCGGTCTACGCGCTTGCCCCCATCCAAGACGAGTTCCTGATGCCCCTCGTCCGTACCGTCGTCAGCATTGAGGAGTTTCTCGAACTCGTGCATCCATAAGACATGCACGGGGCCCGCCGTTTTACGACGTCACCATCCTTCTACGAACTCACCTTTCTCAGCGTGTTGGCATCAATGTGGACAAAGACCACGTCGTCCTGCATCAAGGTCATCTCGATGGTTTGGGAATACTGCAACTGAAGGGAGCCATCCGACAGTGTCTCGAGCCAGAACGTTGTCGAGAAAGCCGTGACGTTGGCTCTCTTCTGTTCGAAAACAATGTTCGTCACGCCGCCGCCGGGGTTCCTGGTAGATACATTGAACTTCACTGTTTTTGTGACACTTAAACCCCCGGGTGTCCTGCGACTGGTCTGACCCGCGAGGGCGTCCTGTAGTGTCTTGTTGGGGTTCACCATGATGTTGCCCGGATCGTCGGGGCCGAATGGGTCATTGAAGCCCGCCGTTACGCCGCTTCCGGTGGGTAGCGTGCTCACGTTCGGGATGGTGGGGGGGCCATCCAACTCCTGGAAAGTGCCCACGGCGAGAATCGAGTTACCGTGCGGCACCGACACCTGCTTCACGATGTTCCTCGTCGGATCCTGTGCAGGGATCGAGGCGGGCGCTGGAGGAGCGGGAATAAAGCCATCCATGCCGTACGGTCCCTGCTTCTGTTGGAGCGTCTTCAGATGCAACCACGACCCGTTCTCGGCGTGGACGAGAGTGTTCACCGCATCCGGGGCGGCCCCTTCGCCGAAGAAGACTCGCTGCTCGTAAAAAAGGACGTAGCCGTCCTGCTGGTAGTTACCGCCGCGGTTCGGGACAGACCCCGCTATTGCCGAGAAAGTCATCTCCTCGAAGTAGTTGAAATTTTTCAGGATGTACTTGTTGGGTGCGGTCGCCTGCGGCAGCGGCATAACGTTATAGCCGGCCTGTGGAGGCGATGCCGAGTTGTTCCAAGTTCCAATCAGGTCGAAGAGAGGGCCCAGGCCGGCCTGGACCTTGGCGACGTTTTCTCCACCCCCGTCGCGTACGAGTGGCGTAGTGATGTTTGGTGCGGGCGTAGTCATGAAGGTGTCTCCTTTGAGGTCTCGCTGTGCTTGGTTGACGGCAACGGGGCTCTTGCCACCGGTCGCCAACTGGACTCCTTCTCGTTTTCGCCGCTCCCTACATTGATGTGTTGGTCTAGGGAACTACCGGGCCGATTTCTGTCTGGGCGAGCATGCCAACGGCGTGCATTCCATCCGCGTGACCAACCTCCACACGCACGGCCTGCATGTTCGTCCGAGCCGCAATCCCAACGGCACCCACTCGGACAACGTCATCCTCCGCTTGCTGAGCCAGGCCGACTACCGCCGTCGTGAACGGGAAGGCGGCGTGGCTTCGTGCCAGTTCATGCTCAATCCCGAAGATCTCTACTTCTTGCGCGACGACGAGGCGGCGGGCGAGGTCAACTACGAATTCCGACTGGGCGACGTGCAGCGCAAGAAACGCGAGCGCGACAACCAACAGCGCGTTCGGCAAGGCCTGCCAGCGCTGCCCCCGCAGCCCCACCCGGCCGGCACCTTCTGGTATCACCCTCATGCCCACGGCGCGACGCACAACCAGGTTGCCAGCGGCATGGCCGGTTTCCTCCTGGTCGAGGGCGACATCGAAGAGTCCATCAACCGGGTGCTCGTCGACTGGCGGGAAGGCGAATCGCAACCCGATCCGACGATCAAAACCGGACCGTACGACTACCGCGAGCGGTTGATGCTCATCCAGCGGGCGCTCAATCTCTCGCACGACAAAGACGCCCGAAAACGGCAGACGGGATTGCGACAGGGGTTCACGGCGCTCGTGAACGGGGGCAGCACGCCGACTCTCATCAGGATGCGGCCCGGCGCCATCGAACGATGGCGGGTGCTGAACGGCAGTGTCGACGGGAGGGGGTACAAGCGGTTCATGGTCGTCAAAGGCCAGTACACGGTGCGGTCGGTCGCCGTCGAAGGACAGAACCAGCCGAAGCTGGAGACGCTTGAGGTCGCTGAGGACGGAACGCTCAGCGGAGACCCCATCACGCTGAAGAATCTCGAAACGCTGGAGGCCACCAAGCAGGACCTCTACCAGCTCTCCATTGACGGAGTCACGCTGGCAAGGCAAGAGGGTGAAGGGGTCCGATATTTCATCAAGGACCTTTCCAGGCAGGGCACGGACTCGAACGGCAACCCTCTGCCCAACCCACTTTGGTCTTACGATCCTCGCTGCGAGGCCGCGCTGGGAAGTCAACTCAATGACAGCTCCAACCCGCGCATCAGCGACGGCGCCGACCGAATGTGCCGCCTGACCAATGTGTGGAGATCGCCTGACAACGTCCGCAACTGCTTCGTGCGTCCCAACGAGTTTTACATGGGGCCGGCCAACCGGACCGATCTCTTCTTCAAAGCGCCCACAACGCTGGGCCGATCGCGCCCGGGCACCGATCGGAGGTACGAGGTCTACACGGTCTTTGCCAAGACAACGGTCGTGCACGCCGACACGCCTCAGTTCGGCGCGCAGAATGAGATCCTGAACAAACAACCCGGAGCGCCCTCGCCCGAGGACGTGATCGTCGCCTACGTGCTCGTTGAGCCGCTGACCGAAGCGGAGCGCGAGCAACAGGGCCTCGAGCCGATCCGGCAATCCGACATGAGGCAGCTGATGACCGATCTGGAGACGGCCCTGCCTCCCGTGCAGGAATACCTGCAACCGGTGGCCGACGATGAACTGCGCGCCACCGCCGAGGAAGCCCGAGCACGTTCCGACGTGGCCGAGGGGGACTACCGGACTCGCCGTATTCTCTACTCCGGCTGGGGCCATCCAAGCATGCCGCTGGTCAGCACCTATCCGCTCGGACTCACGGATCCGCCAACCCCGAACGATCCGCCCACGGCGCGGGCCTTCGTCGACTTCATCAACAACGATCCCATGGTCACCATCAACGGGCAACCGCAGCGGAAGCACGAAAACCTGATTTACGCCGAGAGCCCGACGTCGCAGGGCTCTTACGTCCTGCTGCCTCCCGAGCTGCGTACGATGGCAATAAGCTTCAACAATGCGCGTGTCGAGGAGGAGCGGCGAAACGCTCCGCATCCCGACGATCCGCAATATCTGCATCCCGAAGGGCCTCGCAAGTTCAACCCCACCGACCCCTACCGGGCGCGAATGCTCGAGGACACCGCGGAGGAATGGACGCTCTATAACCTTAGCAACACGCTGTGGGGCGATACGAGCCCGGAGGCGAACCCACCCACCCAGTACGCCAGCCATTACGTTTCCCATCCGATCTCGCGGCGGGAGGGGCAGCGACGGTTTCTGGCCGATCAGAACTTCCAGCTCGTGGGCCGTGGCATCGATCATCCCTTCCACGTCCATCAGAACCCGTTCTGGGTGACCCGACTCGAGATTCCGGACGAGACAGGGGAGCTCGTCAACATCCTGGACGAGCCGCGCTGGATGGACTCGATCTGGATCCCCCGAAACCGGGGCCGCGTCGTGATGCGGATGCGCTTTCCCGACTTCGTGGGGGCCTACGTGCACCACTGTCATATCCTGCTGCACGAGGATAACGGGATGATGCACGTGATCGAGGCGACACCGTTTGCCGATGCGTCCAACCACATGCCGCAAGCGGTATTGGACGTGGATCGGAATTCGCCTCGTCCCTCGCGCGATGAGTCCTACACGCTCAGCAACATGTTCTACGACTCCGACGCCGCGACGGGACAGCTTTATCCGGGCTTCACCGTGACGCCACCGCCAGGACCGTAGTTTGTAACGAAGCGGTCGAAAGCCTCAATCTGTCCACGTTGGACTATTCCGAACCCCAGAGAAAGGAGATTCGTGAAAGGACTTACAGAACAACTTGAGAAGATTCGCGAGAGTTCCAAGAGCCGCATTCCGGAGGACGCACAGGTCATCATGCACCGGGCCACCGAGGACTTGCGGTCATCCGGCATCATGAACGGCGTACTCGGAGTTGGCGCCTCGATTCCGCATTTCGCTTTAAACAACACGCACGGAGAACGCGTCGAGTCCCAGGATTTGCTCGGCAAGGGCGCCCTCGTGCTCAGCTTCTTCAGAGGCAAGTGGTGACCGTACTGCAATGCAGAGCTGTATGCTCTGGAAGGGATCGTCTCAGATCTTAAAGAACGGGGTGCGTCACTGGTTGTCATCACGCCCCAACTGGCCGAGCACAGCCAGGAAATGATTGAACGGCACAAGCTGACCTTCGACATTCTGTCGGATCCGGGCAACGAGGTTGCCGCACGATTCGGGATCCGGTTCCGCCTCCCGGACGATCTCGAGGAAGTGTACCGGGGCTTCGGAATCGACCTCGCCGCCAACCACGGGCAGGACAGCTGGACGCTGCCGATGCCCGCTCGGTTCATCATCGACTCGGGCGGCACCATACGTGAGGTTGAAGTGAACCCGGATTACCGGTTTCGCCCCGAGCCTCAGACCGCCGTGGACGTCGTCGCCTCGCTTTGAGCCTCTCGGTTACTTCCGTTTTCCGATCATCGATTCATAGACAACGGACGGGTGTCTTTCTTCAGTGGTAGATGGAATTTCACAGACCTGCTTGGATGGGTCGTAAAGTTTGGCTTCGAGGAACGGTACGTTCGGCCGGTACCCCACACCTTGTTCGTCGATGCCCGGTCGAGCCATGAGCTTTTCGATCGTGTAGAGCGTCTCGCTGCGGTCCGATGCCGTCTGGTGATGTTCCCGACTCATCACGATCGCCTCTTCCGGGCAGGCGTCGACGCAGAAGCCGCAGTAGATGCACCGCAGCATATCGATATTGAACTGCCGGGGGAACTTCTCGATTTCGGGGTTGGGGTGTTCCCCCGCTTCAATATAGATACATTCGGCGGGACAGGCTGTGGCGCACATGTAGCAGGCGACGCACTTGAGGCTGCCGTCATCCCTCACCGTCAGGATGTGTGTTCCCCGGAACCGTTCCGAATACGGCCGGGTCTGTTCCGGGTAGCTGATCGTCGGGCTGTCACCCCTAAAAAGAGTGTTGACCAGATGCTTGAGTGTGACCCCGAAAGCCAGAAAGGTTCGCCACACCGATCCGCCTTCGTTACGGGCGCGTTCGGTCACGTTGACGACTGGCACTTCAACTGCGTAAGGTCGGCTCATCCAACGGCCTCCTCGGGTTCGGCGATAGATTTTCGACCGATCGGTAAGGTTCCCAGAGGCCCGATCCCGCTGTAGTCGATACCGGAATAGAGTGCGACTGATGCTGCGATTTCATCAAATATCGACGCGGGATCTTTGCCGGCTTCCCTTCCGGCCAGTTGCAGCATTGCGGCCATCGTGCGGTCGAGCGGCCGTGAAGCCCCCAATGGCGGAACGGCGCGTCCTGTAAACTGGATGCGTCCGGCAAAATTCGTGTACGTTCCTTCCTCTTCGGACCATGCAGCCATCGGCAGAACGACCGACGCATGCCGCGCCCAGTCGAATTCGTGTGTCGTGCTCACCACTGTGAACTCCAGTCCCGAGATCAGGCGTTCGAGGTTCGAGATGACTTCTTCGGAATCTTCTTCCACCAGCTGCGGGTGGAACGAGATCCAGGCGGCCCGAAGCCGGCCGTCGGCCGCCAGTTCGCACAGACCTTCGAGGCCGTTCAACCCGGTGTCTAATCCGAGATCAAGAGCACCCCGGGTATTGGGGTGCTTGTCCCCGCGACGCAGCATGTCGTCAAGTCGACTTTCATAGCTGCGCACTTCGGCCCCAAGCCGAAAGTCCGCACGACCACCGAAATACCTTTTGAACAGGAACAACGCCTCGTTCGTATTCGTGGCGGAAGCCAAGCCGGCGACGGCGGATTCCCCGTTCTGTTCGCGGATGCGTTCAAAGCGCTCGTGAACCTCCAACAGGATGTCGGCAACAGGCCGGACATTCCCTTCGATCCTTCCTTCCGTGAGCCGCGGCCACTTCTCGAGGACGTGGAAGCTGTCTCGACCCTCGTCGCAGAGCCAGCTTTTGTTCACGTCCGGATTGCGGCGCCCGACGGTACGGTAGACGACGCCTTCGGTCGCCGAGTAGCCGGGAATACCCCCACCCTGCGACCGCGCGGAGTGGTCAATCCGCAGGTTACAGCCGGTACTGCATCCGGCACACACCGAAGGCGTCCCCTGGAGAAACCAGGCGCGGACCTTGAAACGAAAGTCGGAACTGGTCAAGGCGCCAACCGGGCACACGTCCACCACGTTGACCGAATAAGGATTGTCCAGCGGCTTGTCGTCGAAGACGCCGATCTTTGAATTGTGACCACGGCCCAGGACCTGGATTTCTCCGGTCCCGGTCACGTCTCGCGTGAAGCGCACACATCGCGTGCAGAGGATGCAACGTTCCTGGTCGAGCTTGACGCGAGGGCCGAGATCGAACGCTTTCCGACGCCGTTCCTTCCCGCCGAGCGGATACCGGCTGTCATGTCCCCCATGCTCCATGTAGTAGTCCTGCAGGAAGCATTCACCGGATTGATCGCACACCGGGCAGTCGATGGGGTGATGCAGGAGCAGGAACTCCATCGCGTACCGGACGGCTTCCCGAACGCGCTCGGTGTCGGTTCGGACCACCATGCCGTCGCGAATGTGCGTCGCGCACGAAGGCATCAGTTTCGGGGCGCCTTCCGCCTCGATCAGACACATCCGGCAGCTGCCCTCGATCCCGATGTCGGGATGGTAGCAGTAGCGGGGTATCTCGACGCCGACTTCATCCGCAACCTGGATGACCGTCTTTCGGACATCGACCTCGTAGACCTCACCGTTGATGGTGATCTTGGGCATAAGGACTTAGAATAACATTGGAGCCGTGGTCAGTGGTCCGCGGTCAGTTTGTCGGACAACGGCTCCTCGCCACTACTGCCCCCCTTCGATCGGAAGTTCCGGCCGGTTTCCCCACTCTCCCCACGAGCCCAGATAATTTCGGATGCGCGGGTAGCCTATGAGCCGCAAAGCGAGATAGGTGTTTGCGGAACGGTAGCCACCCTGGCAGTAAGGAATAACTTCATGGTCCGGTGTTACACCCAGCTCGCTGTACTGCGCGATCAGTCGATCGGCCGACTTGAAAGTCCCGTCAGTGTTGAGGTTGTTCTTCCATTCCAGATGTACGGCTCCCGGGATGTGTCCCCCCCGTGCCGATCGGACCAGCGTCGCGTTGTTTTCCGCTTCGGATCGCGTATCCACAATCGCCACGCCACGGGTGTGTAAGCGTTCCAGAATGTCTTCGGCCGTGGCCAATCGTTCGCGTTGTGGGTCGGCCTTGAAGTTTCCTCGCCTCGGTGCCTCCGCATCCTGTGTGACCCGGAGTCCGGCCCGCTGCCAGGCTTCGAACCCGCCGTCGACGACATGAGTCGCTTCGTGTCCAAAGAACTCGAGGAACCAGAACAGCCTTGTCGCCCGCTCGCCGCTGATTCGGTCATAGATGACCACGGTGCTGTCGTCGGACACGCCCTTTGCACCGATCAGGTGTTCGATGATCCACAAGAAGGCCTTGAGCGGCCCTTCCCTTGTGTCGATGAGGCTGATGCCAAATATGTCCAGGCTTCGGGCGCTAGGAACGTGGCCGTTCGCGTAGTCTTCGGCTGGCCTCAGATCGAGGACAACCAGGTTCGATTCCCCCAGCCGTGCTTCGAGTTGCTCGGGGGACCAGATCAGGTGGGGGTTCGCATACTCCATTGAAGGTCTGCCTCCGGTAGTCTTCAGCGTTGAATCTCTTTTCACTACTCCGATAGAATGAATTGCTTATTTTAAGTGGTGTCTTTCTTAAATAGCCAGAGTCAGGGCGGAGTCCGGTGATTTCGTGCCCAGGTTTCTTTTGCCCTCATGATCGAAGTTCGGAATCTTACAAAGCGCTACGACACGAACGTCGTCATCAGTGACGTCTCTTTCGAGGTCGAGCGGGGAGAGATCCTCGGTTTCCTGGGACCGAACGGCGCTGGTAAAACGACGACGATGCGGGCCATTACCGGGTATCTTCCCCCGACCGAAGGCCACATTACGGTCGATGGCTTCGATGTCTTCGACGAACCCATGGAGGTTCGCCGCCGCATCGGCTACCTGCCTGAAAATCCTCCACTCTACCTGGAGATGACCGTTGCCGGGTACTTGCGTTTCGTTGCGAAAATCAAAGGTGTGTCCACGGCGCAGCTTGAAGACGAGATCGTTCGCGTGATGGACATGGTCAGCATCCTTGACGTACGGGATCGCATCATCGGTAAGTTGTCGAAAGGGTACAAGCAACGTGTCGGGCTGGGGCAGGCGCTTCTCAACGATCCTCCGGTTCTGATACTGGACGAGCCGACCGTCGGTCTGGACCCGAAGCAGATCCATGAGGTTCGGGAACTCGTGAAGGAATGGTCCGGAAAGCACACGGTGATTCTGTCGACCCACATCCTGCCCGAGGTCGAACAAACCTGTAACAGGGTTGTGATCATCGACCGCGGAAAGATCGTCGCCGTGGATACCCCCTCGAACCTCGTGCACCAACTGAAAGGAACCGAGCGAATCGTGGTCGACGTCGAGGGCCCGGCAGAGGATGTGACTGTCCGGATATCCGCCATGCCGGGGGTCCTCAAAACCCATGCTCTTCGGAGTAACGACGGCCGCCAGCGCATCGAGGTTGAAAGCGGCCTCACTGAAGATCTGCGCCCGGATCTCGCCGAGATGATTGTTCAGAGTGGCTGGAAGCTGTTTGAAATGCAGTCTTTTAAAATGAGCCTGGAGGATGTCTTCCTGAAACTGACCACCTCAGATGCAGACGTCGGCGCGGATGGTGGAGACGGTGAAACCGAGGCCGACGGAGCCGTGGAATCATGAGAAACGTGTTTTCGATCGTCGAGAGAGAACTGAGGGCATACTTCGCCTCGCCCATCGCATACGCTGTCCTGACGATTTTCGTCTTCCTGTCCGGTCTGTTCTTCCAGATCATCCTCAGCCAGATCGTGCAGGAGGTCCAGCTGCGGGACATGCAGGGCCAGCGTTTCGGTAACGGCCCTCAACCGGTCGACATGCCGGGGTTCATCAGCCAGAGTTTTCTCGGCACGCTGAGCGTGATCCTTTTGTTCATGCTTCCGATGATTACGATGGCCCTGTTTTCCGAGGAGAAGAGACGTGGCACCATCGAGTTGCTGCTGACCGCACCACTCACGGACCTCCAGGTGGTTATGGGCAAGTACCTCGCCGCGGTTTCGTTCTACGGGATCATGCTCGCCACGACATTCGTGCCGATATCGATTCTCTTCATCTACAGCGAGCCGGCCGCAGGTCCGATACTGACGGGATATCTCGGTCTGTTTCTATATGGTGTATCACTGCTTGCCGTGGGTCTGTTCATCTCGACGCTCACGGAGAACCAGATCATTGCCGGCGCCGTCAGCTTCGCTGTCGCCATGATGCTCTGGCTGGTCGACGCCCTGGCGGCCAATGCGACTTCCACGACGAGAGCCATACTGACCCATCTGTCATTACTCGGGCACCTGGACGACTTCATCAAAGGTGTCCTGTCGACGCCGCACGTCATCTTCTATTTATCGTTGACGACCCTCGGGTTGTTCCTGACGTACCGGTCGATCGAGTCGATGCGCTGGAGGGGATGAAAAAACCTTGAAAGAAATGCTGAAGAAGATGGATCTCGCCGGCCTGACGATGATGATGGGAGCCGTTGTCGTCTACTCGGTCCAATCGACATGGAGTCTCTATCAGTCCATTGCCATGGTCGTTGGCGCGGCGATCGTCGTTGTGTCACTGGTGGCGAAGTTCGACGACATCCGAACCTGGCTGGCAAGACGATCATCCAGATTCGGGATGAATTCGGTGACCTCCGTGGTGTTGCTGCTGGGTGTCCTCGCTCTTGTGAACTATGTCGCCGCCCAGAATCCCCAACGTATCGATCTGACGACAACGAAGATCCACAGCCTTTCCGAGCAGTCGGTCAACGTCGCCGGCGAGGTCGTTGGAGGTGTCCACATCCGTGCGTTCTATCCGGGTGGCGATGACGTGTCGACACGCGATCTGCTCGAACTTTTCGAAGCGCAGAGTTCAGAAATCACTTTCGAGTTCATCGATCCGGACCGGCAGCCGCAACTTGCCGAGCAGTTCGACGTCAGCGTGTACGGTGATTTTGATAACCCGATGACCGGTCAAACCTTTAGGTTTGGAACGTTGGTCCTGGACCTGGGAGACAAGCGGGAACGGATCGAACAGCAGTCGGAACCTCTCCGGGAGGAAGACGTTACGAATGCTCTGATGAAGCTTGTCAAGGGCGAGCAGAAGACCATTTACTTCATCGAGGGCCACGGCGAAAAGCTCATCGCCGAGACCGACCGAACCGGGATGGACACGGCGCGCCTTGCCCTGGAACGGGAAAATTATATTGTCGTATCGTTGAACCTGGTCCGCGAGCAGACGGTGGTACCCGCGGACGCTTCGGTGCTGGTCTGGCCCGGCCCGGAAACCGATCCATTTCCCGAAGAAATTGAAGCGGTTCAAGACTACCTCGACCAGGGAGGCAGCGTCTTTGTGATGTCGGATCCGACGCCCGCCTCGGCGCTGGGTGGGTTGCTGGAGCCATGGTTCATCTCGGCCGGTGACAATTTTGTCGTCGATGCCAGCGGCGTCGGCCGGCTGCTCGGGGCGGGACCGGAAATTCCTCTGGTTTCCCAGTACGGGCCTCACGCGATCACCGAAGGGTTTGCGTTTATGACGTTCTTCCCTTTCGCCCGGTCGATCTCGACGATTGATCCGGTTGAAGGTGGCCTGAACGTCACCGAACTGCTGACGACCAGCGACAGGAGTTGGGGTGAGACGAATCTCGAGGGCACGGAAGCCGGCTTCGACCCGGAAGTGGATCTAAGTGGCCCAGTCGGAATTGGACTCATCGTCACCAAAGATCTTGACGCGGAAGAAAAGTCACGCCTGGCGGTCTTCGGAGACTCGGATTTTTCAACGAACGGTTTCTTCAACCTCCAGGGCAACGGCAACCTTTTCCTGAACACCGTCAACTGGCTGGCCAAAGATGAAAGCTTCATCTCGATCCGCCCGAAAGTTCCCGAGGATCGCCGCCTGACCCTGACCCAGTCCCAGGGCCGCATCACCTACTACATCTCTCTCGTCCTGTTACCCCTTTCGATCCTGACGATCGGGATCTCGGTCTGGATGAAGCGGAGGGGCGGATGAGGGGGATCACGGAGTCCAAGGTTCGAAGTCCGAGGTCCGAAGTCCGATGTCCACGGTTTGCTGTCCGATCGACCTCGGACTTCGGACCACGGACCACGGACTTCCAACTGCATCAATGAAGTTCAAAGGCACCGCATCTCTCTTCATTCTGCTTATCGTCCTCGGGGCGTGGGTGTACCTCACCGACGTTCGTGGGCGTCGCGACCGAGAGCAGGTCGCCGAGGACGCGAAGAAGGCCCTGCCGATCGATGACGAAGAAATTTCGGAAATCAGCATCATCTATCCGGACCACACCATCACCGGTATCCGGGTTGACGGGGGGTGGGAGATCACATCGCCCGCTGACGTGGAGGCCGACTCCGGGGAATGGGATCTGCTTGCCTCGAACGTGCCTCGGATCGAACGCGAGGAGACCGTGTTGTCCCAGGGGACGGAACTCGCGGAGTATGGTTTGTCGAGCCCGGCGTTGAGGGTGGCGCTGAAGATGTCGGACGGTCGAACGCACGAGATTCTTTTTGGCAACGAGAACCCTCGGAAGATTTACAACTACTCGAAGCTGGCTGCCGACGACGAGATCTTTCTGTCACCCGGTTCGTGGTTGCGAATCTTCGAAAAGGAAGTCAATGATCTGCGCGGGAAGGTCATTCTGGCGTTCGAGCAGGACGACATCGACCGTATCGAGATCACCGGAATGAAGCGTTTGACGCTGGACCGCATCGACGAATCCTGGCGTCTGAGGCGGCCGATCGAAACCGGGGCGGACCAGGGCGAAGTCAGTACGTTTCTGGGTGCGGTGAACTTTGCGCGAGCAAGCGGTTTCGCCGAAGAGGGCGTGGACGCGGCCGGTGCAGGACTGGCCGAACCGTCTGTTCGAATCGTTCTGCACAACGAGGTCGAGGACGAAGATCACGTCCTGCTGATTGGCCGGGAGACGGAAGGCGAGGCCGATCGATACTTCGCCAAAGACGAGGATCGACGCACGATCTTCATCGTTGATGACGACATCTTCGAACGGGCCAACCGGCCCGTGTTTGATTGGCGGGATAAGTCGATTGCGTCATTCGATCGTGACGAGGTTGTCGAGATCGAGTTGCGTCGGGATGACGACAGGCTCGTCTTACGGCGGTCGGGCGAAGACTGGATTCTTCCCGATGGAAAGAAAATTCTGCTCGATAGGGTTTCCGGCATGTTGAACACGCTGGAATTTGAAAGATCCAAACAGATCATCGATTCGCCGGGTCCGTCGGGACAGTACGAGTTGGCCAGCGGTCGCCTCGAGGTCGTTCTCAGAGGCGATGGCGAAGAAATCTTAAGGTTCAGCTTTGGTGCCGATGTTGACGATCCCGACGGAGTCTACTGGAAATCGGCCCACGAGACCGTCGTGAGGGTCGTGTCGAAAGACGTCTTCGATCGTTTCAATATCACCGCCGAAGACCTTGTTGGAGACACCGAAGGCGGACAGTGAGGAAATCCGATGGACGGCCGTCAAGGCTCAATTCGACGCCTTTTCCGTACCCTCGCGCTTCGGTTCGGATTGTCCGGCACACCGCTTCCTGAACTTCATCGAAGAGAACGTCACGAACCTTCAATCCGCGACATCGCAAGATCCATTGTTTCCAGTGTCCGGGAAAGCATCCGTCAGAACAGGTTGGCCTCGTCACTGGCTCTGGCGGCGTTTCTCGTGGTGCTGCCCCTGACGTTCGGAAGTCGGTATGACGAGCGTCCCAGATACCGCCAGGTCATTCTCCCGGAGATCGAGCGCTTCGAAGAGGATTACCTCTCCGCCCTCCAACGTTCGGAGACGGCACCAACCGACACGTGTCGGCTTTACCATTTCGTGGATGCTCACAACCGGGCAGTGAAGGTTCTCAAACTCGTTCGGTCCAAAAGGACGGTGACCCCTGATGGCGGGCGCGCACACGCGGCACTGATTCAGTATTACGAACTCGTGGACCAGCATTTCGCAATCCTGCGAACAAGAATGTCCATCGATGAAGAGATCGATTTCCTGGAGAGATGGCGGGAAATAACCCGTGATCTGCAGCCGATCCACGATCGCTGGGCCCGCTGGGTGAATCAGTGAGCGTGGTTATCCATTATATGGACATTATTTCTTCCGGTCCCAGAAAAGCTAATGCTGTAGCGTCTGTATTCCGATCCCCACTGTCGAGGGTTAGTCGAGCCAACCAAAACTAAACGGTGTCACAGGTCCAGAGGGAGCGCTTTTCTGATCGACGAAAAAAGGGGTCCGATTCGTCGAGAGCCTTTTCTTTGTGTTCCTTAGAAGGAACTTGACACGTAACCGGAGATAGAATAGCTTGCATACAACTGGGATAAGCGAGTTATGTGTCTTGAAGACGAATCGTTTTTTCGACCAAGAGGGGATCGAGCGCACCCATAAGGGATGCGGCGTGAACTGGGGTGAATTCGTTATTACGCGTAACCGTGCGGAACTGCACCTGGCGGAGGCCAGGTGTGCATCGCCCTTTTTTGGTTCAAGCGTGGAGGTACAGTAGATGATGAGGAATTCTAGGAGGTGGCTCGCCGGCTTAGTTGTCATAGCTATTTTTGTGGCGCTTCAGCCCAGCGTGTTTGCCCAGGGTTTTACGGCCGTGACGGGTTCGGTGTCGGATCCGACCGGCGCCGTTATTCCCGGCGTTGAGGTTACGGTAACGAATGCCGCGACCGGCGCCGCCAGAACGGTAATTACAAACGAGACTGGTTCTTATACGGTCACACAGTTGCCGCCCGGCGTGTACAACATCAGCGCCTCATTGCCAGGGTTCAGTACCCAGGTAATGAGTGGCGTGACGTTGCCGGTCGGCGGGACGGTGGTGGTCAACCTTCCCCTGGAAGTGGGTGCGGTGACCGACGTCGTCGATGTTATATCGAGTGTCGAGGCGGTCAACACGGTTGATGCGAAACTGGGTGTCGCCTTCGACACACAGAAGATCATCGACCTGCCGTTGAACGCCCGAAACATCGTTGGTCTGCTCGGACTGCAGTCCGGTGTGACGCAGTCGGATCAAGGCGGCGAGTTCGGTCGAGACGACGGCGGCCAGGTCAATGGTGCGCGGAACGACCAGCAGAACATCGTCCTGGACGGTGTGAACATTAACCGTCAGGAAGCCGGGTCCGCCTTCCAGGGTGCGATCCCGACGACGCTCGACTCCGTGCAGGAGTTTCTGGTGTCGACCGCCGGCTCCGGTGGAACGGGCGCCCGCGGCAGCGGCGCGCAGGTGTCGCTGGTGACCAAGAGCGGTTCGAACGAGTGGCACGGATCTTTGTACGAGTACTATCGTTCTCAGGGAACATCGGCGACGAACTATTTCCTGTCCGGTGGGATCGAGGGCGACCCGACCCGTTTGATTCGGAATCTGCCGGGCGGCTCTTTTGGTGGTCCGCTCATCAAGGACAAGCTGTTTATCTTTGGTGCGTACGAACGCCAGACCGACCGCAGCGCAACTGTGGCGACGCGAACCATTCCAACCCCGCAGTTCTTGGACGGCATTGTCCGGTACGAACGTAAGGACGGTTCTTTCGCAGAACTCACGCAGGGATGCGACTCGATGTTGTCGAGGTTCTCGCTCATCCCCTGCGACACGTGGAACTCGAACGTCATCGGACCGAACGGACTGCTGGAAGTCTTCCGGCCGTTTTCGAACGGTCAGGGCGGCGTCCTGACACCGGGTGAGGACAACGGTGCGAACCAGCTTCGTTTCCGGTTCCAGTCGCCGTTCGTCCGGAACCGCAACGTCTACATCTCGCGGATGGACTTCACGGCGAGCGAGAACCACACGTTCTTCTTCCGTGGGACGTTGAATGACGATTCACGGACGCTGGGTGCGGAAGCGTTGCCGGGCGGAGGTGATTCTCGCCTGCGGCTGGACAACAGCAAGGGCTTTTCGGCCAGTTGGAACTGGGTGCTTTCGCCTTCCATCAACAGCAACTTCACAGTCGGTCTGACGCGGGAATCCTTCGAGGATTCGGGCATCAACACGCCGACGTGGAGCTACGGTTTCTTCTCGCAGCCGTTCGTCGACACGGGAGCTTCCCGCCAGGCGATCGACACGTGGAACTTCGTGGAGAACTTCAGCTGGCTCAGGGGCAACCACAACATTCAGTTCGGTGGCAACACGCGCTACCTGACCAACGCGCGCAACTCGTTCAACGACGTCAACCCCGGTAACTACACCGGCGGCGCCAACCTGACGGCGAACAACATCGGTGTGTCGGCCAGCCCGGGTTTTGCCCGCGCCGTCGGTGATGCGGAGTTCGCCAACGCGGTTTCACCGCACTCGGCCGGTGACGCCGTCATGACGGCGACCGGATCCATTTCGCAGTTCCGGGAGGACATCCAGTTCGACGTCAACGGGATCAAGCTGGCGGCCGGCAGCGCGTTCACTCGCCGTTTCCGGTTGCAGGAGTATGACTTCTACATTCAGGATACGTGGCGGGCGACGCCGAACCTGACGCTGACCTTCGGCGTGAACTACTCGGTTCAGACGCCGCCGTACGAGGCCGATGGCCTGCAGGTGAACTGGGTGGAGAACCTCGGAAACCGGTTGAGGGTCCAGTCGGACACGACCAAGACCGTGACCGAACTGCCCTTCTTCGCGACGCAGACTGCCGGCCGCGCCAACGATGCCGCCGATTACTACACGGCAGATACGAACAACTGGGCGCCTCGCGTGAGTTTTGCATGGACGCCCAGCAACGACTGGTTGAACACCGGTGGACAGTTCGTCATCCGTGGTGGCTACAACATGACCTACGATGCGATGGGACGCCGGTTCGCGCGCGATGCGGCGGGATCGGGTTCGATCGGCTTGAAGACGCGGTTCGGAACGCCGGGCTTCACGAACTCCTTTGACGGTCTCGACGGCGCGCCGCGCGCTCCCCGGATCGGTGGAGAGTTCGGGTTCCTGCCACGCGGGTTCTTCCCGACGGTGGGAGATGCGCCGAGCAACGTGATCCCGATCGGTTCCGGTGGAGCCGGCGGTGTTTCGAGTTCGGGCATCGACCCGGGTCTGTATTCGCCCACCAACCACCTGTTGAACCTGACGATCTCGAAAGAGTTGCCGGGAGACTGGGTGGTGGAAGCGTCCTACGTGGGCCGTTTCGCCCGGAACCTCATCGGCCAGGCCGATATCGCAAGCCCCGTGAACATCCGGGATGCGATCTCCGGACAGACGTACTACCAGGCGATCAAGACCATGTATGAGCGGGATGAGGCCAACAGTACGCCGATCGACGACATCATACCGATTCCGTGGTTTGAGAACGTCTATTCCAAGGCCATTGGGGTTTCCGAAACTCGACTTGGAAGAAAGGCAGATGGGACACAGTGTCGAGCGGGCAGTTCGGGATGCGACTTCCCATTCGGCGCCACGAGCGCGACACAAGCTTTTTACGCGCTGCTTCATAAGTCCCGTGCCCCGGGTCCGAACACGTCGGCCAGTCTGGTCGATGAGATCCAGGGTGTCGAGCGCCGCGCCGGCGCGACGCTGCTGTCGCCGCAGGTTCAGTACTTCGGTCTGTTCACGAACCTGTCCAGATCCAACTACAACTCGGGCCAGTTGACGGTCCGGAAGCGGTTCTCGCAGGGCGTGAACTGGACGATGAACTACACGTTTTCAAAGTCGATGGACATCACGTCGGCTGCCGAAGCGCGCGGTAACCGCGCGAACGGCGCGACGAACGAGGGAGCGATCGAGGATCCGTACAATCCGGATTTGAACTACGGTATTTCCGACTTCAACCGGACGCACCAGTTCAACACGAACTTCCTCGTTCAACTACCGTTCGGTCAGGGCAGGCCGTTCCTGTCGAACATCTCGAACGTTGCCAACCACATCATTGGTGGATGGGAGTTTTCGGGCATTGGGCAGGCGACCAGTGGCCGTCCGTGGCAGTTCACGGCATCGAGCCGGTACAACCACCACTACTACGGTCGGACGATTCCGCACATGATCAAGGCCGTTCCGTTCTGTGTCTGTAAGGACGAAGGCCGCCAGGTGTTCCTGGTGGGACCGGACAAGCAGAACCGGATCGACGTTACCAACGGTGCCGAGCATTTCATCGGCGCTTATCCGGGCGGTTCGATTCAAAGGAACCAGGGTCTTGGACCCAGGTTCTGGAACATCGACGCTGCGGTCACGAAGAACTTTACCGTGACCGAAGACATCCGGGCGCGCCTCCGTGTGGAGACGTTCAACGTGGCGAACCATCCGAACTTCAACATCCCGACCGGAAGAAGCGGACGGAGCATCGACCGCCACAGTGGTCTGTTGGGTCAGGTTACCTCGACCCGCGGCACCGAGCGTGTCATGCAGTTCAGTTTCCGATTGGAGTTCTGATCGGGGATTGGGTTTTGACTCAAAACGGAGGCCTTCGGGCCTCCGTTTTTTTTGTCAGTGGTCAGTTGCGGAGGAGACATCGCCGTTGATCCCGCCGAGCCTCTAAACTACTGATTCAAATAGCTACGCTGCCAATCGCCACCCCAAACACGCCAAAACAGCATGATTTACAAACCGGGAACGACCCCGCACCAATAATCCGCATCGACGGACAATTTCTATGGATTCTTGTATTTTGGCCGTATGCGGAAGTTGTAAGCCGTACATTTCATTAGATGCCTCATTTGGCATGTGATGTGCTTTAACTGTTGTGGGATGGAGTTACCCGTTAGTGCCGGGATACCCCAAGGACGGGGAATCAAAACCGGCCGCAACACGGGAACGTGACAGTGAGAGTGGGATGGTGGAGAAGTAATCTAGCCTTAGTGGTTTTCCAACTCCAGGGCAATCGGCCCTGGTACCCTTTTTTGTAAAACGATTTAAGTGGTGTACAGCTACGCGGACCCTAGGGTCCGCGTGGTCACTTGAACCATATTTGCCCCTACTGGGGAGGAGCTTAATGGTGAATCTAAACACTCGTCTACACCGTATGGTGACGTGGACCGGCTTTGTGCTGGCCATGATCGTGCTTCTGGGGTCGGCGCCGGCATTCTCGCAAGGACTTGCGGGCGTAACCGGCTCCGTCAGCGATCCTACCGGCGCCGTGATACCTGGCGTCGAAGTGACGGTCACCAACGCTGGCACCGGAGCGTCACGCACCGTCATTACAAACGAAACAGGAACCTACTCGGTCGCACAATTGCCACCGGGAACCTACAACATCAGCGCCTCGCTACCGGGCTTCAGTACGAAGTCCGTCAACGGGGTCCCCCTGCCTGTCGATGAGACCATTGTCCTGAACCTGCCTCTCGAAGTCGGCCAGGTGACGGACGTCGTGGACGTCATCGCCAACGCGGAGGTGGTGAACACGGTCGATGCGAAGCTGGGTGTCGGCTTTGATTCGCGCAAGATTATCGATCTACCTCTCAACGCCCGGAACATCGTAGGACTGCTGGGGCTTCAGTCGGGCGTCACGGTTTCCGATGTCACAGAGCTGAACGACGGCACCACGAGGGACGACGGCGGGCAGGTGAACGGCGCTCGGAACGACCAGCAGAACATAGTTCTGGACGGCGTCAACATCAACAAGCAAGAATCGGGAGCGTCTTTCGAGGGCGCCTTGCCGACGACACTGGATTCAATCCAGGAATTCATCGTGCAGACGGCGGGTTCCGGCCAGGCTGCCCGCGGAAGCGGCGGCCAGGTGCAGCTTGTCACGCGTAGCGGATCGAACCAATGGCACGGGTCCGCGTACGAGTTTTACCGGACGACCGGCACGTCGGCCAAGAACTATTTTGCGCCCGAGGCGGACGGCTTGATTCGGCACCTGCCGGGTGGATCCTTCGGCGGTCCGATCATCCAGGACAAGCTGTTCTTCTTCGGCGCCTACGAACGCCAGACCGATCGCAGTTCGACGCTGACCACTCGGAACGTGCCGACGCCGGAGTTTCTGGACGGCATCATCCGTTATGAAAGGAAGGACGGCACGTTGGGTTTGTCCACCCGGTCTGGCCCACTTTTGATCGTCTGATTTGGCCCACCCCCTCCTGTTAATAATTCCGAGTAGTGATAATTACCGTCGGGCCTGTGTTGTAGATGTGGGAAAGCCGAGCGCCCTTGGCGAGGCTTTTCCAAGCGCTGTGGGAATCCTGGTTTTTAGGATTTCCACAGCGCGTCATCTTCCACAGGCCTCCGTTTCTTTCTTTTTGGTTCTTTTTCTTTCTTTCGGGAAAAAACTCCGTTTCCAGGATCGCCCAGGATCGACGACCGCGCGGCGATCCGACCCTCAGGACGTGGTTTGTTTCGCGGGTTTCTCCTTTCCAGGCGGATGCCGTGGTTTCTGTCGTTTCTCCAACGTGCGCCGAAACCGGAAGGATTCGGTTCCGGTCTCGATGATGTGAGCGCGATCGGTTATCCGGTCCAGCAACGCCTTGCACAGCCGAACATTGGGAAACACCTGGGTCCATTCCGAGAACGGCAGATTCGTTGTCAAGATCACCGTCGCCCGCTCGGCTCGATCCGAGATGACTTGAAAGAGGAGTTCGGCGCCGAGGTCTGCCATCGGGACATAGCCGACTTCGTCGATGGCAATCAACTCGTATCGGAACCATCGGGCCAGAACCCGGCGGAACTGGTCGTTGTGTTGGGCCTCGACCAACTCGTTGATCAAGCCGGCGGCCGTCGTAAAGCGAACCCGCTTCTTCTGCCGACAAGCGGCCACGCACAGTCCTGTGGCCAGGTGCGTCTTGCCCGTTCCACACTTCCCGATCAGGACGACAGGTTCGGCGTGTTCTAAATAGCCACCGTCTGCGAGTCCACGGATCCGGTTGGCTGGAACCTTCGACCGCGAGAAGTCAAAGTCCTCGAGTGTCTTCATTCGAGGGAAACGTGCGGCTTGAATCCGCCGGGCCACGGTGTTCCGTTCGCGTTCTTCAACTTCCATCGCCAGCAAGGCTTCCAGATACCGTGTGTAGGTGTGCTCTTCCCGCTGGGCCTGCTCGGCCATGGCCGCAAACTGCGTTCCGATCGTGGGCGTCCGGAGAGCTTTACAGTACTGCTGAATCGCCGCCTGTTCGACCCCGCCGGCTGTGGCGGACACTAGACCACCTCCGCAGTGAGCAGTGCATCGTAAGTATTCACCTCCGGCAGGGGCCGCTCATAAGCGCGTAGTGCGGCCACTTCCAGTCGCGGCGCCGCCGGCCGGTCGAATCGGGCCTCGGTCATCAGGTAGCGCGCCGCGGCGGCATCGGAGCATCCCAGGCGCAGGGCTTGTTGGAATGCGGAATCCAGCTCGCTATAGCCATGTTCCCGGCCCAGTAGGAGCAACTCCACCATTGCGCGGGTCCCATTCTGTTTTCCGTTGCGATCGATCAACGTCTGCCAGAACTCGTCATAGCTTTTCGGCCATCGGCCCTGTTGCCGCCATTGCTCCAGAGGCTTGCTCCCGGCCAGCGCGCCCGGCTTCCGCTCCAACACCTCCAGATAATGTTCCAGATTGAAGAAGTGCTGGCCGTTTCCATATCCTCGCTCATGCCGCGCCACGCATCCGCCATCGTGCCAGACCTCCACGTAGGCCGGAAAAACGCTCGCCCGCACCACAGTCCCGGCCTTGACGGGGGCGGAGTAGAAGTTGTTACGCACCCGTACACATCCCTTACCATCGACTCGTGGAAAGCTGTCCTCGGCCAGAGGGAACCCTTCGGTCGATAACGCGAGCAGATGGGGCTGTTCGATCTGCATCCCTTCACCCACCGTCTGGACCCGATCGCCGATCTTGCGCCGTTCATCGGCACGGCAACCGGCCAGCAGCTGCGCATTCAGATCCGCCAGGTCCTTCGCCTTCGGCACCGGTACCAGGTGATTGCGCCGGAAGTATCCGGCTTCGCCTTCCACACCGCCTTTCTCGTGGCCCTCGCCGGGTGTGCAGAACTCGGCTTGAAACTTCCAATGCGACCGAAACGCGATGAACCGTTCGGTCTCTACACGCCGGTATCCCCGCAGAATCTTCTTCACCGCGCTGGTCAGGTTGTCATAACGCAGCACCCCGAAGACCCCCGCAAAATAGCGGAAACCCAACTCATGAGCCTCCAGGAATGCCTGTTGTGTCGCCCGAGGATAAGCTCGATGGAATGCGCCACCACTGCCCATGCTCCGCATACAGAAAACCTGGAGCTTCTGCCGTTCGCCATCCAACTCCGCGACGGCTTCGTACCAGTCGATCTGTGCTTCCTGACCCCAGGCGTAGCTTTGCGGCACGAACGTCTCCTGTCGGATGAAACCCATCTCCCGCTTCCGCCGCCCGACATACCGGCGAACCGTCGATTCCCCAATCGGATGTTTCGGAAATTCCATCCGGATCCGTTCGTAGATCCGGTGACTGGTGTGCCGCTGCTTCCGCGGGGCCTGCCTGTCCGCCTCCAACACCCCGTTGATAAATTCCATAACCGGCTCCAGCCTCGGCCTCTTCCGCTCCGGGCTCTTCCTCGCCGGCGGCACGGCGTTTCCCAGCGCTTGACGCACCATCCGCCGATGCACCCCCAGCCGCCGGGCCACACCCTGGATCGTTCCCACACCAAACTCGTGCTCTCGCCGAATCTCTTCAAATAATTCCACCTTCGATCTCCTTGACACCGGGTCCCTCCATTCCGACTCTTTGTTCGGAACAGCCTCTCCGGTTCAGTCGTCAGGGGTGGGCCAAATCAAACGATCAAAAGTGGGCCAATTTAGAGTAGCGAAATCACACGTTCGGCGTCCTGACCGACGGGCCGGGCGGCCAGTTGGAAAAATGGACATTCGTTAACGGCGACACGTGGAACCCCGCGTTGATCGGTCCGGGCGGTTTCTACGAAATATATCGACCGTTTTCGAGCGATCCCTCGAATACTCCCGGTTCGGATTCCGGTGCGAACACGTTACGCCACCGGTTCCAGTCGCCTTTTGTTCGGAACCGTAATGTCTATATTTCACGGTTGGATTTCACGGCCAACAACAACCACACGTTCTTTTTTCGTGGTTCGCTGAACGATGACGTCCGGACTCTCGGCAGCGAGAGCTTCAAAGGCTTCGGCGATGCGCGCGAGCGCCTGGACAACAGCAAGGGCTTTGCCGCAAGCTGGAACTGGGTTGTCTCTCCGTCCGTCAACAACAACCTGACGGTGGGCTTAACCCGGGAGTCGTTTGAAGACACAGGCAACAACCTGTCCTTCTACAACGCTCCGCTCTTCAGCGAACCGTTCCAGGACGACGGCGCGTCGAACCAGGCGATCGATACCTGGAACATCGTGGAGACTCTGAGCTGGATCACCGGAGCCCACAGTATCTCGGTCGGTGGCAACTTCCGTTACATCACGAACAATTTGAATTCCTTCGATCTGGTCGATCCTCCGGTATTCGCCGGTGGGGCTAACCTGACAGGTAACAACATCGGTATCGAAGGGAGTCCCGGACTGGGTCGAGCTCTCGGTGACGCCGAAGCCGACAACGTCCAGGATGCCGAAGCGGTTGGAAACGCCGTGATGGCAGCGACCGGGTCGCTCTCGCGCTTCTCCGAGGATATTCAGTTCGACGTTGACGGCAACAGGCTGGCCCCTGGAGCGGCGTTCGCTCGAAAGTTCCGTATCCAGGAGTACGACTTCTTCGTTCAGGATTCCTGGCGGGCGACTTCGAACCTGACGATCAATTTTGGCGTGAACTATGGTGTCCAGACGCCGCCGTATGAAGCCAACGGCGTGCAGGTGAACTGGCGTCAGGATCTTGGCGACCGGTTGCGTACCCAGGCCGACACGACCCAGACGATCCGGGAACTGCCGCTCTTCACGGCACAAGCGGCAGGCCGCGCCAACGGTGTTCCCGATTACTACACCGCCGACACAAACAACTGGGCGCCACGCGTGAGCCTGGCCTGGTCGCCGCAGTCGGACTGGCTTAACAGGGGCGGTCAATTCGTCCTTCGCGCCGGTTACACGATGACCTACGATTCGATTGGCCGTCGGTTTGCGCGCGATGCGGCCGAGGTTGGATCGATCGGTCTGGTGGATTCGTTCTCGGTGCCCGGATTTACTTTTTCGATCGACGGCCTGAACGGCCTGCCGATCGCACCACGGGTCGGACCGGGCGTGTCGACGGATCGACAAGGACTCCTCGACCTGATCGGCGGCGGCTCGACCGGCGAGCGGAGCTTCCAGTTGGCGACGGCCGCCCAGGGAATCGGCAGCCTGTCGACAAGTGGGATCGATTCGGGTATCCATTCTCCGATCAACAATCTGTTGAACCTGACCCTGTCGAAAGAACTCCCCGGCGGCGTCGTGATCGAGGCGTCCTACGTGGGCCGCTTCGCACGCAATCTCGTCGGAAGCGTCGACATCGCAAGCCCGGTGAACCTTCGGGATCCGATTAGTGGTCAGACCTATTACCAGGCCATCAAACAGCTCTATGACACGTACGAAGTAACGGGCGGTCGAGTAGAGGATGTCCAGCCGATCGCGTGGTTCGAAAACGTTTACGGAATCGCCAAGGATCACGCAAACTCGCAGCAGTCCCTGATCGACCAGTTCCGGTCAGCGGAAGGCAGCTTTGACAGCGCCACGATGGCATTCTTTGCGACTCTGCATCGACGCAACCCTCCCGGCCCGAACGCCGCAGTGAGTCTCGTCGACACGGTCGTTTCGATCGAGAACTCGCAGGGCAACGTCCTGATGTCGCCGCAGGCGCAGTTCTTCGGCCTGTTCACCAACGTCAGCCGTTCCAACTACAACTCGGGACAGCTTACCCTTCGGAAGCGTTTTTCCGACGGCTTCACGTTCACGGGTAACTACACGTTCTCGAAGTCGATGGACATTACCTCCGCCTCGGAGTCCCGCGGCGAACGTCCGAATGGACAGAGTGGTGAGGGTCTGGCGAACGATCCGTATTTCCCAGAAACCAACTACAACATTTCCGACTTCAACCGGACGCATCAGTTCAACGGGAACTTCCTCGTAGAGCTGCCGTTCGGTCAGGGGAAACCGCTGGGTTCGAACATCTCGTCGATCGCAAACCATGTTATCGGCGGATGGGAGCTTGGTGGAATCATCCAGGGGACCAGCGGTCGTCCGTTCAACTTCACGACGGGCCGGTTCAACCATCACTTCTTTGGCCGTTCACAGCCCCAGGTTGTGGCCGACATCCCGTTCGGTACCCGGAAGGAGGATGGGAACACGGTGTTCCTGATCGATCTGGACAAGGCCGCGCGGACCGATCTGGGAAGAGATGGCTTCAAGAACGTGTTCCCGGGAAGCGCCCTGGGCCGCAACGACGGGGAAGGACCATCCTTCTTCAACATCGACGTGTCCCTGACGAAGAACTTCACGCTCACCGAAGACGTCCGTGCGCGGTTCCGCTGGGAAGCGTTCAACGTCATGAACCATCCGAACTTCGCGGCGCCAGGTGGAGGCACCCGGATCGATCGCAGCAGCTTCGGCGAACTCACAGCCACTCGGGGAACCGAGCGCGTGATGCAGTTCAGCTTCCGGTTGGAGTTCTAAATCGGAACGTTTGATACTCAAAAAGCGGAGGCCTCGCGCCTCCGTTGTTTTTCGCCTGGAATTTTTGGGATTCACCGTTTCTGACCGCAGAGGGGATTGAACAAGTAAAAAAACTCTGCGCCTCAGCGCCTCTGCGGTAAAAAAATCCCTCCGTCTTCTTCGCGACCCTGTTGCTTCCTAACTACGCATTGGTTTCCGCAAGGACTGCTTCACGGAAGATTGCCAGTCCCTCGTCGACCTGTTCGCGCGTGATCGTCAGAGGTGGGATGAGACGAATCGTCTGGCCCCAGTGTCCACAGGGATACATGAACAACCCGCCCGCCAGGGCACGTTTCAGGATCGCCGTCGCTGCCTCGTTGTTAGGCTCCTTGTCGGTGCCCCGCTTAACGAACTCGACCGCTATCATCAAACCGAGGCCTCGCACATCACCGATGATCGGTGACTCGGCCTGAAGCTTCTGTAGAGCCGACACGATGTAGTCCCCCTGGACGCGTGCGTTCTCGATGAGACCCTCGTCCCGGATCACATCGAGTGTGGCCAGTGCGGCGGCACACGAGACGGGATTGCCGCCAAAAGTCGTGCCATGACTGGCCGCTCCCCACTGCTTCATCAGTTCGCCGCGTGCCGCCACAGCTCCCAGGGGAAAACCGCCTGCGATGCTCTTGGCCATACAGACGATGTCCGGTTCCACTTCCAGCGCCTGAACCGCGAACCACTCGCCGGTCCGGCCAAACCCGGATTGAACTTCGTCCACGATCATCAAGATGCCGTGACGCGTCGCGATCTCACGGAGGCCCGCCAGCCAGGCGCGTGGCGGTATGACGTAGCCACCTTCGCCCTGGACCGGTTCGAGCATAAAAGCCGCCACGTCCTCAGGTGAGACGACATGCCTGAACAGGCGGTCGATATCGTCAAGAGACTGCTCGACCAGGGCCTCCTCAGTAGGGGCAGTCGACCGGTACGGATAGGGAAACCGGGCAAAGTAGACCTCCGGAAGGAAAGGCCCCTGACGGTCGCGGTACTTCGCCCTGGAAGTCGTGATGGTCGCCGCGCCGAGCGTCCGTCCGTGGAACCCACCGAAAAAAGAAACGATCGCGCGCCTTCCGGTCACATACCGAGCCAACTTGAGCGCGCCGTCGACGGCCTCCCCGCCACTGTTGCCAAAGAAGAACATGTCGGCTCCACCCGGCGCGATCTTTCGGAGTTCCCAAGCCAGGCGCAACGTCGTTTCCGGGGCAAAGGTTCCCAGTGGAGCGTGGATCATCTTCTCCATCTGTTCGCGCGCAGCGGCCAGAACGCGCGGATGGTTATGGCCGACATTGGTTACGCCGAAGCCGGCCAGAAAGTCGAGATAGCGCCGCCCATCGGACCCGATCAGATAAACTCCATCTGCACTCTGGACCGGCAGATTCGGCCAGTCCTGGGCCAGACACGGAGCCAGCAAATTCCCAAGCCCGGCAACGAGGTCTTCGTATGAAGGGTTCTTTTCCATTGATTACTCCTATTCTATGACTACCCGTTGTTGTGACTGATTTCACACTGCGTACTTGACGATCGCAAATGATTATCGTCAAAAAGATCCTTATCTGTCCACTGGCCGGAAGCCTGGCCAGGAAGACTAAATTGAACGAATCTGAGCTTTCCAGATGCCCGTAAGTCGAAGGATTCAATGCTTGTAACTTGGGTCGCCACGGCAGTATCATTTACGAGACCTACAAGTACCTGTACCTTTCGAGGTATGTGCGTCGGACGACCTACACTGGAGGCGTTGTGATCCCTCATAAAATACTGACAATATTCGTACTTACTCTTGTTTTGACGGTGGTTACGCTGGTGGCGCAGCATCCGACCATGGATCCGAAAACCAAGGATGTGCCCTCGGTCGATTACCAGGAAGGCCCCAAGGTTCCCACCATTGACGACTACTATCTTCAAGGAGACCCCTCGCAATACATCCCGGACGAGTTCATGTCGAACCCGAGTGGGGAAGTAGACCCCCGAGACCTCGAGGGCTATCACTTTCCCCCTCAGTTGAAGTGGGTGAAGGTTGTGTCGGACCGCCAGGTTAAGGCCGGCGGTACGATTCGCCTGGAGGCACAGGCGGAGAACCCGGTTCCGACCGAGCGTTGGTGGATCGCCTACCAGAACCAGTTTGGGCGGCGGTCGAGCTACCGCGCGAACTTCCGACCGCGCGAAGACAACCCCTGGCTGTTCGACGGAACCGTTCAGATCGATGAATGGGCGGAGCCTGGCGTTTACGTTGTCTACGACGGGGAGTTGAACAGCGAACTCGGGCATTCCAAGGCATTCTTTCCGCCGATGCATCCGGCGATGCTTGGCCTGGAGTTCGAGATTCTGCCGAACTCGAACGTCGATGTAATGTATCCCGATCTTGTCGACCTCTACATCGGGGAAGACGAGAATATGAACGGCGCGACGTTTGACATCGGGGACATGATTCCGGTGCGCGCGAAACTCTTCGACAACAAGTCGGGCGCCAGCGAGGTGATCCTCCGTCTGTCGGGTCCCGACAACAAGTATGTTGAACTGAGCCTGGCGCGGCGCTTCAACTACCCCGGTGAGTTTGTCGGTTACTTCCAGATCAATCAGTGGTCGGTCGGCGGCGAATATGGCGCGCGCACAATCCAGATCAAGGACAAGGCCGGCAACCAGAAAGACATGTTTTCTTCGACGAACGAACTTCTGGCTGCGACGAAGTTCAATATCCGCCAGGACCCTGCGAAGATCGACAAGGTCCCGCCGAAGCTAATCAGTGTCGCATTCGATCGGGCGACCGCCGGCATGGAAGACGAGACGAAAATTGTCGCGATCGCCGTCGATGACCACTCCGGCATCGGCGACATCTGGGTCGATGTGGGAGCCAGCCCGAGCTGGATCGATAAGAAGCGAGTCCGGTTGACACCGAAAACCGGACGCGTCCTGATCAAGCCGGGTTTCGACGTCAAGCAGAATGTCTACGAAGGTTCGTTTAAGACGCACAAGCTGGACGAGCCCGGTGACTGGGTCGTATCGCGAGTGTTCGTCCGCGACAACGCGAACAATTACCTGGACGTTCGGGCGGATGCGAGCCCGGACCTGCGGACGGTCAAGGTGGTTTATGGCGGAGAGGCAACCGGTGGAACAGCGGATTCGCCGAGCGCGCCGACCCAGGCCACTCCGCAGGACGGCCCGGCGAAGATTCGGCGTGTCGACATGATTCCGCCGCATCCGCCCCGCGGGTCGTGTCTGAACTGTCACGCGCCCTAGAAAGAGTATTTTTATAACGACCGGAACGACATAAATCGATACTGAATCGGAAGATCACAAGGAGTTTCAAATGAATCGCCGATCATTTTTAAAAAGTTCGACGCTGGCCGGTGCGGGACTTGCCCTGACGCCTCGCCTTGGAGCCTCCACTCCGCAGACCAGTTCTCTGAATCTGCAGACGAAGCACCTGATCTGGATCATCAACGGGAACGGCTGCCGGAAGAAGGAATACCTCGAAGACCTTGAGGTGGCACCGAACTTCGCCGCGCTGGCGAAGGAAGGTTTCGTCTTCAACGAAGACCATAACGATCAGGCGTCTTCTCACGGTACGTCCTACACGGAACTGCTGACCGGAAACGTCTCCCAGACCAGTGTCCCGCTCTTCCCAACCGTGCCCCACTACGTTCGCAAGGCCTACGGCGACGAGGCGACAAAGTACTGGTACCTGACTGGTGCGGATTACTTCAGGCAGTGGCGCTACAACCTGAAGTACTTCGCCGCCCACAAGGACTATCCGGCCTCGACGCGCCCCGTGTCGCTGACCACCCAGAACGTGTTCCAGGACATGTGGTACAAGAAGCGGGATCGATCGCCGCAGCAGATCATCGCCGAAGAATTTCCCGACAACATGGGCATCACCGACCCGGAACGCGTGCAGTTGACCGATTGGATCGAAGGCGTAATGTCCACTCGCAGCTATGAGGCTTCCCTCAATCATCCGTTCATTCCACGCTCCCCGTTCGTCGAAGAGGGCCAAGCGATCAAGATCATTCCGCAGATCCTCCAGACATTCAAGCCGCGGATGATCATCTTCCAGCAAGTCTCCCACGACACCGGCCACGGCGCCGGGGGGTACCTGCGGTATGAAACCGGCCATGACGAGTATCGATCGACCGCCATCTCCACAGACGAAGCGGTGGGTCAGCTCATCGATTTCGTGAAGAACGATCCGTACTTCAGCAAGAACACGTCGATCGTGGTCCGGCCCGAGTTCGGCCGTGACGATGAAGTGAACGCGTACGGAGAGATCCACCACTCGAAGGGCTACTATTATGCCCAACGTCCGGCCAGCATCTATTACGGGCCGGACTTCAACACTGGTTTTGACGGTAAGACAGTCATCAGCCGGCTCGACATGGCGCCGACGCTGACAAAACTGTTCAACGTTGACGCGGTCCACGCGATGGGCCAGGTCGTTCCGGGCCTGTTCAAGCCGGAGGTTGGTGAGATTCCTCAGTACGTCCCATACGTAGAATAATTGACATTCATGAAGTGCGGAACGGCGTGATTCTTCCCAGGGTCGCGCCGTTTTTCTTTTGTTTTGGAAAGTGTGTCTCCGCTGCAAAACGCAGGTGCGCGCCCCACCCCTTCATCCATGGTCCAAAATAAGTAACGTTTTCAGTCTACAAGGCGTATTTTATTAATGAATCTCGATCGCGAGCTGATTGTCCGCGCCCAACGCGGGGATACTGCGGCCCAGGAGGAATTGGTTTCCCTTCTGGCGCCTATGGTGTTCCGGCTGGCCAGCCGGTTTTTCCGGAGCCGCGAGGACGTGGAGGATCTGGCTCAGGACGCGTTTGCCCGGTTCTTCGCTAAGATTGACCAGGTTCGTCCTGACGAAAACGTGCCCGGATGGGTGTCTCGCGTCACGGTCAATGTTTGTTACGACCGACTGCGGAAACTTCGTCGCGAGAAAGCGGCTGTCGAAGGTTTAGGTGCGTTACCGACCGCACCGAACCGGCCGGAGCACGATTCTTACGAGAACGTCAGAGCGGCCGTGGCAGGGCTCGACCCGAAGTGGAGGATCCCGCTGATGTTGAAGGAAGTCGAAGAGCTGTCCATCAAGGAGATTTCCGGGATGATGGGAATCACCCAGTCGAACGTCAAGATTCGTCTCTACAGAGCCCGGAAGAAGCTGGCGGACATACTTCGGGACGATTTTGCCGGATGACTCGGACCGAAGGTGTAGGCCAGGTTAGAGAACTTAGAGGGAATGATCATGAGTGATTTTCTTCCGAAGAGATTTGTTGCCGAGGAACGACGGCGTGTCTTCGTTCCGGACGCCGACTTCGCTCGCCGGATGCTGGCGAGGATCCAACCCGTCGCCCGTCCGGCGACAGTTGTCTGGGAATACGTGCCCGGGTTTGCGCGACCGGTAGTGGCGGCCACGGCCCTGGTCCTTCTCGTCATGTCCGGTTTGCAAATGGTGAGTTCCGACATTCCCGAGCAGGGCATTGTGGATGCCTATCTGGCGGAAGATTCGACGCCCAGCGATACATGGATGTACCAGGATGCGGAAGTACCCGAAGGCGATGACCTGTTCCTGGAGATTACGATGGCCGAGGAATTGCGATGACCCGGACCCTGCAGGCGAAGCTTCTGGTTCTTGCGGTCTTTCTTGTCGGGACGTTATCCGGCGTGGTCTTGACAAATGTCTATGAGACGAATGTCCGGGGTGATGATGTTCAGGCCACCGAGCGTCGTCAGGATGGTGATCGCAGCCGCCGGGATCGTAACAGGGAACGTCAGAGTTTCGAAGAGTATCTCGGCCTGACTCCCGAGCAGAACGCGCAGATGTCAACGATCCTCGAAGAAGCTCGCGAGGGATACCGCGAGTTGCAGGCGCGAACGCGACCCGAATATCGCGCGTTGCGATCCGAATCACGCGAGCAGATCCGTTCGATGCTGAGCGATGAACAGCGCGATCTGTACGAAACCTGGCTGGAGCGAGACCGGAAACGAGATCAAGAGCGAGATCAAAAAAGGCGCAGGGGAGGCCGGGGCGGCATGCACGATTGAGTTGGCCCGAGATGTTGCGGAATTTGGAACCCACAAGATCGATCTTGTGGGTTCTTTTGTTTGTATCGCCCTGGCAAGCAGCGAGCAGCTCCGGCGACTCGGACCTTCTCTACTGGCTATCCGCTGCTCGCTACCAGCTACTCGCTAACATATAATGCTTTCCGATGCATTTCTTCGATTATCGAGAAGGTGAACTCTGTTGCGAGGAGGTTCGGCTATCGACGATTGCCGAACAAGTCGGGACACCCGTCTATGTCTACAGCCAGCGGACTCTCAAGCGTCATGTCGGTGTGTTTGACGGGGCCTTTGCCGACACGCCGCACCTGGTTTGCTACGCGGTAAAGGCCAACTCGAACCAGACCGTACTGCGCCGTTTCGCCGACTGGGGTCTGGGCTTCGAGGCCGTGTCCGGAGGAGAGTTGTTCCGCGCCCTCGAAGCGGGTGCTTCCCCCGATCGGGTCATTTTCTCGGGAGTCGGCAAGACTCCCGACGAGATTCGCTTTGGTCTAGACGCCGGCATTCTCTTCTTCAGCGTCGAGTCCCACTCTGAACTGGAGCTGATCTCGCGTGTCGCGAAAGAACAGGGGACGATCGCCCCGGTTCTGTTTCGAACGAATCCGGACGTCGATCCGCAAACCCATCCGTATATTTCAACCGGGCTGCGGCATCACAAATTCGGGATCCCCCTGCCCGAAGCGAGAAGAATGTATGCGGAGGCGCGTCAGATGCCGGGGATCGAAATCGTCGGCATCGGATGTCACATCGGTTCTCAGATTACGGAGCTTGCCCCGTTCGAACAAGCCCTCGTCGGTATCACCGGCCTTGTCGCCGACCTTAGTCAGGATGGATTTGATCTGAAGTATCTGGATTTTGGTGGTGGGCTGGGGATTCCCTACGCCGACGAAGAACCGCCGTCTCCCGAGGCATACGGGCAGGTCGTGCGCCGGGCTACGGACGGTCTTGACCTGACGCTGGTTCTCGAACCCGGCCGGGTCATCGTTGGTAACGCGGGAGTCCTTCTGGCGCGGGTGCTGTTGAGGAAGAGCCAGGGGACCAAACAGTTTGCGATTGTTGATGCGGGCATGAACGATCTCATCCGTCCCGCGCTCTACGGGTCGTTCCACAATCTGATGCCGATCCAACCCCGGAAGGAAAGGGAAGTAGTCGACGTCGTCGGCCCGATCTGCGAATCCTCGGATTTCCTTGCCCAGGACCGTGAAATGGAACGACTCGAACCCGGGGACCTGCTGGCGATCATGAGCGCCGGCGCTTACGGTTTCAGCCTTGCTTCGAATTACAATTCCCGTCCCCGCCCTCCTGAAGTCCTTGTTGATGGCGACAAGTTCACCGTCATTCGCCGCAGAGAAACCTATCAAGACCTAATACGGCTAGAGGAGTAGGAGTGACCCGGATTGGATCACTCGATGGGAAGTCATGCTGTGTGGTTTTATCGGACTCCCAGTTCACGCAGCGCTTCGCTGAGGCTGGTGATCAGAGAATCATCTTGTAGGGACCCTCGGCTGTGCACCTCGCCTTCGGCTGTGACGACCACGAACTCTCCGGCTGGTGTGTCCATAAGTGACGAGCCCCGGTTGAGCATGACCGGGAAGGTGACTTCGTCCGGGTGGGAGCCCGCTGTTAGCGCCACGCCGAGAAACCTCAGGTTTTGGGTCGCTCCGAACGCATCATACGCCTGCTGGAAGGCGGGCGCTCCAGGCGATTGGTCGTCGAACACGGCCATCACCATCACCGATCCAGCGAAATCCGACAGGGCGTAGGAATAGCCCGCGGTGTCGGTTATCGAGAAGCTGAGTGAAGCCTGAATTTCAGCGCCTGCCGAAGCGGTTTCCGATGGCGCCCTTTCCCCGCTTTCGGTAGCCGGCTTGGCTCTTGTTGCGGCCGGCAAATCGGTCGCTTTTGCCACTTCATCCACGACAGCGGCTACTGTGGCAGGAGATTCGCTCGCTATGGGCACGGCACCGGTGGGTTCGTCCGAAGTCCCCGGAAGCCACAGGACGAGGGCCACAAGGGCCAAGCCGGCCATGACGGAGGCTGTCGCAAATATTCCAACACGAACTGGGAGATGCGGACCACCCGCTTTGGCGATGGCCACCTGCCGATCGAAATAGACCGTGATCCGGCGGTCCACTTCTTCGTATCCGGCCACCTCATCGCGACAGTCCTTGCAGGCTTCGAGATGTTGTTCGATTCGACCTCTCGTTTCCGCGTCCGTCTGGTCCGTCAGGAAATCCTCCAGGAGAGATTCCACAAGCTTGCAGTCGTCGGTCATAGTCTTAAAGCTCTCTTCAGGCGTTTACGTCCGTAAAAAATCCTGGACTTGACCGTTCCTTCGGGAATTTCCAGAATGGCTGCGATCTCGGGAATCGTCATTCCCTCTCCTGCGAGCATCAATAACGGCACTCGAAATTCATCAGGCAGCTTTTTGACGTGCTTTTCGACATCGAGCATTGCCTCGCGATCGAATCGATCCGCCGGGTCCTCAGGGTCGAAAGCGGTCGTCTTTCCCGTCGCGTTCTCACGGTCGAGATCGCTGAACGAAGCGAACCGTTTGACCAGGCGCACGAAACTGCGCCGGTGATTTATCGACACACGGACGACGATTCGTGCCAGCCAGGTCCGTAACGGGCAGTCGCCACGGAAGTTTCCGAGGGCGCGGTGCCCGCGCATCAATGCTTCCTGGACGATGTCTTCCGCATCCGCGACGTTTCGTGTGGACGCAACCGCAATTTTTATCAGAAACGGGCGGTGCTTTCGCACCTCCGCCTCAAAACCGGCCTCATCTACCAGGAAATCCGCCCGTGAGTCGGCATTTCGATCGCTTTTCTTTATGACACTGTCGGGAGCTAAAGAGTTCACATCAAGATGGGATGGGCCACGTTAATTAGGTTGAAGTCTGTGCTGGCGGGGACCACTAGCGAGCCCTACCGGAGCGTAGTTCGTCCAGTTTCTTCTGAACCTTGTCTCTCTCTTCCTCATCTTCCGCCAGTTCGACGGACTTCTCATACTCGGCGCGCGCTTCGGCGACTCGTCCTGTCTTCTCGTAAACATCCCCAAGATGTTCGTGGATCGTCGGATCGCTTGCCGCAAAAAGCAGAGCCCGTTTCAAAAAGCGCTCCGCTAACTCCACCCGGTCGAGCCGGTAGTAGATCCAGCCCAGGCTGTCGAGATAGGCGCCGTTGATCGGGTCGCTTTCCACCGCGGTCTGGACCATCACGAGCGCTTCTTCAAGTTTCGTGTTGTTTTCGGCGAGCATGTACCCGAGGTAGTTCAAGACAGCGGAGTTGTCGGCGTTGATCTCCAGCGCCTTCCGGAAGGCTGCTTCCGCCGCGGCGAAGTCCCTTTGCTGCTCGTAAAGCGCGCCTTGCAGGAAATGAACCTGCTCGCTGTCGTCGAACTGCTCCTTCGCCTCGTCGAGCACGTCCTGTGCTTCTTCATAGTTCTTTTCGCGCTGCAGGATTCCCACCATAGCCGAGTAGATCTGAAGGTCCGCTTCGCTATCGGTCTTCATTTCACGAAGAGCCGCGATACCCTCTTCGACTTCACCCTGCTCGGCGATGATGTCCGCGCGTTGAAGTTTTAGCTGCCGGTTCTCGGGGAACTCTTCGAGCGCCCGCACGCTGTGCTCGGCAGCCCGATCCAGATTCTTCGCGGTTCGATAGGTATCGACGATGTAGGAGTCCACAGTTCCGTCACGGTCCGGATCCATGCTGTTGATTTGACCAAATGCTTCCACCGCACCATCGAACTGCTCCAGCATGGTATTGATGATGGCTGAATGGGTCAGGAACACGCGACGATTCTGACGTTCGGCCCGCGTGTAGCGGGCGTTGGGGCGTTCGGTGTCTTTGAGAAGACCCTCGACGCCTTCGAGAGCCTCCACGAAACGTCCGTCATCCCGATTTACCAGCGCCAGGTTGAATCGGATTTCGGAGCTGTCGGGCACCAGGCGGCTGGCGTGCTCAAGTTGTTCCCGGGCCGCCTCTAACTTCATCTGTTGCCTGTAGATCTGCCCGAGCCGCATCAGGGCGAGCGCGTCCTCCGGTTCAGATTCCAACAGCTGGCGGTACCCTCCGGCAGCTTCCTCGATCCGGTCGGCGAAGAACAGGGTCTGGGCCCGGGCCCGGATCAGATCGACGTTATCCCTGTCGAGCCCGAGCGCCTTTTCGTAGGTGTCGGCTGCTTTATCGAACTCCTCAAGTCGAGCGTAAGCTTCGCCCAGAGTTGACAACACCACCTGGGACTCGGGCTGTTCTTCAGCAAATTTACTGAGGATCTCGACTGCTTCGGCGACGTTGCCCGCGTCCATCTGAAGTTCGGCCAGCGAGATTGCACCCTCTTCGGAGCCGGGCTGGATTTCGAGGAAATCTCTATAGACCTGAGCGGCCCTTTCGGGATCGTTCTTAAACCGGTACAGACGTCCCAACATGAGGTACGACTGCCGTTCGGTAGGCGCTATACGGACCATCTGTTCAAATTCTTCGATCGCCCTGTCGATGATCTCGGGCGACACAGTTCCTCCAGCCCCCGCATTGCCGAGCATGTTGGTGTAGATGCTGCCAAGCAGTTCGTGGGCCTCCAGGTTGTCTTCGTTGGCCCGGACCGCCCTCTGGCCGTATTCGATCGCCTCATTGACTTGCCGGTGGCGGAAATATGTCGTCGCCATTTCCGAATAGATCACCGAGTTGGTCGGGTCCAACTCCAACGCCTGCTGATATTCCTCGATGGCCTCTTCCCACTGTCCGTTGCCATCCAGAAACCTCGCCTTGGCGAAGTGATAGTAAGCTTCGGCGGCACGCGATTCGTCCTGGGATTGTGCTCCAACAGGAGAGGTCAGCACTGCACCAAGCAACAGTCCAACAAGCATTTTCTTCATATTCGATCCACCAACAAACTCTGACTTTTGTTCATTATATGTCGATTTGTCCCATTGTTCATTGATTGATTCGTTTTTTTGGGAACTGTTCGCGATGGGCCACCGGCCCCGAGCTTTAGACTCCCGGATGTTGGTTTTCGTCATCGCCTCCGAGTTCCGACCTGGTTCGCCAGCCCCTCTTCGATACACAGCCAGTGTCCTGAGTCCGAAATACGGTCACTATCTCCGATGGATGTTGCGGGACAGAGGGTGGACTTTGAATCGGTCCATTAACCTGTGTGTGCGTCGATCGTCTTGGCGGTCACGACCAGCAACCTCCATCGGCCTACGGGTTCGGGCGGAACGGCACCGTCTTTGGAGTCGCTCCTCATCGCAATGAAGAGCATTGGCTCGACATCTGCCAAATCCAGCACCGTTGCGCTCCGAAATATAGCAACCGTATTTCGGACCGAGGACACTAGTGCTTGAAATGTCGGACTCCCGTAAAAACCATCACCAACCCGTGTTCGTTGGCCGCCTCTATAACCTCCCCATCCCGTTTCGATCCGCCCGGCTGGATGACCGCCCGAACCCCGGCCGCGGCCGCTTGGTCGATGCCGTCCCGGAACGGGAAAAAAGCGTCCGAGGCGAGAACACATCCGGCGGCCGCGGGTCGGGCCTTCAGCACGCTGAGGCGAACCGAATCGACGCGACTCATCTGGCCCGCTCCAACCCCGACTGTTCTTCCGTCCACCGCGAGGACGATAGCATTCGACTTCACGTGCCGAGCGACCTTCCAGGCAAAACGAAGGTCTCTCCATTCCGCTTCGGACGGCTCGCGCGCCGTCACGACCCGGAGTGACCGCCCATCCAGTTCGTTCGAAACGTCCGATTCCTGAAGAAGTATTCCGCCGGACACCCGCTTGACCTCCATCCCGGTCAATCCTTCGGCTGGATCCGGCGCCTTTGCCTCAAGCACCCTCAGATTCTTCTTCCTGGCGAAGATTTCCTTCGCCTGCGGATCTATCTCCGGAGCGACAATTGCTTCGACGAAGAGTTTGGACATTTCTTCGGCGGTTGCCTGATCCAGAACGCGATTGACGGCGATGATCGAACCGAAAGCCGAAACAGTGTCCGCCTCGTAGGCCTTCAGGTACGCCTGATGGAGGTCCCTTCCGATCGCCGTGCCGCACGGGTTCGCGTGTTTGACAACCGCGCACGCCGGCTCGTCGAATTCTTGAATCAACGCCCCCGCGGCCTGGAGGTCCACCAGATTGTTGTATGAAAGCTCTTTGCCCTGAAGCTGACGCGCAGCCGCCCACCCGTGTCGAGATTCGGCGCCCCAGGCGTAGAAGGCGGCCTTCTGGTGCGGGTTTTCTCCATAGCGCAGTTCAGAAATCTTTTGAAAGTTCATGAACAGTCGTGGGGGGAACCCTGTTCCGGAGGGCAGTTCGAACCCCTCCGCGCCAGGCTTGATTTCGGACAGGAACTGGGCTATGGCCCCGTCATACCGGCCCGTATGAACGAAGGCCTTCTGAGCCAGAGCGAACAATTGATCCTGTGGCAGTATTCCGTTCCCTTCCCGGAGTTGCTTCAAGACGAAATCGTAGTCGTCGGGACTCGTGACAACGGCGACGTCGCGGAAGTTCTTGGCCGCAGCCCGAATCATCGACGGCCCGCCAATGTCGATATTTTCGATTATTTCCTGGAACGTGAGTCCCTTTCGTTTGGTCGTCTCGACGAAAGGGTAGAGGTTCGTACATACCAGGTCGATGGTCCGGATCTCATGTTCGCCGATTTGACTCATGTGAGCCGGATCGTCGCGCCGGGCCAGAAGTCCGCCGTGGATTCTCGGGTGCAGGGTCTTGACGCGTCCGTCCAGCATTTCCGGAAAACCAGTGACATCCTGCACGTCGCGGACGACGATCCCTTCATTCGAAAGTAACCTGGCGGTTCCCCCGGTCGACAGGATCTCGACTCCAAAGTCGGCGAGCCCACGGGCGAAGTCCACGACGCCGCGTTTGTCGTAAACGCTGATCAAGGCGCGCTCAATTCGGTTCAACTCATGACTCCTAGTTGATCGCTCCGTTGACGCTCGTCCATATATGGAACCAGACGTTGGCGACATCGGTCACGGCACGCGAAAAAGCAATCGAAGCCACGCCGAACTCGGGCGACAACTCCACGCTGGCGCTTCTACTCGGCAGCTCTCGCGACCGCTCGAAGCGGCTGTCGAACTTCCGCCGCTCTTCGCCGCGCACTTTCAGATACCCGGTGAGATTTCCGTCACGAATCGTGGCATGGTAGCCGTAAAAGACGACGGCGAATTTCTTTTCCTGCGACTCGACGAACCTATCCATGCCCGGATCGTTTATTGCCGCGGCGGCGCACCCCGCATCCCGGAGCGCGGCGATGGCCAATTCGAGGTTTCCGTTGCGTTTCGAGAACTCGGAGATGGCGCGCTCGACTGCTTCCTCAACATCGACCCGATTGCATGGCCGGCGAAGAAATGATCCCATGTCTTCGAGCAACCGGCCGAGCGGCGGGGGCAGTACCTCTCGGGCGTTCCGGAAGATTTCCGGATAAACGGAGACCGGCCAGGCCCGGGCCGGGGTTGGCCCCGCCAGAACCAGGCAGGAGATCAGCAGGAATGTCCTGAATATTCGATTCATGCGCCATTTTGTCCCGACCGAGTCTTAGAAGTGGTCTACTTCGAGACTGGAATGCTCCGCCGTCGACGGAGAAGCGATTGTAAATCAAAATACCGTGTGCTGAAATAGCCGCATGGAAGCGCTCAAACAGATTCCCCCGGTCAACGACATTCTCCTCGCCCCCGAACTTTCGGATTTCGGCTCGATCCTTGGACAACCCTTTGTCGCGCGGCTTCTCAAAGAGGTTCTGTCGGAAACGAGAAAGCGCCTGGTGGCAGGCGATACCGTCGTTTCGAGGCAGGAGTTGACCTCGTCGATCGCAACGGAAGTCGCCGTCAGGGTCAACGACTTCCTTACGCCGTCGCTGCGCCGCGTCATCAATGCTTCCGGCGTCGTCCTCCACACGAACCTTGGGCGCGCACCCCTGCCGGAAGCGGCACTCGACTACCTGAAAGATGTGTCTTGCGGCTACTCGAACCTGGAATTCAACATTGAAAAGGGTGGACGTGGCAAGCGGGACTCCCATCTGGAAAGACTGTTTGGAGAGTTACTGGGTTCGGAATCGGCTATCGTCGTGAACAACAACGCGTTTGCCGTATTGTTGGTGCTCAACTCTCTGGCCGAGGGCGGTGAAGTTGTCGCTTCACGCGGGGAGCAGGTTGAAATTGGTGGCTCGTTCCGGGTTCCCGACGTCATGGAAAAGAGCGGTGCCGTTTTGAGAGAGGTCGGCACAACCAACCGCACGCGAATCGGAGATTTCGAAGCTGCAATCAATCCAGCGACTCGCCTGCTGCTGCGTGTCCATCCCAGCAATTTCAGAGTGATCGGATTTACCGAGAAACCGACCGTGGAGCAATTTGCCGACCTGGGCCGGCGAAGCGGCATCACGACGTTCGAGGACCTGGGCAGCGGCTGCCTGGTGGACATGAACCCCATCGGCGTTTCGGACGAACCCCTCGTCTTTGACAGTATCCGCGCCGGCGTCGACGTGGTTTGTTTCAGCGGCGACAAGCTTCTGGGAGGTCCCCAAGCCGGAATCATTGCAGGTCGAAAGGCCCTGATAGATCGAGTACGCGACAACCCTCTGTTCAGAGCCCTCCGTGTCGACAAGCTGACGCTCTCGGTTCTGGAGATCGTCTTACTGGCTTACCTGAAGGGGGAGGTTAACGAGATCCCAGTGTGGCGGATGCTTTTAGCGAGGGAGGATGAACTGAAAGACCGGGCCGACGCCTTTGTACGCCGGGCCGGTGATTCCGTGTCCGCGGTGAAGCTGACGTCGCTGGTTGGAGGTGGCTCGGCCCCGGAGGCGACCCTTCCGTCATGGGGGGTAACCGTTCAGATCGAAGGGGTTTCAGAAGCGGAAACCGAACGCCGTTTCCGAAACGCCACCCCCGCGGTCATTGTTCGTGTGGAGGACAACCGCGTCGTCCTTGATATGAGAACCGTCGCGAGGCAGGAAGAAGATGAATTGCTGGCGATCGTAAAGTCTATTGGCTGATCGTTGCCCGCTGATCGCTAATTATTCCCGGACTCTTTCCAAATATTTCCCTTCCGATGTATCGATGCGGACGGTTTCCCCTACCTGGATAAAATGGGGAACCCCGACGACGAGACCAGTTTCGGATCGTTGCCGGCTTCAAGACGTTGCTGACGGTTGCGGATCGTAAACCGGGTTCCGTTTCGACTATCTTGAGGTCGACTGTTGGGGGCAGTTCGATCCCTACAGGCTTTTCGTCGTAGAACTCGACCTCGATCATCGAATTAGCGACCAGGTACCGCATCGCATCACCCAGAGTTTCGGAACCGAACTGGATCTGATCGTAAGTCTCGGTGTCCATGAAGTAATGGCTCTGGTCCTCGCTGTAGAGATATTCCATCTCACGTTTGTCCAGGACGGCTTTTTCCACCGAATCATCCGATCGGAACTTGTGATCGCTAATGGCGCCGGACCGCAGGTTCTTCAGCTTCGTTTGCATCATCCCGCGTTTGTTGCCCGGCGTCAGATGGTGAAATTCCACGACCCGGAACAATTCGTCCTTGTGAAGGATGATGTTTCCACGCCGCAACTTTGTCGCTTGAATCATGTAGTACTACCCTTCGTATGATTGTCCGAGGTCCAGGGTCCGGGGTCCGAAGTCAAGCGGCTCTGTCCTGTTTCCCTTCCCACTCTCTCCCTACGGCACCCGCGGTCTTGCCATCAACGCCTCAATCTCCTCAATCTCTTTCGGAAAGTCCGACAGCAATCTGTAACCCGTCTCGGTTACCAGCACGTCGTCCTCAATACGGACGCCGATGTTCTCGCCCGGGATGTAGATTCCCGGTTCGATCGTGATCACCATGTTGGGTTCGAGAGGGCGGTTGACCGGACCGACGTCATGCACTTCGAGTCCGATGTGATGGCTGGTGCCGTGGATGAAGTACTCCCCGTAGCCTTTTGAACGGATGTAGCCCTGAGCAGCGGCGTGGATGCTGTTGTTACCCCCCCCGCCGATCGTTGCGCCGGGTTTGACGCGTTCGAGTGCTGCCTTCTGGGCGTCGAGTACGATCTGATAGATTTCCCTCTGGCGGGCGGTGAACTTTCCGTTGACCGGATAGGTGCGCGTGATGTCCGCCGTGTACCCGCTGTATTCTGCGCCGATGTCGGTGACGACGAGATCGCCCGATTGCATTCGACGAATACTTCGGTCGTAGTGCAGGGTCGTGGCGTAAGGTCCCGACCCCACGATTGAGGGGAATCCGGGCCTCTCGGCGCCGTTTCGCCGGAATTCGTATTCGATAACGGCCTCGACCTCGTATTCCATTGCACCGGGTGCGATCATTCCGGCTGCCGCCCGGTGGGCCTTCATCGTGATGTCGATCGCCTTTTCGAGCATTCCGAGTTCCGTGTCGGACTTGATCTGTCGATGTCGGGCGAGAATCGGTGCGACGTCTTCGAAACTGCTCTGGGGTACCGCTCTCCGGATCTCGCGAACGTTGTCCTGCTGGCCGGTCATCGTGTAGATCTTGTCGCTGTTTTCCGCGAAACGTTTGAGCCGTGAGGAAAACTCCCCGATTTCTTCGACCTTTGTGAATCCCGTCTCGCGCTCGGCACCTTCACCGGGACCCAACCTCGCTCCCGTCCAGCGTTCCTGGCCCTCATCGCGTTTCGGGACAAACAGGATTTCTTCAGGTTCATCCCCCGTTGCATCGAGCAGGAGGATCGCGCTGGGCTCGTCGAACCCGGTCAAGTAGTAGAAGTTATCTTCCTGCTGGTATTCGACCAGATCCTCGGCCGGCGCCCCAAACAGGACGATCACCCCATCGACTTCACCAGACAGCCGCAGCCGGCGCGACTTGTATTGCTCGAGCGGTTCGCGTTCGAGTGCAGAGGCCATCAACGTCATGAAGGTGATCAGCGTGATCCACAGGATTGCAATTCGTTTCATACCGTTCAGAACCCCCGTTTCCCTAATGGCCTAGGAGCCTGCGCGGCAGAAGGGATCGTTGCGAGGAAGTGGAGAATCGAGGCCAGATCCCCTCGACTTTGAGGCATTTTCTCGATTTTGAGGCGAATAGTGGTTCTATTCAACGAAAAATCGGGGAAATCTGGACCGATTATACCGCTTTCGCAGTAGATCTCTTCTGCCGCGCAGGCTCCTAGGTCATCAAAATATCTGTCGCGAACGCCGCCAGCAGGAGCAGGCTGACGTAGCCGTTCAAGTTGAAAAAGGCGACGTTGACACGGCTTAGATCGTCCGGTCGGACGATCCGATGCTCCCAGTAGAGTATGGCCGCGACGATCCCAATTCCACAGTAGGCGATCAATCCCAGTTCACTGACACCTGCGATCAAAACCAGCAGCCCGACCGTTGCGATGTGGAGCGCCGACGAAACCTGAAGCGCTCGGGCCGTGCCCCACCGGGACGGTATTGAAAACAGGCTGGCCTGGCGGTCGAAGCTTATGTCCTGGCATGCATAGATGATATCGAAACCCGCAATCCAGAGCATCACGGCGCTTCCCAGAATGATTGGAGCCAGCCCGAAACTTCCCCGAATCGCTAACCATGCTCCCAGTGGCGCCAGCCCTATAGCGAACCCCAGTACGATATGGCTCAGTGAGGTGAATCTTTTTGTGTAGGAGTAAGAGAGCAGGATGGCCAGAGTCGGGAAGGAAAGGTAGAAGCACAGCGGGTTCAACAGGCCCGCGGAAATGACGAACAGGGCCGACATGGCGATGGTGAACAGAATCGCAAAACCCATCGCCAGGGTCCCGGCAGGCAGCGCCCTGCTCCTGGTTCGAGGATTCGCCAGATCGTAGGAATAGTCCACAATGCGGTTGAATGTCATCGCCGCGCTCCGGGCCCCGACCATCGCAGCAACGATCCAGACCAATTGCCACGCCTCCGGCAGCCCCCTTTGGGCCAGCAAAGCGGCGATCAGTGCGAAGGGAAGGGCGAACACGGTGTGTTCAAACTTGATCATCTGTAATGTTATCTTTAGTTTGTGCCGGATCAACTGGGTCTCCCAAGTCTGGCGCCCGCCGCGTTTGCCCCCAACGGCTGGGACAATTGTTCAACATAGCCGCCACGCCGCCTTGAAAGCCACAAGTTTTTTGAGATCCAACGTGTCGGTTCGACGGGTATAGTGAATATCGTCGGCCGGATCCGAAAGTCCAATGACCAAAGACGAAATCAAAATCATTCTCGACGGCTACAAGACCGGAGCCATGTCGGTGGACGATGCGTTGTCGCGTCTTCGAACACTCCCTTTCGAGGATCTGAGCTTTGCGAACGTCGATCATCATCGCTCGCTTCGTCAGGGCTATCCCGAGGTTGTGTTTGGAGCCGGGAAAACGGATGAGGAACTCACAGGAATCCTCGGCGCGATGCTCAAACACGAGCACAATGTTCTGATCACCAGAAGTAGCGCGTCATCTTTCGAATGCGTTCGGGCACTATCCCCAGACGCCCGTTTCCATGCCCGGTCCGGAGCCATTTCTATTATCAAGGATGCCACCATACGGGGAAATGGCACCGTGATGGTCGTCACGGCCGGCACATCGGACATCCCGGTCGCCGAGGAGGCCGTCGTGACCCTGGAAGTAATGGGCAACCGGACGGACGAGTTGTATGACGTGGGCGTGGCCGGACTGCATCGGCTCCTGGACCGCCACCAACGACTGGCTGATGCCAGAGTGATCGTGGTGGTTGCCGGCATGGAGGGCGCCCTTCCCAGCGTTGTGGGAGGGTTGGTGTCCGTCCCGGTCATTGCCGTGCCGACCAGCGTTGGCTACGGCGCGAGTTTCGGTGGCGTGGCCGCCCTGCTGGGCATGCTTAATTCCTGCGCTTCGAACGTTTCGGTCGTCAACATCGACAATGGATACGGCGCCGGCGTCGTGGCCAGTCTCATTAATCGCCAGTAACGCTTAGCGTTCATCGGGAGTGCCGAGCGATAAGGCGTGGTGGTGACGAGATCTTCGGGCACTTTCGATAACGACGTTTGAAGGAAGGCGCTGGCGTTTGCGGCGAACGCGGTGGGCTATGGAGAAAGTACGGGGTTGGGGGTTGAAGTTCTCACGAGTGAGACTCGACCAGCGAGTGTGGCCAGGCGGCGACAATGAATGTATGGCGGCCGATCGTCCGTTTTGGAGAGTTCACCGAGCAGGTCCAGGCCCGATCGGTACGAACTTTTGACATCAAGGCGCACGTGGGCGTTGGCGTGCACCAGCACGTCTGGAAGGCATGGATTTGGAATCCCTGTTACGACGTGTCTAAAAAGCATTTCGAAGCGAATCTCCATGCGAGTTCGGTCGCAGTGAGCCTCTCGATAACGGTCATCGGGGCATGACAGATTGGACACAGCCAGGCGGAGCTGGTTGACGGGCCTTCCTCAGGAGGAGGGACCGGCGCCATTCCCAATAACCGATGACAAAGTTCCATGGATACGGATCGTTGGGAGTTCGCCATGAAACCGAAGTGCCGGATGCGGACAAAGCCTTTCGGCAGTACGTGGAGCAGGAATCGGCGGATGAACTCGGCGGCGGAAACCGTCATCGTCCTTGCTTTGTTACCGCGAGAGTAATCCCGCCAACGGAATGTGACATGGCTGCCGTCGAAGGAAAGCAATCGATGATTGGAGATGGCGACGCGGTGTGTGTAGCGTCCGAGGTATCGAAGAACCTGTTCGGGGCCGCCGAATGCCGGCTTCGCATAGACGACCCAATCTTGGCGGAATAACGGTCGCAAGAAAGCCGCAAAGTGCTTCGGTTCGGAAAGGTGCTGGATCTGTCCGGCGAAGGTCAGGCTCTTCTTGCGAAAAGCCTTCTGCAATCCGTCAACGAACTTGCCGCGGAATAGTTTTCCCAGAACCTTCACAGGTAGGAAGAACGGGTATCGCGGATGAATCCAACGCGCACGGCCCGGTGCGATTCCTCCGGCGGGAATGACGCAGTGGATGTGAGGATGAAACAGCACGTTCTGACCCCACGTGTGCAGGATGAGGAAGAAGCCGATTCTCGCGCCAAGATGTTTGGGATTTCGAGCGACCTCCAGAAGAGTCTCGGCCACAGTGCGGAACAGCAGGTTGTAGAGCTCGACCTGGTTCTGTCGGACGAGCGAATGCAATTGGTGCGGCAGGGTGAACACGACATGGAAGTATCGTGTTGCCAGAAGCTCTCGTTCTCTGGCCGCGATCCAACGCTGACGCGCCTGAGCCTGGCATTTGGGACAATGGCGATTACGGCATGAGTTATAGGAGAGGACCCGATCGCCACCACATCGTGAGCAGGCATCGATATGACCGCCGAGAGCCGCTGTGCGGCAATGCTGGATGGCGTGCATCACCTTGAGCTGCTGGAAATGGATTCGTTTTCGATGACGGTCGATAAAGTCGTTGCCCGCGGCGCGAAGGATGTCGGCCACCTCCACGGTGGGCCGGGTCATTGTTTCTGCTTCCTTCTTTTGGACCGCTTCACCGCATCGAGGCTGGAAACCGCCATGGTCTCCACCGGATTGGTGACCGCCTGCAGGTGACGTCGAGACAGGTGCAGATAGACGCTGGTGGCTCGCAGGTTCCGCGTGACCCATTAACATCTGAATGGTGCGGAGATCGGTGCCATTTTCAAGTAGGTGAGTGGCCCAGCTGTGACGCAGCGTGTGCGGGGATACGCGTTTCTTGATTCCGGCACGTTTCGCCGCATCGTGTACGGCGGACCACACGCACTTGGGGGTGAGGGGTTTGTCGGCGCGCCAGTTGTTCACCATGCCCGGAAACAAATAGGTCTTGGGCTTCATCCAACACCAGTATTCTCGTAGCGTCTGCAAGAGCTTTGGTGTCAATGGCACGTCGCGATCACGATGACCCTTGCCCTGACGGATGTGGATGATCATGCGCTCGCTATCAACATCCTCGGCCTTCAACCGGATCAACTCGGCTCGGCGCATCCCGGTGGCGTACAAGGTCATGAGCATCGCGTAATCCAGCAAATTCTTTGCCGAGTCGATCAGTCGTGCGACCTCGTCCTGGCTCAAAACCGTCGGCAATCGTTTCGGGGTTCTGGGATATGGGAGATCCAGCTTCAGGTATGGACGCCGCAGCGTCTTTACAAAAAAGAACCGCAAGGCGGCAATGTACAAGCCGACAGTCTTGGCCGCGAGCTTTCGCTCCCGGATCAGATGTAGGTGATACTGCCGCAGGTCTTCCTGACTGAGACGATCGGGGCGCGTGCCAAAATAGCCCGCGAAGTCTTCAACGACTCGCAGGTAACTTCGGATGGTGATCGGAGAGAAATTACGACGCTGGAGTTCCTCCAGCATCCGTTTACGCAGGTCCGTCATGTAGGCCTCCTTTGAAGCCCACACTCTACAGTTTGCTTAGCCCGGATGGATCACCAATCGGAGAATCGATCAGTGTTCGGATACGAGAAGCGATTTGCGGCGAGACTTGGAGCTGAGAGTGAGCGAGCCGTGGACATTGGCGGATTTTGAGCCTGTGACACGGCGACATTTGGCGGGAGATCGGCATGAATGGGCGAGTGCAGGCAGGCCTCGCCGGGAGGCAGATGAGAGGCGCTGTTTTTCGGATCTGAAGGTTCGGTGTCGTCAGCAACGAAGCGGAATTGATTGCAGGTTTCTCACTATGAGAGCAAAGACGTCGGCATAGGGATAGGCCTCCGACATCGAGATCCAGACGTTGCGGACCGTGAGGCGGATACGCGCACCGATTCTTAAGAAGCTTCAGACGGATGGTTCCGCATTGGGCATGGGCCATCGCGGTATCTTTGAGACCGAGACGACGCAACGCCTGCATAAGCATGTAGGCGGCTGAGGACAGATACAGTCGGAGCTGATTGGCGCGCATGGTTCCCGCACTGGTGCGGTCGGCAAATAGATCCAGTTGCTGTTCTTTGATCCGGTTCTCCATGTCGCCGCGTACGCAATAGAAATCTTCGTAGAGCGCTTGGGCTCCGAGTCGTTCCGGTGGCAGTGAGGTCACCACGAATCGGGGATTGGCGCCCTTGGCCAGGAACTCGGCTTTGCCAACAACGCGACGAGTGCGGCTCCAGCTCTTTCGAGTCCGGTACAGGAAATCCTTAAACACTCGTGCCGATTTCCCAGTGGTCTGAAACTCCGCTTCAGCCTGAATCATCTGGTCAGCGATCTCTCGCTTGAGGCGGTCGTTCTTGGCCAACCCCATCACATAATCGACCTGGTGGGTTTCACACCAGTCCAGTAATGCATCCCGGCAGAATCCGGAATCGGCCCGAATGATGATCGACACGTCCGGCCAGCTCTGACGGATCTGGCCGACGATACGTTCCAATTCATCGACTGATCCTGCCGCCCCATCGATATTGGACGGGCGCAGCCGAGCGCACAACAGATGCTCTCCACAGAAGATGTACAAGGGCAGATAGCAGTAGTTGCGGTAGTAGCCGTGAAAGAACCGGCCTTCCTGTTGACCATGGATCGGATCATCGGTCGCGTCCAGATCCAGAACGATCTCTTCGGGCGCCGTGTTGTCATGGGCTGCCACAAACGCATCGACCATCCAACGATCGATCTTGTTCCCATCCATAGCGATCTTCTTGTACCGCTCCTGGTCGCCGACTTCGGCGCCGGTCAACTCCAATCGGTTTAGTGTGCTCTTGCCCGCCAACGCCTTTCCCCAGTCGCCGGCCTGTCGTCGATTCGTTCCCAGCGGATCCGCTTTGTCCACCGCCAACGCAAGCATCGGGTCGGTCCGTAACTGATCGTGATCGTTCAGGTCTTCATATCCCAGGCACAGCCCGTAGACCCGCTGTCCCAACAGCTCCTTCACGGTGTGTTCGATCAACCGTTGGTCGCGATGATCGCTAAAACACCCCGCCAATCCATCGATCAAACCGGTCCGCTTTTCGACTTCACGCAGCAGCAGAACTCCAGCGTCAGACGTGATCTTGCCGCCGTCGAAACGCGCCTTCATTTTTCGTTGAAGAAGTCCGTGAAATTCGAACGTGGTTTGTTTACACTCTGTACTCATAAGGGCCGCCTCCGTTTGGTTTCTGAACCGTTCTCGACAAACGATTTATGCCAAACAGGGCGGCCTTTTCTGGTCCTTTCGGTGATTTATGCGGGTTAGCACCGTTCGCGCAGCCCACGCGTAGCGTCCGCCGCGACAGCGGCTTCGTTCAGACGGTCCTTATCGACGGACTTCAAAGACAACCCGATGGATTTTTCCCTCCGGCCTCTCGAATACGATCAGCTCAAGACGCTTCTCGGGCGCTACATCACCGGTGAAGGTGGCCGGGAACTGATAACGAAGCTTGTGCCGATCACCGATCGGGCGTCTCTTGAGGCCCAGCACGCGCTGAACCGGGAGGCCATGGAGTATTTGCGGGACCATCGCGTTTCGTTTCCCGACCTGCCTTTGCTGCCGGCGCTTCTGAACAAGCTTGCCCTGACCGGAAGCACCCTGGAAATCGTAGAGATTGAAGCCGTTGGAAATTTCCTCGCCCTCGCCGAGTCGTTCCGAAGGCGGTTCAGGGGCGAGACAGACGATTTCCCCCGACTTGCGGCCCGGGCCGCATCTTTTCCCGACCTGGGCAACCTCGAGCGGCACCTCTCGCGCGCGGTCCGGGGTGGAGAGATCAACGAAAATTACAGCAAGGAGCTCAAACGGCTCCGTCGTGCCCTGGAGTCTTCACGGTCGCGCCTGAATCACAAGCTGGAATCGATCCTCAAGAGCCCGGGCTCTTCGGATCAGTTGCAGGACCAGCTCATCACGGTTCGAAACGGCCGCTATGTGATTCCGGTTCGCGTGGAACAAAAGAGGACGTTCGAAGGAATTATCCATGGCGCGTCATCGAGTGGAGCGACGGTCTTCATGGAACCGCTCGAGACGCTCGATCTGAACAACGACATCGTCAGGATCGAGGAAGAGGAAAAGCGCGAGATCCGCCGCATTCTGGGCGAGTTGACGGACATGATTCAGGAGCGGGGAGATGAGCTCAATCATTCGGCGACACTATGGTCGGAGATGGAGTTCGTTGTTGGCAAAGCCCAGTTCGGCAGGGATTTCGACTGCACCGAACCGACCTTTTCGGAAGGGCGTCTCCGGTTGATCGGCGCGCGCCATCCGCTGCTCGAGGACAACCTCCGTCGAGGTCCCGACCAGCCGGTTCCGTGCAGCCTGGAAATGGACGCCGAGAGCCGCGTGCTCATCATCAGTGGCCCGAATGCCGGCGGTAAGACAGTGCTGCTCAAGACCCTGGGCCTGTTGACGCTGATGGCGCAGTCGGGAATCCCGGTACCCGCCGAGAGTGCGACGCTCCCAGTCATGGGCCGCGTCCTGGCCGACATCGGCGACCAGCAATCCATCATGAACCAACTGAGCACTTTCTCGGCTCACGTTGTGACCATCAAATCCATGATTGAACTGGCCTCGGCGGGATCGATGATCCTGCTCGATGAGATCGGGAGCAGCACGGAGCCCGGGGAAGGCGCGGCCCTGGCGATTGCTGTTCTGGAGCACTTCAGACAGGCCGGGTCGCTCACGCTTGCGACGACCCATTACAACCGGTTGAAGATGTATGCGGAAACCACCGAAGGCGTCCGGAATGCCGCAATGGAATTCAACGAGGCGACCCTGGAGCCCACCTATCGGCTCATCCGCGACCTGGCCGGGTCTTCGAGCGGCCTGGCAATCGCCGAACGCTTCCAGATGCCGCGTGAAGTCCTGGCGCTTGCCCGCGATTCGCTCGATCGTTCGGAATTGGAAGCCGCCCGCTACGTCGACGAGTTGAGGGCGCGTATCGGGAGCCTGGAGAGCGAGAAGGCGGAACTCGAAGCCGAGAAGAACCTGTTCGAGGCCTGGAGGGAACCATGGCCCGACAACTGGAAGCCGAGCGTGCCGATGAACTCGACCGGGTCGGAAAGAAACTGGATTCGATCGTCAAGGGAATCAGAGATCGGGCGGCCGAAGAGCTGAAGGCGCTCGGCAAGGATGCGGTGAAGCGGTTCGACCGTAAGCTGGAGAACGCCCGAGCCCGGGCGAATCTTGAAATCCGGCGCGAACGAAGCAAGACGTCTCTGGCCAAGACCCTCCGTCCCGCCCCGCCCACGGATTTGCTTGAAGTGGGTTCCCGTGTCCAGGTGCTATCGCTTGGAGTTCCCGGTTCAGTGTCGCGTGTTCTCAAAAAAGAAGTGGAAGTGACGGTCGGTAACATGAAGATTCGGCGCCCCTTCGATGACGTCGAGGTGGTGGAGGCTCCGCGAATCGAGCTTCCAAAGGGTGTCCACTTCGATTTTCGAGAGAAACAACTGGAGACGAACGAACTGAACCTGATCGGCTGCAGGGCCGACGAAGCCCTGTCACGTCTGGACAAGTTCCTCGACGACGCTTTCCTGGCCGGCGTTCCGACCGCCCGTATCATCCACGGATCCGGCATGGGAGTCCTGCGGAGGGCCGTCGCGGAGTTCCTGGAATCCCACCCCCAGGTGTCCGGTTTCAAGGCCGCTCCCTCCGACCAGGGTGGCGGCGGTGTCACGATCGCCACCCTGAAAGACTAGGAGCCTGCGCGGCAGAAGGGATCGTAGCGAGAAAGTGGAGAATCGAGACCAGATTTTCTCGATTTTGAGGCGAATAGTGGTTCTATTTAACGAAAAATCGGGGAAATATGGACCGATTATACCGCTTTCGCAGTAGATCTCTTCTGCCGCGCAGGCTCCTAGCCCGTACACCGATTCGGTTCCCGGCATGGTAATCGACGCAGAGGCGCAGAGACCGTTTGTCTTTTGGGGAGCGGACTTACAGGACCATTCGCCATGTGAAAAGCTTCGGGCCAAGAGGGATTGACGGTGATGCAAGACAATTCAACTCTGCGTCTTTGCGCCTTTGCGTCGAGAAAATGGAACGTTGTGCGAGGTTGGGTCCAGTTCAGGCCCTGATTTCGACGAGAATATGGCCCATCCATTGCTATTTTCTTGGTCGATGTTATAAATTGGCTGCTTCCGCTTTTTCCGAGACGGCCTGCCATTCACGATGAAGAATGTTGCTGAATCAATTCGTTTCTCTGCCGATATAGTGCAAGTAGTGTCCGACTACATGGCGCTCAAGGGCAGTGGGAACAACCTCAAGGGGCTCTGTCCTTTCCACACCGAGAAAACGCCGTCTTTTTCGGTTCATAGAGAGAGGCAGATCTTTCATTGCTTCGGTTGCGGAGTCGGGGGAGATGTTTTCAAGTTCGTGATGCTGGCCGAACAGGCCACGTTTCCGGAGTCGATCCGAATCGTTGCCGACAAATGTGGCATTCCGATGCCGAAGGCGTCCCTCCGAGATGACCGGGCCGCCAGGGAGCGTGAACAGTTACAGGGTGTGTACGAGGCGGCCGCGGCCCACTTTGAGCGCAAACTGAAAGCCCCGGAAGCTGCCCAGGCAAGACAGATCCTGAAGGAGCGGAACGTCAAACCTGAGTTCGTTGAGCGATTTGGCCTGGGTTACGCCCCGACGGCCGGCTTACTCGGAGTGCTCAAACCAGAGGATCCCGTCAAGACCGGCTTATTCGTCAAGAGCGATCGTGGCGACGTCTACGACCGCTTCAGGAGGCGGCTGATCTTTCCGATCTGGAATGAGAGGGGAAAAGTCATCGCTTTCGGTGGACGGATTGTCGGGGAAGGCAATCCCAAATATCTCAATTCTCCGGAATCTCCTCTCTACTCGAAATCGTTCGTTCTCTACGGTCTCCACCTGGCGCGGGCGGCGGCCCGAAAGGCCGGTCGGATGGTCGTTGTCGAAGGTTATTTCGATTGTCTCAGCCTGCATCAGAACGGGATTGAGAACGTGGTCGCTTCGTGCGGCACCAGCCTGACGCCTCAGCAGGTGTCGGTGCTGGCACGATTTGTTCCCGAGGTCGTGATGAATTACGATCCCGACGCGGCGGGCCAGAGCGCGACGAAGCGTTCTATTGAACTCTTGCTTGAACGAAATCTCACAGTCCGAATACTGCGTCTGCCCGATGGACTCGATCCTGATGATTTTGTTCGCGGGAAGGGCGCCGATGCGTACAGGAGGCAGTTGGACGAGGCTCCGTATTTCTGGGAGCAATTGATCGCTGATGCTCGGTCTCGCGCAGACATATCGCAACCGGAGGTTAAGTCGCGTGCCGTAGGGGAAATCATCGAATACGTCGGCCACATTCCGGACCAGCTCGTAAAGTTGGAGGTGGCAAAAGCCCTGGCCGAGAACTTCGCTATTCCGGAAGACTTAGTTTTTGAACAATTTAAGCTAGGCCGGAAGTCCGAGCGCAGGAATTTGAAGGCTGCCCCAAAGCGGTCCCGAAAACTAAGTCTGGCCGAAAAGCAAATCCTTCAGGCGCTACTTCAGGACGCGGAGATTGCCGCCTCTCTCAAGCGCTTCCTCGAAAGCGATTTTCTGGAGGGCATCTGGTCCGGCGGTGTTTTGAAACGATTGATCGAAGGCGGAAGTTCCGACATCGAGTGGGCATTAGAAGGAGTCGGGGATGACGCACTGGAGCATGAGGTCCGTGCTGCGGCGTTGGAACCCTTCACCCCGATCGGGCCCGACGTGGCGATTGTGTCGATGGGGCAACTCTATCAGGAGTACCTCGTCAAACAGGAAGGCGAGATCCGGGCCCAGTTGAAGACCTATGGTCCGGGCGTTGCTCCTGTCGAGCTGGTGCGGAAGCAAATGGAAATTGCATCGGAGAAATCCAGATTGAAGGCCATCCGGCCCTGAGTATAAGCTCTTGCAAATGAAGCGTTGGCGCCTATCCTTACATTTGGTGTACTGTTCCTGTGAAGCCTGTTGGACTCTCGATCATTCAGCATCCTGCGGCCGTTTCCGGGCATCGACTGGAGATCTCGTCTAAGCGCTATTATTAGAAGTAATTACGATCTGGAGGAGCATGGGACTCGAAGACAAGTACGATGAAGTACAAAAGCTGATCGATCTGGGCAAGGAGAAAGGCTACCTGCTCTATGATGAGGTGAGCGATCTCCTGCCTCCCGAGATCACAGCCTCGGCCGAGGACCTGGACGATCTTTTTTCGGCCTTCGGGACTGCGGGAATCGAGGTCATCGAGACCGAAGACCAGTCCTTCTCATTCGACAAGCTGCAGCGGGACAAAGCGAAGTTTGAAGCCACTCAGAAAGAGGTCCAGCTCGACCTGACGCCGGGCTCGCTGGAAAAGACCAACGACCCGGTGCGCATGTACTTGAGGGAAATGGGAACCGTTCCCCTGCTGACTCGTGACGGCGAAGTCGAGATCGCCAAGAGGATCGAAAGGGGTCAACTCCGTGTCCTGCAGTCGCTGTCTCGTTCCCCCCTGGTCGTCCGCCGAATCATGACGCTGGGCGATGAACTGAAAAAGGACCCCAGCGTCATCAAGGATCTGGTTCAGTTTACCGACGACGATCTCACGGAAGAGAAGATCGAAGCCAAGCATGCCGAAACGCTTGAGACAATCGCGCAGATCGGGAAACTGTATCGCAAGGTCAATACCCTTCGGACGAAGTTGGCGGCCATTCCCCGGACGCGCAAACCCAAAGAACACCGCAAGAACCGATGGAAGTTGGGGCGGCAACGGATCAAATTGTCCGCTCTCCTCCGGTCCCTCAAGTATTCGATCCACGAAAGGATGTCGTTGATCCGACTTGTTCGGGAGGCCGTCAGCACGATCCGGCCGATCGAGAGGGAACTGGCCAGGCTCCAACGCAAAGCCGACCACACCAAGAAGGAATACCGGAAGAACGTTCAGAAAGAGATTCGTGCGGTCAAGGCAAGGATCAAGACCTTCGAGGAAGACAGCAAGGCCAGTGCACTGGAAGTGCGTCGCACCCTCCAGACGATTGTCCGGGGCCAGATCGAAGCAGAGAACGCCAAGCGCGAGCTCGTCGAAGCCAACTTGCGCCTGGTGGTATCGATTGCCAAGAAATACACGAACCGCGGCCTGCAGTTCCTGGACCTGATCCAGGAAGGTAACATCGGCTTGATGAAGGCGGTTGATAAATTCGAGTATCGGCGAGGTTATAAGTTTTCCACGTATGCGACCTGGTGGATCCGGCAGGCGATTACCCGGGCCATCGCCGACCAGGCCAGAACCATTCGAATTCCGGTCCACATGATCGAAACGATCAACAAGCTCATCCGAACTTCTCGTGCCCTGGTCCAGGAGTTGGGCCGCGAGCCGACCAGCGAGGAGATCGCGGAGCGAATGGACATCGTGGTGTCGAAGGTTCGAAAGGTGATGAAGATCGCCCAGGAACCTATTTCGCTCGAGACACCGATTGGCGAAGAAGAAGATTCCCATCTGGGCGATTTCATCGAAGACCGTGGTGTGGTGTCACCATCCGATGCCGTCATCAACATCAACCTAAAGGAGATGACCGAGAACGTTCTCAATACCTTGACACCGCGTGAAGAACGGGTTATCAAGATGCGTTTCGGTCTGGAAGACGGCACCGAACACACACTTGAAGAGGTTGGCCAGAACTTCGCGGTCACGCGCGAACGGATTCGTCAAATCGAAGCCAAAGCGTTGCGGAAGTTGCGTCACCCAAGCCGGAGCCGGAGGCTGCGCGCCTTCCTGGACGTCAATGGCTCGTGAATTTCACTGGGCCCATAGCTCAGTCGGTTAGAGCTCCCGGCTCATAACCGGGCAGTCGTAGGTTCGAGTCCTACTGGGCCCATTAGTGATACAAGGTTAGTGGAAGCTTCGGCACACCTTTCCGTGGCTCATCGCTTCTCACTTCATTTGAAAGTTGGGCTGACGCTAAATGAATGCTGATCTAAAGAAACTGATTCGCCTCCAGGCAGTCGACATCGCCATCCAGGAATTTCGTGACAAAATCGACGCTTTTCCCGCCAAGTCCAAGGCGTTGGACGACAAGCTCAGAGCCGCCAGAGCCGGAGTTCAGAAGGCTGCTGACGACATCAGGAACAGTCAGGCCAGGCGCAAACAGCTCGAGTCCGACATCGCGGATACCGAGGTGAAGATTTCCAAGTACAAAGAGCAGTTGATGTCGGTGAGGACCAACCACGAGTACAAGGCGATGGTCAAGGAGATCGAGTACAACCAGAATTCCATCGGAGGAGTGGAGGACGAGATCCTCACACTGATGTTGGGATCGGAAGGTCTGGATGAAGCTTTGAAATCAGCCGAAACCATACTCAAGGAAGACAAGCGGACTGTCGAGACCGAAAGAGCCCGCCTGGAAGGCCTCAACACCCAGGACACCAAGGCGATGGCCGCCTATCGCGAGGAACGAACGTCGCTGGAAACAGAAGTTTCCGAGGATGTCCTATCCCGCTACGATCGCATTCGAAAGGCCCGTTCCGGAGTCGCTGTTGCGAAGGCAAGTGATGAGGCCTGCGAGCTGTGCAACGTTCGGATGCGCCCGCAGGTTTTCCAGGAAATCAGAAGGAACGACAGCCTCATTGCCTGCGACAGCTGTTCGCGTATCCTGTACGACCCCGAAAACCTCGATCACCCCTTCGAAGTTGCATGATATTGGATGCGTACATCGATGGCGCTTTGCGATCTGATCTCGGACCGTCCGGCCCTGGTGTTTGCTTCCCCCTGGTAAGCGTGGCCGATTGGGAATGCGACGGGGCCCGATTGGACCCGCCAGATGTCTGAAGACCCGTACCAGTTTGAAGAGATTGAGGGCAAATGGCGGGAGTGGTGGGCCCGGGAGCGTCTTTACGAAGCCCGGGATGACGATCCCCGCCCGAAATACTATTGCCTCGACATGTTCCCATACCCGTCCGGCTCCGGCCTCCACGTGGGTCACTGGCGGAGCTACGTCCTGCCCGACGCCTGGTCTCGCTACAAGATGTTGAAGGGCTTTAACGTCCTGCACCCCATGGGTTGGGACGCGTTCGGCCTGCCGGCGGAAAACGACGCGATCCACAAGGGAATCCATCCCGAGATCAACACCCGGAAGAACATCGAGAATTTCAAGCGGCAGTTGATTGACATGAGCACCATGTACGACTGGTCACGCGAGATCGACACCACGGACTCGGAGTACTACAGGTGGACGCAGTGGATTTTTGTTCAGATGTTCAAAAAAGGATTGGCGTACCAGGCGTCGATGCCGATCAACTGGTGCCCCAGTTGCAAGACCGGGATTGCCAACGAAGAAGTCGTTGGGGGTGCGTGTGAGCGGTGCGGCACCCCCGTCACCAAGAAGGACATGCGGCAGTGGATGCTCCGCATCACCATCTACGCGGACCGTCTACTCCGAGGTCTGGACGAACTGGACTGGCCGGAGAAGGTCAAGACGATGCAGCGGAACTGGATCGGCCGATCCGAGGGCGTCCAGGCAACATTTACGGCCCTCGACAAAGAGGGTCGTGAACATCCTGTCGAGATTTTTACGACTCGGCCGGACACACTGTTCGGAGCCACATACCTGGTCCTTGCCCCCGAACACCCGCTTGTCGAAAAACTCGTATCACCGGACCTGGCCCGAGAAGTTGCTGCTTACGTCGATCGGGCCAGAAACGTTTCCGACCAGGACCGGACGTCGACGAAGAAAGAAAAGACCGGGTTGTTCCTGGGAGCCCATGCAAGAAATCCGGTCAATGGCGAGCAGGTCCCCATCTGGGTGGCCGACTATGTCCTGATTGGATATGGAACCGGAGCCATCATGGCCGTTCCGGCGCACGACGATCGGGACTACGAATTCGCCGGTAAATTCGGCCTGGAGATTCGCGAGGTCGTGTCTTCCGAGCAGGGAGTTTCCGAGCAGCCCTACCTCGGGCCCGGAAGGATGGTCCGGTCGGGCGAGTTCACGGGCCTGGACTCTGACGTGGGCGGGGCGGCGGTTACCAGGTGGCTGGAGGAAAAGAGCCTCGGCAAGGGAACGATCCAATTCAAGTTGCGTGACTGGGTCTACTCGAGGCAACGCTATTGGGGGGAACCCATTCCCATCATCCACTGCCCGGAGTGCGGTGCGGTTCCGGTCGATGAGGCGGACTTGCCGGTCCGGCTGCCGGAGGTGGAGCGGTACCAGCCGACCGGTACCGGAGAATCTCCACTGGCGTCGATCGAGAGCTTTGTCCAGGTGAAGTGTCCGAAATGCGGGGGTGAGGCGCGACGGGAAACCGACGTCATGCCTCAATGGGCGGGATCGTCCTGGTATTTTCTCCGTTACGCGTCCCCAACCGAGAAGGACGCTCTGATGAACGAGACGGGCAAGAAGTGGCTTCCCGTTGACATGTATGTGGGTGGCGTTGAACATGCGATCCTTCACCTGCTCTACGCACGTTTCTTTACGATGTTTCTCTACGATATCGACGTGGTTGACTTCGAAGAGCCGTTTCGACGCCTTTTCAACCAGGGAATGATTACCCGGCTGGCGAAGAACGGGCGAGTCGAAAAAATGTCCAAGTCCAAGGGGAACGTGGTCAACCCGGACGAATTGGTAGAGCGTTACGGGTGCGATTCTCTGCGGCTCTACGAATTGTTCGTTGGCCCGCCCGAGATGGATGCGGAGTGGGGCGACAGCGGGATCGACGGCGTCCACCGATTCTTGAAGCGCGCATGGGCGTGGGTGCTTCGAACGAACGGCAACTGGTCCAGGACTCCGTCGCGCCAGATGCTCTCGGCGCGGCATGTTCTCGTCAAGAAGGTGACCGAGCGTCTGGAGAGTTTTCGTCTCAACACCGTCGTCAGCGCGATGATGGAGTTCCTTAACGCCGTGCACGCCCTGGATGACGCGCCCGACCGCGAAACGGTGGGAGTGTTCCTGACGGTGCTTTCGCCGTTCGCCCCGCACTTTGCCGAAGAACTCTGGGAGCGAACCGGTCACGAGCCTTCCATCTTCAAACAGGCGTGGCCGGAGTGGGATGAAGCTTGCACGGTGTCCGACACAGTGACGGTCGCCGTCCAGATCAACGGGAAAATGCGGGGAAAGGTCGTTGTCCCGATGGACTCCGCCGAAGAGGCTGTTCTCGATGCCGCGCTGGCCGATGACGCCGTCGGCAGGCATCTTGACGGCAAGGAAATCCGAAAGAAGATCTATGTCCGGAACCGGATCCTGAACCTGGTGGCTGGGTAAGCCTACCTGTTCGGCGCCAAACGAGCACGCATCAAGAGAGAACCTTAGGATTTACCGCGAAGACGCGGAGGGGACTTTTGGACAGCCTTGCCCTACTGTTGTGCCAATCCAGCCAGGGCTAATATCGTCGTAAGAGTCACCTGAATACCCTGGATGGTGATTTCTTCCTCGACGTCTACCCATTCATCGAGGGAATGACCGCGACCTCCCATTCCGCCGCGCCCAATTGTAATGGCCGGAATCCCCATGCTGATGGGGATGTTGGAATCCGTGCTCGACATACGTTGGGTAGGCTCGATCCCAAAAGCCTGGAACGCACTGGCGGCGATCCGTACGATAGCAGAGTCTGCGGCCGTCGAACCCGACGGCCTATCCCCTATCATCGTCATTTCCAGCTCGATCGCACCCTCTGAAGTAGATCTCGCCGCGTTCTCTTCATCGACGGCTTCATGCATCAGTCCGATAAACGTTTCGGCCAGCTCGTCCAATTGGGTTCGGACCTCGGAACGCATGTCGACCTCCATCCAGGACTCGAACGGAATGGAGTTCACAGAGGTTCCGCCGCCGATGACCCCGACGTTGAAGGTGGTTTTGGGATCTTCGGGCACCTCCAACAACGAAAACTTCCGCATGGCGTTGCCCATGGCGAACGCAGGGCTGACGATACCGAACGCGCCGTAGCTGTGGCCGCCGGGACCCTTGAACGTCACCCGATATCGTTTGCTGCCCAGGGCGCCGTTCGTGATGCTGGTCTGGCGACCGCCCTCGACCGACACAAACATCCGGATCAGGTCTTTGTAGGGACCTTCCCGAAACAGGTACTTCATGCCACGAAGGTCTCCCGGGCCTTCCTCGCCGACGTCACCGATAAAAAGTATGTCGCTGTCGGTCTGGAGTTCCGCATCGTCCATCGCACGAATAACCGACAGCAGCGTGGCCAGACCGGCCGTGTCGTCGCCGATCCCGGGTGCGGACAGCCGAGTCCCTTCGCGTTTGACCGTGACGTCGGTACCTTCCGGGAAAACGGTGTCCAGGTGGGCCGCCACCGCAAGCAAGGGGCCACCGTTGCCCTTCCGGATGCCCATCACGTTGCCTTCTTCGTCCATCTGGATGTCTGTGAGACCATGCCTTCGCAGCATTTCCATGTAGGCCTGCGCTCTCACTTCCTCTTTGAAAGGCGGTGCGGGAATCTCGGTCAGTTCGATCAGCTCTTTGACGAATCGATTGTGGTCACTCTCGATAAATGCCAGCGCCCGTTGGTAGTTCTCATCCTGCCGGATCCGTTCGACCGTTTCATCCGGATTCTGGGCCATGGCGACACTCGCGGTGAGGATCATGGCGAGAAAAACACTAGTGATGGTCTTCATAAACGATTTCTCCTCCGACAATAGTAGCCACAGCCTTGCCCTTCATTTCCCAGCCATCGAACGGGCTGTTGCGGCTCAAGGATCGGGAATGACGGACGTCAAATGTCCACTGACGATCCATGTCCAGAACCGTCAAGTCTGCCCGGCTGCCTTCGTACAACCCCCAGCCATCCACTCTCATGATTCTCTGTGGGTTCGTCGAGAATAACTCCACAAGTCGTGATACGGGTAGCCCCAATTTCGTCGTCGTCAGACCGACGGCGGTTTCGAGACCCGTGATGCCGAAGGGAGCACGATCGAACTCCAGCATTTTGAGGTTCGCGTGATGGGGGGCATGGTCGGTCGCAATAGCGTCTATTGTTCCGTCCTCGATCCCGGCGATGACGGCCTCCACGTCCTTCTCGGAGCGCAATGGGGGCTGGATCTTGGCGTGAGTGTCGTATCCGGAAACCGCGCCGTCGGTCAGCGTGAAATGGTGCGGAGCCACTTCCGCCGTGACGTTGAGGCCGGCGGCCCTCGCTTGCCTCACCATCCCGACTGCGCCGGCGGTGCTGATGTGGGCCACGTGGTATTTCGCCTGCGTCAGTTCGGCCAGGATCAGATCTCTCGCGACCATCGAGTCCTCCGCGGCTTGAGGGATACCCTTCAGTCCAAGGCGTGTGGACACGACCCCCTCGTTCATCACGCCACCAGCAGACAGGTTCAGGTCCTCACAGTGCTGGATGACCGGCAGGTCAAACATCATGGAGTATTCCATGGCACGCCGAAAAAGGCGGCTGTTCATCACAGGCTTGCCGTCATCCGAGATCCCGACGATTCCAGCTTCGACCATCTCACCGATTTCCGCCAGTTTCTCACCTTGCTGGCCCATTGTGATCGCCCCGATAGGGAAAATTCTTGCGGGAGAACTCCGGCGGGCTTCGGTGACGACAAATCGAGTCGTGGATGCGTTGTCGTTTGGAGGCTTTGTGTTGGGCATGGCGGCGACCGCTGTGAAACCGCCCGCGACCGCCGCTTCGCCACCGGACCGGATCGTCTCAGCCTCTTCGGCTCCAGGCTCGCGCAGGTGAACGTGGATATCGAAGAAGCCTGGCGCCACGATGAGGCCGCTGGCGTCGAAGACATTGGCATCCGGAAAATGGGACGTGTCAATGGATTGGATCTTGCCGTCTTCGATCAGGACGTCTGTCACCCGGTCCAGATTCCGGGCCGGGTCGATCAAACGGCCGTGCTTGATAACCAGCTTCATGAGCCTCCCAACAGTCGGTAGAGAATCGCCATGCGGACCGCGACACCCGCCGCAACCTGGTCGAGGATCGCCGAGTGCGGGCCATCGGCCACGTCGGCGTCGATTTCCACGCCGCGATTGATCGGCCCGGGATGCATCACGATGACGTCCGGAGCCGCCAGCTGTAATCGTTCCGCCGAAAGTTGGAAATATCGGCAGTACTCCCGGGTCGACGGAAAGAAAGACTCGCTCATCCTTTCGAACTGGATTCGAAGCATCATAACAACGTCGGCATCCCGAACCGCCTCGGTCATCGAACTGGTGACGTGGAGATACGGGTTTTCCGAACGGGTGATCTTTTCGATGCCGAGTGGCAACAGCGTGGGCGCCGCACACAGCCAGACGTGGGACCCGAGCTGCGTCAGGGCCAACAGGTTCGAACGGGCAACACGGCTGTGAGAAATGTCGCCAATGATCGCGACTTTCAGGCCGTCCAATTTCCCCTTGTGCCTGCGAATCGTGTACGCGTCGAGCAGCGCCTGTGTCGGGTGCTCATGTGCCCCGTCCCCGGCGTTGACGACCGAGGCCTTCGAGTACCTGGCAATCTGGTGCGGCACTCCGGGGCAGGCATGCCGGATCACGATGCAGTCGGGCGACATCGCATCCAGGGTCTTGGCTGTATCGGCGAGAGTTTCACCTTTCGAGACGCTGCTGTCCGAACCGGATATGTTGATCACGTCAGCCGAAAGCCGTTTGCCCGCAACTTCAAACGAAGTTCTGGTGCGCGTGGACGCTTCGAAGAACAGATTAATTACCGTTTTTCCCCGAAGTTTCTCAACCTTCTTCACCGGCCCACGAGCAAGTTCTTCAAACGACTCGGCGGAATCCAGAATCGCCAGAATGTCCTCGTTGGAGAGATCCTCGATGCCGAGCAAGTCCTGTTTTTGTGCCATCGTTGATTAGCTGCCGGCTGTTATGCCATCGCCGGAGGATTATATGATAGATTCGTCTCCGTATGAGTAGGCTTCCGGACCTCTCGGTTGAAATAGCGGGGATAAAGCTCCCAAATCCAGTCGTTTTGGCCAGTGGGACCGCCGGTTACGGAGAGGAATTCGAAGGGTTGCTCGATCTGACCCGGCTCGGAGGAATATCGGTAAAAGGGACCTCGGCCAGGCCGATCGAAGGGAACCGCGCGCCCCGCCTGTTTCCAACCTCGTCCGGGATGCTGAATTCGATCGGCCTTCAGAATGTCGGTGTCGACGCCTTCATCCGGGACAAGCTGCCGTTCCTTCGGACCTCCGGCTGTCCGGTCTTCGTTAACGTATTCGGTTTCTGCACAGACGAGTATGTGGAGGTTGTGGGGAAGCTCAACTCGTGCGAGGGAATTGCCGGTTACGAATTGAACGTTTCCTGCCCGAACACCGATGAAGGCGGGATGGTTTTTGGCACGAATGCCGTCCGGACGCGCGAGCTGACCAGAACCGTGAAGGACGTCGCGAATCGCCCATTGATAGTGAAGCTTTCACCGAACGTGACCGACATCGCGGAGATGGCTCGTGCGGCCGAGGCGGGGGGGGCCGACGCGCTGACGGTGGCGAACACGTACCTCGCGATGGCGATCGACCCCGAAACATTTCATCCCCGCATCGAGACCATCACGGGCGGTCTTTCAGGGCCGGCGATTCGGCCGATCACCGTGCGCATGGTCTATCAGTGTGCGCGTGCTGTAAACATACCCATCTTTGGTCTTGGGGGCATCTCCTCGGGCCTGGACGCGGTGGAGTACTTCCTTGCCGGAGCTTCGGCGGTCCAGGTTGGCACGGCGAATTTCGAGGATCCGAGGGCGTCGCTCCGGATTTTGGATGAACTGGAGCGATTCATGAAACGGAAGGGCATTCAATCGATCGGGGATCTGGTCGGGCAGGTGAAGGGATCATGAATCTTCCGGGCGGACCGAATCCGGTTATCGTGGCCCTGGACGTCCCGACCCGGCCCGAGGCGATGCGACTCGTCAAAACCCTTGGCGGCCTTGTCGGAATGTTCAAGATCGGTAATCAGCTTTTCATGGCCGAAGGCCCGGATGTTGTTCGAGAAGTCATCGACCGCGGCGAACGGGTGTTTCTGGATCTGAAATTTCACGACATCCCCAACACCGTTCGAAGTGCCTCCGTGGAGGCCGCCAAGCTTGGGGTTTCGATGATGACCATTCATGCCTCGGGCGGTTCACGAATGATCGCGGACACGGTTGGCGAACTCGAAGATCGTTTCGGCGACCGACGACCCCTCGTGGTTGCCGTGACCGTTCTCACGAGTCTTGACAGGCGCACCCTCGAAAAAACCGGCGTCGACAGAGACACGAAAGACCACGTCAAGTTACTGGCGCGGATGGCCGCCGAGGCGGGTGCGGACGGCTTCGTGTGTTCGGCCGAAGAGATCGCCGTGCTGAGAGGCAGCATCGACGGCCATCCCCGGATCGTAACCCCCGGCGTCCGCATGCCGGGACAGTCGGCTGACGATCAGGCACGTATCGCGACGCCGCGCCAGGCCGTCGATGCCGGTGCCGACCATGTCGTTATTGGCCGGTATGTCAATCAAGCCGAAGATCCCCGCGCCGCCCTCAGCAAAGTCCTCGACTCGTTGTCCTGAGGTTGTTTTTTGAACGCAAAAACGCGAAGTCGCAAGGCCGCAAAAAATATATATTCTCTCTGCGTCCTTAGCGTTCTTTGCGACTTTGCCTTGAAATTCCTTGATGGGCTATCCCGCCTGAAACATCCGGATGGCGGCGACACCTGCTGCGCCAGCTTCCAGGACCAGTGGCGTGTTTTCTTCGTTGATACCCCCGATTGCGAGAACCGGGATGCGAACCGCGGCGCTCACCTCGCGCAGGCGATCCAATCCAACCGGAGTCTTGTTCGGCGTGTCGAAGATCGGGCCAAAGACCACGAAATCGGCTCCTGCGGTTTCCGCCGCGCGAGCTTCCTCCGTGGTGTGGCTGGAAACACCCAGGACGTCGACGAAGGGTCGCACCGCTGAGGCGGGCAATCCGTTCGCAGGCAGGTGGACGCCGGATAATCCGGCGGCGAGCGCGATATCCAGGCGGTCGTTCACCAGAACGCGCGTGGGGCTGCCTTCGGCCATCCTGGCGATCTGCTGAACCAGATCGAGCAGGTCCCGAGATGGCAAATCTTTTTCCCGAATCTGGATCATGTCGATCTGGGCCGCAATGGCAAGCCGCGCACAGGCGATGACGTCTCCTCCGTGGCGGTTTGTGACGTAGTAGCGAAGCATTTTCCAGAGCCCGACTACTCGGCAACCATACGTGAGGTACGAAACAGGCGTCTCACCTCGGAGACGCCGATCAGGAAATCAAGGATGCCCAGTCCCGACACCAGGGCCCGGACCAGGTTATTGAGGAAGAGGGGGCGAAGTCCCGGCAAGTAGAGGAATAGAAGGTTGCTCTCCCACAGTGCCGACCAGGGAACAACGATCAGAAAGAAACCGATCTCGAAACAGAAAAGAATGACCGCGACCGCAAAAACTCGATTCATTTTTGTCAAAGCCGAGATAGGAAACACCTGTCGAGGGTTGCTCGAAGGTGTAACGACGACGCTGACTATCGTTTCTTGAGTTCGCGAATGCGAGCGGCCTTCCCGCGAAGTTCCCGGATGTAGTACAGCTTCGCGCGACGGACACGACCTCGTCGGACGACCTCTATCTTGTCGATGATCTTCGAGTGGAGAGGGAAGACGCGTTCGACTCCCTGCCCGAACGAGATCTTGCGTACCGTAAAGGTCGCCCTGACACCGCCGTGTTTCTGTGCGATGCAGACGCCTTCGAACACCTGAATCCGTTCCTTTTCACCTTCCGTAATGCGAACGTGGACCTTTAGAGTGTCCCCCGGACCAAACGCAGGCAGATCGTCTCGGAGCTGTACCTGTTCCACCATGTCTATGACGTTCATAACTTCCTCATATAATACCTGATTTCTGTTCGCGACGGCCACCCGATCCCCCGGGTTTTCCCTACCTCGTCTCCTGTTCGTCGTCGTCCGGCTGAGAATCTTCCTTCATTACGAGGTCCGGCCGGTTCTTGAGTGTCTTTCTCATGGCGGCCGCTTGCCGCCATCCAGCGATGGCTGCGTGATCACCGGACATCAAGACGTCGGGGACCCCGAGACCACGGTACTTTGCGGGTCTCGTGTAATGGGGATGCTCAACGTGAGGCGTCAGCGCAAGCGGGTCCGAAAAGGAGTCCCGCAGGATCGACTCTTCTTTACCCACTGCTCCAGGTACGTAACGGGTTACAGCATCAACAACTACAGCCGCCGCGACCTCTCCACCCGATACGACGTAATCGCCAATCGAGATTTCCGCAGTGGCCAACTCCTCGGTCACACGTTCGTCGATACCCTCATAGCGTCCGCAGATCAGAACGATTTGTTCGGACTTCGACAGCCGCAGCGCTTCGGACTGGGTAAACATCCTGCCCGACGCGCTCAGCACCACGATTTCTACGGCTGTGCCGTCCTGTTTCCGGACTGCTTCGACCGCATCGAAGATCGGTTCCGGCTTCAACACCATTCCTTCGCCGCCACCGAACGGCCTGTCATCCACAGTCCGGTGTTTGTCGGTCGTGTAAGTTCGCAGGTCATGAACCGAAGTTCGAATCAACTCCCGCCTTCGGGCTCGACCTATGATGCCGTGCTCGAACGGGCCATTGAAGAAATCCGGGAAGATGGTGATGATTTCGAAGCCCAACATTTGAAGAACAAGTTGTCAGCGGCTAGTGGTCACCGGAGAAGTTCGGTTTCCCAAACCAACGACTGACCACTTCCCCTTATTTCCTCTCGTTCAACTCGACCAGACCCTCCGGCAATTCCATTTCTATTCGCTTGTTCTCCGTATCGACCGTTTTCAGGAAAGCATGGACGAACGGGATCAGTACTTCCTCGTCTTTTCGGCCCAGGCTCAGCATTTCAGTCCCGGCGTACTCCACGACGGCCTGGACCGTCCCGATCAACTCACCGGCCACGTAAACCTGACACCCCTCAAGTTCGAAGCTGTAAAAAGAACCTGGCTCCGGGGCCGGCAGATCCTGACTGGGCATCGAGACCCGGCCTCCGACCCAGGCCTCTGCCTCGGAGATCGTGTCGATTCCTTCAAGCTTCAAAACGGCACGGCCATGTTGCCTGCGGAAGTCTTCGATCGTCGATTTCCGTTGACGCCCTTCCAGGGTCAACGCCACCTCGCGGCCGGCAGAGAAGAGCCGGACATCCGCGAACTCGACTTGAACGCGAACTTCTCCTCGACGGCCTTGAGTCCGGGTGATTCGAGCGAGAGGAATAGAAAGTTCCTGGTGGCCGATGGCGCTACTCCAGGATTTCCAGTGTGAACCGCTTCTTCAGCTTCATTCCCGCGGCACTGAGAATGGTTCGAATGGATCGCGCTGTCCTGCCCTGTTTCCCAATAACTTTGCCAAGATCGCTTTGAGCGACCTTCAACTCCAGAACGGTGATTTGTTCCCCCTCGATCGCGTGAACAGACACCTCGTCAGGATTGTCCACAAGCGCTTTGGCGATCTGTTCGATGAGCTCTTTCATGCTACTTCCTCCCGAACGTCAACTACACGCGTTTCAGGTCAGCGTCTGAGCCCGTACCATTCCGATCTGGGAGTCCTACACGATTTCTTTCTTGTGCAGAATGCTACGCACCGTTTTCGAGGGCTGGGCCCCCTTCGACAGCCAGAAACGTGCCCGCTCTTCATTGACCACGATGTGTGCCGGGTCGGAAAGGGGGTTGTACTGGCCTACGATCTCAAGAAAACGGCCGTTCTGCGCCCTTCGCTTATCAATCACAACAATCCGGTAACACGGGCGCTTTTTCGACCCGATTCGGGTCAGTCGCATCGCTACCAAAATATCTGCCTCCTAAATCTTGTGAACAGAAAACACCGTCTCGGCAGCGACTGAAGACAGTACAACCCACGGAGTCTCCGCTAAATATCTTAAAATTATAGTTTTCCAGGGAAAAGACCGCAATAGAATTATGTGCCTACATGGGCATTTGAGGCATTCGGAACCCACGCATTCCCCGCCCTCTTTTACCTTTCTTGCCCTTTTTCTTCGTGGCTCCCGTCAGCCCCTTCATCATCTTGCGGGTTTGGATGTACTGCTTGAGCAACTGGTTCACTTGCTGGACCGACGTACCGCTGCCCTTGGCAATCCTCTTGCGCCGGCTGCCGTTGATCAGCTGATGACGCCGGCGTTCCTTCGGAGTCATCGAATTGATAATCGCCTCGGTGCGGGTGAGTTCCCGTTCGTCGACCTGTACCTTGTTCAAATCCTTGAACGGACCAATGCTGGGGAGCATCCCCATGATCTGATCCAGGGACCCCATCTTACGAATCTGCCGGAGCTGTTCCCTGAAATCTTCAAGTGTGAAGGTGTCGGACAAAACCTTCTTCTGAAGTTCCAACGCCTTTTTCTTGTCAATCGTCTCTTCGGCCTTCTCGATCAGCGACATGATGTCGCCCATGCCGATGATGCGCGAGACCAGTCGATCGGGATGGAAAACTTCGAAAGCGTCGTACTTTTCACCCGTACCGACGAACTTGACCGGCTGTCCCGTGACCGACTTTATCGACAGCGCCGCGCCGCCTCGTGCGTCGCCGTCGAGTTTGGTCAAAATGAACCCGTCGAAACCGAGTTTTTCGTGGAATTGTTGGGCGCTGTTGACGGCGTCCTGCCCCAGCATCGCGTCGGCGACGAAGAGAATTTCGTGAGGCTTGATCGTTTCCTTGATCTCGGTGAGTTCGCCCATCAAATTGTCGTCGATGTGCAATCGGCCCGCGGTGTCGATGATCAGGACGTCGTGTGCGGAATTCCGAGCTTCGGTGAGCGCCCCCTGGCAAAGCTCGAGGGGGCTGTCGTCCGCATTGCCGTCCCAGATCCTGGCTTCAATCTCGCCGGCGATGACCTTCAACTGTTCCCGTGCCGCGGGTCTGTAGACATCGACCGACACCAACATCGGCCGGTGTCCCTCTTTCTGGAGCCAGCGGGCCAGCTTGCCGCTCGATGTCGTCTTTCCCGAGCCCTGAAGTCCCACCAGCATCAGGACGGTGGGAGGTTGGGAGGCAAAACGGACCTTTGCCGTCGAGCCGCCCATGATCTCCACGAGCTGATCCCGGACGATCTTGACGACCTGCTGGCCCGGACTGAGACTTGCCAGAACTTCCTGTCCGAGCGCCTTCGTCCTGACGCTGTTTGTGAATTCCTTGACGACCTTGAAGTTGACGTCGGCCTCGAGCAAGGCCATGCGGATTTCCTTAAGCGTGCTCTCGATATGCTCGGCCGAGAGCTTTCCTTCGCCGCGAAGGTTCTTGAAAATGCCCTGGATCTTGTCAGACAGGTTTTCGAACATCTCACTATCCCCGCTGGATTCTCTCGATCGACCGGGCCTTGCCCGTCTGGGAATCAACGTCGATCAGGGCCCCGTTCAGTCGCGCACCCCGCGACGCCGGTTCGAAACGCACCGGTGTCTGCTGAAGGAAGCGCCGCAGCACGTCTTCTTTCATGACCCCGATGACTGAGTGAAAAGGGCCCGTCATGCCGACATCGGTCTGGTAAGCCGTGCCGTCCGGCAGGATTGTTTCGTCGGCTGTGGGTATGTGGGTGTGTGTTCCGAGAACCGCCGAAACCTTTCCGTCCAGGTACCATCCCATCGCAACTTTCTCCGCGGTGGCCTCGGCGTGCATGTCCACGATGATCACTCGAACGTCGGACGGAAGAGCCGATAGCTCTGCATCGGCAGCCCTGAACGGATCGTCGATCGAGGGCATGAAAACGCGGCCCTGAATGTTCAGGACAGCCACCTTTTCGCCCCCCCGGGTCTTTGCCACGACACTGCCGCGCCCCGGGTTACCCGGCGGATAATTCGCCGGCCGCAGCAACGGGGCATGGGAATCCAGGTAGGGAAGGATCTCTTTCTTGTCCCAGATATGATTGCCCGAAGTCAGAACGTCCACACCCCAGTCAAAGAGTTCATCGGCTATCTTTGGAGTCACTCCAAAGCCACCCGCCGCGTTCTCACAATTGACAACGGTCAGATCGACCTCGTAGGTCTCCTGAAGCGGCTTGAGGTGTTGGTGAAGAATCGAGCGACCCGCACTCGCGACCGTATCTCCGATGAACAAAATCTTCATAAGCGCAGAAAACCCCGCTCAGCCGTGTGGCACTCTTATTTGAGCCTGTCGAAAACAGGGTGGGTGTCCTATCCCGCGCTTTAGGGAGCCATCAACCCGAGGGGACGGCTCGCACACCACGACGGAAATCGAACCCCTTCAAATAAGACATAGGTCAAATATGAAGGTACCAGCACGCACTTCGCAGGGCTTCGTTGATTGTAAGGAATAGGCGAGAGGAGGTCAATTGTTGGGGAAGTGGTCAGTGGCCAGTGGTCAGTGGTCAGTTAAGGAATGGGGAAGACGGAACTCTAGCCAAATCCATCGCCGCAGGTGTAAATATCAGGTCTACTGGCCACCGACCACAAGCCGCACTCCTTCCCCAACTGACCACTAACCACTGACCACTAACCACTGACCTCTTACAACACTTTGTCTATCGCTCGAATCCATTTACGTGAACCCGCGTCCACGGCCGTTTCGAGCTCTTGCTCGCCTGCCGCACCATCGCGGAGTTCCTGGGCCAGATGCAGCGCGGTGAGGATTGCAACTTTGAGAGAATCCACGGTGCCGGTTTGTTGCGCGATTTCGCGCATCCTGAGGTCTACTTCTTCAGCCAGTTTCAGGATGTTGGCCCGTTCGGCATTGGCGCTCAGTCGAAGCGGATATCGCTGGTCGTAGACTTCGATTTCGATAATCTCGCCCTTGTTCTTTTTAGACAAGCCGCTCCTCGGTCAGCTCGGATATGCTGGAAATAAGGCCCTCGACTCTGCCCCGCACCGCACTGGTTTGTTTGTGTAACCCTGCAATCTCTTTCTGGAGTTCGAGAATCTCGGCCTGCGCGGCGGCCAGTTCCTTCTCCAGGTTTCCCTTTTCCGCGCGGGTGATCTGGATCAGGTCCACCGCTTCCGCGATTCGCTCCTCAAGAACGTGAAAGTTTTCCAGTGCGTTCGCCATGGTTTAAGTGTCCTCGGTCCGAAGTAACGTCACTGTCTCCGATCGATGTTGCCAGACACAATGCGGATGCTGAATCCGTCGATAAACATGGGTACGCCTTCGCTGGCTTGGCACTCGCAACCGGCAACCTCCATCGGCCCTGCGGGTTCGGGCGGAACGGAGCCATCTTCGGAGTCGCTCCCCCTCGCAATGAAGAGCATTGGCTCGTCGTCGCTCCTCCAAATCCGGCACCGTTGCGCTTCGAAAGATAGCAACGTTACTTCGGACCGTGGACACTAGGTCCGCAACCTGGCTCCGAGTCCTTCGAGGCGTTCCAGAATCCTTCGATCGAAATCCTGAACCTCTGCATCAGTCAGTGTGCGTTCCGGCGATCGGTAAACCAGGGAAATCGCCAGGGAGTAACAGGATTCGGGAAACGGTCCCTTATCCATCCGGTCGAACGGTTCGACCCGGGCCAGCTCCCCGACGGACGCTTCGCCCACGGCCGAAATCACTTCCGAGTAATGGATCTTGCGGTCGAGCAACAGTGAGAAATCTCGCCGAACCGAAGGGTACTTCGGAATCGTTTTCGCCGCAACGCTCTTCAAGCCGGCCTCGTAAAGTTCTTGGATTGCGATTTCCGCCAGATAGACCTTGTGCCGCAGCTTGAACAGCTTTGTGCAATCGGCTTGAAGTTCCCCGAAAACCGCGACGGATCCGATACGCATCGAACGGCCTGGATGGTAGTAGTCCGGGATGTCGGGCCCGGCGGGTTCGTGGTCCAAAGCGAAAAGACTGAGCAGTTCCTCTACATCGCCTTTCAGGTCGAAGAAGTCGTACTCGGTTGCCTGGCGATGGACGGTGTTTCCCCCTAAAGACCCGGTGGCCGCGAACACGAGCCGTGGGGTCTCGCCGTCGGTGGGATAGACTTTTCCGATCTCGAACAACTGAAGATCGACGTTTCCCCGGTTCAGATTCCATTGGATGGACCTGAGCATCGTCGCGACAAGCGACGTCCTCAGGATCGGCGCATCTTCAGACAGAGGGTTCAAGATGACGACCGGATCGACCCCCGGCGCGAACCGGCTCTCGTCATCGACGTTGCTGAAGGCGATGCTGCAAGTTTCCGAATATCCAAGGCTGGACATCAAGTCCCGGATCGCCGACTCTTCCGCGTGCCAGGGCAACATTCGTCCCTGGCCCGACCAGTCTGGCAAGGTTGAGGGAAAACGGTCGTATCCATAGTGACGGGCAATCTCTTCGAGAAGGTCTTCTTCGGTGGCGATATCGTGTCTGAAACTGGGAACCTGGATCTCCCATCCCTCTGCGACGGGCTTGTCAGTCGGAAGGAACCCCAACCTGCCGAAGATGCCGAGTACTTCCTCGTCAGGGACCGACATCCCGAGATATTCAGAGATGCGACGTCGCCGGAGACTGGCGGTTGCGGGTTGGCTCCGACCCGGGTACACGTCGATTACGTTTCGATAGACTTTGCCACCGGCCAGTTCGTGGATCAATGCCGCCGTGCGGTCGCAGGCGAACCGTGCCATTCGAATATCTGCGCCGCGCTCGAACCGATAAGACGCTTCGGTGTTGAGCTTCAAAGCTCGTGCAGTCTTCCGGGTCGTCATCGGGTCGAACCAGGCGCTCTCAAGCAAAACGTTGGTCGTTCGAGAGGAAATTTCGGTCCGAGCTCCGCCCATAATGCCTGCCAGAGCCACGGCGCGGGTCGAGTCGGCGATCACCAGCATCGAAGGATCAAGTTCCCTGCCGACTCCATCCAGCGTTTCGAGGGACTCGTCGAATTCCGCCCTTCGGACGATGATCTGGTGCCCTTCGAGCGCGTCGGCGTCGAAGGAATGCAGCGGCTGTCCCAACTCCATCAGAACGAGGTTCGTGGCATCGGCCACGTTGTTGATGGACCTTATACCGACCGCTTCCAGCCGCCGGATCAGCCAGTCGGGAGATGGACCCACGGTTACGCCTTCGATGTAGCGGCCGCAGTAGCGGGCACACAAGTCGGGCTCGGCAATGGAAATCGAGAACACTTCTTCGGCGGACTGATCGATTTCCTCGAGTTGGACTTCGGGTAGGCGCACCTCCAGATCGAAGACCGTCGCCACCTCACGCGCCACGCCCAGGTGTGACAGGCAATCGCCGCGATTCGTCGTAATGTCCAACTCGAGGACCGCGTCGTTGCCGGCATGTTCGACCCCGTCGACGGCGAGACCGACCATGGTCAGTCGATCCCCGACTTCGCGCACGTCGACGCCGACGTTCACGAACTCTCGAAGCCAATTGAAGCTGACGCGCATTTTCTAACCCGGGCAGGGAGATCGGACCTTTAAAACTGTTCTAGAAAGCGTAGATCGTTCTGGAAGAGCAACGGAATATCATCGATCTGATACTTCAACATTGCGTACCGATCGATACCGCCACCGAAAGCGAACCCACTGTATCTCTCAGGGTCGTAGTCGACGAACCCGTAGAGGACCGGGTTCACCATTCCCGAACCCATCAACTCGATCCATCCCGTTCGCTTGCAGACCCTGCAGCCGTCACCGGAGCAGAAGATGCACGAGATATCGACTTCGGCACTGGGCTCGGTGAAGGGGAAATAGCTGGGACGCAACCTTGTTCGGGTCTCCTCCCCGAAAAACTGACGGTGGAACGTTTCCAGCGTACCCTTCAAGTCCGAGAAGGTAATGCCCTCATCCACGACCAGTCCTTCGATTTGATGGAACATGGGCGAATGGGTGGCATCCAGGTCGTCATGCCGAAAAACCCGACCGGGGCAAATGATGCGTATCGGCGGCCGGCTTTTTTCCATAGTTCGGACCTGAACAGGGGAGGTCTGCGTTCTCAGGACCGTGTCATCGGAGATATAGAAAGTGTCCGAAGGGTCGCGTGCGGGATGTCCCTCGGGAATGTTGAGCGCCTCGAAGTTGTAGTAGGTTGTTTCAACTTCGGGCCCGTCTTCGACCGTGTATCCCAACGAGACGAAAATGCGCTCAATCTCAGCACGAGCCAGCGTGATCGGATGTCTCCGACCGACCCTGCGGCGCGTGCCCGGTAGCGTCACATCGAGCGTCTCGGACCGGACGGCCGCTCCTCGTTCGCTCTCACCGATCGACTTCCCGATTTCGTCTATCGACGATTCGATCGTTTTCTTCAGTTGGTTGCCGAGCCGACCGAACTCGGATCGTTCTTCGTTCGGAAGGTTCCGTAAGCCTTGGAGTTGTAAGGAAAGCAGACCGGATTTTCTCGAGAGGTACCGGGCGCGGATCTCATCCAGCGATCGCTGATCGAGGATCGAATCCTTCTCGCGTTCGAATTGTGCGCCTATCTGGCGGAGTTGGTCTATACCAACAGACATCGGTCTGGCCTATGCGGTTTGACCGATCGATGCCTTTGCTTTCTCTGCAAGCTGGGCAAAACCGGCCGGGTCCTCGATGGCGATATCCGCCAGGACTTTGCGGTCCAGTTCGATTCCAGCTCGTTTCAACCCGAAAATGAATTGGTTGTAATTGACGCCGTTCAGGCGCGCCGCTGCCCCGATGCGGACGATCCACAGACGACGGAAATCACGCTTGCGGGTTCGTCGGTCGCGGTAGGAATACTGGAGTGCTCTGTCGACGGATTCCGTGGCGAATTTGAAGAGTTTGCTCTTGCCGAGGAAATATCCGCGGGCTTGCTTCAAGACCTTCTTGCGGCGGTCGTGCCTCTTGGTCCCTCGTCTAACTCTTGGCACAGTTTCTAGTCCTCATCAATGAATACGGCCTGCCCGTATCGGGCGTCCTGGCCGACTGCTATGCATATGGAAGCATCTCGCGAACCTTGCGAGCATCCGCAGGGGTGAGTATCGCGGATTTGCCGAGGTGTCGTTTTCGCTTCGGCGACTTTTTCGTCAGAATGTGTCGCATCAGGGAATGCCGGCGCTTGACCTTACCGCTGGCGGTCAACTTGAATCGCTTCCGTGCGCCCCGATGGGTTTTCAGTTTCATCCGCATGTCTAATTACTTTTCCTTCCGCGGAGCAAAGATACAGATGAGATTATTTCTTTCCATCCTCGGCTGATCTTCCACTTCACCTATCTCTTCGATCTCTTCAATCAGTCGTTGGATCAGAGCCCGTCCAATTTCCTTGTGAACGATTTCGCGCCCACGGAACCAGATGTTGGCCTTGACCTTGTTGCCCTGTTTCAGGAATCGAATGATGTGGTTCTTCTTGAACTCGTAATCGTGCTCGTCCGTATTGGGGCGAAACTTGACTTCCTTGACCGTGACGCTTTTCTGATGCTTCTTTGCCTCGTGCGCCTTCCTCTTCATCTGATACCGATACTTGCCGTAATCCATGATCCGGCAGACCGGAGGAGTACCGTTCGGCGCTACTTCAACAAGGTCCAGACCTCGCTCTTCGGCAAAGCGCAAGGCTTGTTGCGGGGGCATCACGCCGAGTTGTGTGCCTTCTTCGTCGATGACACGAACCTCTCGCGCGCGAATCCTGTGATTCACCCTGGTTCTATCTTTGTTCTGACCCCCGGAGTATCTTCTGACTTTTGACAATCCCTAAACATAACAAAACACCGGGTGTTTTGCAATCGAGACTTGCCCCACGATAAGGCTCAGGATCCGGCCCCGAGAGCGTCCGGGCGAGGGCCCGTCGCGTCTGGACGAAGAACAGCAAGAGTTGTACGGACGGTCCGTTTGAGATAACTTGGGTCTGTGCGATATGAACTCATGGACAGTCCCGTCGGTCCACTGACGATCGCTTCAGGTGATGAGGGGCTGGAATCGATCAGGTTTGGCCGCAACATTCCCACGGGCGTGGTTGCGGCGCCGGGCCCCGGCTCGGCCGCCCTCGGTCAGTTGCGCCAGTATTTCGCCGGGAAGAGACAGCAGTTCGATCTTCCGCTGGCGTTGGTGGGAACCCCGTTCCAGTTGTCGGTCTGGGAGGAACTGTCGCGCATCCCGTATGGCGAAACCCGATCCTACGGCCAGATTGCAGACAGCCTCGGTAAACATGGTGCCGCCAGGGCGGTCGGTATGGCCAATCATGTCAATCCCATACCGATTATAGTCCCCTGCCACCGTGTTGTGGGTCACGACGGGTCGCTGACGGGTTATGCCGGCGGCCTCAACATCAAAGAAAGCCTCCTCTCACTGGAAGGAGCGCTGACCATCAAGGAGCAGAAAGCCACGGGCGCAGGTGCTCGTGGCCGATCGACGGCCGTCGGGCCCTCTCTGTTTGCCTGATAGGGGTCAGCTTCCGAAACCTGCCTTCCGGTATCTGCCCAGGATTTTGAAACTTCCGTCGAATGAGAGATTTGCATGTCTAAAAACGAGAATCTGGAAATACTACGTCACTCTCTGGCGCACTTGATGGCTGCCAGCATTCAGGAACTTTATCCCGAAGCGAAATTTGGTGTTGGGCCCGTGATCGCCGATGGATTCTTCTATGACGTCTACCTCGAGAGTCCTCTAACGCCCGAGGATCTGGAAAAGATCGAGAAACGGATGCGGCGTAAGGTGGGCGAAAAGTTGGAGTTCGAACGTTCGGAATTACCAATTGACGATGCCATAGAACGTTTTGGCGACATGTCGCAAGAGTTCAAGGTCGAATTGCTGACAGATCTGAAGACGCGCGGTACAACTGCCATTGCGGACCTGGAAGACGAGAATCTGGTCGGCGGTAGCGTCGACACGGTCAGTTTGTACAAGACCGGAGACTTCGTCGATCTCTGCAGGGGACCCCACGTCGAAGACGCGGGGGCGATTAGAGCGGATGCCTTCAAGCTGACCCGCGTCTCGGGCGCCTACTGGCGGGGGGACCAGTCGCGGACACAGATGCAGCGCTGCTATGGAGTTGCCTTTGAGAACAAGAAGGAACTGAAACAGTACTTCGTGCGGCAGGAGGAAGCGAAGAAGCGGGACCATAGGAAGTTAGGCGTCGAACTCGACCTGTTCAGCCTTCATCCGGAAACCATCGGTGGTGGCCTCGTCTTGTGGCATCCCAAGGGCGGCCTGATCCGACACCTCGCCGAGGAGTATTGCAAACAGGAACATTTGAGCAACGGCTACGACTTCGTCTATACCCCGCACATCGGACGGGCCACGCTGTGGGAGACCAGCGGTCATCTGGACTTCTATGCCGACGGCATGTACGCGCCGGTGGAGATCGACGAGCAACTCTACTATTTAAAGCCGATGAACTGCCCGTTCCACGTCCACATATTCAAGACTGGAGTGCGTTCCTACAGGGATCTGCCGATACGTCTGGCCGAGTGGGGCACCGTGTACCGTTACGAACGAAGCGGCGTGCTTCATGGACTTACGCGTGCGCGGGGCTTCACCCAGGACGACGCCCATCTGTTTTGCCGTCCCGACCAGATGCCGGGTGAAATCGACAAGGTTCTGAACTTCAGCCTCCACATCCTCAGGGCTTTCGGATTCGACACCTTCAAGCTTTACCTGAGCACCCGGCCCGAGAAAAGGGTGGGCGCGGACGAAAATTGGGACGCGGCCGAGGCGGCGCTCCACGGATCATTGGAACGTTTGGGTCTGCCGTACGAGGTCAACGCGGGCGACGGCGCGTTTTACGGACCGAAGATCGACATCGTTCTGACCGATGCGATTGGCCGACCCTGGCAGTTGAGTACTATTCAGTTCGACTTTAATCTCCCCGAGCGTTTCGACCTGAACTTCATCGGCGAAGACGGTGCGCCGCATCGTCCGTATATGATCCACCGGGCGCTGCTCGGCAGTATGGAGCGATTCTTCGGCATCCTGATCGAGCACTACAGCGGTGCCTTTCCGGTCTGGCTGGCCCCGGTCCAGGCGGTGCTCATCCCGATCGCGGACCGTCATTTCGATTATTGCAATCAGGTACTCGATCGCCTGAGGGGAGCGGGCCTGCGTGTCGACCTCGACGCCGGCGTGGATCGTATGAATGCCAAGATCCGAAAAGCCCAGGTCCAGAAAATCCCCTACATGCTCGTGGTGGGCGACAAGGAAGTCGAAGCCGACTCCGTGGCGGTCCGGCTCCGTTCCGGGAAAGATCTCAAAGCCAAAACCCTCGACGAGTTTCTTGGCCTGGCCCGGGAAGCCATAGCCAACCGAACGTGATTCTCGACGCAGAGGCGCAGAGGCGCAGAGAGGAGTTGTCTTTTGCTCTCTCTCGGCCGAGAAATCTTGAGAACTTGGAGCGTCCGGCTTCCTCAGAATTAAAAATTCTTTGCGTCTCTGCGTCTCTGCGTCGAATTCCTAATTTCTTGGCACCACAGTCAGGATGCGCTGCATTGTCGCCTCGTCGGTGGTGATCAAGTTCGAAGCCGGCAGGCGGGTCAGGAGGGTGGCCCAGTTGCGGTCCTTGGTAAACACTTCTTCGAAGAGGGGAAGGGATTCGTCGATTCGGTTGGAGTTGACCAGGGCGACCGCGTGCCAGAACTTCATCTCCAGGTTCTGGGGAAACAGGTCTTCGGCGGATCCGTATTCTCGAAGCGCACCATCCACGTCTTCGTTTTCCATTGCCAGGTCGCCGCTGTTCATGTGCTGGTAGGCCCTGTGCAGCTTGACCAACCGGCGTAGTTCTTCGAGGGGTTCCGGCGCGTCTTCCACGCGAAGGTCCATGATTCTGTCCGCCCAGGGGCGACCGGTGGATTCGCCGCGGACGATGACGATGGCCGCGGACTGCTTACCGCGGATATCGCCTCCCACCCCCTGTGCCGCATCCAGCGCGGCCATCATCCGATCGGCCAGATCGCCGGAGGCGGATTCGAAGGCGACCGACATCGCGTCCCACACCTGATCGTTGAGCATCATGTTGGCCTGGACCGAGTAGTTGATCCCCTGAACGTGGCCGGCGGCCTGGATACAATTCGATCCGGTGTGCGTGGCCACGTTACCGGAAGCATCGATCATGGCCACCTGCCGCACGGCCTCTCCCGGATCCGAGGCCAGAAGTGACTCCAGTGCCTGGTTAGCGGTCTTTCCAGCGCGCATCAGCTCCAGCCCGAGCGGGCCGTAGGTGACTTCAACGAAAGACTGAGTCGCAACGGCACCCACTCCGGCTTCGGCCCATGTCACAAGCGTTCCCACTGAGAACCAGTTGGACTGAACGGCAACGCCCATCTGTCCCGTGGCCGCGTCACGGGCTACGATCGAGTATGTGTGAACCGGCCTGTCTGTCCTTTGTTGGGCTTGAACGGACGTTGCACTCGCACATGCGATCAGGGTCAGAAGAAGCGTCTTGGATGGCATGGATCCCCCTTTTGATTTTCGGTTTCCGTGTGAACTTCCACCACGGGCTGCTTGCGTCCACCGGTTCGAAAGCCTCTCCGGTCGGTTGGCGCCGGGTCAATGAGCGGCCTCGTCCGTCTGAGCCGATTGCTGGGCCTTTGGAATCACACGAATCGTTTAGCCTTTGCGTGCGTCTCAATACAAGTGTCCCCGGTCCGAAATACGGTCACTATCTCCGATGGATCTTGCCGGAGACAGGAGAGACTTTGAATCGATCAATAAACTTGTTTGCACCTCGGTCGTGTTGGCGCTCACAACCAGCAACATCAATCGGCCCTGCGGGTTCGGGCGGAACGGCACCGTCTTTGGAGTCGCTCCTCCTCGCAATGAAGAGCATTGGCTCGTCGTCGCTCCTCCAAATCCAGCACCGTTGCGCTCCGAAATATAGCAACCGTATTTCGGACCGAGGACACTAGAATGAAGATACCAATGATCAAGACTGTGTCGCTCGCGTTGCTGGGTTCCCTGGTGTTGACCGGATGCAGTGCGCCCCCTGATCTTGCCGAACACGAGGTGATTGGCGTTATCGCCGAAATCCCAGAGGACCGGGAGACGATAGTCCTGTCCCATGAAGCCATTCCGGGCTACATGGAGGCTATGGTCATGCGTTTTTCCGTTTCGACGCCAGACCTGCTCGACGGGGTCGGGCCTGGAAACGAGGTCCGTTTTCGCCTGCTGACCGACGGGAAGGCTGCGGTCATCAAGGGCATCGATAAGATCTCCGAACACATTCGAACCTTCCCGGAATTTGAGCTGGAGACGCTCGAAGGTGATCGGGTCCGTTCTGAAGAATTTTCGGGGAAGGTCACATTGATCAACTTCTGGGCGTCCTGGTGTGGCCCGTGCAAAGTCGAAATCCCATGGTTCGTCGAAATGAAAGAGCAGTACGGTGAGGATTTCGAAGTCGTTGGTATCGCCCAGGATCCTTCGAACCGGGAAGCGATTTCCGAACTGCTGACGGATTTGGGTGTCAACTACACGGTCCTGATGTCGGATGGGGGTGTAGAGGCGCAGGTCGGAGGCGTGTATGCCGTCCCGACGACGTTCGTTCTTGATCGAGACGCCAAGGTCGTGGGCAGGCATGTCGGACTGGTTCAGAAGGCCGCTCTCGAAGCAGAGCTGGCCAAGCTGTTTTGAAGTCAGGACCCTGGCAGCGTGTCCAGCAGCCGCCTGCGCGGCAAGCTCCTAGGCGTTGGGTGCCGGCGGCTTAGTGCCGGACATACCTTTCGGTAGCGGATCCAGATTCCCGAACAAGTCTTCGATCTGCTCATCGGTGGGATTCCCGAGAAAAGCGATTCGATCATCGAGCATGTATGTGGGGACCGCAAAAATCTCGGCGCGCGGCTTTTTCCGGTCGACGTTGAATATCTCGACCTCGACCGATGGGAAGCGTTTCCGGACATCTTCGGCGACCATCAACGCGTCGGGACACGTCGGGCAATGATCGCTCACATATACAACGAATCGCTTGCCACTCATTTCCCAACGTTAGTCAATCCACCCGAGGTTCTCAGTAATGCGGCCTACACGTATCGCGTTTTTCGAGCACGTTGGCTTTTCTAGAGTTCTCGCTCGGTTATTAGAATGTAGGGGCTTTAGTTCCAATCGTCGGGGGTGGTGTTGAAATTTTCTCAAAAAATGCTGTCGTTGCTGCAGGGACGGGGGTCGGGGCCGCAGACGAAATTCACCTACCTGTCGATGGTGGACATTTTTCAGGATCTCGATCGTTCCGAACTCAAGGAAATCGAGCAGGCGACCGCAATGACGACCTGCGCAGCGGGGAAGATATTCTATTCGCCGAACCAGGTCGGCGAAGTCATGTTCATCGTCAAGAAGGGCAAAGTGCAGATCTATCGCATGTCGTCTGAGGGACGGAAGCTCGTGATCGAAACCCTCGGTCCAGGGACGATCTTTGGAGAGATGAGTCTGATAGGGGCAGGGCTTTACGACGCTTTTGCAGAGGCGATGGAAGATTCCCTTATCTGCATCATGAACAGGCGGGACATCGAGAAGCTGATCCTGACGAAACCGAAGATCGCCGTAAGGTTGCTCGACGTCATGGGGCAACGTCTCCGGGAATCCGAAGAGCGTCTCGAACAGACCCTGTTCCACGAAGTTCCGAACCAACTGGCGGCCCTTCTGCTGCGATTGCGCTCGGAGAACGGAAGCGACACGATCTTGACGACCCACGAAGAACTCGCCGACCACCTGGGCGTCTACCGTGAGACGGTAACGACGGCTTTGAATGGCTTGAAGCGGGAAGGGCTGATTTCAACCAGCAGGAAACGGGTTGAGATCGATGATGTGCTAGGCCTCGAGCGGAAAGCCACTGTCTAAGAAAGTGGTCAGCGGTCAGTGGTCAGTTGAGGGGAGAGAGGAGCATGGCTGACCACTGACCGTGGCTTTACTGAATCTTTTTTAGCTCTGCCATGATCTGTTCGTTGGTCGGGCGGATCCTGTAGTTTACCTCTGTAAACCTCCAGCGGATCACTCCTTCCCTGTCGATGACCAGGGTGGTGGGGTGCGGGATGTTGGCGCGGCTGCCGTTCGGGTTCTTGAAGCCATATCGGTCGATGACCAAATGGTCCGTGTCGCTGAGCAGGCTAAAGGTGATTTCTCCGTACTCGGACTCCGAATACCGTTCGAGCAGCATCTGGTTTTCTTCCCGGGTACTCGGGCTCATTGAAAGGATCGCGGTGTCCTCCTTCTGGCTATCGTCCAGCAGTGAGTTCAGCTCGCCGAGCTGTGTGTAGCAGAACGGTCACCAGTGTCCCCGGGAGAAAACCAGGACCACCTTCTTCCCACGAAAATCGGAAAGCGTCACTTCGTTGCCGTCTATATCGAGCAGAGTGAAGTCGGGCGCAACCTGTCCGACCTGTATGCGTTCCAGGTCCGAGGGTGGGAGATCGCGCCCATCCTTCGGTCCGAGCGATGCCTGCGTCATGAAGAGGGCAAGCACGACTGCGATTTTTGACATTGTCTACCTCGGTGCAAAATCAGGATTAAGAGCCTCTACAGATTTCCATTACAGGCTCCCGGGTTTCGAATCCGCCGAAATGTCACGGGCGTAGTTCTTTATCACACAGAGTCGTGACGATCCACCGTAATCGAAGTTACAGTATGCTTTCAGGGTCTGTCGGATAATAGACTCATGACAATGGCTGTGATCCTCTCCCTCATGTTGTTTCAATGGCCCGATTCGGTAACCATCGACGGCGACCCGGTCCTGCGCGTTCTTGGGAAGGACGCCATTCAGGCGATCGACCGCCCGGTGTTCGTGCCGGCGCGGGACGCTGATTTCATGATCGACGACGAACTTGTGATCGGACTCGTCGAAGGAGGCGAAGCCAAGGCGTATTCCACATGGCTGCTGGATCGTCACGAAATAGTCAACGACGTCATCGGCCGCACCCCGGTCGCGGTTACCTGGTGACCGCTCTGTTATACGGGCATCGTGTATGTCCGAAACATCAGAGACCGGGAGTTGACGTTTGGTGTTTCGGGCCGTCTCTGGCGCGAGAACCTGATCATGTATGATCGCCAGACCGATTCCTGGTGGGCGCAGGCCTATGGACGCGCTGTCCAGGGTCCGATGAAGGGTACGGAGCTTGAGATGTACCCTACGGCGATGATGACATGGAAACAGTGGCGCGAGCTCCACCCTGAAACTCTGGCGCTGTCGAAGCGCGTCCGTGGCCGGCTTGAGGGAATGTCGGATGCTTATGCCGGCTACCATCGGAGTCAGCAAATTGGAGTGACAGGGTTACTACGCTTCCGATCCGACGGTATCGGCCCGAAGGAGCGGGTCCTCAGCTTCGTCGTCGATGGCGCGTCGTTTACAGTTCCTTTGGCCGAGCTGTCCGACAATCCAGTCCTGAACGCGGAGGCCGGCGGCAGGTCCTTCCTCATCGTTGGAACGCCTGACAAGAAGACGGCCCGGGTTTTCATAACCGAGTCGTCGGAGTGGGAACTCCTGGAAGCCGGGGACGGGAGTATCGTCATCAAAGACGGATTAACCGATTCGGAATGGGACGGGTTGACGGGGAACGCCGTAGCCGGACCGGCAAAAGGTCAGCAACTGGCCGAAGTCCCCGGAACGCTGTCCTACTGGTTCGCCTGGAAAACTTTCTATCCGCAAACGACGATCCTCAAGCATTGAATTCTATCGTATCGAGAACGTCCCAGTCGGTCGATACAAGCTCAGTATCTGGCACGAGGAACTCGGCACGATCGAGCGGGACATCACGGTGACGGCGGGCAAGGAAACGACCATGGATTTCGATATCGGCAGCTGAACTTGGGTAGGACCTCAATGCAAAGACGCAAAGACGCGCAGAACCGCAAGATCTAATTTCTTAGAATAAAATTCTTTCTTGCGCCCTTTGCGCCCTTTGCGCCCTTTGCGCCCTTTGCGTTTTTGCGTTTTTGCGTTGAGTTCCAGTCACCCTCCCCCCTCCTTTTCGTTGACTCCGGCTTATATCGGCAGTAGAACGTCAGGTATCAATCCTGAGGAGAAAATTATCATGCGTACTCGCGCTTGTTTCTGGGTGCTTATCGTTCTGATTCTGCCGGCAACCCTGTTCGGCCAGGCGGACGACCGGCTGTCACTGGATCTTTATCTCGAGCTCGAAGGAGTGTCCGGCCCGCGGCTGTCTCCGGACGGGTCCCAGATTATTTATACCCGGCAGTGGGTGGACAAAGTCAACGACCGGAGGGAATCTTCACTCTGGATCATGAACGCAGACGGAAGCAGAAACCGTTTTCTCGTCGAAGGTTCGAACGCACGCTGGTCCCCGAGCGGCGACCGCATTACCTACACCGCATCAGGGAAGCCGGTCGGCACCCAGATCTTCGTCCGATGGATGGATGCGGAAGGCGCCGTTTCGCAGATTACGCGGGTGGAGAAGTCGCCCGGATCGATCGAGTGGTCTCCGTCCGGAGACAGCATCGGGTTCACGATGCTTGTCGAGGAGAAGAACTCTTGGTCGATCGACCTGCCGTCCCGTCCCGAAGGGGCAAAGTGGACCGAAACACCAAAGATCGTGGAGCGATTGAGTTACCGCCGGGACCGACAGGGCTTTACCGACACCGGTTATCGGCACATCTTCGTCGTGCCGGCCAGTGGCGGAACGCCCCGTCAGATTACTTCCGGTGACTTCAACCATTCGTCGGTCGAGTGGACGCCCGACGGGGCGAGCATCCTCTTCAGCGGATTGCGTACTGACGATGCCGACTACCAGTGGCGGGAAAGTCACATCTACGCCGTCGACTTGGCAACCCGGCAGATCCGTCAGTTGACCGATCATCATGGGCCGGACGCGGGCCCCCTGGTTTCTCCTGACGGCACGAAGATCGTCTACGTCGGCTACGACTGGACTGAAGATACGTTTGTTGAGCGGAAGATCTTCGTGGCCAACATTGATGGATCGAACGCCCATCTGGCATCGGGGGACTGGGACCGGTCTCCGTCCAATATTACGTGGAACGCCTCGGGCTCCGGTGTCTATTTCACGGCCAGCGATTCGGGGCTCCGGAACCTGCACTTCCTTTCTCTCGAAGGTTCCCGCGCAGGGACAGTGAGTTCCGTCACGACGGGCACGCACCTGTTGACGACGACCGATATCCATCCTTCAGGGACAGCGGTCGGCATCCGGACAAGCTTCCACAAGCCGGCCGACGTGGTTCGTTTCGACGTGGCCCGGGCTTCGGACATCGAGCAGTTGACCCACGTCAACGACGACATTCTGACCGGCCGGAAGCTGGGTGAAGTTCACGAGATCAAGTACCTGTCGACGGGCGGCCTGGAGATTCAGGGCTGGTACGTCACGCCGCCCGATTTCGATCCGAATCGCAAGTACCCGATGCAACTTCACATCCACGGCGGGCCGCACGGCATGTACAACGTGGGCTTTAACTTTGGGTGGCAGGAACAGGCGGCTAACGATTACGTCATCCTGTACACGAATCCCAGAGGCAGTTCCGGCTATGGGAGTAGTTTCGGTAACGAGATCATGCGCGCTTATCCCAGCAAGGACTATGACGACCTCATGGCCGGTGTGGACACGATGCTCGAAAAAGGATTCGTCGACGAGCAGAACATGTTCGTTACCGGCTGCAGCGGCGGCGGGGTCCTGACGGCCTGGGTCGTGGGACACACGGATCGGTTCGCTGCGGCATCGGCCAACTGCCCCGTCATCGACTGGGTCAGTTTCGTGGGCACGACCGACGGCGCGAGCTGGTACCGGAACTTCGATGAGCTGCCGTGGGACGACCCGAGCGAGCACCTTCGTCGCTCACCGTTGACGTACGTTGGAAACGTGAGCACACCAACGATGCTGATGACCGGAGTCAACGACCTTCGAACGCCCATGCCGCAGACCGAGCAGTTCTATAGCGCGCTCAAGTTCCTGAAGGTTCCGGCCGCCATGGTCCGTTTCAACGACGAGTGGCACGGGACAACATCGAAGCCGTCGAACTTCATGCGGACGCATCTTTACTTGAGGCACTGGTTCGACAAATACAAGCGGCCAGGGACCAGTTCCGACAATCGGAACCGGTAGAGTCAAATCTACAGGGACGGAGAATTGTTTCTCCGTGGAGAGGCGGGGAGGACCGAAGTTAGCCCCCATAAGGTCCTCCCCGGTTTTCGTTTTGGGACTTCGCCGGTTGGTGGGGATTTCAACGCAAAAACGCAAAGTCCGCAAATTCTTTTTATATAGAAATTTGCGTTCCTTTGCGTCTCTGCGTCTTTGCGTTGACTAGTATCGTTTCGGTTTGGCGCAGCCACACGTTCAGGCCGTCAGTTTTCCTGGCTGGTCTGCTCCTTCAGATACTGCGACTCTTCCCACCCGGGTCCCCACGCACTATCCAGGTTCTGTTCCAGATCACCCCGGTCATATCGAAGAGGGTGGTCGTACCATAGGGTTGCATCGAAAGAATCGCCGAGTTCGTTCAGGTGGACCTGATCGGGCTGGGTGAACACTTTGATGGATTGGCCGGCATCGCAGGGGCGGAAGCGCAAGAGGGTAGACGCTCGAGACGATCGTTTTCTGACTTCCGGCGAATATGTCACGCAAATCCCGTTTTTTGTATTTCAGATTCCAAAATCTGTATTGCTGGGCTGCTATCTAATGTAAGTGGCTGTAATAAATGATACTTGTTTGGCAGCCGGATTGCTTTCCGGCAGAGGGCTGGGGATCGGGTTCGTTCGTTATCGACCGCGGTTTCGTTGTCACCGACAGAAAGAATTGTTATATTTTTTGAGTCAGACTCGTTCGGGGCAAGCCGCAGGACTTCCGGCTCTCCGAGCTTTATTACGAGTCGTGTCATTACCGAATGCGTAGCGAGGGGGTCCTCCGATTGTCAGGCTTGTTTGAAGATCGCGGCCAACCCTCATCCTTATCCCCCGCAAGCATTATCGATATTAAGTGAACTTGAACAGGAAACTGCGGTCCGGTCGACGCGATCCGGACTGATCGTTGGAGGTTACATGCATCGATTACGATTTACTGTTTTGGCGGCGCTGGTAATGGTACTGGCGCTCGCGCCGTCGCTGATGGCGCAGTCGACGACGGGCTCGGTCCTCGGCGACGTGGCAGATCTGTCCGGCGCAGTCCTGCCGGGCGCGAACGTCCGGATCACGAACAACGCCACCGGCGCCACGCGTGAAGCATTGACCAACGAAGTCGGGGCGTTCCGTTTCTCCGGTCTCGCCCCCGCCAACTACACGGTGACGGTCGAGTTTCCGGGCTTCAGGACAGTGACCCGCCCGGCAGTCAACCTTGCGGTTGGAGGCACGACCAAGGTCGACTTCGCCCTGGAAGTCGGACAGATCACCGAGTCGATCACGGTGACCGAAGAGGCGCCGCTGGTCCAGACGACAGAAAACACGATTCAGGCCGTGGTTGACAACCAGAGAGTCCAGGAGTTACCGACCAAGAGCCGAGACTTCATGGATCTGATGCTGCTGGCGCCGGGAGTGACGATCGACCAGAGTTCGGTGCGCGGCGGAAACAGCGACTCGGTCAGCTTCTACGGCATGGACGAGCGGAACAAGACGGTCTGGCTCGAAGGCGTGGACTTCAACGACGAGGTCACGATGGGTGGTTCGGGCATCTCTGAAGCGACCCGGACGCGTCTCGGCCAGGAAGCCATCCAGGAGTTCCAGGTGATGTCGAGCGGCTATTCGGCCGAGTTTGGCCGGACCGGATCGGGCGCCATCAACGTGGTCGTCAAGTCCGGTGGTAACGATGTCCACGGCAGCGGTTTCTACTTCCTCCGCGACGATTCGTTCGACAAGCCGCCGTTCGCGGTCAGCGGCGGCGTCGCCAAACCTGCCTCCGTCGTACCGCCGTTCAAGACCCAGCAGTACGGGGTCACGGTGGGTGGTCCCATCGTTCGCGACAAGGCGTTCTTCTTCACGTCGATCGAGCGGCGGACAGATGAGAACAGCGTGCAGATCTCGATTCCCGCATCCGTGAAAACGTTCGTGGATTCACTGAACGCCGGCTATGACACCAGCGGCGCGTTGCCGTTGACAGCTGACGAAAAGAATGCTCTGGGAAAGTTCACATTCAACCTGGCGCCGGCGCACACGCTGAGCCTGATGTACCTCTATGACGACCGGGAGTTTGCCAACAAGCAGGCGGGTGGATCGAATGGCGCCGACAACGGGTTCGACGACGTGAGGAGTTCCTACAACGCGACGGCCAACGTGACGTCGCTGTTCGGAACCAACATCGTGAACGAGTTCCGGTTGAACCGTTCGATTCAGCGCTTGTTCCGGAGCCTTCAGGCAAGTGCAACGGGAGGATTCATTCCGGAATTGGACTTCCCGTCTGTCGACCTCGGAACGGCCGGCAACGTGCCGCAGGGCCGCGTCCAGAAGAACTGGATCGTCTCGGATACGATGAGCCTCGAGTTCGGCAACCACTCGCTGAAGCTGGGCGGAGAGTCCAACCGCGTGGTGGCTACCGCCGATGCAAACGTGACTTTCCAGGGCATCTACCGGTTCCCGTCGGATACGGCGACGGTTCCGGACCGCTACACGGCGAACTTCAACTTGCCGTTCGATCGTGGAGAGGCTCCGGACCCCACGTTCATTAGCATCCGGCGCGACGTGGCGTCCTATGCCGCGTTCATCAACGATACATGGCGCGTGACGCCGAATTTCACACTCAACATGGGTCTGCGTTACGACAGGCGGACCTACCTCGGTGTTCCCGGTGTTTCTTCCATCGGCGGTCCCGACGCGTTCGAACAGCCCGGTTTCTCCAGGGATAGTCCACAGGACGTTTGGGTTGCCGTTGCCGTCGGTGGTGGTGCCCTGGGCACGCAGCGGGACTGGCGGCCGGGTGTCGAGGATGACCTCGACCTGTCGCCGCGGTTTGGCTTTTCCTGGGATGTCACCGGGAACGGCAGAGCCGTCGTGCGTGCCAGCTATGGCCTCTTCCACGACCGGATCAACTCCAGCACGCTGCGAAGCCGCGTGTTCAGCTACAACGGTCTGTTAACTTCGGGGACTCAGCTGAACGACGATGACGCTGGAGAGAACACGATCATCCAGGGGAATTTCCCGAACCTCATTTCGACGAGCCTGCTGCCGGCCCAAACGGGTGTCCGGCTCGGTGGGACGCCCGACGCTCCGACGCCGACGATGAACACGCCCTACACCCAGCAGTCGAACGCGGGGTTCCAGTATGCAATCACGCCGGACATGGCGTTCTCGGTAGACTTCATGCACATCCTGGGTTTGTTCTACGACACGGCAACGTTTGAGCCGAACTCGCCGCTGCCGGGCGCCACGTCTTCCTCGACGCGGGTCTGCCCGTTTGCGACTCAGATCCTGACGGCGGCCGGCCGTGCGCTGACCGCTTCGAATCTGCGTTCCTCCAGCGGCGGTTGCCTGCGCATCCAGATACTGGACTTCTCGAACCGTCTCCACATCAATACGCTCGGCTTCCGGCTGGAGCGGCGGTTTACGAACAGGTTCGGCTTCCTGGCCGGCTACACGCTCGGCTCGGCGAAGAACTTCGACCGCACCTCGACCCACGAGAAGTTCGGCGAAGCCAACTTCGGCCCGAGCGACAACGACGTGCGGCACCGTTTCACGGGCAACCTTATTTACGGACTGCCCTATGACGTCCAGGTGTCGTCGATCTTGACGGCCAACAGCGCGCCGCCGTACGACCACACGACCGGGACAGACGTCAACTTCGATTTCAGCCGCAACGATCGTCCGGCGGGAGTTGGCTCCTGGGCGCTGCGCGGCGAGACATTCTTCCAGATGGATTTGCGTCTGGCCAAGAAGTTCGTCATCAACGAAGACATGACCGCGGAAGTCCTGTGGGAGATGTTCAACCTCACGAACCGTGCGAACGTCGTGAACTTCAACGGGAATGCCCGTTCGTCGACGTTCATGAAGGGCCGGACCGCTCTGCCTCAGTTCCAGGGGCAGTTTGGAGTGCGGTTTACGTTCTAGTCTTTAGCTGTTAGTTATCAGCTAGCCGTTATCTAGAGCATTCCAGCCTCGTTCATCGGGGTTGGAATGCTCTTTTTTTCTGGTGGCCGGACCGTAATCCACAGCCGCGGGACTTCGATGTGTCGACGATCGTCGCCGCCAGCGGGGTGGATCCATTTCAAGCCCAGCGTGGCCTCGCTTCTGTCTTTTTGCCGACTGTCTTGTAAGTGATTATATATCAGCTTGTTACGATCCTGAAAAATCGGGATGTGGTCTTGTGCGCCAGACTGATTGTCCGATCGATTTTGTTTCCTGATTTGCCTGCTTTTCCGCCGTTCTTGGGATATAATTACGCTCGCATAATTGGCTCTAGGTCGAACTATTTTTTGTTTAACGGACCGAGGAGGAAATCCTATGAAACCTGTTCGCACCCCGTGGTATGTCGCGTTCGTGTTGTTGGTCGCCGTAGCGATCGCAATTCCGATCGTGGCACAGCAGCAAAAAGTGCCGCTGACGAATCGTATCGAGCAAGCCGACATTCTCAACACCGGTCATCGCACCGGCAAACTCGCGAAGGCTCCGAACCTCATGGAATTTTACTTCGACGAAAGACCCGAGTCGGAGTGGATTCCCGACGAATTCATGTCCAACGCAGATCGGCGAGTGGATGCGGCCAACCTGACGGGTTACCACATTTCGCCGCAGATCATGGAAATGGAGTTGCTGACTCCAAAGCAAGTCCAGATTGGCGACACCGTCAAGGTTCGCGTCCTGATCCGAAGCAAGGCGCCCGTGAATCCCAATTCTATGATGTATGAGGGTATCGACGGCCGCGAAACACGGATGTCTCTCAGGATGGCCCGGGCCCTCAGTACGGAAGAAAGAGAAGATGGAATGCTTTGGGAAACCTGGGAAGCCGTTGGCACCGTTCCGGAGTGGACTCCGGGTGGTACGTATTTCCCGCTCGCGATCCAGAACCTCAATAACCAGCTGGGTCACGGCAAGTCCTTCCGGTCGGATTACCACCCAGTGATGGATCGGAACAGCCTTTCGTTCGAGGTCGAGGACAATCCGAATTATGACCTGACGCCCCCGGCTCTCACGAAGTTCGTTCTGGGCTCGCTCGACGGTTCCGAACCGCAGCGCCCGGTTCAGGCGAAGATCACTGCTCTGATCCCGGTGTATGCCGAGGTTGAAGACGCGGGTTCCGGCGTAGCCGAGGTAACCGTTACGCTGTCTTCGCCGAAGCGCAACCTTTACAGCGACATTCTGCTCAGTCCTGTTCTCGACCAGGAGAATCATCCAAACGCCATGATCGGGTACTTTCGACTGAACCCTCACTATGAGGGTGGCGACTACCGGGTTGCGCGCATCCGGATGAGTGACCATGCCAGAAACGAGCGAACCGCTTTCCCGAACAGCAACAAGGCGCTCGGTGATCAGCGGATCAACATAATCGCGGGTCAGGAAGACTCGACGCCTCCCGAACTGATTACCCTTTCGATCGACAAGCGTTCGGCCCAGGCCGGAGAAGGTGTCACGCTGAGGGCCGTTATAGCCGACAACCTTTCCGGCGTGGACAACATCACAGTGACGATCCACAGTCCGAACTCGATCGACAAGCGCCGGGTGTCGTTGACACCGAAGGCGAAGCCGGATGTTTTGATCAAACCGGCTTACGATGTTCAGGAAAACATCTACGAGGGTCAGTTCACGATCCACCCGTTGGATGAGTCCGGCTGGTGGACTGTTAAGCGTGTGATCGCCCGGGATTTGGCGAACAACTATCTGGACATGATCTCCAGGGACTACGGTCAGCTTGAGACGGTTCAGGTGTTGTTTTCCCAATCCGATCTGGAAGAAGGAGCGTTCGGGAATACCGGGTATGCGGACCGCGTGCGCAGGTCCGGATCCGGAACCGTTCCGACCCTCCGGCGAACCGACATGATTCCACCGCATCCGCCGCGTGGCGCCTGCTTGAACTGCCACGTTCCCTAGGGAGCGGAGTTGGTTTTTATGACTGATCATTTATTCGCAACAGCAAGTCTCAAGAAGTACTAAGGAGAAATCATGAACAGACGTGGATTCCTGAAAGGTGTAGGCGGCGCGGGCGTCGGCCTGGCGGCTATGGGAAAACTGGGTCCCGAGGCGTGGGCGCAAGGCCCGGATCATGGCCTGAAGACCAAGCACATCATCCTGATCATGAACGGTAACGGTGCGCGGAAGATGGAGTATTACGAGCGCGACGATATCGCCGTCAAGATCCGTCCGATGCTCGAGAAGTCGACGGTTTTTGAAGAGGATCACGGAACGCATGTATCCAACCACGGCTACATGTTTACCGAGTACCTGACCGGCCTGGATGTTTCCAGCGACCAGCCGATGTTCCCGACCTTCATGCACTACGCCCGAAAGGCGAACGGCGACAAGGCGAGCAACTACTGGTACGTCAACCCGGTGTCCTATTATCGCCAGTGGCGCTTCCATCGGAAGTACTACACATCGCATCCGGATTTCGGTATCGAAAGCCGTGGCGCCAGTCTTCAGGCGCACGACGCGTTCTTCGACGGTCAGGACATGACACCGGCCGACATCGTTAAACAGCAGTTTCCCGCCGACATGGGTTTGAACTCCGAGGAGTTGAAACAGATCGAAGGTTTCGTTGCCGGCGTTCTCGACAAAAGAAGCTGGGAACCGAAGCTCGAGGTGCCCTTTCCGCAACGTACGCCTCACATGCAGGAAGGCCACGCGCTTGCCTTGGTGCCCCAGGTTCTTCAGGAGTTCAAGCCCCGGATCATTACCGTTCAGATGGTCGCGCACGACACCGGACACGGCGCGGGCGGGTATCTGAGAGACGAAACCGGATACCTGGATTACTCAGCTGTCGCGAAGTCGACCGACGAGATGATCGGTAAGATCTACGACTTCGTACGGAACGATCCGTACTTCAGTACGAACACCGCGATCATCATCCGGCCGGAAACCGGACGTGATGACGAGGTGAACCTGTATGGCGAGATCCATCACTCCGACGGTTACTACTATGCGCACCGGCCTGCCAGTATCTGGTACGGCCCGGACTTCAAAGAGGGCGTAAAGATCAAAGATGTAGTCAACCGGATGGATATGGCTCCCACACTGGCCTGGATGATGGGTGCCGAGAAAACGATGGCCAAGGGCTATGTCCGGGGTCACATGTTCAAAGACCACGTGACGGGTGTTCCCGAGTACAAGAGCATCAGCTGGGTCTAGTTTCGAAGGGTGTATCCGGGGTGGCGAGTCCGGTCGACGATGCGCTGGTTTGGCACAACGGGCAACTTCATTCAGAAGTGGATGGGGTTGCCCGTTCTTGTTTTCGTTCGAAGCGTCACGCTTTCGGGGGCATCCTTTGAATGACGGCTCCCGGCGATGATTAGCGCAATGCCTTGTGCTAATATGTGCCTTCCTGACAGATTCGAAAGGAGGGGCTTTCTCGAGAGCCTCCAGGAGACGTTTCTGCCGGCGCCTTGAAGATGGAAGATTTACTGAGACAGGGGATCGAGCTCATGCTGGTGGGAATGGGCGTTGTCTTTTCTCTGCTCGGCCTGCTGGTTCTGGCAATCAAAGCGATGTCGCGACTGGCAGGCATGTTTCCCGAACCCGTGCTGGAGATTGCCACTCCGCGCCCGGCCGTTGATGATCCCGAATTGATCGCGGCGATTACCGCTTCGATTCATGCTCATCGAGCGGGAGTGGGCGTTCGGAAATAGCGAAAACAGAATGAAGAAACCCCTCGGTATTACGGACGTTGTTCTTCGAGACGGCTCCCAGTCGCTGCTTGCGACGCGAGTGCGGATCGATGACATGATCCCCATCTGCGACAAGTTGGACAAGATCGGACTATGGTCGGCGGAAGTATGGGGCGGTGCGACGTTCGATGCCTGTATCCGTTTTCTGGGAGAGGATCCCTGGGAGAGGCTGCGCCGCTTCCGAAAGGCCATGCCCAACACGCGCATGCAGATGCTGTTGCGCGGTCAGAACATTCTGGGATACCGCCACTACGCCGATGATGTTGTGGACGCTTTCGTAGAAACGGCTGCCGAGAACGGAATGGATGTCTTCCGCATCTTCGATGCAATGAACGATATCCGGAATCTCCAGCAAGCCGTCGCCGCCACCCTCAAGGTCGGCAAGCACGCCCAGGGCACAATTTCATATACCATCAGCCCGGTTCACACCCTCGATATGTGGGTCGACATGGGAAAGCAGCTCGAGGACATGGGTTGCCAATCCATCTGTATCAAGGACATGGCTGGCTTGCTGAGGCCGTATGTCGCTTTCGAAATGGTGTCCCGGCTCAAGGAAACCGTATCGGTTCCGATCGCCATGCAATCTCACGCCACGACGGGAATGAGCACGTCCACGCTCGTCAAGTCCATTGAAGCGGGGCTGGACCTCGCCGACACCTCGATCTCTTCGATGAGCCATACCTACGGGCATCCGGCCACCGAATCGATCACCGCGATCTTCGAGGGCACCGACCGGGACCCCGGCCTCGACTTGAAGTTGCTCGAGGAAATTGCGAGTTATTTTCGCGAGGTCCGGAAGAAATACGCCAAGTTCGAAGGCTCGCTTCGCGGTGTGGATTCACGGATCCTGATCGCACAGGTGCCCGGCGGCATGCTGACCAACATGGAGAATCAACTTCGGGAACAGGGTGCCTCCGAAAGGATCGGCGAGGTTCTCGAAGAGATGCCCCGAGTTAGGGAAGACCTCGGCCTGATTGCCCTCGTCACGCCCACCTCTCAAATCGTCGGGACACAATCCATCGTCAACGTTCTCAGCGGGGAGCGCTACAAGAGCATCACGAAGGAGACGGCCGCGGTTCTCAAGGGGGAATACGGCCGTACCCCGGCGCCCGTGAATGCGGCGCTCGCCAAGCGCGTTCTGAACGGTGACGACCCGGTAACCTGTCGGCCCGCGGACCTGATCTCGCCCGAGATCGACCGATTGACAGCGGAACTCGACAGCCTCGCCGCCGAAGAGGGCATTCGCCGAGCCGCCAACCCGGCCGAAGACGTCCTGATCTACGCGCTATTTCCCCAAGTCGGTCTACGCTTTCTCAAGAACAGGGACAATCCCGATGCCTTTGAACCCCTGCCCTGGTTGGAAGACGAGCCCGTTTCGGCGGCGGGTCCGCCTGTCCGAAGCGGATCCAGTGGCCCCCCCCAGCCGGCCGTGTCGAACCAGCCCGCGCGTTATCGCGTGTCCGTCAATGGAAACAATTACGATGTCGAAGTGGCGCCGGAAGGGACGGTGACTTCGGTCCAGCCTGTCACGGCGTCACGCGAGCCCCCTGCGCTACCCGCGCCGGCGCCAGTTGCAGCCCAGGGAGAGCCGCTGGCATCACCGTTGACGGGGACAGTCTTTCGCGTCGAGGTCGAGGAGGGCCAGCAGGTGGGGTCCGGGGACGTCGTCATCATTCTCGAAGCCATGAAGATGGAGACCGAAGTTCGCGCCACGCGTGCAGGCCGCGTTGTTTCCATCGCCGTCCGCGAAGGTGATTCGGTCCAGAACGGGGCCGCCCTTCTTTACCTCGCCTGAGCGACTCCGTGGATACAAGTCTCCTCTCAAAACTGTGGAATACGACCGGTTTCGCTCATTTCGAGCTAGGATCGCTCGTCATGATCGGGGTTGGCGGACTCCTGATCTATCTCGCCATCGCCAAGAAGTTCGAACCGCTCCTGTTGATCCCGATCGGTTTCGGAGCGATCCTGAGCAACATCCCCGTCGCCGGCATCAGTGGGCCAGAGGGTCTCCTGGGGCAGCTGTATTCGGTTGGTGTCGAGACCGGCGTGTTCCCGCTGTTGATTTTCATGGGCGTAGGCGCCCACACGGACTTCAGTGCGCTCATTGCCAATCCCCCGACATTGCTTCTCGGGGCGGCGGCGCAGTTCGGCATCTTCACCACCTTGATCGGCGCCCTGGCGATGAACGTGATTCCGGGCCTGGAGTTTTCCATTACCGATGCCGCGGCCATCGGCATTATCGGCGGGGCGGACGGCCCGACTGCAATCTTTCTGGCGTCAAGGCTGAGTCCGGACCTTCTGGGCGCGATTGCGGTGGCGGCCTATTCTTACATGGCGTTGGTGCCGATCATTCAGCCGCCCATCATGAGGGCCCTCACGACTGAGGCGGAACGATCTGTCGTCATGCAGCAATTGCGACCCGTGTCAGGCCTGGAGCGGATCCTTTTCCCCTTTACGGTTCTCCTCCTGGTCGTTGTCCTGCTGCCGAGCGCGTCACCCCTGATCGGTATGCTCGTGTTCGGCAATCTGCTTAAAGAGAGCGGGGTGGTCGATCGTTTGACCAAGTCCACACAGAACGAGATCATCAACACGGTCACGATTTTTCTCGGCCTCGCGGTGGGCTCCAAGCTGCATGCCGAAGAATTCCTGACCGCCGAGACGATCGGAATCCTGTCGATCGGCCTGGTTGCTTTTGCCGTGGGGACCGCGGCCGGCGTCCTGATGGGAAAAGCCATGCATCGGTTGACGTCGGGCAAGGTGAATCCCCTGATCGGCGCGGCGGGTGTGAGCGCGGTCCCGATGGCTGCCCGCGTCGTCAACAAAGTTGGCCTGGAATCCAACCATCACAATCATCTTCTGATGCATGCCATGGGTCCGAACGTCGCCGGCGTCATCGGTTCTGCCGTCGTCGCCGGATTCCTGCTGGCCGTCCTGGGCTGACAACGGCCGGACGGGGCCTTTCTTTCGAGGGGAACACATGATTGGCCAGACCGTGTCCCACTACAAGATCGTCGATCTTCTGGGCGGCGGTGGGATGGGTGTCGTCTACAGGGCGGAAGATCCGCGGCTGGAACGGGCTGTGGCCCTCAAGTTCCTTCCACATGAATACGGGCAAGATCGTCTGGCCTTGGAGCGTTTTGAGCGTGAGGCCCGAGCCGCATCGTCATTGCACCATCCCCACATCTGCACGATATTCGATATCGGCGAGTACCAGGGCCGGCCTTACATCGTCATGGAATTGCTCGAGGGCACGGACGTTCGGGGCTTTGTGGCGAAAGGTCCGCTCTCGTCCGACGACTTCCTCGAGGTGGCCATCCAACTAGCCGACGCCCTCGATGCCGCGCACTCGAAGGGCATTGTCCATCGGGACATCAAGCCCGCCAACATCATGGTCTCGTCCCGGGGGCATGCCACCCTTCTCGACTTTGGCCTGGCGAAGCTGTCGGCCGATGCCCCGCTTGCTGCTGGGGCCGATGACGTCACCCTTGACGGAGACCCGCAGTTGACCAATCCGGGCTCGACTGTCGGCACGGTGGGGTACATGTCGCCGGAACAGATTCGAGGGGAAGGTCTGGATGGCCGGTCCGACCTGTTTTCTCTCGGCACGGTACTTTACGAAATGATCACGGGCCGCCAGGCGTTCGACGCGAACACGACAGGGCTTCTCTTTGATGCCGTGCTCAACCGACCGCCCAGGCCGATCGCAGAGGTGGACCCTCAGGTGCCCGCCGGCATCGTTGCTGCACTGGAGCGCTTGTTGGAAAAAGATCGAAGCGTTCGCTATCAGACCGCTGCAGATCTGAAAGCCGACCTCAAACGGAGCCGGCGAGACAGCAGTACGGTCCAGACTGTCGTTCCTCCGACGGCCGAAGCATCCCCATCACTATCTTCGCCCGGCGTTCAGGCATCTGTTGGGGGCCTCGCGGGTTTCTGGCAGAACGCGGCGCTGCAGATCAAGATCAGTGGTTGGCTCCTGATAATGTCCGGTTTGTTGACGGCGGGACTGGCGTTGATCGGGATCGGTGCCGGCTTGTTCGTGGGGGAAGTTCGCGCTTCTCTGGGGATCGTGCTACTGGCCAGCGTCGGGCTGTTGCTGTTCTCCTTCGCGAAGATTGCGTCAGGCGTGGGCCTGTTCTTCTACCAGCGGTGGGCGCGCGTCATCGCCGTGATTTCGGTCATCCTCCTGCTGGCGAGTTTTCCTTTTGGAACGATGATTGGGATTTACGTCGGCTGCGCTCTTCTCTCCCCGGGCGCGCGCGTTCACTTCAACGAAGTCCGAAACCGGCACTGACCGCCCGCGCCTTCGGCGCACCCTATTTCGCGAATCGCTCGATGTCGCCCGGCTTTCGGAGCATCTTGTCGACTTCGGCCATGTGGCGTACTTCCAGCGCGATGTGATCGCGCGCATATTCTTCCAGCGTGACATCCTCTCCCGCGACCATTTTGAGTAACGCTTCGTAATGCCTGAGCGTTGCCTTTTCATGGCCCAGCGACTCCCTCAGGATGTCCCCGATGTCGTGCTTCTGGGTTTCGAGCAGGGGCCCGATAGCCAGCGACGGGTGTCCTCCAAGTTGCGTGACCATTTCTCCCGCTTCACGTGCATGCAGCATCGATTCGTCTGCCTGACTTTCCATCCAACCGACGATCGGAATCCTGTTGTATCCGAAAACCATAAAGGAATAGTGCGTGTAATGAATCGCACCGGCCAGTTCCATTTCGAGTATCTTGTTCAGCGTTTTGATGGCTTTCTTCTGCGTTGCTGCTTTCATGGCGCCTCCTTTGAAGGTAGACAGTTTACCGTGTTTGCCCGAACGATTCACCCCAAGCAGCCCGTGGCGGAAGTCTGTAGGGTCGCGTTACGAGCGCCATGGGGCTAGATGCAAGGCGCCACGACGACGGCGATGGTTCCCATCGAAGACGGCGATGCTCTTCATCGATCTAGGAGTGGCAACGCCGCAGCTGGCCCCATGCCGTCGTAACCCGAAGGGCGCAGGGGTCTTCGGGCCACAGGCTTTGTCACTCGTCGGTCACGATGACAAAGCATCGTTCTGCTCCTCCTTTCGCGCCTGAGACCCGAATACCCCTGCGCGCGACCCTACAGACTTCCGCCACGGGCTGCTAGCTGTTTGCCGCCTTTGCCGCCATCGCCCTTTCCCACAGCAACCTCGCCTTCATCCGGTCCGAGATCTGCTCGAAGTGAGGCAAGGGACCATCCCATCGGAGTTGGTCGACAGAATCGAAAACCAATGCATCCGTCCGTAAGGTGGCCAGGTCGCGGAACAATAGAGCCAGTTCCCATTGTTCGACCAGCGTCGAGGAGAGCGAGCTCGCGCCTCGTACCGATACGAGCCAGGCATCGGGGTCTTTCGGAATGTCCTCAAGATGAGGATAGAGGCCAAGGACGATGGCCGTCGACTTGGCGCCCCATCCGCGCAAACCTGGAAATCCATCGGCGCTGTCGCCGACCAGGGCAAGGTAGTCCGGAATAGATTCCGGTGCCACTCCGAACTTCTCGCGCACTCCTTCAGCGTTCCGGATCTGGTTCTTTCGCCGATCGAGCTGCAGGACCCTGTCGCCGACGACACACTGTCCCAGATCCTTGTCCGGCGTGCAGATGAGAACCCGATGGACTCGCTTGTCCGCCGCCGCTTTCCGCGCAGCGGCCGCAAGTGCATCATCGGCTTCTTGTTCGACCATGGGCCAGACGACAACTCCCAGCGCCCGGAGTGCCTCCTCGAGTGGGACAAACTGGCCTCGGAGGTCCGGTTCGATCCCTTCGCCGGTCTTGTAGCCCGCGTATAAGTCGTTCCGAAATGATTCGATCACGTGATCGGTCGCGACTCCCAGGTGGGTCGACCCGTTCTCGATCATTCCAATCACCGAACCGATCACCCCTCGCATGGCGCCGATCTCGTTCCCGGCCTGATCCTTCGAGGATGGCACAGCAAAAAAGTGTCGAAATAGTTCGTATGTTCCGTCGATGAGATGGACGTCCATTCGGAGACTCCTCCCTTGGCAGGAAACGACCAGAATACACGCAGCAAAGGCCAAGTAGCAACTGATACAACAATTTACAAGATGAGCGGTTCGTTGCCACTCTATTTGTACTAGGATATATGACTTATGGTTCAGCATCGTTATCTGGGGGAGTTCGAGCAGGTCGTACTGTTGGCGCTGATGCGTCTTGGACCCGGAGCCTATGGAGTGACCATCCGGCGGGAAATCCAGGAACGAACCGGTCGGAGAGTCTCGCTTGGTGCCATCTATCCGACGATGGACCGCCTGGAAGGGAAGGGTCTGGTCCGTTCCTACGTTGGCAGCCCGACCCCGGAGCGCGGTGGCCGAGCGAAGAGACATTTCAGGCTTGAGGCTCGGGGTCTCGAGGCTCTGAACCGCTCAAGAGAACTGTTCACCGCCCTGTGGTCGGGGTTCGAACCACAGATCGATTCGAGGTCTGAATGAAGTCTCCAACCGAGGGCGCATCTCGTCTTCTCCGCATCGTCTCGCTGTTTCTGCCGGCCAGACATCGGAGACACATTCTGGGCGACATTCTTGAGGAATATCAGAACGATGTGTTTCCCCGGACAGGTCGAAAGGCGGAGTTCTGGCTCTGGGGACGTTTGGTGGAAAGCATCGTAACGAATGCGGCACTTCGTCTCCGCTATCGGTTGTTGGACCGCCAACCCGATCACGGTGCGGCAAGCGATCCCTGGATCAAGGAACATATGTTGAACTGGTCTTTGTGGCAGGACTGTCGCTATGCCGTTCGAGTGCTTCTCGAAAGACCCGTTTTCACCGGCGTGTCGGTGCTGACTCTGGCGCTTTCCATTGGAATCGGTACTGCCATCTACAGCGTCGTTGATGGAATTCTTCTCGAGCCGCTTCCTTATGCGGATCCGGACCGATTGGTCCTCGTGCGAGCCGATGTTGAGGGATTGGAATCTGTCGCCGTGTTGTCGGGTCCGGAACTACTGGACCTGCGAGAGCAGGGAAATTTGTTCGAAGCCTTCGGAGGCGTTTGGACGAGCCCGGCCTCCGTCGGTGAAGGCAGGGATCAGGAGCCGATACAATACGCGTGGGTCACTGCCAACCTGTTCGGCATGCTCGGAGTCGACCCCCACCTCGGTCGCCACTTTCTCGAAGAGGAGGATCAACCCAACGGTCCGACCCCCGTCATGCTCAGCTTCGACCTCTGGCAACGCCGTTACGGTGGAGATCCATCCATCGTCGGCCGGCGAATTCAGATTGCGGACAGTCGGGGCACGGTCGTTGGTGTGATGCCCGAAGACTTCAGGTTGTTTCGCGGCGGATCGGACAATCCACTACAGACAGAACTGGACGCCTGGATTCCCCAGACTTACTGGGTCGATCGGGACTTGAGGTGGATTCGCATCATCGCCCGGCTGAAGCCCGGTGTCAGCCTGGAGCAGGCGGGAGCGAACCTGGATGGCATCGCGGCCCGGCTTGAAGATCAGTATGGGGCCGAGTATGAGGTGGCCGGCGGTATCGGGTTGCATCTGGTCCCCCTTCATCGCGATATGGTGGATCCCATCCGGCCCGCCATGCTGACCCTTCTCGTTGCCGTAGGTTTTCTCATACTGATCGCGTGCGCCAACATCTCCGGTCTCTTGTTGGGCCGATACAAGGGGAGGGAGCGGGAACTTGCCCTGAGGACCGCTCTTGGCGCCGGCCGTAAGCGAATTGTCCAGCAAGTCCTGACCGAAAACCTGCTGCTGGCGTTTACCGGCGGCCTGCTGGGTTTGCTGTTTGCGCAGTGGGGTGTGGACCTGATTCTCGCCCTCAAACCGCCGCATCTGCCCCGGCTGGAAAACGTGGAAATGGACTTCACGGTCCTGGGTGTTGCCCTGGCGACCATCGTCGCGTGCGGCACCCTGTTTACACTGGCTCCAGGCGTCCAGGCGTTGCGGCTCGACATCAATCGGACCCTGAAACAGGGGGGTCCGGCCACTCGGGGATCGATGGGGAAGCGCCTCCGCGAGTTCCTTGTCGTGTCGGAGGTTGCATTGTGCCTGGCCTTACTGATCGGGGCGGGCCTCATGGTCCGAACGTTTGTCGGTGTGCTCGAAATCGATCTCGGATTCAATCCCTCCCGTGTCTTGACATTCGACGTTGCCACCGCAAACGAAACGTATCGAGATACTGAAAGCCGTTGGACGTTCTATCGTGAGCTGACAAACCGGTTGGAGAGTTTGCCGGGAGTCGAGCGAACCGGTGGGATCTTCAACCTTCCGCTCGGTGGAGGGCTTCTGACGGCGCCATATGCGGTCGACAACCAGAGTGAGCGAAACTGGGGCCAGCGGACCGCACAGTATCGGCCGATCATTCCGGGATATTTCGAATCGATGCGAACGCTGCTGTCGTCCGGCCGCTTCATTGAGCCCAGCGACAGTCAGGCGGAACGACTGATCGTTGTCGTGGACGAGACCCTGGCCGAACGGGAGTGGGGTGGAGAGAATCCCATCGGCAAGAAGATCAAGATCGAATTGAACATCGGCAACTCCAACCCACAATGGGCCGAAGTCGTCGGCGTCATTCCCCACGCTCGTCTCGAGGATGTCCGAAGAGTTGGGCTTCCTCAGATCTACGTTCCGTTCTGGGACGTTTCCCGACCACGCCTGACGATGACGGTCCGCACCACCCCGGACCCCATGAGCATGGTTTCGGTCATCCGTTCCGAGGTTCTCGCCATGGGGCCAGGGCGTCCCGTCCGTGCCTTCCGGACGATGGATTCCTTTGTCGCTGAGTCTACCGCGGACACCCGCTTTGCCGCGATGTTGATGAGTGTGTTTGCGGTCATGGCCGCCATCCTGGCCTCGGTCGGCCTTTACGGTGTGATGGCCTATGTCGTCAAGCAGAGAGGTTCGGAGATCGGAGTCCGAATTGCCCTGGGAGCCCGCCGGAAGGACATTCTGGGACTGATTGTCGGGAAGGGCATGACCCTGGCCCTCACCGGGATTGCCCTGGGTCTCTTGCTCTCTCTCGGGCTGACACGGCTGTTGTCGAGCATTCTCTACGGCGTACGGTCGGTAGATGCCACTACCTTTTCAGCGGTCTCGGTCATCATGATCGTGGTCGCCTTCCTTGCCACCTACGTGCCGGCCCGTCGCGCGAGCAGGATCGACCCGCTCGGTGTGCTGCGACATGAGTAATCCCGATAATCCTCTCGCCGCTTGCCCATGATCATTGGGGCTGCTATCCTCCCTCATCTCAACGTTTCATGTATCGAGGAGTCACCCATGTCACACGCACCGTCTCACAAGATCGGCGGCGTCGAAATCAATGCGCCGGTGTCTGACGAATTTGCGGAGATCCTCTCGTCCGATGCGCTCGAATTCGTCGCGATGCTCTGTCGGAAGTTCGAAGCCCGTCGCCGCGAACTATTGGAGCGTCGGATCGCGGTTCAGGCTGACCTGGATGCCGGAAAACTTCCGCAATTCCTGCCCGAGACGGAGGAGATCCGCAAGTCCGAATGGAAGATCGCCCCCTTACCGGACGACCTTCTGGACCGTCGCGTGGAAATAACGGGTCCGGTTGAGCGCAAGATGGTCATCAACGCCCTCAATTCCGGCGCGAAGGTCTTCATGTCCGACTTTGAGGATTCACATTCTCCCACGTGGGAAGGAACCATCCAGGGACACATCAACCTTCGCGACGCGATCGACGGGACAATCACTTTCACAGCGCCTAACGGCAAGTTTTACAAGCTCAACGACGAAACAGCCGTCCTTCTGGTGCGTCCGCGCGGGTGGCATCTGCCCGAGAAGAACGTCACTCTCGATGGGGAACCGATATCGGGCGGGATCATGGACTTCGGACTGTATTTCTTTCACAACCACTCGACGCTCAAGGCAAACGGAACCGGCCCCTACTTCTACCTGCCGAAGATGGAGAACCACCTTGAAGCCCGGTTGTGGAACGACATCTTTGTGACCGCCCAGGACGGTCTCGGAGTTCCCCAGGGGACCATCAAGGGGACGGTCCTGATCGAGACCATTCTGGCGGCTTTCGAAATGGATGAGATTCTCTACGAACTGCGGGAACACAGCGCGGGACTGAACTGCGGACGATGGGACTACATATTCAGCTTCATCAAGCGGCTCCAGAAGAACCCGGAGTTCATCCTGCCGAATCGGGCCGATGTGACCATGACTCAGCACTTCCTGCGTTCCTACACGCAGTTGGCCATCAAGACCTGTCACAGGAGAGGCGCGCCCGCAATGGGTGGGATGGCGCCGCAGATCCCCATCAAGAACAACCCGGAGGCCAACGAAACGGCGTTGTCAAAGGTGCGAGCGGACAAAGAGCGCGAGGCCACCGATGGCCACGACGGAACCTGGGTGGCCCACCCCGGCCTGGTGGAAACGGCAATGAAGGAGTTCGATGCGGTCCTGGGAGATCGTCCGAACCAGATCGATCGGCTGAGAGAGGATGTTCATGTCACCGCGGAAGATCTGTTGAAAGTTCCCGAAGGCTCCATCACGGAGGAGGGCTTCAGGACCAACATCAACGTCGGCGTCCTGTACATGGCGGCCTGGCTCGGGGGTAACGGCTGCGTTCCTCTTTACAACCTAATGGAAGATGCCGCGACCGCGGAAATCTCCCGAACGCAGGTCTGGCAGTGGATCCGGCATCCCAGAGGGATCCTGGCCGATGGACGGGAAGTGACACTGGACCTGTTTCACGAGATGCTGGCCGAGGAACTGACCAAGATCCGCGGGATCGTCGGGGAAGAAGCGTGGAAGTCCGGGACCTATGAACTGGCCGGAAAGCTTTTCGATCAGATCACATCGAATGACGATTTGGAAGAGTTCCTGACCCTGCGTGCATACCGGCATCTCGGCTCCTGACCTGAACTGGAGCGCAAGTGGATAAATTCGGGGGATCAACGCAAAGACGCAAAATCGCAAAGAACGCCAAGTTTTTTGTCAGGAGGTCTCTCTCCCTGGAAAACAAACTTTGCGACCTCTGCGTCTTAGCGTCTTTGCGTTGAAATCCCCGTCTCCCTCTAGACCCTGAGGTGGCGGTGAATCAATTCGGACGAAAGCTCTGACGTCGGGCCTTCGGCGACGACCTTTCTCCGGTCCATCAAGTAGAAGTGGTGGCCGATGTCCTGAACGAACGCCAGGTACTGCTCCACCATCACGACAGTAATCTTCAACTCATTGACGAGCCGTTCCAGGACACCGCCGATCTCCTGAATGATGTTGGGTTGTATCCCCTCTGTCGGCTCATCGAGCAACAGTACCTTCGGCCGTCCGATCAGGGATCGAGCGATTGCCAGTTGCTGTTGCTGACCGCCCGAGAGGTTTCCGCCCATCCGGCCGGACATTGTCTTGAGCACTGGAAAAAGGTCGTACACTTCTTCGGGTACTTCGGTCAGTCCGTCTTGCCTGGCCTCGAGTCCAATACGGAGATTTTCTTCGACCGTGAGTTGGGGGAAGATCCGTCGGCCTTGTGGAACCAGTCCCAGGCCGGCGCGCGCCCGCGCGTCCGGAGAAAGGTGGGTCACATCGACATCCCCAAGGTAAACAGTTCCCGAATCTGGTTTGAGCGCGCCCATGATGTTCATCAGCAGGGTCGTCTTTCCGACGCCGTTCCTGCCGATGATGCAGGTGACCCGGGACTCGGGTATGCTCATGCTGATGTTGTCAAACACCTGGGCCGCACCGTAGGAAAACGAAAGGTTCTGGATTTCAAGCATGGGTTAACGTCCCAGGTACGCTTCGATAACCTCGGGGTTCTGTTGGATTTCCCGCATCGGTCCCTGGGCCAGCACTTTCCCCTCGTTGAGAACCGTCACCTCGGCGTCGAGATGTCGCACGAAATCCATGTCGTGCTCGATCACCAGGATGGTGTGATGTCCCTTGAGTCGCAGCAGAAGCTCCGCCGTTCCGAAGGCCTCCGCGTCGCTCAAACCGGCAGCGGGCTCATCGACCAGGAGCAACTGGGGCTTTGCGATGAGCAGCATCGCAATCTCGAGAGCCTGTCTCTGGCCATGACCGAGGTTCTCTGCCTTCATGCCGGCCGAATAGGCGAGGCCCACCGATTCGAGGACTTCGAATATGGAGTTCTTGACCTTCAGTGAAGGACGCCTCCAGATATTGTCCAGAATCCCGTGGCTGCCCGGCAATGCGAGCTCGACGTTCTCATAGACGGTGAGGCTTCCAAATCCCTTCGGTGTTTGAAACTTCCGGCCCACGCCCCGTCGTGCGATCTGGAACTCGCTCCAGCATGTGATATCGGTGCCGTCGAACACAACTCTGCCGCCCGCCAGCCGCGTCTTGCCGCTGATGACGTCGCACAGCGTTGTCTTGCCGGCGCCGTTCGGCCCGATGACGACCCGCAGTTCGTTGCGCGCGATCTCCAGATGTTCGATATCCAGGGCCTTGAAGCCGTCGAACACAGCCGTCGCGTTTTGGAGCGCGAGAATGTGATCGACACTCGTCACGGGCTCTATGTCAGGTTGCAGGGTGGATCGGCTCATTGCTCCTGTTTCACTTCCAGGCCATCAGTATCCTGGCTCCAAGGCCAGGACCCGCGGCGTGCTTCGTGCGGTCCGCCCATTGCAAGTAGACGTAAACCGCGAAGGCCGACAGCACCACCAGGTATTTCAAAACGTCCAGGGATGACGGCATCATTCCAAGTGCCTCGGTGACGATCAGCCATCCCAGACCGCACAGGGGAATTGCGGTGTGGGCCACGCGTCCCCAGCAGATGGCCGCCGCGCCTCCCAGCATGATCAAGTACTGAACCTCGATCCCGGCGACCAGGAGATTGGATCCGGCGTCGGGGAGGAAGCCGAGCTTGTCGACGATGAGGAAAACCTCTGTGAAGGCGATCCCAAGCAACAAACGGCCCACGCGTCCACCGGAGCGCACCTCATCTTCCAGGCGTTCCCATAATCCGGCGATACCGTTAGGGAAAAACAGGACCGCCAGGAACATTCCTCCCTGAATGAAGGGCCATGCGCCGGGCATGTCGGTCGTCAAGGCCGAGTACATGAAGTTCACAAGCAGGGCGCCGAATACCGCTCCCCAGAGTTTCCCGCGGCCGCCGACCGCTACCCAGATGACCATCCAGATAGAATCTTCAACCCGCATCACGTTCGGTGTGATGATACCGTTTTGCGGAACGTACAGGAGCCCTGCCACACCTCCGATCAACGCCGCGACGCCAAAGGCGAAGACTTTATACAGGTCCGCTCGATAGCCCGTGAAATAGAGCCGCGTTTCGTTGTCGCGAACTGCGATCAGAACACGCCCCAGCCGGGATCGCGTGAGGTGGCTGTACGCCCAGAAAACCAGCGTCAGCGTAGTCGCCGTGAGCAGATACAGCCCGAGAATCCAGCCGTTCGCCGTGTTCAGGGGCTTGTAGAAATTGGTGAGCCCGTTCGTGCCCCCAAGCAGCATCTCGTTTCGGGAGAACGCCAGGAAGGCGCCCCACGCCAATGCCTGCGTGATGATAGCGAAATACACGCCGCGCACCCTGTTCCTGAAGATGAAGAATCCGAGCAGGAGCGCGATGAGTGTCGGAACCAGCAGGCCCGCGATGAGCGCAATCGGAAGCGACGAGAAAGGAGCCCACCAGGACGGCAGCGATTCGACGTTGTTGAAGAAGAAGAACTGGGGGATATTGTTGTATTCGGGACGGACATCGCCTCCGCCAGCGGCCAGGCTCAGGTGCATGGCCATTGCGTATCCGCCCAGACAGAAGAAAAGCGCGTGACAGAGAGACAGCGTACCGGTGAATCCCCATATCAGATCGAGGCCGACTGCCGCGATGGCAAAACAGAGATAACGTCCGATACGATTCAGGTCGTGGGGTTCGAGGATCCCAAGCAGGTTCATCACGGGTAGCGCGACAAACGCAGCCAGCAGGATGAAAACAAGCGCCCGTCCGCGGAAGCGCTCAACTTCCGGATAAGGAGAAGCAACCGACGGGAATTTGAATGTGAACCGGTCCAACAAGTTCATTTCCCCGCTCCTAATCCTCTGCCAGTCGGCCCTTGGGTGGGAACAGGCCCGAAGGACGCCATTGAAGGAACAAGATGATCAAGCCGAGCACCGCCAGTTTTCCGTATACCGCTTCGAGCCAGGGCTCGATGTATTTCGTAAGAAATCCCAATCCCGCGCCCGCGCTGATGACGCCGACCAACTTCCCGACTCCCCCGACGACCACGACCATGAAGCTGTCTACAATGTAGCTCTGTCCCAGGTTCGGGTTCAGTTTGTCGAACAGTGGCACCGCCGTGCCAGCCAGACCGGCCAGGCCGGCGCCCAGGCTGAAGGTGAGGGCGTCCACCCGCCTTGTGCGTACGCCCAGTGTTCCAGCAATCTCTCGATCCTGCATCGTGGCGCGTAGCAGCAATCCGAACTTCGTTCGCAACACCAGGAAGTAAACCGCTGCGATCGCCGCGCCGCAGAATCCGATGATGAACATGCGGTTGAGCGGGAGCACGAGGTCTGGCACGACTTCCCAGCCCCCCTGGAGCCAACTTGGTGGGGTCAGGGAGGTCGTGTCACCGAATATGACGCGCACGCTCTGGATCAGGAGCAGGGAGATGCCCCAGGTTGCCAGCAACGTTTCCATCGGTCGGCCATACAGGTGCTTGATCACCAGGACTTCCGAAATCAGGCCGACAAATCCCGTCACCAGAAAGGCAAGAGGCAGCGCAACCAGGAAGTAGTAATCGAAGGCGCCTGCAGGCAGCCAGCCCTTGAAGAGTTCCGAGACCACGTAGGTGGTGTAGGCGCCTACCATCATGAACTCTCCGTGCGCCAGGTTGATCACACCCATCAATCCGAAGATGATCGAGAGACCCAGCGCCAGGAGAATCAGGATGCTGCCCAGTGACAGCCCCGCGAAGGTGTGTTGAGCCACGCGTACTTTGCGTTGATAAGATTCGATCCGCGCGAGCGCCCCTTCGATGCCTGTTCGAAGAGCGGTGTCCTGATTGATCCGGGCTCGTTCGAGTGCGGCCTGCAGATCCGATACGCTTCGGCTCGATCCAATTTCGCCGAGAGTTCCGACAGCCGCGGCCTGAGCCTCGGAACTTCCGTGAACCAACTCGATTCGTGCGATAGCTTCGGTCAGGAACCGGGTGGTCGTGGCGTTGCTCTCGGATTGTAGTTGACTCTTCAGATCGTCGAGCAAACTGTTGTCCCCGTTGGTCGCCACCCTGAGGATGGCCGCTTGCCTCCGTCCTCGATCGTCACTGTAAAGGGAGAGCGCGGCAATCAACGGTCCGAGAATTCGCCTTTCGGAAGCTTCGGCCCGCACCATGTTGGCGGAAAGCCCTTCCGCATAGGCCGGGGAACCCAGTGCAGTGACTAGTGGTTCGAGCGTGAAGGCGTCGACGAGCGGATAGACACGATTGCCTCGAATTTCCAGCCGGATCTGATAGATGACCAGTTCTCCGTTCTGGCGTTGCTCCAGCAGTCCTGCGCTGTATGCTTCAAGAACGGGAACAACCGCTGCGTTCTTGCCTGCGGCGATCCGGTTGTAGATCTCCTGACTGTCCGTTGCACTTCCGCCGATAAGTGCGCGCACGTCGGCACGGAGGTCATCCGGAACAGCCCGCAACTGGGCGAACCCCACGAGGGGGTTCGCCCAGAGCAGGCCTGCACACAGCAGGTTGAGGATAGTCGCTCTCACGGTCTCTTAGTTGCTGGCCTGCCTCAGGTAATGGCTGAACGCTTCAGGTTCGACCAGGCCCGGAGTCTCCCAGATCACATCAAACTGACCGTCAGCCAGAATTTCACCGATATACACGGGTTTGTATGTGTGGTGATTTTCCGCGTGCATCTTCTTCGGCCCGCCCGGAGCGGGGAACTCGAGACCGAGAACCGCTTCCCGGACCGCGTCCACGGCCGCCTTCCAGATATACACGCCGAAGTAGGCCGCCTCGATCGGATCGTCCGTCACGCGAGACCTTCCACCCGGAAGACCCTTCGCTTCGGCGTAGTTCTTGAAGGCCTCGACAAATTCGTTGTTTCCGGGACTATCGAGAGACTGGAAGTAATTCCAGGCCGCCAGGTGGCCGACAAGATGCTCGGTTTCCATCGAGCGCAACTCGTCTTCGGCAACCGAAAACGCCATGATGGGAACGTCATCGGACGTCAGTCCCTGGTTGGCGAATTCCTTATAGAAAGGCACGTTGCTGTCGCCGTTGATCGTCGGCAGCACAGCCGCATCGCCGTCCTGGCCGAATTCCTTGATCTTGGCGACGATGGTCTGATAATCGGCATGACTGAACGGCGTGTACTCCTCAACGATGTTTTCTTCCGGGACGCCTTCGGCGATCAGGAATGCCTTGAGGATCTTGTTCGCCGTGCGCGGAAAGACGTAGTCGGTGCCCAGCAGGTAGAATTTTTTCTTCTCTCCTCCTTCAGGCGTCATCAGGTACTGGGCCGCGGGAAGAAGTTGCTGGTTCGGAGCGGCACCGGTGTAGAAGATGTTCGGACTCATCTCTTCACCCTCGTACTGGACCGGGTAGAACAGTAGCCCGTTAAACGACTCGAAGACTGGAAGGACCGATTTCCGGCTCACCGAAGTCCAACATCCGAAGACAACGGCCACCTCGTCCCGGACGAGAAGCTCGCGTGATTTTTCAGCGAACAGGTCCCAGTTGGAAGCGGGATCGACCACGACGGGTTCGATGGGCTTGCCGAGGACTCCTCCGGCGGCGTTGATCTCATCGATGGCCATCAGGACGACGTCCCGGAGCGACGTCTCGGATATGGCCATTGTGCCCGTCAACGAATGAAGCACGCCGACCTTGACCGGTTCGACAGCTTCAGTACAGCCTGCCAGGGTTATCAGTGTCAGGGTGGTCACCGCGGTAACGGCCATCAGGGATTGAACGCGGGCTCGAAGCCCTCTTCCTTTGAATCTGAACATCGCGGGCATTCTCCTCGAAAAATTGGTTGTGTATGACATCGAGATCCTCACTCTTTTCCTTAGAACTGAAACTGCGTGCCGAGGACGATATGGTTGCGTCGTGTGTTGTCGGCTCCAAACTCCCTTCTCGAGTACATCAGCGACAATCGCGCGCCGTGGCCACGGATGACGTAGTTGAGGCCGGCGTCGAAGATCGAGTCACCCTCGAACTCCTGAAATCGGATCATGGGTTGGATCTGACCGATCCCCACTTTCTGGGGAAAGAGGTAACCCGCTTGAGCAAGGTAGGCGTTTCCTTCTCCAGTGGCGCCCCCGAGGTCGTAGTCGTAATAGGCGCCCTCAAGGCTCAGAACCCCATCGTTCGGCAGTTTCTTTTCGAACAGGAGATCGAAGTTATAGCCGCGGAAATTTTCACGCGCCGTCGAGACGGTTTCGATGGCTTCATTCTGGAACTGGACGACAAAGGCAATCGCCAGGACGTCCTTATCGCCATAGTAGGTGCTTGTCGTGTAGTAGCCGGGTTCCGGATCCAGGAAGTTGTAGGTGACGCGTGCCGCATAGAGCGACGAGTCACCCTGGCCGGCGGCCGCCGGGATGCCTTCGTAGGCGCCAACGGCGTACTTAAAGACGCCGCCTCCCACCTGTCCTGAAACCGAGACGCCGTCGTCACGGCCGGCAAAGATGGCCGGGTATCGGGAGACGAGCCCCGGATATTCGTACGCGGCCAGGTAGAACGGGCCGTCCAGATTCGCGCGATCCGAAGGAGGCAAGTGCCTGCCTGCCCACAAGCTGAAGTATTCACTGGGTGAGAACTTCGCTACGCCGTCCAGAACGCGGATCTCGGACGAGGACTGGACATGCTCGGTGTTGAACTCGAGCGTCAGAAACTCGTGAATCTGGCTGTTGACATAGAGGCGAGCGTTGTCCAGATCGAAGTTCTTTGTGTATGTGTTGTCCGGCTGCTCGGCGGCCCTGAACGTGGCTCGGAGGCCTCCACCGATGCTGACCCAGCGGCCATCGTCGAGGTCGATCTTCGCCTGGCCGTGAACCGTCGGTGCGCCCACTATCAGCCCGCCGGCCAGCAACAGACTAAAGATCAGGCGTCTAAAGAAAATTCGTTTCATGGGGTGATGTCCTCCCGAATCTTGCGACAAAATAAAAAAACGCCCCGGGCGAGAGATTTCCTCACCACAGGACGTCACTGTCCAAACGGAAGACTTACGGTGTCTCAAAAACAAAAAAGTCCCCGGACCACATTGGTCGGAGACTTCATCGTCAGGCCCCTTGGCACGTCGTTGTGCCGGGACAAACTTACTATAGGTGGTGTAGGTTGGAACGGTCAAGGGGTATATCGGGTGTGTGGGTCGGAAAGATCGCAAGGCCTTGAAGCTCAGCCATTTCGGAAGAGCAGCTCGGTCGAAGTTGAATGAGGCCCGGCCAGCGGGCATTTGAGTCGAATTCAAACCCATTGTTAAGGAAGTTCTATTTTCGCATTGTTGAAATCGATATGGTGTCGGCGGTATCTTGTGGTATATATACCGTCAGATGAAGAAGAAAAAGATATGGCTTGAGTTGAATCAGGTAAGGGGAGCGGTTGCGTCGCGACTGCGACGGCGGAAGTACAGCCTGATCGAGCGCCATGAGATACCCGACGGTTTGCTGCCTGGCTCGGTGTCGATTAGTTACACCCGGTGCGGTAAGCCGACGTGCCGGTGTGTGTCGGGTGAAGGGCACCCATCCTGGTCCTGGACATTCATGATGGACGGGAAGAAGCATGTCGAACACGTTCCAGCTGCCATGGTTGAGGAGATTCAAAAGCGTGTCGGAGCGGGACGGGAGTTTCAGGATGCGATCCGGGAGGTGCTGACAGCGAACGCGAAGTTGTTGGTGCTGGAGCGCCAGCAACAACGTGAGAAGCGGAAGCGCCGGTGAAAGGTCCGTCGGCACGAGGGATACGACGGTACGCGCGAAAGTGTTTGCGGCTGAAGGGGTATTTGAATCACCCCGGAGATGGGCGGGTGCGACCGCAGATCGGAAGTGGGCATCTGATCTGGTCTCTGGTGATCGGGTATCTGCTGCGGGAATCGAGCTTCCTGGCCATCGAGTCGCTCGCACGATCCTCGGCGTGTCGGGCCTTGGGAATCGGACGCCGCTTTAGCGACGACACGCTGGGCTATTTTACCGAGAAGCTGAATCCGGAATTCACGCGCGGCGCGTTGACCACAGCCATCAAGCAGGCCAAGCGCAATAAAGCGTTCGACGATTGCCGATTCATCGGCCTGGCGCTGGACGGGACAACCGTGGGGCGTGTCGGTGAGGCCGGGTGTCAGTGGTGTCGACCCCATCGCAACGCCGAGGGGGAGGTGACCACCTACTTACACCACGTCGTGATGGCCACCATCGTGGGCACCGGGTTCACTTTACCGGTCGATGTGGAACCCTACGGTAGTGGGGATAGCGAATGGTCGGGGGGGCAACGACTGCTTCGTCGGGTGGTGGGGCAGTTGGGGCCGCGTTTTGCCGATTATGTTGTTGTCGATGGGGGCTATGCGTCGGCTCCGTTCCTGCACTTGGCCGACGAGTTGGGATTGAAGACCATCGTCCGTCTCAAAGCCAATCTTCCGAGCTTGTTCAACGCCGCCAAAAGCCGGTTTGCTTGTCAGCCGCCGTCCCGGGTTTTCAAGGATGGAGCCGATCGGGTGGAAATCTGGGATGCAGACGACTTCGATCCCTGGGGCCGATTGAACTGGCCGACCGTGCGCGTGATCCGCTACCGGCAAGAGAAACCCGATGGATCGGTGGTCGAAGCCTACTGGCTGACCAATTTCTCGATGAACCAAGTGGGAGCGCCCACTTTATTTCGCATGGCCAAGAGTCGTTGGGAAGTCGAAAACCAAGGTTTCAACGATGCCAAGAACCGTTATGGGATGGCCCATATCCCCCATCACCACGCCAACAGCTTGCTTCTCCACTGGCTCCTCATAAGCCTGGCTCTCACGATCGAACGTCTGTATCGATTGCGTCATTTGCATCGCGGGCGCCATCGCCCGCATACCTCCATCGAGCTTCTTCGTTTGCTTCGCCTCGCTCTGTCTGCCCCAACCCCAGCCGACTCCAGCTGAACTGACTCGTTTCCCTGGTCTCCACGCGCCTGCCTGACCCCAATCACCGGGCTGGACCCGCTACGGATACCTGTCTCTCGAAAATACCCCTCACTTCAAATTCCTCTCCCTCCTCGACCTTTTCCCTTCCAGAGCCCCTTCCAGACACTCCGTCCTCCCTGACTTCCGAAATGGCTGCTTGAAGCTGGAGGTTCTTGATTCCCTCACTCTTCAGCGTTAGTATGCAGCCTTCCGTTTGTCGTTTTCTCTGTTGAAGTACCAGTAGTTCAATCCAACAGGATCCCAATGCATCTGACGCCGCGCGAAATTGAAAAATTGATGGTGTTCACCGCTGGTGAAGTCGCACGAAAGCGTCGTGCGCGTGGCCTCGAACTCAACTATCCCGAAGCGGTCGCGCTGATCACCTCCGAGGTTCTCGAAGAGATTCGAAACGGCCGGACCGTCGCCGAATTGATGGAACTCGGCACAAAAATTTTGTCTGCGGATGAGGTCATGGAAGGCGTGGCCGACATGATCAACGAGATTCAGGTCGAGGGGACTTTCCCTGATGGGACCAAGCTGGTGACCATACACAAGCCTGTGAAGTAGGAGTCTGAATTGATCCCCGGTGAGTACGTTCTGAGAGATGCGGCCATCGAAGCGAACGTGGGCCGCGATACCGTTCGCATTGAAGTGTCCAACCTCGGAGACCGTCCCGTTCAAGTGGGTTCCCATTGTCACTTCTTCGAAGCCAACCGCTGGCTGCGGTTCGACCGCGAGCAGGCATACGGGCGTCGGTTATGCATACCGGCGGGTACGGCCGTCCGTTTCGAGCCCGGCGACACCCGCGAAGTCGAGTTGGTCGATCTGGGAGGTTCCCGAATCGCTCACGGGATCAACGGTCTCGTTGACGGGCCTCTCGATGATCCGGAGGTTCGAGCGCGAGCCCTGGCTTCGGTCCGGGAGTTTGAGATGAAGCCATGAAGATCGACCGACGTACCTACGCCGATCATTTCGGTCCGACGGTGGGCGATCGCATCCGGCTCGGGGATACGGAGTTATTCATCGAGATCGAGGTCGATCACGCCGTTTACGGAGACGAATCCAAATTTGGCGGGGGCAAGGTGGTTCGAGACGGGATGGGTCAGTCCGCATCGGCCAGCCGTAGCTCCGGGTCTCCCGACACGGTCATCACGAACGCCATCGTTCTTGATTACACAGGAATCGTAAAGGCGGATGTCGCCATGCGTGACGGGAAGATATCCGGGATCGGCAAAGCGGGCAACCCCGACATCATGGATGGCGTCACAGCGGGCATGGCGATCGGCGCGGGAACGGAGATCATTGCGGGCGAGGGAATGATTCTGACGGCAGGAGGCATCGACGCGCACATCCACTTCATCTCGCCCAACCAGATCCCGGAGGCCTTCTATTCCGGGATGACCACACTTATCGGCGGCGGTACGGGACCGGCGACCGGAACGAATGCGACGACATGCACGCCCGGCTCCTGGAACATCAAGAAGATGTATGAAGCTATCGAGGAGTTTCCGATCAATTTCGGGTTCCTGGGAAAAGGAAACTCCTCGTCGTCCGAGGCCCTCGAAGAGCAGCTTCGCGCCGGGGCCCTCGGTCTCAAGCTCCATGAAGATTGGGGCACGACTCCCGCGGCGATCGACACGTGCCTGGAGGTCGCCGAACGTTTCGATGTTCAGGTGGCCATCCATACCGACACGCTGAACGAAGCGGGCTTCGTTGAAGACACGATTGCGGCGTTCAAAGGTCGAACGATCCACACCTATCACACCGAAGGCGCCGGTGGTGGTCACGCGCCGGACATCATCCGGCTTTGCGGGGAGGCCAACGTGCTTCCGTCCTCGACGAATCCGACGATGCCTTTCACTCGCAACACCATGGACGAACATCTGGATATGTTGATGGTCTGTCATCACCTGTCGGCCTCGATTCCCGAAGATGTCGCCTTTGCCGACTCCCGAATACGAGCGGAGACGATCGCGGCCGAGGACATTCTTCACGATATGGGCGCGTTTTCGATGATGGCCTCCGACTCCCAGGCGATGGGTCGGATCGGCGAAGTGATCTGCCGCACGTGGCAGACGGCCGACAAGATGAAGAAGCAGCGTGGCCGCCTTGAGGAGACGGGTGACAACGATAATAGCCGCGCAAAACGGTACGTGGCCAAGTACACGATCAACCCGGCCATCGCTCACGGGATCTCTCATACGGTGGGTTCGGTCGAGGTCGGGAAGATGGCGGACCTGGTGTTGTGGCGGCCTGCCTTCTTCGGCGTCAAACCGGAGATGATCATCAAGGGTGGATTCATCGCCGGTTCCGTCATGGGTGACGGCAACGCATCCATCCCGACCCCGCAGCCTTTCATTTATCGACCCATGTTTGGTCACCTGGGGCAGGCGCCGGACCGCACGTCGGTCCACTTCGTGTCCCAGGCGGGTGTCCGGAGTGGGGCGCTCGATGGTTTGCGACGACCTCTTGCTCCGGTCCATGGTTGTCGCAACCTGGGTAAGAAGGACTTGAAGTGGAACGACGCGCTTCCTCGGATCGAGGTGAACCCCGACACATATGAAGTGCGTGCCGATGGGGAACTGCTCAAGTGCGATCCGGTTGATATTCTTCCCCTGGCGCAGCGCTACTTTCTGTTCTGATCATGACAGTCATCGAAACAACCGGAGACCAAGGGGCATTGGAGGAATCGACGGCCGATTACGCACGAGACACCATCACGCTCAATTCCGAAGATCGTGGGAAGTTGCACGGTCGCAGGCGATCCGATGGCGGAGCCGAGTTTGGAATTTCCCTGTCAAGCGGAGGACCGTTGAAGGCGGGTGATTGTTTCGTTCTGGAGTCGGAAAAGCTCGTTGTCGCTGTCGTCGAAGCCGACGAACCGGTGTACGTGATACGACCGGCCGACACCTGGGAGTGGGCTTACTACGCCTACCAGATCGGGAACCGCCACCAGAAGGTGATGATCGCCGCCGAAGAATTGGTCTGTCTCGAGGACCCGGCGGTGAAGAGCCTTTTCGACCAGTTGGGTGTGAGCTACTTTACCGACACGCGCCCGTTTACGCCTGCCCTGGGAACGGTCGGACACTCACACTGACGGAGCCGCCGAGACGCATGAATCCCTACCAGCTACTACAAAGCCTCCAGATGACTGACGGTTTTTTCCCAACTGGAGCGTTTTCCTTTTCCGATGGTCTGGAGACGGCGGCTCAGGAAGGTTCTCTAACCCATGGTGCGGCGCTGGAAGATTGGCTGAAACACTACGTCCAATCGGTGTTTATTCCTTTAGATGGGCGAGCCTTGAGGTGGACGATCGAGAGCCACCGGAGGTCGGACTGGTCCCGGTTGGAAGAGCTGGACCAGGAACTGACGGCCCTCCGTCCGGCGTCGGAGTCCCGTGCAGGTAGTGTCTCGTTGGGCAACAGGTTACTAAAGAATTGTGTGCAGCTTTATCCTGGGAGGGGCCTTGAGGACCTCGAGAACCGTGTCGCGGTCGGATCGATGCGCGGCAACGTTGCACTAGTTCATGGGGTCGTGTTCCAGACGTTGGGCTTTACGACCGAAGAAGCGTTGATTTGCTTCGTGTACTCCCGATTGTCAGCCACGGCATCGGCGGCTCTGCGGTTGGCCCCACTCGGACAGCAGGAAGTCCAGGGTGTCCTGGGGAAGGTCCTCGATACCGTGCCCGCCGCCGTCGAAGCAATTCTCGGGGAAGAAGAGCGAGAGCTGATGTCTTTCGTGCCCCTGATGGACATCTACCAGATGGAACACCGGTATCTCTACAGCCGGATGTTCCGTTCCTGAAATGGAGTAAGAACGGCATGCGAAAACCCATCCGGATCGGAATCGGCGGCCCCGTTGGATCAGGCAAGACCGCGCTGGTGGACCATCTGTGCAAAGCGATGCGGGACCGGTACAGGCTGGGTGTCGTCACGAACGACATCTTTACCCGTGAGGACATGGAATTTCTCGTTCGAAGCCAGGCACTCGAGCCCGATCGTGTCCTGGCGGTCGAGACTGGGGGTTGTCCGCATACCGCGATCCGTGAGGATGCGTCCTTGAACTTCGAGGCCATCGACAAGCTGGTCGCTCGTTTTCCAGATGTGGAGATCATCTTTCTCGAAAGCGGGGGGAACAATTTAGCCGCTAGCTTTAGCCCCGAGCTGGTTGACTCCTCCATATATGTGATCGACGTGTCCGGTGGCGACAAGATACCCAGGAAGGGGGGACCCGGTATCACCCGCTCCGAGCTGTTGGTGATCAACAAAATCGACCTCGCACCGTACGTAGGCGCTGACCTGGGGATCATGGACCGTGATTCACGACGGATGCGCGGAGAAAAACCCTTCCTGTTCACGAACCTGAAATTGGGCGAAGGGGTGGACGATGTCGTCGCCTGGATCCGAAGGGAACTCCTGTTCGAAGACATCGAAGTGTCGGCGCCCGTGTCCGATGCCTGACCGGGCACTTCCAATGCTGACCGCCTTACACGAGGTGGGTCGATCCGGTCGCCTGGAGATGTGCTTCAGACGGAAACGCAATCGGACGGTGCTGGATCATCTCTATTCGGAAACCCCTTTTAAGGTGACCCGGCTCCACCATTCCGATCGAAGCGACCTGGCTCATCTGATCCTGATGCACACGACGGCCGGCGTGTTTGGAGGCGACACGCTCAGTGTCGACATTCGTGTGGAGTCCGGTGCACGGATCATGATCACGTCCCAGTCGGCCACTAAGGTTCATCCGGGTGGGGATGGGCCGGCTTCCCAGGACCTGCGGATCCGGGTCGAAGCCGGGGGTGAGCTGCACTACTACGCCGAACCGTTTATTCCGTTTGCGGGATGCCGCTTCCATCAGCGAACACGCGTCGAACTGGAGTCTGACTCGCGTTTCTACGCTTGGGATGGATTGATGTCGGGACGCGTCGCCCGCCCCGAGAAGTGGTGTTTTGATCAACTGCGAATCGAAACAAAAGTCGACATCGATTCGACACCCGCGTACCTGGACCGTTTCCTGATCCATCCGAAATCCGGTGTGCCGATCCATTCACTCACGATGGACCCGTTCGATTACCTGGGGACGTACCTGATCCACGACTCCCATGTGGATGCCGCTTTGTGCGAGACTGTTCGTAACAACCTGACGGTGGGCTCGGACCAGACAAGGCGCGGTACGGACAATCCCTATCCGGGCTTACTGGTTGGCCGTGTCGTTTCCCGGGGAGGCACTCTTTTCAGAGAGATGAGAACGCGTTTCATCAAAGCAGTCTTCAAGGAGGTTCTGAGGCAGCCGTTCCCCGGTCTGAGAGGATTCTGACATGCGTCTTCCTTCGACGAAAGGGGCCACCGTGCTGGCTGTCCTGTTCATGATGTCCACGTCTCCATCCGGTCGGGCTCAGAACGAGACATTTACGGTCACCGAAGCCACGATTGCCGATATCCACGCGGCTATGAAGCGAGGGACCCTGACGGCGGCTCGACTCGTTCGAATCTATCTGGCGCGAATCGAAGCCTACGACCAGACGGGTCCGAGCTTGAATGCCGTCATCATGGTCAATCCGGACGCCGTTGCGAGAGCCGAAGAGCTGGACGTTCGATTCGAGCAAGCCGGACTAACCGGACCGCTTCACGGCATCCCGATTTTGCTCAAAGACAACGTGAACACCGCCGACATGCCCACCACCGGTGGCTCGCTGAGTCTGGAAGGGTCGATCCAGACGCTTAGCGTTCATCGGGAGTGCCGAGCGATAAGGCGTGGTGGTGACGAGATCTTCGGGCACTTTCGATAACGACGTTTGAAGGAAGGCGCTGGCGTTTGCGGCGAACGCGGTGGGCTATGGAGAAAGTACGGGGTTGGGGGTTGAAGTTCTCACGAGTGAGACTCGACCAGCGAGTGTGGCCAGGCGGCGACAATGAATGTATGGCGGCCGATCGTCCGTTTTGGAGAGTTCACCGAGCAGGTCCAGGCCCGATCGGTACGAACTTTTGACATCAAGGCGCACGTGGGCGTTGGCGTGCACCAGCACGTCTGGAAGGCATGGATTTGGAATCCCTGTTACGACGTGTCTAAAAAGCATTTCGAAGCGAATCTCCATGCGAGTTCGGTCGCAGTGAGCCTCTCGATAACGGTCATCGGGGCATGACAGATTGGACACAGCCAGGCGGAGCTGGTTGACGGGCCTTCCTCAGGAGGAGGGACCGGCGCCATTCCCAATAACCGATGACAAAGTTCCATGGATACGGATCGTTGGGAGTTCGCCATGAAACCGAAGTGCCGGATGCGGACAAAGCCTTTCGGCAGTACGTGGAGCAGGAATCGGCGGATGAACTCGGCGGCGGAAACCGTCATCGTCCTTGCTTTGTTACCGCGAGAGTAATCCCGCCAACGGAATGTGACATGGCTGCCGTCGAAGGAAAGCAATCGATGATTGGAGATGGCGACGCGGTGTGTGTAGCGTCCGAGGTATCGAAGAACCTGTTCGGGGCCGCCGAATGCCGGCTTCGCATAGACGACCCAATCTTGGCGGAATAACGGTCGCAAGAAAGCCGCAAAGTGCTTCGGTTCGGAAAGGTGCTGGATCTGTCCGGCGAAGGTCAGGCTCTTCTTGCGAAAAGCCTTCTGCAATCCGTCAACGAACTTGCCGCGGAATAGTTTTCCCAGAACCTTCACAGGTAGGAAGAACGGGTATCGCGGATGAATCCAACGCGCACGGCCCGGTGCGATTCCTCCGGCGGGAATGACGCAGTGGATGTGAGGATGAAACAGCACGTTCTGACCCCACGTGTGCAGGATGAGGAAGAAGCCGATTCTCGCGCCAAGATGTTTGGGATTTCGAGCGACCTCCAGAAGAGTCTCGGCCACAGTGCGGAACAGCAGGTTGTAGAGCTCGACCTGGTTCTGTCGGACGAGCGAATGCAATTGGTGCGGCAGGGTGAACACGACATGGAAGTATCGTGTTGCCAGAAGCTCTCGTTCTCTGGCCGCGATCCAACGCTGACGCGCCTGAGCCTGGCATTTGGGACAATGGCGATTACGGCATGAGTTATAGGAGAGGACCCGATCGCCACCACATCGTGAGCAGGCATCGATATGACCGCCGAGAGCCGCTGTGCGGCAATGCTGGATGGCGTGCATCACCTTGAGCTGCTGGAAATGGATTCGTTTTCGATGGCGGTCGATAAAGTCGTTGCCCGCGGCGCGAAGGATGTCGGCCACCTCCACGGTGGGCCGGGTCATTGTTTCTGCTTCCTTCTTTTGGACCGCTTCACCGCATCGAGGCTGGAAACCGCCATGGTCTCCACCGGATTGGTGACCGCCTGCAGGTGACGTCGAGACAGGTGCAGATAGACGCTGGTGGCTCGCAGGTCCGCGTGACCCATTAACATCTGAATGGTGCGGAGATCGGTGCCATTTTCAAGTAGGTGAGTGGCCCAGCTGTGACGCAGCGTGTGCGGGGATACGCGTTTCTTGATTCCGGCACGTTTCGCCGCATCGTGTACGGCGGACCACACGCACTTGGGGGTGAGGGGTTTGTCGGCGCGCCAGTTGTTCACCATGCCCGGAAACAAATAGGTCTTGGGCTTCATCCAACACCAGTATTCTCGTAGCGTCTGCAAGAGCTTTGGTGTCAATGGCACGTCGCGATCACGATGACCCTTGCCCTGACGGATGTGGATGATCATGCGCTCGCTATCAACATCCTCGGCCTTCAACCGGATCAACTCGGCTCGGCGCATCCCGGTGGCGTACAAGGTCATGAGCATCGCGTAATCCAGCAAATTCTTTGCCGAGTCGATCAGTCGTGCGACCTCGTCCTGGCTCAAAACCGTCGGCAATCGTTTCGGGGTTCTGGGATATGGGAGATCCAGCTTCAGGTATGGACGCCGCAGCGTCTTTACAAAAAAGAACCGCAAGGCGGCAATGTACAAGCCGACAGTCTTGGCCGTGATTTCGCTACTCTAAATTGGCCCACTTTTGATCGTTTGATTTGGCCCACCCCTGACGACTGAACCGGAGAGGCTGTTCCGAACAAAGAGTCGGAATGGAGGGACCCGGTGTCAAGGAGATCGAAGGTGGAATTATTTGAAGAGATTCGGCGAGAGCACGAGTTTGGTGTGGGAACGATCCAGGGTGTGGCCCGGCGGCTGGGGGTGCATCGGCGGATGGTGCGTCAAGCGCTGGGAAACGCCGTGCCGCCGGCGAGGAAGAGCCCGGAGCGGAAGAGGCCGAGGCTGGAGCCGGTTATGGAATTTATCAACGGGGTGTTGGAGGCGGACAGGCAGGCCCCGCGGAAGCAGCGGCACACCAGTCACCGGATCTACGAACGGATCCGGATGGAATTTCCGAAACATCCGATTGGGGAATCGACGGTTCGCCGGTATGTCGGGCGGCGGAAGCGGGAGATGGGTTTCATCCGACAGGAGACGTTCGTGCCGCAAAGCTACGCCTGGGGTCAGGAAGCACAGATCGACTGGTACGAAGCCGTCGCGGAGTTGGATGGCGAACGGCAGAAGCTCCAGGTTTTCTGTATGCGGAGCATGGGCAGTGGTGGCGCATTCCATCGAGCTTATCCTCGGGCGACACAACAGGCATTCCTGGAGGCTCATGAGTTGGGTTTCCGCTATTTTGCGGGGGTCTTCGGGGTGCTGCGTTATGACAACCTGACCAGCGCGGTGAAGAAGATTCTGCGGGGATACCGGCGTGTAGAGACCGAACGGTTCATCGCGTTTCGGTCGCATTGGAAGTTTCAAGCCGAGTTCTGCACACCCGGCGAGGGCCACGAGAAAGGCGGTGTGGAAGGCGAAGCCGGATACTTCCGGCGCAATCACCTGGTACCGGTGCCGAAGGCGAAGGACCTGGCGGATCTGAATGCGCAGCTGCTGGCCGGTTGCCGGGCCGATGAACGGCGCAAGATCGGCGATCGGGTCCAGACGGTGGGTGAAGGGATGCAGATCGAACAGCCCCATCTGCTCGCGTTATCGACCGAAGGGTTCCCTCTGGCCGAGGACAGCTTTCCACGAGTCGATGGTAAGGGATGTGTACGGGTGCGTAACAACTTCTACTCCGCCCCCGTCAAGACCGGGACTGTGGTGCGGGCGAGCGTTTTTCCGGCCTACGTGGAGGTCTGGCACGATGGCGGATGCGTGGCGCGGCATGAGCGAGGATATGGAAACGGCCAGCACTTCTTCAATCTGGAACATTATCTGGAGGTGTTGGAGCGGAAGCCGGGCGCGCTGGCCGGGAGCAAGCCTCTGGAGCAATGGCGGCAACAGGGCCGATGGCCGAAAAGCTATGACGAGTTCTGGCAGACGTTGATCGATCGCAACGGAAAACAGAATGGGACCCGCGCAATGGTGGAGTTGCTCCTACTGGGCCGGGAACATGGCTATAGCGAGCTGGATTCCGCATTCCAACAAGCCCTGCGCCTGGGATGCTCCGATGCCGCCGCGGCGCGCTACCTGATGACCGAGGCCCGATTCGACCGGCCGGCGGCGCCGCGACTGGAAGTGGCCGCACTACGCGCTTATGAGCGGCCCCTGCCGGAGGTGAATACTTACGATGCACTGCTCACTGCGGAGGTGGTCTAGCCCGGATGGATCACCAATCGGAGAATCGATCAGTGTTCGGATACGAGAAGCGATTTGCGGCGAGACTTGGAGCTGAGAGTGAGCGAGCCGTGGACATTGGCGGATTTTGAGCCTGTGACACGGCGACATTTGGCGGGAGATCGGCATGAATGGGCGAGTGCAGGCAGGCCTCGCCGGGAGGCAGATGAGAGGCGCTGTTTTTCGGATCTGAAGGTTCGGTGTCGTCAGCAACGAAGCGGAATTGATTGCAGGTTTCTCACTATGAGAGCAAAGACGTCGGCATAGGGATAGGCCTCCGACATCGAGATCCAGACGTTGCGGACCGTGAGGCGGATACGCGCACCGATCTTAAGAAGCTTCAGACGGATGGTTCCGCATTGGGCATGGGCCATCGCGGTATCTTTGAGACCGAGACGACGCAACGCCTGCATAAGCATGTAGGCGGCTGAGGACAGATACAGTCGGAGCTGATTGGCGCGCATGGTTCCCGCACTGGTGCGGTCGGCAAATAGATCCAGTTGCTGTTCTTTGATCCGGTTCTCCATGTCGCCGCGTGCGCAATAGAAATCTTCGTAGAGCGCTTGGGCTCCGAGTCGTTCCGGTGGCAGTGAGGTCACCACGAATCGGGGATTGGCGCCCTTGGCCAGGAACTCGGCTTTGCCAACAACGCGACGAGTGCGGCTCCAGCTCTTTCGAGTCCGGTACAGGAAATCCTTAAACACTCGTGCCGATTTCCCAGTGGTCTGAAACTCCGCTTCAGCCTGAATCATCTGGTCAGCGATCTCTCGCTTGAGGCGGTCGTTCTTGGCCAACCCCATCACATAATCGACCTGGTGGGTTTCACACCAGTCCAGTAATGCATCCCGGCAGAATCCGGAATCGGCCCGAATGATGATCGACACGTCCGGCCAGCTCTGACGGATCTGGCCGACGATACGTTCCAATTCATCGACTGATCCTGCCGCCCCATCGATATTGGACGGGCGCAGCCGAGCGCACAACAGATGCTCTCCACAGAAGATGTACAAGGGCAGATAGCAGTAGTTGCGGTAGTAGCCGTGAAAGAACCGGCCTTCCTGTTGACCATGGATCGGATCATCGGTCGCGTCCAGATCCAGAACGATCTCTTCGGGCGCCGTGTTGTTATGGGCTGCCACAAACGCATCGACCATCCAACGATCGATCTTGTCCCCATCCATAGCGATCTTCTTGTACCGCTCCTGGTCGCCGACTTCGGCGCCGGTCAACTCCAATCGGTTTAGCGTGCTCTTGCCCGCCAACGCCTTTCCCCAGTCGCCGGCCTGTCGTCGATTCGTTCCCAGCGGATCCGCTTTGTCCACCGCCAACGCAAGCATCGGGTCGGTCCGTAACTGATCGTGATCGTTCAGGTCTTCATATCCCAGGCACAGCCCGTAGACCCGCTGTCCCAACAGCTCCTTCACGGTGTGTTCGATCAACCGTTGGTCGCGATGATCGCTAAAACACCCCGCCAATCCATCGATCAAACCGGTCCGCTTTTCGACTTCACGCAGCAGCAGAACTCCAGCGTCAGACGTGATCTTGCCGCCGTCGAAACGCGCCTTCATTTTTCGTTGAAGAAGTCCGTGAAATTCGAACGTGGTTTGTTTACACTCTGTACTCATAAGGGCCGCCTCCGTTTGGTTTCTGAACCGTTCTCGACAAACGATTTATGCCAAACAGGGCGGCCTTTTCTGGTCCTTTCGGTGATTTATGCGGGCTAGTGTCCGCCACAGCCGGCGGGGTCGAACAGGCGGCGATTCAGCAGTACTGTAAAGCTCTCCGGACGCCCACGATCGGAACGCAGTTTGCGGCCATGGCCGAGCAGGCCCAGCGGGAAGAGCACACCTACACACGGTATCTGGAAGCCTTGCTGGCGATGGAAGTTGAAGAACGCGAACGGAACACCGTGGCCCGGCGGATTCAAGCCGCACGTTTCCCTCGAATGAAGACACTCGAGGACTTTGACTTCTCGCGGTCGAAGGTTCCAGCCAACCGGATCCGTGGACTCGCAGACGGTGGCTATTTAGAACACGCCGAACCTGTCGTCCTGATCGGGGAGTGTGGAACGGGCAAGACGCACCTGGCCACAGGACTGTGCGTGGCCGCTTGTCGGCAGAAGAAGCGGGTTCGCTTTACGACGGCCGCCGGCTTGATCAACGAGTTGGTCGAGGCCCAACACAACGACCAGTTCCGCCGGGTTCTGGCCCGATGGTTCCGATACGAGTTGATTGCCATCGACGAAGTCGGCTATGTCCCGATGGCAGACCTCGGCGCCGAACTCCTCTTTCAAGTCATCTCGGATCGAGCCGAGCGGGCGACGGTGATCTTGACAACGAATCTGCCGTTCTCGGAATGGACCCAGGTGTTTCCCAATGTTCGGCTGTGCAAGGCGTTGCTGGACCGGATAACCGATCGCGCTCACATCATCGAGACCGGAACCGAATCCTTCCGGTTTCGGCGCACGTTGGAGAAACGACAGAAACCACGGCATCCGCCTGGAAAGGAGAAACCCGCGAAACAAACCACGTCCTGAGGGTCGGATCGCCGCGCGGTCGTCGATCCTGGGCGATCCTGGAAACGGAGTTTTTTCCCGAAAGAAAGAAAAAGAACCAAAAAGAAAGAAACGGAGGCCTGTGGAAGATGACGCGCTGTGGAAATCCTAAAAACCAGGATTCCCACAGCGCTTGGAAAAGCCTCGCCAAGGGCGCTCGGCTTTCCCACATCTACAACACAGGCCCGACGGTAATTATCACTACTCGGAATTATTAACAGGAGGGGGTGGGCCAAATCAGACGATCAAAAGTGGGCCAGACCGGGTGGACAAACCCATGGCCGCGAGCTTTCGCTCCCGGATCAGATGTAGGTGATACTGCCGCAGGTCTTCCTGACTGAGACGATCGGGGCGCGTGCCAAAATAGCCCGCGAAGTCTTCAACGACTCGCAGGTAACTTCGGATGGTGATCGGAGAGAAATTACGACGCTGGAGTTCCTCCAGCATCCGTTTACGCAGGTCCGTCATGTAGGCCTCCTTTGAAGCCCACACTCTACAGTTTGCTTAGCACCGTTCGCTCAGCCCACGCGTAGCGTCCGCCGCGACAGCGGCTTCGTTCAAACGATGCTTTCATCACAAAACGTTTGAGAGAAGCCGGGGCCATCGTCCTGGCAAAGGTTAACCTTCACGAGTTTGCGACGAGCGGTGTGACGCGCAGCTCGCTACTCGGCCAAACGCTGAACCCGTACGACCTCACTCGTACACCGGGCGGTTCGAGTGGTGGAACCGGAGCCGGTGTGGCCGCGAACTTCGGTGTGATGGGAATCGGAACCGACACGGTGAATTCGATTCGCTCCCCTGCATCCGCCAATAGTCTGGTCGGCATTCGCCCGACTATCGGCCTTGTGAGCCGGGGCGGAATCATACCTGTTTCCTCCACGCAGGATACGGCCGGTCCGATCGCGCGGACGGTGGAAGACGCCGCGAAGATGTTGGACGCGATTGCCGGATACGATCCCACCGATCCCGTAACGGCCCGCGGCGTCGGGAACACAGTACGTTACGCCGGTTTTCTGGACACCGAAGGGTTGAGAGGCGCGAGGGTCGGCGTTCTTGAGAGTTTCTTTGGCACAGGCCCCGAACACCAGGAAGTGAACGAGGCGGTCCGGGGGGCGATCGAAATGATGAAGGTGCGGGGTGCGATCACCATTTCGATTGGCGACTCGATCGATCCCGATGCTCTGGTTCGAGAGCTTTCGGTCCATGCGCATGAGTACGAGAAACTGTTGAGCGGATACCTCGCTACACTCGGTACCGAAGCGCCCGTGGGATCGCTCGAAGAAATAGTTCGATCCGGGCGTCATGACCCGAGCATCGCCGGTTTTTTCCAGAGTGCGTTGACTTCGACCGATGACGTTGCCGGTTACCACCAACGGTTAGCCGGCAGAACCCGGATCGAGGACATGGTTCTGGGCATCATGGCCGGGCACCGCCTCGATGCACTGGTCTTCCCCCACCAACGGCGCCTCGTCGCTCCGATCGGTGACGACCAATTGGAACGCAACGGAATGCTTGGTGCCGCGACCGGCTTTCCCTCCATCACGCTGCCTGCCGGTTTCTCCAGGCCCGCCGGTTCCGCTCCGATCGGTGTGCCGATAGGAATCGAGTTCCTTGGCCGACCCTGGGCCGAATCCACGCTCGTGACGTTGGCGTATGCTCTCGAGCAGGCGACGAAGTATCGCAGGCCTCCCGTCAGTGTTCCGCCCCTTCCGCCGCGTTAGGGCCCGCTCAAGATTAGGTTCGCAGAATTGGCGCCCAGATTTATGTCAGATTCGGTCGCGACCGATTGAGCAGACCGGAGGAATAGCTCGGCTATTTCGAGGATCTGCGATTGAGGAGCGGCCGAAGATGGCGTGAAGATGGGCGCCCTATGGGTCGAAATCCCTGGCGACCAGGGCGATGGCCTGACGCGCCAGTCGTCGCACATGCTTGGTCTTGATTGGAGAATGGAGGAATCGATTCAAGCTCATCAGAAGCGCTTCGCGGCAGGAATCCGACGCGAAGTCCAGTTCTCCCTCGACAGCAGTACTGGTCTTGAGCAGGTGGGAGGAGAAGATGGGGTCGCGCAGGCCGTGGTCGAGGAGAGTCTGATGCACTTCGTCGAAGAAATCAGCGGGCTGTTCCACTCGCCAGGCGTCCGAGGAGGTCTGCTTGTCGATGAAACCGAAATTCCGTCCCAGAAAGCAGGCCATCTGGGCGAGCGCCGGTCGCCACAAACGCGGATACTTCGTACACATGACGCGGACCGCGTTGGAAAACGTGATGGCGTGAGTGAAGTCCAGCCAGCTGATGTTCTGGCTCACCGGACGGTCATGGGCCGTTCCGTAGCTCGTGTCGAAGTGCAGCATATTGCGGGCGTTTGCTTCAAGCAGCCTGTCGTAGACATCTCCGACATCGTGAGTGGCGAGACTTTCGGCCAGCCACTCGAGCGCCTTCCTGGTCGTGGCCGGGAAAGGGACGTCCAACCGACGGGTCGCGTCACTCCGGGCTTCCGGTTCCGGCAGACTCTCCACGGCTGGCCGGTAGCCCTTGAACTCGGGTATCAGGTCTTCGCGGGTCGCATAGATGAGGTGGCGCGTCAACGGCAATAACACCGATGCTTCGACCTGTGGACCCAGCGCGTCGATCAATTGCCCAGCCTTGGCTACATAGATGAGGCTGTGCCCGAAGTCGTTATAGTGGGCCAGGGCCGCCTCTGCGAATGCTTCCTCCATGTCGATCCAGTGGTTTCCGTCCGCCAAGGCCCGGCCCACCATCGCCTCGGCGCGCTCTTTCTGTTCCGCCTCGATCAAGGCTCCGAATGAGGTGGGCTTGAATATCTCTCCAGAGGCCTCGGCATACCCGTACACGGCTCGTCGAAGGCTATCCCAGGCCAGGTGGTCGACGGCCTCGGCAATACACACGACTCGAGGTTCCAACTCATCGGAGAATCGATCCGCCAGCGCGAGCCAGTCGCTTGTTGCCGCAAAGGCGTGTGTGGTACCGAATTCCAGGCGATCGTGCGACCAGCCTAATGCCTGTCCGACGGCCTCCTTCGTGTCGAGGCCGTGGTAGTGCAACCGCGTAATTTCCCGACAGATGCGACCGAAGTCGCGCTTTTCGAAAGCGGTTTCGAGACCCCGAAAGATCCGCCGCCGGGTTTCCTCCGGTGGCGGTTCGGTGACGTCGATCCAGGCGTGTCCGTCCTCCAGGCGTGTCGGGTAGCTTCGGACGTGGTCGCCTCCCAGGACACACTCGCCGTCTTCGAGTCGAAATTTCCAATTGTGCCAGTTGCATGTGAGGACACAGTCCGAACTGACGTCCCCGACCGCCAGCGGGTAGCCTTCGTGCGGGCAACGGTTGTCGATGGCGTAGAGGCTGTCGCCTTTCTTGAACAGGGCGATCTGGCGGGGCGGATGGTTAAAAACGATCGGCTTGTCTTCGAGTTCCTCGATGGAAGCGGCTTTGATCCAAGTCATGGCTCCTCTCACCTTTGTAAAGTGATTCGTTTCGAAATGACCGAAGGCACACCTACCTGAGATCGTGATGTCTGACAAGTCGGGGTGGCCGGCTCAAAGCTTCTTCCGTGTAAACGAAGTCTCCGAATTCGGATGCATCGTAGTTCGAAGCGTTGCCCGCGAGGTTGAACCGAACCATCCCGGCCGAGTCCTCCGGGGCGGTCCACCGGACGCTCCAACCAGCCGTGCCCTCGGGTCCGGGTAGGCTTCCCGCCAGAGTCTGCCGGGCATATTGAACCTGGGTGTTCTCCTCCGTGGCGACCTCGACGCGTTCGTCGAGAGGGGCGAGCGACCCGGCCTGCTCACCGGCTCGGTTTCCATTGGCGAACCGCGCCGCGAGTTGGAAGCCACCCCGCCCGATCTCCGGGCGCTCGATCACGATCTGGATCACGTACTGTTCGCCTGATACGTAGTTTTCTGGTACGCCGTCAAGACCGAGTGACCCGACGGGATCGTTGAGATCATTCTCAAAATGACATTTGTGGCAGGTCTCGTCACCGAAGCCACCCGCACTTCGAACTGGGGGCCCATCGACATAGGCGATGCCTTCGCCTGTGGGCAGCGGTCCGATACTGAGGAGCGTGAGTCCAGCGAAAAGCATGGGCAGAAGAGCACGGGCGGCCCGGAGTCGACGACACATGAGGGAGCCCATAATCAAATGCCCGTCCCGTACACCCTTCCTATCGGTCTGAAATCGGGACGGGAATCCTGGCTCTCCCAACGGTATTGGTATCGGTTCCAAACCAGATCTCTCGCGTAGAGGGCTCATACACCATGTGGCGTACCGTGCCGCCGCCGCTGTCGATCTCGTTCACGCTGAAAAACACTTCCCGCTCCGGATCAAACCCCACCAACCGATTCGCACCGGGGCTGGTTTCGAAGAACCACAGCCGGTCGTTGTCGTCGACGGCCATCGCGTAGGGGCGGGATTCCGGGCCGCCCGGGTTTGCCCATTCCTTGACGTCGCCCGTCGTCGGGTCCATGCGGCCCAGATATCCGCGGGAGTAATCCACGTACCAGACCATGTCGTCGGAAGTCAGCGCCAGGCGCCGCGGTCGGGAGTCCGCGTCCGGCAGTTCGAATTCGGTCAGTTCCATCGTTTCCGGATCAACCGTCGCGATCTTGTTGCTACCGAATTCAACGATCCAGGGATGGTCCTTCGAGTCCATGACGATACCGTAAGGGCGCGCCCTGGCTGTCGGGACCTGGATCAGGCTGATCTCTTCCAGACCCGGATTGAGCCTGCCGATGAAATTTCCACCCTGAACGGTGAACCACATGCTGCCGGTTTGATCGAAAATCATCGTGTGAGGATCACGGGCGTCCGGATTGGGCATGGGGAATTTCTTGATCTCGCCGGTTTCCGGATCGAGACGGCCAATGTGACCCTGCCGGTTTCCCGAGTACCAGACGTAGCCGTCAGGGCCTGTGACGACATTGTGGGGACCGGTTCCATCCTCAAGGTCGTAGCGCTTGATCTCGCCCGTCTTTGGATTAAGAACCCCGACGTAATGTCCCCGCTGGCCGACGAACCAGATGTGATCCGGGTCTCCGTAGAACGGATCCCGGGGGACCGTGTTCTCCCAAGGGACGTCCCATTCAGTGATTTGAACCTGCGTTTGCGGGGCCTGCCAAAACCACGACAAAATCAACATTAAAGTCGCCTGGTATACCATCTGAAATCCCTCCAGGGGAAATTTGAAACATGATACCGATTTCAAGGGGATCAAGGCCCACATTTTCGACGTGGGCTCAAATCACGTTCACTATGGGTACGTTCGGATTCTTAGCGAGGTTACCGTTCTAATTCGGGGACGGAGGCATAACTTACCCTGGAATCGTGACCCGGGACGAACCCCATCGATGGTCCGACCTCATGCGAGGCGGAGCACAGGAATCCTGAGGAGTTTGGGCGTGGTGAACACTGAACAACGGAGAGAATTATTGTGGGATCCCTGCCGGCGACTACCGACAGCTCGACCCGGTCCACTCCATCGCCGTGATGTCGATGCGTTCCCGGTTGGGCTGTCGGATCAGATAACCCTTCGTCTGCATCTTGTAGCCCACCTTGGATTCAGGCTCGAATTCTTCCCCGAGAAATTCGATGTTCTGTAAACGGAACCTCTGGTCTCCCAGCGCCTTCGAGCCCGCGGCCGTCATTTCTTCCTCGGTCGACCTGTTCGACGTATTCGTCCTGGCGGGTTCACTGGCCTTGTTGATGATCCAGGCCCCACTTGCGTCCTGGTTGAGGCAGCCGACCAATTGAACCAGTGCACCGCTCGGTAACGGTTTTGGCCCATCCTTCCCCTCGATCTGAATGCTCCGGAGCACGTCCGTGTCGAGTTCTGTGGGGCCCGGAGGGAAAGCGTTCTCCATCAGGACGTGGGCCACGATGTCGACATACGTGGCGTCGGTCAAACTTCCGGGGTCGCGCCTTGGCATGGTGAGTCGGATGAAATCGTACAGGCTTTCCAGGTCGTACTCTCGCCATCTTTCCATGAACATGTGGCCTCGGAAACGAGCGTCCGGATTGCGAGCGTCGATATCGGACTGGTGGCAACGCATGCAGTGAAGATCGAACGCTTCCTGACCGCGCAGAGCCTGGTCAGGCGTGAATATTCCGTTCCAGACGGTCGTATAGTCGCCTGTGGATTCAGCGCCGGCGGTTTGCGCCGCTGCCGAACCGACGAACAGAACCCCGGCCACCATGACCGAGGATAATAGATGGATCGTAAATCGAGTATGCATGTTTCTCCCTACGCCTGGTCTTTGCAGGATCAAATCTTTTTTCACTGAAGATTCGGGCGGAAGGTTTTTCCCGAAGCTATGCAGCTTGAGACCCGAATACCCCCGCGCGACCCTACAGACTTCCGCCACAGGTTGCTGGAGGAGGTGTATCATAGGTGCCGCTCTAAATTCAATGAGCCCGTACGGAGAGAGGATGAGTACACCTGATAGTTCAGCCAGTTTATTTGACAGGCTCGGCGGTGCGCCTGCGATCGACGCGGCCGTCGATAAGTTTTACGAAAAAGTTCTGGCTGACGAGCGGATCAAGCATTTCTTCGAGGGCGTCAACATGGACATCCAGGCCGCCCACCAGAAGAGTTTCTTGACCTACGCCTTTGGCGGCCCGAATGCTTATGCGGGAAAACCGATGCGCGAGGGCCACAAGAGGCTCGTCGACGATATGGGTCTGACCGACAGCCATTTCGATGCGGTCATGGAGAACCACGGAGCAACCTTGAAGGAACTCGGGGTGCCTGACGAACCTTATCGGGGAAGCTGCCGGAGTCGCGGAGTCGGTTCGTGGCGACGTTCTGGGTCGATAAAGCCCGGTCCGGCATCATGAAGAGTCTTGATCGAGCGTTTCGGAGGCGTCGTTAGAATGCCCATTTTTGAGTACAAGTGTCTGGGATGCGGACACATGTTCGAATACCTCATCCTGCCGAAGTCATCCGCGGCCTCCTGCCCAGAATGTGAGAGCGCTGAGGTCGAAAAAATGATCTCCGCTCCTGCCATCAGTTCCGACGGCACAAAGGAACGGGCGCGTCAGTCGGGCCTGGCCCGCAACAAGAAGCTCGGCGTCGAAAAGTCCCGGGCGGATCACGAGTATTTCCACAAGCATCACGACGACTAGGCGGATCCGCCGTTTGTCGTGCATCCTGTTGATTCGACTGCTTCCATGCTCGTTCCATGACGGGCCGTTTGGGCGCCGACCCTCGAAATTTTGCCATCCCTATGTAGTAATGCTATATTCAGTTCTGGTTTTAAGGCAAGCCCATGACGTCGAAACGCCAGCTCGGATATGCCACGGCAGAGATTCTCCAGGCGATCGTTCGGGGACATCTCTACGGCTTCGACATCATGGAACATACCTCCCTCCCCAGTGGCACCGTGTTCCCAACCCTGGCCCGAGTTGAAAAACGTGGGTTGGTCCGGGCTCGATGGGAGAACGAAAAGGTTGCCCGTGGCGAGGGACGACCTCGTCGGCGCTACTACGAACTGACGGCCCAGGGTGAAACCGCTCTATCGGAGGCGATTACGCGCATGCAGGCATTCGGGGCATTTCCCGGTGCAGACCCAGCGTCAGGGCGCGGGGGGAAGTAGCCATGACGCCCGAACCAGCCCCAAACCGTGGAGTCGTGGTCTTCTTGTGCCGCTTCATCATCGGAACCGCCTCCATGCTCGTACCGCCTCGGCGCAGGAGCGAATGGCTCGATGATTGGTGCGCCGAACTCTGGCAATTACTCAAGGCCGCCGAACGAGAGCCGCGGATTTATCCCCACCCTGAGCTGTCGGCGATTCGTTTCAGCATTGGATCGATTCCCCACGCGTTGTGGAAATTCAAGGAAGGGTTTCACATGGAAGGAACGTTCAATGACATCCGGCAGGCGGTCCGCTCGCTCGTCGCTTCACCGGCTCCGACTCTGGTCGCCGTCCTGACGATCACACTCGGGCTCGTCGGAACGACCAGCATCTTCACGCTCGTAAACAGCATCGTCTTTCGTAGTCCGCGGGGGATCGCCCGACCGGCGGAGCTCGTCCAGATCGGCCGTGGCAACTTGCCCGAGGACTTCGACAACGTGCACTACCCTCTCTTCCAGGACTACCGGTCCCGCAACGACGTGTTTTCAGGAGTGGCTGCATACGCGTATCGCGTCATGCTGTTGGGTGCCGGTGACCAATCCTCCTGGGTGACGACCCAGGCCGTGTCAGAAGACTTTTTCGACGTTCTGGGGGCCCCGCCGGTTCTCGGCCGGGGATTCGCCGCCGACGAAGCCGATCGAGACGTGGCCCTGATCAGCCACCGCTTGTGGCAATCGCGGTATGGTTCGGATCCATCCGTACTCGGGAAGGACATCCGGTTGAGCGGAAGAACGTTCCGAGTCATCGGAGTGACCGAAGAAGGATTTTCCGGCGTGGATGTAGCCCGGGAACCGACCGACGTCTGGATCCCGATCGAAGCGTATGCACGGACTCGGGAACCGGACATGGCGTCCAACCTGGTCAGCGTGCAAGTGAACTGGTTGTGGGTCGTCGCGCGCCTGGAACAGGGAATCAGCTTCGAGCTTGCCCGGGAGTCCATGACTGTTCTGCGGGCGGAATTGGACCGGGAGTATGGCGTCCCACGGCCCCAGAGCATTCTCCTGGTCGAAGGCGTCGGCCTCCGGCCGGGCGAGCGCGCCGAGGCCGCGCGGGTCTCGGGTTTGCTCCTGGGTGTCGTTGGGATGGTGCTCGTGATCGCGTGCACGAATCTGGCGAGCGTCTTTCTCGCGCGGTCGATCCGGCGGCGTGGGGAGCTCGGAATCCGAATGGCCATGGGGGCCAGCCGCGGTCGTGTGATCCGATTGCTCCTCGTCGAGAGCCTCTTGATTTCCCTGTTCGGTGGAGCAATCGCGTTCGTCGCGAGCATCTGGAGTGCACCCCCCCTGGTAGGCATCCTGCCTGCGAGCATCGCAGTGGATCTTCGACCGGACCTGAACGTCTTTCTTTTCGGTGTTTCTGTTGCTCTGGCCGCGGGGATCGCTTTTGGAATCCTGCCCGCTCTCATCTCATCCCGGGTCGATCTGGCTCCGGTCCTCGGCCGCCTGTCTGCGGTCCCTGGCTCGAGTCGCTCCGGTTTGAGAAGCCTGCTCGTGACGGCGCAGATCGCGCTGGCGTTTGTCCTGCTCGTGGGCGCCGGCCTGCTGGGAAGGAGCCTCGCCAACGCCCGGTCCGCCGATCCGGGCTTCGACAGCGACGTGCTGGTGCTGTCGCTCGCACCGGGTTCGATTGGCGGCCTGTCTGCAGGGGACGTTTCCACCCTTTATGACGAGACCGTGCGGCGGGTCCGCGGTCTGCCGGGTGTCACATATGCGGCCCTGGCCGACTCCATTCCCATTGCCGAGTTTCCTTCCCGTTACTCCGTCGTTCCGCCTGGCACCGAACCCGGGGACGTTGAGGGGTTCGTGCAGCTACCAGCCAACACCGTTGGACCCGAATACTTCGAGACGCTCGACATCCCGGTCCTTTCTGGCCGGTCCTTCACTAGGTCCGATCAGGAGGCCAACCAGGGGCGAGTCGTGGTTATCAACGAATCGCTCGCCCGCCGCTTCTGGGGTGGGGAAGATCCGATCGGGCGCCAGATCCGCTTCCCGGGTCCGCGCCCACCCGTCCAGGTAGTCGGGGTGGTGCGAGACTCAAAGACTCTATCACTTCGAATCGAGCCTCGGCCGTATCTGTATCTTCCGTTCCTGGTCAATGATCCGACCGTGATGCGGCTTCACGTCAAGACGGAGGGAGAGCCTCTGCGGATGCAGGCGGAGATCACCGGCGTAATCAAGGAGGTGAGTCCCCTCCTTCCGGTATATGGAGTTTCGACTCTCGGCGCGGCGATCGGGGATTCATTGAGCGAGACGCGAACCATGGCCTGGCTTATCGGCGGGTCCGGTGCCCTCGCACTTCTGCTGGCCTGTGTCGGGCTGTACGGCACCGTTTCCTATTCGACGGCCGAAAGGCGCCGGGAGTTTGGAATCCGGAACGCCGTCGGGGCCGGGCCCGCGGACATCGCGGCCCTCGTACTTCGCGGTGCCGCCGTTCTTGTCCTGGCCGGTCTGATTTCGGGAACTGTCCTGTCGTTTGGAGCTACAAGCCTCATCCAGAGTATGCTCTTCGGAGTTTCGGGAGGTGATGTCTTCGTTCTGCTGGGGATCGGGGCGCTCCTCGGAGTCATCTCGATGGCGGCGAGTTGCGTTCCAGCGGTCCGAGCCATGCGTGCAGATCCCGTCGTTTCGCTGGTAGAGGAATGAGGGGATCGCCAGGAGACAGTGAGGTGGGGAATCCAGAGAGGTCATGATTCTGCGGCGGGTTTCGCCCCGGCTTCAAGCAACATGGCTAAGTTCTTGTCGGTTCCCCCACGACGCCACCCGATCCTATTCTGCTACTTCCGCAGACCGTCTCTTCTTTGAGCTTGGAAACACACTGACGTTTCTCCATTGCTGCGCTTTCCCGGCTTCAAAGAAAAAAGCGCTTCTCCCCAAAACAAATGGGTCGGGACCTGATCGCCAACCCACGTAGTCCCTTGCCCGTCGAGTCTGTCGAAGGCGTGATGTGACAGTGAGGAAACTGTAACAGGGCATCGACCTCATCGAATGACAGTCGCCTACATTGAGGCCAGGTAAGTCACACCGTGCCTGGAGACGCGCTGTGAGAGGAGGAGAAAGACGATGTTTTTACTGTTCCTGGGTTTGTTGATCTTCGCCGCAGTTTCGCATCAAAGCCTCAGAAAGACGGGCCGGCGGCTTGACGGCTTGGAAGCCAGATACCGGCTTCAAGTCGCAAGCCTTACCGAGCGCGTGTTCTGTCTCGAGGGGATTACAGGGTCCGTAAGGCCAGCCGGCAACGACGAGAAAACAGACGCCCTTGAGCCTGAGCTGGTGGTTCCTGAATCGGTGGTCGAACCCTCGTCTAAACAAGTTGATGAATCCAGGGTCGACCAAATGGAGCCGCCGCCCGACGTTGCCGAGACCGACCGGATCCGGGCGAGTGCTCCCCTGCCCAGGCCCGCGAGGATCGAACGTCCCACCGTTCCACCTCATGTTGCGCCCCCTCCCGGCAACGAAAACTGGCAGCGTATCGAACGCAGGTTCGCCGAGAACTGGACGGGCATCCTCGGCGCCGTCGTCCTGGTTGCCGGCATCACGTTCGTCGGTGCCTATACCGGGCTCCTGCTCTCTCCTTTCCTCCGGACCCTCATGGTTGTGGCTGCCTCGGCGATCCTGGCCGGTGGCGCCTCCTACCTCAGTCACCGTGAGATGTGGATGCCACTGGCGGCGTGGCTCAAGAGCAGTGCCGCCGCTGTCTTCCTCTTTGCCTGTTTCGCTTCGAGCTCCATTCCGGGACTTCAATGGATCGATTCCTTCGGGGCCGGCCTGGCTGTTCTCTTACTGGGAGTGGGCGTCAATTTCTACCTGGCCTACGGAACCTCGAACCAGGCATTCGCTTCGCTGCACGTTTTCCTCAGCATGGTTCCCTTGATGCTGCTGCCTCAATCGCCAACAGCTCTTCTGATCGCGACCGGTGTGACGCTTGCCGGCCTGGGTGTGAAGGTGAAGTCCAGATGGGATCTTCATGTGTTGATCACCCTTGCCACCTTTGGGGTATTTCACCTCGCCTGGTATTTGCGGGTTGCCGACCCGCAGGGTGATATGGAAAGGACCCTGGGCGCGGTTGCGGCCGTTCTGGTCGCAACGATGGTGGGGTGGATTCACTATCGCAGGACCTGGACTTCGTCCTCGCTTGCCGTTATCCCTTTCCTGATTCACGTGGGGAACTGGACGCTGCTGGCGATCGCCATCGGCGTCTACAGTGGAAACACCGACTTGCGGGGCCTGTCTCTCCTCGGGGCCTCCGGTGTTGTGTTTCTCCTGTCAAGATTCGGTCGCCGCAAGGGTCTCGGTTGGATCTATCTGACCGACGCCCTGGTGGCCGAAGCCCTGGCCGTTGCCGGCCTGATCGCTTTCTATCCGCTTGTCTTTCACTGGCTCCTGGTGCCGCCTGTGTTGTTGCTTCAGGCGGGATTTTTCCTAAAGGTGGTCCTCGACGAGGATGAACCTTTCCTCACTCGCGTGGCTATTCATCTCGTCCATGCCATGGGACTGGGAGTTGCCCTGTCCGGACTCGTCGCCCTCGTCCGGGATCCATCACTGGCCGACCAGCACGGGCTGCTTCTCCTGGCCGGCGCATTCATAGCGGCAGGGACCCACCTGGGTGTAGTCCGATCACGTGGGGAAGGTTTCGATTCGCTGAGGTTGTACGGGATGACGGATCTTGGCAATCTCGAGCGACTTTCAGTAGTCGGGGCCGGAGCCGGCGCCATCATGTGGGTCAGCCTGGTGAGTTTCACCGGCGGCTCATGGATGGGGACCGCCGCGCTCGCTTCGACCGCAGGATTCCTGCTCCTTGCTCGCCGGTTCGGGAGCCAGAGCCTGGGTGTGGCCGCATGGTCGACTCTGTTGCCCGCCTATCTGTTTTCGTGGTCCAGACTTCTTGCCGATCACCCGGTTGCCGCTGATTCTCAGATCCTGTACCACCTGGGCCCGTTGGCTGTCGCAGGTTTTCTTGCAATCGGGATTTCCCTTGCGGAACCGTTCGGCCGATTGATCCGAACCTCGGCCATCTATCTGCTCGGAGTCCACGTTGCCGTGGCGGCGTTTATTCTCCTCGATCCGGTTTCGGCGCTGCTTCCAGGTGTGATGTGGCTGTTGCTGTCTCTGGTAGCGCTGGAGATCGCCGACCGGGTTTCCGGAGACTTGGTGAGTCCGTTGCTTCAAGTCGGCTACGGGATGGGCCTCGCATTCGGCGGCGCGTACCTGCTCGTGGTCATGATGAGTCAGGCCTATGTGGGTCCGCTTCCTGCGAGGATGCTCGTTGAGGCCTTTGCGCTTGCCACGCTCCTGTATTGGTGGGTCTACGAGCCAGGAGGCGAGCTTGAATCGCAGACCAGCTGGCGTCGGGCGCACCCGCTGTTTCTTGAGCTGTTTCTGATCTTCATGTCGATGGTGACCATCGTCGAGTCGTCGGTCCCACTCCGCCCTGTCGTATGGGCGATTCTGGCTCTCGTCACGATCAACAGGAGTGTCGGCGATCGGCTCGACAATCGTTTTCGATTCTATTCGCTGGTGTTCTACTGGGCTTCCGCCGCGGATCTCGCAGTTGTGACCAGCATCTACCAGATGCCATCAACCATCTGGTACGAGCATCCCGGCTTTACCGGATTACTGGCCATCATTTTTCAAGTGGTTTATCTGATCGAAGGTTCCCCGCGCTTGAACCTGGCGCACCTCGATGTGCCGCCGACGCTAGGCAGACTGGCCAAATGGGGCAAGAAAATCGAAAAGCGCCAGGCCTTGTGGATCTACTACCCATTCTTCGTTGCGGCAGCTTTGTTTCTCTACTGGCGGTTTGATACGACCCTGCTCACCTTGCTCTGGGCCGGCCTCGCTTTCATCGTGTTCGCCGTCAGCCTGATCATCCGCGAAGGGCATTTCAGGTACATGGCGCTCGCGGGGTTTGGCGCGTGCCTCATCCGGCTGCTGCTGATCGACATGTCTCAGGCCAACCTCGGGTTGAGGGGTGCGGTATTCGTGGGCGTGGGACTTCTCATGCTCGGCATGAACTCTCTCTATACGAAATACAAGGGGCGTCTGGCATGAAGAATCAACGACAGCTGATCGGGCTCGCAGCAATCTTGTCGGCCGGGATCGCCCTGGTTGCCGTGTTGTCGATCAAACGTATCGACACTCCTCTGCCGGCCAGCCTGGCCCCGGCCTTCCAGCTTCTGGGCACTCCCGTCATGGCGCTCGATCACCTCGTGACTCGCGTGATTCCGATTGATGACGTGGACGAGAGGGAATTTGGCGAGTTGCTGCGGGCCCGGTATGACCGGCAGGTGGATCCAGACGATCCCGACTACCTGTATGTCAACGACCTCATGGAGCGACTGGCGGTCCGAGCCGGCAAGCCCTTTGAGTACCGGGTCTACATATTGAACTGGTCCATGCCGAACGCCATGGCGTTACCCGGCGGCGTGATCCTGGTGACGACGGGTCTGCTCGAAGTCTTGAACTCGGAGGCCGAGTTGGTCGCGGTCCTGGCGCACGAACTCGGACACATCGAAAGAGGCCACTGCCTGGATGCGGTGAAGTTTCGGATACTCGCCGACAAGGTCGGGGCACGGCACTTCGGTCAGATCGTCGACTCCGGTGTCCGGATTCTGTCTGGTCACAGCTTCAGCAAGACCCAGGAAGACGACGCCGACGAATATGCCTACACGGTCCTCCTCGATGGCCGCTATGATCCGGCCGCGCTTGGAATGGCGTTCGCTTCGTTGTTGGAGGACCAGAGGGGCAGGGCGCGGCGTCCGTCAAGGGGAGTGAACCCGTTTCGTGACTACTTCAGTTCGCATCCACCCCTGGAAATACGAGAAGCCGAATTCCGGGAGCGCGCCGGGGCCTGGTGGCGCCGGCATCCCGGGGAAGTAAGGCAGACGGGGGAGGAGAACTTGAGAGTCAGGAAGATTGTTCCGTAGGCGGAAGGGCGATTCACTCCACCCCGCATCCCTTCTCGACAGCGGCGGCTTCGGCCAGCAGCGACTCGATAAGCTCCGAGCCAGATCCGGTGCCGGCGAGCTCACGTGCGGCATCACCCAGTTGTTTCCTGAGGGAGGCGTTGGCTTCTTCCAGGTCCGCGATACACTTCTGAAGTTTCTGCAACTTCGGCGCCATTTCCTCGACCGTGAATCGCTGTTTGATGTGTTGGGGGCAATTGGGGCTCCAGGCCTTCACGTGGAAACGCAGCACGCGCTCGGGCCGAGCCTTGTAGTCGGCGTCGAACAGGGATTCCAGCAGTGCTGGATCATCTTCGACGAATTCGGCGGTGCCCCACATTTTTATCCGCTGGCGGTTCGGATAGTCCATCAGGAATATGAATGCCTGGTTGTTCTCCGCGAGGTTTCCAAGCGAGATGTACTGAGCGTTTCCAGCAAAGTCCGCCAGCGCAAGCGTGTGCCGATCGAGCACTTTGAGGAAGCCTTTGGGACCGCCGCGATACTGCACGTATGGCTGGCCATCCGCGCTTGCAGTGCCCAGGTAGAGAGAGTCCTGCTCCTCGATGAACTCGGCGAGATCGGGCGTCACTGCCTCGCGCCACGGTCCCGGATTCCCCTGCCGTTCCATCTTGGCGTAAGCGGTGCGTGAACCCCGCTTTTCCTGAGCGGCCTTGACTGCGTCTGTATAGGCGATCTCACTGATTGGCGGTTCCATCGTTGGCCTCCTTTTTTTAAAGGAGCATACTCTTCTCACACGGGGAAGATAGTCAAAACGAAACGTCCTTTCGTCTGGACTCTCGACTGTTGCGATTGGAGATGAATGCGTTAAGCTTTTCGATACACCGAACCCCCGAGCGAAATCAAGCAGTGGTCTACAGGAGAAAAACGTGAAAGCGTCCGATTTGCTGGTCCGATGTCTGGAAGAGGAAGGAATCAAATACATATTCGGAGTGCCGGGCGAGGAAAACGCCGATTTCATGATGTCCCTTGAGACGTCGGCCGGTATCAAATTCATTTTGACCCGCCATGAACAAGGGGCCTCATTCATGGCCGACATCTACGGCAGGTTGACCGGCAACCCGGCCGGCTGTCTCGGCACGCTGGGACCCGGGGCGACCAATCTGATTACCGGTGTCGCCGACTCCAACATGGATCGAGCCCCGATGCTGGCGCTGACCGGCCAGGGATCGACGGACCGGTTGCACAAGGAGTCGCATCAGATCATGGATGTCGTCGGCATGTTCACACCAGTAACCAAGTGGTCGACGACCATCCTGAATCCCGACACGATTCCGGAAATCATCAGGAAAGCCGTTCGGTTGGCACGCACAGAGAAGCCCGGCGCCGTCCACATCGAGTTGCCCGAAGACATCGCGAGCATGGAGTCGTCGGAAAAACCTCTGACGCCGCGCCGCTTTCGCCGCTCGGTGCCCGAGAGCAAAGTCGTCGACCAGGCCTTTGCCATGCTGGGGAACGCCCGGCGTCCAATCATTATCGCGGGCAACGGCTGCATTCGGAAGCGTGCCAGTTCCGAGCTTCGCTTGCTGTGTGAAAAAACTGGAATTGGCGTCGTCAGTACGTTTATGGCGAAGGGCTGTGTCGACATGGATGCGGCCTATTGCCTGTATACCGTGGGGCTTGGCTCGAAGGACCGCATGTCGACTGCGATAGACGATGCGGACTTGGTCATTGCGCTCGGCTTCGACATGGTGGAGTACCATCCGCAATTGTGGAATCCAGACGGGGACAAACGGATTCTGCATGCGGACTTTCTGCCTGCCGAAATCGATTTCCACTATCACTCGGAAGTGGAGCTTGTGGGCGACCTCGCGCAGACATTGCGGATGCTCAACGAGCGCTTCGACGCGCACGGCGTTCCGGAATTTGACTTCTCCCTGCAACGGCAATGCCGGCAGGACATGACAGCAGATTTTGCCGAGTACAAAGACGATGAAACTGAAGGTGTCATTCGACCGCAAAAGGCCTTGTGGGACGCCCGGCAAGTCATGGGACCCCACGACATCCTGCTGTCCGACGTCGGTGCCCACAAGATGTGGATTGCGCGCCACTACCAGTGCCACGAGCCGAACACGTGTTTGATTCCGAACGGCTTCTGTTCTATGGGCTTCGCGCTACCGGGTGCCATTGCTGCCGATATCGTGCATCCCGACCGCCGCATTCTTGCCATCGCCGGCGATGCCGGGTTCCTGATGAACGTGCAGGAGATGGAGACCGCCGTGAGAATCGGCAGCAACATTGTCGTTATGGTATGGGAAGACAAACAATACGGGCTGATCGCGTGGAAGCAGGAGACTCGATTTGGTCGACATACCGACCTGGCGTTCGGCAATCCGGACTGGGGCACCCTGGCCGACGCATTTGGGTGGAACGGGCACTACGTCGGGAACGCTGCCGATCTGGCCGGCACGCTTGAAGCTGCCTTCGATGAAGACGGGCCGAGCCTGGTCGTAATTCCGATCGACTATCGGGAGAACGCGTTGCTGACGAAGAAACTCGGAGCCATCACATGCAAGATTTGATGCTGGAAAGCAGCAGGTCTGCGACGGGCACACTCTCTGTCACGTCACCGTTTGACGGGCGGGAACTCGACCGGGTCCCGACGGCAGGAACGGACCACGTCGGGGATGCGATGTCGGCTGCCCATGCACTGTTTCGCAATAAGGAAGGTTGGCTGTCGGTTCCGGAGCGGGTTGAGATCCTCAACAAGGCCGCAACGATCATGAGCGGGCAGATTGAGGAACTCTCGATTTTGGCGGCGAGCGAAGGCGGCAAGCCCTATAAGGACTCCAAAGTAGAAGTCATCCGTGCAATCGACGGCGTTCACCTGTGTGCGGAAACGCTTCGCGCCCAGTCTGGCTCGGTCATTCCGATCGGATCGACGAAGGCCACGACCGGCAGGCTTGCGTTCACGCAGAAGGAACCGATTGGCGTCGTCGTTGCCGTCAGCGCGTTTAACCATCCGTTGAACCTTATCGTTCATCAGGTCGGGCCGGCGGTGGCGACGGGTTGTCCCGTCATTGTGAAACCGGCTGCCGATACACCGCTATCGTGCCTGCGGTTTGTCGCCATTCTTCGTGAGGCCGGGTTGCCCGCCGCATGGTGCCAGGCAGTCGTGGCGGCGGACATCGAGACCGCCGAAAAACTGGTTACCGATGCGCGTGTCGGGTTCTTCAGTTTTATCGGCAGCGCCCGTGTCGGCTGGATGCTTCGTTCGAAACTGGCCCCCGGAACACGTTGTGCCCTGGAGCACGGCGGAGCGGCGCCCGTCATCCTGGCAGATCCTTACGATATCGATCTCACCGTGACATCGATACTCAAGGGTGGCTTCTATCATGCGGGCCAGGTTTGCGTTTCGGTTCAGAGGGTGTTCGCGCCCGCCGCCGACGCTGCAGGTTTTGCCGACACCCTTCGAAGACGTGCAGAGACACTGAACGTCGGTCCGCCGGAAGACGTGGAGACCGATATTGGCCCGCTCATTCGGACCGCGGAGGTCGATCGCGTCGCCGAGTGGGTGGACGAAGCAGTCGCGGCAGGCGCGAAGTTGTTGTGTGGCGGCAAGAGGATTCGAGACACTTGCTACGCCCCTACCGTGCTGCTCGATCCGCCTCCCGACGTCCGCGTTAGCACCCTGGAGATCTTTGGTCCCGTCGTCTGTGTCTACGCGTATGACAACATAGACACCGCAGTTGAACAGGCCAATTCGCTACCCGTGGCATTTCAGGCCGCCGTCTTCAGCAACAATAACGACCATGCGATGCGCTTGTACAAACAACTGGACGCATCGGCCGTCATGATCAACGACCACACCGCGTTTCGTGACGATGTCATGCCGTTTGCCGGCCTCCGCGAGTCCGGACTTGGAATCGGTGGTATCCCCTACACTATGGAAGACATGCAGATCGATAAAATGATGGTCGTCAAATCCGCAGGGTTGTAGCCGTCGAATTGTTCCCGAGGAGGAAACCATGACGACACAGTATGACGCGATCGTGATCGGTACCGGACAAGCCGGGCCGGCGCTCGCCGGCCGCTTGAACCAGGAAGGTTTGAAGACCGCCATTATCGAACGCAAGCTCGTAGGAGGGACGTGCGTGAACGTTGGATGCATCCCGACCAAAACTCTGGTGGGGAGCGCCAAAGTGGCGTACGCGGCACGCCAGGCCGGGAAATTCGGCGTCAATGTTGATGGCTCAGTGACTGTGGATATGCAGCGGGTCAAAGAACGTAAGGACGCCATAGCCGGCGCCTCGAACAAGGGTGTCACCAACTGGATCGAGAGCATGGAGCATGTCACTCTGGTTCGAGGACACGCGCGGTTCACAGGCCCCCACCAGGTCCAGGTTGGTCAGGACACAATGGAAGCCGACAAGATTTTCATCGATGTGGGCGCCCGGGCGCGTGTTCCGGATATCGAAGGCCTCGATCAGGTGGACTACCTGACCAACTCGAGTATGATGGAACTCGACTATCTACCCCAGCATTTGATCATTGTCGGGGGCAGCTACATCGGGCTGGAGTTCGCCCAGATGTACCGCCGATTTGGCGCCGAGGTTACCGTCATTGAGATGGGTGGTCGGCTCATCGGCCGCGAGGACGACGACGTTTCAGACGCCGTGCGCGAGATTCTGGAGGGCGAAGGCGTCAACATTCGACTGAATGCCGAATGTCTCAAGGTTCGGAAGTCTCCGGAAGGCATCGCCGTCGGTATGGACTGCCAGGAAGGACCCGACGAAGTCGTGGGAACGCATCTGCTTCTGGCTGTGGGACGGTTGCCCAATACCGACGACCTTGGCCTCGACAAAGCGGGCGTCGAGACCACCGAACGTGGACACATCGTCGTCGACGATGCACTTCGGACGAATGTTCCGGGCGTTTGGGCTATTGGCGAAGTGAATGGGCGGGGTGCGTTCACGCACACGTCCTACAACGATTACGAAATCGTCGCCGCAAACCTGTTCGACAACGACCCACGCCGTGTCACAGACCGCATTCTCTGTTACGGGCTGTTCATCGATCCGCCGTTGGGCCGGGTGGGAATGAACGAGCGTGAGGCAAAGGCGGCTGGCCATAGAGTGCTGGTCGGGAAGCGAGCGTGACGAAGGTGAGTCGTGCGAAAGAGTTTGGTGAAACCCGCGGGTTCATGAAAGTACTCGTGGATGGCGATACCGACAAGATTCTCGGTGCTGTCATTCTCGGCCTCAGTGGTGACGAAGTCGTCCACGTGGTTCTGGACGTGATGTACAGCGGGAAGCCCTACACGACGATATCCCGCGCGGTCCATATCCACCCCACGGTGGCCGAGCTGTTACCAACCGTTTTCCAGGGATTGAGACCGGTTTCCTGAGCGAAACATTCCGAAGACATAGACTTGAACAGGAGCGTGAGATGAGTTCCAACCCGGACGATCGTAAAGTAACTATCAAGTTTGCCAATAACGGTCCGATTCTGGTTCGGTCACTGGAGACGATGACCGACCACGACGGCCGCGTAATTCCGACGAAGCCTTCGATCAGTCTCTGCCGCTGTGGCCAATCCAGAACCAAGCCGTTCTGCGACGGCAGTCACAAAGCCGCCGGCTTTACAGACGAAAAGATCACCGGTGGAGAGCGGGACAAGCGCGACAGCTATACGGGGAAGGACATCACCGTCCACGACAACCGTGGGATCTGTTCCCATGCGGCGTATTGCACTAACAATCTGGCCGCGGTCTGGCGGTCTGACAAGGAACCCTGGATCGATGCGGACGGCGCCGCTCCCGAGGAGACCGTGAAAGTCATCCGACAATGTCCTTCAGGGGCGCTGAGCTACTCGATCGATGGTGTTGAACACAGAGACCAGCAGCGTGATCCGGCCATCAGCCTCACCGAAGATGGTCCCTATGCCGTGGAGGGAGGTATCGGGATCGAAGGGGTGGTGCAAGGTGAGGGAGCTTCGTCAGAGCATTTTGCCCTGTGCCGGTGTGGGGGATCCAAGAACAAACCATTTTGCGACGGCGCTCATTGGTATGTCCATTTCAAAGGGGACAACAGTGTCAAGATCGCGGATCTTGGCGAACTGGAAGACGGAAAACCGGCTCACCGCGAGCTTGACGGCGTGGAACTGGTCGTAGTCCGGCTCGGCGACAGCGTTTCGGTTCTTGAAGGGAAGTGCCGCCACCAGGGTGGAATCATGTCCGACGGGGACGTGGTGGGAGAAGATCTGATCTGCGGCCTCCACGGCTGGGCCTACAACCTCAAGACCGGCGTCAATGAAGACGGTAGCGGTCAGGATCTGAAGTTGTTCAAGTCGTGGGTCGAGCGGGATCACGTATTCATCAACGCGGATGAAATCGTTGCCTGGAAGAAGGAACGTTCCGAGGAGCCGAAATCCGACAGCACACCGACCGGGACCGGAGCAACGCCGGAAGAACCTCACAACGCCTACATCCACCACCTGGCCCAGTATGGGTTGAGTCAGACCGGATCGCACGGTCGCACAACCTCGATGGGCGTGCCGCGTTACGAGTTACCCAGCTGGGACGATCTGCAATTCATCACCGCCCAGCTCCACAAGTTCCCTCAACTCGACCAGGTTCCGGTCGGAACCGAGTTGGTGATCGGCCCGAAGGCAGCAAAACCGCTCCGCCTGGATATCCCTCTCTTTGTCTCGGACATGAGTTTTGGCTCTCTGTCGCTGGAAGCGAAGACGGCCCTGGCCATGGGCGCCGAGATGGCCGGCACCGGCATCTGTTCCGGGGAAGGAGGAATGCTGCCCGACGAGCAAGAGGCCAACAGCCGCTACTTCTACGAGTTGGCCTCGGCGCGGTTCGGGTTCTCCATCGATCTGCTCACGAAGGTTCAGGCCTTTCATTTCAAGGGTGGTCAAGGAGCGAAGACGGGAACAGGGGGCCACCTGCCCGGCGAGAAGGTGTCGAAGAAAATCGCGGCCGTTCGCGGACTCGTGGAAGGCCAGCCCGCCATTTCCCCGGCGCGGTTCCCGGACTGGGAATCTGTGGACGACTTCAGGAAGTTCGCCGATCAGGTGCGGGAAAAAACCGGCGGCATCCCGATCGGATTCAAGCTGTCGGCCCAGCACATCGAAGAGGACATCGATGCGGCGATCCAGGTTGGCGTCGACTACATCATTCTGGACGGCCGTGGCGGAGGCACCGGGGCCGCCCCGGCGCTTTTCCGGGACAACATCTCCGTCCCCACTCTCCCTGCGATCGCGCGTGCCAGGAGACACCTGGACGAACACGGGAAAGGAGACATCACGTTGATCGCCACCGGCGGATTGAGAATCCCGGCGGATTTTGCCAAAGCCCTTGCCCTCGGAGCCGACGGTGTGGCTCTCGCCAATTCCGCCATTCAGGCCATTGGATGCGTCGGCACCCGGGCATGCAACACCAACAACTGTCCGGTCGGAATCGCAACACAGAAGGAAAGCCTCCGGGCACGGCTCATCCCGGGCGAAGCTGCCCAACGGTTAAATCGATTCTTGAGGGCAGCGACAGATCTGATGTCCGTGATGGCACGAGCCTGTGGGCATACCGATCTAAGCCAGTTAGCGATCGACGACCTTACGACCTGGAAGCGGGACGTGGCATATCTGACGGGCGTGAAATACGGGGGTGTCGTCCCCTTGTGACATCGGAGAAACTTTCATCATCCATCCCTTCTGTGAACCGCTCGATTCGAGCGGCGCAGACTTTGAATTCGGGCATGCCGCTCTTGTGGTCGAGCGCAGGATTGGTCAGGCAGTTCGCCGACTGTGTGCCAGGCCAGTGGAAGGGTGCGAAGATCGTATCCTCCCGGATCGCTGTCGACAGCTTTGCGCGGAACGTCGCGTGGCCGCGGCGTGTTCGAACGCTAATCCTTTGACGATCCGATATGTTGTGGCGCAGTGCGAGAAGGGGATGGAGTTCGAGCATTGCCTCGGGCGCCGTTTCCGTGAGCCGATCCAGGCGGCGGGTCTGGTAGTGTGCCAGAACACGCCCCGTCGTCAGGAAGAGGGGGCACCACCCACCCCCGTGATTTCGCTACTCTAAATTGGCCCACTTTTGATCGTTTGATTTGGCCCACCCCTGACGACTGAACCGGAGAGGCTGTTCCGAACAAAGAGTCGGAATGGAGGGACCCGGTGTCAAGGAGATCGAAGGTGGAATTATTTGAAGAGATTCGGCGAGAGCACGAGTTTGGTGTGGGAACGATCCAGGGTGTGGCCCGGCGGCTGGGGGTGCATCGGCGGATGGTGCGTCAAGCGCTGGGAAACGCCGTGCCGCCGGCGAGGAAGAGCCCGGAGCGGAAGAGGCCGAGGCTGGAGCCGGTTATGGAATTTATCAACGGGGTGTTGGAGGCGGACAGGCAGGCCCCGCGGAAGCAGCGGCACACCAGTCACCGGATCTACGAACGGATCCGGATGGAATTTCCGAAACATCCGATTGGGGAATCGACGGTTCGCCGGTATGTCGGGCGGCGGAAGCGGGAGATGGGTTTCATCCGACAGGAGACGTTCGTGCCGCAAAGCTACGCCTGGGGTCAGGAAGCACAGATCGACTGGTACGAAGCCGTCGCGGAGTTGGATGGCGAACGGCAGAAGCTCCAGGTTTTCTGTATGCGGAGCATGGGCAGTGGTGGCGCATTCCATCGAGCTTATCCTCGGGCGACACAACAGGCATTCCTGGAGGCTCATGAGTTGGGTTTCCGCTATTTTGCGGGGGTCTTCGGGGTGCTGCGTTATGACAACCTGACCAGCGCGGTGAAGAAGATTCTGCGGGGATACCGGCGTGTAGAGACCGAACGGTTCATCGCGTTTCGGTCGCATTGGAAGTTTCAAGCCGAGTTCTGCACACCCGGCGAGGGCCACGAGAAAGGCGGTGTGGAAGGCGAAGCCGGATACTTCCGGCGCAATCACCTGGTACCGGTGCCGAAGGCGAAGGACCTGGCGGATCTGAATGCGCAGCTGCTGGCCGGTTGCCGTGCCGATGAACGGCGCAAGATCGGCGATCGGGTCCAGACGGTGGGTGAAGGGATGCAGATCGAACAGCCCCATCTGCTCGCGTTATCGACCGAAGGGTTCCCTCTGGCCGAGGACAGCTTTCCACGAGTCGATGGTAAGGGATGTGTACGGGTGCGTAACAACTTCTACTCCGCCCCCGTCAAGGCCGGGACTGTGGTGCGGGCGAGCGTTTTTCCGGCCTACGTGGAGGTCTGGCACGATGGCGGATGCGTGGCGCGGCATGAGCGAGGATATGGAAACGGCCAGCACTTCTTCAATCTGGAACATTATCTGGAGGTGTTGGAGCGGAAGCCGGGCGCGCTGGCCGGGAGCAAGCCTCTGGAGCAATGGCGGCAACAGGGCCGATGGCCGAAAAGCTATGACGAGTTCTGGCAGACGTTGATCGATCGCAACGGAAAACAGAATGGGACCCGCGCAATGGTGGAGTTGCTCCTACTGGGCCGGGAACATGGCTATAGCGAGCTGGATTCCGCATTCCAACAAGCCCTGCGCCTGGGATGCTCCGATGCCGCCGCGGCGCGCTACCTGATGACCGAGGCCCGATTCGACCGGCCGGCGGCGCCGCGACTGGAAGTGGCCGCACTACGCGCTTATGAGCGGCCCCTGCCGGAGGTGAATACTTACGATGCACTGCTCACTGCGGAGGTGGTCTAGTGTCCGCCACAGCCGGCGGGGTCGAACAGGCGGCGATTCAGCAGTACTGTAAAGCTCTCCGGACGCCCACGATCGGAACGCAGTTTGCGGCCATGGCCGAGCAGGCCCAGCGGGAAGAGCACACCTACACACGGTATCTGGAAGCCTTGCTGGCGATGGAAGTTGAAGAACGCGAACGGAACACCGTGGCCCGGCGGATTCAAGCCGCACGTTTCCCTCGAATGAAGACACTCGAGGACTTTGACTTCTCGCGGTCGAAGGTTCCAGCCAACCGGATCCGTGGACTCGCAGACGGTGGCTATTTAGAACACGCCGAACCTGTCGTCCTGATCGGGGAGTGTGGAACGGGCAAGACGCACCTGGCCACAGGACTGTGCGTGGCCGCTTGTCGGCAGAAGAAGCGGGTTCGCTTTACGACGGCCGCCGGCTTGATCAACGAGTTGGTCGAGGCCCAACACAACGACCAGTTCCGCCGGGTTCTGGCCCGATGGTTCCGATACGAGTTGATTGCCATCGACGAAGTCGGCTATGTCCCGATGGCAGACCTCGGCGCCGAACTCCTCTTTCAAGTCATCTCGGATCGAGCCGAGCGGGCGACGGTGATCTTGACAACGAATCTGCCGTTCTCGGAATGGACCCAGGTGTTTCCCAATGTTCGGCTGTGCAAGGCGTTGCTGGACCGGATAACCGATCGCGCTCACATCATCGAGACCGGAACCGAATCCTTCCGGTTTCGGCGCACGTTGGAGAAACGACAGAAACCACGGCATCCGCCTGGAAAGGAGAAACCCGCGAAACAAACCACGTCCTGAGGGTCGGATCGCCGCGCGGTCGTCGATCCTGGGCGATCCTGGAAACGGAGTTTTTTCCCGAAAGAAAGAAAAAGAACCAAAAAGAAAGAAACGGAGGCCTGTGGAAGATGACGCGCTGTGGAAATCCTAAAAACCAGGATTCCCACAGCGCTTGGAAAAGCCTCGCCAAGGGCGCTCGGCTTTCCCACATCTACAACACAGGCCCGACGGTAATTATCACTACTCGGAATTATTAACAGGAGGGGGTGGGCCAAATCAGACGATCAAAAGTGGGCCAGACCGGGTGGACAAACCCAGTCCTGTGGCCAGGTGCGTCTTGCCCGTTCCACACTCCCCGATCAGGACGACAGGTTTCGGCGTGTTCTAAATAGCCACCGTCTGCGAGTCCACGGATCCGGTTGGCTGGAACCTTCGACCGCGAGAAGTCAAAGTCCTCGAGTGTCTTCATTCGAGGGAAACGTGCGGCTTGAATCCGCCGGGCCACGGTGTTCCGTTCGCGTTCTTCAACTTCCATCGCCAGCAAGGCTTCCAGATACCGTGTGTAGGTGTGCTCTTCCCGCTGGGCCTGCTCGGCCATGGCCGCAAACTGCGTTCCGATCGTGGGCGTCCGGAGAGCTTTACAGTACTGCTGAATCGCCGCCTGTTCGACCCCGCCGGCTGTGGCGGACACTAGACCACCTCCGCAGTGAGCAGTGCATCGTAAGTATTCACCTCCGGCAGGGGCCGCTCATAAGCGCGTAGTGCGGCCACTTCCAGTCGCGGCGCCGCCGGCCGGTCGAATCGGGCCTCGGTCATCAGGTAGCGCGCCGCGGCGGCATCGGAGCATCCCAGGCGCAGGGCTTGTTGGAATGCGGAATCCAGCTCGCTATAGCCATGTTCCCGGCCCAGTAGGAGCAACTCCACCATTGCGCGGGTCCCATTCTGTTTTCCGTTGCGATCGATCAACGTCTGCCAGAACTCGTCATAGCTTTTCGGCCATCGGCCCTGTTGCCGCCATTGCTCCAGAGGCTTGCTCCCGGCCAGCGCGCCCGGCTTCCGCTCCAACACCTCCAGATAATGTTCCAGATTGAAGAAGTGCTGGCCGTTTCCATATCCTCGCTCATGCCGCGCCACGCATCCGCCATCGTGCCAGACCTCCACGTAGGCCGGAAAAACGCTCGCCCGCACCACAGTCCCGGCCTTGACGGGGGCGGAGTAGAAGTTGTTACGCACCCGTACACATCCCTTACCATCGACTCGTGGAAAGCTGTCCTCGGCCAGAGGGAACCCTTCGGTCGATAACGCGAGCAGATGGGGCTGTTCGATCTGCATCCCTTCACCCACCGTCTGGACCCGATCGCCGATCTTGCGCCGTTCATCGGCACGGCAACCGGCCAGCAGCTGCGCATTCAGATCCGCCAGGTCCTTCGCCTTCGGCACCGGTACCAGGTGATTGCGCCGGAAGTATCCGGCTTCGCCTTCCACACCGCCTTTCTCGTGGCCCTCGCCGGGTGTGCAGAACTCGGCTTGAAACTTCCAATGCGACCGAAACGCGATGAACCGTTCGGTCTCTACACGCCGGTATCCCCGCAGAATCTTCTTCACCGCGCTGGTCAGGTTGTCATAACGCAGCACCCCGAAGACCCCCGCAAAATAGCGGAAACCCAACTCATGAGCCTCCAGGAATGCCTGTTGTGTCGCCCGAGGATAAGCTCGATGGAATGCGCCACCACTGCCCATGCTCCGCATACAGAAAACCTGGAGCTTCTGCCGTTCGCCATCCAACTCCGCGACGGCTTCGTACCAGTCGATCTGTGCTTCCTGACCCCAGGCGTAGCTTTGCGGCACGAACGTCTCCTGTCGGATGAAACCCATCTCCCGCTTCCGCCGCCCGACATACCGGCGAACCGTCGATTCCCCAATCGGATGTTTCGGAAATTCCATCCGGATCCGTTCGTAGATCCGGTGACTGGTGTGCCGCTGCTTCCGCGGGGCCTGCCTGTCCGCCTCCAACACCCCGTTGATAAATTCCATAACCGGCTCCAGCCTCGGCCTCTTCCGCTCCGGGCTCTTCCTCGCCGGCGGCACGGCGTTTCCCAGCGCTTGACGCACCATCCGCCGATGCACCCCCAGCCGCCGGGCCACACCCTGGATCGTTCCCACACCAAACTCGTGCTCTCGCCGAATCTCTTCAAATAATTCCACCTTCGATCTCCTTGACACCGGGTCCCTCCATTCCGACTCTTTGTTCGGAACAGCCTCTCCGGTTCAGTCGTCAGGGGTGGGCCAAATCAAACGATCAAAAGTGGGCCAATTTAGAGTAGCGAAATCATCGAGGAAAAGCGAGTCCGGCAATAGAGAGAGACGTCAAATGAAACGAACCGATTTCTTCATTGCTTTCGCGGTATGCCTCGGGATCGTCGCTGCGCTCCAGGGGGCGGCGGCCCAGACCGGCGCGACGACGGTGTTCATCGGACGCCATGCAGAGAGAGCGGATGTTCCGGGCGATTCGCCTCTCTCGGCGGAAGGAGAAAGAAGGGCGGAAACGCTGGCCCACATGCTCCGCGTCTCAGGGGTGTCCGCCGTATTCTCTACGGACACGACGCGAACGCGGGAAACCGTGAACAACTACGCCGATATAGAAGGCATCGCGATCACGCTGTATGACACCGTCGAGGAAGTGGCCGCGCGGATCAAGAGCGATCATGTAGGCCAGGCCGTGCTGGTTGCAGGACATTCGAATACGATCTCACCAATCGCAGAAGCCCTCGGCGTCAGTCCGGTTCCGAACACCGGTGAAGAGTACGACAACCTGTTCGTGGTTACGATCTCTCCCGGGGGAACAGCCACCCTGACACATCTGAAATTCAAGATACAAGGGAGCCGGTAGACTGCGCCGTGCTTGTTTCTGAGCAGTCATCGTAGAAGCGACGGCAGAAGAGCCGGCACTTCAGACGATACCCTGGCTACCTGACGTAGGTTTCGTACAGCGTCGTTCTTTGTCTCGGGGTGAATCCCGCATCGGAAATCACGCGGCGAAGCGTTTCGTCGGTCGCCCGGTGATAGGCTCCGGCGGCACTGATCACGTTTTCCTCGATCATGATGCTCCCCATATCGTTAACACCGAATCGGAGGGCGACCGATCCCAGCTTCAATCCAACGGTCAGCCAGGAAACCTGGAGGTTGTCAAAGTTGTCGAGATAGATCCGGCACAATGCAAGAAGCCGAAGATACTCGGTGGCGGTGACCTCCGGAAGGTCGCGTTCGCCCAGCGGTGTGTTCTCTTTCTGAAAGGTCCAGGGAATGAAGGCCGTGAACCCTCCCGTCTCGTCCTGCAGGGCCCGGAGCCGCTCGAGGTGCCGCACGCGGTGTTGGAGCGTTTCGCCGACGCCGACCATCATCGTGGCCGTTGTACGCAAACCTTCGGCATGAGCCACGCGGTGGACCATCAGCCATTCTTCAGTGGTGCACTTTAGAGGACTGATGTCTTCCCGGATCTCGTCGTCGAGGATTTCTCCGCCGCCCCCGGGCATCGAATCCAGGCCGGCTGCTTTGAGACGCCTGAAAGTTTCCGCCACATCGAGATGCGACACGCGCGCGATATTGAGAATTTCCGGAGGCGAAAAGCAATGGCGGCGAAGATCCGGAAATCGTTCCCGCATTCCGCTCAAAAGCTCTTCGTAATAGTCGATCTTGAGGTCCGGGTGGACGCCGCCCTGCATCAGAATTCCGGTACCGCCGCGATCGAGCGTTTCCTGCATCTTCTGGTATATGACTTCGTTCGAGAGGACATAGGCTTCGGGATCGCCTTTGATCCGATAGAAGGCACAGAAACTGCAGAATTCCTTGCAGACGTTCGTGTAGTTGACGTTTCGGTCGATGATGTAACTGATGACCCCGTCGGGATGACGCCTCTCGCGAATTCGGTCGGCCGCGGAGCCCAGGTCGAGTAAATCCGCTTCCTCAAAAAGGCGGACGGCTTCATCCTCGCGAACGCGCTCGCCTTCGGTAACGGCTTGAAGTATTTCGGGAAGGCCTCTCACAGGAATTCAATGCCTCGCACCGATTTGATGGCTCCCACCTCGCGAGCGAACTCGTGAAACAGACGGATGGCTTCCACACAGTCCGAATCCATGTGATAGTACACGTGCCTTTCGATGTAGCGGAGGACAAAGTCTTTCTCCAGTTCCATTTCCGTAGCGTAACGGTCCGCGATGGCGTCAAGGTTCGCCAGACCAAAGGCACGGGATTCGATGAGTCGCTCCACGACGGCCTTGTCGCCAAAACCCTTTCGCGCAGCCCAAAAAGCGAAGACGAACGGCAAGCCGGTCAGGTTATTCCACCTCTCCATCAAGTCAAAGACATAAACCGGCTCCGCCCCGTCCCGGATAAGATCCGTCTGCTTCTCCGAGTCCGGAAGCATGTTGGACGCCTGATACCGTAGTGCGGCGTCACCGATGATCAGGGCCGCGTCGTGATCGGCGAGCATTCGCACCGGGTCCGCATCCGCCGCATGAAACTCGGGCCGGGTCCCATAAGACTTCTGCAAGATGATCTGGGTTAGCGCTACCGACGCCCGGGAAGCTCGATCGAAAGCAATCCGTCGAATCTGGAACAGGGGCACCATGCTGAGCAGGATCACGCTCTGAACTCGATTGAGCGAGGCTATGACGGGTCCCGGAATGATTCGACATCCCGGAATGCGTTGATATTCGATGGATGGGATCAGGCCGACATCGACAGTACCGGCTGCAAGCTGGTCGGCACATTCGGCGGGGGTGCTGAAGACGGGATCGAAGGCGTCTTGGGCGGAGCCTTCGAGAATGCCCCAGCAGAGCGGAACCGAGTTCAGATATTGAACGATTGAGATCTTCGTGGCCACGGAGGTGTTTATTCTACCACGTGGCGTAAAATATCTGCCCGCGTTCCGCGTTCTCCGCGGCTCCGGGTTGAACTCCTGAAACGACGCTCCCTACGAGATCCCAAACTCACGGAACATGTACTGAAAGAACGGGTCGTTGATGTACAGGTGAACCCAGGTCAATCCAAGCACATATTGCTCGAAGCGGTCCGACAGCCTGCGGTAGACCGCTGGATCCGATTGGCTCGCGTCCATCTCGGCCACGATGTTGTAGGAACGACGACCCTGTTCGGCGTAGCATTCGGCGCTCCTGGCGCGTCTCGACCGCTCGAACCGTTCCGGGAAGAGGCCCAGCATGAACAGTGTCAAATCCGCCAGGTGCTTGTGATGATCACGGCAAGTTGCCGGATCGGAGGCCTGGTCCGCTGCGGCGAGGAGATCGGAAACGTATTCGAGCCCCCGACCATGCGCGTCGCGAACACGATAGGTGTTTTCCGTCTGGGTAAATTCCGTCAACAGATTGCTGATGTAGCGCACCGCGGCGGCGTCGTGAACGTTGGCCACGTCCATCCCACGTTCGGTCAAGGCGCGGAAAAGAGGTCGAATCTCGTGACTCTCAGGTATGTTGCTTGTGGTTGGCTCGATCATCGGGACCTCCTATGACCTGTATCGCCCACACACGCGCCGAAACTTAGGAGTTTCGACGCTGGACCAGGGTGAAAAGATGCGCCGAGTTCAGCTGAACTCTCGTACCCGCTTGAACTTACGTGGGTTTTCCCGTGTTAGAATAGACACCGGATTTTACCAAACGTCTCACGGATTTCATGCAGATTGTTGTCATCGGAAGCGGTCCATCGGGCTGCCTCGCGTCCCGGTTGTTAGCGCTCGGGGGTCACGAAACGACTCTCATCGACGCGCAGGGGCCCTGGGAAAAGCCGTGCGGTGGGGGACTGACTGCACGAGCGCTTGAACTGACCGGAAGCCTGAAGGGCCCGCTTCCACTCCAGCTCATCGACCGTATCTCGGTATATTTCGGCGACGAGGCTTCGGCCACGCTCAGACCCGCGGCTACTCTGGCCGTAGTTTCTCGCAAACAGCTCGGAATCAACCTTTTAAAGGCAGCCGAAGGCGCCGGCGTGCACTTCTTCAAGGGACGTGTCATGCGGCTCACCCGGAAGAATTCGAGATGGATGATCCACACCCGGGAATCGGCGCTCGAAGCAGACTTTATCGTCGGAGCCGACGGCGCGACAAGTTTTGTGCGCCGAAGTGTTTCGTCACCGATTTCAAGCACCGACCTCAGCGTAACTCTCGGATATTTCATTCCCGGCGAAACGAGCTCACACATGAAGATCTTTTTCGTCCGGTCGTTGGAGGGCTACTTGTGGTCCTTTCCGAGGCCCGACCACCTCTCCTACGGGCTGATCACACGTGCCGAGCCCGGCTGGACGTCCCGCGGCAAGGCATTGCTGTCGAACTTCATCGAAGCGGATCTGGGCTCGGACGTGATGCAACGAGCGGAGTTCTACAGCGCACCGGTACCCTGCCTCGACCCTCGGTCGTGGGACGGCAACACCGTTGCGGGTGATGGTTGGGCTCTCATCGGCGATGCGGCCGGGCTGGTGGACCCGATTACGGGGGAGGGAATCTATTACGCGTTCCGGTCCGCTCAGATTCTTGCCGACACCCTGCCCGATGCGGCGGGGTATTCCCAAGCCTTGAAAGCGGATTGTTTCGGTGAGCTGCAGCGGGCGTCGAGAATGTACCGCCGATTCTATCGCGGACGATTCTTAGGTGTGAACTTCCAGAAACGGATGGTCCAACTGGCACGGCGAAGCCCGACCGTCCAGGCGGTGCTCGCAGACCTGATTGCCGGCAGCCAGCCTTACGTCGACCTGAAAAAACGTCTGGCGTGGTCCGCCCCGCGCGTGGCGTACGATGTGGTCAGGTCAATAGTCGGCGGTCGGTTGGGCGTTCGGACAACTGACCACTGACCACTGACCACTACTTGGGTCTCAGCTGAATCCGGACGCGCGTTTCCGGCTCGATTTTGTCTCTGCTGTAGAGCAACGGGAACGCCTCGCAATTCCTCCATGGATCCCACAGGTTCCGGTAGAACGGGCTGTCTGGATCGCCCGATTGTCCGGGGTTGCTCATCGCGATAGCCGCGTCCCAGTTCCCAACATCGAGAATCTGCCGCCAGGATGCGTTTGTCGTACCGACCGTCCCCCCGGCGGAACATTTCTCTTCCGGCTCGATGTCGATACGGGCACGCGTGGCGAGGTCAACAACGTCCGACAAGGGATGCTCCAACCCCATGCGGTTGTACTCGCCATAGCGCCAAGTGGCGGGATCTGAACCGAAGCGTTCTTCGAGCGCATCGACGGCCCCCGCCAGCGACTCCAGAACGGCATTCTTGACGGTTCCTTCCGGGTCGGTAACGAACCAGTTCTGGGGATGGTCCACCATGTCGAGGACAATCAGCTGGCTCGGATTCCGGATCACGGATGCGATGTCATCGGTCACCCCTTTCGGGAAGAGCGCGCGGCCGAATCGACCAAACCAAACGGTGAAGAGCGCGGCAGCGGGGGAATCGTTCTCCATGACCAGATTCCAGTCGTTGAGAAGCCGGAGAGCGGCGGCGATTCTGGGGTCGGAAGAAGAAACGGCCGACAGTGTCGGTTTCATGCGTTGGGCCGCAACTGAGACGTGGTCGGTCTGGAGCTTCAGCATGTCCGCGACCGTGACATTCGAGGCGGCCGACAGGACCTGGCTGATACGCTCCTTGCGCGATGGATTCGACCACTCGAAGCCAAGCTTGCGTTCCCGATAAGGGTAGTCCGCGGGCAGGTTCATCTCGTTGGCGGTCGCCGACCAGCCGCGTTCCGGGTTGTGTTCCACCGGTAACTGGTCCATGTCCCAAAACCCGTTCCACTCGAACCGGCCGTCGCCGGGAACCGGCATCAAGCCGTCCCAGTTTGGTCGAATCGGAGCTCGGCCCCCGGGCTTCCAGCCAATGTTGCCGTCAACATCCGCGTACACCTGATTCTCCGACGGAGCGCCCCATCGATTCATTGCGGCGAGAAACTCGTCCCAGTTCGCCGCCCGCATATATTCGACGCTTCCGAAGTACGGCGCCATCCCGGGCTCAAGCCATGCGGCCCGAACCGCAAACGCAGACCTTCTCCCGGGGTCCTCGTAGATGACGGGTCCATGGCGGGTAAACTTCAACCGTACCGTCACGGGCGCCTGGCCGCGAACCGGGATCGTTTCCTCCACGGTCTCCATGGGTTCCCAGCCGCTCATGTACCTGTATTCACTGGGATTTGCGGGGCTCGTCGCGTAAACGTACAGATCTTCCTGGTCGATTGAAAAGATCGTCAGACCGAACGCGACGCGCTCGTTATGTCCGATGGAGATTCCCGGCAGCGCGGGCTCGCCCGCACCGATGACGTTCAGGCCGGGCGCCACAAGGTGGACGAGATAGCGCAGCGACGGCACGGACTGGCCCCGATGCGGATCGTTGGCCAGGATGGGACGCCCGGTTGCGGTCAAACGTGGTGAAACGACCCAGTTGTTGCTTCCGATGGCGTCCGAATCCGCGCCTGTATCCTCGATGGCGGGTTCGACTCCGGGGCGGGGGTGGGGGTCGCCTAGCACGATCTTCAAGCTCTCCGGTGTGAAGTTCACGCCACGGGTTGCGAGCCGGTACACGTCGAGGACGTCGCCGGGAATTATGTCGAGGTCGAGTCCTTCGGGAATCGTGGTCTTCCAATCCGGCGAGAGGGGCGACCTTATCGCGTCTGCCTCAAGACTGTTGTCCCGAACAAAGAGCGCTCGCCGGACCTCGTTCCCGACGTTCCGGACCAGGCCATGGCTCCGGACGCGGACCGTGTCTTCCGGAGACCAGGACGCCGGCTCGTAGTCCAGGAACGTGAACTCCCAGGGCATGAGGTCCGGATCCTGTTTTGCCAGTTCGATGTAGGCATTCACTCCAGCCACGTAAGCAGTCGCTATTCGTTTGGCGTCAGAGCCATACGCGAGCCACTCCGTGTACATGTCGCCGCGGTAAAGGAACAACCGTGCCGCCCGATCCTGCTCGACAAAACTCGGACCGAACACTTCGGACAGTTCCCCCAGGCCTCGTCTCCGCCAGATGTCGAGTTGCCACAACCGGTCCCTTGCCGCGTTGAACCCCTGGACGAAGAAAGCGTCGTACTGAGTTTCAGCGTATATATGCGGAACGCCCCACCGGTCGACCAGGATCTCGGCCGGCCCGGACAACCCCTCGACCACATACGCCTGTTCGGACACCTCCTGAGGTGGGCCGGCAGCCAGAAAGTTCGCTGGAACGAGTACCAGAAAACAACCCGTCACCACTCGCTTCAGAAAAAGCATGGTCGATACTCCTTTTCGGCCGGCGAAAATAGCCCGCCGGCAGGAAAAAATGCCCTGGGATCTGAAGGTTCGGATGTTAATGGGAGTCCGTCAGTGAAGTCAATTGTTGCGGTTGGTTCAGCGACCCGCTACTCGCTTTGATTAATGAACCGTTGGTCCGTCTTCTTGCGGCAGCATCTCCTGGACCGCACCGTTGTCGCTTTCGATCAGCGTCGCTGCTGCGACATAGTCATCCTCACCCAGGTTGATGAGTTTCACGCCCTGCGTGCTGCGTCCGACCTTTCTCATCCCGGTCGCTCGGACGCGGATGAGCTTCCCATCCTTGGTGATGACCATCAAACCGGACTCGTCCGTTACCTGCATGAGAGCCACGACCTTGCCATTCCTCTTCGTGGTCTTCACGTTGATGATGCCCTTCCCGCCGCGGGTCTGGATGCGGTATTCGCGGATCCTCGTCCGCTTCCCGAAGCCTCGCTCGGTGACGCTCAAGACATTGCCGGACTCGTCGGCACTGATCATTCCGACGATGTAATCGTCCTTGGTGAGCCGGATGCCGCGAACGCCATAGGCCACGCGACCCATCTGACGGACATCTTCGTGGCTGAATCGGATCGAGAGCCCCTTGTGGGTTCCCAGGACGATCGTTTCATCGCCGGTAATGAGCTGGACCGCAATCAGTTCATCTTCCTCCGGGAGGCTCATCGCGATGATCCCGCGTGCTCTCGGGTTGCTGAAGGCCGTCAGCGCCGTCTTCTTCACCTGTCCTTTTCGTGTGGCCATGATCACGGAAGACGCATCCTCAAAACCACGTACCGAAACGACCGCGGCCACCTTTTCACCTGGCGAGATGCTCACCAGGTTGACGATCGCCTTCCCCCGAGCGCTCGCACCCACGTCCGGTATCTCGTAAACCTTGAGCCAGTGCAATTTCCCGCGATCGGTGAAAACGAGTATGTAGCTGTGCGTGCTGGCAACATACATCTTCGTGACGATATCTTCTTCACGAGTCTTCATACCGATCCGGCCCTTACCTCCGCGGCTCTGGTTCCGGTAGGTTGCCAGCGGCGTACGTTTGATGTATCCGGTGTGGGAGAGGGTGATCACGGCGTCTTCGTCGGCAATGAGGTCTTCGATGCTGAGTTCGGCTTCCTCCTCCACGATTTCGGTGCGACGGTCGTCCCCGAATTTCTTCTGTATCTCTTTCAGCTCCCGGATGATCACCTGGCGTAACCTGTTCTCGTTCGAGAGGATTTCCTTGTAGTCGGCGATCTTTTCGCGTAAACCCTTCATCTCATCTTCGATTTTCTGGCGCTCGAGGTTGGTCAGGCGCTGGAGTTGCATTTCCAGAATCGCCTTGGTCTGGCGCTCGGAAAACTCAAACCGGTCGATCAACCCGTCCCTTGCTTCAGCGGGCGATCCGGCGGCGCGGATCAGCTTGATCACCTCGTCGATGTGATCCAGCGCTTTCTGGAGCCCTTCCAGGATGTGCGCACGCTCTTCGGCCTGTCGTAACAAGAACTGTGAGCGGCGCCGAACCACGTCGATCCGGTGGTCGATGAAATGCCGGAGCAGCTGCACAAGCGTCAGAACTCGGGGCTGGCCGTTGACGATCGCCAGGTTGATGACCCCGAAGGTCGACTGCATCGCCGTCTGCTTGTAGAGCTTATTCAGGATAATAGTCGGCTGCTCCCCACGTTTGAGTTCGATCGCCACGCGGATGCCGTCCCGGTCGCTTTCGTCGCGGATATCGGATATCCCCTCGATCTTCTTGTTGTTAACGAGTTCGGCAATCTTTTCAATCAATCGAGCCTTGTTCACCTGGTAGGGCAGTTCGGTGATGATGATGGCATGTCGGTCTTTTCCGAACGGTTCGATTGTTGCCCGGGCACGCATTGTGATCTGACCGCGTCCTTCCCTGTACGCCTGCTGGATGCCGCTGCGACCATAAATGAAACCGGCAGTCGGGAAATCGGGACCAGGAACCATCTCCGCGATTTCCTCATAAGTGGCGCTCTTCTTGTTGATGAGGTGAATAACCGCGTCGCAGATCTCCCGGAGGTTGTGCGGTGGCATGTTTGTCGCCATCCCCACCGCAATACCGCCGGAGCCATTCACCAGCAGGTTCGGAACTCTCGCTGGAAGGTAGGAAGGCTCGGTCCCGGATTCATCGTAGGTGGCGACAAAATCGACGGTATCCTTGTCGATGTCTTCGAGCAGAGCCTCCGACAGCGCCTGCATCCGCGCTTCGGTGTACCGCATCGCCGCCGGCGGATCACCATCAACGGACCCGAAATTTCCCTGTCCGTCCACGAGCGGATATCGGTACGAAAAATGCTGGGCCATCCGCACCACGGAGTCATAGATCGGGCTGTCGCCATGGGGGTGATAGTTCCCCATCACTTCTCCGACGATCTTCGCACATTTCCGATACGGACGATTCGAAGCCAGGCCCATCTCGCGCATGCCGAACAGAATCCGGCGGTGGACCGGTTTCAGGCCGTCGCGAACGTCGGGCAGTGCCCTGCCGATGATGACGCTCATTGCGTAGTCGAGGTACGACCGGCGCATCTCGTCTTCAATATTTACGGGAATGTGATTCGATCCGGGAGGTGTCTGCTCTTCTGCCATTTTGCGCGGATTGTTCCTGGTTGAGCTAAGGGTCTACGGGTGCGTCTAGACGTCCAGGTTTTTCACATCCAGAGCGTTGTCCTGAATGAACTGCCTGCGCGGTTCGACCGCATCACCCATCAAAATACTGAATATTTCATCACTGCCGACGGCATCGCTGATCTGGACCTGAAGCAATCGCCGCTTCTCGGGGTCCATCGTGGTTTCCCACAACTGATCGGGGTTCATTTCTCCCAGCCCTTTGTATCTTTGGATCTGGAGGTCTCGCTTCCCGACAACCAGTATGTGGTCCAACAGTTCCTGCCGGTCCTCGAGCTGGACCGTCGACTTGTCCGTCTTCACGGTGAACGGCGGTCGGTCCCAATCTCCGCTTGCCTGATGCAGTTGGACCAGACGCTGGTACTCCGCGCTTGAGATTTCCGCGTACCCGATCTCGCGCTCAATGGAACTGCCATGCCGAAAAACAATCTTGTGGACGCTATGCTCCTCGTCGGTTGCAAGCTTCGTCGTATAACCGAGCGTCGAAATCTTCCTGGCCAGCTCGTTCATCTTCGCCTTCGCCCCGAGGTACTCACGGTCGCCGACTTCGGATTCGAGTAACAAGTCGACGATCCTGTGGTCCCGAAAATGGCGATCCACACGGGCAAACACACGGGCAATCTCCATGAGCCGGTCGAGAAAAGCGCTAAGATCCTGACCTTCAAGGACTCGCCCGGTTCCCTCCCCTGATTTTCCTACGCTCAGGGTGGCGTTTTCGACTGCCTTCTTCAGTAGAAATGCCGACATGTCCCTTTCGTCTTTAATGTACCGCGCGGCGGCCCGGCCCTTCTTGACCTTGAACAATGGCGGTTGCGCGATATACACGTAACCGTGTTCCATCAACTGCGGCATTTGTCGGAAGAAGAAAGTCAACAGCAAGGTGCGGATGTGAGAGCCATCGACATCCGCATCCGTCATGATAATGATCTTGTGATACCGGAGCTTTTCGATGTCGAAATCTTCCTGACCGATCCCCGTGCCGAGGGCGGTGATCATCGCGATAATTTCCTGGTGCGACAGCATCTTGTCGTACCGGGCTTTTTCCACGTTCAGGATCTTTCCCTTGATCGGCAGGATAGCCTGTGTCCGGCGGTCACGGCCCTGCTTGGCAGACCCGCCGGCCGACTCTCCCTCTACAATGAAGATCTCCGAAAGCTCGGGTGACCGTTCCTGGCAGTCTGCAAGCTTGCCGGGTAGCGAAGTGCTGTCCAGGGCGCCCTTCCGGCGAACCAGCTCCCTTGCCTTACGGGCTGCATCGCGTGCCCGGGCAGCCTCGATGGCTTTGCCGATGATTTTCTTGCCTACCCCCGGGTTCTGCTCCAGAAACGCACCAAACCCCTCGTTGATGAGCGTTTCAACGATACCCTTGACCTCGCTGTTCCCCAGTTTCGTTTTCGTCTGGCCCTCAAACTGTGGTTGCGCAAGTTTCACGCTGATCACACAGATCAAACCTTCACGAACATCGTCGCCGGAAAGATTATCTTTGAGATCCTTAAACAGCTTGTTGGACACAGCGTAGCTGTTGAGTGTTCTCGTCATCGCAGCCTTGAAGCCGCTCAGATGTGTTCCACCCTCGTGTGTGTTGATGTTGTTGGCAAACGAGAAAATCTGTTCCTGGTAGGAGTCGTTGTACTGCATGGCGATCTCAAGATCGACGCCATCGCGTACACCGGAAAAATAAATCACCTGGTAGTGAAGTCCGGTCTTCTTCCTGTTGAGGTGCTCGACGAACGAAACAATGCCGCCGGTATAATGAAACTTATGCGACTTTTCGTCGCGTTCGTCTTCGATCGTGATCAGCAGGCCTTTGTTCAGAAACGCCAACTCGCGCAGCCGCCGGGATAGTGTGTCAAAAGAGTAGGTGGTATCGTCGAATATTCCCACGTCGGGCTTGAAGCGAATTTTCGTGCCGCGGCGATCGGTATGCCCTGTGGTCTCGAGATCGCCGCTGGGGTTGCCGCGCTTGTAGCTCTGGACATAAACCTTACCTTCACGCCAGATCTCCAGCTCCAGGTTCTCAGATAACGCGTTAACGACCGACACTCCCACGCCGTGAAGGCCTCCCGACACTTTGTAGGCGTCGTTGTCGAACTTCCCACCCGCGTGAAGCTTCGTCAGTACGATTTCGGCCGCCGGTTTCCCGTCACGGTGCATTTCGGTTGGTATGCCGCGACCGTTGTCCACAACCGTCACGGAGTCATCGATGTGAAGATGGACGTGAACTTCGGTGCAATATCCCGCCAGTGCTTCGTCGATGGAATTGTCGACAACCTCGTACACAAGGTGGTGCAACCCGGACGCGGCGGTCGATCCGATGTACATCGCCGGGCGTTTGCGGACGGCCTCCAGGCCCTCCAGGACCTTGATATGTTCCGCTCCGTACGTGCCGTTTTCGTCTGGGGAGACGTCGACGTTCTGGTCGGGCACATCGATCCGGTTGCTCATTCTCTTTCCTTAAGTTTGATCATCAGGAAACGAAAACCCTCTGCCGCACGCTTCTTGATCGTAAGCCACTGATATTAATTTGTTTACTGGAAACAATGCGAATCGCTGGCCAGCGATTCGGGTTGTCCGTGTGACGGACTGCATCCAAGTGCCTAGCAAGTGATTATTTTAACAGAAAAAAGTGGTTTTTCTCACTGAAAAATAAGGCTTTTGGCGATGCCGGGGTAGAAATCAGAGCTATGGTAGTGAACTTCGATCGAAGGCTTGGATTTAAGGCCGTAACAATTTTAAAAACAATGACTTATAAGATATAAGGGGGATCGGTTTCAAATACGCATCGGCATGACGATGTATCGGCTGCTGTAATCATCGCTGGGGAGGGCTCGGATCTGGCTCGCGCTTTCTCCGTCCTTGAACTCAAAAGAGACCTCGGTTTCTGGAATCGTAGAAAGAAAATCAATGAGATACTGGTGATTGAACCCTATTTCGAAACCCTCTTTATCGTATTCAATCGCCAGCGTCTCATTCGCTTCCCCCAACTCGGAATGACTGGCTGAGATTTCAAGCGATCCAGTCGACACAGCGAAACGCACTGTCTTGGACCTCTCATCCGCCAGAATTGCGACTCGTCGAATGGCTGCCGCAACCTCGTCGCGGTCAATGACGAAGGTCCGATCGTTGTTGCGGGGAATCACGGCCTCCCAATTTGGAAACTGCCCGCTCAACACGCGAGAAACCAGCAGACGACTGCCCAGGTCAAAAAACAAATGGTTCTCATCTCGCGAGAACTGAATCTTGCCGCCTTCCTGGCCCTTAGGGATCATGCGCAGCAATTCGGTCATCGCTTTCTTTGGTATCAGGACCTTCGTTTCCTCTGAAACATCATCGATCGTATCGCGCTTTTCAACGTGGGACAGGCGATGCCCATCCGTGGCAACCATGGTCACCGAGCCTGGCTTCATGACCAGGAGCGCGCCACTGAACGTGTACTTGGAATCTTCCGTGCTGATGGCATAAATCGTGCGGGATATGAGCTGAGCCATGATGTCGGAAGGAATGGCAACCCCATCTTCCTTGGGATCCGGCAAGAGCGGAAAGTCTTCCTTGGGAAGCCCCGCGATACGAAATCGACTGGATCCACACGTCAATGAAATCCAGTTGGCATCTCCCTGCTTGAAACGAATCTCTTTGTCGGGAAGTGCACGGACAATTTCATACAGACGCTTCGCCGGGAGTGTGATCGTTCCACCAACCGTGACAGTCGAAGGGCAGGTCGACTTCAATCCGATCTCGAGGTCCGTAGCGAGAATGCCCAACTTGTCTTCTTCTGCATGAACGAGGACATTGGCGAGAATCGGGATCGTTGTTTTTCGTTCAACGAGACCCTGAATCAAGGTCAGCTCTTGCAGAAGATCGAACTTTCTTACAGTAAATTCCATAATAAACTTATATATCTTTATTCTTAATGGCTGTGAATAAGTAGGAAAATCAACCTAAACCAGTAAAGCCACTTCCTTTGAAGCCTCCTCGAACTGTGCGGAGCGCGCCACGTATCGTGTGGGTCTTCTGTGGAAATCCAGCGCCCCTATGTTATTCACAAGAGTTCCACAACAGGACCACACCCTTTAATTAAATGAGTCCATCAGTGTCTGAACTAACTTATTGATTTCTTTGTCGTTCTGTCTTAATCGTTCGATTTTCGAAACGGAGTGGAGGACCGTCGTATGGTGTTTTCCGCCGAACTCCCGTCCAATTTGTGTGAGAGATGCCCCGGTCAGATGCTTGCAGATGTACATACAGATCTGCCGGGGCAGTGTGATCGCCCTGGAGTTGTTCTTGGATTTTATTTCTTGTACGCGCAGCCCGTAATAGTCGGAGATCGTTTTCTGGATCATCTCGATTGAGATTGGCTTTTCACCCGGATTGAAAAGATCCCTGAGCGTTTCCTGCGCCATCGGCAACGTGATCTCCGACCCGGTTAAAGAAGAGAACGCGATCAGCCGGATCAGGGCACCTTCAAGTTCCCGGATGTTTGATTTGACCTTGCTTGCGATGTATAGCGCGACGTTGTCGGGCAGGGGCATCTTCTGCTGTTCAGCTTTTTTCCGGAGGATTGCAATCTTGGTCTCAAGGTCCGGTGGCTGAATGTCGGCGATCAAGCCCCACTCGAACCGCGAATGGAGACGTTCCTCGAGTGTCGGGATCTCCCGGGGAGGGCAGTCCGCGGATATAACGATCTGCTTGTGCATATCGTAGAGTGCGTTGAAGGTATGGAAGAACTCTTCCTGGGTGCGTTCCTTCCCGGCTATGAACTGCATGTCGTCGATCAGCAGCACATCATGATTCCGGTATCGGTCCCGGAACGCCGGCAGACGATCGTAGCGGATCGCGTTAATCAACTCGTTTGTGAATTTCTCGGTGGAAATGTAGGCCAGCCGCAATGACCTGTTCCGCGCCTTGATTTCCTGACCGATCGCATGCATCAAATGGGTTTTTCCGAGACCGACGCCGCCATACACGAACAAGGGGTTGTAGGCCTTCGATGGCCGCTCTGCGACAGCCTGGGCCGCCGCGTGCGCAAATTGATTCGATGAACCCACGACGAAAGTCTCGAAGCTATACTTCGGATTCAGGGTGTTTTCTACCGAATCAAAGTCGAGTTGTCCCTGAAGCCGGGCCGTAACTTCGGCGGACGGCTTCTGTTCGATAACGTAAACGACTTCGATTGTCCCGATACCCGCGGACTCTGCGGCTTCGAGAACCACGTCCATGTGTTCGTTCAGCCAGTCCTGAAAAAATGCGTTTGGAACCCGAACGTAAAGTGCTCGACCTTCGTGTCGAATCAGCTGTGTGGGTTTGTACCAGGTATTGAAACTTTGTTGGTTGACCTTTGTTTCGATGAGAGAAAGTACTTGTTTCCAGGCGTCCATATCGGGTGTTCGAGAGCAGGGACAGTTTTCCACAGAAAATTTCCACATCTATGGAAAACAGGGGATTTACGGTTGTTTTCTCTCCCAGTTGCGAGGGCGAAGCGTAACACTTTTGACGGGGCGTTTTCAACGGGTAAACGAAGCGAAAAATTTACGCGTAAAAGTGTGGTGGATGATTAAATAACCAGCGTCAAATCATAGGTGTAGGGTTGACCAGCGAGTGCCGGCGATGTTAAATTTGTAGTATTTGACGGAGCTAGCCAGATGCCAAAGAGGACATTTCAGCCAAATAATAGAAAACGCGCCAAGAAGCACGGGTTTCGCCACCGGATGAAGACGGCTTCCGGTCGCGGCATCCTGAGAAGACGTCGTTCGATGGGACGAAAACGGCTGTCAGTTGAGCACTACTGATCGCGATCCGGTCTCTCCGGGCGATGTCCGGTTTCCCAAGGAATGCCGTCTACGAACCGCAACTGAGTTTAAGGCGGTTTATGAGGCCGGCAAGAAGAAAGTCTCGCGCTCGTTCGTTGTTTTTATCCTGCCTAACGAAATGGACCTGAGCCGCTTCGGCTTGACCACGCCCCGAAAATTAGGTAAAGCTCCCGATCGAAACAGGATTCGCCGGCGGGTTCGAGAGATCCTTCGGTGCGGCCGGCCTGATTTGCAGGCGGGTTTCGACATCGTGGTTAATCCGAGACGGTCGGCGCTGAATCGCGACTTTTTCAAGATTCGAAGCGAACTCCTGTCCCTGCTCCAGACGATGCCATGACAGACCACTCGGAACCGACAACAGCGCAAAGGGTAGCTATGGGCGCGATTGCTGCGTATCGGCGGATCCTGTCGCCGTGGCTGCGTCCGGCTTGTCGTTTCGTTCCCACCTGTTCAGAATTTGCCGGGGACGCGATTGAAAGGTACGGGGTAGGCCGCGGGGCGGTGAAGGCCCTGGCCCGGGTTCTGCGATGCCATCCCTTTCACCCCGGGGGGATCGATCCTGTAAGCTAGAGATACTGCCGTGCAAGACTCAATGGAAAAACGGATTCTGCTGGCGTTCGCGCTGTCGTTCGTGGTGTTGTTCGCGTTCAGCCGGTTCAGTGCGCCTCCGCAACCCTTGGAATCGCCCAACAATGAGGTGTCTGGGCCGCCTTCGGAGGCTCCGGACGTAAGTCGGGCTTCCGACGCTGCTTCGGAGGCTACACCTGTCCGAGAGGATCGTGTCCCACGAGCGGGTGCCTTCGAAGAACGCAATCCTTCGGAACCGACGTCAGACTCACAACGCGAGATCGAGGCGCAACGGAGCGAAGAACTGACCCTGGAAACCGGGGTCTATTACGCTGTCTTCAGCAATGAGGGCGGGGCGTTGCGGAGCCTGCGATTGAGAGATTACGAGGGAGCCGAGGGGGAGCCGCTCGAATTGATCAACCAGGAGGTTGGGGCGAGCCTCGGCTGGCCATTGTCGTTGGCGACCGGCGATCAGGCGACGGACGAAGTGATCAGGAATGCCCTATTTGTTGCGGAACGAAGACTCGGTTCGATCTCTATGGAGTTCCGGCGGGATGGACTTCACGTCCGTAAGGAATTTCACCTCGATCCAGACACCTACGGCATCGAGGTAAATGCAAGCATCAGCCGTGGCGGTCGACCGGTACCGTTTTCCGTCATCTGGCAGGGGCGGTTTGGCGACCAGTCCGTCGAGTACCAGCCAGCGCTGACGAATATCGTCTACCGGGAAGCCGGGGACTATGAACGGGTCAATGTCGCCGGCATCGACAATCTGGAGCCTCCCCAAATTGATTTGACGACGCAAGTCGGGCTTGAAGACCAGTACTTTCTCGCTATGTTCCTGGATGAGGGCGGCGTGACGCCATCGGTGTCGGCGGTATCGCTGCTTGAGGGAGAAGACGAGGTTCCGACGGTCGTCCTGAACGTCCCGACGTCGAGGATGCCGGTGGTTCTTTACGTCGGACCGAAGGAACAACGCGCACTGGAAGCTACCGACGCCACACTGGCGACAGTTATCGACTACGGATTTTTTGAAATCCTGGCTCGGCCGTTGCTGCTCGGCCTGTTGTGGATCCACAGTTACATCGGTAATTATGGCTGGTCGATCGTTCTCCTGACGCTTTTCATCAATTTTATCCTGTTCCCACTGCGTCTCAAGCAACAACTATCGATGCAGAAGATGCAGAAGATTCAGCCTCAGATGCGGACGCTCCAGGACAAATACAAGAAGCTGAAGGCCAACGATCCGAAACGGCAGGAAGTCCAGGCCGAGATGATGGGTTTGTACAAGAAGCACGGCGTCAACCCCATGGGTGGCTGCCTGCCGCTACTTCTCCAGATGCCGTTCCTGTTTGCGTTTTTCAGCCTGTTGCGAGTTGCGATCGAATTGCGGGGCGCCCCGTGGATGCTGTGGATCCAGGACCTGTCGGTCTACGATCCGTACTATGTCATGCCGGTACTGATGGGTGGATCGATGTTCGTCATGCAGAAGATGACCCCCATGACGGGCGATCCGATGCAGGCGAAGATCATGATGATGATGCCGCTCATGCTCATGGTCATGTTCGTGCGGGTTCAGAGCGGGCTGATGCTGTACTGGCTCACCAGCAACCTTGTGGGTGTGGGTCAGCAATACTTCATCAAGAAATATTGGCCTTCTGGTGATTCCGAAAAGAAGGTCCGGCCGTCCGCGAAGCCCGTGATCCCAGTGAAGGCAGAAGTCGTCGACGAGAAGACAGCGTCGAGCGCGAATGAATCCGAGGATCCGAAGAAACGCAAACGTCGCGGTCGCCGCAAGTAACTCCCAATCCCCTCCCCCGGTAGCTTAATCATGAGCGATGGGTCATTCAGGCCGAATTCCCCGGACGCGACGATCGTGGCGTTGTCGACTCCCCCGGGGCGGAGCGGTATCGGCGTGGTCCGACTTTCCGGTCCCAGAGCCCATTCGATTCTTGAAGAAGTGTTCCGTTCCGGCGAGGCAGCGTCCGACCGTCGCGTCCGATACGGTACGTTCGAAGCTCCAGGGGGCGAGGCGATCGACCAGGTTGTGGCGACCACTTTCCGGGGCCCTGATTCGTATACGGGCGAAGATGTGGCGGAGATTTCGGCACATGGTAATCCACTGATACTAAATAAGATATCGGATATTTTAGTCGGGCTGGGCGCGTGTCGTGCGGCGCCGGGAGAGTTCACGCTGCGCGCTGTTGCCAACGGCAAGATCGACTTGGCACAGGCAGAGGCCGTTCGGGATTTTATCGACGCCCAGACCGATGTCCAGGCGCGGACCGCGATGAGCCAGATGAACGGTGCGCTGGCAAACAAGGTGCGTCCGATGAAGGAAGCGCTGGTCGACGTGATCGCCCAACTCGAGGCCGGGATCGATTTTGCCGAGGACGACGTGGAGCTCCCCGACGGAGAATTCGTCGCCCGACGAGTGGGGACTATTGAGGATTCTCTGGCTGGACTGGTGGCAAGCTTCAGCTACGGCCGCTTGCTGCACGAAGGGCTCTTCCTGGCGATTACAGGTAAGCCGAACGTCGGTAAGTCAAGTATATTCAATATGTTAACGTCGATCGACCGGGCGATCGTGACAGAAATACCCGGAACGACCCGGGATGTTGTCACCGAGACGGTGGAGCTGGACGGAATCCCGATCCGTGTCGCCGATACGGCCGGTGTCCGCACGGCCGGTGACGAGATAGAATCCATTGGAATTTCCCGCACGATTGAAACGTTGGCGGAAGCCGATCTCACCTTGGCAGTCTTCGACAGCTCGGAGTCGCTCGACGAGGACGATCGGAACGTGATGGAACGTGTTCGCGAGATCCCCCATCTCATTGTCGTGAACAAACGGGATCTGCCTTCCTGCTGGGAAGGTCTGAACGGGCGCCCCGAAGTCCACCTGAGCGCTAAAACCGGGGAAGGCTTCGACGGCTTGAGGGAGGGCATCCGGGAGTACCTGACAGGCGAGCGTCCGCCGGATACGGAATCGGTTGTGGTGACCAGCGCCCGGCAAGCTGAAGCGTTGGTGCGGGCAGCGGAGAGGCTTCGCAGTGGTGCGTCGGGGTTGCGTTCCGGCGTGCCGCACGAAATGATATTGTTGGACCTCTACGGCGCGCTCTCGGCGTTGGGCGAACTGACAGGGGAGGTCGTGACAGACGACATCCTTGGGCGCATTTTTTCAACGTTTTGCATCGGAAAGTGAACGGAGTGAAAGGGACAAAGTTCGATGAGCAATATGACGTGGTTGTCATCGGCGGCGGCCATGCGGGGTGCGAGGCGGCGCACGCGGCGGCCACGCTGGGCCTAGAGACCGCGCTCTACACGATGAACGTCGATTTGATTGCCCAGATGTCCTGTAACCCCGCCGTCGGAGGCATCGCCAAGGGCCATCTGGTGAGGGAAATCGACGCCCTGGGCGGCTTGATGGGGCTTGTGGCCGATCGCGCGGGCATTCAGTTCCGACTCTTGAATACGAGCCGCGGGCCGGCTGTCTGGTCGCCGCGGGCACAGGCGGACAAAGCCGGTTACCGGTTTGAAATGAGACGGTTGCTCGAAGAGTGCGAGCACCTCCATATTAAACAGGCCGAGGTAATCCGACTGCTGTTCGATGAACGGTCCATGGTGGGGATCGAACTGCTCGACGGGCGCACGGTGAGTGCAACGGCCAGCGTTCTGACAACGGGAACCTTCCTCAATGGTTTGATTCACATCGGAGAGAAGAAGTTCCCCTCAGGGCGCAGCGGAGAACCGGCAGCCAGCGAACTGGGCAACTGCATACGGGGGCTTGGATTCGAGTGGGGCCGGCTGAAGACCGGCACGCCGCCGCGGCTGGATGGTCGGACGATTGATTTCAGTGTTTTCGAAGCCCAGTCAGGTGATAAGGAACCCACACCCTTTTCATTTCGAACGCGCGAACCACTCGAGAACAAAATCGCCTGTTACATTACGCAGACCGATCCCGGCATCCACGAGCTGATCCGTGAGAACATGGAGCGGTCGCCATTGTACAGCGGTCAGATCCAGGGCCTGGGTCCCCGTTATTGCCCGTCCATTGAAGACAAGGTGATCAAATTTGCGGATCGCGACCATCACCAGATCGTGCTCGAGCCCGAGGGAGTCGACACCCATGAGGTCTACGTCAACGGGATGTCGACGAGCTTGCCCATCGACGTCCAGCGGGAGATTCTGAATCGGCTGCCTGGTCTCGGGTCCGCGTCGATGATTCGTCCCGGCTACGCGATCGAATACGATTTCGTTCAGCCTACCGAACTGTTTCCATCACTCCAGACCAAGCAATATGGAGGTCTGTTCTTTGCTGGGCAGATCAACGGGACGACGGGTTATGAGGAGGCTGGCGCACAGGGCTTGATGGCGGGGATCAATGCGGCCCGCCACATTAGCGGGATGGAGCCGCTCATCCTGGACCGGTCCCAAGCCTATATCGGGATCATGATTGACGATCTGGTAACGAAAGGAACGAATGAGCCGTACCGCATGTTTACATCCCGGGCGGAGTTCCGTCTCCATCTACGGATCGACAACGCCGACCTGCGCCTGACGCCGATCGCCCGTGATGTGGGCCTGATCGATGACGCTCAGTATGAGCAGTTCACCGAACGGCGTGGCCGCATCGAGTCTCTACGGGCTAAGTTACATAAAATAAAGGTTAAACAGGAACACTCGTTTTTTGCGGATCGTGCTATCGAGTTCCGGGACCGCCCGACGATACACGATTTGCTCAAGCGCCCCGAAGTCCGTCTTGAGGAATTGGGCGCTGCCGGAATCGTCTCCACGGCCGGGCTGCGGCGGGAAGATATCGTCTCGATAGAAACGGGCATCAAGTATGAGGGCTACCTGAAGCAACAGGATCGTCAGATCGCCAAGTTGCGGAAGGCGGAGGCCCGGCACCTTCCGGATGATCTGGACTACTCGGCCATGCCCGGACTCTCCCGCGAGATCGTCGAGAAGCTGAACCGTGTGCGGCCCCAGTCCCTGGGTCAGGCGGACCGGATCCCTGGTGTCACGCCGGCGGCCCTTTCCATCCTTCTGTTGCACCTTGAAATACGCCGCAAGCGCAAGACATCCGAAACGGATCTGGAAGAATCGTCCGGGACCGTTCAGGCCACCCGGTGACCACTGCGGATATTTTGCGGTCAGAGCTTCTGCGGTTGGGTCTGGCCCTCTCCCCCGATCGCGTCGGAATTCTTTCCCGCTACATCGATGAGTTGGAGCATTGGAATCAGTCCATGAACCTGACCGGTCTGGCCGGACCAGAACTGATTCGTCGCCTCGTGGCGGAACCACTCTGGGTAGCCGACCGACTTCGGCCCGAGGGTCGGTACCTCGATATCGGTAGCGGGAATGGTTCGCCGGCGATTCCCTGGCATGTCGTCTGCGCGTTTTCCAATGCGGTCCTGGTTGAATCTCGCCAACGCCGGGCCACGTTCTTGCGTCGGATGATAAAACGACTGGAGATGGATAACGTCACCGTTCGCCGGGCACGGTTTGAGGCCTTGAGTTTCGAATCGGAACCCGTGGATTGGGTGACGCTGCAGGGAGTCGCCTTGACCGCTGAAATGCTGCAAAACATTCGCTCTACGAGCGGGAATCACACGAAGATTGTGTGGCTTACAAGAGCAACGGAGACGGCCGGAGAGCCGGAAGCCTGTATCGAGATACCGGACTCCGACCGCCAGGCGCTGGTTTTTTAATCAGAATCAACCGGACCTCACCTGGGACTCCCCCAGGTAAACATGCTAGGGCAATCGAATAAATGGAGATTGTTCCACGTGGAACATTTCACGGTTCCCGTGGTACATTCCGCCCAATATGGCCAGAATTATCGCAATCTCGAATCAAAAGGGTGGCGTCGGCAAGACCACCACGGCCATCAACCTGGGAGCCTCGCTCGCAGCCGCGGAAATGCGCACCTTGCTGGTAGACTTGGATCCCCAGGCGAATTCGACCTCGGGTCTCGGAGTGAGCAAGGGCTCATTCGAGCGATCAACCTACCATTCGATGGTATTTGGTGAACCGCTCAAATCGATTCTGCTTCCAACCGAACTCGAATCCCTGGCATTGGTTCCGGCAAGTAGGGAACTGGTGGGCGTGACCATGGAATTAGCCCAGGAGGAAGGGCGGGATCGCCATTTGTGCGAACTGTTGGATCCGATCGCCGATGATTATGATTTCATTGTGATCGACTGCCCCCCATCGCTGGACCTTCTCACCGTCAACGCTCTGGTGGCTGCCGACAGCATTCTCATACCGATTCAGTGTGAATATTTTGCCCTGGAGGGCATCTCCGAACTTGTGGAGACAATCCGACAGATTCGCCGGCAACGGAACCCGGAACTCGAAATCGAGGGGGTTTTGGTCACGATGTTTGATGAGCGGACGAATTTGGCGCAACAGGTCCACGCGGATCTGAAATCTTTTTTCGGCTCGAAATTGTTTTCCACGAAGATCCCAAGAAACGTTCGGCTTGGCGAAGCCCCAAGCCACGGTCGACCGATTTTGCTCTACGACATCAAATCCAAGGGTGCGGTGAGCTACCTCCGGTTGGCGAAGGAGGTAATCAATGCCCGGACAGAGAAAGGCTTTAGGACGAGGGCTGAGCGCGCTGCTCGGTACACCTGATCTAGAGTCCGACCGACTACGCGACATCGACATCGACCGAATTGTCCCGGACCCGAATCAGCCCCGCACGTCCTTTGATAAGACTGGCTTGGAGGAGCTGGCGGCCTCGATTCGGACTCATGGCGTGGTCCAGCCCATCGTCATTCGTCCGCTCCAGGACGGCGTCTTCCAGATCGTCGCCGGAGAGCGTCGCTGGCGGGCTGCCCAGCTTGCGGGGCTGGAGAGGATGCCGGCCCTGGTTCGAGATACCCACGAACACCACGCGCTGGAATTGGCTCTGGTCGAAAACCTTCAACGTGAAGACCTGAACGCGATAGACCAGGCGCGGGCCTATCAACGACTGTTGTCGGAGTTCAGCCTCACGCAGGAAAAATTGGCCAGCCGGGTCGGTAAAAGCCGGGCGAGCGTGGCGAACACATTGCGGTTGTTGAAACTTCCGGAGGAGGTGCAGACGTGGCTTCAGGAAGGGGTCATCAACGCCGGACATGCCAAGGCCCTCTTGTCCCTTCCTGATGCGGATGCCATACTCGAATCCGCGCGAGAAATCATCAAGGGGAGCTATTCGGTCCGTCAGGCCGAGGCGCTTGTTTCCAAACCGAAGCCCGAGCCTGAATCGTCCGCAAGCGTCGAGAATCCCGCCGAGGATCCAAACGTGCGGGCAGCCATTCGCGCTCTCGAGCGCGCTCTTGGAACAAAGGTTGCGATTCGGCAGCCGGGCGGCAAGGGCAAAGGTAAGATAGAGATTCACTTCCATTCGCAAGGGGAGTTGAACCGACTGTATAACGGATTGATCGAGACTCGTTTTTAGGGCCGACGTGATTTCGCGGTTTCGAAGCGCGTGCCCAAACAGCTCGTCGGCTTAAGGGCGCAAACCGCATTTGAGGGAATTGGATGAGACTCACTGATCTGGCGAAATCCGCGGGTTGAGCAGGCAAATTGAGTCCAAGGGACTTGGACCATGCGCTTAAGACCCTTCCGCGGCAGACCATACCTGAAGTTCTGGTCGGTTTCGAAAACGCCGACGATGCCGGAGTGTATCAATTAGGCGACGATCTTGCCTTGGTTCAGACCGTTGATTTCTTTTCGCCGATCGTCGACGACCCGTTCGAATTTGGTCAAATTGCCGCTGCTAACGCGCTGAGCGACATTTACGCGATGGGCGCCAAGCCATTGACCGCGCTTGCCGTAGTGGGCTTTCCGATCAAGACGGCCGACCCGGAAATCCTGCGGGACATCATGGCGGGGGGACTGGATACTCTGACTGAATCCGGGGTCGCCCTGATGGGCGGTCACTCCGTCCGTGACGATGAGGTGAAGTTCGGATATGCGATTACAGGTATCGTGAATCCGAAAGACGTCCGCAAGAACGAAAACGCCCGAGTCGGTGAACGAGTCATCTTGACCAAGCCACTCGGAACGGGTCTCATTGCCACGGCTCTCAAGCGAGGGGAGGCTTCCGATGAGCATGTGAAGGTGGCCGTCCGAACGATGGCCGAGACCAACCGCAGGGTAGCCGAGATCGCTAACAGGTACCCTGTTGGCGCGGTGACCGACATCACCGGGTTCGGATTGCTCGGTCATGCCGTCGAAGTGGCGCGCGCCAGCGGCCTCAGTATCGAGTTCGACCACCGACGGATGCCCCTGCTTCCCGGAGCGCTCGATTACAGTTCCCGCGGCTTCTGCGCGGGAGGCCTGAAGGCCAACCGCGAGTTCTTTTCGTGCAATGTGACCTGGATGTCCGAGGTTTCCGAGGATTACCGAAACCTGCTTTTCGACCCACAGACGTCCGGAGGCCTGTTGATTTTCGTACCTGAAGCCAGTTCTGCCGATCTCCTTGCGTCATTGGCTGCAGCCGGACTGGCCGGCTTCGAGGTGGGCTTCACAAGAGAGTTCGAGACAACATTCCTTCACGTGAACTGAGGCACACCGCCGCTCCCTCCTTTACCGTTCGATTGCTCCCCCCGACCCTCCTCGCGAGACACTGGCATGCCCGATTTCAGAGAGTTCCCGCCTTCCCGCTAACGGGGTATTCAGGCCTCATCACCACCTTCCCGGTAATGGGGTCTCAGTGCACTCCAAGGACCCACTACCGCCTTGCCGCCCGACTTGACAGGTCATCGTCCCGGTGTTAATCTAACGAGTTTGTTGTCACTACGTTGTGGCAGATACTAACGGCCAGTCCCCGCCAGAAATAGACAATGATTAGTCTGGATTTCTCGATCTTGGTGACCATCCTCTACGTCGCCATCCTCTATGTCTTTCTCTCGCGATTTTTCTTTGGACCGCTGAACAAGATTCTTGTCGCGAGACGGGCCTCCATCCAGGGCCGGCTCGAGGAAGCCGAACGCCGGATTCAGGACATTGAAAGCAAGACGGCCGAGTACGAATCTGCCTTAAGGGAAGCCAGGTCGGAGGCATACCAGCATCAGGAATCCATCCGGGATGCTTCTCTCGAGAAGAAGGCAGAACTTCTGGCCGATGCCCGACGTGAAACGGAAACCATGATCGAAGAGGCCCGAAAGACCCTTGGCGTGGAAACCGCCAAGGCGAAGCAGCGCCTGGAAGGTGAGATCGATGACCTCGCGGCGCGGCTGTCGGAAACGCTCTTGCAGGAATAGGCGGGCACGAAAATGAAGAAAGCATGGTGGATGGCAACACTGATCGTCCTTACCCTGGTGGCCTCTTCGGCATGGGCCCAGGAAGCTGGCGGCGTTATCAGCGCTGAAGCTGAAGAACATGTTGCCGAAGAGGAGCACGAAAGCCCTTACGCGGTGGTCTTTCGCTGGGTGAACTTCTTGATCCTTTTCGGGGGCCTGGGATATCTGATCCGGGAGCCGGCCGCCGAATTCTTCGAATCCCGCCGCCAGGCGATTCGAGCTGGCCTGGAGAGTGCCGAGAAAGCACAGGTGGATTCGACCAGGCAGCTCGCCGAAATCGAAGAACGCATTGCCCGTCTGTCCTCAGAAGTCGAACGCATTGGCGCTGAAGCCAGGAAATCGGCCCAAACCGAACACCAGCGAATCGTCGCCGAAGCCAAGATGGAAGCGGACCGCGTCCTGGAGCAGTCCCGGCAGGAGCTCGAACGCCTGTCCAGGGAGTTCGGGCAGGAAATCCGGGCCCACGTCGCGGATCTGGTCATTGCCGGGGCTGAAAAGCGGTTAAGGAGCGAAGTTTCCGAGGACGACCAGAAACGGATCATCCTCCGGTTTGGCAAAGACCTGAATTAACTATGACTGTAGTAGCTGGTAGGTATGCGCGCGCGCTTGTAGCTGGTAGGTATGCGCGCGCGCTTATAGAGGCCCTGTCGCCGGAAAGTACCCAGGCCGGTCTCGATCAATTGCGCCGTTTTGCAGTTTTGCTCGAAGATGAGCCGGACAGTCGCACCTTATTGATGAATCCGGTGATACCAGCTGAAGCCAGGGACCGATTTCTGGACACGATCGGCCGGGTTCTCGGTCTCGACCGGAGGGTCCGGAAACTCTTGCTCTTGCTTGTCGACCGTCGTCGCCTCAACATCCTCGACGATTTGACCGAGGCATACCAGAAACTGCTGGACGAACGAAACGGCATTGTCCGCGCGGAAGTGGCTTCCGCCTCATTGTTGACCGAATCCGAGCGCCGCGAGCTGGCGGAAAGGCTTGGCAAGACCACGGGTAAACGCGTCGAAATGGACGTCGAGCAAGATCCTTCACTGATCGGAGGTCTGGTCGTCCGCATTGGCAGCACCGTCTACGACGGATCCCTCCGACAGCAATTGCGCGGCTTCAAGGAGCGCCTGACCCACTGAGGCCGCTCACGTCATTCTGAATTGATACTTTGAATCAGGTGGAACAACATGGAAATCAGAGCAGAAGAGATCAGTAAGATCATACGCGAACAGATCGAAGAGTACCGCCCGGCGCTTGAGATCAGCGAAGTCGGCAGTGTGATCTCCGTCGGTGACGGCATCGCACGCGTTTACGGTCTCGAAAAAGCCATGGCCGGGGAGTTGTTGGAATTCCCTCACGGTGTGATGGGCCTGACGTTGAACCTGGAAGAGGCGCAGGTCGGCGTGGTCCTGCTTGGTGAGTATGCCAAGATTCGTGAAGGTGACCAGGTCAAGCGTACCGGACGCATCATGGAAGTGCCTGTAGGTGATAGCGTCGTCGGTCGGGTGGTCAACGCATTGGCCCAGCCGATCGACGGGAAAGGCGCCATCACGTCCGACGAGTTTGCGCCGATCGAACGTATCGCGCCCGGCGTCGTGGATCGACAACCCGTGAAGGAACCCCTGCAAACGGGCCTGAAACCTATCGATGCCATGATCCCGATCGGCCGGGGCCAACGCGAACTCCTCATTGGCGATCGCCAGACAGGAAAAACCGCCGTCGCAATCGATGCGATCATCAACCAAAAGGGCAAGGACGTCATCTGTATATACGTCGCGATCGGGCAGAAACGATCGACGGTCGCGCAGGTGGTCAAGACGCTTGAAGAAGCGGGGGCGATGGACTATTCGATCGTTGTGTCCGCCTCGGCCAGCGATCCGGCCCCGATGCAGTTTCTCGCGCCCTACTCCGGGTGCGCCCTGGGTGAATATTTTCGAGACAATGGTCGCCATGTCCTTTGCGTCTACGACGACTTGTCCAAGCACGCGGCCGCTTACCGCGAAATTTCTCTACTGCTTCGCCGTCCCCCGGGCCGCGAAGCTTATCCGGGCGACGTCTTCTATCTTCACTCCCGGCTGCTCGAACGGGCGTCCAAGCTGAGCGAGGAAAACGGCGGCGGTTCGCTCACGGCGCTCCCGATCATCGAAACCCAGGCAGGCGACGTTTCCGCCTACATCCCGACCAATGTTATTTCGATCACCGATGGACAGATTTACCTCGAAGCCGACCTGTTCCACTCCGGCATCCGGCCGGCTGTCAACGTGGGATTGTCCGTGTCCCGTGTCGGGGGGAGTGCCCAGATCAAGGCGATGCGCCAGGTGGCTGGAACTCTACGTCTGGATCTTGCCCAGTTCCGGGAACTTGCCGCTTTTGCGCAGTTCGGGTCCGATCTCGACAAAGCCACCCAGGCGCAGCTCGCCCGCGGCCAGCGCTTGACCGAAATTTTGAAACAAGATCAATACGTGCCACTCGACGTAGCCAAGCAGGTGGCGCTCATCTATGCCGGAACGAACGGGTTCCTCGACGACCTGGAAGTGGCGGATCTCGGCGCATTCGAGGCGGAGCTGTATCGCTTTCTCGACACCGGCAAGCCTGAACTTCTCTCCAGCATCGCCGAACGCAAGGTTATCGATGACGAATTGAAGAGCGAACTCGAAAGCGCTCTAAACCAGGCCAAGGAAAAGTTCCTCCAGGACCGGGCGGCGTCATAGATGGCAAACCTCCTTGACATCCGCCGGAGGATCCGCTCGGTCAAGAATACCCAGCAGATCACGAAGGCGATGAAGACTGTCTCGGCCGCGAAGCTCCGACGAGCGCAGGACCGCATGTTTGCCGCCCGTCCATATGCAGACCAGTTGCGAACCACTCTCGGAAACCTGTCGGCACGGATCGAAGGCCTTCGCCATCCCCTTCTAGAGGTACGGCCCGAGGCACGTATCCTCATGGTCGTCGTCACGGCAGACCGTGGCCTCTGCGGGGCGTTCAACTCCAACATTTCCCGGGCGGCCCAGGAGTTCCTCAAGACGAACAAAGAAAAGAGCGCGTCGTTGATGGCCGTCGGCAGGAAGGGCCGGGACTATTTCCGCTCGCGTGGCGCGACCATTGCCGAAGAACACCTGGGCATTTTCGCCAAACTGAACTTTGAACACGCCCGCACCATCGGGCAGCGAATCGTCGAACTCTACAGCGGTGCCGAAACCGACGCCGTCTATCTGGCCTACAACGAGTTTAAGTCCGTCCTCCAGCAACGGATCGTGATCGAGCGGCTGCTGCCGCTCGGCAGTGATGCGCTCGACGTCGACGATTCCCGCGTCGACTACATCTACGAGCAAGCGCCGCAGCAGATCTTCAATCGGCTGCTTCCGCAGTACGTCGATGTCCAGGTCCATCGAGCGCTGCTCGAATCGGCGGCATCCGAGCACGGTGCGCGGATGACAGCCATGGATACGGCATCACGAAACGCCGGTGAAATGATCGATACTTTGACGCTGAACATGAATCGCATCCGGCAGGCGGCTATCACCAGAGAGCTCATCGAGGTCGTCAGCGGCGCCAGTGCCTAGCCAGTAGCCTGAAAACAAGGGAAAACAATCACATGGCCAATATCGGCAAAGTTCTCCAGATCATCGGTCCGGCCGTCGACCTCGCATTCGACGAAGGGCAGCAGCCCTCGATCTTCAACGCCGTACGCGTGACGAGCGAAGGCTTCGATGTCCCGACACCGATCGACGTGATCCTCGAAGTCCAGCAACAGCTCGGTGAGGGACGTGTCCGGTGTGTTTCGATGCAGCCAACCGACGGCATGGTTCGCGGCATGCGCGCCGAAGATCAGGGCGGGCCTATCCAGGTGCCCGTCGGTCCGGAGACGCTGGGCCGGATCATGAACGTCATCGGCGAACCGGTCGACAAAGTGGGACCGATCAAGACGAGCCAGACGGCCCCCATTCACAGGGAGGCGCCGGCGCTGACGGAACAGAATACAGACATGGAGATGTTCGAGACGGGGATCAAGGTTGTCGATCTGCTCGAACCATACCTTCGGGGCGGCAAGATCGGCTTGTTTGGCGGCGCCGGCGTGGGCAAGACCGTCATCATCATGGAGCTTATCAACAACATTGCCTCCAAGCATGGTGGAATCTCGGTCTTTGCCGGCGTGGGTGAGCGAACGCGCGAAGGTAACGACCTGTGGCTCGAGATGAAAGAATCCGGAGTCATCGACAAGACGGCCATGATATACGGGCAGATGACCGAACCTCCCGGTGCGCGTGCCCGCGTTGCCCTGACCGGGCTGACCGCTGCCGAGTATTTCCGTGACGAAGAAGGCCAGGACGTGTTGCTGTTCATCGACAACATCTTCCGTTTTACGCAGGCGGGTTCGGAAGTCTCGGCACTGCTTGGCCGTATGCCATCAGCGGTGGGTTATCAGCCGACCCTGGCATCGGAGATGGGCGAGTTGCAGGAACGCATTACGTCGACCCTGAAGGGCTCGATCACCTCGGTCCAGGCCATTTACGTTCCTGCCGACGACTACACCGACCCAGCCCCAGCCACGACGTTCGCCCACCTCGACGCCACGACGAACCTGTCACGATCGATTTCCGAACGGGGAATCTATCCGGCCGTCGATCCGCTGGCGTCGACCTCACGGATCCTGGATCCCCGTATCGTGGGAGAGGAGCACTATTCGGTAGCCCGGGAGGTCAAAACGGTCCTCCAGAAGTACAAAGACCTTCAGGACATCATCGCGATTCTCGGAATCGACGAGCTTTCCGAGGAAGACAAGCTTGCCGTAGCCCGCGCACGCAAGATTGAGCGCTTCCTGTCCCAGCCCTTTTTCGTGGCCGAGCAGTTTACCGGAATCCCCGGCAAGTACGTGAAGGTTGCTGACACGATCAAGAGCTTTAAGGAAATCGTGGACGGCCAGCATGACGACATTCCCGAGCAGGCCTTTTACATGGTTGGCACCATCGATGAAGTTCTGGAAAAGGCCAACGCTATGAAGACGGGGGCGTAATGGGTGAAGAGCTTTTGGACCTGAGGGTAGTCACGCCCGAACGGGCTCTCGTTCACGAAAAGGTGGACGAGGTCCAGGTGCCGGGCCTCGAGGGCTACCTGGGACTTCTGCCGGGCCACGCCCCGTTGTTTTCCCAGCTCACCATAGGCGAGCTTTCCTATCGTCAAGGCGGCGCTGAACATTCCATCGTCATCGCCGAAGGCTTCGTGGAGGTATTTGAAGACGAAGTCCGGGTCCTCGCCGATGTCGCCGAACCGTCAGCCGAAGTCGATGTGGAACGGGCAACCGAGGCCCGGAGACGCGCCGACGAACTCGTTTCGGGCGGAGGAGAAGACGTCGACTATCCCCGCGCGCTGGCGGCGCTGAAGAGAGCCGACGTCCGGCTCCGAGTGGGGGGACCGGGCCAATAGCGGTCGGTAGCCAGTGGTCAGGGTCCTGCTGATCAAGGGGGACAATCCCGGACTTCGGCCTTCGGATCAACTTTGGCGCAAATTCCCAATCCTTTGCTCTGAAATCCCACCTCGTGGCTCGATACGAAGACCCCATTTCCACCAAAAGCCCCGACAGTAACGAATCTCCCTTCCGTTGTCCGATCGTACGTCCAGGTGTGGCCCCTGTTGAGAAGCTGATCACCCGTAGCAGCGAAGTGAAAGAACAACATCAACACCACCTCGACGGCTGAAGCCAAATAAAGGCCCCGCTCCTTCAAATCATCCGCGTGGTAGATGGGCCTGCCGATACTGTCGGCGATGACATTCATTTCGATCGAGTGCCAGCCGGGTTCGCAGACGCTCTCGCCGAACGCCTCTCCGAGATACCAGGGGTGGTCGTAGAACGACGGCGGCTTGGCGGAATCCACCCCCACCACACGTCTGAGACCCAGAACAGAAAGATCCGAGTTGTCGCGAGGGGTCGGAAAAGAAAAGAAGCCCGGCCTTGTTACTACATCAGTAGTGTCAAGACTTTGCTCCTCCGAGTGGTCGAACCGGTTCGAAATGCCGAGCGCTCGAAAGCACTGGGTGACGTCTTGGGGTGAAATAGTGACTGCCGGTATCATGCCGAGCCCGATGTCGGGCCGGACACCTGCCCAACAGGGTTGCTGGAGTCGATTACCAGAACAAGTTGAAACGGTCGGGAAGTCGCCTCAAACCCGACGATCTCGTGGGTCGCGCCTTCTTCGAGAAGGATGAAATCGTCCGGACTCAACCCGTGAAAATCTCGGCCTTCCGGTCCTAGGAGCCTGCGCGGCAGAAGGGATCGTAGCGAGAAAGCAGGGAATCGAGGACAGATTTTCTCGATTTTGAGGCGAATAGTGGTTCTATTCAACGAAAAATCGGGGAAATATGGACCGATTCTACTGCTTTCGCAGTAGATCTCTTCTGCCGCGCAGGCTCCTAGCGCCGAGACATTTACCGGGACGAGGTCCACCCGGATCTTGAGCTGTCCAGCCGACCCCGCCGGCAAAGCCCCGACAAAAACAAAAAGCAAACAAACTAAGATCGTTGCGGTCGAGCCGAAAAGCTTGCCGCGCCAAGCCCCAAGCCCCATCCTTCGATTCACCATAAATGACCGTAACTCACACTAACGCAGGGGTTTGCAGTTTGACACCTGTAGGTCCCTGTGATAGCTTTAAACACTAACTTCCCGTCGAGACGCCAACGAATCTTCGTATAATAAGAGCTGAAAATGTCGACGCTTGCAAGTTCTTCAATTCTTACGACCGACGATGTCCACCGAAGAGTGTTGGACAACGGAATGGTGCTGCTGGCCAGGGAAACTCATTCCTCGCCTACCGTCAGCTGCATGATCTGGTATCGGGTCGGTGCCCGCAACGAAGCCTCTGGCCAGACCGGTCGATCGCACTTTCTGGAGCACATGTTGTTTAAGGGTACGGAGAAGCTCGGGAAGGGGGATATCGATTTACTTACCCTCAAGCATGGTGGTAACAACAACGCCTTTACTTCTTATGACTTCACGGCCTACTACTTCAATTTTGCCGCCGACCGCTGGAAGAAGGCTCTGGAGATAGAGTCTGATCGGATGTCGAACACGGTCTTTGATCCCGTCGAGTTCGAATCGGAGAAGAAGGTCGTCATCGAGGAATTGAAAACCGGGCTGGACCAACCCTGGGGACTGCTGACGCAGGAACTGCAAGCGACGGCCTACAGCCGGCACGCGTATAGAAATCCTGTCGTTGGATGGCTCCAGGATCTCGAGGCCACGACCCGCGAAGGAATGGAGGCCTATTACCGGCGGCATTATCATCCTGCCAACGCCACGCTGGTGCTTGTCGGAGATTTCGACGTGGATCAGGCCCTGGATCACGCCGAGGAGGCCTTTGGGGCGATCCCGGCCGGCTTACCACCCGACCCGGTGGAAATAACTGAACCGGAACAGGTGGGAGAAAAGAGAATCACCCTACGATGGCGATCCGACGTCCCCAGGCTCGCCATCGCCTACCACGCGCCACGCATCGGGCATGAAGACTCGTTTCCGCTTCAGGTTCTGACGGTCATCTTGACCGAGGGCAAATCGTCCCGGTTCTATCAGCGACTTGTCGAGAATGAACAGTCCGCAACATTTGTCGGCGCCGACTACGGCGAGTCGCAGGACCCGACGCTCTTCCACATCCGGTGTGAGAGTCGCGGAGACCATGAACCTGCCGAGATCGAGGCCAGCATTTTCGATGAACTTCACGGCATCGGCGTCGACGGAGTGAGCGAGCACGAACTGGAACGCGCAAAGCATCAGATCGAAGCCCACTTCGTACTTTCGAAGGAACGGACGCTGGACCAGGCGATACTTCTGGGTCAAATCGAGACTTTGTGCGGTCTGGAGTACGTGGACACCTACCTGTCCCGAATTGCGGCTGTGGACTCAGCCCGGGTCGCCGACGTTTGCCGGCGCTACCTGATCGAGAAAAACCGGACCGTGGCATGGATGCTCCAGGAAGACGTGCAAGAGGAAGACGTGCAAGGGAAAGAACATTGACCGAGTCTCATCGCACGTCGCCCATTCCGACATCCAGGCATCGCTCATTTGCCACCAGGAGACACGTCCTGGAGAATGGCCTTCGCGTGTTGCTCGTCGAGAACTCGACGATTCCGGCGGTCTCTCTGAACATTAACGTGCTGGCAGGGGCCAGAAACGAGCCCGAGAATCTTGCCGGCTCGGCCGTGATGGTCAGCCGTCTGCTCGACGAAGGGACGAAGTCACGATCGTCGCTCGACATTGCCGACGCGATCGAATCGGTCGGGGGCGCGATCGACTGCGATGGATCCCACGAGCGGGTCGCTGCCTTCCTGGGTGTCTTGAGCAAAGACATCGACCTCGGGCTTGATCTTGTTGGCGACATTGTCATGAACCCGAGCTTCGCCGAAGATGCCATCGAGAAAGAGCGGAAGCGAACCCTCGCGGAAATCCGAAGTGTCGTGGATCGCCCACAGGTCCTTGCCGGCTGGGAGTTCAACGAGTTGATTTATGGTACGCATCCACTGCACAGACCGTCTCATGGCTACCCGTCGACGATCGAAAAAATTGCGGCGGCCGATCTGAGACGTTTCCACCACGAACAGTTCGTGCCCAACAACGCCATTCTGTCTGCCGTCGGCGACTTCGATGCCGACGAAATGCTATCGAGGGTCGAGACAACTTTCGGTGCATGGGAGCAGCGCGGGATCCGGTCTCCTGAAATAGCGCCCCCCATTCCCCAGCAGGAGATTCGCAAGAAATTTGTGAAAGTAGCGAGCGAGCAGGCGCACATTTTCTATGGTCACCTCGGTGTGGACCGACGGAACCCGGACTTCTACGCCCTGCAGGTCATGGACACTATCCTGGGCGGCGGTGCCGGGCTGACATCCCGGATTCCGCGAAAACTTCGTGACGAGCAGGGCCTGGCATACACGACCTTTGCCCGGATTACCAGTTCTGCCGGAATCGATCCTGGAAAATTTCTCGCCTACATCGGGACTTCTCCGCGAAACATGCACAAGGCCCTCGCCGGTTTCAAAGACGAGATCGACAGGATCATCGCCGAACCAGTCGATCCAATCGAGATCGAGGACGCCAAGGCCTACCTGACCGGCAGCTTTGTGTTTGCTTTCGAATCGAACTCCCAGATCACACGGTTTCTCACCAACGCCGAAGTCTATGATCTCGGGTTCGACTATCTGGAAAAGTATCCGACCTACATTAACGCCTTGACGATCGACGACATTTCCAGGGTAGCGCGCCAATATCTGAATACTGACCACTACACGCTTGTGATCGCCGGTCCGGAAGACCCGTTCGAGCATGGTGAAGAAGATGGGTAGGTCTGTCGCTTTCGAGGAACTCACGCTTGACGTCAGCGATCTAGAAGCCTATCTGTCGGCGGCGCTTTCCCGGGGCGGTGACTATGCCGATCTGTACTTTGAACACCGGGTTACGCACAGGATCATCCTCGAAGAAGAGATCATCAAAAGTGCGACAAAGGGCGTCGACATTGGAGTCGGGGTCCGCGTGGTTGTGGGGGAAAGGACCGGCTACGCGCATTCGGACGATCTGAGCCGCGAAAGCGTCTTGAAGGCCGCACGTACCGCCGCGTTCATAGCAGACTCATCGAGAGAGGGCGGCAGCCACAAATTGATTGGGCCCCTCGAGAGGAAGCATGACCTCTACCACATTCCGACGACGCCGGACCATGTCGAGCTTAACAGGAAGATCGCATTGCTCGAGCGGGCCGACGCTGCCGCCCGCGCCTACGATCGTCGGATCGTTCAGGTGAATTGCACCTGCCTGGACGAAACAAAACATGTTCTGGTGGCGACCTCGGAGGGCCAACTCTTTGGCGACCTGCAGCCGCTGGTTCGTTTCGACGTTCGATGCGTTGCCGCCGACGGCCGAAATCGCCAGTCCGGATTCGAAGGTGGCGGCGGCCGGCGGTCGATCGACATCTTTGACGGCGATCTGAAGCCGGAAGAGCTGGCTCGAGAGGCGGCCCGGATGGCAATCCTGCAGTTGGATGCGGTCGAGGCCCCGGCCGGACCAATGGAAGTGGTTCTGGGACCCGGCTGGCCCGGGATCCTGCTGCATGAAGCCATTGGTCACGGCCTGGAAGCGGACTTCAACAGGAAGCAGGAATCCGCTTTTTCGGGGTTGATTGGAGAGCCCGTTGCATCGGAACTGTGCACGGTGGTCGACGATGGAACGCTTCCCTACCGGAGAGGATCGCTCAACATCGACGACGAGGGAAGCCCGACCGAAGCAACGGTGTTGATCGAAAATGGAATACTTCAGGGCTACCTGCACGATCAGCTCAGCTCCAAGCCTATGAAAATGGCCGCTACCGGCAACGGGCGGCGTGAGGGATACGAGCACATTCCGCTTCCCCGGATGACCAACACGTTCATGATGTCAGGAGAATCGGATCCGGAAGACATCATCCGTTCCGTGACAAGGGGATTGTATGCCGTCCATTTTTCTGGCGGCCAGGTCGACATAACAAGCGGGAAGTTCGTTTTCAGCACGAGCGAGGCCTATCTGATCGAAAACGGAAAGGTCACCGCGCCGGTCAAAGGCGCCACACTGATCGGGGACGGACCGACAGTGTTACGGCGAGTTTCGATGGTCGGCAACGATCTGCGTCTGGACCGGGGTGTTGGGATTTGCGGCAAGGATGGGCAGAACGTGCCGGTCGGGGTTGGCATCCCGACCATGAAGATACGAGAGATTACGGTGGGTGGCACCGGCACGTAAGCCCGTCCTGAAACCGCGCACCTGCCTCAGCTTTGAACGAACCATGGACCAACTCAAAGATTCAGCCGAGCGAGCCATTCGCGTTGCGATGGAAAAGGGATCCACGACGGCCGACGTCATGATTCGCGAGGAGAGCACTTTCTCGTTGTCGGTCCGAAAGGGCAACCTCGAAACCCTCAAAGAAGCCTTGTCCCGGGCGCTGTCGTTGCGCGTGTTCGTCGGCAACAGGACCGCGACTTCTCACACGTCCGATCTTTCCGAGTCCACGATGGAACGGATAGTCGAGCAGACCGTGGAAATGGCGCGCCTGACATCCGAAGACGAGCACGCCGGTCTTCCGGAGCCGGAGGTGTTCACGGATCGATTTCTCGGATCTCGATCTCTTCGATGAAGAGTGGGAGTCGCTCGACACGCCTGCTCGCATCGAAATGGCCCGTGTGTCGGAAACAGTAGCGCTCGAGGTCGATCCGCTGTTGACCAATTCGGGTGGCGCCTTCTTTGACTACACTCGCGCCCGAACCGTTATAGCCAACTCGGAGGGTTTCGCGGGTGGGTACCGGTCCACCTCAGCGGCCTTTGGAGTTGCCCCGATCGCCGAGTCCGACCAGGGACGTTATCGTGATCACTGGATGTCGGTCAGCCGCCACCGAAAAGATCTTGAAGATCCGGAGACGGTGGGCCGGAAGGCCGCGGAGCGAACCCTGCGCCGGGTGGGCGCACGGAAACCCGCAACCTGTGAGGTCCCCGTGGTGTTCGATCCCTGGACTGCGAGGAGCCTGATCGGCCAGGTGTTCCGTGCCGTTTCGGGCGACTCCATTTACCGCCAGGCCTCTTTCCTGGTCGACCGCCTCGGCGAGGTCATCGCGGCGCCCGATGTGTGTATTGTCGATGATGCATTGATGCCACGCGGCCTGGGGTCTTGGGTTTGTCCACCCGGTCTGGCCCACTTTTGATCGTCTGATTTGGCCCACCCCCTCCTGTTAATAATTCCGAGTAGTGATAATTACCGTCGGGCCTGTGTTGTAGATGTGGGAAAGCCGAGCGCCCTTGGCGAGGCTTTTCCAAGCGCTGTGGGAATCCTGGTTTTTAGGATTTCCACAGCGCGTCATCTTCCACAGGCCTCCGTTTCTTTCTTTTTGGTTCTTTTTCTTTCTTTCGGGAAAAAACTCCGTTTCCAGGATCGCCCAGGATCGACGACCGCGCGGCGATCCGACCCTCAGGACGTGGTTTGTTTCGCGGGTTTCTCCTTTCCAGGCGGATGCCGTGGTTTCTGTCGTTTCTCCAACGTGCGCCGAAACCGGAAGGATTCGGTTCCGGTCTCGATGATGTGAGCGCGATCGGTTATCCGGTCCAGCAACGCCTTGCACAGCCGAACATTGGGAAACACCTGGGTCCATTCCGAGAACGGCAGATTCGTTGTCAAGATCACCGTCGCCCGCTCGGCTCGATCCGAGATGACTTGAAAGAGGAGTTCGGCGCCGAGGTCTGCCATCGGGACATAGCCGACTTCGTCGATGGCAATCAACTCGTATCGGAACCATCGGGCCAGAACCCGGCGGAACTGGTCGTTGTGTTGGGCCTCGACCAACTCGTTGATCAAGCCGGCGGCCGTCGTAAAGCGAACCCGCTTCTTCTGCCGACAAGCGGCCACGCACAGTCCTGTGGCCAGGTGCGTCTTGCCCGTTCCACACTCCCCGATCAGGACGACAGGTTCGGCGTGTTCTAAATAGCCACCGTCTGCGAGTCCACGGATCCGGTTGGCTGGAACCTTCGACCGCGAGAAGTCAAAGTCCTCGAGTGTCTTCATTCGAGGGAAACGTGCGGCTTGAATCCGCCGGGCCACGGTGTTCCGTTCGCGTTCTTCAACTTCCATCGCCAGCAAGGCTTCCAGATACCGTGTGTAGGTGTGCTCTTCCCGCTGGGCCTGCTCGGCCATGGCCGCAAACTGCGTTCCGATCGTGGGCGTCCGGAGAGCTTTACAGTACTGCTGAATCGCCGCCTGTTCGACCCCGCCGGCTGTGGCGGACACTAGACCACCTCCGCAGTGAGCAGTGCATCGTAAGTATTCACCTCCGGCAGGGGCCGCTCATAAGCGCGTAGTGCGGCCACTTCCAGTCGCGGCGCCGCCGGCCGGTCGAATCGGGCCTCGGTCATCAGGTAGCGCGCCGCGGCGGCATCGGAGCATCCCAGGCGCAGGGCTTGTTGGAATGCGGAATCCAGCTCGCTATAGCCATGTTCCCGGCCCAGTAGGAGCAACTCCACCATTGCGCGGGTCCCATTCTGTTTTCCGTTGCGATCGATCAACGTCTGCCAGAACTCGTCATAGCTTTTCGGCCATCGGCCCTGTTGCCGCCATTGCTCCAGAGGCTTGCTCCCGGCCAGCGCGCCCGGCTTCCGCTCCAACACCTCCAGATAATGTTCCAGATTGAAGAAGTGCTGGCCGTTTCCATATCCTCGCTCATGCCGCGCCACGCATCCGCCATCGTGCCAGACCTCCACGTAGGCCGGAAAAACGCTCGCCCGCACCACAGTCCCGGCCTTGACGGGGGCGGAGTAGAAGTTGTTACGCACCCGTACACATCCCTTACCATCGACTCGTGGAAAGCTGTCCTCGGCCAGAGGGAACCCTTCGGTCGATAACGCGAGCAGATGGGGCTGTTCGATCTGCATCCCTTCACCCACCGTCTGGACCCGATCGCCGATCTTGCGCCGTTCATCGGCACGGCAACCGGCCAGCAGCTGCGCATTCAGATCCGCCAGGTCCTTCGCCTTCGGCACCGGTACCAGGTGATTGCGCCGGAAGTATCCGGCTTCGCCTTCCACACCGCCTTTCTCGTGGCCCTCGCCGGGTGTGCAGAACTCGGCTTGAAACTTCCAATGCGACCGAAACGCGATGAACCGTTCGGTCTCTACACGCCGGTATCCCCGCAGAATCTTCTTCACCGCGCTGGTCAGGTTGTCATAACGCAGCACCCCGAAGACCCCCGCAAAATAGCGGAAACCCAACTCATGAGCCTCCAGGAATGCCTGTTGTGTCGCCCGAGGATAAGCTCGATGGAATGCGCCACCACTGCCCATGCTCCGCATACAGAAAACCTGGAGCTTCTGCCGTTCGCCATCCAACTCCGCGACGGCTTCGTACCAGTCGATCTGTGCTTCCTGACCCCAGGCGTAGCTTTGCGGCACGAACGTCTCCTGTCGGATGAAACCCATCTCCCGCTTCCGCCGCCCGACATACCGGCGAACCGTCGATTCCCCAATCGGATGTTTCGGAAATTCCATCCGGATCCGTTCGTAGATCCGGTGACTGGTGTGCCGCTGCTTCCGCGGGGCCTGCCTGTCCGCCTCCAACACCCCGTTGATAAATTCCATAACCGGCTCCAGCCTCGGCCTCTTCCGCTCCGGGCTCTTCCTCGCCGGCGGCACGGCGTTTCCCAGCGCTTGACGCACCATCCGCCGATGCACCCCCAGCCGCCGGGCCACACCCTGGATCGTTCCCACACCAAACTCGTGCTCTCGCCGAATCTCTTCAAATAATTCCACCTTCGATCTCCTTGACACCGGGTCCCTCCATTCCGACTCTTTGTTCGGAACAGCCTCTCCGGTTCAGTCGTCAGGGGTGGGCCAAATCAAACGATCAAAAGTGGGCCAATTTAGAGTAGCGAAATCAGGGTCTGTCCCTTTTGACGACGAAGGCGTCCCGGGGCACAAACTGCCGATCGTGGAGGCTGGAGTTCTCAAGAATTACCTGCACACGTCCTACACCGCAAGGAAGCTCGGGGGCGTACCCACGGGCAACGGAACGCGTGCGCTATCGGGTGTGATCACGGCCGGCCCGAACAACTTTTATCTTCAGCCCGGACCCTACACGCCTGAAGAAATAATCGAATCCGTCGAGTCCGGCCTCTACGTCGTGGAACTGATAGGAGCGGGTGTCAATCCGGTCACCGGCGATTACTCCCGCGGCGCCGTCGGAATGTGGATCCAGAACGGATGTTTGGCGTATCCTGTGCATGAGGTCACGATTGCCGGCAACCTCGACGGGATGCTCAAGGACATCCAGATGATCGGCAACGATCTGACCTTCCTCGGAAGTGTGGCCTCGCCCACCCTCAAGCTGGGCAACATGGTCGTCAGCGGAGAGTGAAATGACTCGGACGCCCTTCATCATCGGAACAACAATTGCTATCGCCCTCGGCCTGATCGGTTTCTGGGCCGCCGTGTCCCAGCGAGCTCCGTCGAACGCCGAGCCACTGGTTCACGTCGACGACCTGGATGAGATCGCAGCAACCGTGGTCATGCCCCGCCTCGGAATTCTCACCAGCCGGAATTACGTGGGCCACACCATTCGCGTCATCGAAGGCTCCCTGGAAAATCTTGGAACCGAACCGATTCGATCCATCGACCTCAAGCTGGTTTTCAATTCATATGAAGGCGAATCGGTTCTGGAAGCCGAGGAGCAGGGCCTGACCCCCGGCCGTCCGCTCCCCCCGGGCGAAACCGCACGCTTCAGCCTCCGCTTCGAAAACATCCCGACAGGCTGGAATTACCGAGTCCCCGAAGTAGAAATAATCAGAATAGGATATTAGGAACTGGCCAGTGGTCAGTGGCCAGTTGTACCCGTAACGCGTGTCGGGGTGGCCGTCTCTGGCCACCCGCCGAACAAGCGACCCTGTGCCCAGGACCTCCGCAACGCCCTGCTAACCAAACCCCCATCCCGATCCCCGCGGCGCAGCCGCCAACTGACCACTGACCAATTCCCAAACTACCTTCCGTGCGACAAACGATCGATCAGGTAAGGTGGCAAGTTCTCCGCCTGCATCTTCTTTTGAGTCACGCCGATCGGATACTCTGCTCGATAGAACTCGAGCCTGGATCGATCGGTATCCCAGATGGCAAACCCAGCTCGCGCATCTCCGTCCCGCGGCTGGCCGACCGAACCGGGGTTGATCAGGTATTGCTTTTCAGGTTTGAGAGGCAGGATCGCGCTCGTTGGGTCGGCCTCCTCGACAGTTTCAACGGCCACGTTACCGGTTTCGTCGCAGGAAAAGGCGATCTGGAAATGACTGTGTCCGAAGAACGTCAGGTGTGACTCCGACAGGATGAAGTTTTCCCTGGCATGGGACTCTCCCATGATGTAGTCGTCTTCGTCCGTGATCGCGCCGTGCACCATCTGTGCGCCAGCGCCGACCTCAAGGGGACCGAGCGGTAGCGCTAGAAGGTATTCGTTCGTGGCAGGAGTCAGAGCGGCGCGGGTCCAGAGGGCAGCCGCCTTGGCGTAAGGGTTGAAATCGGTGGGCTCGTCCTGGCCGCAAGCGACCCGATCGTGGTTGCCCCGGATCGTCACAGCCTCCAGCTTCCGAATTCGGTCGACGGCGTCGTTCGGGTCCGGACCGTAGCCCACGATGTCCCCGCAGCATAGCACCGAATCGAAGCCTGCTTTTTCCGCTCGCGCCAGGCAAACATCCATTGCCTCGACGTTTGAATGGATGTCGCTCACCAGCAGATGTCGCATCGCCCTAGAGCCCTCCTCAACCTCAACAGCGCCGGGTTCAGGGGGTCAACCGTTGTCCGTTTCTTTGGTGTATGATGGTCGCGATGAGCCCCAGAATAGCTTTGAGTCTCTGCACCGTTCTGGCGATTTTGGCCGCCATCGCAGCAGTCTTGTCGGAACTCAACCATGAAAGTGGGTCTGCCTCTCTTGCTTGGACTATGCTATCACGCTTCGTTGTGGTCATGGCTTTCGGGACCTTCGGAATGTACTCGGCTCGCGAGAGCGATATCAGGGGCTCGATTCTCGCGACTTCAAAAGACATCCCGTCGGCACTTCGGGACTTGATCAACTTCGGACTCTTGCCGGGATTGGTCCTCGGTCTGATCAACTACCTGTTTTTTTTCACCTATCGATATAGTCCCTTCGTCGCGCCGCGAATCCGAGACATGGAGAGTGTCTACGACTCGTTCATCATTTCCCTGGATTCTGCGTTTTCCGAGGAAGTGATCTACCGCCTCTTCATCCTGTCCTGCCTGCTGTATGTGTTCCAACAGCTCTACAAGAAGATCAAGCCCGCGTGGCCGCTTCTGGTGTCGGTGTTGCCGAAGGCCATGGCACTGGTGCTTTCCTCAATGTTGTTCGCCCTGGCCCACAACATCTACGGGTTTACCGCGGCTTTGCTCGGCGGATTGCTGCTGGGGGCCATCTATTTGAAGAGCGGCATCGAGAGCGCAATTGCCGCACACTTTGGTGCCAACTTCCTGTTCTTCAGCGCGTCTTATCTTTTCAGATAGACGGTGACTTCCTGGAGGAAGCAACCGCATGCAACCCAGAACTTTGAAAGAACTCCGGTCCAGCCCCTACGGTGAAGAACGTTATCGATCGCGTAGCGTGAAGGACGAGATGCGGCAGAATCTGATGAGCAAACTGGTCAACCGTGAACCTATTTTCCCCGGCGTCATGGGTTATGACGACACAGTTGTTCCACACGTCGTCAATGCCGTCCTGTCCCGACACAATCTGATTCTACTCGGCCTGCGTGGTCAGGCGAAGAGCCGCATCCTTCGCCAGCTCGCCGACCTTCTGGACGACGCAATACCGGTCGTCGAAGGTTGCGAGATCAACGACAATCCCTTCTCGCCGATTTGTCGAAGGTGTCGCGATCTACTTGCCGAAGCGGGCGAAGAATTACCGATCGATTATCGGACCAGAGATCAGCGCTACATTGAAAAGCTAGCAACGCCCGATGTCACAATCGCAGATATGATCGGAGACATCGATCCCATCAAAGCCGCTAAGAGTGGCTACACTCTGGCCAGTGAACTCACGATTCATTACGGTCTCTTGCCCCGGGCGAATCGCGGCATATTTTCGATCAACGAGTTGCCGGATCTTGCGGGCAAGATACAGGTTGGTTTGTTCAACATCATGCAGGAAGGTGACGTCCAGATCAAAGGCTACCCGGTGAGGTTGCCGCTCGATGTCGCCCTCGTCTTTTCCGCAAACCCGGAGGACTATACGGCTCGCGGGAAGATCGTGACCCCCTTGAAAGACCGGATTGGTTCCGAGATCAAGACCCATTACCCGATCGACCTTGACCACGGCGTTCGAATCACCCAGCAGGAAGCCTGGGTCGAGCGCGAAGGCGAGACATTGAAGATTCCGTCCTTCATGCGGGAAGTCGTCGAAGCGGTTGCTTTCAAGGCGCGTGGAGATCAACGGATAGACAAGAGATCCGGCGTCAGCCAACGCTTGCCGATCTCATGCCTGGAGAACGTTGCCAGCAACGCGGAACGACGTCGAGTGGTCCTGGGAGAGTCCGAGACCATCGCGCGAATAGTCGACCTGTATGCGGCGATCCCAGCTATCACAGGCAAGCTCGAACTCGAATACGAAGGTGAGTTGAAGGGCTCCGACACTGTTGCGCGCGACCTGATCCGGCAGGGTGTTCAAATGGTGTTTCACAGGTACTTTCCACGCACGGACTTCAAGCCCGTCGTTGAATGGTTCGAGGGTGGCGGCGCCCTCAAGGTTTCCGACATGGAGCCCCTCCTCGAAGTGCTGGAGCTATGCGAGGGCGTCGACGGACTGATGGAACGAACCTCGGAGGTCGGTGTGTCGTCATCGTCGTCCTGCGGAGAACGCGTGGCCGCCGCCGAATTTATCCTGGAAGGTCTGTGCTCTCTGGACAAGATCACGCGGTCGGAGGATCGAGGCTATTCCGCGGTTGAACGAAAGTCTCCGCAGGAACTCTACCGCAACTATGCGGTGGACCCGAACCGTTTCAAGAAGCCCTTGAACTGATTCCCGTCCCGATCGTATTGGACGTCTGACGAATGGCAAAGATTACCTACACGAAATACATTTCGTCCCCGCTGGACGGTTTGAGCCTGGAGGATCTTCTCGACTCGCTGTCGGATTTCCTCCTCGAGAGCGGGTTCCGCTACGGCTTCCAGGATGCAACGAACCCGCGCGACATGGACGCCCTGCGCCGCGCCATCATGAAGCAGCTCGTAAAGTCGGGGCGCATCCCACAAGACCTGTTCGACCGCTGGTGGGAGCACCCGCGCGAAGGCGACGCCGAGGGAATGGATGATTTGCTCGAACAACTCATAGGGCGAATGATCGATGAAGGCTGGATCCAGTCCGATTCGGCCCTGCGAGAGCCTGGCCTCGGGGAGGCAGGTTCCGGGGTCGAAGCAGAGCAAGCGGGCGGCGCTCGTTTCGAGATCACCGACAAGTCCGTCGACTTTCTCGGCTTCCGCGCCCTGAGACATCTGATGGGTTCGCTGGGCAGAAGCAGTATCGGTCGTCATGAGACCGTCCATCTGTCGACGGGCGTGGAAGCTTTCGATGCTGCCAAAGCCTACGAGTTCGGCGACGCCCTGAACCTGGACATCAGCCAGACGTTGACACGCGCCCTCGCCCGCGAAGGCCTGGGTGTTCCGATCAATCTGGAACAGGACGACCTCCAGGTTCGCCAGGCCGACTACGAGAGTTCATGCGCAACGGTCCTCATGCTGGACACGAGCCACAGCATGATCCTCTACAATGAAGATCGTTTCACACCCGCTAAACGAGTGGCTCTCGCGCTGGCACACTTGATTCGCACCCAGTACTCCGGGGACTCGCTCCGCCTCGTCCTGTTCCATGATTCAGCCGAAGAAATCCCCTTCAAGAAGCTGGCACGCGTTGTGGTCGGGCCCTATCACACCAACACCCGGGAAGGACTCCGTCTGGCGCGGCGCCTGCTGATGGCGGAGAAAAAGGACATGCGCCAGATCATCATGATCACGGACGGTAAACCTTCCGCCATGACCATGCCCAACGGTCGTATCTACAAAAATGCCTTCGGCCTGGACCCCGTCATTCTGGAGGAAACTTTCAAGGAGGTTGCTACCTGTCGCAGGGCCGGGATACTGATCAACACGTTCATGCTCGCGAGCGATCCCTACCTGATGGACTTCGTAAAACAAGTCACCGAGATCTCCCGCGGCAAAGCCTATTTCACCTCGACGACAAACCTCGGCCAGTACCTTCTGATGGACTACTTGAGAAAAAGAGTCGACACGATTTCCTGACGCCTGTCGGTCGACAATAAAAAAGCCCCGCCGTTTGGCGGGGCTTCGAGTTCATAACGAACTCTCTTTTTCTCTTTACAACTACTTGCTCACCTTACGTGGGTAAGCTTTCTTGTGCTTATTTTTAAGACATGTGATCCAAAAATTCAAAACAAAAATCGCACAGGATTTTCAAATTCGACCGCGTTCCTTCTAGAATAAACTGTCCGGTGCTGAAAGCCTTGCCCAGTAGGCGTTTCAGCGATCGGAAACATTCGCGCAACAAATGAAGCCGGGAATTTTTTTCTCAACATAGAGGTTCGCGAACTTTGGTGAGCCGTCGATGGGCGATGTTGTTCGGCGAAACATGTCGATCATCGCGCACGAAAATCATTCGCTCCTCGTAATGCTTCTCATCCGGAAACGTCATAAGGTTTGAAGAGGAAATGTCTGAAGCCGACGTGTGCCCAATCGGGAGCCAGCCATGTTCGCTTACCCGAACCGGGGTCTTGCTGATAAAATCAAACGTCCGCCGATGAAATCATCGGCAACTATTTACAGACCACTTTCGTAGAACTTATATGACGACCGGAAAGAAACTGATCATCGCTTTCGTGATGCTGGGCACAATCGCCGCAACAATCGGCTACGCCGTGAACGCTCGAAACCGTGGTGTGGTCGCCGTAGAGGTAGGCACGGTCCTGCGGCAGGACCTTGCCCAATCGGTTACCGCGAACGGGGAAATCAAGCCGAAGAAGTACGTGAACATCAGTTCGAATTCTTTTGGCCGCATCGTCGACATGCCTGTCGCGGAAGGCGACCGGGTCGATGACAATCAGCTTTTGCTGCAGATCGAATCGATCCAGACCCAGGCCGATGTGCTGAGTGCGGAGGCCAGTCTTGACGCGGCCGCGTCGGAGCTGGAAGGAATGGATGCATCCATCAGGTCCGCCGAAGCATCCACGGCAACCGCGAAAGCGGAGCTCAAGCGCATTGAAGCGGACTTTCGTCGATCGAGCCTCGAATTCGACAGAGCGCAGGAGCTGTACGAAGGCGGCCTGATCTCGAAGGAAACGTTCGAAAGGCAGGAAGCTGGTTTCGAGATTGCCGTCGCGCAGGTGGAAGCGGCCAAGGCGCGTATCCTGCAAGCGGAGGCCCAACTGGCGCAGGTTTTCAAGCAGAAGGACGGGCTGAGGTTCCGGATGACGCAACAGCGGGCATCGTTAACGCGAGCCCGCGACCAGCTGGCGAAGACGACAATCAGCTCTCCGCTTGCGGGAGTCATCACGTACTTGCCCGTCAACGAAGGCGAGATTGCGATCGTGGGTGTTCAAAACCAGCCGGGAACCACCCTGATGACGATTGCCGACATGTCCGTCATCACTGCCGAAGTCAAGGTGGACGAGACCGACATCATCAATTTGAAACTGGGTCAGCGAACCGAAGTGCGTGTCGACGCCCTGGGTGACCGCATCTTGACCGGATTCGTTTCGGAAATAGGAAACTCGGCCCTTACGAGCAGTGGTGGAATCTCAACCACTACGACGAGCGACGAGGCCAAGGATTTCAAGGTGGTCATTACGCTCGACGATCCGCCTCCAGAGCTGCGTCCCGGCCTATCGTGTACCGCCACGATAGAAACGGCACGTCGTGAGAACGCACTGACCGTGCCGATTCAAGCGCTGACGATTCGAGAAATTGATGAAGCAGACATGCCGTCTTTTATCGACAACCCGGTCTATGCAACCTCCCGACCCGGCGAACCGGTCAAGATAGAACAGGAAGGTGTGTTCGTGGTCCGCAACGGTGTCGCCACATTCGCGGCCGTCAAGACTGGAATCATCGGAACGACCGACATCGAAATTCTGGACGGCCTGACCGATGATGATCAGATCGTGACCGGAAGCTACAGGGTCTTGCGGACTCTGGAGGACGAGGTTCGAATCAAGGTTGAAGAGGGCCCGAACCCATGAATGAAACCGGGAGCATGATACAAACCGACGATCTCTGGAAGACCTACCAGATGGGCGTCGACAATGAAATCCACGCGCTTCGGGGCATCACTTTCGAAGTCGAGCGGAACGAGTACATGGCCATCATGGGCCCTTCGGGTTCCGGCAAATCGACTCTCATGAATCTCATCGGCTGCCTCGATACGCCGTCGCGCGGGCAGTACCGGCTGAACGGACGTCTCGTCAGCGATATGGACGACGACGAACTCGCGCACATCCGCAATAAAGAAATCGGCTTCGTCTTCCAGACCTTCAACCTGCTGCCGCGAGCCAGCGCATTACACAATGTGGAGTTGCCATTGATCTACAGTGGCGTGCCCTCCCGGGAGCGAAGCCAACGCGCACATGAGGCGATGGAAATGGTAGAGCTGTCCGACCGGGAAGATCACAGACCCAGCGAGTTGTCCGGCGGCCAGCGTCAGCGCGTTGCTATTGCCCGGGCGCTGGTGAACAGGCCATCGATTCTCCTCGCCGATGAACCGACCGGCAACCTGGATTCTCAGACCGGTGCCGACATCATGGTGCTGTTCGACCGTCTTCATGCGGAAGGGAACACGATTATTCTCGTGACGCATGAGCGCGACGTGGCCGATTGTGCGCACCGCATCGTACACATCCGCGACGGGCAGATCGATCGCGACGAGCGAACAGACAAATCGCTGGCGCCGGCCTTAGGCTTTGGGTATGCCCAAGACTGATTTCGCCAGAGACTAGCTCCGCCGGTCAACGTTTTTGTCGCTTCAGTTTCTCGATCAGGCGAGCGTTCCCGGCCGGCATCTTGAAGCGATCCAACTCCGACGGATCGATCCACCTGAGATCGGCCACTCCCAGACAACGGGGCGTGCCATCGACCAGCCTGCAATCAAAGAAGTGTATTCGGACCGTGCGGTCTTCGTATTCGAATTCTTCCTCGAGATGGAGGGAGCCCACTTCGATCCGCACATCCAGTTCTTCCCGTATCTCTCGAATAAGTGCCGCGGTCATCGACTCCCCTCTTTCTACCTTTCCGCCCGGGAACTCCCACATCCCTCCCAGGTGAACGTCTTCGAAGCGACGGGTGATGAGGACCCTGCCTTCCTGGTGGATAACGGCCGCGACAACGGTGATGGGGGCAAGGTTGAAATGAGGCCGGAGATCCATTGGCGAAAACCCGTTCCGAGAGAGTGCCGTTTGAAACTAAACGCTTGGGCGATATTTGTCGGAATACCCGGTTAGTTCGACGTAACCCTTACCGGAAATCGGTTGCCCCTTCCATGTTCCTTCGATCCGCACCGCTCCTTCCCAGTAGGCGATCCCGGTGGTTCGTGTTGTCACCAACTCCTGATCGTCCAACAGGGGGATGATCCGCAGAGACGTATCATCGGATGGAATTTCGATCTGCCAGTCGAGGCGGTAGACGGCCTCGCTCTTCGGGCTTGCCCAGTCTCTGAGCGCTGAGATATCAAAGTCGTCAGCCCCCAGATGTCGGGTCCCACCGTCATTGGCAATCACGGTTCCACTCGAGTTCCGGTCGACCGACCCGTCGCGGTGCCGCAGTTGATACAGCATCAACTCCTCACCGTTATCCAGTTGGACGCTGAACCAGTCCCAGCCAATCTGTTCGGGAGCCAGTTGATTCGTGCCGAATTCGTGATCCATCCAGCTTTCGCCGGACACGTCCACTGCGACGCCATCTATCGATAACAGTCCCGTCGTGGCCATTCGGGTCATCGAGTAGTAATGAGAAGCCTGACCGACCCCATCGGCTTTCTGACTGACCCCGTTCAGGCCATGCACGACCGGTTGCTTATCCGATGTCAAAGACAGTTCCAACAGGATTCCGTCGGCGTAGGCGCGCAGTTTCATGACGTCATCTTCGAGTGTGGCCGACCAGCTTCCGTTCTTGACGTCGAGCGTCCGGGTCGAAGATCTTGCGATCCCGGGCCCTTCCCGGTTCAGCCGTTCGTAGAACCGGAACGTGCCTTCGGACAAATCACTCAGGGCAAAATGCGTCACGAGCAGGTCACGGATATTCCAGGTCGAAGGGTTTTCCGCTCGACTGTCCATGCCCAAACGAAAGAACGTCAGCTCGTAGCCGAATCGGCGTCCGTCCCCGGCATCGAGGTGCCCCGTGTAGTACCACCACTCCAACTTGTAATCGGGGTGCGAACCATGGTCGCGTGGGAATTCGAATTCATAGCCGGGCAGCGCCAGGCGATATTCCGGTTCGAACAACCGCACGGGGTCAGGTTGTTGCGCAGATGTCGGTACTGCAAGCAGCAGCGCCATTGCCAATGCCTGTTTGAGAAGCTCCATGTTTCATTCCGCCCGAATGCCCTGGATCGGATCCATCCTGAGAGCGAGCGACGCGGGATAAAGTCCTGCAACGATCGTCGCGATCAGGACGAACAACAGGGACTGCACCAGGAATCCGAATGGCATCGTAAACTGGATCGTCCACCCGAACGACTGAAAATTGATCACGTAGATCAGAAGCACGGACAGGACAATGCCCAGGGCGAGACCGATCGCGCCGCCCAGGATTCCGATCAACCCCGACTCCAAGATCACGACGCGACGGATTTGTGCGCGCGCCGCGCCGACAAAACGCAGCATGGCTATTTCAGGCCGGCGCTCGATGATCAGCGCCGCCAGGGTGTTGGCGATCCCAAGAACCGCCACCGCCATTGCGATCACCTCGAGTGCATACGTAATCTCGAACGTCTGATCGAAGACACGGAGGACCTGGGAACGTAACTCGCCATTGGTTGCGATTCGAAGCTCGGTGTCCGGAAGCAGTTCCGCGATTCTGGCCCGGGTTGCCGCTGGGTCGGCGCCAGGTTCGAGGTACAGGGCCACGTTGCTCACGTCGGGGTCGTCGAACTTCTCGAGGTAGGTTCCGCGGTCCATAACGATCAAGCCACCTTCGCTGGAGTAGTCGTAGAAGACGGCCTCTACCGCGAAGGGTTCCATGCCTGCCGGCGTAGGGAGCCGGACTGTGTCGCCGGGCCCGATACCGTGGCGGACCGCGAAGGGCTCTGAAACAACGACCCGATCGGAGCCGATCAGTCTGGCAGCCACGTCGGGTGTCGTCCGGCCATCCATGAAGAGTAAACTGCTGTGCGTGGCGACGGTTCGGAATTCCCCGGCGGCCTGAAATGCCGGAAAGCCGTCATAGTCAATTACCATCGCTCGAAAACGATCGATGGCGGCAATGGCAGGAATCGTATCGAGCACCTCCAGCGTCTTTCCCTCCAGGACGTTCCTTCCGCCGTTGCTTCCGAACGAACCGGGTCGCAGATAAAGATCGCCTTTGAGTGTCTGGTCGATCCACACGATAACCGTGTCGCGAAAGCTGGCCACCATGATTGCCACGCTGATCAGCATTGCGACGGCGATCGCCAGAGACATCACGGCAACGACGACCCGGCCAAGACTTCCTTCGATTGTTTGAATAGCCAGCCGGCCCTCGACCGGAAGCAGCCGTATGAACGGTATCCGAATCAGCTTGAGCAGGCCGCGAACCAGCAGGGGCGAAAGCAGCCCGAATCCTGCGATGAACGAAACGCCGGCGGCGTAGCCCAGGAACGGAAACCCGTCGATTGCAGGACCGAAGCTGAGAATGGCGCCCAGCAGCATTGTCGCTCCACCGCCGGCAACCTGAAAGCGCAGCTTCCGTCCGCTGGCCCTGCCCATGACGTTTTCCCGGAGAGCCTCGACCGGCGAGACCTGGGTGGCCCTCAAGGCCGGCCCGGTTCCGGAAACGGCGGCCAGAACGCCACCCAGCAAAAGCATCTCCAGATAGAGGACAGGGTCGGCCTGTGAATCTACCGTCCCTCCCCCCGTAGCGCCCGTGTACAGTGCCGCTATGGTACGGGAGACAAGCGCGCCGGAAGCCGTCGCCAGAAGTTCACCGAGCCATATACCAAGCGCTGCACCGACGACGCCGAACGCCGTCGCCTCGACCAGGAACATCCACTTGATCGTTCTACGCGAGGTTCCCAGTGTGCGAAGGGCGCCGATTTCAGTTCGTCTTCGGACCACGGCGATGTTCAGCGTGTTGTAGATCAAGATCATGCCGACGATGAGCGAGATGTAGCTCAACGCCGTCAGGTTGTACCGGAACGCCCGAATCATCTTTTCATTGTCGTCGGCTGTGTCCTCGGGCCGATAGACGATCACGGATTCGGGAAGCTGGACGCGAATGCGCTCTGCGACCGCATCCACCATGTTCGGGTCGTCGAGCAGGACTTCGATGCGGTCGATCCATCCGATCTTGTTCAGCGTGAGTTGGGCGGCCGCGATGTCCATGATTGCGATTTTGCCCCCGAACGCGCGCGCCACCCCTTCGTCGGCCAGGATCGCACCGACGACGAGCTCCCGCCAGCGGTTGGACACAAGGAACCGGGCGGTGTCGCCAATGCCCACTCCCAGGTCCTCGGCAAGGCTGGATGGGATGATGATCGTGTCCGGGCGGATCAGCAGATCCAGGTATTCTTCACGTGTGATGTCCAGACCGAGGTTGTCCCCTTCAGCGGTCATGTATCGACGGAACGGTGCATCCGATAGCAGATCGACACCGAAGATTTGAATGGATTCCCTTCCCAGTGGGTTTGGCGAGTCGTCCAGGTCGACGCGCCCTTCGACGATGGCGGTCAATGCGCCGATATCCCAGACCCAGTCGAGCTCACCGATCAATTGTTCGTCGAGTTGCAGCCCGTTGGCCGTGATCTGGAGGTCGGCCCCTCCGCCCAGAATCCTCAGGCTATCGTTGAACGAGCCGATCGCGCGGTCGTTTGCCAGTTGGACCCCCACGACGACTGCAATGCCCAAAGATACGCCGGTTATCGTCAGCAACGTTCGGATCGGGTTTCGCGCCAGGTCGCGAAGGATGTAGCGATGGAAGAGTAGACCGAAGCCTCTCATCCGACCAGTCCGCCGTCTCTCAAGCGGAGCGTTTGATCCGAGTACGCGGCGGCCACATCGCTGTGGGTCGCCATGACCACGGCCGTCCCGGTGGCCGTCAGCTTCTGAAGCAGTTCCAGGATGATCTTGCCGTTGTCGGAATCCAGGTTGCCGGTGGGCTCGTCGGCGACGACGAGCGGCGGCTCGTGAACGATGGCCCTTGCCAGAGCTCCCCGTTGCAGTTCCCCACCCGAAAGCTGTGTCGGCAAGGCGTCTCGCCGGCCCGATAGACCGACGGATTCGATCAACGACCGCACCCGTTCGTGATCCACTTTCCTGCCATGGGTCAGCAGCAGCGGGAGCGCGACGTTTTCTTCGAGGGTGAGCGTGGGGAGCAGATAGAAGAATTGAAAAACGAAGCCAACCCGTGTCCGGCGAATCGCGGTCAGCTCTTCCTCGCCGAGGCTGTGGACCGCATGGCCTTCGAGCCAGGCTTCACCCTCGGTCGGTCTGTCCATGGCGCCGATGATGTGAAGCAGAGTGGACTTGCCACAACCGCTGGGACCCATGAGCGTGACAAACCGGCCCCTCTCGATCTCAAGCGAAACGTCTTTGAGCGCAACGACAGGCTCGCTCGCGGACTCGTAGACCTTTCTGACGTGATTGATCCTGACCAACTGGTTCATGGTCCGGCAGGCTCGATGATGTCGAGAATCTCTGTGGCTGTGAAGACCCGGTTGCGACGTCGTCCGGTCGCCTCGTGCAGTATACCCTGCTCGACGAGTTTTTCGATGTTCAGCTTCGCGCCCCGCGGCGTGACGCCAAGGAGCCTCTGGGCATTGCCGACCGTGGTCGCCGGAAACCTGAAAAGAGCGTCAATGAGCTTGTGTGGTGAGGCCGATGATCGCCCTGGCTTTGCACGCACCAGCCAATCGTTTCGAAGGGCCACAAGCTTGTCGATACGAATCAGGGTGTCGGCGGACTGCCGTTCGATGCCTCGCAGGAAGAACGTGATCCAATCCCGCCAAGTCCCCCGGAGCCTCACTTGAAGGAGCAGATCGGTGTACTGGGACTGATGACGCATGAAATAACTACTCATATAGTACAAGGGTTGGGGCTGCCTGCCAGCCTTGCCCAGAAGCAAAGGGATCAACATCCTTCCAATGCGGCCGCTTCCCACCGCGAACGGATGGATAGTTTCAAACTGATAGTGAATGAGGGCAACCTTGACGAGGAGTGGAACCGGCCCTGTTCGGATGAAGAGTTCCAGCCGCCTCAGGCAGTCCCTCATTTCCGGCCCGGACGGAGGACCAAACCATTGGTGTAAAGGACCTTGGTCGGGATTTGGCTCTGTCCCGGGGCCGCCGCGGAACTTGCCGGATTCACTTCGCGGCCCGCTTCCCTCCAGCAAGGTGGAATGGAGTTCCGAGATGAACCCCAGATCTATGTGTGAACCCTCCAGGCGCCCGAGACCCTGCGCCATGGCCTTTGCATAATTCACCACGTCCCGTGCTGCCACCTCGCCCGCAGGTGGTCTCTTTCCAGTAACTCCTTGAATCAAAGCATTTTGTGTGGGTGCAGAGACTCCATCCAGCCGGCTCGAGGCGATGGCCTCTCCCAACAGCAACGGTCCGGCAACGAGATAGGGATTCGCGAGCGTCCGACCAACCCCGGCCAATTTTCCCAGCCCATGTTCCGCGTCCGAAATGGCATCGAGCATCAAGCCGTATTCGAGCCCGGACGGAGGCAGCGGGTCCGGCACGAAAGCCCACCGACCTTCTATCGTGCGAACCGAGGCCCCAGACATCCTGGTTGTCGCCTCACCCGGGGACAAACCTACTGACTCGACCATAACGACACTCAAGCCACCAATGCAATGGACCGCGCGTGTGTGTGGTCATCCCAGACCACGATTGTTAATGTATTATATATATATTAAGCTACCATAAACTGTGAGGAAGTTGGTTTCGTAACGGGCCATCCTGTCCATATCTTCTCGCATCACCGACGAATACATTCCTTTAATGTGAGTTTATTGGCTATAGACTAACATAATGAACTATTCTATAATCCGCCCCGTCCACGGTACTGCCGAAAGTCTGGCTGACACCCATTCCGCCTGAGGAAGTCCATGAAACGGCGATACTCGCGGCGATCAAGGTGAAACAGCGAGGCGACAGACGTGTAGGATCCACGAGTCGCTCTCAGGCCCAGGTCCATCAGGGCGATGACATTTTCGCGCGATATGTCTCGTTTCTTGTAGCGTGCATGTATCAGAGTCCAGAAATCCTTTCGCCCAGCGGTCAGGTCTTTGAACCAGGCTTGCACCTCGTCGGAGCTTTGCCAGTGCCTGGCTCCGGATTCAACCTCGACCGTCTTAATCACGTTCCCGACTGTTGTCGAGAAATATGCCCTCTCGATCAAATTCTGGAGCTCTCGAATATTACCAGCGTAGTTCCCCGTCGCCAGAGCGTCCAGGATCCCCCGCCCAAATCGCTTCTTGGTCTTGTTGGTCTCGTTGAGCCGCTCCAGAAACGAGAGGGCGATGTCCGGGATGTCCTGTTTTCGGCTACGGAGGGGAGGAACCTGTATGTGCAGGACCTTGAGGCGGAAGAGTAGATCCTGCCGGAAGGTACCTGTCTCGACAAGGGTGTCGAGGTTGGCGTTCGTGGCCGCGATTAGCCGAATGTCCACAGCGCGACCTTTTGTGTCCCCTACCCTGCGGACCTCTCTTTCCTGCAGAACCCGGAGAAGCTTCGCCTGCAATGCCGGGCTCGTGTTGGAAATTTCGTCCAGAAACAACGTTCCCCGGTTGGCGGATTCAATGAGCCCGGCCCGATCCGCCGTCGCCCCGGTGAACGATCCTCGCCGAATGCCGAAAAGTTCGCTTTCGACCAGAGTTTCCGGAATGGCGCCACAATCCACCGTGACGAACGGCCCGTCGCGACGATCGCTGTTCTGATGAATCGCCCGGGCTACGAGTTCCTTGCCCGTTCCGCTCTCGCCCTCAATGAGGACCGTCGCGGGACTTCCCGCCGCAATCTCAATCTGAGCGCACACCTCTTCGATTTCCCGGGAACGACCGACGATGCCCGAATAAGACGTTCTAGGTCGAGTCCGTTGCGGCTTTTGTTCGGCATGAATGATTGCGTACAGAGAATTGCCACCGATAACACCAAGCATCGTCAGAAACTCAATTTCAACTTCACGAAATTTTCGTTGGCCGAGGTCGACGTAAATGCCACCCAATTGGCTTCCAGACGACGAGAGAGGAACCCAGGCGGTCGTGTGGTTCTGTCTTCCGGCAGCTCTTTCGACTTCCTGATTGCCGCAGAACGGTTGGTTTTTCTCTTTCGCTCCGTACAGTCTTGAAATCTTCCCGGAAAGACTCTCGTCAAGGTTCACTCCCACGGGGTAGAACTCGACCTTCCCGTCCGCGGTCAACATCAGAACGACGTTGCATTTCAGAGTTCGCCGAATTGCCAGGTGCAACGTCCGAACACAGTCGTCGGTAGTTGCGGCGGCGCCCAGGGAAATCGTGGTCTCGTAGATGGCCTTGAAGAAAGGATTGTCATCTCGACGGTCCGGGGCCCGATTGTCGAGCGTCACGTTGGACCCAGGAAGTTTCAGATCAACTTCGGCGAGAATGGAGATCGCTTGCCTTCTCCACGTCACATTGAGATAGCGGTTTCGGTTCCGGAGCGGTATTTCGGTGGCCAGATTGTTTATGGTATGCACGCTTCGTGACAGGTACTCGCGTGCGTTCAACAGATTCGCTAACCCCAGTTGGTGTTCGCCGAGTCGAAACGCAGACTCAGCAGAGATCTCACGTAAGCCCATCTCCGACGCGAGCTGATAGGATTCCGTGAAATAGGCCTCCTTCTTCTGGGCGCCGCTCGTTAACATCCCTCGCATGAGCAGGATCTTCGCTCTGAGTGGCTGGTATCCATACTTTCGACTAAGTCTGTCCGCCTCTGCAAGCCGCTTTCCGGCGTCGTCAGTCTTGCCTACAAGGAGCAAGTTAGTTGCCAGTTCCATGAGGACCCGGCAACGTTGATAGGGGGTTCCTGTGGACTCCGTTAAGGTGAGAGCGTCGAGGAGGCCACCGACGCGATCGTTTAGTGAATCCTTTCCGTTACTCGATGCCAGAAGTGTCCGTTCCACACTGAAGAAGTCCGTGCCGAGAAGTTCCGCATTTCGAACCGACGCCCAGGCTCGTTTTGCCAGCGTCGACTCGCCAGTTCGTTCGTAGAGCTCGCATTTTCGAAGCGCCACCCAAATGGCCTTCTGACTTGCCGTATCCCGTTTGAGCATTCTCCCGGCGGAACCTAAGAGTCTTCGTGCTCTGGCGTACTCCCCGATTTCCATGCACAGGAAAGCTTGATCGGCGTCCAGCAATGGCAGGTTGGTCCGATCACCCTCGCGATAGAAATTCATCGCATTACAGAAATCCCCAGCTTCTCGGAACCATTTGGCGGCTTCCTGGAGATTCCCGCTTTTTGTTTCAAACGCCCCCAGATTCGCCAGTGACTGAAGCTCGGCTGCCATGAGACCCGTGCTACGAACAATCTCAAGAACCTTTGCTTGATGAACACAGGCCTCACTCAGTTTGCCCACGTGTTCTAGGCACACGGCCACGTTATTGAGCACGATCGGTTCCAGGTCGCTCCGTTCGACGCCGGAGCGTAGAACCGTGAGCGCCTTTTGATAGTCGCACAGCGAAATAAATATGTTTCCCTTGATCGCCGACAGCCACATGAAATCAGCTGGCTCCGGCGGCGCTTCCTGGAGGTTCCGTTCAACCAATCCCAAGTGATGGTGGGCGTCCTGCACCTTTCCGGCGATCGCATAAGCCTGAACGAGATTGCCTAACCTGCCTCTATCGGACACCCCGGCAGCAGGAGGGCAACTGTCTAGCGCCTTTCGATGCAGAGTGATCGACTCCAATGCAGATTCCGCCAGAAATGCCAACTGCGTGTAGATTCGTGAGCGGTCCACCGGATCCAGCGCGATCCGACCTGAAAGCAGCTTGTCCAGGAGCTTTCGTGCCTTCCTATATTTGCCGATCCCGAGCAAGCATCGCGCATGTTCAATTAGTGACTTTGGGTCCACCGGTTTCCCCAATTTGGCCCAGTGCTGTTGAGCCCGTTCGAAGAACTTAGCGCCCGTTCGATAGTTTGCCAGTTCCTTGTTTCGGAGAGCTGCTTGATCGTAGGCCGTCGCGGCTTCCCTTGTCATTTGAGCTCGCGACGCGTGGTATGCGATGGACCCCTTATCTGAGCCTTCTTTCGAAAGCAAGCGGAAAACGATTAGGTGATATTTCCTCCGCTGATGACGAGTCAGGTTGCGGTAGATGACTTCCCGAATGCCGTCGTGTCGGAAGGTTGTCTCTTTGCGGTTTCCGCAGAGAATACCAGAGTCAACGAGGTTGCCCATGCTGTTGTTCGATTGACCCGGTAGTGAGGCGATGACCTTCTTTTCGAGCCCAACAGGTAACGGTTTTGGGAACAGGGAAAGGAATTCCGCGACTTGCTTATCCGCGGGTTCGAGCCTAGCGACCTTTTGGAAGAGAACGTCCTCCACACGGGCCGGCAGGTCGCTGGTATTCCTGGCCTGATACCGGGCACACTCTTCAAGAAAGAGCGGGTTTCCACCTGCGTTGTCAACGATCCAGGCAACCCTCCGAACGTCGTCCGTAAGCTTCTGCGCGAGGTCGAAGGTCGATGCGTCGTCCAGAGCTTCCAAAGGGATTCGATGAAGATCAATTCCTGGATGGGTCGGCTCTTCCAGAAAGCGGCGTATTGCTGGTTGGGCCGTCCCCCTCCTCAAAGTCAGAACCAGACTCAGACTGGACTCTCCCGCCCGAAAGTAGATCTGTTCCAGGATCCGAAGGGTTCCCTCATCGATCCAGTGCACGTCCTCAAGAACGATCGTGGTGGGCGACAGGTCGGCCAGTGAAATCACGGTCCCAGCAAGGTCTGTGATCATTTTTCCGGCGCTGATTGGGCCGTCTTCATGCGGGTCGTCGGACAGGAGGTCATCAAAATCGGGGAAGAGGCGTTTCAATGAAGGAGCAAAGCGACCCCCCTCATTCCTGATCCAACTGTCGAGCTTCTGGTCTCGCCATTTCAGGCGCTGGCCAACCAACTGCAGGATGGGCTCGTACGTGCGGTTTCACGCTCGTAACATCGTCCCACCAGAAAGCGACCAGCGGCCAGTTGGTGAAGGAAGGCCATCTCGGTCACGAACCGCGTCTTCCCAATTCCCGCCTCGCCTTCCACAGACACGACCTGCGTTCTCATGCCCTTCAGGGCCAGGATGTCTAATGCCTGTTGGAATTCCCCCTCTCGACCAATAAATGGTGCTTGCGTCGGGGCTAGGGAACGAACGTCGAGAAGGTCGGGCAAAGATGGGAACGCCGCCGATCGTGAAGCCGGATCTTTGTCGAGCAGACGCGAAACAATCTCCGATAGCGCACGTGGTTCATCGCATAAGTCGGAAAGAGGTACCGGCATCGCATGGAGATATTTGTGTTTGAGGAGTTCCAGGTTGGAATCTTCAAACAAATCCCGTCCGGCGAACAGACGGTACAGCAGGGCGCCGAGCGAGTACAGGTCGGCCTCGAGCGACGGTCGCCCGCCTGCCAGTATTTCCGGCGCATTGGATCTCACATCCTCGACGCCGAAGGTTTCGACGGGCCGTCCGGGCAGCCCGCCGTCGACCAGCCGAAGCGATCCATTGTCCTGGGTCAGCACGTTTGAGGGCTTGATCCTTCCGTGAACGGTTCCGTGGTTCTGCAGCAACAAGCAGGCGCCGACCAAGTTTGATGCGATTTCTTTTGGGTCCGCCGCCCTATCGAGACAACCTGCTGCCGATGCAGGATAGTAGTCCCGGACGTAGTAGAAGTCCTTCCGCGGCGTGAATCCGGCTTCAACAATATTTCCTATCCCAGGATGTGCAATGGTTCGATACCATGCGAGCCGCTTCTCGAACCCTGCCGACATCTGACAGACCCTGGCCGGAATGCACTTGACGAATACTTCGCGGCGGTCTGTCCAGCGATCGTGACCCAGAAACGACGTGACGTACTTCGACCGACGCAGGGCCCGAACTATTTCGAAGCGTGTCGTCAAAAACCGCTGCATCGAGTGACCTCGGGTGGCTACCTGCACCGGACTTGTCATGCCGGCGCTGGGATTCTCAAAAAACCGCGATATATATCGCGCGCATTTTGACTACCAGTCTCAAGCACTGGGGAATCAATTCCTTAGCGTGTAATGGGCGCAATTATCGCACTGGGCGCGCCACAAAAGAACGCAAAAAACGCGACTTTTGCCTGCTGCTGAGTGGAACTCAGTGCTAAGAGGGAAATGAAAGGGTCCGGCGAGCAACGGAACGCGACTTCTCGTCCTCAGTCAATCGCCATTCCGCGATCGACAGCAGGTCTTCCAGCTTGGTGCCTTCTTCGTGAAATTCAGCAATGCCGATGGACACACGCGGGGACACGTCGACGCTGTGCCGGATGGGAAACCGGTGCTGGTCGAGTTCGTTCTGGATCCGAGACTTCAACACTTCGGCCTGATCCCGGCTCATCTTTGGATGAAGCGTCAGAAACTGGTCGTTGGAATAACGGACCAGAATGTCCGTGTCGCGAACCTCATCCTTAAGATATCGAGCGATGAACCGGATCATCTCAGCCGCGCTCAGGTGTCCGTATCGACGAGTGATGTCCTCGAGTCCTTCCAGCCGGAATGCCAATAGCGAGAGTGGGTATTCGTAACGTTGGGCGTCCATGGCGACCTGGTCAAACATCAGGTACATCTGGTAACCGTTTGGCAGTTCCGTCAGTTCGTCAAAAAGGGCTGTCTGCGAACTCTCCTGTTCACGCGCCCGGTTCAACGCGGCAGCCGTCTGGCCTGCAACGATTTCAAGATGACGGAATTCCAGGTCCGTGAACTTCGTCCTTTCTTCGCGATACAAAGCGAGAGAGCCGATAACGACGCCGCGATGATTCATCGGCACGATACTCGAGATTTCGAATACAGGCCTGGGATCTTCGACATTCAGGAAGTCGGGAAAGGGTGGCAGGTTGCTCAGGGCCTGGTTGTTAGCAGCCACCCAACCGCTTAGTTTCTGATCCAGGGGCAATGCCAGATCCTTGATCATCTCCTTTCCCTTACCCAGAACATGGCCCGGTGCTACGATCCCGCGATCGAGGTCCGCGAGGTAGAAGGCCGCGGCATCGAAGCGGATCAGCCTTTCCAGCTTGATACCGACAAAAGCGAGAACATCGTCGACTCGCAGGCAGTTCGCGGCACGCACGAATTCGAACAGAGAATACAACTCCGCCTGCGCGAGCGCGTTGACGTCCATCGCCTTGCTGTAGGTCAGCGTGGGTTGAACTTTTTCAAGTGGACGGACGTTTTCCGTCCCCGAAGAGCGTGCAGTTTCGCCACCCCAAATGTCAGACGGCGCGACTTCTATCTTGGCCCCTTCCGCTTCCAGCAGTTCTATGTGTTCGACGAACGCATCAACCACGGCCGGGTCGTAAGCCCCGCCCGACTCCCGCCGGAAGAATTCGACCAACTGATCACGAGCCATCGGCGACCTGTACGGTCGGTCCGTCGTTAAAGCGTCATAGCAATCGACGAGCGACAGAATACGCGCACTCAGCGGGATCTCATCACCCTTCAAACCCTCCGGATAGCCCCTTCCGTCCCAGCGTTCGTGGTGGGACTTCACCAGTGGCTCCACCGGAAATGGAAACTCGATGCCTTGCAGCATGACTGCGCCGACAGCAGGATGACTCTTCATCTTCTCGAATTCGGATTCGGTGAGGACTGTTGGTTTGTTCAGAATGTATTCAGGTATCGCGATCTTTCCGATGTCGTGCAGCAGGGCGCCGGACCGAATCGCCATCAACTCGTTGGCGTCTTCGATACCCATCCGCTTTGCCAGCTCGATCGCGTACACCTGAACCCGACGGACATGACCATGGGTGTAGCGGTCTTTGGCATCGACGGCAGACGCCAGGGCTTCCACGGTTTGAAGGTACAGCTTGTTCAGTTCCGCGATGTGTGCCTGCGCGTGTTCGAACTTCTCGATGTAAAACTGGTAGAGCTGGTAGAAAATCGCGACGATGGGCAACGCGAAGAGAAAGACCTGAAACCCTGCCTGCTCGTAGAACTTGGACATCAGCCCCGCGGCGGCCGCGGAACCGAAAAAATTGAGCAGGTACAGGACGAGACCGTCGGACCAGGTCTTCCAGAAAGACTGGTTGTTCAGGAGCGCGATCGTGAGAGATAAGGGGATCGTGTTTACAATAAACCAGACTGCTGCCAGAGCTCCGAGACCGACGGCGAAACCTACTGATTCCGACATTCCCAGCCGGCCGACGGAGACAAGCGCCAGGTTCATCGCCCAGATCGACGAGGCGCAGATAGCGAGATTGAAAGCGTACTTGTAGGGTGACGTTTTTCTGAGGAAGTTCCAACGGTGTTTCTTGATCTGGTCCGGCGTATGGGCACTGACGAGGTTGCTCCAGTACATCACGAGGGCGGGTCCGGGACCGAACTGAAGAAGTGCGAGGATCGTGAAAACGTCCCCCATTGAAATAACGACCCGATGTCCGGTCATCGGCAGCCGTACGTTGATTGTGGCTACGACGATGGATACCAAGGACAGCAGTGCCCACTGATAGTCAAAGCGATTCTCAGGAGCGGTAAGGGAAATAACGGCGAACACCGCACCGAAGAGGTAGGAACCGACGAGATACGCCTTGACCCGGAAATGAAGCTCGTGCCAATTCACCTAAGAGTCCTCTAAAGACAGCTAGAGCGGGAGGTTTTACCACTCCCGCTCTGACGACTGCAGTCTATACGATTTTCGAGTGATCGGCCGCCTAGTCGTCGTCAACGCAGCCATTTCGGAAGTCAGGGAGGACGGAGTGTCTGGAAGGGGCTCTGGAAGGGAAAAGGTCGAGGAGGGAGAGGAATTTGAAGTGAGGGGTATTTTCGAGAGACAGGTATCCGTAGCGGGTCCAGCCCGGTGATTGGGGTCAGGCAGGCGCGTGGAGACCAGGGAAACGAGTCAGTTCAGCTGGAGTCGGCTGGGGTTGGGGCAGACAGAGCGAGGCGAAGCAAACGAAGAAGCTCGATGGAGGTATGCGGGCGATGGCGCCCGCGATGCAAATGACGCAATCGATACAGACGTTCGATCGTGAGAGCCAGGCTTATGAGGAGCCAGTGGAGAAGCAAGCTGTTGGCGTGGTGATGGGGGATATGGGCCATCCCATAACGGTTCTTGGCATCGTTGAAACCTTGGTTTTCGACTTCCCAACGACTCTTGGCCATGCGAAATAAAGTGGGCGCTCCCACTTGGTTCATCGAGAAATTGGTCAGCCAGTAGGCTTCGACCACCGATCCATCGGGTTTCTCTTGCCGGTAGCGGATCACGCGCACGGTCGGCCAGTTCAATCGGCCCCAGGGATCGAAGTCGTCTGCATCCCAGATTTCCACCCGATCGGCTCCATCCTTGAAAACCCGGGACGGCGGCTGACAAGCAAACCGGCTTTTGGCGGCGTTGAACAAGCTCGGAAGATTGGCTTTGAGACGGACGATGGTCTTCAATCCCAACTCGTCGGCCAAGTGCAGGAACGGAGCCGACGCATAGCCCCCATCGACAACAACATAATCGGCAAAACGCGGCCCCAACTGCCCCACCACCCGACGAAGCAGTCGTTGCCCCCCCGACCATTCGCTATCCCCACTACCGTAGGGTTCCACATCGACCGGTAAAGTGAACCCGGTGCCCACGATGGTGGCCATCACGACGTGGTGTAAGTAGGTGGTCACCTCCCCCTCGGCGTTGCGATGGGGTCGACACCACTGACACCCGGCCTCACCGACACGCCCCACGGTTGTCCCGTCCAGCGCCAGGCCGATGAATCGGCAATCGTCGAACGCTTTATTGCGCTTGGCCTGCTTGATGGCTGTGGTCAACGCGCCGCGCGTGAATTCCGGATTCAGCTTCTCGGTAAAATAGCCCAGCGTGTCGTCGCTAAAGCGGCGTCCGATTCCCAAGGCCCGACACGCCGAGGATCGTGCGAGCGACTCGATGGCCAGGAAGCTCGATTCCCGCAGCAGATACCCGATCACCAGAGACCAGATCAGATGCCCACTTCCGATCTGCGGTCGCACCCGCCCATCTCCGGGGTGATTCAAATACCCCTTCAGCCGCAAACACTTTCGCGCGTACCGTCGTATCCCTCGTGCCGACGGACCTTTCACCGGCGCTTCCGCTTCTCACGTTGTTGCTGGCGCTCCAGCACCAACAACTTCGCGTTCGCTGTCAGCACCTCCCGGATCGCATCCTGAAACTCCCGTCCCGCTCCGACACGCTTTTGAATCTCCTCAACCATGGCAGCTGGAACGTGTTCGACATGCTTCTTCCCGTCCATCATGAATGTCCAGGACCAGGATGGGTGCCCTTCACCCGACACACACCGGCACGTCGGCTTACCGCACCGGGTGTAACTAATCGACACCGAGCCAGGCAGCAAACCGTCGGGTATCTCATGGCGCTCGATCAGGCTGTACTTCCGCCGTCGCAGTCGCGACGCAACCGCTCCCCTTACCTGATTCAACTCAAGCCATATCTTTTTCTTCTTCATCTGACGGTATATATACCACAAGATACCGCCGACACCATATCGATTTCAACAATGCGAAAATAGAACTTCCTTAACAATGGGTTTGAATTCGACTCAAATGCCCGCTGGCCGGGCCTCATTCAACTTCGACCGAGCTGCTCTTCCGAAATGGCTGTCGTCAACGGCCAGCGAACCGCTCGGAGCAATCATCTGTTCCAGTTCTTCAACCTCGATTTCCAGTTCAGTCAGGACAACATTGTTCTCAGTCATTTCACATTCTCCAGGGACGGTTAGGAGTTTGATTTTGCGGAACGACAGGCGCCGAAGCGCAAGTTCGTCGCGAAATTCAGCGCGGGCTTACACCCAGATCACACCGTACATATGGCTACCTCCAGTTCGTTTTTCGTTGCAGAACCAACAAAGGCTGCCCGAGGCCAGTTGAACCTCTTGGCAGCCCGACGAACGTAGCTCCCAGGACGTTCGGGAACGAGCCTGAAGCGTTAGTCTCGAAGCTTTGCGTCTCCGCCTTTAGGCGGGTTTGCTTTTGTCAAAGGAACTGTGTTCGGTCAAGGAGGGCAGAAGGCTTCCATGCCGTGATTGCTGCCACGTCCTAATCCATTGGCAGCCCAACCGACATGACTCCGGGTTCGATCCGGAGCCGTAGTCTTGTGGCTTTGCGTCTCCGCCTTTCGACGGATTTGCCCCTCACAACGGCGTTGCTTAGCCTTCAATACAGCAAGAGCAGCACAGGATTACAAAAAATACACTAATTACGCGAATCGCGCTCGGTGCGGTAATCATGAATTCTTGCGGTCTGTGATTTGGCGTGAAGAGGGTCGACCGCGAGTGCAGTTCGCCGATGTGGACTCTACGGCAGAAGATCCCAGTATTCGATTCGCACCCAGCGGATGATGCGGCGGGTCATCAGGGAGATGATTCGGCGTTGTCCAGCGTGAATTTTAGCCACACCGGTCATCTCGGGTTTCAGCATTCCGTCCTCATTCGAAACTTCGGTCCGGATCTTTATGAAGCGCTGATTGAAGACCGTTTCCGCAACGGGTGCGATAAAGTCGACCCGGCCTTCGAACTCATCGGTGGGGTAACTGCGAACTTTCATCAAGATGGGGTAAGCCGGTTTGACGTCGGCCATTTCCTTTTCCGGGACCATCATTTCAATCTGCACCGTGTCCATGTCCACGATCCTGCAGACTTCGTCGCCTGCCACCAGGTATTGGTTCAGGATTCTCTGAACGAAAGGCGTCACGACGGTCCCGGTAATCGGTGCCCGGATGTCGGCCTTGGCGAGTTCCTTCTCCAGAATCCGCTGCTGTTCCTCCAGCATGGCGACCTCGGCTTCCCTCTGCTGGATGTCTTCGGTCCTGAAGCCGGTCAGCAAAAGCGTCAGTGCGCTTTCGGCTTCTGCAAGCTCCTGCTCCTTCAAATCTTCTTCGCGGTCGTTCTGTTCGGCGAGCATCTGGATGGAAGCCTCTGTTTCACCTACCGCATTCCGATAAATCTCAACCGTGGTTTCCGCTTTCTCCATGTCAATCCGGGCACCGAGGTCTTCTTCGAACAGGTCCCTTGTTCGCCTGAATTCGATTTCAGAGAGCTGCAATTCGGTTCGCCTTCGCGCCAGGGTTTGCTCGAGTTGGTTCCGGTATTGGATGTTCCGGCGGACGTTGGACAGTTCGACTCGCTTTGTACCGACGAGTTGTTCTGCGCTGTCCACCTCTTCCGGGCGAGGGCCGACGCGCAGCAGTGCCAGCGCGGCGCGCTGCTGACCCAGTTCACCCTTTATAGCCGACAGTGTCCTCTCCTTATCGAAGTCGTACAGCCGCGCGACAACGTCGCCCTTCTCCACGTGGCTACCCTCGCGAACCAAGACCTCGGCGATCGTACCTGCCGTCTCGGATCGGACGATCGACTCCTGCCGGGGAAGGACGCGCAGATCGGCTGTGATCTTGAGTTCCCAGTGGAACAGGATCGAGATGAGCACGAGGGCCAACCCAATGCCCAGGTTCCGGTACTTCCTTAACGTGGCGCGCGAAATCATCGATTTGATTCCGGCAACCGGCTCGGATGCTGTCTTATTCATCGTAAAACGCGCGAACACCAAGAATCCGACGAAGCCTGCAAAGGCAAAGTAATATAGATGTTAGCGTAAATCAAAGTCAGCAGCATTGTTGAAAAGGTCAGCGAAATTGTACCGAACGTCAGCAACGGCCGCTTCTGTCCCGATGCGAGCAACGGCTCGTCTTTCTTACCCGCGATCCACGCCCTAAGGGCCTTGAACGATTTAGCCCGGAGGTTGGGAATCTCCAGGTAATCGCTGAGCATGTAGTAGCCGTCGAGTTTGATCAGCGGATTGAAGTTGAAAATGGTCTGGAGACCGGCAAAAAGGATGACAATCAACGCTACCTGGTTGATCAGGGTGTCCGGCGCCGTGATCCTCCAGATGACGGTCCCCACGCCCCAAAGCACCAGTTGAAAATATCCCCCCGCGAAAGTCACCCACATGCGTTCACGCCGTGTCGGAAACATCCAGGCATCGCTCACGTCGCAGTAGAACGCCGGCTGGAAATAGAGAAGCATGAAGCCCAGTTCGTGGACCTTTCCCCCGAAGTGACGGCAGGTCAACCCGTGCGCGAACTCGTGCATCATGACGACCGTGGCCACGACCAACCAGATCAATAGAAAACCGTACAGGTTCAGCAGCTTCAGAACATGGCCGGTCAACTCGTTTCCGTGCAGATAGGTCAACGTGAAGCCGGTGATGATCGACAGGATCGCAAACACATGGAATCCGGGCGTAAAGCACCAGCCGATCTTGGGCAGAAGGAAATCGAACACCTTTTCCGGATCCAGGGAGAAAAGGCGGAGATAAAGAATGTTCCGGTCTTCCTTGGGCTTACGCTCCAGGTACTCGGCGATTTTTTCTTTGACGTTCGCGGTGTCGAGGAGGTGCTTTTCCTCAAGCGATTTCAGAAACCCCTCTAGCGTGGCCTGCGGGACCGACCCGCCCAGTTGAGCCGAGATCGCGCTCCCCAGAGACTCGATGTCGATCGGCTCCCGGGCAAGCTCCATGATGGCGGCCTGGGTCGCGCTGAACCGGAAATAGCGTGTCGTCACCGGATCCTTGACGACGGTGTAGGGTTTGCCCTGGTAGGTCTGTGTGGAGAATTCGAGCTCGGGCCGAAGGCTGTAGAGCCGCGACATCGCACCTTTATAACACGACTGTCATGACTCGTTCTTTCTGCTCAGGGACTTAGGGCCCGCTCAAGAATAGCTTCACATTATGGCATCCCATCTTCGCGCCAACTCCGCGGGACCTTCGCGCCACCTTCGCGGACCTTCGCGCCATCTTCGCGGACCTTCACGCCATCTTCGGCCGATCCTCAATCGCAGTAATCTGGGCGCCAATTCCGTGAAGTCATTCTTGAGTAAACTGGTAGCCCAATTCTCTTGTTCCCCGGGGTAACTTGATGGGTGAATGCCCTTGGCGCAAACAGCAGGGGTACGACAATATTGTGGCCCGCCGAAGCAATCTGCTGTACGTGATGATCGAAGACAAAGATGCCGTTGAACTGGCATCGGAAATCATCGGGACCCCGGGAGTCAGTATTGCATCGGTCGGTCGCGGCAGCTTGTCGTCGTCCCTTGGTGGAGATCCGCAAGCGCTCCGGGCTGCGATCCAGACGGTGGTCGAGGGTTGCGAGCGTCACTCTTTCCTGTTCCGCGTTGTCGAACGTCGACGATGTAAAGCAGAAGCTGGAGCAGGGCTTCCGGCTTATCATCGGCGACGCTGAAGTGATTGCGATCGGGCGGAGGGCCGCCGGTGGACGCTGACTAGGATATGAACAATTGTCAGTCGATCTCGGAGTTGTGCTACGAACAGGCAGAATGAGTGATCGGCCACAAATGAAAAAGACCCTGCGGATCGCTCCGCAGGGTCTTTTCGAATGTCTTGAACGTCCCGCTATTCTACTCGCGCGACATTTTCAGCCTGAAACCCTTTTGGTCCTTCGGTGATGGTGAACTCGACGTCTTCCCCCTCTTTCAAGGTTCTGTAGCCGTCGGTTTCAATAGCCGAGTAGTGGACGAACACATCTCCACCGCTGGCCCGCTCGATGAAACCGAAACCCTTTTTGTTGTTGAACCACTTTACCTTGCCTGTTTCTTTAGACATGTTTCTCCATACTCCTTTTACTTCAATAACTGTTCGTCAGCTTTCCAGCAAGAAGAGGGGACCGTCGACGGGATTCAGGCCTGCAATCGGGTCGCTCTTTTCTACTGCCAGTGCTTATGCTGAAAACGTTTTGAACGGCGGCATTATATCGTCGCAAACCCCTACCGTGTCAACTTTCTGCGAGGCCCTAAATGAAGAGCGTACAGTCGCCGTAACTGTAGAAACGATAGTCGTTATCGAGGGCGTGGTTGTAGGCGTCCAGAACGACTCTGCGCGAGGCAAAAGCGGAAACAAGCAACAGCAGCGTCGAGCGTGGCAAATGGAAGTTCGTCAGGAGTCCATCGACAACCCCGAACCGGAATCCAGGAAGGATGTAGAGGTCCGCTTCGCCGGTTTCGGGGACGAATGTTCCGTGCCGACCGAAAGCATACTCAAGCGTGCGCGTTGTCGTTGTGCCCACCGCGATGATCCGGCGGCGGGCTCCCTGAGCTCGATTCAGAGCGTCGGCTGTTTCAGGAGTGATAACGTACTGTTCTGGTTTCAAATGATGCTGTGTTGGATCCGAAGTTCGGACCGGAAGAAAGGTACCGATTCCCACGTGAAGCGTCAGTTCGCAAAGCTCAATTCCACGTTCCTCAAGTGATGCCAGCACTTCGGGAGTGAAATGAAGGCCGGCGGTTGGGGCGGCTATCGCTCCCGAGCGCGTTCCGTAGACCGTCTGGTAGTCCGTCTCGTCGGACTCCTGGTCCTCCCGATCGATGTATGGCGGCAGTGGGATATGACCGTGGCAGGCGAGCAACTCGGGCACGGTCCTATTAGAAGATTGCGATTGTTCTATCTCAAGCAATCGAAGGCCGTGATCACGCCGTTCGCCGACCGACAACCGGGTACCTTCGCCGACAAGAATGCGATCGCCGTCTCGAACCCGTTTGCCCGGGCGCAGCATCGCTTCCCAGGCCGTGTCCGACTTTGCGTTCGAAAAGAGGACCTCGACGTTCCGGCCGGACCTCTCAAGAGTTCCGTAGACCCTGGCCTTCATAACGCGTGTGTTGTTGACGACGAGAAGATCAGATTCGGAAAGGTGACTGGGAAGATGCCGGAAGGTCGAATCCGTCAATCGTCCGTTTCGCCGGTCGACAAGCAGGAGGCGGGACCTGTCCCGCGGACGGACCGGTTCGGTGGCGATGCGATCGGGCGGCAGGTCATAATCGAAGTCGGAAAGTGCCAAACTCACCGGTTTCGGCCTCTCCACAACCTGTCGTCAGACGTCTGGCCCACGCGGGGAATGATAGCAGGTTGAGGACCTCACGTCGGCCCCGGGATCGCCAGGCGTCAGGATTTCGTCAGGACGGGCTCGCGTGGGGAACGGAAATGGATTGCAAGCGCCCCCTTGGTTAGTACACGATCCAATGAAAGCGGGAACCATTGCCGATGATTGATGAGGTGACGCTCAATATTGACAACGTTGCACTCAGACTTTATTATGAATACTGACTAAGTTATGGAGGTTAGCGATGGCTGTCAATCGATGGGATCCCTTCCGAGACCTGAACTCGCTCCAGGAGCGTATGAATCGGCTGTTCGAGGACGCGAATCGGGGTTGGCGAGCCGACGAGCCTTCCGCCACGACTTCCTGGAGCCCGGCTGTCGACATATACGAAACCGAGAGTGAGATCATCGTCCAGGCGGAAGTGCCGGGCATGGAGCGGAAGGATATCGAGTTGACCCTGGAGAACAACGTGCTGACTCTAAAGGGAGAGCGCCGTTTCGAAAAGGAAGGAAAAGACGAGAACTACCATCGCATCGAGCGGTCCTACGGAAGTTTCAGCAGGGCGTTTTCCATACCGGCAATGGTCGACGAGAAGATGATCAAGGCCGACTACAAAGAAGGCGTTCTGGCCATCATCCTGCCGAAAAAGGAAAAGGCCCGCGCCAAGCAGATCAACATCACGAGTGAGTAATCAGCGATACAGATGATTCGTTTTGACAAATTTACCTTGAAAGCCCAGGAGGCCCTCCAGGCCGCCCGGACGCACTCCGAGGAACATCAAAACTCCCAGGTGCAGCCCGAACACCTGCTCTGGGCCCTGGTCAAACAGAAGGACGGGGTCGTGCTGCCCATTCTGCAGAAGCTTGGCGCGGACATTCCAACCCTTGCCGAAAGCCTGGCGACTTTGATCGGAAATTTACCCAAACTCGAATCTCGGGCCGAAGCCCAGCTTGCCGATCCGCTGGTCCGCATCCTCGACGCTTCCCTGACCGAAGCGGCCCAGTTCAAGGATCAATACGTCAGCACCGAGCACATCCTGATCGCGATGAGTGTCGCCAAGGGCGAAGAAGTCGCCCGATTGTTATCCGCACACGGCGTGAACAAGGACGCGGTCCTCACGGTGCTCGTGTCCATCCGGGGTACCCAGAAAGTCACGGATCAAAGTCCCGAAGAGAAGTACCAGGCGCTGGAGCGATACTCCCAGGACCTGACCGAGCTTGCTCGCATGAGCAAGCTCGATCCGGTGATCGGCCGCGATGAAGAGGTCCGCCGCGTCATTCAGGTCCTGTCCCGCCGAACAAAAAACAACCCGGTTTTGATTGGCGAGGCCGGCGTGGGCAAGACGGCGATCGTCGAAGGCCTGGCTCAGCGGGTGGTTGCCGGAGACGTTCCTGAATCGCTTCGGAACAAGCGCATCGTTTCGCTCGACCTGGGAACGATGATCGCCGGGGCGAAGTATCGCGGAGAGTTTGAAGACCGGCTGAAAGCATTTCTGAAGGAAATCGAAGAGTCGAACGGAGAGATTGTCCTTTTCATTGACGAACTCCACACACTGGTCGGCGCCGGCGGTGGCGAAGGGTCGATGGATGCGTCGAACATGCTGAAACCCGCCCTTGCACGTGGAGACCTGCGTTGCATTGGCGCCACGACGCTGAACGAATTTCAGAAGTACATCGAGAAGGACAAGGCCCTGGAGCGCCGTTTCCAGAAGGTCCTTGTAGAGGAGCCCAATCCGGAAGACGCCATCTCCATTCTCCGTGGCCTCAAGGAACGTTATGAAGTCCACCACGGCGTCCGGATCAAGGACTCCGCCATCCTGGCGGCGGCCCTGCTATCCCACAGGTACATCAGCGATCGGTTCCTGCCCGACAAAGCGATCGACCTGATCGACGAAGCCGCGGCGAGCCTCCGAATGCAGATCGACTCGATGCCCGTCGAAATCGACCAGGTCGAGCGGTCGATCGTTCAACTCGAAATTGAGCGGCAGGCCCTCGCAAAAGAAGATGACACCGCCTCCCTGGAGCGCCTGACCGAGCTCGAACGAGAACTCGGCGACCTCCGCGAGCAATCCGGCCGGATGAAGATAGGCTGGCAGTCGGAGAAGGAGAGCATCCAGGCCATCCGATCCCTCAAAGAACAGATGGAAAGCGCCCGCATCGAGGAACATCATGCCGAGCGGGATGGGGATTTGACGAAGGTGGCCGAGATTCGATACGGACGGTTGCGTGAACTCGATCAGCAGCTTGAGGATGCGAACCTCCATCTCGAACGTCACGAGCAGTCCCATCGGATGCTCAAAGAAGAGGTGGACGAGGAAGACGTCGCCCGCATCGTTGCAAAGTGGACGGGTATCCCGGTCAACAAGATGCTGGAAAGCGAAATCGAAAAATTGATCCACATGGAAGATCTGCTCGCCCGGCGCGTGGTGGGGCAACGAGAAGGTCTGGCTGCCGTCTCGAACGCGATTCGCCGGTCTCGAGCCGGCTTACAGGATTCGGATCGACCGATCGGCGTGTTTCTGTTTCTCGGACCGACCGGAGTCGGAAAGACCGAGACTGCGCGGGCGTTGGCTGAATTTCTTTTTGACGACGAGCGCAACATCGTCCGCGTCGACATGTCTGAATACATGGAAAAACACTCGGTGTCGCGGTTGATTGGCGCCCCTCCGGGCTACGTTGGATACGAGGAAGGTGGCTACCTGACAGAGAACGTGCGTCGCCGGCCATATTCGGTCGTCCTTTTCGACGAGATCGAAAAAGCGCATGCCGACGTCTGGAACATCCTGTTGCAGATATTCGATGACGGACGTCTGACAGACGGCAAAGGCCGTACGGTGGATTTCAAGAACACGGTCCTGATCATGACCTCCAACCTCGCTACCGCCGGCGACGACTCTGAAGTCAGACAGGCTCTCCAGACCCAGTTCAAGCCGGAATTCCTGAACAGGATCGACGACATTATCCGTTTTCACAGCCTGGGCAGCGACGAGATCGTTCAGATCATCGACATTCAACTGGCCGCGTTGCGGGCGCATCTGGAAGAGCGAAAGGTCACGCTCGAACTCACGCCCGAAGCGCGGGAACTTCTCTTCCGCGAGGGCTATGACCCCGCTTTCGGCGCCCGGCCGCTGAAGAGAGCCATCCAGCGCCTGGTGTCCGACCCCCTCGCCCTGAAACTGCTGCGGTCCGAAATTGTGGCAGGCGCTCATATTGTCGCCGACGCCGGTCCCTCGCACGAACTGGTTTTCAGCAACCTGCCGGTCGTTCCATAGGCACCGGTCGGTGGGAAGACATGCGTTGGGTTGACCCAAACTGACCACTGGCCACTTCCTCAACGTTCCGGTAAGATTAGCACTCGCGTTATATGAGTGCTAATACCGTCATCCTTCGTTTTCTGACAACAATGAGGAGATTCAGATGCCTGCAAAAGAGTTGATCTTTCGTGATGAGGCCCGTTCCAAGATCCTGATAGGGGTGAGCACCCTCACCGACACGGTGAAAGTGACCTTGGGACCCAAGGGTCGGAACGTGGTACTGGATCGCAAGTTCGGGTCGCCGACTATTACGAAAGACGGTGTGACGGTCGCCAAAGAGATTGATCTCGAGAACCGGTACGAGAATATGGGTGCCCAGATGGTCCGCGAGGTCGCCAGCAAGACCAGTGACATCACCGGGGACGGCACGACGACCGCGACCGTGCTGGCGCAGGCGATCTACAAGCGTGGCATCAAGAACGTTGTGGCCGGGGCGAATCCAATGGATCTGAAGCGTGGCATCGACGGCGCGGTCAAAGTGGTTGTTGCGGGTCTGGAGAAAGCATCCAAACCTGTGAAGGATCATGCCGAACAGAAACAGGTGGCCGCCATCTCCGCAAACAACGACGAGAGAATCGGCGAATTGATCGCTGCGGCCATGGAGCAGGTCGGCAAGGACGGGGTCATCACTGTAGAAGAAGCCAAGTCGATCGAAACTGAGCTGGAGTTTGTCGAGGGCATGCAGTTCGATCGGGGGTACCTGTCGCCGTACTTCGTCACCGATCCCGAACGGATGGAAGCGGTGCTCGAGAACCCCTACGTTCTGGTTCGCGAGAAAAAGTTCTCCGTCGTCAAGGATCTGGTCCCCGTGATGGAAATGGTCGCGAAGGAAGGTCGGCCGTTGCTCCTGATCTCCGAAGACATCGAAGGTGAAGGATTGGCGACGCTGGTCGTCAACAAGATTCGGGGGACCGTTTCCACGGTGGCCGTCAAGGCGCCCGCTTTTGGTGATCGACGCAAGGCCATCATGGGCGATATCGCAGCGCTGACCGGTGGCCGTGCTATCACCGAGGATCTGGGAATCAGCGTCGACAACATCGGCCTGGCCGATCTCGGTCAGGCAAAGCGTGTCGTTGTGGACAAAGACAACACGACCATCGTCGAGGGAAAAGGGCAACGTGCTGCGATTGAGGGCCGGATCAAAGAAATCCGCCTGCAGATAGAGCAAACCGATTCAGAGTACGATCGTGAAAAACTCCATGAACGCCTGGCGAAGTTAACGGGTGGCGTGGCCATAATCCGCGTGGGCGCCCCCACAGAGGCCGAGATGAAGGAATTCAAAGCCCGCGTCGAGGATGCCTTGCACGCCACCCGGGCCGCGGTGGAGGAAGGTGTTGTGCCCGGTGGAGGTACCGCTTTGATACGCTGTCAACCACTGGTTGACAAGTATTCGGAGGAATTGGAAGGAGACATGAAGACCGGTGCCCAAATCCTTCGGGACGCTCTCGAAGAACCGCTGCGGATCATTTCCGCCAACGCCGCGGTCGAAGGTGCGATCGTGGTGGGCCGGGTAAAATCCGCAGAGGACCCCCGATTCGGCTACAACGCTCAGACGTCGGAATATGGAGATTTGGTCACTGCAGGCGTGATCGACCCGACCAAGGTGGTTCGTGTCGCCCTGCAGAACGCGGCATCGGTCGCCGGCCTGCTCATCACGACTGAGGCCGCCATCGCCGACCTACCCGAAAAGAAGGCCGTGGCCATGCCCGGCGGCGACGAATTCGATTAACCCGACCGGAGGGCGAGCGATCAGCAATCAGCGAGCAGCGTGAGGCACCCCCGCCGCGCAGGCTCCTAGCTGCTCGCTCAACCCCTCGGACCCTGAGATGTGGCTCCCGCCGGGGCTTGCCCTTTCCGACCGGTAATCGCAACGAAAAGGATCCCGCCAATCATCGCGAACAGCGAGAACGTGATCAGGTTCACGAAGAACGTCGCCAGAACGGTTACGAAGGAGATCTCAGGCGAGACGAGGCGAAGCAGCAGGTCCCGCATAAAGCCTGTCAATTCCGGGAATTCGTTCAGCAGTTCTTCAAACTCCGCCCGCTGGGAACCCAGTGCCTCTCGAGCGATCAGTCGAAGGGGTAGCGAGACGATGGTTGCGATGACCGCGCCGAACAACCCGCTGAGCACTCCTACAAAGGCGCCGTCCCCGTAACTCACCACCGTTGTGCCTCCGGGGCGCTGCTTGGTCAGCATCCACGCGGCGAGCGCCCCGCCTCCTACAACCCACATGCAACAAATACAGTTACCGATGTTCACCATCGGAAGCGAGGAAAGGATGCCCAGGGCAGCCCCGCCGACCAATGCCGGTTGGATGAAATCCGTCGCCGTGTCTCCATCCTGTACTGGAACTTCCGGTTCGACCGGCGTGCCGCACTGCATACAGTACTGGGCCTGGTCGGCGAGCGTGACGCTGCATTGCTTACACGTTCTCAAAGGAATCCCTCCGGGACATCCGGCCCAGCAGACCGACTAGTTCGCGAACACCCTGGGCGACGAATCCCCCCGCCGATAGCCCCAGCAACAGGCCCGAGAGAGAGCGTACGACCTCCATGTCGATGACCATGTGTGCAATCACGACCTCGACGCCCGTCAGAGCAACCGCGAATCGTAGAAATCCGGTGCGCGGTGGCAACTTGAGCGCGAGCGCAACCAGAAAGCCAGCATAGATGGAAGTGCACCGGATACACACGGCAAGGGGCTGTCCAGACAAGAACCAGCTGCGTTCCGGGTATTGGTGACAGATGGAAGAGAAAAGACCGTAAAGCAACCCTGAATCAAATAACGGAGCGGTGATGATAGTCGCGCACCAGGCGGCCACCGCTACAAGCAGAACCCTGTCGGAAATCGTGTCTCCGCCCAGCAACACTGGAGTGGCGGGCATCCGGCTTCGTTTTTCCATAATCGTTTGTTCGGTCCGCCCGTCTATATTCCGTAGTCTGGCTCACGGACCGCGGCCCGGAGATTCGCTAGTATCGGGCGACGTGGCCCGGAGGTATTTTAGCAGCCGGTGGCGATCCGAAAACTACTGAACACCTTGACTGTTAGCTTGCTAGTGCTATCATAAACTGATTACTAATAGTGATAGGTTTCTATCCGCGCATCTGAGGTGAGTTATGAATCGCAAAGTCATCGTAGGGGCTGTTGTGTTCGCATTTCTGGCCCTTTCTCTTCCGGGTGAAGCCCAGCGCCGTATGAGCGCCAGCGCACGCGCCGAGCGTGCGAATCGGGCGTTGGCCCGGTGGCTGGACCAGGATGTTGCCTTCATCATAACGGATGAAGAAAAAGCCGCGTTCAAGGCGTTGCAGACCGACGAAGAACGGGAGCAGTTCATCGAGCAGTTCTGGCTTCGCCGCGACCCGACGCCCGATACGATAGGGAACGAATACCGCGAAGACCACTACGTGAGAATCGCGTATGCGAACGAGCGCTTCGCCTCGGGTAAGCCAGGCTGGAAGACAGACCGTGGGAGGATCTATATCATCCATGGAAAGCCCGACGGCACCGAATCCCACCCGTCAGGCGGCACCTACGACCGGCCGTTCTATGAGGGTGGAGGTACGACGACGACCTACCCTTTCGAGATCTGGACTTATCGCTACATAGACGGGATCGGTAACGACGTCAATTTCGAGTTCGTCGACCCCACGATGACCGGTGAGTACCGATTGTCGCTGAATCCCTTCGACAAGGACGCCCTGGCCAACACACCCACCGGCGGTCTGACGCTGGAAGAAGAAATGTCGGACGACCCGGCCGAGGCCAAGGCGAATCGCGGCCTCAATCAGATGTCCGGGGGGTTGCAAAGATTCAGCCAGTTTGAGCGACTCGATCTTTATGCGAAGGCCTTCAAGCCGCCGGAGATCAAGTTCAAGGATCTTGAAACGATCGTCACGACCAACATTTCATACAATCTGCTGCCGTTTGAAGTCCGTACCGATTTCGTTCGGGTAACCGAGGAAAGTGTGCTGGCTCCGGTGACATTGCAGATCCAGAATGAAGACATCGCTTTTCAGCAGGAACAGGGCATTCATCGATCTCTGATCAATGTGTTCGGTCGTGTGACCGGAATTAACGGCCGCGTTGCAACCACGTTTGAAGACACGATCCGGTTGGATATTCCCGACGCACTGTTTGCCGAGTTTCTGACCAGGTATTCGGTGTGGCAGAAAATCATCCCGTTGCGTCCCGGTCTGTACAAGATCGATCTCGTATTGAAAGACCTTCACAGCGACAATGTGGGTACTATCAATCAGCGGCTGGCGGTTCCCCGTTTTCCGGAGGAGCAGTTGGCTGCCAGCTCCCTGATCCTGGCCGACCTCATCGAGCCTCTGCCTCCGAGGCAGGTTGGATCCGGGGCGTTCGTGTTGGGAAGTTCGAAGGTGAGGCCCAGCGTCAAGCAGAACTTCAGGCAGGACCGCGATCTGAACTACTGGATCCAGATCTACAATCTGCAGATTGACGAAAACCTTTTGAAGCCGTCCGCAACAGTTGAGACCTTGATCACACGAGACGGCCAGGAAGTTCAGAAACTCGTAGAAAGCACCGACGAGCTTTCGGGCGCCGCGCAACAGATGACGATCAAGAAAAGTCTCGCTCTGGCCGACTTCGAGCCGGGCGAGTATTCGATCCGGGTCCGAATCACCGACAACCTGTCGGGAGAGATCATTACCCAGACCAGCAAGTTCGTCGTTCAGGAGTCCGCGGACGCGACCGACGGTAGTCGTCGGTAGAGACGCTCTATGCGCTTAGCCGTACCATCCGTTTCACGGGCACTGGGGACACTTGCGTCGTTCTGTGTTTGTGGCATGCTTTACCTGGGTACTGCGACCGCGTCGGATGGGCTGGCGAGCGTTCGTGGTCGAGTTCAGGACAGCGCGGGTGCGCCCCTGATCGGTGCCCTGATCGCCGTCCAGGATAACGATGCGCTTTTCCGAGAGCGACTGGTTTTCAGTGATCGGTCCGGGGTTTTCTCGATCCCCAACCTGCTTGCCGGCAACTATTCCCTCAAGGTCACCAAGCCTCGCTTTCTTCCTGTCGTGGCAGCCGGTATAAATCTCACCGAGGGCACCAATGCGGTCCTGACGATCAGCCTGCAGACCGCGATGGAAATCATTCGTCGAGGTATTCGCCGGGGCAGCCTGGAAGAAATGAAATGGGTGTTGCGGAGCGCTGCATCCACTCGCCCGATTCTCCGCATGGTCGAGGATGACACAGACGAAGTCGATGTGGCGACCACTCTGGTGGCTGCTGAAACGTCCGGCTATCTCCAACTTTACTCCAGGTCGATCGACACTCCGGACGGACCCACCGATTCCGTTGGTTCCCAATTCGCCTTCAGCCTCCCCCTCGCCGTCGGGTCCCAGGTCACGTTTTCGGGCCAGTACACCGAATCGGCGGGACAGCCACGAGGGTTTGGAGCCACGTATCAGTTTTCACCCGGCTCCCACCACAAATCGTCGCTGGCCGTCAAGATGCGCCAGGGAGCTTCTTTTAACGCTGGTGCGAACGGTTCGGAATCTCGTGAGATCAAGGTGCAGTACGGCGAGCAGTTGCAGTGGTCCGATCACCTCGTGTTCTCGTATGGGGCGGCCATCGGTCGAGCCGACGGTATTACCAGCCACAACTACCTAAGGCCGGAGTTTGGTGCCGCATGGGTACCTGAGGCCCGGACAACGCTCAAGGCATCCTATTCGCGCCGCGCGCCGGCGGACACGGACGATCCCATTCGGGGGCGGGAATATTTCGATCGGACTGTCTACATCCCTCCCGAGTTGGAGCGTTATTCACACACCGAAATAGGTGCCACCCACGTTTTGTCCGAGTTTCTCCTGGTTTCGGCCGCCGCATTCCGGGACGAACTGGGGACTCAGGCGTTTCTCGTGGATGCCGATAACGGTCGTCGGGCGATCATGATTTTCGACGGAAAGGGAGCGACGACTACCGGAGTGCGAGTGCACGCGGACCGGTCGTTCAGAGGGTTCGAAGCAGGCGTGGGCTATACCTATGCCAGCGCGATTGGCTTCGACCCGAACGTAATTTCTCCCGATGAACTGCGCCGCGAGGCTGAACGCCAGAACTTCCACGTGGTCACCGCCCGGGTCACAACCGACATAGACCTGACTCAAACCGCAGTGACGGCGGTCTACCGCTGGAACTCCGGCTTTTCACTAGCCGCGATCGACCCCTACCAGAGCTTTGTTGAATATAACGATCCAACCCTGAGCATCACGATCGCGCAGGATCTGCCAAACTGGAAAATCTTCCCGGGGAAACTCCAGGCTGTCGTCGATGCCCGGAACCTGTTTGAGCCCTCCTTCGGTTCCCGCCGGACTATCCATGCCCAGTACCCCAGGCTGTTTAAGGGTGGCATACACATCAAGTTCTGAGCCCTCCAGGAATACGGTTTTTTGTATTCGCTCTTCCAAAAATGGTATTTTAGAGTCTCCGCTGAGTTAAGTGTATGTAAATGCAGGGGTTTGTTTGGAGGTCAGATTGCAGCGATCTTTAAGGATACCTGTATCCCAAAGACTCTGATGACATGACGAGAAAAATCCTGTCGTTCCGCATTATCGCAACATTCATCTTCACTCTGGGAATGATCATCCTGGGTGGGTTGAACGTCCAGCAGAAGCGACTCTGGGTCGCTCCTGATGACGGTGTGTTGTGGATCGAGAGCCAGGTCGACGGTCATGGTGGCGTCCAGGCGTCCCTGGTAGCCGGAGGTGGGCCGGGCGAGCGCGCGGGCATACGCCGCGGCGACACCCTGGTGGCGATCGACGACCTGGAGATCGAGAACGAACGGCACGTGACGCGGGTTCTCTACGAACTCGGTGAGTGGACGAGAGTGACCTATCACATTGAGCGTGAGGGAGCTCCGATCGAGTTGACTCTTGTGGTGGCGCCACAGCCAGAGCGGGTTCAGAGCCAGTTGACGTACCTCGAGATTATCGGAATCCTGCACCTGCTGGTGGGGATCTTTGTCATCACGAACCGCTGGCGTGCCCCCCACGCCCTCCACTTCTATTTCGTATGTCTGATCTCGTTCGTTCTTTACGTCTTTCGCTTCACGGGCAAGTTTAACGACTTCGACTGGACCATCTTCTGGTCGGACCTTGCCGCATATGTCTTCCTGCCCCCACTATTTGTCCATTTTTGTCTGGAATTTCCGGTTAAGCATCGCTGGATCCAGAAGTCCCGATTCCTGGTCCCGTTGATATATCTTCCGGGTAGTCTCCTGATGATGACGTGGATCTCGTATGTGACGGGCATCCTCGCCTTCTATCCATCCCCGCTCGCGTTGCGGAGTCTTCTCGACAGCATCAACGACTTTCACTTCGGACTGTTGTTTGTACTCAGCGCTGCGATCCTGACCCACACGTATCGAACCGTTCAAGAGCGTGAGTTGCGGCAACAGTTGAAGTGGGTGACGCGCGGTACGGCCGTTGCGGTGATTCCGTACTTTCTGTTTCAGTCTCTGCCCCGCCTGTTTGGCGCCGTTCCGCTCGAATATGCCGATCTTGCGGTGTTACCGTTTGCTCTGATACCGATTTCGTTCGGTTACGCAATCCATCGATACCGTTTGATGGACGTGGACATCCTGTTCAAGCGTGGGATGGCTTACACCCTGGCGACCGCGACCGTGGTGGGTCTTTACATTACGATCGTCGTGCTGGTCGGGGCTCTGTTCGGCGATCTGCCGCAACTCGGTGTTGTTGCCAATATCGTGGCGACGATCGTCGCCGCCCTGCTCCTGGCCCCGATCAAGGATCACATACAGGTCTGGCTGGACAAGTTCTTCTACAAAGATCGGTACAATCTCCGGCTCACGGTCACCGATTTCGGCAGGAACCTGGGCTCCGAGGTGGATCTTGGGACAGTGCTGGATCGCATCGTGGACCGTTTGTCCGGCTCGCTGTTCGTGGACCGGATGGCTGTCCTTCTCGAAGATCCGGAGGAACCCGATCATTTTGTTCTGGCTCGGGCTCACGGCCTGGAGATGCCGGCAGGGACAAGCTACCCATTTCTGAAGAAGGATCTGGATCAGCCCTACATCTTCTTCGAGGACGAGGAAAATGGGCTGAATTACTTCATCCCGTGCCGTGCAAAGGACCGTGTGATTGCCTATCTGGGTCTAGGCCGGACCGAGAACGGCGACTATCTGACCAGTGAGGACATCGATCTGCTCGAGGGAGTTTCCGACTACGTCGGCATCGCCGTCGAGAACGCGACATTATACGAATCACTGGAGGACAAGGCCACCCAGTATGAAATCCTGAAAGACTTCAACGAGAACATCATCGAGTCGATCAGCGTTGGCGTGATGGTGGAGATCGGGGAGCGAATCGTTGGCTGGAACCGGGCGCTTGAAAAGCTGACGGGTAAGAATCAGGCAGAGATGATAGGCAAGGCGACCGCGGACGTCATTCCCGAGCAGTCGCTGGACCGCCTGCGAGACGAACGGAATCTTTACAAACATCGTTGGGGCGATCTCGTGGTCAACTTCTCCGTCACGCCGCTTCTGGATAAAGAGAACCGCACGACGGGTCGGTTGATAATTGTTGACGACATTACAGAACGAGTTCGACTCGAGGATCAACTGGTCGAGAACGACAAACTGACCTCAGTCGGACTTTTGGCTGCCGGTGTGGCCCACGAGGTCAATACCCCCCTGGCGGTCATTTCCAGTTATTCGCAACTACTGCGTAAACAGATCGGCTCCGATGACGAGCGGATCAAGCTGATGGATAAGATCATCAATCAAACGTTCCGTGCCTCTGAAATCGTTAATAATCTGCTGAGTTTTTCGCGGACCAACGCGACCGAGTTTGTGGAGCTCGACGTGCATCAGGTCATCGCCGAAACGGTCTCTTTGCTCGACCATCAATTGAAAAGCGCCGCGATCCGGATTGAACGAGAGTTTGCCGCCGACGCCCCGATGGCTTTCGGCAATGCCGGTAAGCTGCAGCAGGTTTTCCTGAACTTGATTCTAAATTCCAAGGACGCCATGCCCAACGGAGGAATACTGCGAATCCGTACCGACACGAGCGAGGCGAAACTTCGGCTTTGGATTGAGGACACGGGAGTCGGTATCAATGACGCCGACATCAAGAAGATTTACGACCCATTTTTCACGACGAAAGAGGTCGGCAAAGGTACCGGATTGGGTCTTTCCGTTACGTACGGGATAGTCCAGGAGCACGGAGGCGACATCTCCGTCGAAAGCCAACCTGGTCAGGGAACCTCGTTCCGATTGGAATTACCGCTCGCAAGGAAGCCTGCAAATGTCTAAAGGGAAAGCAAGAGTCTTGATAGTCGACGACGAAAAGGAGATCCGGGACAGTCTCGAAATGCTCCTGAACTCGGAAGGGTTGGCCGTCGACACGGCGACCTCGGGCGAAGAGGGGATCGATGCGATCCAGGCCAACCTGTATGACGTCGTGTTGTTGGATGTGATGCTGCCAGGACGTTCCGGACTGGAAATTCAGAAAGAGCTCAAGAGCGTCGACCCGACACTGCCTGTTGTCATCCTTACGGCCATGGCTGCCCTGGAAACAGCCGTCGAGGCCATTCGAGCCGGCGCCCACGACTACGTCACCAAGCCGTGGAACAACGAAAAGCTGATCGCCATCATCAGGAATGCTATCAAACAGCGAAAGCTATACAGCGAGAACCTGCAACTGAGGCGAGCGCTCAAAGAGCGTTTCGGTTACAGCAACATCATCGGCAAGAGCGACAGGATGTTGGGTCTGCTCGACCTTGTGACCCAGGTTGCCGCCAGTCGGAGCACCGTCCTGATTCAAGGAGAGAGCGGAACGGGAAAAGAGCTGGTCGCGAAGGCCATTCACTTGAAGAGTCCGCGATCCGACAAGCCGTTCGTTCCGGTCAACAGCGGAAGCATGCCGGTCGATCTCCTGGAGAGCACGTTGTTCGGCCACGTTCGCGGGGCATTCACCAGCGCCGTTGCAACCAAGAAGGGTCTGTTCGAAATCGCCGACCAGGGGACGATATTTTTTGATGAAATCGGAACCATAGGTCCGGAGACTCAGGCCAAATTGCTGCGCGTGATCCAGGAACGTGAGTTCATGCGCCTGGGAGGCGTCGATACCATCAAGGTGGACGTCCGTATCATCGCCGCAACGAATGTGGACCTGAAGAAACTGGTCGATGAAGGCAGGTTTCGTGACGATCTTTACTACCGCCTGAACGTTATTACTCTGGAAGTTCCGCAGCTTCGGGACCGTCGCGAAGACATCCCGCTTCTCCTCGAGTTCTTTGTCCGGAAGTACTGCGAAGAAAACGACAAGCCAATCTATCGTTTCAGTTCCGAAGCGATGAAGATCATGATGGACTATCCCTGGCCGGGTAACGTACGGGAACTGGAGAACGTCGTCGAACGTGCCGTCGTCCTTTCCCGTTCCGACTTGGTCGGGCGCGACCTGTTGCCCGAGACGGTTACAAATCCGTCTCCACGATTCGCGACGTTGACATCGCTCGAAATGGACAGGGAGAGTTCGTTGTTCGACATCCTGGACGCCTTCGAACGCCGGGTTATTCTCGAGCGACTCGAACAAACTGGATGGAGCCAGACCGAAGCGGCCGACACCTTTCACATTCCGTTGTCGACTCTAAACCAAAAGATCAAGCGCCACGGAATCAATAGCAAGAAGAGACGTGAGCGGGCGATAGTATCGTCGAGTAAGTAGGAAGGCGCCGTTCCGCGGCTCTGCTTCTGTCGTTCTCATCGTCGCTTCCAACCTGGTTGTTTCCGACGATGTGCTGCTATGCTTCCGAGCGGGGTCCGCCCTGCCACGGAGCATTCAGAAGTGTCGAACTACGGAATCATCGATGACATTCGCAAACGTGCCGCCAAGGAGCGCAGGCGCATCGTTTTCTCGGAATCGTACGATCCTCGGATTCTCCAGGCGGCGGACATCATATCGAGGGAAGCGATTGCCAGCCCTGTGCTGGTGGGCAATCCGAAGAAAGTCCAGGCGAGCGCCCGCTCGATAGGTTTGTCGCTGTCCGCGATCGAGGTTCTCGAAACCGACCCTGCCGCGACAGCGCGTTACGCGGCCCAGCAGCTCGAGATCTGGCGATCTCAAGGGACCACCGTCATTGAAGCCTTGGGCCGGCTGGAAGATCCGGTTTATTTCGCGGCTGCGATGGTTCGTGCAGGCGACGCCGACGGACTCGTAGGAAGTGGCCCGTACCCGGCCTTCAAACGCGCCGCCATCCTTTCGGTCGGTCTCGAACCTGGGTCGTTGACCGTTACCCGATACTTTCTGATGGCGTTGCCGTCCCATCGACATGGTCACCGAGATGCGGTGGTGTTCGCCGACAGCGGAGACGCCGCGACACCCTCGGGAGCCCAACTGGCCGCCATCGCCCTGGCCGCTGCAGCCAACGCCCGGCGGTTGCTCAAGTGTGAGCCGCGAGTGGCCTTCCTCTCTTTTTCACCTGTTGCTTCTCTGGACTTCAAGAACCGTTTCAAGAGTGCGGAATCTGAGCTTCACGATCGTGTCATGCAGGCTTCGAAGACTCTTCGGGTGCGTGGATCCGGATTGATCGTAGATGAAAAGCTCCAAACGAATGTCGCCTTTACCGAGGATGGGACAACGGGAACACCGACCTCTTGCGGGGCAAACACTTTGGTTTTCCCGGACACCGAACCGGGAAACCTAGGACACAGACTCGCACAGCGTATCGAAGGCGCCCGGGTCCTCGGGCCGATTTTCCAGGGTCTCGCCCGGCCGGCCAATCACCTCCCATCCCGTTATTCGGTTGAGGACGTCGTCGATCTCACCGCCATAACAGCGATCGAAGCTCAATAACAGCAAAAGCCCCCTATCAGGGGGCTTTTGAGAATCTGCAGAACCAGAACCTAGCTCGGCTCGGGACGTCGTCGTCGAATCTTCTTTCGGCTGCGCTTTCGCGCCAGCGCCTGCTTGATTCTTTTCTTTTCGCCAGGCTTCAAGTAGTAGGAGTGTCTCTTCACCTCTTTGATGATGTCCTCCTGCTGGACTTTTCTCTTGAAACGGCGGAGAGCGTTCTCAATCGACTCGCCCTCCTGGATTCTTATTTCGGCCACGTACTACACACCCCCAATCTGGTCCAAGACATAGCCATTCATTATCGCGAAGCTTGCCATCAAAAGTCAACCTGACGTGTGCCCGCGAGCCGTACGTTCGGGCCGACGTCTTCCATTTCGGGGGAATCACTTCGCTACCCGGCCCGAATCTTCAGCCATCCTCGGACCGCTCGTTGCTGGCAGTTCGTCGAAACACCTCCTGTTCGGCTGAACCGGCCGCACTCCACTCTGACCGAAGTCCCGACGCCCATTCCGGGGCTCTATTCCCCGCTGCCCCTTGGCCTGAAAATCACCCCAAAGCCTTATTTCAAGGGCATCCGACGCCATTTCGGCCTCCGTTTCGGATCGAATTGCTGTGCTATAATTTGGGTTGGTATGGCCACTCGAAAGAAGAGGTGTCCTCTCTGTGACGCCAGGACAGGGAAGCGTCATTGTCCAGCGAAGTCGGCCACGATTTGTTCGGTGTGTTGCGGTACAAAGAGGGAAGTTGAGATTGACTGTCCAAGCGATTGTGTCCACCTTCGCAAGGGCCGTTCCTACGAGGCTGAACGAGGAACCCCGCACGGTCCCGTGCCGTCGAATCGTCGATTTGATGAGCGGTTCTTCTACCAGAACGCACCACTCATCGCGACGTTTGCCGAATCCGTTCTGGAAGAGCGTGCCGACACCCCCTCTATGGTCGATGGAGACGCGAGCGAGGCCTTTGCCGCCCTGGTCGCTACTTTGAAGACCCTCTCGACGGGACTGTACTACGAGACCCTTCCAGAAGGTCTTGTGGCAACCGCCCTGTTTCGGCGGATGAAATCGCTGTTGGACGACCTGATGGAGCCGCCGCTCGAGCCGGACCGCCGGGCGCTGCGTCTTTCCGAAGCCCAGGAGGTCCTCGACTTCATGATTCAGACGTCCGACTTCCACTCCAACGGCCGTCCCAAGAGCCGCCAATACCTCGACTGGCTGAGAACGATGGTGCCCGAAGCGGCCGAACAAGACCCGAGCCGACTGATCGTTCCGTGAGGGAGCTCCATGGTATTTCCAACGTCCTGGCTATACGTTTTGCGCGGCTGGGAGATGTCGCCTTGCTTCTGCCATCGTTGGCGTACCTGAAGGCCTCTTTTCCCACCGCGCGCCTTTCCCTGTTGACAGGGAGCCGCTGCGCACCCCTGGCCAGACTGTGTCCCGATCTGGATGAAGTCCTGGCGGTGGACAGGCTGGCAATGCGAGATGGACCGAAGTGGGGGGCGTTGGTTCAGATTCGCCGGCTGGTTGCCGACATTCGATCGAGGAATTTTGACCTCGTCGTGGACTTCCACAGTTTTCGCGAGACGAACTTGCTGACCTGGGTGTCGGGCGCCAGATACCGCGTGGGTATGAAGCGATCCGATCGCGCATACCTTCCGTTTTGTTTCAACCTGAAGCCGGTTTTGGAGGACAAAGGCGTGCACGTGGCCGACATGTTTCGTATGGTTGCTGAGAACGTTCACACGGCGCCTCCCCAAATCGCTCTGCGAACCAGGTTGATTGAGATCCCCCCCGACGAGGCGGCGCGAGCCCGGGAACTATTGCCATCTCCTCCCGTAATCGTCCTGTACGTCGGGGCCTCCGTCAGTGACCGTCGATGGCCCTCCGGGAGGTTTGCCGCGGTTGCCGATTACGTGATACGGACGTGGTCGGCTTCGGTTCTGATCGTTTCAGGAGCATCAGACCGGGAGGTGGCCATTGCCGAGGAGACAAAAGCGGCTGTCCGAGAGATAGAGAATGTGACGGTTTTGACGGGCCTCGGCATCGCGGACCTGGCCGCGCTGTTTCGTTCGGCCGAGATGTTGATCAGCAACGACAGCGGCCCCATGCACATCGGTTCAGCCGTCGGAGTTCCGACCCTCGGCATTTTCAGCCGGAGCCTACCGGAGCACTACCGGCCAGTCGGAAGTTCGGATCGCTACGTTAAGAAAGATTCCGTAGGGGAGGTTTCAGTCGTGGAAGTCGTCGAGGTTCTCGAAGAGATGCGAGCTACTGCGGGTCCAGATCGTCGACTTTGATCTTGAGGGATTTCAGAAACTTCATGTCCTGGGCGTTCACTTTCAAGTCAATCTCGCTCCGGATCACGGAGTCCCCTATTTCTTCGGTCGACTGGGTTTGCGACCGTCGGTTGAAACCGATAGTGGCTTCGAGAACGAGGAAAACATCATATCCAGAGTTGCGCACGTTCTGAATGGCTTCGCTGATCTCTTCTGAATCGGACAGCGCGTCGTTTACCGCCGCGCCGAGATCCTTCATCAGTTTCTTGAGATTGTCATCCAGTTCCAAGAGCCCCTCCGGGTCGGTGTTCGATACCTGAGGTTGTTCGGAGTCTACGAAACTTATCGCACTAATTCTAACAGACTGTCAAGCGTCCGGGGCAAGGCTGCACTTCGTGTTCGGACGGACGAAACTTTTGTGGGGAGATTCAAGATCCATGGGCACAATAGGAGGGAGAGAGCGGAAGTCTTCTCGCAGATCAGAAGTTCCAGGTCCAGTGGTCCAAAGTCGAGACGCGGAATAAGTAGCTTCTTGGGGAAATCGTTGCCTGTCCGCAACAAATAGGGAGCAACCTGAATTTATGGCCGGTAGATTCAAGACTGCATTCAAAGATGCCTTCCTGACCGCACACACGCTCGTGCTCGAAGTTCTGGGTGCGTTTTTCCTTGCCCTCTTTATCATTGGTGCGTCCAGTGTCGTTCAGGAATACCAGCGCTATACCGATTCTCCCGAATTTGGTGTGTGGCGTCTGTGGCTCGCCGGAGTGTTCTCCGTGTCGATGCTTGGTTTTGGGGTCCACAGTTTCTGGAAAGCGAGGAAGATCCGGAAGTGACAGCCTCCCGTTATCAGAATATGGACGATCCAAAGCTGGTGTCCCTGTGTCTCGGTGGAGATTCAGAAGCCTGGGAAGTCCTGATCATGAGGTATCGCCGGCTGATCTTCTCGATCCCGGTTAGATTCGGCTTCTCGCCGGCGGACTGTTCGGATGTGTTCCAGACGGTTTGCGTCAAGCTGATTGAGCACCTGGGGACCTTGAAGGATGAATCGAAGGTCAGCGCCTGGCTGATCACGACGACGACACGTCACTGTATCCAGGTCAAGTCCCTGAAATACAGGGACATTTCCGACGAGGAGGAAATTGAAGCGGCCCCGGACCCGGGTGAAACCATGGAGGAGATTCGAATCCAGTCGGACCAGCAACAGAAGGTTCGAGAAGCCATATCGACTCTGGCCGAGCGGTGCCGCCAGTTGCTGCAGTTGCTGTATTTTGAAAAATCCGGCCCGAGCTATGAGGACATCGGAAAATCGCTGGACATGCCGGTAGCCAGCATCGGGCCCACCCGCGCTCGCTGCCTGGACAAGCTAAGGACCATCTTGCGCCGCAAGGGCATCAACTAGGCTACTAGGCCAGTCGTTGGCCGAATGCCGCCCAATCAGCGGTCGGCCCGATTGATGCCCGCTAAATGCCTAGGACTTCTACGTCGCCTGTTCCACTTTTTTGTATTTTTGTCCGTTCTCCATGGCTCTTTTGTAGTAAGCGCGGGGAACGCGTTTGAATTCTGATCGAAAGCTCAAAAAAAGCCGAGCGCATGGACGCAACGGTAAGAACGACCTAAACGGAGACGACGATGCGACATCCAACAGTTGAAACAATCCTGAATTTTGTCGATAACAAGACCGATGTGGTGGGCGTGGCCGACCACATCTCCTCATGCAGCCGGTGCGGTGAAAAAACACAGGAGTTTAAGGGGTTGCTGAGATTTATTCGGGAGGATGCCGTTAACGAGCCCCCGGCCGAATTGCTTGAGTGGGGTGTTCAGTTGTTTCAGCCCGTGCTTCGTCCGACCGAGGGCAAGCTGGGTCGTATCTTTGCCAAGCTCGTGTTCGACAGTTTCGAACAGCCGTTGCCTGCCGGGATTCGCCATGTGGGCAGCATACCGCGTCAACTTTTGTTCAAGGCTGGCGAGGTAGACGTCGATGTTCGGATCGAGTCGGCCGACGACGATCGCATCTCATTGGCCGGGCAGGTATTATCGGAATCGACCGACTTTTTTGACGACACACCCGTGCGGTTGGAATCTCATGGAATCATCCGGTACAAGACACGTACCAACCCTGTCGGTGAGTTTGCCTTTGACCAGGTGCCTCAGGACACGTATCATCTCTCGATGGACTTGCCCCAAGGGCAGGTGACTCTCTTTTGCGTGCATCGTAACCAGCCCAAGTTTGCTTGATGCGGTGACACCTGACAGCGACGCGCGATAGGAAAGCGCGAAAGGAAAGCAGGACGCGACTGGAAAGTGAAGCCTTCCTCTGTCCATGAATTTCTGGACCTGCTGGTCCAGGTTCGTGATATGGAAGGCCAACGTGCGTTCATTTCAGAATCCGATTTCCTACCCTCCGACGATCTCGTCATTGCCCTGGCCTCCCGAATCCGAGAATTACTTCCAAAAGATCCCGAATTGGCCGAAGTCTTGACCGAGTCCAATCTCCTGTTGGCCTCCGAAGTCGACACCCCGCTGGCGTGGGGGCTTGCGAATCAGTGTAAGGCCCATGCTTTCATGAACGTGAAGAAGGCCATCGAGGCCAAGCCCTTGTACCGCAAGGCGCGTGAGTTCTTCGTTCAGGCGGGCGCCAACAGGGAACTGGGACGAAGCCTGTGTGCAGAGTCTTACAATCTGACATACCTCAGTGAGTATGAGCGGGCTCTGGAATTGGCCCAGTGGGCCCAACAGCTACTTGAAGAGGCCGAGGACACAGAGTATCTACCCCGAGTTCATGTCGCTCGGGCTAATGCTTTCATCCGTCTTCACCGGTTCGCGGAAGCGCTCGAACAATATGATCAGGCACTGGAAAGGCTGGCGGACGGTGACGATTACTTTTCCACAGCATCGGTGGAACTCAATCGTGCTTCCGTGCTGACGGAGCTCAACCGATTCGATGACTCGCTCAGGAGTTACGAAACCGCTCGGGATCATTGTGAAAAGCATGGGATTGTCCTGTGGTCCGACCTGCTTGACCGAAACATCGCAGAACTGTATTTCAAACGTGGCAGTTACTCAGAGGCTCTCCGGAGCCTGGAAAAAGTACGCCCGACGTACCTGGAGCAGGGTGACGACCGCCGCCTGGCACGCTGCGACCTGACACGAGCCGAAATCTATCTGCAGTTGAATCTTCCCCAGGAAGCTGCGGAGTTGGCGGAGAACTCGCTGAAGGTCTTCGAGGAGCAATCGAATCGCCTTGAAGCAGGGCAGTGTTTGACCCACATTGCGATCGCCCAGTCCGACCGCGGCGAGACGCAGTCGGCCGAGGCAACCTTCCGTCGCGCTCGCGAGTTGTTCAGAGATGAGGGCAATGCCGTTTCGGTTGCCGCAGTCGACCTGCAGCTGGCGAGACTCCTCAAGCGAAGGCGACGTTTTGCCGATGCGGAGGATCTGGCCCTTGCGGCCGCCGAAGCCTTTGAAAAGCAGGAGCTGGCGGTGCGTGGCGCCTACGCCCGTATCGTGCTGGCCCAGTGCCTCAGGGACGAGGGACGGGCGATGGAAGCGATCGGCCAGACCGAGCGGGCTCTGGCCGGCCTGGAGGGCTACCACGCCAAGTGGGTGTCCTATCAGTGCTATGACCTGATGGGATCACTGCAAGCCTCCGAGGGCGCGCTCGAAGAGGCCGAACGACTGTATATGAAGGCCATCGAAGAGATGGAATCGCTCCGCGGCAACATCGGGCTCGACGAGTTCCGGATGTCTTTTGGACGGGACAAGTACCAGGTCTATGAAAACGTGGTCGACTTGAAGATCCGGGCCGATTTGGGGACCGAGGCTTTCGACTTCGTCGAACGTTCAAAGTCACGAACGCTGATCGACCTGCTGGAGCAGAACCTGGATTCGGTCTGGCAATCGAACGCGTCGGGTTCCCGTTTTGCTGACATCCAGAAGGCCCGCCAGGATCTGAACGGGCTCTACAGCCGCTTGTCCCAGGCCGGGACGACCATCAGTTCCCTGGCGTCGGACAAGTCGCTCCAGACCGAGATAGACGAGCGCGAGAAGGAATTGGTGGCCCTGCTTCGCGCGGCCGGTTCTCAAAAGGACGGCTGGGTGGCGCTCGAAACGATGGCTTTGCCATCGCTCCGGGAAATCCAGGGAATGCTCGAGGACCATGAAGTGCTGATCGAGTATTACACGATGAAGGATCGGGTTTGCGCGTTCGTCATCTCTGGTTCCCAATTCCACCTCGAGCGGGACCTCGGGACTATCGACGCGGTCCGGTCGTGTCTCAAGGGCCTCAATTTCCAGCTTTCAAAATTTCACCTGAGTGCCGACTACCTCAAGCAACATCAGGGAACATTACTCAAAGCCACGACGCACCATCTTGGCGAGCTCTACCGCCTCCTGATGGCCCCGCTCGAAGACAAGATCAAAGGACACTCCCTGGTCATCATTCCACACCACGTTCTTCATTACGTTCCGTTTCAGGCCCTGTTCGACGGAGAGGCTTTCGTCGTGGATCGACACGACGTGGTTTACAGCGCCAGCGCATCGGTCCTGAAAATATGTCGCGAAAAAGAACTGCCCGAGATGGAAAGGGATCTGGTTCTGGCCGTGGCCGACGAGTCCACGCCAGCGATACTGGAAGAAGCCGACGTCCTGCGAGAACTGTTACCCGATGCGCGGGTGTTTGTGGGAGCGGAGGCCACGGCAGATTTGCTGCGCAAGTATGGCCCGACCGCCGGCAAGCTCCACATTGCCGCTCATGGGGTGTTCCGAAGCGACAACCCGATGTTTTCCTCCATCCTTCTCGGCGACAGCTGGCTCAATCTGGTAGACATCTTCAACCTCAAGCTCGGAGCGGAACTGACCACGCTGAGCGCGTGCGAAACCGGAATGAGCGCCCTGTATGAAGGGGATGAATTGCTCGGTCTGACCCGGGGGTTCCTGTACGCCGGCACACCATCTCTCGTGGTCAGCCTCTGGCGCGTCAACGACCGTTCAACGACTCAACTCATGCGCCGGTTTTATCAAGGTCTGGCCGAAGGCCTGACCAAGCCCAAAGCGTTGCAACAGGCCGCCCTTTCCGTCAAAGAGTCTTTCCCGCACCCCTATTTCTGGGCCCCCTTTGTCCTGATGGGGAAATCCTAGCATAGGGAACAGGACTCAACGCAAGGACGCAAGAGCGCCGAGTTCGCAAAGACAGATAGATTTCATTGCGCTCTTTGCGTCATTCCGTTTTTGCGTTGAAATCCAATTGTCCGTGAGGCGAGTCTGTTGCCGCCAGACGATATGCTACGCTTAACGCCGATGAGAGGCGAAGAGCGGAAAGAGCGGTTTCGAACCTTGTCCGGAGCCGAAGTAGACCGGGTTTATGAGGCTTCCGACGGTGACGCCGCTGACTACGCGAAGCGTCTCGGGGATCCCGGTCAGTACCCGTACACCCGGGGCATCCGGGAAACGATGTACCGCGGGAAGCTGTGGACTATGCGGCAGTATGCCGGTTTCGGTTCGGCCGCTGCTACAAACGCGCGTTTCAAATACCTGCTCGAACACGGACAAACCGGCCTGTCGGTTGCGTTCGACCTCCCCACCCAGATCGGTATCGACTCCGACAGCGAACTGGCGGCAGGCGAGGTCGGCAAGGTCGGTGTCGCGATCGACACCCTTGCGGACATGGAGACTTTGTTCGAGGGGATACCGCTCAATCGCGTGTCCACGTCGATGACGATCAACTCGACCGCGCCGATCCTCCTGGCGCTCTATATCGTGGTGGCCGAGAAGCAGGGGCACTCTCCGGATACGCTTCGGGGAACCGTTCAGAACGACATCCTGAAAGAGTACATCGCACGCGGAACTTACATCTACCCTCCGCGTCCGTCGATCCGGCTCATCACGGACGTCTTCGAGTACTGCCATCGAGAAGTTCCAAACTGGAACACCATTTCAATCAGCGGGTACCACATTCGTGAGGCTGGGTCCACAGCCGTCCAGGAACTTGCCTTCACCTTCGGCGACGCGATCGCATACGTCCAGGCGGCCATGGACCGTGGGATGGACATCGATGACTTCGGACCGAGACTTTCCTTTTTCTTCAACGCGCACAACGATTTTCTGGAAGAGTGCGCGAAGTTTCGGGCTGCGCGCAGGCTTTGGGCCCGAATTGCCCGGGGATTGGGCGCGAAGAACGAGCGCACTCTGACGTTGAGGTTTCACGCCCAGACTGCCGGATCGTCGCTGACAGCACAGCTCCCGGACGCCAACATCGTTCGCGTGACTCTCCAGGCACTGGCCGCAGTCCTGGGCGGTGCTCAGTCGCTGCACACGAACTCGAAGGACGAAGCCCTGGCACTTCCTCGGGAGGACGCCGCCCGTCTTGCGCTTCGCACCCAGCAGATCATCGCTCACGAATCCGGGGTGACCCATACGGTCGATCCGTTAGGCGGCTCTTTTGCCATCGAAGCGATGACCGACAGGATTGAAAAAGAGACGATGGAATACCTCGACAAGATCGAATCGCTCGGAGGGATGCTTGCCGCCATCGAGGGCGGTTTTGTGCAAAAGGAAATTCAGGAAGCCGCCTATTCCTACCAGCGTTCGATCGAAACCGGCGAACGGGTCATCGTCGGTGTCAACCGGTACAATTCGGATGAGAAAGAGCGGATTCCCATCCACAGGGTGGACCCGGACCTGGAAGTGACCCAGGTCCAGACTCTCCGTGCACTTCGCGGCAGTCGCGAAACCGACGCCGTCCGGGACGCCCTGGTCGCACTTGAAGACGCCGCCAGGGGAGATCGGAACCTGATGCCTGCGATAATGGACGCCGTTCGGGTTTATGCATCCGTCGGTGAAATTTCCGATGCCTTCCGTCGGGTCTTCGGCGAGTATCGCGAGGCCGTTACCGTATAGTGTCCTGACGGGTCCGAACATCCTATGGAAAGCCCAAATATTCTCGACGTTCGGAACCTTAAAACCCATTTCTTTACCGACGAAGGCGTCGTGAAAGCCGTCGACGACGTGTCGTTCACGATCCGCCGCGGCGGGACCCTGGGGCTGGTCGGAGAAAGCGGGTCGGGAAAGAGCGTTACCGCGCTTTCCATCACCCGGTTGATCGCGCATCCAGGGCGTGTGGTCGCCGGCGAAATCCTTCTAGACGGCGAGAACCTTCTGGCGCTTGATGAAGCCAGCATGCGCCTCTGGCGCGGCGGCCGGGTGTCGATGATCTTTCAGGAACCCATGACAGCCCTGAACCCGGTCCTGACAATCGGCTACCAGATTGACGAGTCCGTTCTGGCCCATGAAAAGGTCTCGAAGTCCGAAGCATGGGACCGAGCCGTCGAAGCGATGAAGGCCGTGGCCATTCCGGATGCGTCCCGCCGTTCGAAAGACTATCCCCACCAGTTGTCCGGCGGGATGCGGCAGCGGGTGATGATCGCCATGGCGCTGGTTTGCAACCCGACCCTGCTCATTGCGGACGAACCGACCACGGCTCTGGATGTCACGATCCAGGCCCAGATTCTCGACTTGCTCAACAGCCTTCAAGAGAAATACAACCTTTCGCTGATGCTGATTTCACACGACCTGGGTGTGATCGCCGAGGTGGCCGAAACGGTCGCCGTTATGTACGCCGGCAAGATTGTTGAAATCGGGCCGGCCGAAAAAGTGTTTAAGGAAGCCCGGCACCCCTACACCCGGGGGCTTTTGCGTTCGATACCGAGGCTCGGATCCAGCGTGCGCAAGAAGGAGCGGCTGGAAGTTATCGATGGCGTGGTTCCGAGCCTGCTTCGCCTGCCTCGAGGCTGTTCGTTTGCGTCGCGCTGCCCGGAGAGAACCGACGAGTGCACGGCCTCGGACATCCCGCTCGACACAATCGACGAAACACATCGGGTGCGGTGCATCCATGCCTGAGAACCTCCTGGAAGTCCGCAACCTGCGCAAGTACTTTCCGATTCGCGGCGGCGTTCTGTCTCGCGTGTCTGACTATGTCAGGGCAGTCGATGATGTGAGTTTCTCGATCAAACAGGGTGAAACTTTTGGTCTCGTGGGTGAATCGGGATGTGGCAAAACGACCACGGGACGCGCAATCTTGCGTCTTATCGAACCTGACGCCGGAGACATTCAGTTCGACGGAATCGATCTCCGGGCGCTGGGGGCACGAGACCTTCGAAAACGCCGGCGCGACATGCAGATCATCTTTCAGGATCCCTACGCGTCGCTGAACCCGCGCATGCCGATTCGATCCATAGTCGGTGAACCTTTCGCGATCCATGGGACGGCTAGCGGTTCCGACCGGGAACGCCGCGTTGCCGAGTTGCTCGAGACCGTCGGGCTGGATCCGGTGGTCGGAAACCGCTACCCGCATGAATTCAGCGGCGGCCAACGCCAGCGAATCGGCATTGCCCGGGCACTGGCGATGAAGCCGAAGCTGATCGTCGCGGACGAACCGGTTTCGGCCCTGGACGTTTCCATCCAGGCTCAGATCATCAACCTGCTGGCCGACCTTCAGAAGCAGTTTGGCCTGACTTACCTGTTCATCTCTCACGGAATTCCCGTGATCGAGCACATTTCGAACCGGATCGGTGTGATGTATCTCGGAAAGCTTGTCGAGGTGGGTACCAGCGCCGAGATTTGTATCCACCCGAAACATCCTTATACCAAGGCTTTGTTGAGCGCGGTCCCGGTGCCGGAACCCGGGAGGAAGAGGGAGCGGATAATCCTGCGAGGGGACGTTCCGACACCAATCAACCCACCGTCGGGCTGTCGATTCCACACGCGATGCCCCATCGTGGAGGACCGCTGCAGGACGGAGGAACCGCCGCTCCAACGGATCGGCGACGGTCGTCTTGTGGCGTGTCATTTTGTGGACTAGGGGGATTAGGGGATCGTAATCTGCGTATGTTCGAACTTCTGAAGACCGACTCGGCGACCGGTGCGCGCCGGGGGCGGCTGCACACGCCCCACGGGGTCATCGAAACTCCGGTTTTCATGCCGGTCGGAACGCAGGCGACCGTCAAAGCGGTCATGCCGGAGCAGCTCCGCGAACTGGGTTCCGAGATCATCCTTTCAAACTCGTACCATCTGTTCCTGCGTCCAGGCCATGAAGTGATCCGGCGTCAGGGGGGGCTCCACTCTTTCATGGGATGGGATGGACCGATCCTTACCGACAGTGGCGGCTACCAGGTGTTCAGCCTGAGCGACCTCAGGAAAGTCAGCGAGGAGGGAGTCTCTTTCCGCTCTCATCTGAACGGAGATTCTTTTTTCCTGACACCCGAACTCGCTGTGGATATCCAGTCGGCGTTGGGATCCGACATTGTGATGGTTCTGGATGACTGCCTGGCTCACCCGGCGACCCGGGAAGCTGCGGCTGCCTCCATGCGACGATCCATGGATTGGGCCCAACGCAGCCGAGTGCACTTTGATTCCCGCGAGCCCTCTTCCCAGGCATTATTCGGAATCGTTCAGGGTTCCACATATCCGGACTTGCGGAAAGAAAGTGCCGCCCGCTTGATCGAAACCGGTTTCGCCGGGTACGCGATTGGCGGACTCGCAGTGGGCGAACCGATTCCCATGATGTACGACGTGGTGGAAGAGACGGCCGCCTGCCTCCCCTCCGACAGGCCGCGATACCTGATGGGCGTTGGAACGCCTGCGGACCTGGTGGCGTCGGTGGCAAGGGGCGTAGACATGTTCGACTGCGTCATGCCGACGCGCCATGCCCGCAACGGCTGGCTGTTTTCCGGCGACGGACATATCGTGATAAAACATGCCAGATACCGCGAAGATCCCGACCCGATCGACCCGGACTGCCGGTGTCCGGTTTGTCTCAAATACTCCCGTGCTTATCTGCGGCACCTCTTTGTATCCCGGGAGATTTTGTCTTCGATGTTAAACACGGTTCACAACCTGTTTTTCTACCTTGACACCATGCGAAAAATAAGGCATTTTATTGAATCTGAACGGTTTAGTGAATTGCTAATAGTCACTTGAAGTTTCAGGGCCCAGTAAACCTGGGCCCGTTTTGCGTTCCGGAGGTTCAGCTTGTTGTTACAGGTGCCGGCGCCCCAATCGGGTGGCCTGGCTGCGTTTCTTCCCCTGATTTTCATCATTGGCATTTTCTATCTGATCGTGTTCCTGCCCGCCCGTCGGAAGCAGAAAAAGCTCCAGGAGATGATCGACAACCTGAAGACGGGCGATAAAGTGATCACTACGGGTGGTATTCTCGGAACGGTCGTCGCCCTGAGGGGAGACAAACTGCAGTTGCGGATTGCCGAGAACGTCAAGATCGATATTTCGCGTAACGCCGTGACGTCATTCCAACAGCCGGAGAGCGAGTAGAAAATCGGTATGACTAAGAGAATTCGTAATCGTCTGATTGTCTCGGCCGCGATCACGGCCCTGGCTGTCTTTTTGTTCGCGGGATTTCCTCCCAGCCTGGCGAACGTCCAGGAACGTATCCGTCTCGGTCTGGACCTGAAGGGTGGCACCCATCTCGTGTTGCAGGTCGTTACGGAAGATTCCATAAGAGCTGAAACCGATCAGGCGATTGAACGTATGACCGAAACCCTGGGTCTTGACGGTATCGCGTTCCGCCAGACATCCCGTCTGGACGACAACCGCTTCGAAATCGTCGGCGTGGATCCAAGCAAGGACTCGGAATTTAGACGCATCCTTTCGGACCAGTTCGGGGAGTGGAATGTGCTTTCGACAGCGGGGGACGTTCCCAACACCTACACCATGGGGCTGGAAACAGCCACCGAGGTGATCTTTCGGGATCAGGCAGTGGAGCAGGCCATTCAGACGATCCGAAACCGCATTGATGAATTTGGCGTTACCGAGCCGACGATTCAGGAACATGGCGGTCCGGGAGAGTACGAGATCCTGGTGCAGTTGCCGGGTGTTGACGACCCCGCGCGGGTCAAGAACCTCATGCAGTCCACAGCGCTGCTCGAGCTGAAGATGGTCGATTCCGGACCTTTTCCAAACCAGCGGGCTGTCGTGGCCAGCTACGGCGGTGCGATACCTCCGAACCTCGAGTTGCTGGATTCGGTTGAAGACGCGGCGTCTGGGTTTGGAGAGGCCTGGTACGCTGTCGAGGAGATTGCCGCGATCACTGGAAGAGATCTGAAGAATGCATATACCTCGCGAGATATGAATGGACGCCCGGCGGTCAGTTTCAATCTGAACGCCGACGGCGCCCAACGTTTCGGTCGCGTGACGAGTGCAAACATCGGACGGTCTCTGGCGATCGTGCTCGACGGCAGGATCCAATCGGCGCCGAATATTGAGGGCCGCATCACCGATTCAGGACAAATTACCGGTGGTGCCGGAGGATTCAACCTCCAGGAGGCCGCGGATCTTGCCCTGGTCTTGAGATCCGGTGCGCTGCCCGCTTCCATCGCATACCTGGAAGAACGGGTCGTGGGGCCCTCGCTCGGCGCCGACTCCATTCGACAAGGCATCGTAGCGGGCCTGGTTTCACTCATTGGCGTCGTCTGCTTCATGCTTTTCTATTACCGGTTGTCGGGAGTCAACGCGACCATCGCGATGCTCTTGAACATCATCATCCTGTTCGGGGCCCTGGCCTATTTCAACGCGGTGTTGACGCTGCCCGGAATTGCCGGAATCATCCTGACCATAGGCGTGGGTATCGATTCCAATATTCTGATCTTCGAGCGGATTCGTGAGGAGCTCCGTTCCGGAAAGACCGCGGTGTCGGCTGTCGTGACCGGATTCAACCGGGTCTTCGTCACGATCGTGGACACCCACCTGGCCGCGCTCATTTCTGCAATCATGCTGTTCCTGTTCGGAACGGGCCCCGTAAAGGGATTTGCGGTCACGTTGGTGATCGGACTGGTGGCAAACGTTTTTACCGCGGTATTTGTTTCGAGAACGCTTTTTGAGTGGACGCTGGGTCGGGCCGAACGGGTTCCGACGCTGAGCATCTAGCACAACATGAATTTACGGGAACAAGTGAGAGGTTCCCGGTGTCTACAGTTAGGTAAAGCTTGATGGTGGAATTTTTTGGTGGTATCAAGGTCAATTGGCAAGGCAAACGCCGTCTTTTTTTCGGGATCTCGACTGTGTTGCTGTTGGCTGGCCTCATCTCGATCGTCAGTCAAGGGTCGCTCCGTTACGGCGTCGATTTTCAGGGCGGAGCGATTGTCTATGTCCGGTTCCAGAATCCGCCGGAAATCGACCGCATTCGGGACTTGCTTCGCGAAGGCGGCGCACCCGAGAGTCAGATTCAGGAACTGCGCGGGGGCGACGGCAACGACATCCTGATCCAGGTGGAGCAGGAAGTCGTCCTAGAAGATCTTGGTCGCGGCCGGGAAGTCATCACTGCGGCTTTGAATGAGGGGTTCGAAGGCCAGTTCGAGATCCTGAAATCGGAAGAAGTGGGGCCGAAGGTCGGAGCGGACCTGCGGCGGCAAGCCGTTTTGGCAACCTTGTATGCGCTGGGTGGCATACTGGTCTACATCGGATTCCGCTTCGAATGGATCTATGGAGGCGCTGCCGTTCTAGCGGTGTTTCACGACACGCTGATCACGCTGGGTTTCTTTTCGATCTTCAACAAAGAGATCAACCTGACCGTGATTGCCGCGCTCTTGACCATGGTCGGCTACTCCGTGAACGACACGATTGTGGTGTTCGATCGGGTACGTGAGAACCTTCGGATCAGCCGGAGACAAACACTGGAAGAGACACTGAATAAGAGTATCAACCAGACCTTGAGCCGGACGATCCTGACGTCGGGGCTGACCCTGGTGGCCGCGCTGGCGATGTATCTTTTGGGTGGTGATGTGATCAATAATTTCGCGTTTGCGCTTCTGGTTGGAGTGCTGGTAGGAACATACTCCTCCGTCGCGATTGCGTCGCCGACCGTACTGATTTACAGCAATTACCGAAATCGGGCGCGAGCCAGGGCCGTGGCGCCCGCAAAGCTGCCCCGCGCAGCGCGAGCGAAGTAGAAGGAACGCGCCCATCCTGGGGGGCATTAGTAGTTGACAGGCGAACGAATCGATTGGTATAAGAATCGCTCTGAGAGATAAGCCACACCGATTTGCTTCTCACGGATTCATTCGTAGATTATCGCTGCTTTGTATTCGGAAGGGCTGTGATCTTAAGAATTTGGAATTGCCTTCCTCTGGAGGCATCGAACAGGTTGAAGTTTAGAGTAGGAGGTCACGAATGTTTGAGGATTCCTTGATTGAGTCTTCAGCGGAGGGGAGAGGTAGAAAGCCCGTCACGATTCTGATATCGATAGTTGTCCACACTGTCATGATCGTCGTGTTGGTCCTGATCCCGTTGATCTATACCGAGGCTCTTCCGGCCCAGCAACTGATGACGTTCCTGGTTGCGCCCCCACCGCCCCCGCCGCCACCGCCACCGCCACCGGAGGAATTGCCTCCGGCGCCCATTGTTGTGACTGAAGTCCAGATCGATCCTGGCGCAATGGTGGCTCCAACAGAGATTCCCGACGAAGTCGCCCGTATCGTCGATACAGGACCACCGCCGTCGGTAGCCGGCGTGATCGGTGGGACGAACACCGGACTGCTGTCCGGGGTGCTCGGTGGTGTGCTCAGGGCACAGGCCGACGCGGCGCCGCCACCGCCACCGCCACCGCCGCCGCCACCACCACCACCGCCACCGCCGCAGCGGGTTCGCGTGGGTGGAAACGTGCAACAGGCGAACATGATTTCCCAGGTCCGGCCCGTGTATCCGCCGTTGGCGAAGCAGGCCCGTATTCAGGGAGTCGTCGTGTTGGAAGCGGTGATCGGAAAAGATGGCGCGATTCAGAATCTGCGCGTGATCACGGGCCATCCGCTGCTGATCAAGGCGGCCCAGGACGCCGTGAGCCAGTGGCGTTACAAGCCGACGATGCTGAACGGTGAACCCGTCGAAGTCGTGACAACGGTCACGGTTAACTTCGCGTTCGCCAACTAACAATCGTCGTCGCTAAAACGATTATCGGAGTGTTTTCTTAAAGAGTTCCGGTTACGAATCTGTAGGAGGATTTTGATCTTATGTTGCTTTACAAGCTCAATTTTTTGGGGCTGATGCTGTTACAGGAAGTCGGTTTTGATCTGCGCTCCATGTGGTCGCAGATGGGCTTTATGGCCAAAGCCGTCGTCGTTCTGCTTGCGATCCAGTCGGCGTGGTCGATCGGCGTCATGATCGATCGATACATCGCTTTTTCCGGGGCGCGCAAGCAGTCTCGGGAATTTGCCCCTGCCGTTGCCGGCTGTCTGAAAGAAGGAAAAATCGAAGAAGCCATCAGTGTCGCCGAGCAGAACAAGAAAAGCCATCTGGCCAAGGTTGTGGAAGCCGGCCTGCAGGAGTTTCGTGCTCAGGGATCTTCGACCGAATTATCCGGGGAGCAGATCGAATCGTCCCGGCGTGCCTGTGAAAGGGCCGAAGCGATCGTTAACGCCGAACTGAAACGCGGCCTTTCCGGCCTCGCGACCATTGGCGCGACGGCACCCTTCGTGGGACTGTTCGGTACCACGGTTGGTATCATTAACGCCTTCCAGGGCATGTCGAGTGAAAAGACCGCGGGACTGTCTGCTGTGGCTGGTGGAATCTCCGAGGCCCTGGTAGCGACCGCTTTCGGTCTTTTCGTTGCGGTCCCCGCAGTCTGGGCTTACAACTCTTATTCCAATTCGGTTGAAGCATTTCAGATCGAAATGACCAACTCCTCGTCCGAGTTGATTGATTATTTCGTGAAGCGGCGAGGTAGTTGATATGAGTATGGGAGGGGGCAGCGAGCGTGGTGGAATAACGGCTGATATCAACGTGACGCCGATGGCCGACGTGATGCTGGTCATGCTGATCATCTTTATGGTCATTACGCCTATGTTGCAGAAGGGTGTCAGCGTCGAGATGGCCAAGACTACGAACCCTATCGACATGAACGAAGCCGACGCGGACGATGCCGTGCTGGTTGCGGTGACCCGTGACGGGAAGTTCTATCTGACCAAGGATCGAGTCACGCTCGAAGAGTTGCCGGGGAAGGTCCTCGACCTGCTCGCGACCAGACTCGACAGGACCGTCTATGTAAAAAGCGATTTCCGGGCGAAATACGGAGACGTGGTAGCGGTTGTCGATGGTGTCCGGGCCGCGGGTGTGGACAGGATCGGCTTGTTGACTGAACGGCTCGACGACATGGTGCGGCAGTAACTGGAGGCGAGATGGCAACTAAATTTGGAAAACAACTCAAGGCCAAAGCCGAACCCAACATCACGCCGTTGATTGACGTGTTGTTGGTCCTGTTGGTGATCTTCATGGTCATCACACCATTGGTTCCGAAGGGGCTCGACGCAGCGGTTCCCCAACCGCCGCCGCCGGGAACCCCGCCGCCACCGCCGGATGAGGAAAACCGAACCGTCGTGGTGTCGATCGACAATCGTGGGCAGATCATGATCAATCAGGATCCTGCAGAGCTTCGAACATTGAGCACGCAGTTGCAGGATATCTTCAAGACCCGCAATGACCGTACAGTCTTCGTCAACGCGGACCCCGATCTTCTGTTCAACGACGTGATTCAGGTAATCGATATCGCAAAAGGTTCCGGTGTGGACAAGATCGGTCTGATGACTGAACAGATCACGGCAGGTAATTAAGCCAACGCGGAGGTGTTTTAAAACAATGCGGCAAACGAAACTTGTTTTCGCGCTTCTCGGACTGCTTTCACTGGGACTGACCGGGTGCCAGAAGTTGCAGGCCCGGGACAATCTGAACAAGGGTGTCCGGGCTTTCCGCGAGGCCAACTACCCGAGTGCGGTGGACTTTTTCAAGCTCGCGATTGAACTCGATCCTGAGCTGGTGAATGCGGAACTTTACCTGGCGACTGCCTACTCGCAGCAATTTATCCCAGGCGCCCTGTCTGAAGAAAACCGGCGCCACGCGGATATGGCGATCGAGACGTTTGAGAACGTCCTGACCCGGGATGGGGTGAATGTGAGCGCGATTGCAGGGTTGGCGAGTATCTACCAGAACACGAATGAGTTGGATAAGGCCCGCGATTTCTACCTGCAACAGGCGCAGATCACCCCAGATAATCCGGTCGCGAACTACAGTGTCGGGAGCCTGAACTGGATGATCGTGTTCGACAAGACCATTGAGCGGCCTGTCGAAGAGCTGAGTAACCTGATCGAAGAGGGACAGCAGTACTTGGATAAGGCGCTCGCTCTTGATGAGAACTACGAAGATGCCATGAGTTATAAGAACCTACTGTATCGCCAGGCCGCCGAGTTGATCGTCGCCGATCCGGAAGCCGAGGACCAGGATGCAGCGGAAGCCGAAGCAGAGGAACAGAGAGTCGCAATCCTCGCGATGGCTGACGAGTGGTTCAATAAGGCATTGGAAACTCGCCAGAGGAACGCGGAAGAAGCGGCCGAGCAGCTCGGTGGCGAAGGTACATAGGCGCCGAGCCGAGTTCAAACGATTCGAGAGTACAGCGGGCCACCTTCGGGTGGCCCTTTTTTTCGATCCCTGCGGCGCCGGCCGCCCGCCCGCGATAACGTGAGGCCCTCCCGGGTTTGACAAAAAAGGACCTCACTGCCACTGTGGTACACAACGCATTGGTGATTGAGCGATGATCCGTCTACAACAGATACTGGACAAGATCCAGAAGTATCACCCTGAAGACGATCTGGAGGTCGTGCGCCGCGCCTACCTGTTCTCGGCAAAAGAGCACAAAGGACAGGTCCGGGCATCGGGAGAGCCCTACCTGACCCATCCCCTCGAGGTTGCCAATGTCCTGGCCGAGATCAAGATGGATGCGGTAACGGTCAGCATCGGCCTGCTTCATGACATTGTTGAAGACACGATGATTTCGCTCGAGAAGCTCGAGGAGATGTTCGGGTCTGAGATCGCCCACATCGTTGACGCCCTCACCAAGATCAGCCAGATCTATTTCACCTCTACAGAACAGAAACAGGCTGAGAATTTTCGAAAGATGCTCTTGGCGATGAGTGACGACATCCGGGTCATCGTCGTCAAGCTCGCGGACCGTTTGCACAACATGAGGACGCTTCGACACCTGCGTGCAGAACGCCGGGAGGCAATCGCCCGGGAAACGCTCGAGATTTATGCGCCTCTTGCCCACCGGCTTGGTATGGGAAAGATTCGCGGAGAGCTCGAGGACCTGGCGTTCAGTTTTCTGGACCCGAAGTCGTACAAAGAGATCAAGGACGCGCTCGACGCCAAGAGGAAGGTCAACGATCAATTTCTGGAGGAGGTTCGGAAGATCATTGCCATCAACATGGAAGAGCAGGGGATACGGTGTACCACGGAGGCAAGAATCAAGCGGATTTATTCGATTGACCAGAAGCTTCGCCGTCAGAGAATCACCATCGATCAGGTCTTCGACCTGCTGGCCATCCGTATCGTGACCGACGACATCAAGAGCTGCTACGCCGCGCTAGGGGTCATCCACAACACCTGGCGTCCGGTGCCCGGCCGAATCAAGGATTTCATCGCGATACCGCGCCCCAACATGTACCAGTCCCTGCATACATCCGTCATTGCCGGTGGTCAGGCGTTCGAAGTCCAGATTCGAACCGCCGAAATGCACCGTGTGGCCGAAGACGGGATTGCCGCCCACTGGAAGTACAAGGACGGAAAACTGGTGGCGGATGATCGTGAAGACCAGCGCGTTTCGTGGCTCCGGCATCTGGTCGAATGGCAGCAGGAGATGAAAGACCCCACGGACTTTCTGAGTACGCTTAAGGTCGACCTCTATCCGGAAGAGACTTACACTTTTACACCCAAGGGCAAGGTTATCACCCTCCCGAGCGACGCCACTTCCGTCGATTTCGCCTACTCGATTCACACCGAGGTCGGCCACACTTGTGTGGGCGCCAAGATCAACGGGCGTCTGTCGCCGCTCAAGACCAAGCTTTCCAACGGCGACATCGTCGAGATCGTGACTCAGCCGGGGCATCATCCCAGCCGCGACTGGCTCAATTTCGTCAAGACGTCGCGCGCAAGAAACAAGATTCGTCACTGGCTGACAGTCCAGGAACGGACCAAGTCCATCGAGTTGGGCAGAAAACTTCTCGAGAAAGAAGCCCGCAAGTACAAACTCAGTGTAAAGGAACTGACTCACGACGACCGACTGGCGAAACTTGCGCCGGATTACGGATGTGCGCGAGTCGATGACCTCTGGTCCGCAATTGGCTTTGGCAAGGTTTCGGCTCGACAGCTTCTGGCCAAGCTTCGGCCGGAAGCGTTGGGCGAACCCGCCGCACCGGATTCGAGGTTCACCGCCGCCGTCAAGAAGGTGTTCGGATTCGGGGAAGATGTCAAGATCAAGGTCAAGGGTATGGACGACCTGCTCGTCTATCGAGCGAAATGCTGCAATCCTATCCGGGGTGAGGAAATCATCGGCTACGTGACCCGGGGCAAGGGGGTCGCCGTCCACGCCAAGAAATGCCCGAATGTGCAGAACCTGATGTATGAAGCGGATCGGCGCATCGATGTTCAGTGGGAGGGGCGCGCCGTCGCCGCCGAGGCATATGCCGTTCATCTGACGATCATCACGGCCGACCGTCACGGCATTCTTGCCGGGATTTCAGCGGCGATCTCCAACAACCGCTCCAATATACTGGACGTGTCCGCCAGGACTGATGAGGAACGAGGCGTGATCGACATGACTGTCGAAATACCCGACATGAAACATCTGGAAAGGGTTATCGCCGCCATCCGTGGACTTGACGGAGTCTACGACGTCATGCGCTCTACGAAACCAATAAACACCACCACCCAGATCGGACAATAGACCCAAACCATGCAAAAACAAGTGATCTCAACACCACTGGGACCCCCTGCCATCGGAGCCTATTCGCAGGCCGTTCAGGCGGGTAACTTCGTGTTTGTTTCCGGTCAGATCCCCCTGGATCCAGCCACCGGCCAGCTCATCGAAGACAAATCCGTCCGAGCCCAGACCAGGCAGTCTCTCCTCAATCTCCAGGGAATCCTGACCGGCGCCGGTGCCTCCATGCGCGACGTCGTTAAAGTCACGATCTATCTCGATGACATGGGAAACTTCAAAGAGGTAAACGGCATCTACGCGGAGTTCTTCCGGAAGTCCCCACCCGCACGTGCCACTGTCGAGGTCGCCGGCCTCCCTCTTGGTGTCGCCATCGAAATCGAATGTATCGCCCTGGTGGCTTGATTTTTTCGACGCAGAGACGCAAAGACGCAGAGTGGATATTGTGTGATCCGTCCAAAACCCGCGAAGTTTTCCAATCCTTACTCGTGTTGAAAAGAAAACTTACGGGCGCAAGGTTGAGTCAGTTGTAATCGCGAAAGCTTCCGACAAGAGAGATCTTCTCTCTGCGCCTTTGCGCCTCTGCGTCGTTTCCCTTTCCTATTGGAATCGTTTTCTCAGTTTGATGTCCAGCCCCACCGCGCCGGTTTCGTCCCGGGAGGCGATGAACGACGTATCGCTGTTCAGGAAGTACTCGATCAAGATGATCTGCTGGCGGTTTGATGAGAGGTCCTGGGAGTACGTGATGGTCAGGTCCCTGGTAATCTGCTCGGAGATTGTCACGCGGGTGACGGGGTCGTTTTCCGCGCCGACCAGGAATGGATCGATGCGGAACCGGTCGAGCAGGCCAAAGCGGGAGCCGACACGTGACTGGAGCAGGTCTGTCAGGATCGTGGCGGCGCTCCCCCTGAAGAGTTGTTCGCTCGTGGGGATCAGGCCGCCGGCCCGATTCTCGGCCAGTTCCTCCCGGGTCCGACCTCCTGCGATCAGGCTCACGATTTCCAGTTGTGGCAACGGTGATTTCGCTACTCTAAATTGGCCCACTTTTGATCGTTTGATTTGGCCCACCCCTGACGACTGAACCGGAGAGGCTGTTCCGAACAAAGAGTCGGAATGGAGGGACCCGGTGTCAAGGAGATCGAAGGTGGAATTATTTGAAGAGATTCGGCGAGAGCACGAGTTTGGTGTGGGAACGATCCAGGGTGTGGCCCGGCGGCTGGGGGTGCATCGGCGGATGGTGCGTCAAGCGCTGGGAAACGCCGTGCCGCCGGCGAGGAAGAGCCCGGAGCGGAAGAGGCCGAGGCTGGAGCCGGTTATGGAATTTATCAACGGGGTGTTGGAGGCGGACAGGCAGGCCCCGCGGAAGCAGCGGCACACCAGTCACCGGATCTACGAACGGATCCGGATGGAATTTCCGAAACATCCGATTGGGGAATCGACGGTTCGCCGGTATGTCGGGCGGCGGAAGCGGGAGATGGGTTTCATCCGACAGGAGACGTTCGTGCCGCAAAGCTACGCCTGGGGTCAGGAAGCACAGATCGACTGGTACGAAGCCGTCGCGGAGTTGGATGGCGAACGGCAGAAGCTCCAGGTTTTCTGTATGCGGAGCATGGGCAGTGGTGGCGCATTCCATCGAGCTTATCCTCGGGCGACACAACAGGCATTCCTGGAGGCTCATGAGTTGGGTTTCCGCTATTTTGCGGGGGTCTTCGGGGTGCTGCGTTATGACAACCTGACCAGCGCGGTGAAGAAGATTCTGCGGGGATACCGGCGTGTAGAGACCGAACGGTTCATCGCGTTTCGGTCGCATTGGAAGTTTCAAGCCGAGTTCTGCACACCCGGCGAGGGCCACGAGAAAGGCGGTGTGGAAGGCGAAGCCGGATACTTCCGGCGCAATCACCTGGTACCGGTGCCGAAGGCGAAGGACCTGGCGGATCTGAATGCGCAGCTGCTGGCCGGTTGCCGTGCCGATGAACGGCGCAAGATCGGCGATCGGGTCCAGACGGTGGGTGAAGGGATGCAGATCGAACAGCCCCATCTGCTCGCGTTATCGACCGAAGGGTTCCCTCTGGCCGAGGACAGCTTTCCACGAGTCGATGGTAAGGGATGTGTACGGGTGCGTAACAACTTCTACTCCGCCCCCGTCAAGGCCGGGACTGTGGTGCGGGCGAGCGTTTTTCCGGCCTACGTGGAGGTCTGGCACGATGGCGGATGCGTGGCGCGGCATGAGCGAGGATATGGAAACGGCCAGCACTTCTTCAATCTGGAACATTATCTGGAGGTGTTGGAGCGGAAGCCGGGCGCGCTGGCCGGGAGCAAGCCTCTGGAGCAATGGCGGCAACAGGGCCGATGGCCGAAAAGCTATGACGAGTTCTGGCAGACGTTGATCGATCGCAACGGAAAACAGAATGGGACCCGCGCAATGGTGGAGTTGCTCCTACTGGGCCGGGAACATGGCTATAGCGAGCTGGATTCCGCATTCCAACAAGCCCTGCGCCTGGGATGCTCCGATGCCGCCGCGGCGCGCTACCTGATGACCGAGGCCCGATTCGACCGGCCGGCGGCGCCGCGACTGGAAGTGGCCGCACTACGCGCTTATGAGCGGCCCCTGCCGGAGGTGAATACTTACGATGCACTGCTCACTGCGGAGGTGGTCTAGTGTCCGCCACAGCCGGCGGGGTCGAACAGGCGGCGATTCAGCAGTACTGTAAAGCTCTCCGGACGCCCACGATCGGAACGCAGTTTGCGGCCATGGCCGAGCAGGCCCAGCGGGAAGAGCACACCTACACACGGTATCTGGAAGCCTTGCTGGCGATGGAAGTTGAAGAACGCGAACGGAACACCGTGGCCCGGCGGATTCAAGCCGCACGTTTCCCTCGAATGAAGACACTCGAGGACTTTGACTTCTCGCGGTCGAAGGTTCCAGCCAACCGGATCCGTGGACTCGCAGACGGTGGCTATTTAGAACACGCCGAACCTGTCGTCCTGATCGGGGAGTGTGGAACGGGCAAGACGCACCTGGCCACAGGACTGTGCGTGGCCGCTTGTCGGCAGAAGAAGCGGGTTCGCTTTACGACGGCCGCCGGCTTGATCAACGAGTTGGTCGAGGCCCAACACAACGACCAGTTCCGCCGGGTTCTGGCCCGATGGTTCCGATACGAGTTGATTGCCATCGACGAAGTCGGCTATGTCCCGATGGCAGACCTCGGCGCCGAACTCCTCTTTCAAGTCATCTCGGATCGAGCCGAGCGGGCGACGGTGATCTTGACAACGAATCTGCCGTTCTCGGAATGGACCCAGGTGTTTCCCAATGTTCGGCTGTGCAAGGCGTTGCTGGACCGGATAACCGATCGCGCTCACATCATCGAGACCGGAACCGAATCCTTCCGGTTTCGGCGCACGTTGGAGAAACGACAGAAACCACGGCATCCGCCTGGAAAGGAGAAACCCGCGAAACAAACCACGTCCTGAGGGTCGGATCGCCGCGCGGTCGTCGATCCTGGGCGATCCTGGAAACGGAGTTTTTTCCCGAAAGAAAGAAAAAGAACCAAAAAGAAAGAAACGGAGGCCTGTGGAAGATGACGCGCTGTGGAAATCCTAAAAACCAGGATTCCCACAGCGCTTGGAAAAGCCTCGCCAAGGGCGCTCGGCTTTCCCACATCTACAACACAGGCCCGACGGTAATTATCACTACTCGGAATTATTAACAGGAGGGGGTGGGCCAAATCAGACGATCAAAAGTGGGCCAGACCGGGTGGACAAACCCAAACGGAGGTTCGGACCGCATTTCCAGCCGCATATTATCTCTTCGGCCGTTGATCCCAAGGATGATCCGATAGTCCCGGATCTCGGCTTCGGCTTGGACGTCCACTATGGGTTCGACGCGAATCGGATCGACGAAATCGACGCTGCCCCTGGTGATTCTGTAGCGCGTTCCCTGGAAAATGAGTGTGCCCGTTCCGACCTCGATGCGGCCGGTCATGCTTGGATCACCGAAACTGCCGGCGATATCCATGTCCAGCCTTGCCTCTACGCTGGCGAGTTCGTTTTCGATCGAGATGTTCCGACTTCCCTCCACATGCACTGCCAGAGCCATGTCCTTAAACGGATTGTCGGATTCCGCGGTATCCGGTCCTGCTTCGAACAGCTCCAGGAACTGTTCGAAACCCCCATCGTAGAAGAGGCTGGTGACATCGATATCTCCTTCCAGCCGTGGCGTTTCTGCCGTGCCGTGGAGCGCCAGGGAGCCGTCTACGATGGTTCGGAGCCCTTCCGGGTTCCGGACACGCACGTTCGACACATCGAAACGAACGTCGAATTCGCCCAGCTCCAGGTCTTCGACGCCAACAGATCCACGGACGACGACCTCTCCCCCGCCCGCGTTCCCCCGGAGGTCGTTCAGATTCACCCTGTTTCCGATGAAATCCAGGTCGCCGTCAAGTGCCGACAGACTCAGGAATATACCTCGATGGCCGAACGACCCGTTCTCGATGTGGGCCTGTCCGATGAGCTCCGGGCTCCCGAGGGTCCCGCCCACCTTTCCCTCCACCGTGACCGCTCCTCCGACCAGGAATTCCGGGTAGCTTCCCGACATGATCGAGAGGTCGATGTTGCCGGTGATGTCGAGATCAATCGGCGCATCCCGGGACAAGGCGATGGTTCCTCCCAACTGTAGCGAAGTCACTCCGCCGCTAAATTCCATTTCCGAAAACTTCAATCGTTCCGAATCAAATTGAAACGTGAACGGTTCCAGAACCCGGAGTTCCCGTTCCTCGAACCGGGCGGTCAAAGTTCGTACCAGTCCTTCTCCTTCGAGAGTGGCCAGATCCATTAGAAGCCCCCCGAACGAGACACTTCCCGTAGCGACGATTGTCCCCAGGGATATGTTTACGAGTTGATCTTGCCTGATAGTCGGAAAAGCGTGCGCTTCCGACGAACGGATAGCCTTCTATGGCCGTGTCGAAGGCGGCCTCCATCACGACGTGTTCGTCGGTTTCGATCTCGGTGCGGATAGTTGAACCGGATGTGCGGACCTGGATCTTCATTTGAGGAAGAGACTGCTCTCCGAGATGAAGGTTTCCGAGCACTGCTGTTCCCCGGACCTGCGGGCGCGATCGAGTCCCTTCGACATCGAAGTTTGCCGCCTCAACCACGCCTCGGAACGCGGTCGGGATACCAAGCCAGGGCAAGTCTTCCAGCGACACGCCAGACGCCCGGAGCTCTACTCCGAGTTGCTCGCCGGCGAGTTGGTAACGTACGTTTCCGAATAAAACTGCGCCGTCGCGTCGAATCGAAATGTCAGTCAGCGCGAGCGCGGATTCATCCAGGACGAACGCGGCTTCGGTGTTTCCGATCAGGTTATCTTCATACGTCAGATCGGACGCGGACACGGTCCCCGATGCCCGAATCGGATCAATCGAATCCAGGTGCACCCTGCCTCGAAACACACCGTCGACGGGTGTGGGGACGAATTCGGCAAGATCGAAGCCGTAAAGTTGGATGACATCAAGGTCCAGGTCCAGCTTTGTGTCGTCGAACGGCAGTCGCCCGTTTACCGTAACCTCAGACCGCGCTTCCGAGATCTGAACCTCGCGAAGCTCAAGGCCACCGGCGGTTAAGGTTGCTTCGCCCCCCAGGCTGTCGATGGGTCGGCCTTGATGTCGAAAGCTTCGAATGGTGAACCTTCCTGACGTTTGAGGTGATGCTATCGGGCCGCTGATCGAGCCCTCGAACCGGCCGGTTCCGTTCGCGGGTTCATACAGGAAGCGCAGGTCGCCGAGGTCGGTCGACTCCAACGTCACCTGCAGCGAAGAGTCCATGCGGTCGATCAGACCGTCCGCTCGAATGTTGCTCGATCCGAATCTGGCCGTGGCTTCAGATAACCGCACCGACTCCGGTGTGGCCCGAAATGTGGTCGAACCCGCTACTGCCAGATCCACGGAGTCCGAGTCCCGGGGAACATCCGCGGATTGGAGCGTTGCGGCGCCAGAAAAATCAAAATCTCTGAACTTCCCTTCGAACCAGCCGTCGATCGTTCCGGTCGCCACCGAATGGATCATGTACTTCCGGTCCCACGGGTAAGCGCGGCGCAGTCCGGCCGTATCGATCTCTTCATAGCCCAGATCGATTTCGACTCGTGGTGATCCGGGAAGTGACAGGACGTTTGCACTACCCGTGACCGTGCCACCGACCAGGCTCATCCGCAGATCCGACGCCGACAGTATTCGCTCTGGAAACGAGTATTCGAAATTGGCCTCGACGTTTCGTGCATTCCAGCCTTCGACGGTAAGCGACTGCCCTTCCGCCAGCCCGTTCGTCGAGAAATCGCGGGACGAGAAATTCAGCGCACCGCCGACTCCAATCGTTCCATCTAATGCCTCCTCGGTGAAGAAGTAGTTCAAAAATCCGAGATCGACGGTGCCGGTATACTCCATGGCTCCATGGCCAACGTGGAGCACGTCGTCGATCCGTCCTTGAAGCGTTACCTTGGATTCGCCTGAAGTCACTTCCGCTCGGTGAACTAGGACCGTCCCTGCCGAATGGTCGAAGTCTGCGGACAAGCCGTAAGGAATCGTAGGGCGGCCCTCTCGTTCGAGCGAACCTTCATACTCCAGGCGACCACCCAGGACTCCGGTTGCGCCCGTGTACTCAAACGTACCGTCGAGTTCGGACAGGAGGAAGTCGATGTGGACCCGGCGTTCGTCGATCGTTATCTCTCCGCCCTCGACTGTGAGCTCTCCGATCGAGACTTCAAATGACGATGAACCCGTGCCGGCCTCGATCGGAGGAGACGGAACGTTGGTAGTACCGTCCGGGCCAACGTCGATTCGGATCCGTGGGTGGACTAGCGTCAGAGAGGAAAGATCGATCTTCCTCTCGAACAGCGTTCGGAGATGCAGTCCGATGTCGATACTCTCGATTTCGAGAAGTGCATCCCCAGTGGATTGCCGAAGTACGAGACCGTCGATCTGAATCAGTTGAGACCACAAATCGAAATCGAACTCTTCGACTGTCGCGACGCGGCCCGTCCGTTCTTCAATCTGATTGACCAGGTAATCCTTGGCGAACTCGTCGAAGTCGGGCGAGGTCAGGAAGTACACGACTCCGGCAACCAGTCCTAGCGCCCCCAGTCCCGCGATGCTGATTGCGGCGACAGCCTTCTTTTTACTCAACAACTTCAATATCACTTCTCCGGATCAGTGAATTCAGCCACAGTCGGATCTCCCGGTTTACTTTTTCTTCAATGACGTTGGTGCGGACCGCTTCTCGAACCGAGTCGAGGGGCGGAACACTGGCCACCCCGCTCGATTCGGTCTCCGGGAGAAACACCTCCCTGTAGTACTCCTCTATTTCCGGATCCGAGACCCGGATGAATTGGCGAAACCGCAGGTCCACGTATCGAGCCAGTTTGATTCGCTGGCGAACGGCGACAGCCACGAGTTCCGCGGACAGGTCCCCGGGATCGCCCAATTGCAAGCTGTAAGCTTCGACTTCTTCCGATTTGATCTGAATGCCCGGGATTTGATCGACCTGGTTGCGGATCAGGAAATCTTCGATCACTTCATCCAGCATGGCTTGATCGTCCGACGGTGCCTCGTCACCAAAGAATCGTCGGATCGCCCGTTCCGGTTTGACGTCCCCGAGCGTGATGACGTCCCCGTCCACCACTGCCATCAAACGGTCAATGACGTCGCCATACATGGCGGGTGCGCATGCCAGGGCAAGAAAGCACACCAGGATTAGACTCCGCGGCAAGCTCAAGATTCCTTTTCGGGTCGGAGCGATGCGCATCAGAACGTGTGCCCCAGGGTGAAAAACACTTTGTTGTGAGACTCGTGTGGTTGTCGGTTCAGGTTGAATCCGAAATCTACACGGATTGGCCCCAGTGGCGTTTCGTAACGAAAACCGAAACCAGCCGTGTGCGTAAAGTCGCCAAAGTTAAAGTCCGAGAGCCTTGGGAACGTCGTACCCGTATCATAAAAAAACGCACCCCCCAGGTCCGAGATCAGGAACGGTATCGGGAACCGGTACTCGGCGTTGATGATTGCCAGTGCGTTGCCCCCACCCTCCGGTCCGGCCTCGTCGAGGCTGAACGCTCTGAGCGTTGTCGATCCGCCGGCGAAATAACGCTCGGTGATAGGTAATGATTCCGTGCCCCCATAGGGTTGGTTCCAGCCGAGGCGAACCGATGTGGCGATAACGGCATCTTTGGCCGGCCGGAAAAAGCTGCCTTGAGCAAACAGAGATGTGAAGTTCACCTCCGATCCGAAGGCCCTGTTTGCGACCTGAAACGTCCCGGTGATGTAGTCCCCCCGAGTAGGATTGATGGGGTCGTTCCGCTGGTCGCGAATGTAAGATCCACTGAGCCGGGCGATCTGAATTGTGCCCGTTTCGTCGGGAAAGTTCTGAGTTCTCGGGTTGACCCGGATGTCCCGGAGATTGACTGTTTCGAAGCTGGCCGAAAAAAGAAAACTGTCCTGATTCCGGAGCTGCTTCAGGGTTTGAAACGAAAAATCTACGCGACTGGCGTCGAAAAACTGCTGGCTCGTGCGTTCCACGAAAAGCGAGACGAACCCGTCGACTTCCCGGTTGAAGAGACGGGGTTCACGGTAGGTGGTCTGGAAGCGTTGTTCGCGCTTGCTACCCCTGACTCGAAAGCCGATGGAGCGGTCCAGTCCGAACAGGTTGGTATGCGACAACTCGATGGTTCCCCGGGGCCCTTCCCGGTCTTGCACGCCGATGCCGTAGGTCAACAGAACCGGGCCCGCGTCTTCAAGCTGTATCAGTAGATCCCTCTTGTCCGATGTGGCCCGTTCGAGTGGGACGATATCCACCCGTTTGAAAAGCCCGGTTGAGTAAAGACGCTGCTGTGCCTCGAGAATCGTTTCCGGATCGTATGGCGTTCCTTCAAATAACTCGCTGTTTCTATGGACGACCTTCTCCTTTGTGCGCGTGCTTCCAGCAACCAGGACGCGGCCGATCTGGTAGGCGGGCCCCTCTTCGATGTGAAAGGTGACATCCACCCCATCGGGATCGGCCTTTCGCCGAATTTCCGGTCGAACCCGAGCGTCGGGGTATCCCCGGCCGTGATAGCCGGCTGTAATGGCGATGCGAGCCGCTTCGATCGCGTCCACCGTGTAGATCTGGCCCGGCAACATATTGGCGAGGGGCGCGATTTCCGGAACGCTCATGATTGTGTTCCCTGCGAAGAACACGCCAGTCAAGGGGATTCGGCGTCCCTCATCGATCTGGAGAATCACGGTAATCGCGGTTTGATCGATCGAGTAGGTCGTACGGACCCGGGTGCCTTCGAAACCAGCGGCTGCGTACAATCCAGTGATGATGGCTGAGGCGCGCTCGAGCAGGTCCGTACTGAAGGTCCCCTGGGTGAACAGCCCCCGTTCAGATATCCCGATCCGTCCGTACAGGAACTCTTCATCGAAGAATTCGTTCCCTTCGAAACGCACATCCTTGATCGAATGCCGTTCCCCGGGCTGAACGATGTAGTTGACCTGGAAAGCGTTGTCCAGCGGCCGGGCGTCAATTTGTTCGACACGCGCAGTCGCTTCAAAATATCCATCCCGCCGCAACTTTTCCAGGATTTGAACGCGCCCCTCTTCAATAAGGTCCGGATCGATACTGCCTTCTTCGAACACGGGCACAAGCTCTCGGATTTCGCTGTTGGACAGGTCGTGCCCGCGAACCTGGACGAGCGTGAAAAGTCCCGGTTCGATCCGGATCACGACATCCACAACGTTGCGATCTTCATCATAGGTTTGTTCGAGCGCGACGCCCGTGTTCAAGAAGCCAAGTTCGGAGAACTCGGATCGCACATCGGCGATACCACTCTCCAAACGCTCCATGGAAAAAGCAGAACCTGTCGTGACACCGAAGGCTTCCTGCAGCTCGGCTTCAGTGAACGTCAGCCGGCCGCCTTCAATCCGGGTCTCACCCATCCTGGCCCGGGGTGAGACGTCGACGGACAGCACAACGTTGACGAGGTGCGTCTTTTCGTCGACCTTCCGGGATGTTGTGACGATGGCCTGGAAGAATCCCTCTGCTCGAAGTTGCTCGCGGACTGTCTGGACGATGAGGTCCATCTGTGTTCGGGAGAACCGTTCGCCGTAAGGCAGTGCCACATAGCTGGACAGTGGCCGCGCGAGCAAGTCCGAAGGTTCGACGCGAATCGTGGAGAAGAAGGAAGGTTCGCTTACGATGAAAGTGAGTTTCGTTCCACCGTCTGATGTACGAATCGCATCGACTTCGATGCTCCCGTATTGACCGGCATCGTAAAGCGCCTGGATCGATGATCGGATCGCGTCGGGGCTCAGAAGATCGCCAGGTCTGAGGGTGATCGCCTCGAGCGCATCGGCCGGTGCGCCTGAAATCTCAATGCTCCTGATCTCCGTGCCGAAGTGTTGAGGCGCCGGCACGGCCTCCATCGGGAGGAGAATAAACGCGATCAGGCTGATTACCCTCATAAGCCCTTTGACGATGAAGGGGGCGACTCGATTCACATAATAGAAAAGCCCTGCTTACACAGGGCTTTAGGGTCATCGTTGTGCCTGATAGCGTCGATCAAGCGCGTTTCAAAATCCGCCCGCTCCGAATGCAGCTCGTGCAGACCCTCATCCGTTTTGGTGTTTTTCCCTCGAGAACGCGGACGCGCTGGAGATTCGGATTCCATCGTCTCCTGGTCAGGTTGTGAGCGTGGCTGACCCGGTTTCCAAACATCGGGCCTTTCCCACATATTTCGCATCGTTTCGCCATAGACCTATTGCGCTCCTCGTCGTCGGTTTGCCGCCATTCGAAGTTCAGGATACCCAGCGGATTCCACCGCACGGAGTATTACTTGCAAATTATACCAGAGGCGGGGGTTCTGGCTCAATGTGCCGTCGACAATGCTTTTCCAGGACTAGAAATACGTTCACTATATCCGATAGATGTTGCCGACAATAGGGTGGACGTTGAATCGGTCCATAAAGCCCGAATGCCCTCCGGTTTGGCCTACACAACCAGCAACCTCCATCGGCCCTGCGGGTTCGGGCGGAACGGCACCGTCTTTGGAGTCGCTCCTCTTCGCAATGAAGAGCATTGGCTCCTCGTCGCTCCGCCAAATCCCGCACCGTTGCGCTCCGAAATATAGCGACCGTATTTCTGACTCAGGACACTACGTACGAGTGCTAGAATAACCAATCAATCTGTCCGCCAGGGAGCGATTCCATTGAAGCTATTTTCGGTCATTGCGTTGGTTGCTGTCCTTGCCGTTGGTTCGGCGTGTTCATCCAGTTCGACGGCGTCGGCAAACGTTGTTGCGCGGGTGAACGGTGTCGACATAACGGTGGCCGAACTCGACAAAGAGTTTGAGACTCGCGTCGAGGGTGCGGATCCGTCCCCTGCAGTTGAAGAGATCGAGGATCTCAAACAGCAACTCCTGGGCGAGTTGATCACCAACGAGATCCTCCGACAACTGGCTGCCGAAGCGGCCCTGACAGCCACCGACGCGGAAGTCGATGTCCAGTTTAACGAGTTCAAGAGTCAGTATACCGCGGAGCGCTTTCAGGAATTGCTGGACGAGCAGAACCTGACCACATCCGAGTTACGAGAGCAATTGCGCACGAACCTGACGATCGAAAAGCTGGTCAACAAGGAAATCACTTCGAAGATTTCCGTGTCCGAAGCTGAGATCGAGGACTTTTTCAACAAGAACAAGGAAAGCTTCAACCTTCCCGAAACTTTCCGGATCGCCCACATTCTGGTCACGCCTGTCGAGGACACGGAAATCAACAATGCGGAGGGCGACGATGCCACAACTCCGCAGGCGGCCAGCCAGAAGGCCCAGAGGCTGTTGACACAGATTCAGGGTGGAGCGGACTTTGCCACCGTAGCGCGTGGCTTTTCGGAAGATCCGTCTTCGGCGCCTCTGGGCGGCGACCTCAATTTTCAGCCGATCGACTCGATCGGTGGCATCGATCCCACTCTGGCAGACGCTGTGCTTCAGATGAAAGTCGGTGAATCGTTTCCGCGTGTGGTCGAAACCCGGTTCGGTTACCACATCTTGAAGTTGCTGGAGCAGGACGCCGGCGGTCAAAAGGATCTCACCGACCCCCGGGTCCAGGCCGACATCCGACAGCTGATCTTCAATCGGAAGGATCAGACGCTGAAGGGAGCCTTCTTCGAAATAGCCAGGAACAAAGCCGACATCAGTAATTTTCTGGCGGAGCGGATACTGGCGAGGGCAGGGGGAAGTTCTTAAGAAAGTGGTCAGTGGTCAGTTATTCGGAATTCCGATAGAGCGGGACTTCTATGGCCACACCCATTGACTGCCCATTTTTCCAGTCGATGTTTACCCCGTCCTACATCTGACCACTGGCCACTGACCACTTCCCCTACTCCACCTCCACCAGCAAGTCTCCAGCGTTGACGGTCATTCCCTCTTCCACGCTAAGCTTTCGAATCTTTCCTCTTTTTGGGGATTTCATTTCATTCTGCATCTTCATTGCTTCGATCACCAGCAAGCCCTGGTTTGCTTCGACTGTGTCTCCCTGTTCGACCAGAATCCTGAAGACTTTTCCAGGCATCGGCGCGCAGAGTTCCGCGATTCCGTCGTGGTCGGGCTGGCTCGAGCGGCGAAGAGCGGTACGCCCATCCAGGAGTTCGACGTGCAGGTGGCGATTCCCGATGCGAACTTGATAGCCATCACCGTTTGTGGTGACGGCGGCTTCAATCGATTGATCTTCGGAACTGAACCAGAAAACACCAGGCTCTACTTCCTGTAGGTTCAGCTCGTATTCGCGTTCGCCGACTCGGGCCCGAACCGCCGGTAGCGTGCCTTCGAACTCGACCTGAATCTCCTGGTCTCCAATCAGCGCCGTGTACTTCATTTCATCGTTCTTCGAAGTTGTTGTTGCTGCCGTCCCGCCATTTTCCACGGGTTCGCGGTGAGCCCCGGAGCGCCGTTCACCCCCGTTTCCTCGCGGTGTGAATGAAACAGAGCGGCCACAAGGATTGCGTGATCTCTCTCCGTCTCCGACACAGGGTCGGGTTCTGCTTCCTGGCGTTCCTTGAGCCATCTGTCGATGAACCCTGTGTCGAAGTTGCCGGCAACGAACTCGGGGTGATGCAGTATGTCCAAGAACAAGCCCAGGTTGTTCTTGATCCCGCCGATTTCATACTCGCCCAGAGCCCGTTCCATGCGCCGGATCGCTTCGATCCTTGTCGGGGCCCAGGCGATCAATTTCGAAAGTAGTGGATCGTAGTCGAGCGGTACCGTCCAGCCGGAATAAACGCCACTGTCATCGCGGATGCCCGGCCCCCCCGGCACGCGGAGCATCGAGATTCGGCCGGGTGAAGGAAAAAAATTATTGTCGGGGTCTTCGGCGTAGATGCGGCATTCGATTGCGGCGCCCCGCATGACGACATCTTCCTGCCTGATTGAGAGCTCCTCGCCGGCGGCGACATAGAACTGCTGCTTCACGACATCGATGCCGGTGACGGCTTCCGTGATCGGGTGTTCGACCTGCAGTCGTGTATTCATTTCGAGAAAATAGAAGTTTCGATCCTGGTCGACGAGAAACTCGACGGTGCCGGCGTTGTAGTAATCGGCGGCCCGAACCACTTTGAGGGCCGACTCTCCCATCCTTTCCCGAAGCTCCGGGTCCATGATCGGAGAAGGCGATTCTTCGATGACTTTCTGGTGACGTCGCTGGATCGTGCATTCCCGTTCGCCCAGGTGAATGGCATGACCATGCTGATCAGCGAGAATCTGAATCTCCACGTGGCGGGGGCGATCCAAGAATTTTTCAATGTAGACGGTGTCGTCTCCAAAAGCCGCCAGGGCTTCCGCCCTCGTATTCCGCAACGCGCCTTCCATCTCGTCGGCAGATTCGACAAAGCGGAGCCCCTTGCCGCCACCGCCCGCCGAGGCTTTGAGCATGATCGGGAAGCCGATCCCCTCGGCCACCTGGAGAGCTTCATCGCTGGTGACCGGGTCCATCGTTCCCGGTATCATCGGCACGCCGTACCCGGAAACCGCGCGGCGGGCTTCAACCTTGGAGCCCATCAGAGCGATGGATTTCGGTGAGGGGCCAATGAAGGTGATCCCGGCGTCTTCACAAGCCAGGGCCAGGTCCGGGTTTTCGGCGAGAAACCCGTAACCCGGGTGGATGGCGTCGGCACCCGAACGGAGTGCCGCGTCGAGGAGTTTGTCGATAACAAGATAGCTTTCCGTCGACGGTGCCGGGCCAATCGGACAGGCTTCGTCCGCCATTCGGGCGTGGAGTGAACCGACGTCGGCTTCGGAATAAACCGCAACGGTCGAAACACCCAGTTCTTTCGACGCGCGGATGATGCGCACCGCAATTTCTCCCCGGTTGGCGATGAGAACCTTACCAAACATAGGCGGTGATCATAGCATTGCGCGTTGAGGCATAGTAGGCGTCCTCGGTCGTACTGGATAGAGCCAGCCGGCTATAACTAGAGGTTGGGCCGTCTTTCGAACCAACCCGCATCCTGCTCGTAGGTGTGGGCCGCCCGCAGGACGGTCGCTTCTTCGAAAGCCCTGCCGGCAATCTGTAGTCCGATCGGCAAATCGTTCGACGTAAACCCGCAGGGAACCGTGATGGCAGGCAGGCCGGCGATGTTGAACAGGCGCGTGTTTCTGGTAAGGGCCGCAAGGACAGTTTCGGTTTCTCCGCCCCATTCGACCACTTTCTGGTCGATCAACGGTGCGGGTATCGGTAGGGTCGGGGTGACCAGCAGGTCCACCTCGTCGAAGACCGCCTGGAGATCTCTCTTCACAATCGACCGTGCCCGCTGCGCGCGGACGAAATCGACCGACAGCAGGAGCCTGCCCGCCTCCATTCGCGCCCGAGTGTCCTGACCATACAATTCCGGACTGCTGTCGAGATATTGCTGATGAAAAGAAAATGCTTCCGGAGCCGCAATGTTCGCGAAGATCGGCCGCTGCAGATGGGCGTTTGGTATGTCGACCTCCACGATGCTTGCGCCCATCTCTTCCATTCGTCGTATAGCTGTCTGAACGGCGCTATCGATTTCCGGGTCCAGCCTGTCGAAGAAAGTGGTCTTCGGCAGCCCGAGTCGCAAACCCCGGATCCCTCCTTCGAGTTCCTGGGAATAGGCTGGTACCGGAACCTTCCGCGAGTATGAATCCCGGGGATCGTGACCCGCGATGGCCTCCAGCATGATGGCCGCATCCTCCACGGTTCGTGTCATCGGCCCGACATGATCCAGTGACCAGGACAGAGGAACGACGCCGGCGATGCTGACCCGTCCATACGTGGGCTTGAGACCCACCGTTCCCGTGAGACCGGCGGGTATGCGGATCGACCCTCCCGTGTCCGAGCCCATCGAACCGAGCGCGGCCGACAATGCCACTGAAACCGCCGAACCGCCGCTCGAGCCACCTGCAATTCGATCCGGATCCCATGGGTTGCGCACAGCTCCGTAGTGGGGGTTGACCGACGTCGCCCCGAAAGCAAACTCGTGCAGGTTGGTCTTCCCGACGAGGACGGCGCCGGCATCATCGAGCCGTTGGGTGACCGTCGAGTTCTCTTCAGGAAAGCGATCTCCGAATACCCGCGACCCTGCGGTGGTACGAATACCTTTTGTGTCGAAGAGGTCCTTCAGCGAAATGGGAACCCCGTGCAGGGCGCCCAGATCAGCCTTGTCCTTCAAAGCCCGCTCCGCGGCTTCGGCTCGAGCCATCGCGTGATCGGCGGTGACCGTGATGAACATCGCCATCCGATCGTTCAAGGATTCGACTCGATCCAGAACCGCCCGCGTCAGTTCCACCGGCGACAGCTCTCCGACCCGGATCATACGAGCCGCGGATGCCAGCGTCAATTTTTCGAGATCATTCTTATGCATCAGTCGGCCTCGAAAACCGCGCCCGGAACCGAATCTCCCAACTCCATCGCGCGAAGCGCCCGCGTGTCGTCCAGGAGCGGTTGGAACGCACTGGCGATCTCGCCGGCGCGCTCATCGGAAATGTTCCAATCCCCTGCCTCCGCCATTGTCTTGACCGAGTGTTTGTCGATTTGTTTTGTCATAGTAGGTAGTCCGTAGTCCGAGGTCCGAGGTCCAGAGGCTCCTAGGCTGGTCGCAAGTCTTCGCCGGTTGTCTCCGACTTCGGACTCCGGACCTCGGACTCCCCATCCTCCCCGCTCAACCCATAGCTCATTGATACCAGAAACATGAACAACATCAACACCTCCGAATCCCCAAAGCTGTATTCTCCAAGGCCGGCAACTGCAAATGCGACCAGGACGGCCAGTCCCGAGACCGCCACCCACTTCACGGAAGGATCGGTCGAGCCGGCCCGGCGTTTCAGATCCAGGCCCATTTTGACCAACAACCACAGGAACGCCCCAAGACACAGCAATCCACGTTCGGCGGCAATCTGGAGGTAGTTGTTGTGAAGGTGGCCGTAAAAGAAATTTTCCAGGTTGTCCCCACGGTAGTATCCGGGAAACTCTGTTTCGATGCGTTCGGGCCCGACGCCGAACAGTGGATGGTCGCCGATCATGCGCAGTCCGACATCCGCCATTTCGAACCGGGGGTCGTCCAGTAAATTCGTAGAGACACGGCGGAGGATCAAGCCCGAAGCCAGCACCGCAACGATCCCGACGGGAATCAGCAGCCGGACAAGCTGCCGTCGGGGCAGGTAGAGCGCAGCTACGGCGATCCCGGCGGCGGATCCCACCCACACTCCCCGGGTGAAGCTCAAGAGCAGGCCAACGCCTATTACAGTTAGTGGTATCATATACTTGCGCGATCCGATCGTGAAGGCCAGCGGCACTGCGGCGCACCAAACCAGCATCTGTTCACCGCTGAAGGTCATCCAGTGGCCCATGAAACCCGTGATTCGAGCCAGGATCGTCGGGTCGTCCGCCAGATCCCCTGAGGAAAGGAATTCCACATACTGGAAGCCGAACTGAATCATAGCCGCGATGGAGGCGACGGTGGCAACGACGAGCACGGCGGTCATCGTCAGCAGAACGCGTCGTCTGTTGGTCAGAAACGTTGCTGCCATCAACCCCATGCTGAACAGGACGAACTTTTGCACGGGCTTGGTCCCCATCCCCGGATCTGGTGACATGGCCAACGAAAGCAGCGTTGTCAGCATGAACGCTAAGAGAGGGACGAGATATCCAGGCCAGTTGATTCGACTGGGCCGCCAGATCATCCATGTGACCAGGGTCAGCCCCAGGAGAATCTGGGCCGCTGCGATCGAGACCAGTACGGCCGAAACCGAGGCCAGGGACAGACGAAACACCCATAAGTCCGACCGCTCTGTCATAGAGGCGGATTCTATCGGCTGGCTTCGCCGGGGTCAAACGGCAATCGCCGCCCGATCGCCCGACGGGAAGTATCCATGCAGTTCGACCGAGGGGGTGGGATATGCTGATGGACATGACCCGATCGCTCATGATCATCGGTACGGCATCCCATGTCGGAAAGAGCGTCATGGTGACCGCCCTGTGCCGGGTTTTACGGGATCGTGGCGTTCGAGTCGCCCCGTTCAAGTCCCAGAACATTGCCCTGAACTCGTTTGTCTGCGGGAATGGAGCGGAGATCGGTCGCGCCCAGGTCGTTCAGGCAGAGGCTGCGCGACTGGAGCCGGAGCCGGAAATGAACCCTATCCTGCTGAAGCCGTCCGTGGGCGGTAAAGTCCAGGTTGTTCTGAACGGATCCGTTTATGGGACGATGACCGGAGACGAGTATTCGGCCCAGCGCTCATTCTTTTTCGAACAGGCTCTGGAGGCTTACCAGAGGTTGGCGAGCCGGTTCGACGCCATCATTCTGGAAGGCGCCGGCAGCGCCGCCGAGGTCAACCTCCGTGATCGGGACATCGTCAATCTGGAGTTCGCGAGAGCGGTCGGGGCCCCGGCCGTGCTCGTTGCCGACATCGACCGCGGTGGCGTTTTCGCCTCCATCGTCGGGACCTTCGACTTGCTCCAGCCCGCGGAGGCAGAGATCGTTCGTGGATTCATCATCAATCGCTTCAGGGGGGACCCGGCATTGTTCGACGACGGCGTTGATTTTTTGGAGCGAAGGACAGGCCGTCAGTGCCTGGGTGTCCTGCCCTACCTCGATGCGCTCGGCATCGACCAGGAAGACGGAGTTTCCCTTGAGGAACGATCCGACACCCCGGCCGAATTCCGCGTGGGTGTGATCCATCTGCCACACATTTCCAACTATACCGATTTCAACCCCCTGGAACATTTCGAGGGGCTTGGGGTCGAATATCTCAAGACTCCCACCGGGCCCTCTCCACACCTGTTGATTATTCCCGGCAGCAAGAATACGATTCGAGACCTGGAATGGATCCGCAGAACAGGGTTCGAGCGATTCATCCGCGATGCGCTCGCTTCGGGCTCGGTCGTGCTTGGAATCTGTGGGGGGTACCAGATGCTTGGGATTGGGATTTCCGATCCCGTCGAGGTTGAAGGCGGAGGCGCGATCGAAGGGCTTGGCCTGCTCGATGTCGAAACGGAAATGATCCCGGAGAAGACAACCCAGCGAGCGGGAGGGGCCAGTTTCCTTGGGCCGTTCATTGAAGGCTATGAAATTCACATGGGGCACACACGCGTGCGTGGCGAAGGCAAACCTTTTTGTCTCAAGGCGGACGGAAGTTCCGACGGTCTCGTGTCGGGTAACGTCTGTGGGACCTATTTCCATGGGGTTTTCGAGGGCGACGATTTCGCTCGGGAGTTCCTCACGATGGTTGCCGGGAAGCATTGCTTGAATTGGAGGCCCGGTGAATCGAGTTTTTCGAAAGATGCCGCCTACGATCGACTGGCTGAAGCGGTCCGCCGGCATCTGGACGTTGATGCCCTGGTAAACCACGCGGGTCTGATGACGACATGATGTACAACGTCCGGAACCTGAATTTCGGCTACGGTACGACCCCTGTCCTGAACCAGTTGTCAGCCAGTATCGACGCGGGTGAGTTCGTCGCTATCGTGGGTCCGAACGGAGCCGGAAAATCTACGTTGCTCAAGTTGCTGGCGGGCATTCTTCCGAAATTTGGAGGCTCGATCGAGTTCCGGGACCGTCCGATCGCGGACTTCAAGGTCGCTGAACTCGCACAGCAAGTGGCCTTTGTTCCTCAGGAAACACACGTCGTTTTCCCTTTCACCGTAGACGAGATGATCTTGATGGGCAGGCTCCCCTACCGTCAGGGTTTTATCTTCGACAGTGCCGCGGATTCGGCGTTTGTCACCCACGCCATGGATCTGACCCATACCTCTCGGCTCAGCGGAAAGATGTTCAACGAGTTGAGTGGTGGCGAGCGTCAGCGAGTCGTTCTGGCCAGCGCCCTGGCACAGACACCCGAGGTGCTGCTGCTTGACGAGCCAACCGTCTACCTGGACATGAAACACCAGGTGCACTTTTATCAGATTCTGGAGCAACTGAACGCCGAGCGGAACATAACGGTCATCGCCGTCACTCACGACATCAACCTGGCTTCACGCTACGCCCGTAGAATGATCGCGATTCGAGAGGGTGTGATCGCGGCCGACGGGGCACCCGAAGAAGTTCTGACGTCTGACACGCTATATGAAATCTTTGAAATCCGAGCCACGGTCCTCGACCGGCCCAGTGGCGGGGGCAAGTACGTCATCCCAGACTAGGGGGCTTACGGCGGGCCGTTTCCTGATGGTTGTGGGCCCGTGCGCGCTGTTCCTTGCCGTTGTCCTGCTTGTGACTCCATGGGTGGGTTCGGCCGGGATTACCTGGCAGCGTGTTCTCGAAGGCGCCAGTCCGGATCGAGAGATCTTTTTTGTCGCGCGTCTGCCGCGAATACTGTTTGGCGCCCTGGCCGGTGGATCGCTGGCTGTCGCAGGCGTTCTGTTTCAGGCCATTCTGCGAAACCCACTGGCGACTCCTTTTACACTGGGTGTGTCCAGCGGTAGCGCTTTTGGTGCCGTCTTGGCGATTTCGCTTGGCCTGGACGTCGTGCTCCTCGGAGTCCCGGTGATCTCGATTGCCGCTCTGCTCGGCTCTTTTCTGACGATTTTCCTGGTTTTTCTGATTGCCCGGAGCCGCCACACGCTGCCGACGTTCACGTTGTTGCTGGCCGGCGTGACGCTCAACTTCATCTTTGCCGCCATGATCCTGTTCATCCAGTATGCGGCAAACTTCACGGAGTCCTTCCTGATGGTGCGTTGGATGATGGGAGGCGTGAACGATGCCGACTATTCGATGATCGCCAAGACAGCGCCCGTGATCCTCGTGTCGGTTTTATTCCTGCTCCGGTATGCGTCCCAGCTGAATCCCCTTGCGGCGGGTGAAGAGTGGGCGACGACTCGTGGCGTGAACGTCGAGCGGCTGAAAGTAATCTGCTATTTCTTCGGGTCGCTGCTGACGGGCGCGGTGACCGCCGTCAGCGGACCGATTGGTTTCGTCGGCCTGATCGTTCCTCATTCTCTGCGCCTGGTCGCCGGCCCGGACCACCGAATCCTGATTCCCGGATCGTTCTTTGTCGGCGCCGGATTTCTCGTGTTGTGCGATACGGCGGCCCGAACGCTGTTCGCCCCCACGGAGATACCAGTCGGCGTGATCACGGCCCTGCTGGGCGGCCCGTTCTTTATCATTCTGCTGAAGAGAAGGAAGGGGGATCTTTTTTAGTGAAACCATAACGGCCCGGGACCAGTCTATAGCTGCAAAGTCATGTGGCATTCTCTGTCCAGAACCATGAACCTTCCACTTCCGGTGGAGGAAGTCTTCGGTTTCTTTGCCGACGCGGGGAACCTTCAGAAGATTACGCCCGCCGAGTTGGGCTTTCGGATACTCACGCCCTCGCCAACCATCGGTGAAGGGGCTCGCATCGACTACCGGCTTCGCTTGTGTGGAGTTCCGTTCAAATGGAACACTGTGATCACGGCGTGGGAGCCTCCCCACCGGTTTGTCGACCTCCAGTTGCGGGGACCCTACAAAGAGTGGATCCACACACACCGGTTCGAACCGACCGCGGAGGGAACTCTCATCGGGGATGATGTTCGTTACCGTCTACCGCTGTCTCCCCTCGGCGAGGTGGCCCAACCGTGGGTGCGCCGGCAGCTGGAGCGGATATTCACGTACCGGCACGAAGCGATTCGGCGGCTGCTGGTTCCGGGTACGGAGCCGAGCTGACTATTGGGGTAGCGTCATGAGCCAGATGTCGGATTCGGGCTGGCTGCTCATGGCGAAGTACAGAGTTCGCTTGTCGGGAGAGAATCCTCCCAATGAAATCGTGACATCACTCAGAGCTGAATAGAGTTCCGTGGTCTCTCGGGACTCGACGTCCAGAAGCAGGATCTGGTTGCCCGAGGTGAACATGACCCTGTGGTCGTCAAGCCACCGGCTCGAAACGGCCGTCGCGTCTGTTTGGAAAACCGCTTCGTTGGTGTCCAGCGAGTAAACGTCAAAGCTCTCCCTGGTGCCGCCGGCGAGTTTGGTCCCGTCTGGAGACCATGAGTTAGGTGTCCAGTCCACGAACGAAGTGGGTGTTTCGTCCGGAGCTCCCTGCGGTACGTTCAACAGGTACGCCCTTTGATCGATCGAAAACGCCAGCATCTGGCCGCCGGGCGACCAAACAGGGGAGGTTTCGCTTTCGGGACTATTCGTGAGTTGTTTCGCGCCACTTCCATCGGGATCCATATGCCACAGTTCGTAGTTTCCAGTCCGGTCCGTGTAGAAAGCTATCTGCTTGCCGTCGGGTGACCAGCTGGGGCCTCGATTCTTGAATTGGTCGTTTGTCAACTGACGCAATTCGGTTCCGTCAACTCGGCTGACGAAGATGTGTGCCTGGGCGCTTCGCGTCGTGTAGGCCAGCCACTGGCCATCTGGTGAAACGTCGACGCCGGAGACCATGCGGAATCCCCGCGTGATCGGAACAGGTCCTTCTCCGAGAGTACCCGCTTCGGGTTCGACGCTGATCTTGTAAATGTTCTGGCTCAGGCGGAAATCCGCGTACGCCATCTGCGAGCCGTCGCTGTCGAGTGCCACATGCATCTGCTCACTCGAACCACCTGTTGTCATCTGTTCTGGAGCCCCTAACAGCGCTCCCGTCTCCTCATCAAGTGGAACGCGCCAGACGTTCATTCCACCGCCCCGGTCGCTGGCAAAGTACAGATAGCCGCCGTCGGAGGACCAGACAGGATTCCAGTCCGTGTATATGTCTTCGGTCGCCGCAACCGGCTCGCCTCCCTCCGCTGAAATTGTCCAGATGTCCCGTTGTCCGGATCCGGGGTCCAGTCCCCAGAACGCGATCCGATAACCGCTTGGAGACCAGCTTGCCTGTACCGCGTCCCTGCCGGTGACGAGCAACCGTCGATCTTCATTTGCCAGGTCGATTATCCATAGTTGTCCGTCTTCGCCCGTCCGCGCTCTGGGATTAAACGCGATAGATTCGGTGTTTCCATAAACGATGGCAGAGCTGTCTGGCGCCCAGGCCGGATTGAAACTATTGTCGACCAGCCGGCGGACGGATTCACCGGTGGCGCCCATCACGAAAATGCCATCCACGCCGCCGCGATTTGAATGGAAGACGATTCGTTCGCCGTCGGGCGAGAAGAGCGGTTGATTGTCAATTCCGTCAGAACCTGCCGTGAGATTCATGGGGTTCTGCCCGCCGATCCGTTTGAGATAGATGTCCCAGTCCCCATCGGCGTTGCTGGCGTAGACAAACGACCGGCCGTCCGGCGAAAAGCTTGGCCACATTTCCATGTCCGGTTCGTCGGTGATCTGGACGAGTTCCACTCCAGGGCCGTCAGGGGCAATCGAACTGGTGTTCCAGAAGACAATCCCGACAAGGGCGCCAAGCACGAGGCCCATCAGACCCACCGACGCCAGCGCTTTCCATCCAGCCGGTGTGTTCTGGGAGGCGTCCTGGCCGATGGCGGCCCCTTCCCTCTCGGCATCTTCGATCTCCAGTAGCGCATCACCGATGTGTCGAAGTCTCCGCTGCGGATCTTTGTTCAGACAACGCAGAATCAGGCGTTTGAGCGCCGGGGGAGTGTCGGCTCTCAGCCGGTAGTATTCGGGATCCCGATCCAGAACTGCTGTCAGAGTGTCCGGCACCGTGGCTTTCAGGAAGGTTGTTTCCCCGGTGAGCATTTCGAAGATCAAACACCCAAATGCCCAGATGTCCGCTCGAGTGTCCACCTGAAGTCCCCGGATTTGCTCCGGACTCATGTATGCGGGGGTCCCCAGGAGCACACCCGCCTTCGTCGAAAGCGCCGCCGGCGCCTCGGTTTCGTCCATGAAAACCTTGGCCAGACCGAAGTCCAGGACTTTGACCCTGCCGTCGGGGAGAACCTTGACGTTTGCAGGGTTCAGATCCCTGTGGATGATGCCCTTTTCGTGAGTGGCTTCCAGCGCGCCCGCGACCTGGACCGCGATGTCGAGCGTTTCCCTCAAAGACAGCGAACCCTCTTTCAGGCGGTCGTACAGGGTGTCTCCTTCGATCAGTTCCAGGACCAGACACCGGATACCGTCCGCTTCCTCCAGGCCATAGATGGCGGCGACGTTGGGGTGGCTCAGCGATGCCAATACCTGCGCTTCTCTTTCGAAACGGGCCATCCGATTGGGGTCGTTGATGAAGGATTCCGGCAGGACTTTGAGAGCGACCTCACGGTTCAGCCGGGTGTCGGTTGCACGGTAGACTTCGCCCATGCTGCCCGCCCCCAGCTTGGAGGTGATGTGATAGTGCGCGATCTTCTTGCCGATCATATCGATCCGTCCTGTATCGTACCTACGATCCTAGACCTAGAACGGAGTTGAGGCAACGCAAAGAATAGACCGCATGCAGCCGGCCAACGAAAGTTATTGACATGGATTTTCTGGAGAACAAATATGTACCCTCACGAAACGGCACGGGTGGCGAGCTTCCGGCAGAATCCGTAGTCTTCACAAAGGAGAATGTCCCATGGTCCAGGAAGCCGATTGGCTCAAACGACTCGAAGACATCAAGGATCGACTGCGGGAGAGCGACGCCGACTGGCTTGCCGAATGGAGGCTTTTCAACCAGATTATCGAGGAAGCCGCTACCGTGCGTCCTGAGATCAAGTCCTGGACCCCGACGGCACTGGAGACTTTTGGTGAAGACGTACTCCCGGTCGAAAGAGTCCGCAGCCTTGCCGACGAAGCGATCAAGCGCTTAACGGGCGGGGAAGGAGATTAGAACGCCCACCATTCAGTCCCGAACCGTATCGGCTAACCCCGTTCCCCGGTAGACTACCTTACCGCCTACCATTGTCATCAAGACTTGAATGTCTTCGATCTGATCCTCCGGGCAGTTCAGGATGTCTTCGGACAGGACGATAAGATCCGCCAGCTTGCCGACCTCGATCGATCCTTTTTGCCCTTCTTCAAGAGTCAGTTGCGCGTTTCCGAGCGAACTGAGACGCAGAGCCTCTTCGCGGCCGATCCGCTGGTCCGCCCCCGCGACGCCGGCGCTTATCGTGTCCCGTGTAATGAAGTGGTAAAGCACCCACATGGCCGGGTACGGGACGACGGGCGAGTCGGTTCCCAGCGAGACGTCCAGTCCGGCGTCGAGGTAGGCCCGAACCGGGGTGACCCAATCGGCGCGTTTGTTGCCCCAGTACTTCCTGAGGCTCGGCGCGGCGAGGTAGAGGTGATCCTGCGCCGAAATATGAAGGCCCAACTCCTTCATGCGCGGGAATTGATCGGGTTGTGGAACGAAGCCGTGCTCGATGGCCCAGCGTTTGCCGGTGATCGGTGAATCCCGGTGTGCGGCTTCGTAGGCTTCGAGGACAAGATCTATCGCGGCATCTCCCACCGCGTGCGTGGCAACCCTCCAGCCGTGTTGGTTCAGCGCGCGGACCAGTTCGATGTACGGCTCGGTCCCGAATGTCTGTAGACCTTTGAACGCTCCGTTCTGTCCCCACGGTTCCTCGTAGGGCTCTCGCATCCAGCCACCCTCAAAGCCGCCGTCAACCCCAAGCTTGATTCCCGCGACGCGCACCCACTCGTCGCCGTCGTCGGGGTCGATTCCCCACTCGCTGAAGGTCTCGCTGAGGGTGGCTGGATCGGTGGAACCTCCCAGGCGCAACAGGGTGCTGACCCGGATGGTGAGTAATCCCCGCTCCTTCATGTCGAGGAGCATTCTGTATCGACCCGGCGATCCGCTGCCATACCGAACGCTGGTCAGTCCCGCCTCGTTCAGACGCCGGTGCTCATCGACCAGCGCCTGGATCTGCTCCTCGTATTCGGGCCGTTCACCGCGTGGAAGTCGGACCAGGCCCTTGGCGCGATCGACCAGTTCACCGTTCAAGCGTCCGCGCTCGTCACGGCCGATCACGCCGCCTTCCGGCTCGGGCGTGGATGCGGTGATATTCCAACGCGCGAGCGCCGCACTGTTCAGGACATATTCGTGACCGCCGCGGACGACAACAACGGGGTTGTCCGGCGCGGCACGATCCAGATCCAGCCGATAGGGGAGGCGTTGCTCGGCAAGTTGCCCCTCGTGCCAGTCACTGTTGGTGACAATGATCCCTCCCGGTTCGGTCTGTTCGACGCGCTCTGTGATGGCGTCGTGGACATCCTCGAGACTCCGCGCCTGGGAGAGATCCACCCCGTCTCCGCCCCCAATGCTGTGAAAGTGGTTGTCGGAGAGACCCGGTACGATTGTCCGGCCCGCCATGTCGATCTGTTCGGTCGCTACACCGGCGAGTTCCAGGATTTCAGCGGTCGTTCCAACAGCTACGAATCGGCCATCTCGGATCGCCGCCGCTTCGGCGATGGAGGACTGCGAATCCAGGGTGACGATGTTGGCGTTGTAGATGATCTTATCCGGTCCGGGTCCGTTCGGGCCGGGACTGCATGCTACCAGGGAAAGCAGGAGAAGCACCGCAAGCGGCGGAACGAGCTTGTTTGCCATGGTCTTTGCCTCCATCGAGGGATCTGATGGGCGGCAGTGTAGCAGGACACTAGCCTGCCGGTATCAAATTTCGTCCCCTTGCCATGACCCGGAGGATCGTGGCAACATGCGCGTTTGGATGACTTCGCCCGCCCATAACTTGAACTGTCTCAATTGTGGTGCCGAGATGCATGGGGCCCACTGCCACCGTTGCGGACAGAAGGAAAAAGCGTTGACTCCCAGTGTTCGCGACTTCCTCAACGATGCGATCCACGTATCCCTGCACCTGGACGGCAAGATTCTGAACACTTTAAAGGTGCTCGTGACCGAGCCGGGCCAGATCACGAAGGACCTCGTTCGAGGTCGCCGGGCCCGGTACATCGCTCCATTGCGTTTGTATCTGACATTTTCGGTGCTCTTCTTCCTGGTGGCTGCTCTTGTGCCGAACGGGTTTATTCGTGTCAGCTCCGACAAATTCGACCCCGCGAGCGCCGCCGATTTTGCCGAGTCGATCGTGACCAACCTGCCTCGCGTCGCGTTCATGATGATGCCCGTATTCGGCATGCTGACGTTTTGGTTTTTTCGCCGGCGCCAGCCCTTCTACTTTGCGCACCTCTACTACTCGGTACACTTTCACACCTATATGTTTCTCCTGTTCACGTTCATTGCGCTTTTGAGCGTCGCCGGCCCGACAGGAAGGGTCATAGGCACAGTTGTCTGGGCGCCGATGACGATCCTGTACCACTTCAAGGCCTTGAAGCTCTTCTTCGATGAGCCGTGGGGCAGAACTCTCTGGAAGGGATTGGCGGTGGGAGCGCTCTACTGGGTTGTTCTGATCGCGGCGATGATGCTGCTGATCTTCGTTTCCCTGGGGCTGAGCATCTAACAGCCATCCGGCGAGGACCCCAAGCCCGCCGCCGTTGCTATCCCCTCAGTTCGTGAGTAACAGTCGCCGACCGAGCAGCTTGCTCGGATCGGCACCCGGCTTCGGAACAAACTTATCGACCCATCCGCCGCTGTAGGAGGCGATGTAGAGGTTGCCGTCCTCATCCATGTCGAGTTGGTGAGGAAGTGACAGGCCACCCGCCCAGGTGCCCCGACCGATCGCGCCCGCTTGTCCGTACGCGCCCCAGTGGTACTGGAGTTCGCCTTCACTGCTGTACTTCAGGACCCGGTTCAGGCTCGCATCCAACACCCAGACCCATTGGTCTCGATCGATCCAGATGTTGACCGGATCGAAGATGTCGGGCCATTCCTCGATGAACTCACCGTCTTCAGTGAAGATCTGAATGCGGCTGTTCTGACGGTCGCCCACGTAAACGCGTCGCTCCCGATCGATGGCCAGGCCGTGAAGGAGATCGAACTCGCCGGGGCCGTTCCCAAGCGCCCCCCACTCCATCACGTACTCACCGTCGCCGGTGTACTTGATAATCCGCGAGTTCCAGTAGCCGTCCGCCAGAAGGAAGCTGCCATCCGGGAGGAAGGCGAGTTTCGACGGCCAGCCGTATGTGTGCGGGCCCCAGTCCGATCGTGCCCTGGCATCGGCCCGGGTCTTGGGGTGGTCGACCTCACCGAGCTGCATGACCAACTCGTTCCCGTCGTTGCTGAACTTCAAGACCTGCATGTGGCCGTTACCGCCGCCACTGTCGACCACCCAGACGTGCCGCTCCGGATCGTAGGGGCTGATGTAGGCCTGATGGGGTAAGGTCAGGATGGAATCCCACTGGTTCCACTGTTCAACGATGTTCCCGTTCCCGTCGGCGACGACTATGAAGTTCATCGGACGAAGTCTCCCCCGCCGCGGCTCTGACCGGTCTGCGGGCCAGTCACCCCGGGTCACAACGATGATCCGGTCGGAGTTGTCCACCGCGACTCCGGCCACCTGTCCCCACGACCACTCGTCGTCGTGATTCGGCGCCGCCTTCCACCAGCCCTCGACGACATCGTAGTGTCCGGTCCTTTCGTCCCCACCCTTGATGATCACGCCTTCCGGCCCAGGCTCCGGCACAGACTGGTTCTCACCCACGCATGCGGGGAGCGCCACGAGGACTACGATTGTGAAGGCTATGCCAATTCGCTCCAGCATCATGATGTCTCCTCTCCCTTACAAAACGCCGGCCGAGCAACAAACATCGGGCCCGCAACAATCGGGCTAGCAATCTCGCGCATTGGAAACGGTCTGAGCGTTATCCTGACGGATTCTTCAACCTATGTCCATCAGATCACCTTGCCGCGGCTCGGCATTTCCCATACACTCACCCCATCTACCACCGACGGAGGGCTCGTACTCTTCCAATGCTCCAGGAGGGCGCGATGAAAAGACGACACTTTCTCGGTCTGGCCGCGCTGGGCGCAAAGAATTCGAGGCTCGGATCGATTCGGGCCAGCTCGTCGTCGCCCGGCGGGAGCGCAGCCCAGTCTGATCCCCGCTTCGACGAGATCAGCGATCTGATCGAAGCCAAGATGGCCGAATACCGCATCACGGGAGTGGCGTTCGGCTTATCGAAGAACGGCGCATCCCAACTGAGGGGCTTCGGCCTCACCAACATCGACAACCCCCAGCCGGTCACGCCCGACACGGTCTTCCCGATCGCTTCCATTTCGAAGACGGTCGTCGGCACGGCCCTGATGCGGCTCCACGACCAGGGACGGATCGACGTCGAGGCGCCGGTCCGGGAGTACATCACGAACTTCCAGGTCGAAGATGCCGAGACGACAAGAGACCTGCGCATCTGGCATCTCATGACCCACACTCCCGGTTGGGAAGGCCAGCTTGGCACGCCCGACCGAGGCTCGGCGACACTTGCGAACTTCACTGACGGGCTTACCGATTTGCCGCAGCTCGCTCGGCCCGGGGAGGTGTGGAGCTACAACAATGCCGGGTGGGGTGTAGCGGGACGCCTCCTGGAGGTCGTCGCCGACAGTACGATCGGCGAAGCGTTGCGCGATCTTGTGTTCGAGCCACTCGGCCTCGACCGGGCCTTCTCGCGGACGGGCGAGGCGATGTCGTATCGGTTTGCCGCCCCGCACCGGGAGCAAGGCGGGCGCACGGTGGTGAATCACGCCTTCCAACTCCCCGCCAACGTTTCGGCGGGCGGTTGCACGATGAGCATCGAGAACATGATTCGGTACCTGGAGTTCCACCTCGGCGATGGCGCCGCGCCGGGCGGAACACGACTCCTTTCCAGGGCATCGCTCGAGGCGATGCGCACCGCACGGGTCCAAAAGAACAGTTCGACCGACGAGATGGGCCTCGGCTGGCACCTGCGCACGCTTGACGGAGTTCTGACGGGGCAGCATGGCGGAACGCTCGGCGGCCACTGCCTGCACGCGCAGCTGGTGCCCGAGCGGAATCTCTGCTTCTCGATCCTTACGAACCACCGCGACGGGTGGAGGCTCAACGAGGACGTTGCGACCGTTATCCTCGATTCGTACGAAGGACTGGCGCTTGCACCGGGCCAGATGACTGGTGGCAACCGGGGTGGAAACGAGCGGATGTCACTTCATGCAGAGCCGCTGGCAACGCAGCCCTCACTGGATGAGTACGTGGGGTTGTACAAGCGCCCGCCGGTCGGGGAGGTCCACGTAAACGAGCAGGACGGCCGTCTCGTTGTCGGCTCCGGGAACAGAGCGCATAGTCTCGTCTTCTGGGGGCCGGACGTCACATACTCGACCGGACCGGGTGCGTTCTTAGGCATGGCGGTCGAGTTCATCCGAGACGAAAGCGGCACCGTGACCTGGGTGCGCGTGAACGGGCGCATCGCACGGAAGGAAGGGCAATAGTCATGAATCGCCGCCAATTTATCGCGACGACCCCAGCCCTGGTCGCCGCCTTGCATCCCCGTTTCCAGTCGCAGAACGTTGATCTGGTCGTTCGCGGCGGTCGTGTGGTCGCCGCCGACGGCGTTCGAGAGGCCGATGTCGCGGTTCACGAAGGTCGTATCGTTGCCATCGGGCGTCCGCCGGCGATGCCCGAGGCCGATCGGGTCGTCGACGCTTCGGGTAAGTACGTCCTTCCCGGATTGATCGATTCTCACGTCCACTTCAACACGCCGTTTCGGGGCACGGTCACACGTGAGGACTTTTACGACGGATCCGTCGCCGCCGCCTATGGTGGGACCACGACCTACATCGACTTTGCCGTTCAGCCGAAAGGGAGTGATTTGCATTCGGTAGTCGAAGCCCGGCGCAGGGAAGCCGATCCAAACACCGTTGTGGACTACTCTCTGCACACGTTGATGACCGACCCTTCTCCCGAAGCGCTGGATCAACTCCCCGAAGTGATCCGGTCCGGCATGCCGTCCGTGAAGGTGTTCATGGCATTCGGTCGTGAGGGCTTCATGATTGACGACGGCGCGCTGGTCGAAGTCATGCGGCGGATCGAACGCGCAAACGGGATCATCGCCGTCCACACGGAGAACAACGCTATAGCCGAGCGTCTTGGCGACGAGTACGAAATCTCGGGCAGGACAGAGGCCCGCTACTTCCCGGAGACCCGCCCGAGGTTCATCGAGCTCGAGGCCATCCGTCGGGCGTTGCTGTTCGCTCGTCTCACGGGCGTGCGCTACTACGGGTTTCACCTGACGATTGCCGAGGGCGTCGAAGAGTTTCGGAGGGCGAGGGCCGCAGGCATGCCCGTGACCACGGAGACGTGTACCCACTACTTGAATCTCACCGACGAGGTTTACAGTAACCCCGACGGTGCCAACTACGTTTGCAGCCCCCCGATTCGGAAGCAGTCCGACGTCGATGCGCTGTGGCGCGGGATTCAGGACGACGTGGTGTCGGTCGTCACCTCGGACCATACCGCATGGGATCTAGCCCAGAAGCGATCGGGAGGCGGATCCTACATCGGTATCCCTCACGGCTTGCCGAGCATCGAACTGCGCCTTCCGGTTCTTTACACCGAAGGTGTCGTCCGGGATCGTATTTCGTTCCCCCGTCTCGTCGATACCCTCAGTACCTCGCTCGCGAAGGTCTGGGGCCTGTACCCGAGAAAAGGGCTGATCGCACCAGGCAGTGATGCCGACCTGCTCGTGTTCGATCCGGACGCAGTCTGGGAGGTCGATCCAGATCAGCTCCATATGCAGGTGGACTGGTCGCCCTACGCCGGGCGCACTCTCCAGGGTCGCATCGACACGGTGATTTCGACAGGAGAGGTCATCGTCGAGAATGGTCAATTCACCGGCCGCCGAGGCCGGGGCCGCTTCATCGAAAGACACCTCGGCTAGGCTCCTCGCCTGAGACGACCCGTGAAGCCGGCACGTGTGGGGCAACGCAAAAACGCAAAGAGTGATGTTTTCTTGTTTCGGTTGGTATGACGGTTTCGGTCGGACGAAACCTCTGGCTCTCGTTCCCGAAAACAAAACCCTTTGCGTTTTTGCGTTGAAGAAAATGTTCCGCCCCGCGTGCCTGTCAGGGCTCTACTCCACCCGTAGCGCGCTCAAAGGATCCAGCCCAGCGGCGCGTCGGGCGGGCACGTAGCAGGCGGAAACACCGACGATCAGCAGAACAACCGCAACGCCGGCGAACACTGTCGGGTCGGTCGCCGTCACACCGAAGAGCAGCGTGGCAAGAAACCGGGTTGTGGCTAGCCCGGATGGATCACCAATCGGAGAATCGATCGGTGTTCGGATACGAGAAGCGATTTGCGGCGAGACTTGGAGCTGAGAGTGAGCGAGCCGTGGACATTGGCGGATTTTGAGCCTGTGACACGGCGACATTTGGCGGGAGATCGGCATGAATGGGCGAGTGCAGGCAGGCCTCGCCGGGAGGCAGATGAGAGGCGCTGTTTTTCGGATCTGAAGGTTCGGTGTCGTCAGCAACGAAGCGGAATTGATTGCAGGTTTCTCACTATGAGAGCAAAGACGTCGGCATAGGGATAGGCCTCCGACATCGAGATCCAGACGTTGCGGACCGTGAGGCGGATACGCGCACCGATCTTAAGAAGCTTCAGACGGATGGTTCCGCATTGGGCATGGGCCATCGCGGTATCTTTGAGACCGAGACGACGCAACGCCTGCATAAGCATGTAGGCGGCTGAGGACAGATACAGTCGGAGCTGATTGGCGCGCATGGTTCCCGCACTGGTGCGGTCGGCAAATAGATCCAGTTGCTGTTCTTTGATCCGGTTCTCCATGTCGCCGCGTGCGCAATAGAAATCTTCGTAGAGCGCTTGGGCTCCGAGTCGTTCCGGTGGCAGTGAGGTCACCACGAATCGGGGATTGGCGCCCTTGGCCAGGAACTCGGCTTTGCCAACAACGCGACGAGTGCGGCTCCAGCTCTTTCGAGTCCGGTACAGGAAATCCTTAAACACTCGTGCCGATTTCCCAGTGGTCTGAAACTCCGCTTCAGCCTGAATCATCTGGTCAGCGATCTCTCGCTTGAGGCGGTCGTTCTTGGCCAACCCCATCACATAATCGACCTGGTGGGTTTCACACCAGTCCAGTAATGCATCCCGGCAGAATCCGGAATCGGCCCGAATGATGATCGACACGTCCGGCCAGCTCTGACGGATCTGGCCGACGATACGTTCCAATTCATCGACTGATCCTGCCGCCCCATCGATATTGGACGGGCGCAGCCGAGCGCACAACAGATGCTCTCCACAGAAGATGTACAAGGGCAGATAGCAGTAGTTGCGGTAGTAGCCGTGAAAGAACCGGCCTTCCTGTTGACCATGGATCGGATCATCGGTCGCGTCCAGATCCAGAACGATCTCTTCGGGCGCCGTGTTGTCATGGGCTGCCACAAACGCATCGACCATCCAACGATCGATCTTGTCCCCATCCATAGCGATCTTCTTGTACCGCTCCTGGTCGCCGACTTCGGCGCCGGTCAACTCCAATCGGTTTAGCGTGCTCTTGCCCGCCAACGCCTTTCCCCAGTCGCCGGCCTGTCGTCGATTCGTTCCCAGCGGATCCGCTTTGTCCACCGCCAACGCAAGCATCGGGTCGGTCCGTAACTGATCGTGATCGTTCAGGTCTTCATATCCCAGGCACAGCCCGTAGACCCGCTGTCCCAACAGCTCCTTCACGGTGTGTTCGATCAACCGTTGGTCGCGATGATCGCTAAAACACCCCGCCAATCCATCGATCAAACCGGTCCGCTTTTCGACTTCACGCAGCAGCAGAACTCCAGCGTCAGACGTGATCTTGCCGCCGTCGAAACGCGCCTTCATTTTTCGTTGAAGAAGTCCGTGAAATTCGAACGTGGTTTGTTTACACTCTGTACTCATAAGGGCCGCCTCCGTTTGGTTTCTGAACCGTTCTCGACAAACGATTTATGCCAAACAGGGCGGCCTTTTCTGGTCCTTTCGGTGATTTATGCGGGCTAGAGCTCCCGCGACCCCGATCCCGATGCCGACCAGGACCGGGACCATTGCGCCGAACATTGTCGACCACAAAAGCACGTCACGCGGGGCACCCAGGGCGATTCGCATGCCGATCTCCCGGGTGCGCCCACGGACGGCAAATGAAGTGACGCCGTAGACGCCGAGTGCGGCCAGGAACAGGGACATTCCACCCAGCGCCGATAACACGAAGGAATAGAATCGAGACGTTGCAGTCGTGCGGCTGACGACCTCGTCCATCGCGGCGACCTGTGACACCGGGACGTCTCCATCCACCGACCAGATCGCCTCCCTGAGTGAAGCCGGCATTCCTTCCCTGCCGTCGGTCCGGACCATGAGCGTCAGGGCTCCGATCGTCCACTGCCCGGCAGGCCAGTAGATTTCGTCTCGCGGTTGGCGGGACAAGGAGAATTGTCGGATGTCTCCCACGACGCCCACGACGGTAAAACGTTGGCCCTCCGGTCCGCTCAACCGCATGCGCTTGCCGATAGGGTCTTCTCCCGGCCAGAGCCGATGCGCCAGCGATTCGTTGACCAGTCCAACGCCACCGCTCTCCAGACCGCCCGAATCCGACAGGTCGCCCTCTTCCACGTCCCGTCCCGCGACCATCGGGATGCCGAGAGCGCGAAAGTAGCCTGGTGTGACGATCCTGAAGTTCGCCGTGGGCAGGGTCTCGCCGGAGGCGATCGGCGTGTCTTCGGCAACGTACCGGAAGTTCCAGTTCCCCGAACCCATCGGCGGTATGTGGATCCCACCCGCGGCCCGCACTCCGGGGACGCGGCCGATTGTATCGAGCCCCTGGGTGTAGTAGGCGTGGCGGGCGGGTGCGGTCGAGACTCGGGAGACCGGCGCGACCTTTAGCGACACGACGTCCGCGGAACGGAAACCGGGATCTACCCGACCCAGGTTCCACAGGCTTTCGACGAGCAGCCAGGAACCCACCACAAGCACCATTGAAATCGCGATCTGGACGGCTATGAGACTATTGCTTGCCAGTTGTCCGGTACGGGTCGTTGAACGGCCTCCCCCTGTGCGGAGCGATGTTTCGATGCTCGCTCGCGACAGGCGCACGGCCGGGACGAGTCCGAAGACCAGGGAGGCCAGGATGGATATTCCGAGGCCGAAACCCAGGACACGGAAATTCATTCCGATCTCTGCCGCGCGCGGTATCGAGTTGGGAAGAAGCGACCCGACGGCCCCGAGTCCCAAAAAGGCGATAGGCAAGGCGCCGAGTGCACCGGCAAACCCAAGTACCAGGCTTTCGGTCAGCAACTGACGGAGGATCCTCGCTGGGCTTCCGCCCAGAGCTGCGCGGATGGCGATCTCGCCCCTTCTATGGATCGATCGGGACATTAGGAGATTGGCCACGTTGCCGCACACGATGAGCATGATCAAGAGTCCGGCGCCGAGCAGCATCCACAGCGTTGGACCTGCGTTTCCGGCGATCGCATCTCGAAGTCGCACTACACCGGCAAGAGCCACTGTTACTTCGCTGAAACGGTCCGGGTCATCCTGTCTCGCCGTCATCGCGCGGGTTCGAACTTCGGCTGTTGCGGATGCCTCTCCCGCGGACGCCGGGATCTGCGCGATCGCGGTCAGGTAGGATGGCCCGTCGTCCGGGCGGGTCGGGTCGAGTACGAACGGCATCCAGAGCTGCCATGTCGGGGCGAGTGGGTGATAAGACTCGGGCATGACACCCACCACCGTGACGGCCGATCCGTTGAGGTTCAGCGTCCTGCCGACCATTGCGGGATCCGAACCGTAGCGGCCGGTCCACAGTTGGTGGGAGAGCAGTACGACCTGGGAGTTTGCCGGATAATTTTCCCCGGGAGCAAAAGTCCGGCCGAGCAAGGGTTCGGCCCGAAGGAGCGAGAAGTGTTCCGCGGCCACGCGCCCACCGGAAACTTCGGTCGCTTCGCCGTCTCCCGTGATCGTAAACGTGGCGTTGCCGAATCCGGAGTAGTCCTCGATCGACGGGATTTCGTCCAGGAAGGCTCCGACGCGCTGTTCGGTGAATGTGACCTGTGGCCACACCAGAAACAGTTCTTCCGAGGCCGCATACGGCATCGGTCGGATAACCGCCGCGTCAACGATGCTGAAGATGGCCGTGTTGGCCCCAATGCCGACGGCCAGCGTCAGCACGGCCACGGCGGCAAAGCCCCGCGCACTGCGAAGACTGCCGAGGGCGTAGCGCAGATCCTGTCTCAGTCTATCCATTTTGACCTCCAGGTGGATTAGATATAGAAACCCACCTGTCCGGAATAGGGACTGCAGGTGACAAAAGGCGGAATGGGTGATCGCCAGAGAGCGGTCGCAATGATCAGGCCATCGGCAGGCTCCTAGATTGGCTAGATTGTGACTTTGATTGTATTTAAGTCCCTCCTCTGGGAAGAGGCGGGTCATGCCTGCGCGGCCCGGCATGACCGGGATTTCGGGATCATCCAAACTTTCGAAAATTGGATGACCGAAGTCCTATTGCAGACTGGACCGGACGCCGACGCCCGCCGGGAGAGGATTTTACCTTTGTGGGGTGAAGATCCCAGTCGAAATCCCGAGCCGATCTTTAACGGCCCTGATGAGCCGCTGGACGACAAAGTGCGAAAGCGGTTTTTCTGCCAGGATTAAGGCCGAAGTGATTGACGAAGCGGTGAAGATAGGCCCCTGACATATCTATTTATCACATACTTACGTTGCGGAGAAACGGAGAGAGGGGGATTCGAACCCCCGGCACGGTCACCCGTGCAACTGCTTAGCAGGCAGCCCTGTTCAGCCACTCCAGCATCTCTCCCGGGCTTGAAAACCAAGCGAATCATTGCCGGCGCCCGACTACCCGGCCCCCGGAGAACGCTTCAATTATAGGAGCCCGGTGCTGAAAAAACCACGAAATGTGATCCATGGACCAGGTGCCGTCGCCAGGTTGTCGTCGGCCCAACATGCTTTCTCGAACCATCACCTCTCTAAACTGACCACTTTTCCATCCCCTCCGCGTGGGTTATCCTAGGCCTGATGGAAGTTCGACTCACAGTTTTCGTGGCCCTTGTCAGCCTCGTCCTGCTCTGGAACACCGCTCTTCTGTGGACGCTGTTCAGGGAGATGTCACGGTATGCCAGGAAAGCCAACGATCTTGAAGGGCCCTCCGAGAAGTTGCTTGAAACTCTGAGGACGACCGTCCTCCAGGCGGAATCGGTTTCAGCGAAAGCGACCGGGTACTCAGGCAAGGCACGTGAAAAGGTGGCCGATCTCGGGGGGGACCTCGATCGGACCGAGAACTGGGTTCGGTTCGGGCTGGCAAAAATGGATTTCGAGATGGATCGAATCTCCGAGCGTGTTCGAGACACGGCCGATCGGGCAAAACAGGTCGCTGGCGAGCCCTTGTCCCGGGCGGGAGCGATAGTCCACGGCCTCAAGGCTATCCTGGAGTTGGTCCACCTGCCCGTCGGCGATTCCGCTCCCCGGGGCGACACTCAGGAGCCCGCGCGGCAGAAGGGATCGTAGCGAGAAAGTGGGGAATCGAGGCCAGATTCCCCTCGACTTGGAGGCATTTTCTCGAGTTTGAGGCGAATAGTGGTTCTATTTAACGAAAAATCGGGGAAGTATGGACCGATTCTACCGCTTTCGTAGTAGATCTCTTCTGCCGCACAGGCTCCTAGCCATCGACTTGAGGATCACACTTTTTTTCGTCGGCGCATCCATTGCCAGGCGGTTTCGACGATGTTGCCCAGATCGCTGTGCCCGGGTTTCCAGTCCAGCAGTGCGGCCGCTTTTTCGGCGGAAGCGACCAGTCGAGGAGAATCTCCTTCCCTTCGTCCCGTTTCCTCTGCTTTGAAATCCAAGCCCGTGACTTCCCGGACGACCCCGATGACTTCCCTGACGGACGCTCCAGTTCCCGTTCCCAGGTTGATCGCCTGAGAATCGATCTCTCCCTTGCTCAGGCGTTCGAGCCCCGTGACGTGTGCCGATGCGAGGTCGGTGACATGGACGTAATCACGGATGCAGGTCCCGTCCTCAGTCGCGTAGTCCGTTCCGTATATCTGGACCGCGGGTCTCAACCCAGCGGCGGCCTCGAGTACCAGCGGAATCAGGTGTGTTTCGGGCTTGTGATCCTCCCCGAAAAGTCCCGAGGAATCTGCACCGGCGGCGTTGAAATATCGGAGCGAGAGATATCGGATGTCGTACGCTGTCTCGAACCATGCCATCGCTCGTTCGAACGCCAGCTTGGTCTCGCCGTACGGATTTATAGGCGTTTGAGCATGGTCTTCTGAAAGGTTCTCTGTTGCGGGGATTCCGTATGTGGCGCATGTCGATGAGAAGATGAGGTTGCCCACGCCCTCCTCCTGCATGACGTTCAGCAGGTTCAGACCTCCGCCCACATTCGTTTCGTAGTAGAGCCCGGGGTGTTGCCGCGATTCCCCTACCAGCGCTTTGCCTGCGAAATGCACGACGCCATCTATCGGATACTTACGAAATGCCTTCTGGAGATCGTTCGACCGACGTATGTCTCCTTCGACCAGAGGCGTCTCGCCGACAAAGTCCCGATAGCCGGTCGAAAAGTCATCGAAAATGACCGGTTCGAAACCGGCGTCTTTGAGGGCTTTGACCGTGTGACTGCCGATGTAGCCGGCGCCGCCTGTGACGAGAATCATGACGTTTGACTGTCTGGTCTAACCGAGAAGGATCTTCCGAAAGTAATCGATAGTTTGTGTGAGACCCTCGTCGATCTCCACCTGAGGCTCCCAACCCAGATGTCGCCGGGCGCGGCCGATATCGGGGCAGCGTACCTGTGGATCGTCTTCCGGCAAGGGTCGAGTCTCAACCTCGCTTCGACTGTCGGTGAGGCGGAGGATTCGCTGGGCAAGTTCTCCCACGGTCCGTTCTTCAGGGTTGCCGATGTTAAACGGGAGCGCCGTGTCTTCGGAGCGATCTGCTTCGAGGAGCTTCAAGATGCCTTCGACCAGGTCGGCCACGTAGCAGAAACTGCGAGTCTGCTCGCCCTTTCCGTAAATCGTCAGAGGCTCTCCTTTGAGAGCCTGGACGATGAAGTTCGAGACCACCCGTCCGTCGTCGGGCCGCATCTGGGGGCCATACGTGTTGAAGATCCGAACGACACGCGTGTCCATTCCGTGATATCGGCCGTAGGCAACCGTCATCGCTTCGGCGAATCGTTTCGCTTCGTCGTAAACGCCACGGGGTCCAATCGGGTTCACGTTCCCCCAGTAGTCTTCCGTCTGTGGGTTGATCAACGGGTCGCCGTAGACTTCCGATGTGCTTGCCAGCAGGATCCGTGCGCCCTTTTCCCGGGCCAGGCCCAGCGCCTTGTGGGTTCCCAGCGAGCCGACCTTCAGTGTTTGAATCGGCATCTCCAGATAATCGCGGGGAGATGCCGGGGAAGCGAAATGGAGCACCCTGTCGACAGGCCCCGCGACATGGATAAATTCGGTGACGTTGTGGTGGATGAACCGGAAGCCGTCCCGGCCGATCAAGTCCGCGATGTTGTCGGCGTTTCCCGTGAGCAGATTGTCCAGGCAGACGACCTCCCACCCGGCGTCCATCAAACGGCGACACAGGTGGCTTCCGAGAAAACCCGCGCCACCGGTGACCACGGCTCGTGTCATCGGCTTGTGGTCCCCGCCAGATATAACGATACTATCTCCGAAGGAGGTTGGTGCGAGCGGACTGATGGGTGAGATCCACCGTGTGGTGAGTGTGAGCTTTCGATATGGTTTAGCGTTCGTGAGGGGCAACCTCCATCGGCCCTACGGGTTCGGGCGGAACGGCACCGTCTTTGGAGTCGCTCCTCCTCACAATGAAGAGCATTGCCTCGTCGTCGCTCCCCCACATCCGGTACCGTTGCACTCCGAAATCCAGTACCGCTATATCTGGCGGTGACCACTAGTTCCTGCCCACGCTGTAATAGGTGAATCCCATTTCCCTCATCTGGGGCGGACCGTAGATGTTGCGGCCATCAAAAACAACCGGCTCGCGCATCAACGACTTCATGCGTTCGAAGTTGGGATTTCGGAAGGCTTGCCACTCGGTGATCAACAGCAGGGCGTCGGCCCCTTCAAGACAGCTGTAGTTGTTTTTTGACAGTTCGATCCGGGAGCCGAAGATCCTCTCCGCCTCTCCCATGGCCTCCGGATCGTAAGCGGCCACGGTGGCGCCCCTCTTGAGAAGCCCTTCGATGATGTCGACGGCCGGCGCTTCCCGCATGTCGTCCGTGCGTGGCTTGAACGCTAGCCCCCAAACGGCGAAGCGCTTCGACGACAGATCCTCTCCGAAATGAGTCAGGACCTTGCCAAGGAACCGCAACCGCTGCTCCCGGTTGACCTCGTGGACCGCCTCCAGGATCCGCAAAGGATAGTCTTGTTGCAGCCCGGTTTCGATCAAGGCCTCCACGTCTTTCGGAAAGCAGCTTCCGCCGAAACCCACCCCGGCAAACAGGAACGCCTGGCCGATACGGGAATCCAGGCCGATACCCTTGCGAATCATGTCGACGTCCGCTCCGACGAGTTCGCAAAGGTTGGCGAACTCGTTCATAAACGAGATGCGGGACGCCAGAAAGGCGTTGGAGGCATACTTTGTCATCTCGGCCGTTCGCACGTCGGTTACCAGGACGGGGCTTCCCGTACGGACGAACGGGGCATAGAGCTCACGAACGATTTCGGCTGCCCGCTCGTCTTCGGCACCGATGATGACGCGGTCGGGTTTCATGAAATCCTCGACGGCCGCGCCTTCTTTGAGGAATTCCGGATTGGAAATGATGTCGAAAGGCTGGTCCGTTTCGGCTTGAATGATGTCGCTGACCTTTTCGGTCGTACCGATCGGGACCGTGGACTTCATGACGATCACCTTGAAGCGATCCATGGCCCGGCCGATGTCCACCGCGACTGAGTGCACGGCGTCGAGATCCGCCCGGCCGTTGACCTGTGGCGTTCCGACCGCGATGAAAGTCACGAAGGATTTCTTGACGGCCGCCGCAAGGTTCGTCGTGAAGCTCAGGCGTCCCTCGCGAAGATTTCGTTCGACGATCTCGGGCAGGCCCGGTTCGTATATCGGGATCTTGCCCTTGGAAAGCTTCTTGATCTTCCCCTCGTCGTTATCGACACAGATCACGTCGTTGCCGCTTTCAGCGAAGCAACTGCCCGCTACCAGGCCCACGTAACCCGTTCCAATGATCGCGATGTTCAACGTCTACTCCAGATAGTCCTGGATCGAGGCTCCGACTTTCGTCAGAAAGGTATTCGCCAGCGACGGAATTCCGCCAACGTCCTCGTCCAGCATGATCTTTTCAATCCGATGCAGGGGGTAGAAGCTCGTGGTCGGGCGCACACCGCTCTCCTCCTCGTGAGTGATGTCGTTCATCCAGTCGTCAAACGCCTTGAGATCGACTCCCCGGATCGTCACGCCCGACAATCCAATCTCGATCAAGCGCCCCACAAATCGCTCGGACGGGTTTTGAAGATTGATGACGACAAAAGAGTTCTCGAGCATCAGCTACCCTCGTTCAACAACGATCGCGAATCCCTGGCCGCCTCCGATGCACAGGGCCGCGACGCCCTTTTTTGCGTCCTGCTTCTCCATTTCGTAAATCAACGTTACCAGAATTCGTGCTCCACTCGCGCCCAGCGGGTGTCCCAGGGCGATCGCACCTCCGTTGACGTTCACGCGGGCCGGATCGAGTTCAAGTTCCCTGACGACCGCGACCGACTGGGACGCGAACGCTTCGTTGATGTCGAACAGGTCGATATCGGTCGCTTTCAAGCCCGCCTTTTCGAGCGCCTTCTTGATGGCTGGAACGGGGCCCATCCCCATGTAGAGCGGGTCCACGCCCGCCGATGCATACGAACGAATCATAACCTGTGGTTCGACACCCATTTCCCGCGCACGTGATTCGGAAACCACCGCCATGGCGGCTGCTCCGTCGTTGATGCCCGAAGCGTTGCCAGGGGTGACAGTCCCATCCTTCTGAAAGGCCGCCCGGAGTTTGGCCAGCTTTTCCAGGCTGGTTGCACGCGGGTATTCGTCCGTATCAAAGACGATGGGGCCGCCCTTTCTCTGCGGGATCACAAACGGCGTGATCTCGTCTTTGAATCGGCCGTCGGCGATTGCCCGGATCGCCTTCTCCTGGCTTTCCAGCGCGAACCGGTCCTGCTCTTCTCTGGTGATGTTGTATCGTTCCGCGACGTTTTCCGCCGTGATTCCCATGTGAACGAAGTCGCTCACCGAACAGGACAGGCCGTCGTAGACCATGGAATCGACAAGCTCACCATGTCCCAGGCGGTACCCGGAGCGTGCTTTCGGCAGAAGGTACGGTGCGCCGTTCATCGATTCCATTCCTCCGACGAGGAACACTTCGTCATCTCCTGCCTTGATGGATTGTGCAGCCAGGGCCACCGATTTCAAGCCTGAACCACAAACCTTGTTGACGGTATATGACGGCACGTCCCGCCCGATGCCCGCTTTGATGGCAGCCTGGCGAGTCGGGTTCATCCCCGATCCGCCTTGTAGTACGTTGCCCATGATGACTTCCTGAACCGCCGCCGCATCGATTCCGGACCGGACCAGGGCCTGCTTGAGAACTTCCGCCCCCAGATCGGTGACATGGACACTCTTCAATGTCCCACCGAAACTTCCGACGGCGAGACGAACCGCTCCAGCTATTACCGCGCCCATGTTGCCCCCTTCAGAACCGCCCGATTTCGCCTTCGGCATGCAAGGTCGATCCGGTAACTTTCTGTACGTCTTCCAGACTGATCCCTTCGCGAAGTTCCTTCACCTCGAATCCTTTTAGGGTGACGTCGATGATACATAGTTCCGTGACGATCGTATGGACGACGCCCACTCCCGTCAAAGGGAGAGTACACTTCTCGAGAAGCTTGGGACGACCGTCTTTCGTGGCATGGATCATTGCCACAATGACGCGCTTCGCTCCAGCGACCAGATCCATCGCGCCCCCCATCCCTTTGACCATCTTGCCGGGTATCATCCAGTTGGCCAGGTCGCCGTTTCGATCCACCTGCATGGCGCCCAGCACCGTGAGGTCCACGTGACCGCCACGTATCATCGCGAACGAGTCGGCGCTTGAAAAATATGAGGATCCGGCCAGTTCGGTGACTGTTTCCTTGCCCGCGTTGATCAGATCCGCATCTTCGTTTCCCTCGACGGGAAAGGGTCCGATTCCGAGCAGCCCATTTTCCGACTGCAGAATGACCTCGGTGCCGTCGGGAATGTAGTTGGCGCAGAGTGTCGGCATGCCGATCCCCAGATTCACGTAAAACCCGTCTTTGAATTCGCTGGCGATCCGTCGGGTGATGATCTCGCGCGGGTGAGCCATTACGCGCCTCCCTTGACTACCGTCAGTTGTTCGATCCGCTTTTCGTACGCTTGACCTTCGAGGATGTGCTGCACATAGATACCCGGCGTGTGAATCGAGTCTGGATCCAGGGCGGCTCGATCGACGAGTTCTTCCACCTCTGCGATCGTGACGGTACCGGCGGCGGCCATCATCGGATTGAAGTTTCGGGCTGTTTTCCGGTAGACGAGGTTGCCCCAGTTGTCGCCTTTCCAGGCTTTGACCAGTGAGAAATCCGCCTTCAATGGTTTTTCCAGGACGTACATCCTGCCGTCGATTTCCCGTGTCTCTTTGCCCTCGGAGATCAGCGTGCCATAGCCGGTCGGTGTGAAGAACCCTGCGATGCCGGCGCCACCCGCGCGGATTCGCTCGGCGAACGTCCCCTGCGGCACCAGTTCGATTTCCAACTCTCCCGACAAGACAAGCTGTTCGAACAATTTGTTCTCCCCCACATAGGTCGAGATCATTTTTTTGACTTGTCTTGTCTGCAGCAACAGGCCGATGCCGAAGTCGTCTACCCCGGCATTGTTGCTCATCACTGTGAGGTCTTTCACTCCCGTCTCACGGAGTGCGGCGATCAGATTCTCCGGTATCCCACACAAGCCGAAGCCGCCCATCATGAGGGTCGCTCCGTCCTGTATGTCTCGAACCGCCTCGGCGGGGGTTGCCACAACCTTATTCATGCGCCTTCCTCCATGTAGGCAAAGGTTCGTTCGAAAGATAGTTCGGACTTCGGCCGCCGGGTCCGCTCATGCTCCGCGTAGCTTTCGAACAAAGTTTCCCACCACCTCTGCCATGTCTTCCCTGTTCATTCGCTTTTCGATCTCTCGGACAATCGCGCTTCCCACAACCGCGCCATCCGCCTCCGCCCACACGACACGGACGTGTTCAGGAGCGGAAATTCCAAAGCCAACCGCGATCGGTTGATCCGTGTGACTCTTCAGCATCCGGATGAATTCTACCAATTCGCCGGACAACTGGTTTGTTTCCCCCGTCACACCCGTTCGCGACACCGCGTAAAGGAATCCGGTCGAAGCGCGAGCGATCTTCGATACCCGTTCCGGAGAAGTTGTCGGAGCGACGAGGAACACCGTGTTCAGTCCTTCCGACTTCATCGCCGCAACGAACGGGCCCGCTTCCTCGACGGTCAGGTCGCTGGCCAGGATGCCGTCCAGTCCGGCCCGGGCGGCATCTTTGGCGAGTCGTTCCAGACCGTGATTCAAGAGTGGGTTGTAATAGCTCATCAACATGAGCGGGATTTCGGATGTTTCACGAACTCTTCGGACGAGCGTGAGGATTTTCTCCAGCGAGACGTCGTTGGCCAGGGCCCTTTCCGTGGCCCGTTGGATGACGGGCCCATCGGCGATCGGATCCGAGAAAGGCACGCCGATCTCGATGAGGTCGGCCCCGGCTGCTTCGAGCGAGAGAACCAGGTCGTACGTACCTTCCAAACTCGGATCCCCCGCGGTGATGTAGGGGATGAAAGCCTTCTTCCCTTCCGCCCGGAAGTCTTCAAACTTCTTTTCGATCCGTGTAGCCACGCGTTATTCCCCGCCCAGGCGTGCGACTTCCTGCACGTCCTTGTCCCCTCGTCCCGACAGATTGATGATGACGATCTGCCCGGATCGGAGTTCCTGAGCCTTCGCACCGGCCACGGCGTGCGCGCTTTCGAGCGCCGGAATGATGCCTTCCAGGCGGCTCAACTCGTGAAACGCGTCAAGGGCCCGGGCATCTTCTATGGAGGTATAGGTTACGCGCCCGGACTCGTGCAACGCGGCGTGTTCGGGGCCGACTGCCGGATAATCCAGTCCGGCCGACACCGAATGTGTGGGTACGATCTGGCCGTCCGCATCTTGCAGAATATAGGAATAAGTCCCATGGAGAACGCCTGGCCTTCCACCGGAAAATCGAGCCGCGTGTTCCCCAAGTCCCGGTCCCCTCCCTCCCGCCTCGACACCAACCATTTGCACCTCGCTGTCTTCGAGGAATGGCGAAAACAAACCGATGGAGTTGGAACCGCCGCCCACACAGGCCACGAGGAGGTCGGGAAGACGGCTTTCCTGATCAAGGATCTGGGCACGCGCCTCGCGTCCGATCACCGACTGGAAGTCGCGAACCATCTCCGGGTATGGATGGGGTCCCAGGACAGAACCGAGCATGTAATATGTCGTCCGGACGTTCGTCACCCAGTCCCGCATCGCTTCGTTGATCGCGTCCTTGAGCGTCTTGCTTCCCGAGCCGACCGGCAGGACGCGCGCACCGAGCAACTTCATCCGAAAGACGTTCAGTTTCTGGCGCCGGATGTCCTCTTCTCCCATATACACGTCGCATTCCAGACCGAGCAAAGCGCAGACCGTGGCGGTTGCCACGCCGTGCTGGCCCGCGCCGGTTTCAGCGATGATCCGCTTCTTGCCCATCCGTTCCGCCAGCAGCGCCTGACCCAGACAATTGTTGATTTTGTGCGCACCCGTATGGTTCAGATCCTCACGCTTGAGGTAGATCTTCGCACCTCCCCACGCTTCACTGAGACGCTCTGCAAGGTACAAAGGGGTCGGACGCCCGGAGTAGTGCCGGAACAATTCGCCCAGGCGGTTTTCGAAGGAAGTGTCCCCACGCGCCCGGACGTACGCTTCTTCGAGTTCCTCGAGCGGATGCATGAGGGTTTCGGGAACAAACTGCCCGCCGTAAGGTCCGTAATGTCCGGTCATGCCACAAATCCTCTCAATGGGTTTCTTCGCAAACGGCTTCTCAATTTGCGTCCGCGCGCTGCACCGCCTCCACGAAGCGTCGTATCGAATCGTAATCCTTCTTTCCCGGTTCTGTTTCAATGCCGCTGGATACGTCCACAGCGAATGGGTGGAGCTCTTCGATAGCGGACCCGACGTTATCCGGGTTGAGTCCTCCGGCCAGGATGATTCGCCCGAAAGCGTTTGCCCCCGCGGCCTGCGACCAGTTGAAAACTCGTCCTGTCCCGCCGAACGCCGTCGGGCTGTACGCATCCAACAGAAAGGCTGACGCGGGATAGTTCCGAAGGCTGTCTACCTTGAAGTTCTCATCCACACGGACTGCTTTGATGACTTTGACCCTGTGGATCATCGAACAATAGTCCGGCGTTTCGTCACCGTGTAACTGCACGGCATCCAGGCGAATCGAAACCGCGAAGTCTTCGAGAGCCTGGGGATCTTCGTAGTTGACGAAAACGCCGACCGCCGTCACGAAAGGCGGCAGCGATTCAATGATCCGCACGGCACGTTCCGGCGTCACCGCCCGGGGGCTGCCTTCGACAAAATTCAGACCGATCGCGTCCGCACCCAGCATGGCTGCGTCACGCGCGTCTTCAAGTTCGGTCACCCCGCACATCTTGATACGGGTCACAGCAGGCCTCTCAACGTGGTGGCGGGATCCGGGGAGGTTACAAGGTGCTCGCCGATCAGAAACGCGTCCGCACCGGCGTCCGTCAGGAAGTCGATGTCCTTCCTGCTGTGAATTCCGCTCTCCGCAACGAACAATACGCCATCGGGAATCAACTTGCCCAGCCTGGCGGACGTTTCAAGGCTCACGTCGAACGTCTTCAGATTGCGGTTGTTCACACCCACGATCGAGGCGCCCGCTTCGAGCGCTTCTTCCAGTTCAGCTTCGTCGTGTACCTCTACGACGGCGTCGAGTCCCACGTCCCGGGCCGAAGCCAGCAGCGCCTTCAACTCGTCGGTCCTCAACATGGCTACGATAAGCAGAACCGCACTGGCGCCGGCGGCACGGGTTTCGAAAATCTGGTATCGATCGAATACGAAATCCTTTCTCAACACCGGCAATTGGGAAGCTTTCGCCGCTTTCTTAACCCAACCGAGATCCCCTCGGAAAAAATTCTGTTCCGTGACCACCGAAATTGCGGCCGCTCCGGCTCCGGCGTAGGCTCGTGCCAGGGCCTCGACATCGAGTTTTTCGGCGAGGACCCCCCCCGACGGCGAGGCCTTCTTGATTTCCGCGATGATGCGCCTGGCGCCTGTTGCCTCAATCGCGTCGTGAAACGAGATCGGTCGTGGCGCAACAGACGCCATGTTTCCGACGATCGCTTCAGGGACACGAATGCGAGAGTCTTCTACCCGCCGTCTTTTGGCTTTGATGATCCGTGCCAGGATATGGGTGGATTCGAGAGTCTTCATACCGTCGGAAATGCCTTCAGTTGATCGAGCTTTAGACGGGCAGCACCGGAGTCGATCGATTCGGCGGCGAGCCGAAAACCTCCCACCAGGTCTGTCGCCAGCCCGGCCGCGGCTATCGCGGCCCCGGCATTTATCAAGACGACATTTCGCCGGGGACCGGTCTCGCCTGCCAGAACGTCTTGGACGATGCGAGCGTTCGTCGCCGCATCCCCTCCTTTAAGCGTCTCCGGTCCCGCCCGTTCGACACCGAATTCCTCAGGTTCGATCCTGAACCGCCGCTTTCGCCCTTCGTTCACTTCCACAACATCGGTCGGGGCAGACAGTGTGATTTCGTCGACTCCGTCCTGTCCGTGAACCACGAACGCGCGACGGACGCCCAGACGGGCGACGGCACCGGCCATCAGATCCAGCAGAGCTTCCGAGTAGACCCCGATGACCTGGAACGTCGCCCCCGCCGGGTTTGCCAGTGGACCAAGCATGTTAAAAACCGTTCGGATCGCCATTTGTTTCCGCGCCGGCATCACATACTTCATGGATCGGTGAAAGTTCGGCGCGAAGAGAAAACCGATACCTACCTCCGCGAGGCAGAGACGAAGCTCGGCGGGTGACATCTGAATATTGACGCCCAAAGCTTCCAGGACATCCGCGCTTCCGCACTGGCTGCTGGCCGCCCGATTGCCGTGCTTCGCAACCCGTGCTCCCGCGCCGGCCGCGACGAAAGCCGCCACGGTGGAAATATTAAATGTCCCGGATCGATCTCCGCCAGTGCCGCAGGTATCGAGGACCTCCAGACGTTCTCCGTTCCATAGAGGGGTGGCTTTCTCCCGCATGACGCTGACGAAACCGACCACCTCGTCCAGGGTCTCTCCCTGCATGCGCAGCGCCGTGAGGAAAGCCGCGATCTGGGCGTCGGTCGCCCCTCCGGTCATGATCTCTTCCATGACCCCTCGCGCCTCGGATTCGGACAGGTCGCGGCCGTCGACCAGCTTCTGAATGATTTCGGTAATCAACGGAGTTCCAGCCGTAAAAAATTCGAAAGCAGATCTTTCCCAACGTCCGTCATGATCGACTCCGGATGGAACTGAATACCCTCGGTCGGGAATTCACGATGTCGAACGCCCATGACGACCCCTTCGTCAGTCCTTGCGCTGACTTCCAGACACCCGGGAACATCGTCGACCATCAAAGAATGATAGCGTGTCGCGCTGAAGTCCGGTGGCAACCCGAGGAAAATCGTCTTGCCGTCGTGTCGGATGTTGCTGACCTTGCCGTGCATCAGAGTAGGCGCGTGAACGATTCTTCCCCCGAACACCTCGCCGATCGCCTGATGGCCGAGGCACACGCCCAGTATCGGGACCCTGGAGTGGAAGTGCTCGACTACGGCTTTGGAAATGCCGGCGTCCGCCGGCACGCCGGGCCCGGGCGAGATGACGATGCGTTCGGGGTTGAGCCCGTCGAGGGCATCGAGTGCCGTCTTGTCGTTCCGGAACACCCGCAACTCCTCGCCCAGCTCGCCCAGGTACTGGACCAGGTTGTAGGTGAACGAGTCGTAGTTGTCGATGACGACGATCATAGCCGGAAGCCCCGTGCCGCCAGTTCGATCGCCCGAATCAGGGCGCGGGCCTTGTTGACCGTCTCCATAAACTCGCTTTCTGGCACCGAGTCGGCGACGATGCCTCCGCCGGCCTGGATATATCCGCGGTCCCCCCTGGCAACAAGCGTTCGGATCGCGATGCACGAATCCAGGTTGTTGCTGAAATCCAGGTAGAGCACGGCACCGGCATAGACGCCCCTTTTCGAGGGTTCCGTCTCGTCGATGATTTCCATGGCCCGAACTTTCGGCGCCCCCGATACCGTGCCGGCGGGAAAGCAGGCCATCAGCGCGTCAAAGCGGTCCACGTCGTCGCGAAGCTCGCCTCGCAGCGAGGAGACCAGGTGCATGACGTGGGAGTAACGCTCGATGGACATGAAGTTTTCGACTCGAACCGAACCGTACTTCGAAACGCGCCCCAGATCGTTCCGTCCCAGATCGACCAGCATCACGTGTTCGGCCCGTTCCTTTTCGTCGGTTAGAAGTTCCTCCGCCAGGGCCTGATCTTCAGACTCATCCTTGCCCCGCGGCCGGGTCCCGGCGATCGGGCGGTAATGGGCCTCACCGTCGTGGACCTTAACCAGCATCTCCGGTGAAGCGCCGACGATCGTGGCATTCGGCATCTTGAGAAAATACATGTACGGCGACGGGTTGACGATGCGAAGGGCCCGGTAGACCTCAAACGGGGGGACCGGCAATTTGACTTCGAACCGTTGCGAGAGCACGACCTGGAAGATGTCGCCTGCGGCGATGTATTTCTTGGCGTTCCGGACGGCATCCAGATAATCGTCTTTTTCGAAGTTCGAACGCACAACCACTTCCTGACCGGTGTCCCTGGGTGTGGGTTCCTCCATCGGCTGCCGGAGCAAAGCCTCTGTTCGGTCGATCTCCCGAACCGCGTCCTCGTATTGAGCCTCGATCGGCTCGTTGGTTTCTGAGACGAACAGGTTCGAAATGATATGAATCTGGTTGCCCACGTGGTCGAAGGCGAGAATCGTCTTGTAGAACATCACCGCCGCGTCGTCCACCCCGAGATCATCCGTTCCGGTGGCCGGGATGTCTTCGATCAGGCGGACCATGTCGTAGCCGAAGAAGCCAACGCCACCGCCTGTAAACGGGGGCAAACCGGGGACGGTCACAGAGTGAAACCGACTCATCGTTTCACGTACCTCGCCGAAGAAGCCCTCTCGATCGGCTGCGCTGAAGCGCCGGTGTTCGGTGTTGTCGTCGGTTTCTTCCGCTCCTTCGCCGATACTGCAGACAAGGAACGGATCCCGGCCCAGAAAGGAATATCTCGCCAGTTTTTCTCCCCCTTCCACCGATTCCAGCAGAAAGGCGAAACGGCGGCCTTCCTGAAGCTTGAGAAAAGCCGAGACCGGTGTCAGAAAATCGGCGACGACCGATTTGTATACCGGGATGACGTTGCCCGCCGAACCCAGCTTCTTAACTTCTTCCAGACTTGGACGCATGACGTTTCTTTAGCTCGTCGGTGACATCGCCGAGCGAGATACCTTGCTCCACAAACAGAACAAGTAGATGGTAAATCAGATCCGATGCCTCGGAGACCAGCTCTCCCGGTGCCTGGTTCTTCGCCGCCACGATGGTTTCAGCCGCCTCTTCGCCCACTTTCTTGAGGATCTTGTCCAGGCCGCTGTCGAAGAGATAGGTCGTGTAGCTGCCTTCGGGTCGTTCTTGCTTCCGCGTCTCGATCAATTCGTAGAGCTGGTTGAGAAAACCCTCCAGCTGCGGCTCGACCTCAAAGCACGAATACGTATTCTTGTGACACGCCGGTCCCCGTGGCGTGACTTCTATCAGCAGCGTATCGAAATCACAATCCATCCGAACCCGGCGAACGGTCTGGACATTGCCCGAGGTGGCGCCTTTGTGCCAGAGCTCGTCCCGGCTTCGGCTGTAGAAGTATGTTTCACCTTTCTCGAGCGTCAGTCCCAGGGACTCCTGATTCATGTAGGCGAGCATCAGAACCTCGCGAGTTCGAACGTCCTGCACGATCGCCGGAACCAGGCCCCGGTTGTCGAACTTCACGTTGTCGAGAATGTTTGAGTTATTGCTCATCGAACCACAACGCCCTTTTCGCGGAGGTATTTCTTCGCCTCCGAGATGGTGTATTTCCGGAAATGGAAGATCGACGCTGCCAGAACCGCGCTGGCCTCTCCATCGGTCAGGGCCTCGACGAGATGGTCTAACGTCCCGGCGCCCCCCGAGGCGATGACCGGGACATGGACCGCCCCGGCGACCGCTGCCGTGAGCTCGATATCGTAGCCTTCGTTCGTGCCGTCCGCGTCCATGGAGGTCAGCAGGATCTCACCGGCTCCCCGTTCGGCGACCTGACTGGCCCAGTCGCCGGCATCCATGTCGGTTCGGTTCCGGCCGCCATGCGTGTAGACCTTCCAAGCGTGACCGCCATTTCCGGAAGGTTCGCGACGGGCGTCAATCGCGACGACAATGCACTGGCTCCCGAAACGTTCGGCGGATTCGGTGATCAGCTCGCATCGCTCCACAGCGGACGTGTTGAGGGAAACCTTGTCCGCCCCGGCCCGGAGAATGCGCCCGATGTCTTCGACCGAACGCAAGCCGCCGCCAACCGTAAACGGGATATTGATTGTGTCGGCGACTTGCTGGACCATCCCTGTAACGATATCCCGTCGGTCCGACGACGCCGTGATGTCCAGAAACACCAGCTCGTCTGCGCCTTCCTCCGAATAGCGCAGGCCGCATTCGACGGGGTCCCCCGCATCGCGAAGGTCCAGGAAGTTCACGCCCTTGACGACCCTCCCCTCCTTGACGTCCAGGCATGGGATGATTCTCTTAGCCAGCATTGGCGAGCGCCTCTTCGAGATGGATCTGTCCTTCGTACAGCGCCTTGCCGATGATCGCGCCATCCAGTCTGGGATGGTCGAGCTCGGTCAGTCTGGCGAGATCTTTCATGCTCGAAACGCCCCCCGAGGCGATGACCTTCAATTGAGTGGCTTCGAGCATCCTCCGATTCGCGTCGACGTTGGTTCCCCGCATCTCGCCGTCTCGTGAAATGTCGGTATAGACGACGAGCCCGATCCCCGCCCGTTCCAGTCTCGAGGCCAGTTCGATCGCCGTAACGCTTGCGCTCGTCGTCCACCCGGCCAGACGTACAGTCTGATCCCTGGCGTCGATCCCCGCTGCTATTCGCTCTCCGAACCGGTCGACCGCTCTTTTGAGGAAGTCGGGGTCTTCTACTGCAGCCGTACCCAGAATAACCCTGTCGACCCCGCGTTGGACGAGTTCCTCGACCGCGGACATGTCACGGATGCCGCCCCCGACTTGTATCCGAACCCCCTCACATTCCGATCGAATCCTTCCGATCGCAGCGGTGTTCTGGGGGCGGCCTGCGAAAGCACCGTCCAGGTCGACGATGTGGAGCCATCGTGCGCCGGCCCCGACCCATCGTCGGGCCATTTCAAGGGGTCGTCCGTAGACTGTGGCTTCCTCACGTCTGCCCTGTCGGAGCCGGACTGCATTCCCCTGATAGATGTCGATGGCCGGGTAGAGGTTCATAGGTGTGCAAAATTTCGAAGAATGCGTTCGCCGACGTGCTGGCTCTTCTCGGGATGAAATTGCGTTGCCCAGACGCTACCCGACCCGAGTACCGAAGGGAACTGGATCCCGTAATCGGTTGAGGCCATAACGGCGTCCGGATCTCGCGGCACCGCATAGTAGGAATGGACGAAATAGACGAAGCTACCCTCTTCGACACCCTCCAGAAGACCGTCTGTCCGCCTGGGCTGAAGCTGATTCCAGCCCATGTGCGGGATGTGGACTCCACCCGGCAGCTTCCGAACCTTTCCAGCGATCAGACCGAGCCCTCGATTGCTGCCGAACTCTTCGCTCTCGTCCAACAGCAAATGCATGCCCAGACAGATACCCAGGATCGGCGTCCCGTCCCGGACCCGTTCGATGATCGGACCTCCAAGACCGAGAGATTCCAGATTCCGCATCGCGTCAGGGAATGCCCCCACCCCAGGCAGGACCAACTTTTCCGCCGTTCTCACATCGTCCGCATCCGAAGTGACCCGGACATCCTGCCCCAACCGGCGTAGCGTATTTTCGATGCTCCGGAGGTTGTTCAGGTGGTAATCGACAATCGTAATCATGACCTAGCTTTTTTCAATCGGACTTCGGACCTCGGCCTTCCCCCCATCCGCGTCACAAAACCCCTTTCGTCGACGGAACATCGCCATCCTCGAACTCCACCCGCGTCGCCACATGCAACGCTCGCGCGGCCGCTTTGAAAAGCGTTTCCGCAATGTGGTGCTGGTTCCTTCCATAGATGTTCTCGATGTGCAGGTTCAGGCGTCCTTCCTGCACGAGCGCCTTAAAGAACTCTTCGATCAGCTCGGTCTGGAGATCTCCCAGATGGGATGTTTCGAAATTAACCCGGTAGATCATGTACGGCCTTCCTGACAAATCGACGACCACACGGCTCAACGCTTCATCCAGCGGAACATACGCATGACCAAATCGCGTGATGCCCCGCCGTTCTCCCAACGCTTCGTTAAGAGCCTGCCCGAGGGTCAAGCCTACGTCTTCGACCGTGTGATGGCCGTCAATTTCAAGATCGCCTTTGGCTTCGATATCGAGGTCCATGCGGCCATGCCGGGCCAGTTGCGCCAGCATGTGGTCGAAAAAAGGGATCCCGGTCGAAATGTTGTGCTGCCCGTCCCCATCCAGGTTCAACCGTAGTTGTATTTGGGTTTCTTTAGTTGTGCGTTGTTTCTCGGCTGTTCGAGCGCTCATGCGAGTGTCTCCAGGACCCTATCCAGGGTGGAAAGGAATCGCGTATTTTCATCAGGTTTTCCGATCGACACGCGTAGCGCGCGATCCAGCAGAGGATATCGGCTGACATCGCGTACCAGAACGCCTTCGGAATACAGTGCGTCGAAAACACGCCCTGCGGGGTGGGGTGTCTTGATCAGGATGAAATTGGCTCGCGACGGAAACACCTGGACTCCCGGCCGGCCATCCAACTCGCCGAATATTCGTTCCCGTTCCTCGATCAGACTACGGATGGCTCCATCCAGCACTTCGGTCCGTTCGAGGACGGCTTGTGCCGCGGCGAGCGTGAATATGTTCACACTGTACGGAAGTTTCGCCTTATTGATTTCGGCTGCGATTTCCGGACGTGTCAGCAGATAGCCGAAGCGGAGGCCGGCCAGCGACATTGCTTTCGAGAAAGTGCGCAGCAACAGAAGGTTGTCGAATCGCTCCAGGAGCGACACCGCGTTCTGGCCGCTGAACTCGTGGTAGGCTTCGTCGAGAATCACCAGTCCCCGAGCGTTATCGAGTATCCGCGCGGTATCGGATGGATCCAGCAAGCTGCCGGTTGGATTGTTTGGCGAGCACAGGACCAGCACGTCCGCCTCTCGTGCGGCTGAAACCAGAGAGTCCACATCAAAGGACATGTCCTGCTCGTTCAGATAGATCTCGTCCACCCGGGCCCCCAACGTCGTCGACATGAGCTTGTACAGTGTGAACGTTGGTTGTGCGATCGCCACCCTGCTCGCCGGATGGAGCGTCACCGTCAAGGCGGCGTTGATCAATTCGTTCGAGCCGTTGCCGACCAGGATTCCTGTCTCGGGCCAACCTGTAAAACGACTTAGGGCCTCGATGATTCCTTCCGGGACCAACTCGGGATATCGTCCCCAGGGACTCTCGAGGACGCGATGGACCACGTCCCTTTTCAACTCGTCGGGCAGTTCATAGGGGTTCTCGTTCTGGTCCAGCTTGACGTCGGCGTCACGGTGCTCGATCCGGTATGCCGAAGCGGCGCGAACCGCAGGCTTAATGACCTCTAATTGTGATCGATCTGGCATGTCCAGTCAGGCCTTCCGCTATCGCAAATTTTTCAATCATGCTCCCGGACTTTTCGATGGCCCGTCCGGAGTACCGCACGATGCTCGTCCGTTTAAGAAAGTCATACACGCCGAGCGGCGAGAAAAACCGTGCCGATCGGCCGGTTGGCAGGACGTGGTTGGGTCCTGCGAAATAGTCCCCGACGACGGCCGGAGAGTAGCGGCCGACGAAGACGGCGCCCGCGTGACGGATACCGTCAGCGATTCGGTCCGGCTCGGCCATGAGCACCTCCACGTGTTCGGGGGCGATGTGGTTGACGAGCCGGAGGGCGTCGTCCTCGGCGTCGACGATAAAGCTGATCCCGTTGTTGGCGACTGCCATTCGTGCTATCTCGTTACGATCAAGTGTCGCGAGTTGTAATTGGACCTGGTCGAACACAGCCGCGGCAAGATCCTCAGACCAGCAAATCAGCCACACCCGGGCCATCTCGTCATGCTCGGCCTGTGCGAGCAGGTCCGCGGCCGCCCATGCGGGGTCACACGTGTCGTCGGCGACGATCGCGACTTCGCTCGGACCCGCCACCATGTCGATATCCACTGTTCCAAAGACGATCTTCTTGGCGCTCTGAACATACCGGTTGCCCGGACCCACGATCTTGTCGACCCGGGGAACCGATTCGGTCCCGTACGCCAGCGCTGCGACCGCCTGGGCCCCTCCAATCCGATAGACATCATAGAGCCCGAGAAGGTTCAGGGCGGCAGCGACCAGAGGGTTTTCCTCCAGTGACCGCGGCGGCGTTGTCACGACGATCCGGTCCACGCCCGCCACCTGCGCCGGAATCGCATTCATCAGTACCGAAGACGGGTAGGCTGCCTTAAATCCGGGTATGTAGAGCCCCGCGCCTTCGATCGGTGTGACTCGCTGTCCGAGGTGGACGCCCTCGCCCGCGTAGATCTCCCAGGATTCCTGGAGCTGTTCTTCATGAAACTGACGGATATTTGAAGCTGCGACCCGAAGGATCTCTACGAGTTCATCGTCTGCGCCGGCGGAAATTTCGCGAATCTCGTCTTCGGTGACGCGGATCTGGTCCTTACCGAGAGAGACGCCATCGAACCTGGCGGAATATTCGAACAGGGCCTCGTCGCCGCGCTCGCGAACGTCGGCTACAACGCCGGCAACAGTCTCGTCGACGTTTGTCTCGGTCTCCCGGGGCCTGAGCAGCACATCGACCGCATCGAGATCCAGAGCTTCCCTGAGGTCTACGATCCGCATCACACCAGTGCCTCCAATGACTCGACCATTCCAACAATCTCACGCCTCTTGGTCTGGTAGCTGGCACGATTGATCACCAGATGAGCCGCGCTTTCGGCGATCACCTCGACGATCTCCATTCCGTTTTCCTTCAGTGTTTCACCTGTTTCGACCAGATCCACGATCCGGTCGGCAAGGCCGATCAACGGCGCCAGTTCGATCGAACCCGACAACGGGATGATTTCGACCGGGATGTCCCGGGCGTTGAAGTATTCCAGCGTGATGTTTGGGTACTTCGTAGCGACCCGAATCGTCGGATGATCGGTTTCGTCTGTGTTCCGGAACCCTTTAGGCGCAGCGACGGCTATCCTGCAGTGTCCGAAACCGAGGTCGAGGGGTTGGAGCAGGTCCGCCCGCGATTCGGCCAGGACGTCCCGTCCGACGATGCCGACATCGGCAGCACCGTATTCGACGTAGGTCGGGACGTCGATCGGTTTCACCAGGATTGCGCGGAAGGCCATGTCTTCGGAGTCAAAGATGAGTTTGCGAGAACTTGCCACGTCCTTGTCGAACCGCAATCCGGCCCGCCCCAGCAGATCGAGTGAGGGTTCCAGAAAACGCCCCTTGGCGATAGCGATCACGAGCACAGCTTTACCTTCTGCCCTCGGCTGCGAAAGCGCCGGGCCTCTTCGAAACTACTGGTCGCCGACGCCGCCCCGGATTCGTCTTCTCCGGTTCCAAGCCCTTCATCGACAATCTGCTCCAGACGGTCCAGACTGAAGGAGAAACCGACCGCTGGAGTATCGTGTCCGAATTGGGCAGGAAGTCCGTCGTATCTTCCCCCGTTCGCGACTTCGAAGCCGAGCCCTGGAACGTACGCTCGGAACAGAATGCCGCTGTAATAATCAAAACCTCGTATCTCTCCCAGATCGATGGTCAGATGCTCGGCCAGGCCAAGTTCGTCGAACACCGAGTAGATTTCCTCGAGATGATCGATCGCCTGCCGTGATCGGTCGTTTCGGACCAGGTTGCGGGCCTTGACGAGAACCTCGGCTCCACCCGTCAAATGTGGCATCGAGCGCAGGACTCTCTTGCGGTGCTCGTCGAACGGCAACCTGTCGAGGATGCGCTCGAGACCCGTCTGATTCTTGAAATTCAGCACCTCTTTGAGTTCATCGATCTCGCCGCCGGGTAGATCGATCCGGTCGAAGATTCCACCGAAAAAGTCCACGCTACCCAGGTTGATCTGGAAGTCGGGGATACCCAGCTTCTCGAAGGATTCCATGCACACCAGAAGCACCTCGACGTCCGAGGTGTTTCGCGATCCACCGTACTGTTCGATACCGATCTGCGCAAACTCGCGTTGCTGGCCACCTTTCGGCGCTTCAAAGCGCAACACTTCTCCGGAATAGGACAGACGGACCGGCCTGGGATAGTCCGAGAGCCGGGTGGCCGCCATCTTTGCCAGAAGGGATGTGAATTCAGGCCGGAGCGCCAGGACGTTGCCCTCCCGATCGATGAAACGGTAGATCCGGTCTTCCAGATCGCTGCCCATCCCCTTGATGAACACGTCGAAGTAATCGAACATCGGTGGGATGATCTCTTCGTAGGACCATCCCTCGAAGACCGAGAACACCTTGGCCTCGACGGCGCGTCTCCTTCGGGCCGCGTTGCCGATCAGGATCTGGGTGCCTGGTGGAATTTGCGTGTGCGAATTCATCCTATGAATCCCTTGCGGTGCAACAATTCCGCGTTCAGGATGGCCGCTCCGGCGGCGCCGCGGATCGTGTTGTGGCTGAGTATTCGAAACTTGAAATCGAGGACGGCACACGGTGCGACCGGACCGACGATGACAGCCATTCCGTTGGATCGATCGCGGTCCAGACGCGGCTGGGGTCGCTGAATATCTGTTTCCAAAATCATGACAGGCCGTGGCGCCGAAGGCAGACCGAGGTCGTCGATCGGGGAGGTGAAGCCGGCCATGGAATTTGCGACGTCTTCGGGAGAAGCTTCGCCTCTTATTTTCACTGAGCACGCTTCCAGGTGGCCGTCGCGGACATTGACCCGGTGGGTCAGAGCGCTGATGCGCAGTTCGGCGTCTTCGAACGCGTCGTCCATCCATTCCCCCAGAATCTTGAGAGGCTCGGTCTCGAGTTTCTCCTCTTCGCCTCCGATGGCGGGAAGGACGTTGTCCACGGCATCCATCGACGCCACCCCCGGATAACCCGCACCGGACAAGGCCTGCATCGTGACGACGTGAACGGCGTCCAGGCCGAAGGCCCGGTGAATTGCGGCGAGGGGAATGACGAGTCCGATCGTCGAACAGTTCGGATTCGTCACGATGAACCCTTTGCTCCCGAACCGTTTCCTCTGCTTCTCGATGGCCCCGAGGTGCTCCGGGTTGAGTTCGGGAATCAGCAGGGGAACATCCGGATCCATCCGATGACTGCCCGCGTTACTGATCACCGGGAAGCCAGCGGAAGCAAAGTCCGTCTCGGTCGGACCGGCGATCGAGGAGGGAAGTCCGGACAGGATGAAGTCGCAATCCAGGTTTGGACGGCATTGCTTCACCGTCATTGCCTTTATCGACCGCGGGATCGGTGTGTCCAACTGCCAGTGTGCCGCTTCGCCATAGGTTTTGCCCGCGGAGTTGTCAGAGGCGGCTAGCGCAGAGATTTCAAACCAGGGATGGTCTTCCAGCAACTGGATCATGCGCTGGCCAACGGTTCCCGTTGCTCCGAGAATGGCTGTCTTAATTTTTTTCATGGTTCCTTAACTACTGATTGCTTATTTTGTTCCAAGCCTAGGTACATGGTTTCGGAAAACCGGCCGCGTGTATCCATCTTCGTGAGTCGGGTTTCCGCTGGCACGTTATTGCGAGCGAAGACGTTCAGGATGTTCTGGCCGATCCGGGCCGCATTCTCCGGTGCCGCCAGCGCCAGCACCGTCGGACCGGCCCCGCTCAGGGCAATCCCAAACAGCCCGGCCGATTGGAGTGCCAGCACTTCTTCAAGGCCGGGTATCAATGGAGCCCTGTATGGCTGGTGGATACGGTCGCGCATGGCCTCCGACAGGAGTTTCCAGTTTCCGCCTGTGATGGCCGCGATGGTCAGTGCCGATCTTTGGATGTTGAATACCACATCCTCGCGAGAATATTCTTCCGGCAAAACACCCCGTGCCCTTTCCGTAGAGAGTTCGAATTCGGGTATCACCACGACCGGAACGGCGCCGTCGGGCACCTCGACGCGGGAAAAGACCGTCTTTCCAGTCCCTGTTCCTGCGGACACGACCAGTCCTCCCATCAGCGCGGCGGCCAGGTTATCCGGATGCGACTCAAAGGGTTGGGCGTACTCGAAGATCTCGTCGACATTGAATCTCTCGCCAGACAGGATTTCATAGCAGGTGACGCCGGCGATGATCGCGGCCGCACTGCTTCCAAGGCCCCGCGCCAGAGGTATTTCATTCAGGACCCTCAGGTTTGCCGCCCGCACTCCTCGGCCCCGCCGATTACCGACATCGCGGATGACCTGAACCATCAGGTTGTCTTCGCCCGACGGTATCTTGTCGCTGTCCACGCCACCTGCGTCGACCCGCAGCTCCGCCCCTTCACCGAGCAGCTCGACCTCGATCCGGAGATAGATTTCCAGTGCAAAACCCACTGCATCGAACCCTGGTCCAAGATTCGACGTGCTCGCGGGGATTCGGAAGGCGTGGGTGCTCATGAGGGTTCCACTCCGAAGATGGTTTCGGGGGGCCGCCGCCCTCCGAAGATGGTTTCGGGGGCCCGCCGCCCGGTCCAGATCTCAAACTGTTTTGCCGCTTGTGCCAGGAACATCGTCGTCCCGGCGATAGTCTTCTTGCCCTGCGTGGCCGCTTCACGGAGCAGTAGGGTCCGGGCCGGGTTGTACACCATGTCGAACACCACATCCGCTCGAATCCGTCCCGATATCGGGGCGCGATTCACGTTTGGCGCCATACCGATCGGAGTGGCGTTGATCAACAGGTCCGCGGCGTATTCCGCGACGTTTTCGAGACGGCCCACCTCGACCCCACGAGGCCAGGCCGACACGCGATCCGGGTCCCTGGAGAGCAAAGTGATTCTAGCCGCACCTCCGAGAGCCGTGACCGCTGCTCTGGCGCCGCCGCCCGTTCCGAGGATCACCACATGCTTGCCCCGCGGGTCGAAGTCTGAGAGCGATTTGGCAATTCCATGGACGTCGGTGTTGTCGCCAACCCAGCGTCCGTTGTTTCGTACCACCGTGTTGACCGCGCCCGCTTGCTCGGCAGCCGGGCTCAGCCGGTCGAGGTGCTCCATGATGTCCACTTTGTGTGGGATCGTGACCGAAAAACCCCGTATTCCAATCTCATCGGCGTTCTCGAAAAAGTCCGAGACGGAATCGACGGGCAGCTTCAGATAGACGAAGTCGAGACCCACGGCCTCGAACGCCTGGTTGTGGAGCACCGGAGACCGTGAGTGGCCCAGCGGTTTGCCGATGATGCCGATCAGCGAAGTCGAATTATGCACCTTTGGGAAACGGTATGTGCCTACCAATTCGTCGAGGGAAACTTGTCCTGGCGCAGATTCGCGCCCGCTCGCGGTGTACGTGAGAGCGCTTCCTCTCGAAGGCCCGACGATTCGAGTGATCTGTCCCATCGCCCCCATCCCGATTACGATGACCGGTTTCCCCCAGTTTCTGTTGAGTAGTTCGAGCAGCCGCCGGTTGTCGTTCCACGACCGAACCATCGTCGCTAGTTTGGCCACCGAGACCGGGCTTCTCGAAACATCGTCCATCAGCGTTTCCAGATTCTCGGGTGTTTCCCCGAAATCGTGATGCGACCCGATGACCTCCGCTTTCCCGAATGGTCGGGCGAAACGGAAATCGATGTCCACGAAACGCGCTCCATTGCCCACCGCTCGTTCGAGTATACGAATCTCGTCTTCAATCGACCCCTCGAAGCGTCCTCCGCGATCACGTCCTCTGCAGGTTGCGATGACCGGGATCGGGAGGCGGCTCCACCGCGCAGATGTCGATTCTTCGGGATTCCTGAGGTAGTCCAGGCGCACTTCAAGGCAGTCGGCACCGGGGGGCGGGGCCGAAAAGACTTCTTCCACCGTGGTGGGGGTCAGTGAAACGCAGACGGGCCCGGGAAGCATTTCAAGAAAACAACTCCGTACTGAGGTAGCGTTCGCCAGTGTCGGGGAGGATCGCCAAGACCCTCTTGCCGGCTCCGAGTTCCTTCGCCAAGTCGATTGTTGCGTGAAGAATCGCTCCAGATGACACGCCGCAGAGAATGCCTTCCTTTTCGGCAAGCAACCGGGCCGCCCTCCTAGCGTCGTCGTACTCGACCAGAACCACTTTGTCGACCACCGCGCGATTCAGGATTTCGGGCACAAAGCCCGCCCCGATGCCCTGGATTCGATGGGGTGCCGGCTCCTTACCAGACAACACCGCTGATTCGGCAGGTTCGACCGCATGTAGTTCAAGACCTGGGATCGATTCCTTGAGGACTTCACCGGTCCCGGTTGCAGTGCCGCCGGTTCCCACGCCCACAACCAGAGCATCCAACTTTCCCTCCACCGCATCGGCGATCTCCCTTGCGGTTGTTTTTCGGTGCGCATCGGGGTTCGCTCGATTTCGAAACTGCTGGGGCATGAAATAGTCCGGGTTCTCTCCCAGGATTTCCTCGGCCTTGTCGATCGCGCCCTGCATGGCTTCGTTACGGGGTGTCAGTGTGATTTCGGCGCCAAATGCCCGAAGCAGGGTCAATCGCTCGACACTCATGTCCTCGGGCATCGTGAGAATGACGTGGTAGCCCTTCGAAGCCGCGACCATCGCCAGGCCGATTCCGGTATTCCCACTGGTTGGTTCGACGATTGTTCCGCCCGGTTTGAGCCGGCCCTCCTTCTCGGCGACTTCGATCATTCGGAGGCCGATGCGATCTTTCACGCTTCCGCCGGGATTGAAGAACTCCAGCTTGACCAGCATTTCGGCACAATCGCCGGTTGGGATTCGATTAAGTCGGACGATCGGCGTCTCACCGATTAGTTGGCAGATATTGTCGTAGATCCCTTGGTCCATCGTCGTTCCCTGCTTTCCCAGTTCGACTCGTCTTCCGGCAACGAACTCCGGCAGAAGTGGAAACCTCTCACAATATCACAAATCGCACTCAAATGGTTCAATTCATTGGTAGATAGCGCATGCTCAAGGTACTGACGAAGCCTCCTGCACCGGAGCTGGCCCGAATGGCGCAATTTTTGCGTTTCAATCCTGTTCATCCTCCGGATGGATGTTGTTGCTACCCGTCGATCCGTGCTTCTGGAGTGCGTTTTTGAACGTTCAGACCGCTTGGGTGTCCGATAGGCAGAACAACAGCCAGTCGGGTCGTCCGAGTCCGGGGCACACCACATCCTCGCCAGTCGACTGATGTCGTATTATCAATATATTGACTGGCATACGCGCTTCTGATACTAATGGTTACCCGATGAAAAAGCTTTCAATATTTCTTGCCTTGATCATCGCCTTCACAGTCAGGATCCCTGCCCAGCAGAGGCCTGCTCCGGAACAGGGGACACCGCCGGCGACATTGGGAGAGAGGGATGGCCATTGGACTGCAAACAATGCGCCTGAGGACACGGACAGCTTCGAAGCTTATGTGGTCAAGGCAGGCGACTCCCTTTGGTCGATCGCCGGGCGTTTGTTGAACAACTCGTTCCTGTGGCCTCAGTTGTGGGAAGCCAACGAGCACATCATCAACCCGCATTGGATCTATCCGGAAGACAGGATCCGGATCCGCCCGGTGACTCAAATAACCGAGGCCGAGCCCGAGCCGGCCCCCGAAGTGGAAGCCGAGCCCGAGCCCGAGACGGAGTCACCGGCGCCGCCCACACCGGTGCAGCAAGTCCGGCTACCGGCATCGCCTCGGTTGACGGTGGAGATGGCTCCGGCACCCGCGCCCCTGGAACTTAATCTACCCCCGTCCCGTCGCATCCCGGAAGTCAAGGTGAGCGACCTCTATTGTTCGGGCTTTGTGACCACGACGGAAATATCAAAGGACCTGAACGTATTGGCGAAGTTCCCCGGGACTGTCAGCATGATGGTGGCAGAGACCGAATACCTTTATCTGAGCCAGGGCGCATCTGACGGCGTGGTCCCCGGAGAGATTTTTACCGTGGTCCGTCCTACCCGTTCGGTGCGAAGCACCCGCGAAGGAATAGGCGACCTGGGGCGGCACTATCTGGAAGTCGGTCAGTTGCAGGCGGTCCTGGTTCAGCCCGGTTTTGCACTGGCGCGGGTGATCCAATCCTGTGACGCCATCGAAGTCGGCGATCCCCTGGTCGGTTTCGAGGAAATTGACCTCCCCGAGCCTGCCGAGTATCGCCGGATCGGGGCGATGATGCCCAGCACCGGCAAGATCACCGGCGCCGTCGCCCTGGGACGTGACGTCCTGGCCAATTCGGGTTCGCCGATGTTCGGAGGAGTTACCGAAGTTGCGGGAATCCCGTCAAGCCATCTGGGGAATCTTTCGCTGGGGTTCGTCGGGGAGGGACAGATCGTTTATATCGATCTGGGTGATCGCGACGGAGTTCGGCCCGGCGACAAATTTCTGATCTACAGACCCCTCAATTTCGACAGCCGCCTCTACGAAGTGGCGGGAGAGGCAGCCAGGTTGCTGGCCAGTGAGCGAGAGGTGGTCGGCGAACTCGTTGTCATCAAGGTTCGGGAGCGAGCGGCTACTGCTCTGGTGACCTTCGCTTCGGACGGCGTTTCGCCGGGCGACCTCGTCGAACTGAGGTAGGCGCTTCCCGCCCTTTCCGAGCCAGACTCACCAGGAAGAACGTTCCCACCACCAACATTGGAAAGCTCAAGAGCTGTCCCCTCGAAAAGGTTCCCAGGTCCAGACCAATGTGCGAGTCCGGCGCCCTCAGGAACTCGACACTGAAGCGAAAGAGACCATAACCGGCCACCAGTCCCCAGAGCGTCGTTCCGGGCTGGAAATTTTGCTTGTAGATCCAGCGCAGAATCAGGAACAGGACCAGTCCCTCGAGAAACGCCTCGTAGAGTTGTGATGGATGTCGACCGACGTCTCCTCCGTCGGGAAACACCATGGCCCACGGAAGGCTGCTCGGCCTGCCATAGAGCTCTCCGTTAATGAAGTTTCCAACCCGTCCGAGTCCGACACCGATCGGTGCGGCCACGGCAATGATGTCGGCGACCTCCCAGAACTGCCATCCCTTCTTTCGGACGATCACGACGGCGGCCAGCGTCGTTCCGATCAGACCGCCGTGGAAAGACATGCCGCCCCGCCATATAGCAAACACCGACAGAGGGTCTTCCAGGTAACTGCCCAGGTCGTAAATCAGGACATAACCCAGCCGGCCCCCAAGCATGACACCGAGAATGAGATAGAACAGAAGGTCGTAGAGGTCGTCGTTCGAAAACGACAGCTTCCTCTCCGCCACGAGCCGCCGCATGATGAAGTAGGCAATAACGAACCCCATCATGTACATCAGCCCGTACCATCGGAGTTGGAGCGGGCCGATATTCAGGAAGACCGGGTCGATGTTGTGGTAGGGCAGTTGCAGGAGCATCATTCGGCCGGCGATGGGACGGGGGTTTCCTGGAAAACCAGAGCTTCGAACGAAAAAACGGTCGCGTCCTGTTTCCAATCGTCCGGACCCAGGCCCGCCTTCAGGCACGTCTGACGGAGGAATTCGATACGGTCCCAGCCGTAGAGTGAGGCGACCTGCGGTAACAGCAGACCGCGTAGCGAGTTCTTTTCGACAATCAGTCCGTGGCGACCGACTTCGATTCCCTCGATGGCACCGATCTGATCGGGTGGGGAAAGCGCAGAAATTTCAAAAGAGACTTCGGGCAGTTCGGCGATCTGGAGGGGAGGGAAGCGCGGATCGGCCACCGCTGCCGATATCGCGCATTCCGCCGTAGTTTCATAGAGCGGCCTTGCCGCTTGAATCCGTCCGATGCAGCCTCGCAGCGCCCTGTCGGTATGGATGGACACGAAAACGCCGTGAGGCTTTGTCAGACCCCCGCCCGGGATCTCCGGGTATTCAAGCGATTGGCCCGACAGATGTCGGTGAACCGCCTCCCTGGCGATTCCCAGCAGTAAATTTTGTTCGGGATTACTGAGTCGGAGCATTCCGTCGCTGCCTGTTCTTCAATGCGCTGTGGCGGCGGCGTTCCTGGGCTTTGAAGCGGTCATCGATCTTCGACCAGAAGGTTCGAAAGTATTCAATCGCCGACCAGACCGCAAACAGTACGACCATCCAGAGTGCGACTTGACCGGGCATGAAGAAGACAGGATACTGACTGCCGAGGATGAGCAGCGTGATGGCGGCCACCTGCGCTCCCATCTTGAGTTTGCCCAGTTCCGAGGCGTCGATTGTAAAACCCTGGGAGGACGCAATGCTGCGCAGGCCGCTGACTGCGAACTCTCTGCCGATGATGATGACGACCATCCAGGCCGAGACGATCTGGAGTTGAACCAGCGAGACGAAGGCCGCCGACACCAACAACTTGTCGGCGACCGGATCCAGCAGAATACCGAGCGTCGTTACCTGGTTCCGGGCCCGGGCAAGATAGCCGTCCAGAAGATCGGTCAGCGAGGCAGCCAGAAACACGAAGGCTGCAATCAGCACACTGTATTTGGTTAACAGGAGGGTTACCAGAACGGGCACGAGGAAAATCCTCGAAAGCGTTACTGCGTTCGGCAAATTCATAACGGCCCGCCAGTCTATCAGATTTTAGACACGCCTGGAACAAGGTTCGACCCCCCACACTGCACCGCAAACCGGTAGTGGGAACCGAATGTTGCCCTAGGAGCCCGTGGTGAAAGTCTGTAGGGTCGCGCGCAGGGGTATTCGGGTCACAGGCGCGAAATGAGGAGCCGAACGATGCATAGTCCTCGTGACCGACGAATGACAAAGCCTGTGGCCCGAATACCCCTGCGCCCTTCGGGTTACGACGGCATGGGGCCAGCTGCGGAGAGATGCACGATGAAGAGCATCGCCGTCTTCGATGGGAACCATCGCCGTCTTCGATGGGAACATCGACGTCGTCGTGGCGCCTTGCATCTAGCCCCATGGCGCTCGTAACGCGACCCTACAGACTTCCACCACGGGCTCCTAGTGCGATATTATAGTTTCTCAATATGAAGGGATTGATTCTGGCCGGAGGCAAAGGGACCCGCCTCCGTCCACTGACGCTGAACACGCCGAAGCCGATCGTGCCGGTGGCCAACCGGCCGTTCCTGCTCTACCAGATCGACCTGATGAAGAGCGCAGGTATTTCGGAAATCATTCTCAGCCTGTCCTACCAGCCCCGCAAAATCGAAGACTTATTGAAGGATGGCGCCGACTTCGACGTCCTGATCCGTTATGCGGTGGAGGGGACGCCGCTCGGCACCGGTGGTGCTTTCAAGAATGCCGAAGAATGGATCGATTCGACGACCGTCGTTTTCAATGGAGACGTGCTGACATCGCTGGACCTGGGCGCCGTCATCGAGACCCATCGCAAGAGGGAGGCGGTTGCGACACTGGTCCTGACGCCCGTGGACGACCCCACCTCCTATGGACTCGTCGAGTCGGATTCGGATGGTCGCATCCATCGGTTTCTTGAAAAGCCCAGCCCGGACGAGATCACCTGCAACACGATCAACGCGGGCGTGTACGTCCTGGAGCCGTCCGTGCTCAAATACATGCCCAAAGGTCGCGCCCATTCGTTCGAACGAGAGTTGTTCCCGACGTTGCTGGAGAAGCAGGAACCCATGTACGCCTTCGTTTCAGATCGGTACTGGATCGACATCGGCACGACGGCCAAGTACCTGGAGGTTCATCGGGACATACTGAACGGCAAATTCAAATCGCCTGACATTCCCACAAACCGGCTCGATCTCACGAACCTTCCGGAAGGCGCCTTCGTCGACGACGTCTCCATCGTTGCGGAGGGCGTCACTATTCGGGAAGGAGTCCGGATCGAAAACTCGGTGATCGGTTCCAACTGCAAGATCGACGCCCGGGCGATCATTGTCGATTCGGTGATCTGGTCGGGCAACACGATCGACGCCGATGCCCGTATTTCAGGTGCCTTGTTGGGCAGGGGCTGCTATATCGGCCGATTCGCAACTCTCAAGCCCGGGGCAGTACTAGGGGGGAAAGCGGTCGTGACGGAGTACTCGTCGTTGTAAGAACCCGAGGTCCGAAGTCCGGTCCAAAGTTGTTTTCCTGAGATAGTTGGAGATGGAACTTGCAACAACGATTACTTGTCTTGGTCAGACTCTGAGCGTCCGACTCCACCTCGGAGGACCCCGGACTCCCACCTTCCGACTTCGGACTCCGGACTAAATGCCCCCCTCCCCAATCAAATTCGGCACCGACGGCTGGCGAGGCATAATCGCCGACGATTTCACCTTCGAGAACGTTCGTATCGTCGCTCAGTCGACGGCCGACTATCTTGGATCCGTCTCTCGGTCCGACGGCGGTCCGGAGCGGGCTGTGTTTATCGGCTACGACGTCCGATTCCTTTCGGTCCAGTTTGCGGAAGCAGCGGCCGAGGTTTTTGCGGGGAACGGTTTCAAGGTCCTGTTGATGGATCGACCCTATCCGACGCCCTATGTCTCTTTCGAGGTCCGTCGCCGCAATTTTTCAGGCGGGATAGTGATCACGGCAAGCCATAACCCGCCCAGCTTCAATGGCTTCAAAGTTAAGGCGGCGTTTGGTGGCAGCGCGCCCCCTGAAATGACGTCCGACATCGAAGCGGGTCTGGGCCGGTCCCAGATCCGTCGATCCGCGGGCGGCATCGACAAAGTGTCGCCTGAGGCACACTACGTCCGACACCTGAAGTCACTGCTCGACTGGGATCGGATCTCAGCATCCGGACTGCACGTGCGGGTGGACTCGATGCACGGCAGCGGTGGCATGCTCCTCGAAGAACTGCTTTCCGATACCGGCGTTACGGTCCGAACGATTCGGGGTGATCCGGACCCGTTGTTCGGGGGGGTGCGCCCGGAACCCATGATGCCTCAACTCGAGTCGCTCGCGGCGGCGGTTGTCGAGAGCGGCTGCGATGTGGGTCTGGCGACCGACGGCGATGCGGACCGTCTGGGCGTGATTGACCGAACCGGCCAATTTATCAGTACGTTACAGGTTCTGCCCCTCTTGCTCCTCCACGTGTACCGCAATCGTGGTTGGGGAGGGGCCGTTGCGTACACCGTCTCTCAAAGCCAGCTTGTTCCGCGAATCGCCCGGGTCCTGGGACTGGAGGTATTTGAGTCCCGGATAGGCTTCAAGAACATCGCCGAGCTTATGTTGCGGGGGGAAGTCCTCATAGGCGGGGAGGAAAGCGGTGGTGTGGGGCTGTCCAGGCACCTTCCGGAACGGGACGGACTTTTCGTGAACCTGCTTGTTCTGGACATGCTTGCGGCCACCGGCAAGTCTCTTCGCCAGTTGATTGAGGATATGTGGCTGGAGTTCGGGGAGTTTCACTATGACAGGCGCGACCTCCATGTGCCAATCGACGCCGGCCATCGGCTGATCGATTCGATTGAACGCCAGCCTCCTCGACACTTTGCTGACCGGAAGGTCACCGCGGTACAAACCCTCGACGGAGCCAAATTGATGCTGGATCATGATAGCTGGATCCTGTTCCGTCGGTCCGGCACCGAACCCGTCCTCCGGGTTTATTGTGAGACGCCCGATGCCGGCCAGACTGACGAATTACTGGCAGCCGGGCTCAGATTTGTGGAACAATTTGTGCGTGACGGTGTCAGTTGATTGAAGGTGTTTTTCGAACATCAGCGTGACAGAGTGATATATTCTGACTGGGTTCAGGACGACCCGGGAGATACCATTTCGTAATGCTGCGCAGGGAAATATCCTATTCGGAACTTGAGTCGACTGTCGGTCTGTCGGCGGAGGAGAACCTGTTCGTTCTCCGACTGCAGGCAAACGATGACGCGGCGTACGACGAGTTGGTGCGGTCCTACAACGCGTCGATATACCAGGTCGCCAGCCGCATGCTTGCCGACCCGGGCGAAGCCGCCGACGTTACCCAGGATATCTTTGTAAAAGTTTTCCGGAATATCGACCGGTTCAAAGGCGAGTCGGCATTGAAGACCTGGATCTTCAAGATCGCTCTTTCAGAGATTTTGAATCGTCTCCGGTGGTTCAAGAGACGCCATCGGAATCGAACCGTGTTTCTGGACGACGCCCCAAGTAACGGAGACGATGCCATGGGGGTCCAGGTGAGGGACGAGAGCCCGACGCCTGAAGCAGCGTTCGAATCAAAGGAACGCGGGGAAGCGATCCAGCACGCGCTGAGCAAGCTGTCCGAGCAACACCGTTCGATCATCGTCCTGCGCGACATTCAAGGTTGTACCTACAGCGAGATTGCCCAGATTCTCAGCATCTCGATAGGAACCGTGAAATCGCGACTGGCCCGGGCGAGGGCGGACCTTAAGAAGTGCCTGATGCGTTATCTGTCGGTTCGGCGCATTGGCTGAAGATACGCGAGTTGTGGGGTTGGAACGAAGCAGTCACATGGAGTGGAAAAACCGACGGAGTGGGAAAATAGGATGAGCGGTCTGACATTGATTCGAAAAGCTCTCGGTCGATCCGGCGACATCCGTTGTATCGATGCCCAGGAACTGATGAGCCCATTCATCGATTCCATGGCAGACCAGGATGAGGTCGAGAAGCTGGAATCGCACCTGTCGGCGTGTGCGCCGTGCCAGCGCCAGCTACAGTCCTACATTTCCGTGAAAAACCTCCTTCTTACGGCCGATGAGCCCGAAGTGCCGGTTGATCTCGCCCTGGTCACACGCGTCCGGTTGTCTCACGAACGAAACGCAAACCGCCTGGCCCGCCTGGAAATGAGGGTGTCGAATTTCCTTACACCGATCGCGCTTCCGGCTGTGGCGGGAGTGTGTTTCACGGTTCTCTTTTTCGGAATCCTGCTCGGAAGCTTTGCTGGGCCGACGGCAAGTGCGTCAGATGACGTAGCCGACGTCCCAGTCTCTCTCTACAAGCGAGTACGGACGACGGATCCGACGATGAGTCGTTTTGCGGGCGATCGAAGTTACCTTCTGGCGACCCTGACGGTCGAGACGCATGTCGGTGACGACGGACGTGTCATGGCCTACGTGATCCTTTCCGGCCCGGATGACCCGGAAGTCGAGCGGTGGCTGCGGGAACAACTGTATTTCGCCCGATTCGATCCGGCGACGTTGTTCGGAAAACCGGTCGAATCGAAAATCATCCTCTCTTTCGTCGGCGTGACGAGTTGACGACTTCGTAGACAGCCTCAGCAACCCTTTCCGCTACATTTCCTTTGCCCAGCTGCCGTCGCAGGCGTTCGTAGTTTCCCCGGATTCGGGATTGCGTCCACACGTCGTCCATGAGCTTGAGCGTCGTCTGGGCGACGTTTTCCGGAGTCATGGCGTCCTGGTATAGTTCGGGAACGACTTCCTCGCCGAGAATGATGTTCACCAGGCCGAACATCCGAACCTTCAGCAATACCTTTCCGAGCAACCAGGTGGCCTTGCCGATACGGTAAACGATCACTTCCGGCGTGCCCAGCAGCGCCGTTTCCAGCGTTGCGGTTCCGCTGGCTACGATGGCGGCCCTTGAATAGCGGATGGCCTCGTAGGTGTCTCCAACAACCAGGCGGATCGTCCGCCCTCCGGTGAAACGTCGAACGTAGTCGGTGTTCAGACCGGACGCGACCGGCAGGACGAACTGTGTTTCGGGCTTCTGTCGCCGTATCAGGTCGGCGGCCAGGCAAAGAGTAGGTAGAACGAAGCGCAGTTCCTTCTTGCGACTCCCGGGCAGGATGGCAACGACGGGCTTCGAACCATCAAGACGGTACTTGGTGAGGAAAACGCTCTTGGACATGCGAGGGCGGACCATGTCGAGCAGAGGATGCCCGACAAACTCCACGTCCACCCCCGCCCTCCGGTAGATGTCTTCCTCGAAGGGCAGAATCACGAGCATTCGGTCGACCAGATCCCGAATCTGGCGGACGCGCCCGGCTCGCCAGGCCCACACCTGCGGGCTGATGTAGTAGACGATTGGAACACCAGCGGCCTTGATCCTCCCGGCCAGACGAAGATTGAAGTCCGGGAAGTCGATCAGAATCGCCGCGGCGGGAGGCTCACTTTCAATGCGGTCCACGATTTTCCGAAACACGCCGTACAGTGTTCCGAAATAGCCAATGGCTTCGAAGGGACCCACCACGGCGGTGTGGCTGATGTCGGAGACGAGTTCGACGCCCGCTTCACGCATGTGGTCGCCCCCGAGCCCAAACATCCGCGCACCCTGGAATCTACGTTTGAGGGCCCGGGCCACATCGGCGCCATACATGTCGCCTGAAGCTTCACCGGCGACGATGACAAACTGTTTCACTGTATGCGGTTTTCTACTTCGATGAACTGAGGAATCGGTCCGTTGATTACTACGGTCTCGACCCAGATAAGATTCGTTCTGCCCCGTCTGGCGAGGACTATCACCTGGTATTCGCCGAAAGGGACGTCCCGAAATTCGAACCGGCCCTCCCCCGACACTTCCCGGACCAGATCCTGGAACGTCGCGCCAAGATCCCGCTGCATACGCGAGATCACGAAGACGATCGCGTCGCGTCGCGCCATGTTGGAGACCTGGTCAAAAAAGTCCCGATTGCGGGCGAAGGCGGCGCGGTAGCGTTCCGAGTATACGTCCAGCCGTTTCTGAACGTCGCCATTCCAGATGTCGACCCATCGAGGATCCATAAGGACAGCTTGTAACGGATCGACGATCTCACTATCTTCCGGTGGGGTGACGTGGCCGGCTATCGTTCCTACCGTCGGTTGGGCCTGCTCGACCCGCGTCTCGGCAGGATTTACCTGCACCGGAGCCACCAGTAGTGTTGCCCCAATAAGAGCTGTCCATACAATGGGAAGCAATTGATCCACACCTCGGATCCAAATCCTGTGATTACCTGAAGTTTATCATAACGATCGGATCGGATTGAGGTGCCGGTTGTCGGCAGGCTCGGGCCGTTCACTCTCCACGGGCTGCTCCCCACTTTCGGACTTAAAAGATCGCTCCAAACCCGCGAGCTATGCCACCTCCGATGGTCCGGAAAGCACGTCCGATCCCGCGTGTCCAGATGTCGCGGACGTCTTCGTTCGAAAGCATGCTGCGGTAGCTGTGCGAGTTCCATGCTGGGAACCAGACGAAGTAGAGCAGATGCTTGGGGAACTCCCTCCAGACCAGGCCGTTGACACGGTCGAGCAAATGCTTGTCGGGGCTGAAGTCAGGGTCCAGTTCCTTCAGGATTCCCGAGATCGTCAGTTGTGACTTGATGAAAAGTGCGATGTTGAACCGTGTCTGAAACCCCTCGTTGGCGAGCTCCAGAATGAGATCTTGAAGCGTGTCGAAGATGCCCCGCCGATTCCGGACGATCTCGTCCGCGACCACTCGGATCTTCTGAAGGTCGCCTGGGGAGGTGGGGAGACCTCCCTCCAGAAGGGCTCCCGCGTTGTTGCGGACACGTTTGGCGTTTCCCAGATGCACCCCCAGCACCAGTTGCACCAACTGCTCGCGTTGCTCCCGCGGGAAGCTTCCGTACAGGCCCCAGTCCAGGAGTGCGATTCGGTACCGATCCGTCGGATCATCGGAGACGTGGAAAACGTTGCCGGCATGCGGGTCGCCGTGGAAGATAGCTTCTTCCGTCGGGGAGAAGATCGCGTCGACCATCAGAGCGTCGGCGAGGCGCCGGGCCATCTCACGTCGACCGGCCGCATCACCGATGAGCGCGTCCGTTATCTTTTCGCCACGTACGAAATCCATCACGGTGACCCGCTCGGTCGAGAACGAGTAAAGATGGGGGACTGTGACTTGGGAGCCCGCGTAGTAAGCTTCCGCACGTTCCAGGTTGTCCTGCTCGTCTGTAATCCGAATCTCGCTCGACAGTGCCTCCCTCACGTCCCGGAACATGTCCGAGAGAGGAACGTCTCCCAGGCCGTAGTAATCGCCCCGCGTCTGGACGAACGACGCGAGTTCGTCGACGATCGCCAGTTCCTTGGGCAATGATTCGAGCACGTAGGGCTTTACGATCTTGAAGACCACCTCTCGCATTGCATCCTGATCCGATAGCGTGGCGCGAATGACCGCTCCCACGCTGGCCTCGGCGAGGATTTCGTCTGCGAACCGGATCTGGTGCGTCTCAATCGTGTCGGGCCCCAACTCCGTTTCGATGAACGCCACGAGCTCGTCGCGGTTTGAAGTCGACATCCCGTTCTCGAGATTCTGAAGGGATTCCCGGATGTCCGGCGAAAGGTCGGGGTTGCGGGCCAGGATCTGGCCGATCTTCTGCAGGGCCGGCGTCCTGTCGGTGAACTCCAGCAGCCGCGCCCCCCTTGGGGAACCCTCGGGCAGGTACATGAGGTTGAGGAGCACCCTCTCGAAAAGTCGTTCGTCTCCCAGTCCTGCCAGGAAGAACAACAGGGAGTCGTGGACGAGCGGAACCCATCTCGACGCCTGTTCGGGAACCACATCCAGCGCGCTGGACTGGTGTACCAGAATGTCCAGGATTTCCTGGCGGTGCGGTTCGAGGTCCAGCGATCGCAAAAGGGCCAGAGCATTGGCCCGGGGCACCGGCGGGAGCGTGCCTGTCTCCCTCGGGGCCATAAATTGCTCGACCCCCATCCGGGTCAGCGGGTCCAGTCCGGCCATCAGCTCGCCGATCAGGGCAAGACCGGCCAGGTCGGCGTCGAAGCTTTCATAGTGATCCATCGGGGTCGGAAGGTCTAACTGCGCATGGGCTGCCGGCAGGTTGATGGTTAGCAACACCAGTACGATTGGCAGTCGTCGAATCATTCAAGCACTCTCCGTTCCAACTGGATGGGCGGTGGGGATGCCTCCGGAATTCTAACCGAACCCGCTCGTGGTTGGAAGGAGGATGGTTCGGGGGTTCGGGGGGTCCTCTACTTGATTCGATCGATTTGAGCACCAACAGCCCGGAGCTTCTCGTGAAGCTCTTCGTAGCCTCGATCCAGGTGGTAAACACGATCGATCACCGTGTCGCCCTCCGCCACCAGGCCGGCCAGGACCAGGGAAGCACTGGCTCTGAGATCCGAGGCGATGACGTTGGCGCCGCTCAGCCGGGTCTTGCCGGTTACGACGGCGTGTGCGCCCTCTATCTTGATCGACGCGCCCATCCGCGTCAGTTCGCTGGCGTGCATGAATCGATTCTCGAAGATGTTTTCGGTGATTACGGAAGTGCCGTTGGCCTGAGTCATGAAGGCCATGTACTGCGCCTGCATATCGGTAGCAAACCCCGGGTACTCCTTGGTTCGCAGGTCTGCTGCCGTCGGATCGGTGCCGCCCCGAACCCGCAGTCCGTCTTCCCGGATTTCAATGCAGACTCCGGTTTCACGGAGTTTATCGATCGTACTTGCCAGGTGCTCCGGGTTCACGCGAACCAACTCCAAGTCGCCCTTCGTGATTGCACCGGCAATCAGGAAGGTGCCGGCTTCGATCCGGTCCGGAATGACACTGTGGCTCGCTCCGTGGACCTCTTTCACGCCTTCGATCTCGATCGTCGAGGTCCCTGCTCCGACGATCCGTGCGCCCATCTTGTTGAGCAGCGTTGCCAGATCGGCGACTTCCGGTTCCGTAGCGGCGTTACGGAGGATCGTCCGGCCATCCGCCAGGACGGCCGCCATCATCAGGTTCTCGGTGCCCGTGACCGTGACGCGATCGAAATCGATTTCACCGCCCTTCAGGCGCTTGGCAGAGGCTTCAACGTAACCATGCTCGGTCCGTACTTCGGCCCCGAGTTTCTGAAGTCCGTGAATGTGAAGGTTGATCGGACGCGCCCCGATTGCGCATCCGCCCGGCAGCGAGACTCGCGCCCGCCCCATGCGGGCCAGCAACGGTCCCAGAACGAGAACCGACGCACGCATCGTCTTGACCAGGTCGTAGGGCGCCTCGCAGGATGTAATCGCCGCCGCACTCATCCTGGCCGTGTGATCGGTGCCGAGTTCGACCTCGACGCCGAGTTCCCCCAGCAACCTTTCGGTAGTGCGGACATCTTTAACCAGCGGAATGTTGTCCAGTCGCAGTTCCCCGGCTGTCAGCAGCGATGCAGCCATCGTCGGTAACGCGGCGTTCTTGGCGCCGCTGATGGTCACCGAGCCTTCGAGTCTGGCTCCACCGGTTATCTTGAGCTTGTCCATAGTCTCTTGATCCTGGAGCCGTCTCCGGCCCGTCTTCGGGCACGCATCATTCTGGTATTCTAGTGTCCTCGGTCCGAAATACGGTTGCTATATTTGGAGCGCAACGGTGCTGGATTTGGCAGATGTCGAGCAATGCTCTTCATTGCGATGAGGAGCGACTCCAAGACGGGACCGTTCCGCCCGAAACAGTAGGGCCGATGGAGGTTGCTGGTTGTGACGGCCAAGACGACCGAGGCACACACAAGTTTATTGATCGATTCAAACTCCACTGCAACATCCATCGGAGATAGTGACCGTATTTCGGACCGAGGACACTGGTGGCCGTCATGAAAGAAGTCGATCTTCGGATCCGTCGCGCGAGAGGCCTCGAAGACTACGAAGCCTGCGTCGAGTTACAAAAGGAAGTCTGGGGTTTCTCCGAAATCGAAGATATCGCCGCTTCTCCGCTTCTTTTGATCGGAAACGAATACGGAGGGAGCGTCCTGGTTGCCGAGACATCGGAGGGACGGGTTATCGGTTTTGCCTTTGCCATGCTGGGACGGAAACCAGGCGGTGGTTTGATCTGGTGGTCCCACATGACCGGAGTGTCCACGGATTTTCAAGGTCAGGGTATCGGTCTCCGGTTGAAGCTGGCGCAGCGTGAGGACGCTCTCAAGAACGGCGTTTCCGAGATCTGGTGGACGTTCGATCCGCTGCAGGCAATGAATGCGCATTTCAATGCCCGAAAGCTCGGCGCCATCGTTTCCGAGTACGAAGAGAACATCTACGGTTACAGCAGCAGCCCGCTCCACCACGGGCTCCAGACCGACCGACTCGTGGCAGTGTGGGGGCTGGACTCCCAGCGCGTGGTGGATCGCACTTCAGGTGAAGCGCCCGTGATATTCCGTGATTTCGATCGGCTGCCCCGCATCATCGCGTTCGACGACCGAGGCCCCGGATCCCCGGAACTGGGGTTCGCCCAGAGCCCGCTGCTCCTCGAGATCCCGGTCCGGTTCTCCGAGATCCTCCAGGCGGATCGCAGCCTGGCCCTCGACTGGCAGCGGAAAGTCCGGACCGCCTTCCTTCACTATTTCGATGACGGCTACCAGGTTACCGACTTCATGATCGTCGACACCCCGGAACCACAGGCCCTGTACGTTCTCGAGAAACCGGCCCAAAGGTAAGTCCTGTTTCCAGGATTCCCAGTTCCCAGACTTTCTCTTTCAACACGAATTCTACTTCGTTCACTTCGTGTCTTCATGTTGAAAAAATCGGTCGGCAGGCAGGAACGTTCGGCAAGGACTTCCGACGAAACTACTTCGACAGCCGTACTTCGGCGTTCTGGAAATCGATGCTGATCCGGTAGCCCTTCAGGAAATCGTAACCCACGACGCCGGCCACTTCGGTGCCGAGCATCTTCGATATTTCCCGCATGTCGATCGACACAACCTGTGAAAAGCCTTCGAGATTCTTCTCGGTCGTGAATACGACTTCCGGGACCAGAAGGACGACTCCCTCGAATCCGCCGATACCGGCAAGGCCGAGATCGATCTTGGCTCCCGGTGTGTCCTCGGTGACGCCGAGCGTAGCGGCCATGTTGTGCGAGAGGACCGTCGTGACCGCTCCCGTGTCGACCAGGAAATTCCCCTGGTGTTCCCCGTTGATCGTCAGAGGGATCAGGACGAGATTGTTGAAGAACCAGGACGGGATGTGTTCGACATTGTCGGAGATCTCGGGGGCGTTGAACTCGATCCGGTCCCTCCGGTAATCGATCGACACGACCTGGTCGTTGAAGGTCGCCGTGCTGAAAATTCCCGCAGCCAACTCGCTGATCATGGGCTCGTTGATGGAGCCGATTGGAAGGTTGTGAATTTCGATGTCCCCGAACTTCAACTCGTCGATCCGGTAGATGTTCGTGTCGACTTTCCCTTCCCCTCCGATACCGTGGATCAGCGTACTGGCTATGGGCTCCAGGCCGAGCTCGTTCACAAGCTTCTCGGTAAAGACGGTTTGAGATGCTCCGGTATCGACTATGAATTCGAACGGGCCCTTCTCACCGACCATGAAGTCCGCAAAGATAAGGTTGATGGCCTTCAATATCGGGATGGGCTCCTGATCGACCGGAATCTCATAAGTGCCCATTTTGTCGGACCCGAAGTTTTGAATCACGTCCAACGCCGCCTGGACTTCGGCGACCCTTTCCGGGTCATAGCTGGGATCCAGCGCAACGTAGGCTTCGAATTGTCGGGTCTGTTCGTCGAGGTTCCGGTCGATTCCCCAGGCCTCGGCCGCGGTCAGGCGGTAGATCGCTTCTTCGGGGTCCAGTTCCACCGCTTTCATGACCGAGCGCACCGCTTCTTTGGACTCCATCTTGGCCATCGCGAGCTTGCCCAGGCCATAGTGAGCCCGAGAGGTTTCCGGATCAAGTTCGAGAGACCTGAGGTATTGGGCCCGCGCCGCTTCGAAGTTGCCCTTTCGGAATTCGATTTCTCCTTTTAATGCAACACCTTGAGCGCTTTCGGGCAGCCCGAGCAAAAGGGCCTGGGCTTCTTCGTACTGGTCGGTGAGCAGAAATCCGGAGACTTCGTCGAGTGGATTGGCTGTGCCTTGGAACCCGAGAGCGAAAACCTGCAGCCCGAATATGAAGACGGCGACCTGGACGAAGCGAAGTGGTTGGCTTGACATGTTGTTTAGCCTCAGTATATTATCATCGTTTTGCGTTTATTAAAGGGAGAGGTTCTGGGAGCATGTCGACCCGATTCTTGAGCAAAGCTGAAGCGACCGCCGACGACCACTGGTTCGAGATCGATGCGACCGACCAGGTCCTGGGACGTCTGGCGACAAAAGTAGCCACCCTGCTGACGGGAAAACACAAACCCGAATACGCCCCGTTTTTGATCACTGGCGACCACGTCATTATCATCAACGCTGGTAAGGTTAGACTCACCGGACGGAAATTGGATCAGAAAGTTTATCGACGGCACACCGGATATCCGGGCGGACTGAGGGAAGTACCGGCCCGCCGCATGTTCGAGACGAAGCCCGAGCGGATGATCGAGGAAGCCGTGATCGGGATGTTGCCAAAGAACAAGTTGCGCAAGCTGATGATGAAGAGATTACGTGTTTACGCGGGCAACGAACACCCCCACTCGGCACAGAACCCGGAAGTCATCGAGAAGTTGTAGGCGATCAACACCGGAAAGCCGGGGTTGTGGAGGCTCATTGAGTTTAGTTCAGTATTACGGAACGGGTCGACGGAAGACATCGACGGCACGAGTTTTCATGAGGCCGGGGACAGGCAATATCAAGGTCAACCACAAGGCTTTCGAAACACATTTTTTCGATGAAGTCCAACGGATGATCATTCGACAGCCGCTCCAGCTTTCCGAAACCTTAGACAAATTCGACATCTTGGTAAACGTCCAGGGCGGCGGGCCGACCGGTCAGGCCGGCGCCGTGCGACACGGCATTTCCCGTGCCCTGGTGGAATTCAATCCGGAATTTCGGCCTGCCCTGAAGAAGGCCGGTTTTCTGAGACGCGACCCCCGGATGAAAGAGCGGAAGAAGCCCGGTCAGCCGGGAGCGCGTAAACGGTTCCAGTTCTCAAAACGTTAGCCTGGTTTCTTTCGGGTGCACGCGCCCGGGACAGAGTCTTGTTTTGGGAGCCCCAACGGTTCATGGGCGAGGCCGGAGGGCGATTAACGAATCGTTGCCACGGAGGCTTATTTGGCATCTATCACAATGAAGGAACTTCTGGAGGCCGGCGTCCATTTCGGCCACCAGACGAAGCGTTGGAACCCGAAGATGAAACCTTACATCTTCGGTGAGCGAAACGGCATCTATATCATCGACCTCCAGAAAACCCTCCGCCTCTTCAAAGAAGTTCAACAGTTTGTTCTGGAGCTGGCCGCTCAGGGGAAGATTTTTCTCTTTGTCGGGACCAAGCGTCAGGCACAGGATGCGGTTGCGGAAGAATCTCGCCGTTGCGGCATGTACTTTGTCAACCAGCGTTGGCTGGGCGGGTTGATGACCAACTTCACTACCATCCAGAAGTCCATCCAGCGTCTGAAGGAACTGGAGGCGATGAAGGAGGATGGGCGTTACGACCTTCTGCCCAAGAAGGAAGTCTTGCGGCTTGAGCGCCTGCGAAAAGCCCTCGACAAGAACCTGTCGGGAATAAAAGACATGCCTCGCCTTCCGGACGCTGTGTTCATCATCGATTCGAGGAAGGAAGAGATTGCCGTTGCGGAAGCGAGACGACTGAAGATTCCGGTCATGGCGATTGTCGATACAAACTGCGACCCCGAGCAGATCGATTACGTCATTCCGAGCAACGACGACGCTCTCCGTGCGATCCGGCTGTTCAGCTCGAGAATTGCGGACGCGATTCTTGAAGGTCAGGGCATGGCAGCCAAGGCCAGGGCTGCCGAGCAAGCTGAAGCCCAGGCCGCCGCCGCGCCGGCCCCAGTTGTAAAGGCTCCGGCTGAAGAAGCGCCCTCCGCCGAGGCGCCGGCATCTCCCGCTCCCGCCCCGGCACCGACCCCAACCGTGGCGCCCGCCGAGGTGGTCGCGGAAGTTCCTGTCGCCGAAGTCCCAAGTGAACCGCCCCCCCCGCCCCAACCGGTAGAAACGACTGTGGTCGAGCCGGCGCCGGCCCCGGAAGCGACCGAAGAACCTGTCGAAACGAAGGACGACACCTCGGCGGCGAGCTAACTCGCCCGGAACGGCGACGACACAGGGTGGGTCCATTCGGTCCAGAGGCGGAAATTGAAACGATTTTCGCCTATTTTTTTGTTAAGGAGTTCAAGAGTCGATGGGAATCAGTGCCCAGCAGGTTAAGGAATTACGCGAGAAGACCGGCGCCGGAATGATGGACTGCAAGAATGCTTTAGTCGCTTCGGACGGAGACCTCGAAGGTGCCATCACCGCGCTACGGAAGAAGGGGCTTGCCTCTGCTCAGAAGAAAGCCGGTCGGGTCGCCGCCGAAGGGATGATCGGCCACTACATCCACGGGGAAGGAGCGATCGGCGTTCTCGTAGAGGTCAACTGTGAGACCGACTTTGCCGCCCGCAATGAAGAGTTCAAAGCCGTGGTGAAAGATATCTGTATGCACGTTGCCGCGCAGAATCCGGATTATGTACGCAGGGAGGACGTGCCCGACGAGATCGTGAACAAGGAGAAGGAGATATACAGGGATTCGGCACGTTCTTCTGGAAAGCCGGACCACATTATCGATAAAATTACCGAGGGTAAGCTGAACTCGTTCTACAAGATGTCTTGCCTGTACGAACAGGAATTCGTCAAAGACACGTCGATCACGGTAGAAGAGCTTATCAACGGCCTGATCGGTAAGATCGGCGAGAATATCCGCGTCCGGAGGTTTGTTCGCTTCAAAACCAGCGAAGGCCTGGAGAAACGCAAGACGGATCTGGCAGGCGAAGTCCAGGATGCCGTAGGCTGATTGTCCCTTTTTGAGTCGGACTTCGGTCCGACAGAAGTTCGAAGATCGGGGGCTTTCCGCTCCCGCCCCGGCGCACAGCATGGAACCGCAACCCAGCTCCGAGCCCGAGGCTCAATCAAAATTCGGAAGGGTACTGCTCAAGTTGAGCGGGGAGTCTCTAATGGGCTCCCAGCCGTTCGGTATCGACCCCCAGATCGTCCTCGGGATCGCAGCCGAAATCAAAGACGTGCACGAACTCGGCGTCGAGATCGGTATTGTCATCGGTGGCGGGAACATCTTCCGGGGCCTGGCCGCCAGCGAGCAAGGTTTTGATCGAGTTTCAGCAGACCACATGGGTATGCTGGCCACCGTGATCAATGCGCTTGCCCTGCAGGACGCCCTGGAAAACACCGACGTCAAGACACGCGTTTTGTCGGCGATCGAGATGCGGCAGGTCGCCGAACCCTACATCCGTCGGCGCGCGGTTCGTCACCTTGAGAAGGGCCGCGTCGTCATTTTCGGGGCCGGCACCGGCAACCCCTACTTTTCAACCGACACAACAGCAGCACTGCGCGCCATGGAGATCAAGGCCGAAGTCATCATGAAGGCCACGCGCGTCGATGGTATTTACGACGCCGATCCGGAAAAGGTGAAGGACGCGAAGCTGCTCCCCAAGATTTCCTATCTGGACGTCCTGACGCGGGGCCTCCGTGTCATGGATACCACGGCCATATCGTTGTGCATGGACAACCATCTACCCATCATCGTCTTCAACATCAAAGGGCGAGGCAACATAAAACGCGTCATCCAGGGTGAAAAGATCGGGTCGCTCGTTTATTAGGCCGGATCGCTCTCCGATCCAGCCTCTGGAGGCAGTCGACATGCCGAGCAAAGAAGAAATCGCACGGATCAATCAGCGGATGGGAAAAGCAGTCGAGGACCTGCGCAAGGAACTGTCGGGAATCCGGACAGGCCGGGCTTCGGTCTCACTGTTTGAAAACATCCAGGTCGATTACTATGGTGTTCCGACACCGATCAACCAGGTGGCCGGACTGGCCGTTCCCGAATCGAGCCTCGTGACCGTCCAACCCTACGACGTTTCCCTGATCGGCGCTGTCGAAAAAGCGATCCTGGCTTCCGACCTCGGCCTGAATCCATCCAATGACGGCCGCCTGATCCGAATCCCCATCCCACCGCTGACCGAGGAAAGACGGAAAGACCTCGCCAGGCACGTACACAAAGTACTCGAAGATCATCGAACTGCCGTCCGAAACATCCGCCGGGATGGAAACGACGTGATGAAGAAACACCTCAAGGCCAAGGAAATGTCCGAGGACGACGAGCATCGTGCCCTCGATGAGATCCAGAAGCTGACGGATTCCTACATCAAGAAGCTCGAAGAGGTCGCCAAAGCCAAAGAGGAAGAAATCCTGACGGTCTAGCGAAATGTGGAAGTAAGCGTGTCGGGGTGACCGTCCCGGGCCACCCGCCCGGCAAGACAAAACGCGTACGTCCGGGGCCCCACTCCCCCCATCTAACTCTTCCACCGCCCCGCCTTCGACGGCTTCGCTCCCACCGCCAGTCTCAGGTTCGGATCGGCATTCAGGTCGTACTTGTCGCGCTCGCCGCGTTTGAGTTTGAACGAGCCCGCCGCAGCGATCATGGCGGCGTTGTCGCTGGTGTAAACGGGTCGGGGACAATAGAAGGCCAGTTCTCTTTCGGAAACGGCTTCAGCCATGGCTTCTCTTAGACGGCTGTTTGCCGCCACACCTCCTGACAGCATGATCGAACGTGGGTGAAGCTGGCGCGCCGCCTGCATCGTTCGGGAGACCAGGGCGGCGACCACGGACTCCTGAAAGCCTGTGAGCAGATCGAGCCGGGCGGGATCGGATCGGCTTTGCTCTTCGTTCTTCGGTCCGAGATCTTCCTCCTTCACCTTCCGCAGGACCGCGCTCTTGACGCCACTGAAACTGAAATCCATCGTCTGGTCCGAGATCCTGGCAACGGGAAAGCGCACGGCGCCACGGGTTCCCAGGGAAGCCAGTCGGTCTATGACGGGTCCGCCCGGGTAGGTCAGACCGAGGAGTTTGGCCACTTTGTCGTATGCCTCTCCGGCCGCGTCGTCCCGTGTCTTGCCGATCAGCTTGTAGGTCAGGTGAGACCAGTCGCCCGTCTCGGATTCCACCCAGAACAGGTTGGTGTGACCGCCGGAAACGACAAGCGCCAGCGCGGGGAATTCGACTTCAGGTCTATCAAGGAAAACGGAATAGATGTGGCCTTCGATGTGATTCACGCCCACCATCGGCTTACCGGTCGAAAACGCAATCGCCTTGGCGTACGTCAAACCGACCAGGAGCGAGCCAACCAGGCCGGGGCCGCTGGTGGCCGCGATACCGTCGAGTTGGCTGATGCCGAGTCCCGCGTCGGAGAACGCCTGCTCGACGATGGGCCGGATCTTCTTGATATGCTCCCGCGACGCGAGTTCCGGCACCACGCCGCCGTACACCTTATGCGTGTCGACCTGGGAGTGGACCACGTTCGCCAGGATCTCCCTTTGGTCTCGAACGATCGCGGCGGCCGTTTCGTCACAGGAAGTCTCGATTCCCAGTACCAGCATGATGATCGATTCGTAACCTAAACGCTTTCGGTCGCGCTGCTGATGCCAGACGTCATGCGGGTCAAAGTTTCTTCGTAGGGGGCTCTGGCGACACCGTGATCCGTGATGATGGCGGTGACGAGTTCGTGAGGAGTGACGTCAAAGGCCGGATTGAAGGCGGAAACCCCCTCGGGCACCACGCGGATTCCGCCAAACGATGTGACTTCGGATGAATCCCGTTGCTCGATCGGTATTTCAGACCCGTTCGCGATCGTCAGATCGAGGGTCGTGACCGGGGCGGCGACAAAGAATGGAATTTCGTGTTGTTTCGCCAGTACGGCGACGGTGTAGGTGCCGATCTTGTTGGCCACGTCGCCGTTGCGCGCGATCCGGTCCGCTCCCACAATTACGACATCGATGAGGCCCTGTCTCATGAACGCGCCCGCCATGTTGTCGGCGATGACATGGACATCGATGTTGTCCTTCCACAATTCCCAGGCAGTCAGACGGGCCCCCTGAAGAAAGGGGCGGGTTTCATCGGCCAGAACCCGAAGACGATTTCCGCTCTCGACCGCGGCCCGAATCACTCCCAGCGCCGTTCCGTATCCTGAAGTGGCCAACGCTCCGGCGTTGCAGTGCGTCAGCACCGTCCCTCCCGGCGGCATCAGTTCCTGACCGAATCGACCCATCCTCATGTTGGCATCGATATCTTCCTGTTGCACCTCGAGGGCCTCGTCGATCAGGCGTTCGCGGAGGACATCCAGCGCGACCCCGTCGGCAACCAGCCCGCCGAAACGACGCTTCATCCGTTCGACGGCCCAGAAGAGATTGACGGCAGTCGGTCGGGTCGCGACGATCGTGTCCGAAATCGTTTCGAACTCCGAGGTCGCTTCTTCGAGGGTCGAGGCCGTGGAGTTCTTCATCCCCAGAGCGATTCCCATAGCGGCTGCGACACCGATGGCAGGTGCGCCCCGGATGACCATCGATCGAATCGCTTCGGCGACCCCCTTGTAGGTCTTAAACACCGGGTATTCTTCGGCCATCGGAAGCTTGGTCTGATCGATCATGCGGACGCCCTGGTCCGTCCATTCGATTGTCTTGATCATGGTTGGATACCGAACCCGTTATTCTAACATCTCCCTAAAAGACCCCGAACGGATCGGTTGTTTTGATTGTGCTACATTGAATCCGGGTGACAGTTTCACCCGCAAGTAAACCGTGGCTACTGAATACATGACGGTGATCGGCCTGGAATGCCACGCGCAGCTGCGGACGCGATCCAAGCTGTTCTGCTCCTGCTCGACCCGTTTCGGAACAGAACCAAACCAGAACACCTGTCCTGTCTGTCTCGCTCTCCCCGGTGCCCTACCGGTGTTGAACCGTACCGCCGTTTCCCTGGCGATCCGTGCCGCCCTGGCTCTCGACTGCACGATCAATCCGGTGTCCCAGTGGGCGCGGAAGAACTATTTTTATCCCGACCTTCCGAAGGGTTATCAGATTTCCCAGTTCGATCGACCTATTGCCGAGAACGGTCACCTCGAAATCGAAGTCGAGGGCGTGACCCGGAACATCCGCATCCAGCGAATCCACATGGAAGAGGATGCCGGAAAGTCGCTGCACGAAGGGTTTCCCGATTCCGATCGGAACACCTACATCGACCTGAACCGAAGCGGCGTGCCTCTGGTGGAAATCGTTACCCACCCAGATCTACGGTCGTCAGCCGAAGCCGCTGAATATCTCACGCGCCTGAAACAGATTCTGGAGTACCTGGAAGTCTGCGACGGGAACATGGAAGAGGGGAGCCTGCGTTGCGATGCCAACGTGTCGATATGTGCTTCCGATTCCGACGAATTCGGGACGCGGACTGAACTCAAGAACATCAATTCGTTTCGCTTTCTCCAGAAAGCAATCGATTACGAAGTCGGCCGCCAGATCGATGTCGTCGAAGAAGGAGATCGCGTCGTTCAGGAAACCAGGCTGTGGAACAGCGTCGAGGAACTTACGGTTTCGATGCGAAGCAAGGAGGAAGCCCACGACTACCGCTACTTCCCCGAACCGGATCTTCCCTTGCTGGTTCTCGAAGAAGCCCGGCTTGAGGAGATTCGTCAGTCCCAGCCGGAACTTCCGTCGGCGCGCCGGGGGCGTTTTGTCGAGGACTACTCTCTTTCGGACTACGACGCGGGGGTACTGACCTCAACCCGGTCTCTTGCCGATTACTTCGAGGCCGCCGTCAAGCTTTGCGACGAGCCGAAGAGTGTCGCCAACTGGATGATGGGTGATTTGTTGCGGCTCTTCAAGGACGATGGCGTGGACTTGATGGACCTCCGCGAAGTGACCGTCAGCCCCGTCATGCTCGCCGACATGATCAAGCTGATCGGCGACGGGACAATTTCCGGAAAGATTGCCAAAACCGTAATCGAGGAAATGTACCGGCATGGCCAATCTCCCGGGAGCATCATCGAAGAGAAGGGGCTGACACAGATCAGCGACACGGGCGAGATCGAAACGATCGTGGAGAAGATCATCGAAGAGAACCCTGGTCCGGCCGAGCAGTACCGATCCGGAAAGACCGGAACGCTCGGCTGGTTTGTGGGGCAGGTGATGCGGGCGACCCAGGGGCGTGCGAATCCAAAGAGCGTGAACGAGCTTCTCAGAAAGAAGCTTGCAGGCTAAAAATTTTGACGTTATAGTGCCGATCAATATGGGCGTTGACAAGCGCAAGAAGCAGATTTCAGATTTCTACCGGGAGGAGTTTGTACGCCACAAGTCCCGGCTGGAATTCCAGCGCGCGTTCTTCGCCGAACAGACATATGAGGAAATCGAAACTGTCTTGAACAAGATCATCGAAGAGATCGACAAGATTTCCGACGTGGACAACTTCGAGGAACTTGCCAGCCACCTGCTCTACCGCATTGATGTCGTCACCAGCCTTTCGGCTTCGAAGCTGGATCCTTCCTATCGCGTTCACTGAAACGGGAATCCAGGACATTATTTTCCAACGCGGAGGCGCGAAAAACGCAAAGGGCGCAAAGTCTATTTGCCTGGTGAGAACGCGCTACTTGTAGTTCAGAGTTCCGTCGGGGAATTTGAAGTAGGCCTGGCGTTCGATGTCACGGATTTCGACCGTGATCTGCAGGTCCGTGATTTTAGAGGGAGGGACGAAACATTCGCGCAATGCCCCGAGCAGTTTCTGGCCGATCGTCTGTTTGGATTCGGGGGACCGGCCTTCCATGAAACGGACGTCGAGGTGGACGAACGCCGAGGAGTGGTCGCCCTCCGCGACGTAGAAGAGGGATCGCTCCATGGCCCGGCTCTTGCAGTTGGCGATCTTGACGCCGTTTTCCGCAAGCACGGCATGGAGCTGCTCGAAAAGGTCATCGAACTCTCTCGTTGGCCGAACGTTGCTCGTATGTTCCAGCGTCAAGTGCGGCATTGCACGAATCTCCTTATTCTCATCGCAGGCTCCTAGACCAGGTTGCGCCGCCAGGGAACGACCTATTCCGTTTCACGTTGTGTGCCTGCCACAGGTGCCGTCGGTCATGAGCTGCGAGCAGCCGGAAGGCCTGGCCAAGGCTCACACGGAGGATCTTCATAGCGGGTGAAGACAGACGAATACGGCCGATGTCGAGTCCGGAAGAGCGCACAATCCGCTCGCGCAACTCACTCCGTAGCCGGACAAAGTGTTCCAGGGTGTCCACATCCGGATCGGGCGGAGGCTGGAAAGTTTTGGGGGCTTTGAATCGACGTTTTACCGGTGGCTCGAGCGAATCGATCAGCCAGGAGCCGATCAGCGTGCCTCTTGAAGGCTTGTCTCCAGTCATGTTCCGCCGCCGCCCGCGTTCGATGGCGGTGTCTATCTGTGGCAGATACTGTTCAGTTGTCCGATTCACGTGTGCCAGGCAATGAAGAATCGACCATCCGCCCGAATCCGGGCTCCATCTGAGATGAGCGTCCGGGATGTCGTCTGTTAACGTCCTGAAGTCGATCTCGATGGCGGCGAGTTCGTCCAGACACTTCTCGAGACTCGCCTGCATCCCGCTTGACGAACTAATCTTTGGTTCAGTCATTGGTAATCCGCTGGCCGGCACAAACGTAGCCCTGACTTCAACTGCTTGTCTGACGAGCTCGTCGCGCGCGATGACGGATTTACTTCCCGGTTGTTTCCATCCTCGATCCGTTTTTACAAACGCGCAACTGTTATTTAGTTGACGGGTTTGGAGAATAGGCCTATTTAATGACGATGATTAACTTTTTTCTCGCATTCGCCTTGTTCCTTCCCGCCGCGATCCAGATACCGGATCGAAACCAGATCGCGCCCGGCAGTATCGCGAGAAGTAATGCGGCCGGATTCAGCGTGATCGGGCGTCTCACGTTTGAGGACGGCGCCGATCCGTCGATCGTGGATGTCGAACTCCGATCGCCGAACGGGTTGAACACCATCGAGACGAAGCAGGCCACGATGGACGGAATCTTTCAGTTCGACGGCGTGGGTCTGGGTCGTTACTTTGTCGTGATTGAGAGCGACCGGTACCAGTGGGTGAAGCACCTGCTGGACGTCGATACGAGAAGCTTCAGCGTGATCACGCTCGATCTTTCGCTCTATCCGAAGCCTACGGCAGCGGATGGGACTCCACTCGTCAGTATCGAAGAACTTCGCAGGGACATTCCAGGCGATGCCTTGAAAAAGTTGGACGAAGCCCGGGAGGAATTCCAGGACGATGATGCGAAGAAAGGAATCGAGCGACTGGAGGAGGCTATTGACATCGCCCCCGACTTCTACGAGGCGCACCTCGAACTGGGGTACGCGCACCAGCGCGCGAGAAGAACGGAAGAAGCGATTGCCTCGCTCGAGAATGCTTACCAACTGAACCCGACGTCGGCTGGCGCGACGACATGGCTCGGTCGCTTGTATTTTGAAACGGAAAACTACCCGGCGGCCGTAGAGAGGTTGGTGCAGAGGGTTGATATCGGTAACGCAACCGCCGACGACTACTTCATCCTCGGCTCGTCTTACTACCGGCTCGCCCAACCCCGGGAAGCCGAGGCCAACCTGCTCCAGGCCGTGATGCTGTCGCCCGGGGAAGCCGCGGGTGCCCGCTTGCAGCTCTTCAACCTCTACATGAGAACCCGGTTGCCGGCCAAGGCGTTGGAGCAAGTGGAAGCGTATCTCGAAGAGTTTCCCGATCACCCCAATCATGACGCAATGAAAGAAAGGGCCGACCAGCTCCGAAAGTCGATTCCGAATTGAACTCCATCGGATCTCTATGATTCCGTCCGGGGGGCTGCCCTGCCCCCTTGAGTCCTTACCAACAACCTGATAAGAGAGAAGAGGGATTTCACCGCAGAGGCGCAAAGACGCAGAGGTTTTTCTTTCTGCCGATTGGGCGATTTTCCGTACGAAGTTTTTCCCTGCCTCTGCGCCTCCGCGCCTCTGCGGTGAAAATTCTTTCCTGTCCTGGTTCTCCACAACAAAGAAAAAAGGGAGAAACTGTCATGTCGCAAATCGTCGTCGAAGACTTGTCGAAAACCTTTCATATCGCGCGCCGCGAACCCGGGCTGTGGGGGAGCGTCAAGGGCCTCGCGAAGAGGGAATGGCGGGAAGTACGGGCGCTGGATAGCGTCTCCTTTTCGATCGAAAAGGGTGAGATCGTCGGATATATCGGGCCAAACGGTGCCGGAAAGTCCACGACCGTAAAACTCCTTTCGGGGATTCTGGTTCCCGATTCCGGGTGGGTTTCCGTGATGGGTCGGACTCCCTGGGTGGATCGGGTCGATTACGTCCGACAGATCGGTGTGGTTTTCGGCCAGCGGACCCAGCTTTGGTGGGACCTTCCCGTCATCGAGTCCTTCGACCTTCTTCGAGACATCTACAGAGTTCCGGAGACAAAGTACCGTGCCATCCGCGACCGACTGGTCGACACGCTCAACCTGGGTGAACTTCTGGATACGACGGTGCGGCAGTTGTCACTTGGCCAGCGGACGCGTTGCGATCTGGCTGCGGCGCTGCTGCATGAGCCGGAATTGTTGTTCCTTGATGAGCCTACGATCGGGCTGGATGCGGTTTCCAAGCTTGCCGTGCGGGAGTTCATTAAGGGTCTGAACGAACAGCATGGCGTGACGGTTATTCTCACCACCCACGACATGGACGATATCGAGGCGCTCAGTCGTCGGGTTCTCGTCATCAACGACGGCACGATCCTTTCGGATGGTACGCTGTCGGAGCTTCGCCGGAGTGTGACGCGGGAAAGATGGCTGACCGTGGACCTGGCCGACGGTACCGCCCCATCGGAGCTGACCGATCCCGACACCCGACTCATCGGGCGGGACGAGAAACGATTCTGCGTGGCCTTCGATCCGCAACAGATCAGCGTTGCGCATCTAATCTCCCGTATCGTCCGCCGCTATCGCGTTCATGATCTGCTTGTCGAGAACCCACCGATCGAAACGATCATTGCAAAGATCTACGCGCAAAGCGCCTAGTCCGCGCAGGCTCCTTGCCATGAACCCGTACCTGGCAATTCTCTCGTCCCGTTTCCGGACCCTGCTCCAGTACCGTGCGGCTGCGATTGCGGGAATCGGAACCCAACTGTTCTTCGGACTCGTCCGCATGATGATTTACGACGGGTTTTACAGCTCATCGACGACGACTCAGCCGATGACGCACGACCAGGTCCTCACCTACATCTGGCTCGGCCAGGCGCTGTTGCTGCTGACACTCCTGGCGGTTGATCGCGACGTAGCCGACATGATCCGAACCGGCAACATCGTCTATGAGATGATCCGACCCGTGGACCTGTATTCGTACTGGTACGCGAGGGCGTTCAGCGGCCGCGCCGCACCGCCGCTGATGCGTTCGGGGCCGATCTTCATAGTCGCCGGTCTGTTCCTGGGTCTCCAGGCCCCAGTTTCAATGGTGGCCGGAACAGTGTTCCTGCTGTCCGCTTTCCTTGGACTCCTCCTGGCCGCCTCGCTGGTGGCTCTGATCACGATCTCCATGTTGTGGACCATTTCGGGAGAGGGAGTTTCACGTCTCGCACCGCCGTTGATATTTTTCTTCTCCGGCATCATCATTCCACTCCCCTTCTTTCCCGAGTGGCTTCAACCGCTCCTCGATTTTCTTCCCTTCCGAGGGTTGATCGACACGCCGTTTCGCCTCTATCTCGGGCACCTCGACGGTGCGGCGGCGATTGCGGCAGTTGTGCACCAGGTCCTGTGGCTGTCTGTTTTTGTGATCGCGGGGCGCTGGATATTGTCACGTGGCCTCGGTAGGCTCGTTGTCCAGGGAGGGTGAGCGGGGGATGGGTATGAACTCGCTGCGACTTTACTTCCGCTACGTCGACATTTCGTTGCGCAGCCAGATGCAATCCCGCGGGTCTTTTCTGATTCGTACGTTCTCACACTTTCTCGTAACAGGTGCGGAGTTCCTGGGCTTAGCCGTCCTTTTCCAACGCTTCGGCCAGATCCAGGGCTGGACTCTTCCACAGATGGCACTGTTCTACGGCATCATCTCGCTGTCGTTCGCAATCGCCGAGGCGGTGCCGCGCGGATTCGATGCCTTTCCACGACTCATCAAGAGCGGCGATTTCGACCGGGTTCTCCTGCCCCCCGCCCGGCCGCCCTCCAGGTCCTTGGCCAGGAATTCCAACTCGAACGGGTCGGACGTTTTGCGCAGGGTTTGATCGTTCTGCTCTGGGCAGCGGGGAGACTCGACCTGGACTGGACAGTTGCCAACACCACCCTGCTTCTCCTGGCCATAGCCGGCGGTGCGTGCCTGTTTTCGGGTCTGTTCGTTTTGCAGGCGACGATCTGCTTCTGGACCGTCGAATCGATCGAGATCGTCAACGTTACAACGTATGGTGGCGTCGAGGCCGCCCAGTTTCCCCTGACGATTTACCGACCGTGGTTTCGTGCGATCTTCATCTTCGTGATCCCTCTGGCGACAATCAACTACTTTCCGGCGCACGCGATCCTCGGCCTGGACGATGTTCTGGGTTCCACGCGGCTAATTCAGTGGCTGTCTCCCCTGGGTGGCGTCATCTTCCTCCTTGTGAGCCTCGGGTTCTGGCGATTTGGAGTGAAGCACTACACTTCGACGGGAAGTTAGTCCCTTGGGAACTGCTTCTCGTCATCTCACTCTCGACCCAGCGTCCGACGCAGTTCCTCCACCTATCGAGGGGACAGGCTCTTGACTGTGGCTTGTCTTGTCTGGCGGGCGGCAAGGGACGGCCACCCCGACACGCTGTCCTGTATGGGGGAAGCGGCCGTCGAGGGCATCCAAACAGTCACTTGGTTGAACGCCATACTCCCACGTCACGTGCTATGATTTCGATGAGGTATCTTTCCATTGGACAGTAGGAAAGTCATAGTCGTTGTTGCCGTTGCGGCCCTTCTGCTCGCTGTCGTCCCAAGTCTTGATGCCGACGTTCTATGTGCCGTTCTAGCCCTCGCTTTTTGCTTTTTCACCGCAGCCAGTTTCGTCCGCTACAGACAAACAGATGATGATGCGGACTACACTTTCCCGTTCCACATATCTTCCGGTCCCCGAGCCCCTCCGATCTCGTAAACCTGCCCGCTGACCCGTAGACGCCGTTCAGATCAACTCGCAAAACTGCATCCGTGGCCCACGCACCACACGTCGTATTGCAGTGCTGGAGAGATTCATGTTTCTAAAAACGACATCTCAAGACCATAGTGCTCTTCACGCTACTCCAATTAGGGACAATGATTGGAATCCCGTTTCGCCCTGAAGACATCGAACAACTGTTGAGTAAATCGCGCTTAGCCAGGGCAGAAGGAGCCCAACGGAAGGAACACCGTGAGCGAGAAAAAGGCTCGGGGGAGAGTTAGCTTAGCCAGACCGTCCTCGGTTTCGAATTCGCGCGGTTCGTGGCTCGAGGGTTCGTGTGGCTCGGCGCTGGTTTTTCCCTCCTTGCTGATCCAGATAACGATCGCGTTCCCTTCGCCCCGCGTTCGAACCGGATGCGCCACTGTTCGGGTGCGCCCACAAGCACTGGAGTCTATCAAAACCGAACACTAGGGAGTCGGAGGTCCGGGGTCCGGATCTCGGACTCCCGACCTGAACCATCACCCCCACTTCTTTCCGAGTTCCTCGAGTCCAGCCTCCTGGAGACCTTCCGGGCTCATCACAATCCGAAAATTGCAGTCCGCGTTGAAGTTCAGAAACCAGGGCTCCGCAATTGAAGGAATGTCGGATTCCTTTTCCACGTTCACGATCAAAGTTGCCCCACGGTGGCCGTTACGATTCGTAAAGTATGTGGCCTCCGGTTTCAGGTCTTCCATGATGCGCCCCATTATCTCTCCGGCGGTGTTGTTGCGGACCAACGTGTTAAAGGGTTCGTGGGGAATGTCGATGTCAAACAGTAAACGCATTGTGATTCTCCTTCGTCAGTATCGTTTTTGTGGTTCATCGGGGACGGTTTGCTTCCCAGTGGATCAGGAAGCAAAGCATCACCACGACCAACACGAACGTTGACACGGTCCAGACCCCACTCTCCGGAAGCTCCATGAACAGCAGGAACAGAAACGGCGCCAGTAACGCCGCGAGGGTCGCGATCAACACCGGAACGGCCGCCTTGTGAGCGAAGTTCATACCCGCCCCGGTCCAGCGAATCCGCAACGGCACGATGACCCGCCGATCAGCCGGGCAGTTGTAGATCGGTCCCCGCCAGTACTTCGGGTTGCGCCAGAGCCCGTCGATTTCTTCCCTGGTCATCTTGTCTCCAGCTTCTAACAGTATCGCTATATCTGGCGGGGACCACTAGCTTCACCGAACTGGTTTTCGCCAGTTCGTGTCGAAACCAAACTCCGCAAGTATTCGATTGCCCTCCCGGGAGTACCCGCCGACACCCTCGACACCGTGGGAATCATCTCCGGGCACAACGGAGATATCCAACTCCAGAGCTCTTCTTAGGATCGTCGGGGCCACGTAGGGCTCCTTTTGGCCCTTCGAAATGGCGCGGCCGTTGAAGTCGAGGATCAGGTCCAGTTCGGCGATCGCCCGGAGATTGCGCTCCACCCGTTCCCGTATCCCCGCCCGTCCGAGACGTTCGGTATAGTCCGGGTCAAACATACGGATCAGGTCAAAGTGCCCGACGACTGCCGGGCGCAGTGCGCGGATCATTTCGTACTGTTGATCGAAGTAGGCGCAGTACAACTCATCGACCCCGCCCACCGCCCGCACGGACTCTTCGAATACCCCGTTCGATACGTCAATGGCCGTGTCGCCGACGTGATGCACAGATCCGACGATGTAGTCCGGTTTGAACTCCTCGACGAGATCCCTGACGAAAGGCTGGTACCCCGTGCAGGTTTCAGTTTCGAAGCCAACGAAGATTTCGATGTCCCGGGCATACTTGCGCTGAAGAGCCCGGCCGGCAGCGATGTATTTGGCGAACCGTGCGCGCATCCCGGCAGCATCGATGCCGGCTGCCTGTTCTTCATCATGCACCAGCTTGTCGTCCACAGCCGGCATGTGTTCGGTAAGCCCAACCCAGGAAAACCCCCGATCGATATAAGCCACGACGACTTCTTCGAGCGTGTCCCGGGCGTGGCTGCAGAACTCGGCGCTGTGGCCGCCGTGGACGGAGACCAGCGCGACCTCGGTATCGTCAATCATTCGCTAGCGGTGCTTCAAGAGACGGCTTCGTACAGGGAATCCGAAACACTTGTTCCGATGAAAAGCCCCTGTTCTCGTACTTCCGCCAGGAGCTCCTGGTAGTCCTCGTCCGCCTCGATTTTCTTTATCGTTCGGTCGTAGGCTGCAAGTGAATCATATGTGGACACCCAGTGGATCTGGTACACCGGTCCGCCCACGTTGCGAACGACCTGCACATTCGCCCCCTCGAAAGTCTTGTTGAGGTAGACGGCGGCCTTGACCCCCCATGCAAATGCTTCCGAAGCCTTTCCGTCGTGGATGTTTGCTGTTCGGACCCATGTAATCATTTTCTCTCCTCAGTTGATTGCACCTGGAGTTGGCGCAGTGAACAACGCCGTCCTTTCGCGACCTGTGAGTCGTAGCGTTCGTGTGACGATCATACCGTTCGGCCCCGGCGGACACAAATTGGATTTACGTCCAAGACCGCAAGCGGCTCTTTCGACACGACAGGTCTTTCGACTACGATATCCGTATGACTGAACAGAAGGATCACCTTTCAGGCGAACTCCGGACTTTACGGACGACACTGGGCCGACTTCCAGAAAGGGGAGCCCACGACTTTGCGACCGTGGCGCGAATTCTGGACGCGGCCTTCCTCTGTCACATCGGGTTCGCGATCGACGGCGAGCCCTACGTCGTTCCTACCGGTTATGCTCGTGACGGTCGTCGACTGTATATCCATGGATCCGCCGCCAGCAGAATGTTGAAGGCATTGACCGAAGGGATTCCGGTGTGTTGTACGGTTACATTGTTGGACGGGTTGGTCCTGGCGCGCTCCGCTTTTCATCATTCCATAAACTACCGTTCCGTGATGATCTTCGGAAGAGCATCCCTCGTGCCCGAGGACGACAAGCTCCGTGTCCTTCGACTGCTCTCCGAACACTTCGTACGGGGCCGATGGACCGACGTGCGTCCCCCTAACGAACAGGAGATGAAGGCGACGGCGGTCCTCGAACTCAGCCTGGAGGAAGCTTCAGCCAAGATCCGACAAGGTCCACCGGTCGATGACGAGGCGGATTACGCGTTGGAGTGCTGGGCCGGCGAACTCCCGTTGGAGCAGCAATCGGGGGAGCCGGTTCGAGATCCGCGTCTTGCTTCAGGTACCGAACTGCCCGAGTATCTCCGGGACTGTCGTTGGCCTCGATCAGGCCAGGCTCCTACTCTGGACTAGCTAGTGAAGATCGATTTCCTTCCCGGCCACGTCAAAGGCCTGAATCTGGCTCGATGACGCCGGGCTTCCGGGATAGTCCTTTCTCGATATTGTCCAGATCATCGTATCCCGCGGCCCGTTTGCATGAGCCGTTTCGGTGAATCGGCAGCCAAACCCCAGCTTCCGTGGGATCGCGGCGCTGGCAGCGTTGTGCTGGTCGCAATGGATCTCAACGCGTTCAACCTCGTCGATTTCCATCGCGACCCTGGTGAGCGCGCCGCTCAGTTCGGTTGCGATCCCCTGGTTGATGTAATCCTTGTGAACCCAGTAACCGATTTCACGAACGCCTTCACCGAGTCGGGTATGCAGGCCCGTCCCGCCGATCACCCTGGTTTCCTCGCGGTCGAAGACGCCGTAGACAAAGTCCCGGCCATGGTCGAAATCGGCCTTGAAACGCCTCAGGCGAACGATTTTGGCTTCAACTTCTTGAGGCTCGTTTGCGGCCCATGGCATCCAGGGGCGGAGGTGTTCGAGGCTTTCGTCGATTGCGCTCTTAAGTAAAGCGGCGTCGGCCGGAGTCCAGCACCGAAGCACCAGCCGGCGGGTGTGTATGCGGTACGCGGGGCCCATACCCTACCTCGATATCGTCCAACGCGATGTCAAACGCGATGATAGTCGCCCTGCCAATCCTTGACCATTTTCTTGATCGGTGTCGCGTCCTGGATATCTTCGTCAAGTACCTTCCGAATCAGTTCAGGCATTTCCGCGTCGGAGGCGAAGCGCAATCCGACCATTTGCTTGATCGTCAAGTCCTGGATTTTGCCGAGGTCTTCAGTCGGGAGAAGGTTTTCCAGGCGTGCTCGCATCTCGGTCCGAATGATGCGGTCCTGCAGTCTGACGGCGTATCCCCTCAGGAGGGCCAATCCCAGAAGTCCACCGAACCCGTTCAGTAAAACTCCTCCACCTATGAGATAGGCGCCAGCCGCGGAGTTCATCATGATCATGCCCGTAGCCGCAGACAGGGTGCCGGCAAGAATCAGTAACGCCGTAAAGAACCAGGGTTTGGGCAGGAACGTATGGTTGTCGAAATTCTGCGGAATCTGGTCTGTCACGGTGCCTCCTTCCGGTTTAGCTGTGGGAATGGCCTCCAGGACGCGTCCGACAAAACCATCGAAGTATTGGTCCGGCCCCTGCGGGCTGGGTCCCATCCTCACAACAATACAATTACGTCAGAACTTTGATGGCTCTCACGGGGTCCTCCAATCGGAGCGTGTTCCAGATAGTCTCCAGGATCTTCCCGTCTCCTGGCTACTAGTTATTCATATTCTTGAATGGTCGTATGATCGAAGTCTCCGTCGATATTCATCAACGATGTTCGACCGTCTTCTCCATGGCTATTAATCGATGCGGGCCGACCGTGCCCGCCTCCGACGTCTTCCTGTAGCCGAGCCTCCTGTAGAAGTCCTCGAGGTAGTCGTGTGGCGACAGTGTAAATCGGCTCGCTCCTTGTTCGAGTGCCAATTTTTCGAGTTCGGAAACCACCATGCCGCCAATGCCGCGACCACGATATCGCGCCCGGACTGCGATCCGCGCCAGAATCGTCTCACCATCCGTACCCATCAAGAATCGCCCCGTTGCGATCGGAACGTTTCCGCCGTAAATCAAGATCGATGTCGCCGCACTGTCGCGACCGTCTTCGTCCAGCTCGGCCGGGATCCCCTGTTCATCGACGAAGACTTCCCGGCGAAGTGTCAGTGCTTCCCGCATCTGTTCGGGTGTCTCCACGCGCGTCAGGCGGAGATCATCCACTCGTTTCTCCAGCCAGCTTGGATTGAAACGAGACATCAAGGCCGCCCGGGGCCCTCAGGTAGTAGATCCGTTCTCCGTGAGCGTCGATCGGTCCCTTTGGGTCGAGCCCATTGCCGCGTGCCTCGGCAGCCCAGGCGTCGGCGTCATCGACGACGATCTGGAGCATGATGCCGGACGGCATTTCCGCCGATACGGGCCAGATCTCAATCCAGCTTTCAGCAGCCGGAAATATGGCGCCCGCAAAACCTTCAGAATCGTCGGTTCCCTCTATTCTTTCTTCAGGAAGGCCGAGTCCCTTTCCGAGGAACTCGGCCAGCTCTTCCGCCTTCGAGGTTACGGAACAGAATCGAATACCCAGCACTTTCATGTGTTGCTCCCCCTGTGAGATTAACGTGTCGGCTTCAGGCCGAGCCCATCGGCGTATCGGTCGAGTGCGACTCTTGCCGCCTCGTCGTCCAGGCTTGTTCCCGGGCGGCTATTACCGGTTCCCTCGAACCTACGCGATAGGACCCGGAGGGTTCCGTTCTTCCTATCCGCCTTGAGATCGAATCGAGCCACGAGGCGTTCGCCGGCGAGAACCGGCAGGCAGTAATATCCATACGTGCGTTTGGGCGCTGGTTTGAATATTTCCAGTACCTGATCGAACCCGAAGAGACGTTTGACACGGGAACGATCCCACAGGAGAGGATCGAACGGCGAAAGGAGCACGCCAACGTCGGTTCGGGGCCTTACCCTCAGGAGACGGGCGGCGAGCGCAAGATCCTCTAGGCGAATCCACCCGGGAGTTGGACGGCCTTCGGGATTTTCCAGAGTACAGGCCAGGATCCTGCCTTTCTCGACGAGTCGATCCAGCGTCGACGCGATTTCCTTCCTCCGGTTGGCCAGCCTCCAGGTAGAAGCGAGCGTACCTGTCGTCGCCCACCCATGACCCTCGAGTGCAAGGAGCAGGAGCGTTTCAAAGCCGTCGGACTTCGACAGACGCTGTGCGCGTGTCGCCGCCGGAATGACTCGTTCCGTAAGGTCGTACGTCCGCTGGAAATTCTTCCGTTCCCGGATTGCGAACTCTCCGCTCGACCAGAGGGCCGTGGCAACCCGCTTGGCGATCTTGAGATCCCACCAGCCACGACTTCCCCGTCCCTCCATATCCTTCGAGCGCAACGGGCCTTCATCCCGAACACGCCGCCGAAGCTTTCGCGCAACCTCAGGGTGTTCTCCAAGGATGTCTCCCCACCAGGGATGATGCCGAAACTCGAGCCGCCGGAAGTCGAAGGCTGGATAAAGCTCCATCGGAATCCAGCTCGCTTCGTGTCCCCAGTACTCGAACACGGGTTCTCCGGGTTGTAGCAGCTCCTCGCCGAGCGTCGGGGCGAAACCCTGCAATCTTGAAAGGAGGACAATGGCGTGACTTCTCGCCCCCGCAATCGAGACCGTGTCGAGTTGCAGGTATCCGAACCGACGCATGATGGCGTGTGCGGCTTCGCGCGCCTTCTTTCCCCCACCTTTTCCACGAACGGGAAATCCGGTCCACCCGGGCTTCATGAGGCCGGCCCGGGCCAGGGCCAGCCTCCGGGCTTCAGTGACGGTCAGGGTGTCCACTGCGGTCTTCCCACGATCATGGCCGGACCGATCCGATGACGGTTTCCGTGCCGAGGATCGTTGCGAACTCCTCGTGCAGGTTCGCAAGCGAGATCGCATGGACCTCTTCGGCGCTGTAGTGACGTCCCTCATGATCCTTTCTTTCGAACGTCGCCGTCGCGTCGGAAACAACGTAGGTCTTGAAGCCCAGATTGCCGGCCATTCGCGCCGTAGTCGAAACACAATGGTTCGTCGTCAGTCCCGTGATCACGAGCGTGTCGTAACCCTTGTTTCGCAGATAGCTTTCGAGGTCGGTCCCGACAAAAGCGCTGTTGACTTTCTTCCCGAAGACCGGCTCGCCGGACTCCGGCCGCGCCTCGCTTTTGAATTCGCAGCCCGGTTGGCCCGGGCGCAACGGGGAAGCGTCTTCAGTCGACAGGTGTTGCGTGTGTACGACAGGCAGGCCGGATTTCCGCCAGGTTCCGAGTAGTCGCCGAACGTTCGCCTCTGCTTCCGGGTTGTTGCGGGCGCCCCACTTGGGATCGTCGAACCCGGCCTGAATGTCGATGATGATGAGAACCGCGTTGTCCGGGAGCATGTTCTTCAACCCCTCATTCGGGCAGCCTGTAGGCAATCAACTGTCCAGGAGTTCTTGTTGCCGCGTTCCCCGCCGTGAAGACGATGTACTGCCGGCCTTCGTGCATGTATGTCATGGGAGGTCCGGTCTGGGCGCCTGCCGGAATTTCGATTTCCCAGATGATGTCCCCCGTAGCCTTGTCGTATGCCCGGAACATCGGCAGACCTCCCCAACCTTCTCCCGCAAACAGCAGCGTCTTGGTCACCAGGATTCCGGCGCGTGAACGGCTACCGGTTTTGGGCAGGTCGATTCCTTCGAGCAACGGGTGCTCCGCTACCGAAGGAGGAGTTTCGCCATTGGGCACCTGCCAGGCGATCTCGCCCTTGTTCATGTCGTATGCCGTGATCCGTCCATAGGGCGGCTTGATTATGGTCAAGCCTTCAACGGTCGAGGTGCCCCGTCCGGCTATGAGATCCATGTCGCCTTCCGACGGAGGGACCAGCGCGTGAATTGCGACGCGAGTTTGAGAACCGACGTACACAAAGCCTGTTTCCGGATCCGCCGCTCCCGCCTCCCAGTTTGCGCCACCTGTGGAACCCGGCAGCGTGAGTGTGCCCGCGGTTCCGTCCGGTGCCTCGCCCAGCGAAGGAGGTGTGTACAGCGGACCCAGTCGGTACTGCTCGGCCAGCTGGAGAGCCATCTGTTTCAATTCGGGAGTGAAGTCGATCAGGTCGTCCCGGCCGACGCCCTGGCGATCAAACGGTGGTGGCTTGGTGGGAAACGGCTGGGTTGGCGACGTCCACTCGCCCGGCACATCGGTTTGTGGAACCGGGCGTTCTTCCATCGGCCAGACCGGTTCCCCGGTCACACGATCAAAGACGTACGCGAAGGCCTGCTTGGTCAACTGCACAAGCGCCTTGATCGGTTTTCCGTCGACATTGAGATCGACCAGGATCGGAGGCGCAGTCATGTCGTAGTCCCAGATGTCGTGATGAACCAGCTGCTGATGCCAGATCCTTTCCCCAGTCCTAATGTCGAGGCAAACGACGGATGCGGAGAACAGGTTGTTCCCAGGCCGATGTCCGCCGTAATAGTCGCTGGTCGCGTCCTCGACCGGAAGGTAGACGTATCCCAGTTCTCCATCGACCGTGAAAGGCGGCCAGATCCCGGCATTTCCGGTGTATTCGGCCGATCCGTCCAGCCAGGTGTCATACCCGAACTCTCCGGGTCGGGGTACGGTGTGGAAGACCCAGACTTTCTCGCCGGTTCGGACATCGAAAGCCATGACGTCGGCCTTCGTATTTCGTTTGGAGGGGGGACGGCCACCCGGCACAAGTGCGGGGCCGACGACAACAACATCGTGAGAAATGACCGGTGGTGAGCTGTTTCCAATCGTACCGATCGGATCGAAATCGAGGCCGAGTTCCTCAAACAGGTCCACGACACCATTCTGTCCAAAGCCAGAGACCGGGTGGCCACTTCGGGCGTCGAGCGCCACAAGATGGAATCCGGGCGTCACCGTAAAGATTCGTTCCTCCGTGCCGTCGGTCCAGTAGGTTACGCCGCGACTGATTTTCCGGGGCGCCCGGTCAAAGCGCTCCCCCTCGTCCATTCTCCAGATCCACAACGTTTCGCCGGATCCTGCATCGGCCGCAACAACCACACGCCGGTCCGCGATGGTGAAGTAGAGTACCCCGCCCACCATGATTGGGGTTGTTTCGGCTTTGTATTCGGGCCGGCTGCCGTAGTTATCCGACCGCCAGATCCAGGCGATCTCGAGCTCGCCGACGTTGTCCCTGTGGACCTGGTCGAGGGGCGAATAGCGCGTGCTTCCGCCGTCGCCGGAGGTCGAGCGCCATTCACCGTTCGATGCGCCTTTCTGTCCGAATGCGGGAAACTCTCCGAGGGTCAACGACAGGAGCAATACGGGTGGGACATACTGAAACCGGTGTCGCGACATTTGGTTCTTCCTTTCCCGTGCGGTGGTGCCGACGAGATTGTTTCGCTTGTAGAATGAGAGGGTTCGAAGATATGAGAGGCGTTCGGTCGAAGTCAAGCACTCTCACTTTCCGGTAGTGGTCTATGAACGGACCATTACCCACTTTCCTATCGAACCTCGCCGAACCCCGGCAGACAGTTGACGGATCAGAGCTCGGTCGATTCCTGTCCGATGACGGTGAAGAAGGACGTGCTCTTGGGCTGGTCGGGCAGCTCGATTTCGGCGTCCGTAAGCCTGGCGACCCGTGACTTCTCACCGCGAACGATCAGCCCTTCCTGAGGGCTTGGCATGGGGTTCGGCGCGATGGGGAACGCGTCGGCGGACGTGTAGATGCAGAGGTAGATCCCGCGCGGTTGGTCGGAACGGTTCGCTTCAGAACCGTGCAGCGTTCGAGTGTGCATCAGGCAGACGCTGCCGGCCGTACCCGTGATGAGCGACTGTTTCTGTTCGGCCTCCGCGGCGATCCGGGCCTGGACCTTGCCCGTAAACGTTTCGCCCTTGAAAAGCGAGTAGACCGGTCCCTTGTGCGAACCAGGAACGGCCGTCAGACATCCGTTGCTTTCAGTCATATCGTCCAACAGCAGCAGCGCCGTGATCACGTCGTCGTTGGTGTGTGGTGTGTAAGCAAAATCCTGGTGATAGGCGACCGTGGTCATCGCGCCGGGCAACTTCAAATTGATTTTGCAGTGATGAAGCTTGACGTCCGGGCCGATGAGGTCGGCCACCATGTCGACCATGGCGGCGTCGCTCATGACTTCAAAGTAATCCCGGCTTATCTCTGACGGGTTGTTGATGCGTCGCAGAGCCGGTTTGTCGGCGGTGTGCTCGGCTCCCATATCGAAGCGCGGACGCTCATCAACGGTTGGCGGGCCGAAGGGTTTGGAGTGATTGCGGCTCTCCTCAACCCATTCGTCGAGTTGCCGCCCGAGCGTAGCCAGTTGCTTGTCATCGATTGCGTTGGGAACGACCAGAAAGCCGTCCAGCCAGAATTGTTCGATTTGTTTCTCGCTCAGCATTACCGCTTCGATCTTCTGAATAACGGAAATTAACTCCAACTTCCTAATAATACCGCAATCAAGCCCGTTGGTTGTTCAGCTGGTGCGCTCCATTTTCTTTTTCGCGTATTTGTCCGCTCCCAGGAAATGGAGCGAAACGTTCAGTTCATGAGGGTGTCGGGGATTACCAACAGATCCGGCCGGCGCCCGTGCGCCGGCCGTGTGTGCCGAGGTGGATTGCGCCCTGAGGTTAATACCGGTAGTGATCCGGTTTGTAAGGCCCGTCCACCGGAATCCCGATGTATTCGGCTTGATCGGGTCTGAGCTTGGTGAGCTTGACGCCCAGTTGGTCGATGTGGAGCCGTGCGACCTCTTCGTCGAGCTTCTTGGGCAGCATGTAGACCTTCTTGTCGTATCTGTCCGGGTTGGCCCAGAGTTCAATCTGTGCCAGGACCTGGTTGGCGAAAGATGCCGACATGACGAAGCTCGGGTGGCCTGTCGCGCAGCCGAGATTCAACAGCCTGCCTTCGGCCAGCATCAGAACACTGTGGCCGTCCGGAAACACCCATTCGTCATACTGCGGTTTGATGTTGACCCGTTCGATGCCCTCAATCTTCTTGAGGCCGGCGATGTCGATTTCGTTGTCGAAGTGACCGATGTTGCCCACGATGGCTTTGTCCTTCATCACGGCCATGTGATTGGCGGTAATGATGTCCTTGTTGCCAGTGGTCGTGACGAAAATGTCGGCGGTTTCGACAAATTCTTCGAGGGTGGTGACCTGGTAGCCTTCCATCGTCGCCTGGAGCGCGCAGATCGGATCGATCTCTGTGACCACGACGCGCGCACCCTGTCCGCGCAGCGCCTGGGCACAACCTTTTCCCACTTCCCCGAAGCCACAGACGACGGCAACTTTGCCCCCGATCATGACGTCGGTGGCCCGGTTGATTCCGTCCACAACCGAATGCCGGCAGCCGTAGACATTGTCGAACTTGCTCTTGGTTACCGAATCGTTGACGTTGATCGCCGGGAACAGCAGGGCACCTTCGTTCGCCATCTGGTAGAGGCGATGGACACCTGTGGTGGTTTCTTCGCTGACGCCCCGGATTCCCTCCGCTATCCTCGTTCCGCGTCCTGGATGGTCGGCCAGTTCGGTTTCGATCGTTTTGAGGATCACGCCCCATTCTTCGGGCTCGTTGTCCGGATCGAATGCCGGCACTTTTCCAGCTTTTTCATATTCGAGCACCCGGTGCACGAACAGCGTCGCGTCTCCACCGTCATCGACGATCAGATCCGGCCCGGACCCGTCAGGCCAGGCCAGCGCTTCCTTCGTACACCACCAGTACTCTTCGAGCGTCTCCCCTTTCCAGGCGAACACCGGCGTACCTTTGGGATCCGCGGGAGTGCCGCCTGTTTCGGGCCGGCCGACGACCACCGCGGCTGCGGCATGGTCCTGAGTGGAGAAGATGTTGCAGGAAACCCAGCGTACGTCGGCTCCCAGTCCGACCAGCGTCTCGATCAGTACGGCCGTTTGAACCGTCATATGAAGGCTACCCATGATCTTGGCGCCGGCGAGCGGCTTATCTTTCCCGTGCTTGGCCAGGAGAGCCATCAGACCGGGCATTTCGTGCTCGGCCAGACGGATTTCCTTTCGGCCACGCTCCGCAAGATTGAGATCGGCGACTCGAAAACGCGGTCGCTCTTCCGCTGTGCCGGGGACTGCAGTATTGGTCTTGTCGGTTGTGGTACTCATTCGTAGGTTTCCTCTCTTAGAATTGTTTCGATTAGGACAAAAATTTATTCGACAGCTCTGGGGAAAACTGTTTGCTTCGCAGCGGTTGCCACGAACAGAGTTGGCCCCTTGGCATCTCTTTCCGGCGGCATTTGCCGGAACCTCGTGTTTCGGAATCCCGCCTCTTCAAGCCAGTGCGAAAGCTGTTCCTCACCGAACCCCAGCCAGACGTGCCCCATCTTTTTCCGGTAGTCCTCGTGGTCGTGCGGAAGCATGTCAACCACCAGCAACCGGCCTCCGTCCCGCAGTGCGCGTGCCACTTCCTTGAGGGTGCTTTCGGGGTTGGCGAGATGATGGAGAACCAGCACCAGCGTGGCCACATCCAATTCTCCGTCCTCGATCGGGAGCCTCTCCAGGCGCCCGCGCCGCAACTCCACGTTGGCCGTCCCTTCCAGGCGCGTGCCGGCCGCCTCCAGCATGGCATCCGAATCGTCGACACCGATCACCTTTCCCACGAACGGCGCCAGGTAAGAGGTCAGCTGGCCGGTGCCACAGCCGAGGTCGCCCACGACCCAACGATGGCCAAGCAGCCCGAGCATGGCCTGTAGATCGAACCGCTGGCCGAACAGCTCATCCCGTAACTCTGCCCATTCGCCGGCCGCTCCCGAGAAGAATTCCTGTGATCGTGTACCGCGCTGGTTGAGGACGCCTGCGAGACGTCGCCGGTCTTCCCCGGCCGCCGCGGTGGTTCCGACCTGTTCGCCGACCAGGCGCCACAACCTGCTCACTGCGGCTTCGGGATGATCACCACTGGCCTCGTAGTAGCGGCTGGTGCCGTCCGGCCGCGCTTGCACCCAGTCGTGGTCCGCCAGCCATTTGAGATGGCGGCTGACTGTGGACTGCGGCAGTTGGAGAACAGAACAGAGTTCGGAAACGGTCAGTTCATGGCGTTCGAGGATCAGCAATATCCGGCAGCGAACCGGGTCCGCAAGGGAGGACATTTGCTCGAAGATCGGAGGATGGCTCAGTCGGTTTGAAGTGTCAATCGATCCTTTCATCCAGATTAAAGGATATAATGGGGACGCTCCGATGTCAACCCCCGGGGAGACCTCCAGGGATCTCAGGCGGTGATCACGGAGGTTACGAAGCCGTCATCACCAGCTTATGTACTTGTACATCAATCGGATAAGCTTATACGCCTCGACCATGTTTCCGGCCCGATATTCCACCGATGTCCCATCCAACCGCCGCATTCCCGGGACGGCCTGCAGAATATCCGCGCGCGTCGTTGAGGCGAACCTCATCCGGACCGTCGCGGGCCCGCCGACTTCGAGCGGCCTGGCATCGCCAAGGGTGTCGAGAGCGTCCAGTGTTGCCTGCCGCAACCGATTTCGGACAACTTCGGGGTGAATCAGTTTGGCGACGGACGAGCCCACCGCTTCCTTGGTCGCCACGGTTCGGGTTTCGACCACTTCCTCGAACTGGATTGTAAAGGCCAGATCGCCGCTGGCCAGGATGACAGGCACGTCGTAGGCGCCTGCAAAGTGGGCGTTCATCCCGCCCTCTCCCACTTCGACTCCGTTGATCCACAGGCCCTTGACCGAACCGGAGCCCGTGTGCGCGAGGAAACCATCTTCAGTGCCCGCCCGCGAATGGTAACCGAGGAAGATGGCGGCATCGAAGGTTTCGTCCAGCCCCTGCACCATCCCAAGCGGCTTGATGTTTCCCTGGATGTACTGCACCCGTTGATCCAGGCGCGTGTGAAGCAGGTTCTGCATGTCGCCGTGGGAATCGTTGACAAGTACCTGGGCCGGGCCGTGCTCAAAAATCGCGGCCACGACGGCGTTCACCTCTTCGGTCATCAGTTCCCGACCCAGAGAATAATCTTTGCCCGATCCGCTCGTCATTTTCGACGTGCCGATGCCCCCGATTCCTTCCATGTCGACCGAGATGAATATCTTGAGCGACTGGTTCTGGGCCCGGGCGGGGGCAGGTGAGATCACGACCAGGAGGGCCAGCATACCGGCGACCGAGCCCGCGAACGGGCCGAACGGCCCAATGGCTAAAACGCGTCGAATCATGTCAGCTCCTTTTGCGTATGACAATGTCATGAGCCCTGAGATTTCACCGCGGCTTCGGCTCTCCGATTCAACTCTTCCGGCTCGATGTCTTCCTTGTGCGTCGCGATGGTCCACACATGTCCGAAAGGATCGGTCAGGGTGCCGGACCGGTCGCCGTAAAATTGATCCGCGACCGGCTTGAGTTCCTTGGCGCCGGCGGCAATGGCCTGGTTGAAACGACCGTCGACGTCTTCGACGTAAAGAAGAATACCGACCCCCGATCCACCGAGCGATTCCGGACCGCGGAAACCCATTTCAGGGAACTCGTCGGCTAACATGATGGGCGAGTCTCCGATCTTGATCTCCGCATGTCCGATTTTCCCGCCGGGACCGGCCATGCGAAACAGTTCCAGCGCGCCGAAGGCTTGTTTGTAGAAGTCTATCGCGTTCGCCGCATCTCTTACGATCAGGTAGCGTGTCACAGTGTGATAGCCGGCGGGAATGGGTTGGACTGCCATGGTGTTGCCTCCTCTTACAATCGTTTCAACGTTCTTTGAAATCCATGTACAACAGGCTGGGCTGAATTCCAGAATTGCCCTGGTACTTTCCGCTCGAATAGGCTTCGTATTGGCCTTCGATCGTGTGGTAGTAGATCTGGCACACTTCCACGCCCGCATAGATTTTCACGGGTTGAACGCAAAAAATCTCCAACGTCCAATAACCGCGAAATCCCACGTCCCCGAAACCCGCGGTGAGGTGGACAAACAGGCCCAGCCTGCCGACGGAGGATCGGCCTTCGAGCATGGGTACCAGATCAAGTGTTTCCGTGTACTCCCGAGTCCTGCCCAGATAGAGCTTGCGCGGTTCCAGAACGAGCCCAGCTCCGGGAATGAGCAGCTTCTCAGTCGCATTCTCAAGCTTCATGTCCAGAACGGGCTCCTTGTACACGACCAATTCGTCATGAAGGGTCAGGTTGTAGCTGTTCGGGTTGAGTTTTTCTCTGTCGTAGGGATCGATGATGATTGCGGATCCAACTCTCGCGTCGATCTCTTTGCCGGAAAGTATCACTCGTCACCTCTGGACGGGCGCTTGTTGCGAACCCTTCGCCGCTCATTTCTCTCGGCGACTTGCGGGCAGTCCTCCACTGCGGGACCGAGCAAGTCCCGGTCCCCCATCGGTCGGAGGGTTGACGCCGCCGGAAGCGTGCCGGGAGCGTTTGTTTGGCCACTCTACCAGAGCGACTGGACAACCGGAGACCCGTGCAGCGTCGTGACGTTGCACTTGCCGCCCCATGCCGCCAGGGCGGGGAAGTCTGCCCAACCTTCGGAGGCCTGCTGCCAATGGTCGTCCACACCCGCCTGTGACTGATACACCTCCATCAAAACGAAGGACGTGTTGCCGGTCGGCGCCGATGAGGGGTCGAGGGGATTCGAAAGTTCCGGGCCCCTGGCGACGTTGTATCGCAGGAGAGCCTTGTCGCCATCGCGGTAGTGGGAGCCCTCCATCCACTGGGCGTGGCTTTCAAAAATTCGGTCTCCTTCTTCGACCAGATCCGGAGTTGCCGTAAAAATGACGGTGAGTTGGGTGTTTCCTTTATGCGACATCGCTTCCTCCACGTGACATTGAGATTCTCCGTCCGGAAATTCGGCCGGCGGGAGAGGAAATTAGCACACGGAGGTGGCCGGGGCAAGACTCCACTGCACGATTCCAATGAGCAGGTGTCGATGGCGTTCGGATCGAGGGCGAGTGCAGGGGGCTCAGTCGAACGAATATCTGTACACGTTTGTTTCCCGAGGTTTGAACCCGATACGTTGATACAGACGGTTGGCGGCTTCGCGAGAGGGCCGTGAAGTCAGGTCGACCGTGCGCGCGCCGTTTTCCTTTGCGACCTTCAAGGCTTCCTTGCTCAGGGCTTCTCCAATACCGCGACCGCGGAGAGCTTCATCCACCACGACGTCTTCAATCATGGCTCGCACGCCGGTTGGAATCCGGAACAAAACCAACGTCAGGCTTCCTCCTATCGTTCCATCCACTCTGGCGATCAGTAACCGTGTGGAATCCGAACCAACGATGTGGCCGAGCTCGCGCTCGCCAGGTGGAGGCGCCGATCTGCTTAGCTGTCCGGTCAATCGCCCGAAGGCTTCTATCAACTCTGCACTGATTTCAGTAGCCTCTTCAATGATCAAACTCAAGCTCCCCGATCTGAGAATGGGCGATCGACCAGGCTCGCCCGGTATTACTACAGCCGCACTTCCACGTACTCCTTAAGTGCGACCGCGTTGTTCAAACGTTCCTCCCTGGAACTGTAAACCAGCGTCACATTCCCGTTGCCGAGATATTCCAGCAAGGCTTCGACGGCTTCCGGGTTTGCCTCCAACTCCGCGTAGTACCGCTGCTTGAATTCGGACCACTTCTCCGGATCGTGCCCGTACCATTTCCGAAGCTCGTTCGATGGCGCGATGTCCCTCACCCAGAGGTCGATCTTCGCGATTGACTTAGAGAGACCGCGAGGCCAGAGCCTGTCGACGAGAACACGCCGGTCGTCGGACCCAGACGCCGGTTCATAGACTCGCTTGATTTGAATCATAGAGACCTTCCATTCCGATTCGCACGCCCATGAGGCCTGCCTGAAGATTCTGCAGCCCCGTCAGCCGCGGCTGAAAGCGCCGGGAAGTTGATCTCGGAGAATGAAACGGGAACCCAGAAACCGCCGTCGAACGCGGACCCCTTCTACCCGCATGAGCGAATTGTCGAACAGAACGTCGGACAGTCGTCTACCCCCCACCCTCGCTTCTGCAATGTTCGTCGCCACGATGGCTGCGCGGGTTTCTTTCTCGACATCATCCCGATCCCGCAGCAGCCACCATGGATCGTAATGGAGGAGGTTTGAGAATTCTGCCGGTCCGGAATCGGCGATGTTTCGCCGGGTGGGGCTGAGCAAGTATTGGAGCTCCCCTTCGACGACCTGGCTGGGGACCCCGATAAGGGATAATTCCCCTGTTGGCATCACCAGGAGAAGAAACTGCACGTCCAGATTTGGCGTGAAGAAAGGAAGTACGGCGCGAGAGCGCAACTCGCCGTCCGGCGTCGAGATTCCGGCGTCCAGTAGCGCATGCGCGGATACTTTCACAAAGCGGACTCCCGAGCGAGTTGGTTTGTACCGAGTGGGCTGCTCTCTCTTATGTTCATTCATCGACCATCTTGTCCACCGTCAGGCTCCGGGCGCCCAGCAGGGTTGCGATTTCGTTGAATCGTGTTTCGATCTGCGCTCCAAGCCGTCGAGTGGGTTTTCCGAACATGTTCAGGAAAACCAGCATCTGCTGTCCCTTGAATCGGGACTTCCACGATCCCTGGGCGAGTCCGTTCAACAGGACGACGCCCAGCGCATTTCCACCTGTAGCCCCGAGCGAACCGTAAACCTGACCCTGCATTTCGGACTCGACAAACCGTTCACGTCCATCCGGAGCGTATCCCATCGTGTAACAGTCCCACGGAGGCAGCAAGTCGAGGACATCCTTCTTCGGCTTTTTGAGGGATTCGAATTCCTCGATGTCCCCGGCGGGCAATAGGTAGCGATCGCCAATGGTGATCGTCTCATGGCCTGCTATCGCAATTTTCGCCTTCGTCGACGTCACGCCGGCCCACCAACTGAAATCTTCTCCACGGGCAGGGCCGAAAGCCCTCAGGTACTCGCCTGCCAGCCATTCGAGCGATTTCTCGTTCAGGTCGCTGCGGTGGAGAGGGAGACGATGCTCCGGTGCCCACGATCTTGTCGCAACGTAGCGGATAGCGTTGGATCGCAGGCCCTCCGCCCCCACTCTCAGGAGACTTCCCTCAAAGGCCATGCGGTTCAGTACAGGCTTGATGTTGGGAATGCAGACGTTGAGTTCGGCCACACCGAGCGGTCGTGTCGCGAGCTTCAGAATTTGTTCCCGCCACTCGCTGTACTTGTCTTCGGGTATTGCCCGGCCTTTGTGTGAGTATCGTTTTTGCCAGTAGGGATCGTCGGGCGAGGGCAGCGTCGCGGCGACCGCAGAACGAGCGGTTTCCGTCGGAACCAGGTACACCGATTCACGCATCGCCGGGACCCGCAGGGCAAGCCGGTCCTGTTCCAGCTTGCGAAACCTTTGTGCCGAGAACGACCGAACTCGCGCAAACAGGGACAGAGGTCCCGAGGGGTGCGAGCTGTAAACCGCGACAACAGCGCGCAACACCCCTGACAGGGTGGTTCCTCGTTTGCCCAGCGATTGACGACGATGCGACCAGTACCGAAATCTCTTGTGTTCCGACATGGTTTGGAGCGATTAGCCTTCAGCTGGCAGCAGGCAGCAGGCCAGGCCAGGATCGCTTCCGAGCTCCACGCTACCTGCTGCTTGCTACCGCTCTTTACCCCGCTCGCCTTCTACTCTTCTACAATCGTTGCCTTGTTGATGTAGTCGAGCCTCGGAAAATCCTCATTCAGGTAGGCATTCCCTTCGGCTTGAATGCGTCCCTGCGACGGTCCCCGGCCTCGCGGCGCTCCTTCACCGTAACCGCTGTAGATGTCGTTGACCACGCTCATGCCGTCCACGACGCGGCCGAACGGCGCAAAGCCGCTGGCGTCCAGGTTCCGGTTGTTCTGGAAATTGATGAATAGCTGTGTCGTTCGCGTGTCTGGCGACCCGCCCATCGCGTAGGTGATGTAGCCGCGCCTGTTGCTTTCCTTGACCGGATCGACCGCTATCCGCGCTTCCCGCCAGGCGGCGGAGACCGACGGATCGCCATTCAGGCCGAACTGCACCATGAAGCCAGAGATCACTCGGAAGAACCTGCAATCGTCGAAGAAGCCGGCCTTGACGAGGTTGTAGAAACGATCGGCGCCGTGGGGCGCCCAATCACGGTGCACCTCGATGACGAACGTTCCGGCGCTCGTGTCGAAACTGGCTTTGAAGGTGTCCGGCGCCGTTTCGTCCAAACCAGCCGGATTCATCAGTGCCGCGTTGTCTTGTCCGGCGGCGCCGGAAGTCCCAGTTGCCATCAGCGCCACCCCCAGAAACATGATTATCAGTGAACGTTGGATCATCTCGTACTCCTCCAAATAATTACGGGCCCAATTCAGTCGGCTTTCCCGCCCACCCATAATACTCAAGAAGCCGATGCTGTTGAGACGGTTTCCTGAACAACGCGACAAACATACGTCGATTACCGTTTCCGCCGGCACGGTCAGGAGTCCGGAAAACTACTGTACACAGCCTGTCGACAAAGGCAGAATTTCTAACCCAATTGATCGATTAATCTGACGCAATTCATCGATTAAATTGGTTGATTTTTCGGTAGATTGTCTGGTATCGAGGGTCCGGGTTCGAGGTTTGACGTCGCGAACGTCAGTTAAAGTGATGTAAATAAGCTAGTTGTCGCTGTTTATGCTATGTTCTTCTCAAGGGGCGCGAAACTGACAAAAATCCGCACAAGTCATTCTTCTTGCTATACCTAGGGTGAAATGATACAAAGCCAAAATTATGGAGTAGTGCGTTTGTTCTATCAGAACTAGTATCTTTGTACCACCGGTTTTCGGACCTTTGTAATAAGAAGCAAGAAACTCGCGCACCGGAGAGTAGGAATGACGAAGCATATCCTCGCGATTTTAATCATCGTATTTTTCTGTCTTTCGGCAGGCGTCGACGTGAGCCTGGCGCAACAAGAACAACCTTCCGGCGCGGCCCCGGCGATGGCCGCTTCGCCGAACGTCCCCAGTTTGTCCCTCGAAGCACAGCAAACCCTGGTGGATCAGTATTGCGTCTTTTGCCACGACGACGTCGAGAAATCCGGGGGGATGTCAATGTCCGGCCTGGACCTGGCACACGTCGAAGCAAGTCCCGAGCTTGTGGAAAAAATGATCCGCAAACTCCGTGCCGGGCTCATGCCGCCTGCCCGTCAGCCCAGACCGGATGCCGCAACTCTACGAGCTTTTGTTGCCTCGCTCGAGCAGGGAATGGACCGGGAGGGTGCCGCGCACCTCAATCCCGGCCGGCTGTCGCTTCACCGACTCAATCGAGCGGAGTACGCCCTGTCGGTCCGCGACCTCCTCGAGGTTGACGTCGACGTCGCGGCGCTTCTCCCGCCGGACAGCATGGGCTATGGTTTCGACAATACGGCGGATGCACTGGGTATCTCACCCGCTCTCGTCGAGGGCTACATCCGGGCGGCCGGCGAGACCAGCCGCGCGGCGCTTGGCGATTTGAAGCTGGGCGGCACCTCGGTCACCTACGAAATTACGCGGACGGCTTCACAGATGCGGAAGGTGGAGGGTGCGCCCTTCGGAACGCGTGGTGGAATTTCGGTTGTCCACAACTTTCCGGCCGATGGCGAATACATCTTCACGATGACTTTCTACGGTGAATCGACGGGCGGTATCTTCGGTCTCAATAACCCGCTTGCCGAGGACTACGAAGAGGAGATCGAGATCTCCATCGACGGAGAGCGCGTGGCGGTCATGACGGTTGAGAACAGCATGAACGAGAGGGACGCCGCCGGTCTGACGCTGACGACCGATCCGATTTCGATCAAAGCGGGCCCGCAACGGCTTTCAGCGGCGTTCGTCCAGCGGTTTATGGGGCGCGTCGATGATCTGATCCGTCCGATCGAGCACACCATTGCCGACCAGCAGGTTTCAACCGGCGAAGGTATCTCCACCCTGCCGCATCTACAGGATCTGAACATCAAGGGTCCGTACAATGCGACAGGCGTTTCGGAAACGCCCAGCCGGACCAGGATCTTTTCCTGCCGGCCGACGAGCTTCGATGAAGAGGAGTCTTGTGCCGGCGAGATTATTTCGGATCTCGCCACCCAGGCGTATCGACGCCCGGTCAGCGCAGAGGACCTCGAGGGTTTGATGAGTTTCTACAGGACCGGCCGGGAAGAAGGCGACTTCGAGTCGGGAATTCGGACGTCGCTTCAGGCGATCCTGGCGAGTCCCGGCTTTGTGTTCCGATTCGAGCAGGCGCCACCGGATGCCCAGCCGGGGCAGAACTACCGCATCACCGATCTCGAACTGGCTTCCCGTCTGTCGTTTTTCCTCTGGAGCACCGGTCCGGACGATGAACTCATGTCGGTGGCACGCGATGGGACCCTCAGCGATCCGGCCGTTCTGGAGCAGCAGGTGAGACGGATGCTCGAACATCCGCGCTCCGAAGCGCTCTCGACAAGGTTTGGCGGCCAGTGGCTGGGGCTGGGCATTCTCGAGGGCAGGGTTCCCGCCCCCATCTTGTTCCCGCAATTCGACATGTACATGGGTGAATCGATGCGGCGGGAAACGGAATTGTTCTTCGACAGCATCATTCGCGAAGATCGAAACGTTCTCGACCTGTTGACCGCCGACTACACATTCGTCGATGAGCGCCTCGCCAAGCATTACAAGATTCCGAACGTCCTGGGAAACAGATTCCGCCGTGTGGCTGTGACAAGCGAGGACCGGAGGGGATTGCTCGGGCACGCCAGCATTCTCACCATCACCTCGAATGCTGACAGGACATCCGCGGTCCAGAGGGGCAAATGGGTCATGGAGACGCTCCTCGGCTCGCCTCCGCCCACTCCTCCGCCAAACGTGCCGAAGCTGGAGGAAACCGACAGGCTGACTGCCGCCAAGGTCCTGACGTTGCGCGCGCGCATGGAAGAACACCGGGCCAACCCCACTTGCGCCGCCTGTCACAGGATGATCGATCCGATCGGCCTGGCGCTCGAGAACTTCGATGCAACGGGGAGATGGAGGGTGCAGGATGGTGGCGTCCCGATCGACACGTCGACCGAGCTGTTCGACGGCACGAAAATCACCGGTCCAACCAGTCTCCGGGAAGCCATCCTGGCCCGTTCCGACGCGTTCATCCAGAACTTCACCGAGAACTTGCTGGTCTATGCATTGGGACGGAAGAATGAGCACTACGATATGCCTACGGTTCGTACGATTGCCCGCGCCGCCGCAACGAACGACAACCGATTCTCTTCGTTCGTTCTGGGTGTCGTTCGCAGCCCCGCGTTTCAGATGAGACAGATGGAAGAGACCACCGAAGAAGCCGCCCAGGCGGGCGGCCGACGGTAGTCGGGAGTGGATTTTGGTTGTTCGTCTTTATTTAACGAGATTAATTTGATCGATTTCACGCTTGCACGCAGAGGTATTCAGGAGGATTTGAGGCTTATGTTCATTACGAAAAAACATATTTCCCGCAGGACTGTCTTGAAGGGCATGGGCGCGGCGGTTTCACTGCCGTTACTCGAGGGGATGCTGCCTGCCCAGACTCCGATGAGCCAGACCGCGGCCGCTCCAAAGCTTCGTATTGCCGGTATCGAGATGGTGCACGGCAGTGCCGGGGCCTCCAAGTACGGAGCCGAGCAAAATATGTGGTCCCCGGCGGATGCCGGTTCTGAGTTCGACCTCACGCCGAGCGCGATGAGTCCTCTGGAGCCGTTCCGGGACTATCTGACGATCATCAGCAACACGGATGTGGTTCCTGCTGAGGCCTTTGTCTTGAGCGAAGTCGGCGCAGACCATTTCCGTTCCAGCGCGGTGTTCCTCACTCAGTCGAAACCGAGGATGACGGAAGGCTCGGACGTCTATGTCGGAACATCGATGGACCAGATGTATGCGCAACGGTTCCAGGATACGCCGATACCTTCGATTCAGCTCTGTATCGAACCGGTCGACATCGCCGGCGGTTGCCTCTACGGGTATGCCTGTGCCTACCGGGATACGATCAGCTGGTCGTCTCCCTCGGATCCGCTTCCGATGGCGCGCGACCCGCGCATTGTCTTCGACCAGTTGTTCGGCGCCGGTGGGACGCCCGAAGAGCGGTCCGCCCGCCGTCAAACCGACAGGAGCATCCTGGATTGGATCACCCACGAGGTCGCTCGGCTGAAGAACGACCTGGGTCCGAACGACCAACGCCGGTTGGCCGAGTACCTGGACGACGTTCGCGAGATTGAACGAAGGATCCAGAAGATCGAGGCCTTTAATGCCAGTGGCGAAGCTCGCGAGATCCCGGACGCTCCGATTGGCGTGCCGGACTCGTTTGAGGAGCATGTCAAATTGATGTTCGACCTCCAGGCACTCGGATTCGCAGCCGGCGTGACGCACGTCTCGGCGTTCAAGATGTCCAAGGACGGCACGAGCCGAACCTACCCGGACAGCGGCAGCAGGGGCTCGTTCCACCCGTCCTCCCATTTCGGGACGACCCCGGAGCGCATCGAAGACTTCAACAAGATCAACCGCTATCACGTCGGCATGGTTCCCTACTTCCTCGAGAAGTTGAAAAACACGCCTGACGGTGATGGCAGCCTGCTCGACCACACGCTGGTCATCTACGGCTCGCCGATGGGCAATGCCAGTGTCCACAACCACAAGCGGTGTCCGTTGTTCCTGGCAGGACATGCCAACGGCGCGCTCAAGGGCAACTCGCACTTGATCGCCCCGGATGGGACGCCGATGGCGAATGCTTTCCTGACCTTGATGCACAGGATCGGGTTTGACGACATGGAAAGCTTTGGCGACAGTACCGTCGAGTTTGCGATCTGAAGCGGAAGCGCAGGAGGAGACCTATCTTGAGGAACAAAGTAATTCGTGGCCTTTTTTTGAGCTTCGCCGGAGCGGTATCGGTGACTGTCTTGCTTCTGGCCGCGCCGTCCGACACGCCAGTTGCGGACGCGGTCCGGGCCGGTGACAACGCCACTCTGCGTTCTCTGTTGACCCAGGGCGCGGATGTGAACGCGGCCCAGGGAGACGGTATGACGGCGCTCCATTGGGCGGCATACAAGGCGGACGTGGAAACGGCGGAAATCCTGCTCTACGCCGGTGCGAACGTGCGAGCCGCAACCCGGATCAACGCCATGACTCCTCTGATTCTCGCCGCTCAAACCGGCAGTGCCCGCATGATCGAGGCGCTGCTGGAGAGTGGTGCGGACCCGAACCTGGCGATTGCGACGGGGACGACGCCGCTTATGCTTGCCGCCGCTGCGGGTAGTGCGGACGCTGTGTCCGCCTTGATCGAAGCCGGCGCCGAGGTGGACGCGACAGAAAACGCTCAGGGGCAGACGGCTCTGATGTTTGCGGCTTCCTTCAATCGGGACGCCGCGATCAAAGTTCTCATGGAGAACGATGCGGATGCCACACAGGCTTCGAAAGTGGTCGATGTTGCCGCGCGCTCCTCACGCGGGCGGGGCCGTGGCGGCCAGACCGCGGCACGTGGTCGAGGTGCCGGAACGGGAGGAAACCAGCAGGCGGCGGCAGTGCCGGGCGGAGGCCGTGGGCGGAATGCTCAGGCGGCTGCGTCGCAGGGTCGGGGCGGTAACGCCCAGGCCGCCGCAGCCGGGCGCCGGGGACGGGGCCGTGGTGGCCAGGCCGCCGCGACGCCGGGGCAAGATCGGGGACAGAATCCAGCAGCCGCCGCCGGCGGTCGAGGCCGTCGCGGTCAACGTGGCCAGGCTGGGGCCCAGGCCCGTGGTCGTGGTGGGAATGCTCAGGCGGCAGCGACCCGCACCGGCGGTCGAGGCCGGGGAGCGAACGTTCAGTCCGCCGAGACGGCTTCCGATGCGCCACTTCTGTCGGCGTCCGGACTTCCCGTCACCAGTGGCAACGTGGGCAGCGTCCGCCGTCAGACGGGGCGGCGCGGCCGCGGTTTCAATAGAGGAGATCGTCCCAGACGTGTCGACTACCTTGGCGGTCTGACGCCCTTGCTGTTCGCCGTCCGTGAAGGCCATTTCGAGGCGACAAGAAGTCTGCTCGACCAGGGGGCCGACATCAACGCCGTCACTCCTGGTGACAAATCCAGCCCGCTTCTGGTCGCGACTATCAATGGTCATTTTGATCTTGCCAAGTATTTGCTGGATGAAGGGGCCGATCCCAAGCTTGCCAGCATGGCGGGGGCCACTCCCCTATACGCGGCCGTGAATGTGAAATGGGCGCCTGAGGCCGGCTACCCGCAGCCGGACACGACCCAGGAGGAAACGACATATCTCGAGCTGATGCAGGCGTTTCTCGACAAGGGCGCGGACGTAGACGCCCAGCTCGAGAAAGAGCTGTGGTTCACCTCCTACACGTTCGATCTGTCACGTGTCGATGCCGGTGGCGCGACCGCCTTCTGGCGCGCAGCCCAGGTCAGCGACATTGACGCCTTGCGACTTCTGGTGGCGGCCGGAGCGGACCCGGAGATTGCCAACAAGGACGATGTCAAGCCGATCCACGTTGGAACCGGAGGCGGTGTTCACGGCAACGACGAAGTGCTCGCTCCCGGCGGTTGGTTGCTGGCAGTCCGTTACCTGGTAGAGGAACTGGGCGCTGACGTCAACTCGAAAGACAAGAACGGCTACACGCCGATTCACAATGCGGCATCGATCGGAGAGAGCGAACTGGTTCAGTACCTGGTGGACAAGGGCGGCAACGTCCGGGCCGTCAGCAACAATGGGGAAACGACGGCGGACATGGCGAACGGTCCGAGACAGCGCATTCAGCCGTTCCCGGAGACGCTTGCCCTTCTTCGGAGCCTGGGCTCGAAGTTCAATTCCAACTGTGTGTCTTGTTGAGAGCTATTAGCTTTTGGCTATTAGCTGCTAGCGCGGAAGAGGCGACTTGGACTTGACCCAAAGCCAATAGCTAAGAGCCAGCATTAATAAGTAATAAAGGTAGTACTCATAATGAAACAGATCATGGCGATCATAGGTGCCCTTAGCTTGTGCCTGACCCTGGGTGCGAATGTGAACCTGGCCGGGCAGGCACAAGCCTCGGCGATGAGTTCCCCAGGTGCGGGTGCGTTGTCGGTCGAATCGCAACAGGCTGTTCTGGATCAGTATTGCGTGTTTTGTCACGACGACGTCGAGCAGGCTGGGGGTATGTCACTGTCCCGACTGGATCTGGCGCAGGTTGGGGATAGTGCGGAGCTGGCAGAGAAAATCATCCGCAAACTGCGAGCCGGCATGATGCCACCGGCCGGTCAGCCCCGGCCGGACGCCGGGACTCTTCAGGGCCTGGCCGCGTCTCTGGAGTCGGACCTCGACAGCGTCGCGGCGGCCAACCCAAACCCGGGTCAACGGAGTCTTCAGCGCCTCAACAGGGCCGAATACGCGCGCTCGGTCGAGGAACTGCTGGAGATCAAAATAGACGCCACTACGCTTCTGCCTCCCGACAGCATGGGCGGAGGTGGTTTCGATAACGTGGCCGACGCGCTGACATTGTCCGCCTCCCTGATGGAAGGGTACATGCGGGCCGCCAGCAAAATCAGCCGGGTGGCGGTCGGCGATCAGGACGCGAGCCCTTCTGTTTCGACGTACAAGGTTCCGAGGACGTCGTCGCAAATGCGTCGCGTGGACGGCGCGCCGTTCGGTACGCGTGGTGGCACCTTCGTCGTTCACAATTTCCCGGCCGATGGGCAGTATGTCTTCAAGATGGAGTTCTACCCGACGCCGACTGGCAGCCTCTTTGGTTCGAAAGCTCCAGACGAAAAGATCGAGATTTCGATAAACGGCGCGCGGGTGGCCTTGTTGGATCTCGATCCGCGAATGAGCGAGTCGAGGGACGGCGTGCAGGTACAGACGGCCCGGATCACCGTCAAGGCTGGCCCCCAGAGGGTTGCGGCCGCGTTCATCCAGAAGTTTGTCGGACCGATCGACGATTTGATCCGTCCGATCGAGCATACGATTGCAGACAGTCAGATCTCGGCGGGCGACGGTATCACGAACCTGCCCCATCTCCAGGCGCTCGGTATCAGCGGCCCGTTCAATGCGACCGGGGCTTCAGATACCCCCAGCCGGCGGAAGATCTTCAAGTGTCGTCCCCTGAGTCGCGGTGAGGAAGCCACCTGTGCGACCGAGATCGTCACTGCACTGTCAACTCAAGCTTATCGGAGACCGGTGAATGCCGAAGACCTTGAGGGCCTGATGACGTTCTATCAAGAAGGCCGCGACAGCGGGGACTTTGAGTTGGGAATCCGGTCGGCCCTCCAAGCCATCCTGACAAGTCCCAATTTTGTTTTCCGGTTCGAGCAGGAACCGGCCGATGCCGCACCGGGTGACACGTACCGGATCAGCGATCTGGAACTGGCCTCCCGTTTGTCGTATTTCCTGTGGAGCACTGTTCCGGACGAGGAACTTTACGCGGTTGCAAACGAAGGACGACTGTACGATACGGGTGTGCTCGGAGCGCAGGTACGCCGGATGCTCACCGATCCACGCTCCGAAGCGCTGGCGACGAGGTTCGCCTCGCAGTGGTTGCGTCTGCAGGACCTGGACGGCAGGGTGCCGGATCCTTTACTTTACCCGCAGTTCGACACGACCTTGGGTCAGTCCATGCAACGCGAGACGCAGTTGCTCTTTGACAGAATTGCCCGCGAGGACCGTAGCGTGCTCGAACTGCTGACTGCCGATTACACGTTCGTCGATGAGCGCCTTGCCAACCATTATGGAATTCCGAACATTATTGGAAACAGGTTCCGACAAGTGTCGGTGAACGATGAGAATCGGAGGGGGTTGCTGGGCCACGGCAGCATTCTGACGTTGACGTCGATTGCCGACAGAACCTCTCCGGTCGCCCGCGGCAAGTGGGTCCTGGAAGTGATTCTGGGCACGCCTCCGCCCCCGCCTCCGCCGAACGTTCCGGAACTGGAGGAGACGGCCGGTACCCAGGGAGACAAGCTTCTCACCCTGCGCGAGCGCCAGGAAGAACACCGTCAAAATCCATTTTGCGCCGGCTGTCACGTGATGATCGATCCGATTGGCCTGGCGCTTGAAAACTTTGACCCGACCGGAAGATGGCGGGAGTTGGACGCGGGCAACCCGGTGGATTCCGCCGGCGAATTGTTCGACGGGACAAAAATCGATGGTCCGGTCGGCCTGCGGCAGGCCTTATTGAGTAAATCCGACTCGTTTATCCGCAACTTCACAGAAAACCTGATGACCTACAGTCTGGGTCGGCGGGTTCAGTATTACGACATGCCGACCGTGCGAGCGATTGCGCGGGAGGCTGCGAAGAATGACAATCGGTTTTCCTCTTTCATCCTGGGCATCGTCCGGAGCCCGGCATTTCAGATGAGGATCGTGCAGCAGAGCACCGAAGAAGCAGGTGCGGGGGGCCGCTAGGGCGCTCCCGCAAGTGATTTGCAATATTGAACAGTAATTGAATCAGACTTATTTCACGTAAACGGTATCAGGAGGACATTGGGGCTTATGTTCATTACGAAGAAGCACATTTCCCGTCGAGCGGTTCTGAAGGGAATGGGGGTGACGATGTCGTTACCATTCCTGGAGTCGATGCTGCCCGCCCAGACGCCTATCGGCCAGACGGCCGCGGGTAACACACCGACTCGTCTGGCTTGCCTTGAGATGGTGCACGGTGCGGCCGGCAGTAACAAGTACGGGATTGAGAAGAACCTGTGGGCCCCGGCGACCGAGGGTGCGGACTTTGACCTCACGCCGAGTAGCTTGAGCCCTCTCGAACCGTTCAAGGATGCCTTGACGATCGTCAGCAACACCGATTGCCGTAACGCGGAAGCGTTCGAACTCGGCGAAGTCGGCGCGGACCATTTTCGGACCGCTGCAGTGTTTCTGACACAGGCAAAACCGAAGATGACGGAAGGTTCCGACGTCTTCGCGGGCACATCGATTGAGCAGGTGTACGCCCAGAGGTTCGGTCAGGAAACGCCGATTCCCTCCCTTCAGCTGTCCATCGAGAACCTGGCCCAGTCGGGCGCCTGTTCCTACGGCTACTCCTGCGTTTACACGGACTCGATAAGCTGGGGGACACCGGAGGATCCGCTTCCAATGACGAGAGATCCGCGGGTTATCTTCGAGCAGATGTTTGGTGACGGCATTACCGAAGACGAGCGTGCGACTCGCCGTCAGGAGAACCGCAGCATTCTGGACTGGATCACGCGTGAGGTGGTCCGGTTGAAGCAGGATCTGGGCGCGAACGATCGCAACCGGCTGACCGAGTACCTGGATGACATTCGGGAACTCGAGCGCCGAATCCAGAAGATCGAAGAATTCAATACCAGCGGCGACTCGAGAGAACTGCCGGACGCTCCGATTGGTGTACCCGACGACTGGGAAGAACACGTCAAGTTGATGTTCGACATGCAGGCGCTGGCGTTCATGGCGGGTATCACGCACGTTTCGGCGTTCAAGATGAGCCGTGACGTGTCGCAGCGGGTCTTCCCCGCCAGCGGCGTCCGGACGTCGTTCCACTCGGCTTCACATCACGGCGGGAGAGCGCAGCGGGTCGAGGACTACTCCAAGATCAACCGGTACCATGTCGGTATCGTTCCCTACTTCCTGGAGAAACTGAAGAATACGCCTGACGGCGACGGCAACCTGCTGGACCATACCGTGGTCCTTTATGGTTCTGCGATGGGCGACTCGAACCTTCACAACCACAAGAGGTGTCCACTCTTCCTGGTTGGAGGCGGCAACGGCGCGCTCGCCGGCAACCTCCATTTCAAGGCTGAAGATGGAACACCGATGGCGAATGCTTACCTGACCTTGCTGCACAGGCTCGGGGTCGATGATATCGATACTTTTGGCGACAGCACCGGAGAGCTTGCGATCTGACACCCGAGGCGAAGCCCACCCGGGGCAGCAGGAGATTATTTTATGTTGCGGAAGAAACTAGTCGTCGCTCTTTGCGGCACCCTCGTTGGCGCTCTTTCCATGACCGCGCTGTTGCTGGCCGTTGCCGCCGCCGACACACCTGTCGCAGATGCGGCCCAGGCCGGCGACAGGGAGACCGTGCGTTCGTTGCTCAGGCAGGGAGCGGATGTGAATGCCGCGCAGGGTGACGGGATGACGGCGCTCCACTGGGCGGCGTTCAAGGATGATGTCGAAACCGCGGAGATGCTGCTTTATGGCGGGGCCAACGTGGCTGCGACGACGAGAGTGAACGCCATGACGCCTCTGGTGCTGGCATCACGGAACGGCAGCTCGCCCATGATCGAAGTGCTGATCGAGGGCGGAGCCGACGCGAACCTTGCCATGACGACAGGAACGACCCCTCTTATGCTGGCGGCCGCATCGGGCGTCGGGGAGGCCGTGAAGGCCTTGATCGACCACGGAGCGGACCTGGACGCGAAGGAAGGCGAACGCGGACAGACCCCGCTGATGTTTGCGGCTGCTCTCAATCGGGCCGAGGCGATCGACGTCCTTATTGAAGGTGGCGCGGATGCCACCATCGCGACGAAGGTGGTGGACGTGGCCGAGCGGAATAGATCCGCACGTGCCCGACGCGGTGGGCGTGGCCAGGTCGCCCAGGGCCAGGGTCGTGGTCGCGGTGGAAACCAGCAACAGGCGGCGGCCAGAGGTCGCGGCGGTCGAGGTACTCCCGGCGCCGGTTCCGGGGCGCCCCTGCTTTCCGCATCGGGCCTTGGCTCCCGTTCCGGCAACGCGGGTAGTGTCCGTCGTCAACAGCCGCAGGCGCGCGGCCGGTTTCGCGGCGGCATGGGCGAACGCGTTCCGCCCGTCGAAACTATGGGCGGCTTGACACCCCTGCTCTTTGCAGCGCGACAAGGTCACCTCCAGGCGACCGACTCCCTGCTCGCCGCGGGAGTCGATATCAACGAGGTGAGCCCCGGCGACAACAGTACCCCACTCTTGATCGCGACTATCAACGGCCACTTCGATCTGGCTAGTCATCTACTTGATCAGGGGGCGGATCCGACGATCGCCAGCAAAGCGGGGGGAACTCCCCTCTACGTAACGGTGAACGTAAAGTGGGCACCCGAAGCGGGATATCCGCAACCCGATACATCGCAGGAAAAGGTCACGTATCTGGACTTGATGGAGCAGCTCCTGGAGAATGGGGCGGACGTCAATGCCCAACTGAAGAAGGAGTTGTGGTTCACTGGCTACAACTTCGATCTGTCACGGGCGAACGCTACCGGAGCGACGACCTTCTGGCGAGCTTCGCAAGTGAGTGACGTGACGGCTTTGCGTTTTCTTGTCGAACACGGCGCCGATCCGAGCATTGCGACCAAGGACAAGATCATGCCTCTCCACGTTGCGACCGGCGGTGGCGTCCACGGCAACGACGAGGTCACCGCGCCCGGCGGCTGGATGCCCGCTGTCCGGTACCTGGTGAATGAACTCGGAGCGGACGTGAACGTCAAGGACAGCAGGGGCATGACGCCTCTCCACAACGCGGCGGCAATTGGTCACAACGAGATGGTCCAGTTCCTGTTTGACCATGGCGCCGACCCGACGGCCCTGGGCAACAACGGAGAGACCGTCGCCGATATGGCCAACGGTCCCAGGCAACGTATTCAACCGTTCCTAGAAACGATTGCGCTCTTGTTGAAGATGGGTTCTCCTTTCAACGACAACTGCGTGTCGTGTTGAGTAACCGAGGAAGTTAAATGACCAGACGCAGCATTGCCACTTTAGGGACTCTAGTTCTTTGCCTGGCTGTGGGTGCCGGCACGAATCTGGCGGAGCAACAGGTGTCCCAGCCAGAGGGAACCGCCGGGACGATGACTTTAGAATCGCAGCAGGCGTTGGTCGATCAGTATTGTGTCTTCTGCCACGACGATGTCGAACGGTCCGGAGACATGTCGCTGTCCGAACTCGACCTGGCGCACCCGGAAGAAAACCCGGAGTTGGCCGAAAAGATCATCCGCAAACTCCGCGCGGGCATCATGCCGCCGCCCGGACAGGCCCGACCGGTGGACACGGTCCGCCTCTCTTTTGTGGCATCCCTGGAATCGGCGATAGACCGGTCCGTGGGTTCCAGAATAAATCCCGGCCAGCGTAGTTTTCAACGTCTGACCCGAACCGAGTACGCCCGTTCGGTTCGCGATCTTCTCGACATCGACGTGGACGTTGCCCCGTTTCTCCCGCCCGACACCGTGAGCGAGAGCTTTGACAACATTGCCGACAACCAGTCGTCTTCGGCGACGCTGATGGAAGGATACATGCGCGCGGCCAACAGGATCAGCCGTCTGGCGCTGGGTGATCCGAATTCGAGCCCCACTTCGACGACCTATCGCCCTCCGCGCACCGGTTCGCAGATGCGCCACATTCCCGGCACCCCCTTCGGCACTCGCGGCGGCATTGCCGTGGAGCACAACTTCCTCGCCGACGGCGAGTACACGTTCAGGTTGCTGCTATACGGCGGCCGGACAGGCAGCCTTTTCGGGAATTCGATACGCGGCGAGCAAATCGAAGTCGCCGTCAACGGCGAACGAGTGGCGTTGCTGGACATCGACCACACTCTGACCCAGTCGTCTCCGGACGGTTTGAACCTGCGGACCGAGCCGATCTCGATCGCCGCCGGTCCCCAGAAAGTGTCGGCTTCCTTTATCGAGGGTTATTCCGGTTTGGTCGACGACCTGGTGGCCCCGATCGAACACACGCTGGCGGACCGCACAACGGGAACGCTGGCGCAGCTCACGCATCGGCCGCATCTGCGTGAACTGGAGATCAAGGGGCCTTTCGAAGTGACAGGCGTTTCAGATTCTCGGAGCCGTAGCAAGATCTTTACCTGTCGTCCCACCTCAGTTGACGATGAGCAGGTGTGCGCCGAGCAGATCGTGTCCGAAATGGCGCGTCAGGCATTTCGCAGACCTCCAAGCGCCGAGGACCTCGAGGGTCTGATGACCCTCTACGACGCCGCGCGGGCTTCCGGCGATTTTGATTTAGGAATCCGAACGGCGCTGCAGGCCATCCTGGCGAGTCCCCGGTTCCTGTTCCGATTCGAAAACCTGCCGACTGGAATCGGGCCGGGTGAGAGCTACACGATCAGCGACCTCGAGCTGGCGTCCCGGCTGTCGTATTTTCTGTGGGCGAGCGCTCCCGACGGTGAATTGATAGAAGTTGCCAGTGCCGGGCGACTGCGGGATGAAGCGGAATTGGAGCTTCAGGTCCGTCGGATGCTCTCGGATCCGCGCGCGGAGTCGCTGTCGACGAAATTTGCCAGGCAATGGCTGCGGTTGGCCGACCTCGAGAAGATCGACCCGGATTTCCTGATATATCCCCAGTACGACGCCATCCTGGCGCGGGCCTTGAACCGCGAGACCGAATTGTTCTTCGACAGCATCGTCCGCGAAGACCGCAACGTCCTGGACCTGCTCCGGGCGGACTACACGTTCATTAATGAGCGGGTGGCTTCCCACTACCGCATACCGAACATTTCCGGTCCCGAGTTCGAACGATATGTATGGGACGACGAGAATCGGAGGGGACTCCTGGGCCACGGCAGCATTCTGACGTTGACGTCGGTGGCCGACAGGACGTCGGCCGTGCAGCGAGGCAAGTGGATCATGGAGGTGTTCTTCGGCGCGCCCCCTCCGCCCCCCCCGCCCAACGTCCCGGAGTTGGAGAAGACCGAAGGTGTCGTCGACGGAAGGGTTCTGACATTGTCGGAGCGCATGGAGATGCATCGCTCGAACCCGTCCTGTAATTCCTGTCACCGGTTGATCGATCCTATAGGCCTGGCGCTCGAGAACTTCGACGTCACCGGAGCGTGGCGGATCAAGGACGGGACCGCGATGGTCGATCCGTCGTCAGAGTTGTACGACGGGACCAGAATCGACGGTCCATCGGACCTCCGAGAGGCGATTCTCAAGTACTCGGATGCGTTCATTCTGACCTTTACCGAAAACCTGATGACGTACGGTCTGGGTCGCAGGGTCGAGTATCCGGACATGCCGATGGTTCGGCGGATCATCCGGGAAGCCGGGGACAACGACTATCGGTTTTCTTCTTTCATCATGGGGATTGTTCGGAGCCCCGCGTTTCGGATGAACATGGTTGGAGAGTCGGAGAACTGAGGGTAACCGACTGAACTTATTGATCGCATTGATTTTCTTGAATGTTTTGATTTCGACCTGAAACGGAGGAGAGACGAGGAATGAATTTCATCACGAAGAAGCACATTTCCAGGCGTACCGTACTTCACGGAATGGGCGCGGCCGTGGCCCTGCCGTTCCTGGAGTCCATGGTGCCTGCCCAGACACCGACGCGTGAGACAGCGGCCAACTCCCCGGCTCGCCTGGCCGCCATCGAGATCGTCCACGGTTGTGCGGGTGCCTCTCCGTGGGGGCGCGAGAACAACCTGTGGGTGCCGAAGGGTGAGGGTCCCGATTTCGACTTGACCGGGACGAGTATGGCCCCGCTGGAGCCTCTTCGAGATTACCTGACGCTGGTCAGCAACACCGATTGCCGAAACGCGGAGGCTTTTGTGTTGAGCGAGGTGGGCGCCGATCACTTCCGGTCGAGCGCTGTGTTCCTGACCCAGTCGAAACCCAGGATGACGGAAGGTTCCGATGTCTATGCGGGAACGTCGATCGATCAACTCTACGCGCAGCGCTTCGGCCAGGACACTCCGGTTCCGTCTATTCAGTTGTGCATTGAGGCCGTTGACGTCATGGGCGGTTGTGTGTACGGGTATTCCTGTGCCTACAGAGACACGATCAGCTGGGCGTCCCCCTCGGATCCGATGCCGATGACCAGAGACCCGCGTGTGGTGTTCGACCAGCTCTTCGGCGCCGGTGGAACAACAGAGGAACGAGCAGCCCGACGGGATGCGGATCGTTCCATCCTCGACTGGATCGGACGAGAAGTGGCGAGGCTCGAACAGGACCTGAGCGCGTCCGACAAGGCGCGCCTCGGCGGATACCTGGAAGAGGTCCGGGAGATCGAGCGCCGCATCCAGAAAATCGAGGAATACAATGCGAGCGGCGATGCGCGCCAGGTTCCGGATGCCCCCGTTGGTGTGCCGGACTCGGTCCATGAACATATGAAGTTGATGTACGACCTTCAGGCCCTCGCATTCGCGGCGGGTATTACCCGTGTTTCCACGCTGAAGCTGTCGAAAGACGCAACGGGCCGGGTGTACCCGGACAGCGGTCACAGAAGTGGTTTCCACGGGATGTCGCACTTCGGAAGTGACCCGGATCGAATCACCGCGTTTGCCTCCATGAACGAATACCACGTCGGCTTGCTCAAGTACTTCCTGGACAAGTTGAAGGACACGCCCGACGGCGACGGCAACCTGCTGGATCATTCCCTGGTTGTTTACGGCTCGCCCATGGGTGACGCCAGCGTCCACAACCACAAGCGTTGCCCGCTGATCCTTGCGGGCCATGCCAACGGTGCTCTCGCGGGCAATTTCCACTTCAACGCCGAAGACGGAACGCCGATGGCAAACGCCTGGGTGACCGTCATGCAGCGGATGGGGTTGGAGAACATGGAAGACTTCGGCGACAGCACGGGCGAGATCGCAATCTGACGGAGGTGACGGTTCATGCGTAAGAAACTGATTCGCGGCCTCAGCCTGAGCCTGGCTGGCGGACTTTGTTTGACGGCGCTGCTCCTTGCGGTTCCCGCGGATACCCCTGTCGTGGATGCGGCCAAGACCGGCAACGTCGAGCAAATGCGTTCGCTGCTGAAGCAGGGAGTCGACGTGAATGCGGCCGAAGGGGATGGCATGACGGCGCTCCATTGGGCGGCGTTCAGGGATGATCCGGACATCGCGGAGATCCTGTTGTATGCCGGCGCCAACGTCGGTGCCAGGACCCGCGTCAATGCCATTACTCCGTTGATTCTGGCTGCCCGGAACGGAAGCGCGTCTATGGTCGAGATGATGTTGGACGCGGGGGCCGACGCGAATGCCGCGATGACGACCGGGACGACCCCGTTGATGTCGGCCGCCACCTCGGGTAACGCCGATGCGGTCGAAATCCTGTTGGACCATGAAGCCGACATCGGCGCGAAGGAAACCGCCCAGGGTCAGACGGCGTTGATGCTGGCCGCTTCTTACGATCGTTCCGCGGCCATCAAGGTATTGATGGACCACGGAGCAGATCCTACCGTCACGACCAAGGTCGTGGATCTGACCCGGCGTGGCCGGGGACGTGGAGGCCAACAACAGGCTCAGGGGCGAGGTCGGGGCCGGGGCAATGCGCAGGCTGCAGGGGGACGGGGCCGCGGAGGTGCCGGTGGGCCGGTTCCGCTCTTGTCGGCGTCCGGAATTCCCATCCGAAACGGCAACGAGGGCAGTGTGACTCGTTCCCAGGGAAATGGCCGCCGACGAGGTGGGAACCGGGCCGGCCGTAGTCTGACCACGTTGGGCGGACTGACGCCCCTCCTTTTTGCCGTACGGCAGGGCAACACGGAATCGGTTCGGGTCCTGTTGGAGGAAGGTGCCGATATCCATGGTCTGAGTGCAGGCGATAAGACCGCTCCGCTTCTTATGGCGGTCATCAATGGTCACTTCGACCTTGCGATGTTTCTGATCGAGCAGGGAGCCGACGCCACCCTTGCCAGTACAGCCGGAGCGACACCGCTCTACGTGACTGTAAACGTGAAGTGGGGACCCGAGTCCGGGTATCCGCAACCCGACACGACACAGAACAACACGACCTACCTCGAACTGATGCAGACCCTCATCGACAAGGGTGCGGACGTAAACGCCAGACTCAAGCAGGAGCTCTGGTTCACCGCTTACACTTTCGACCTTTCACGCGTCACCGCGGCTGGCGCGACACCCTTCTGGAGAGCTGCGCAGGTGGTGGATATTGAGGCGATGCGGCTTCTGATCGCCAACGGCGCCGATCTTGAAATCAACAATTCCGAGGGTGTCTCGCCCTTACACGTCGCCACCGGCGGAGGCGTCCATGGAAACGACGAGGTCATTGCCCCGACCGGTTGGTTGGCAGGCGCGACGTACCTCGTTGACGAGCTTGGCGCCGACGTCAACGCGAGGGATGATGCGGGATACACGCCACTCCACAGCGCCGCGTCGATCGGAGAGGCGGAGCTGGTGCAGTACCTCGTGGACAAGGGCGGTAACGTGCGTGCGATAAGCGACAGGGGAGAAACGACCGCAGACATGGCGAATGGTCCCAGGCAGCGTATCCAGCCGTACCCCGAGTTGGTTGCTCTTCTCCGAAGCCTGGGGTCGAAGTTCAACGACGCCTGCGTATCGTGTTAAGCCAATAGCTAACAGCTACCGAGAAAGAAGTTACATGAAGAGATACACCTTAGTCCTGAGCGCCGTGTTCGTGATCCTCGCCGTGGGCAACGGCACGAATCTGGCGGAACAACCGGCGGCTCCGGCGATGGTTGGCCCGCAGACCTCGGGCCCGTCGTCGCTCGAATCACGACAGGCCTTGCTGGATCAGTACTGTGCCTATTGCCACGATGACGTGGAGAAGTCCGGGGACATGAGCCTGTCCGGTCTGGATCTGGCTCACGTGGAGGACAGCCCCGACCTGGTGGAGAGAATGATCCGCAAACTGCGCGCGGGAACGATGCCCCCTGCCGGGGCGCCGAGACCGGATGCCGCCACCCTGACTGCACTGGCCGTGTCCCTGGAGCAGGGCATCGACACTGCAGCCGCCGGGAATCCGAATCCCGGCGGGAGGGCGCTCCAAAGGCTGAACCGCGCGGAGTACGCCCGCTCAATTCGGGAATTGATCGAGATCGACGTGGATGTTGCCGGCCTGCTCCCGCCCGACGTCATGGGTCAGGGGTTCGATAACACGGCGGAATCATTGAGCGTCTCGGCGGTCCTGGTGCAGGGATACATGCGGGCTGCCAGTGAGATCAGTCGAGTTGCGGTCGGCGACCCGAAGGCTACTCCGGGCTCGGTAACGTTCAAGGTTCCCAGGACGGCGTCGCAGATGCGCCATGTCGAGGGCGCCCCGTTCGGTACGCGCGGAGGCATGGTCCTGGTCCACAACTTTCCGGCCAACGGCGACTACGTTTTCAACCTGACGCTCTATGGTACCGCTGCAGGGCGGATCTTCGGCCTGAACAACCCCCTGGCCGACGATGGGGCCGTGTCGAAAGGAGAGCTTGAGGTTTCAATAAACGGTGAGCGTGTTGCGTTGCTCGAGGTGAACCGCGACATGAGCGAGTCGCGCAGCGGCCTCACCCTGACGACGGACCCGATCTTTATCGAGGCCGGCCCGCAAAAGGTCGCCGCGACGTTCGTTCAGAAGTTCTCCGGACTGGTCGACGATCTCGTGGCTCCTATTGAACACACGCAGGCCGACGGAGAAATCGCAACGGGCTCCGGCATCACGGCCCTGCCCCATTTGCAGGATCTCAACATCACCGGGCCTTTCAGAGCCACGGGGGTTTCGTTTACACCGAGCCGAGCACGAATCTTCACCTGCCGGCCTACGGTGCCCAGCGAAGAGACGTCATGTGCCACCGAGATCGTCTCGAATCTTGCAAGCGACGCGTACCGGAAAACAGTGAGCGCGGAAGACCTTGAAGGGTTGATGAACTTCTATACGGAAGGCCGGGAGGCTGGCGATTTCGAGACGGGAGTCCGGATGGCGCTCCAGGCGGTTCTGGCAAGCCCCAGCTTTGTGTTTCGCTTCGAGGCCGAACCGGGTTCGGTCGAGCCCGGTCAGAACTATCGGATCAGCGACCTGGAGTTGGCCTCGCGGCTGTCCTATTTCCTGTGGAGCACGGGTCCGGATGGCGATCTCCTGGAGATCGCCGAGGCGGGAAGGCTCCACGATTCGGCAGTGCTGGAGCAGCAGGTCCGACGTATGATCCAGAACCCGCGGGCGGAGACACTATCGACGCGATTCGCTGCGCAGTGGCTGCATCTGGCCGACCTGAACGGCGTGGTTCCCGATCCTCTGCTCTATCCGCAGTTCGATACCACGATGGGTCAGTCGATGAGGCGGGAGACGGAGTTGCTGTTTGACTCCGTTGTACGCGAGGACCGCAACGTGCTCGACCTTCTGACGGCGGACTACACGTTTGTCGACGAGAGGCTCGCAAAACACTACGGGATTTCCGAGGTAATGGGATACCGTTTCCAGCGTGTGCCCGTGACGGACGACAATCGTCTGGGATTACTCGGACACGGGAGCATTCTGACCATTACCTCGACCGCCGACAGAACGTCGCCGGTACAGCGCGGCAAGTGGGTGATGGAGGTCCTTCTCGGCACGCCTCCGCCGAATCCTCCTCCGAACGTTCCCGAGTTGGAGGAAACCGCGCGGCTGACTTCGGGAAAGGTTCTGACGGTGCGGGAGCGGATGGAGGAACACCGCGCGAATCCGACTTGTGCGGCCTGTCACAGGATGATCGACCCGATCGGCCTGGCACTGGAAAACTTCGACCCGACCGGAAGATGGCGTACACTGGACAGCGGTGCGGTGATCAATCCCGCCAGCGAGTTGTTTGACGGGACCCCATTGAATGGTCCGGCCAGTCTCCGGAAGGCAGTTCTGGCGCGTTCCGAAGCGTTTATTCGAAACTTCACCGAGAACCTCATGTCGTATGGCCTCGGCCGAACGGTGGAGTACTACGATATGCCGACGGTTCGCATCATTGCGAGGGATGCGGCCGAGAACGACAATCGGATCTCCTCGTTCATTTTGGGTGTCGTCCGGAGCCCCGCATTTCAGATGAAGCGTGCGGGAGCCGGCACAACGGAGGAGGCGGGCGGTCAGCGACAGTGACACAGAGAAACGAATAGCAGGGTTAATTGAAGTCAAAGTATCTCAGGAGGGACACGTATGTTCATTACTAAGAAGCACATTTCACGCCGCACAATGCTTCGCGGCATGGGCGCAGCGGTAGCGCTGCCGTTCATGGAGTCGATGGTGCCGGCAGCGACACCTCTGGGTCAGACTGCAGCGAATTCTCCAACGCGGCTGACCTGTATCGAAATGGTTCACGGTTGTGCGGGCAGCAATGCTTACGGTATCGAGCACAACATGTGGGCCCCGGCGGCCGAAGGCCGGGACTTTGATCTCACTCCGACCAGCCTGCTTCCGCTCGAACAGTTTCAGGATTACCTGACGATCGTCAGCAACGCGGATGTGCCTGCGGCGGAGGCGCACTTTCCTGAGGAAGTGGGCGGCGACCACTACCGGACGGCATGTACGTTATACACCCAGTCCCACCCCAAGCTGACGGTGGCGTCGGACATTTATTGCGGCATATCCATGGACCAGATCTACGCCCAGCAGTTCGGCCAGGATACGCCGATTCCCTCGATCCAGCTCAGCATCGAGAGCGTGGACCAGGCAGGTGGTTGCGGATACGGCTACTCCTGCGTGTACACCGACTCGATCAGCTGGGCATCTCCGACCGATCCCCTTCCCATGGTCCGGGATCCTCGCGCGGTTTTCGAGCAGTTGTTCGGCGGCGGGAGCACACCCGAGGAACGGAAGGCCCGTTTTGAGACCGACCGGAGCATTCTGGATTGGGTCACCCGCGATTTCGCCAGGCTGAAGCAGGACCTGGGCGCTGGCGATCGCCGACGGCTGGACGAGTACGTGGATGACATCCGCGAGGTGGAGGAGCGGATACAGAGGATCGAAAAATACAATTCCAGCGGTGAGGCCAGAGAGTTGCCCGACGCTCCGGTCGGTGTGCCCGACTCCTACGACGAACACGTCAAGCTGATGTTCGATCTCCAGCTGTTGGCGTTCACCGCAGGCATCACGCGGATTTCCGCGTTCAAGATGAGCCGTGACAGCTCGGGCCGGGTGTACCCACCGGCCGGTGTCCGAACAGGGTTCCATTCCGCGTCGCATCACGGCGCCAACCCGGACCGACTCGCCGACCTTGCGAAGATCAACAAGTATCACGTCAGTCTCATCCCGTACTTCCTGGACAAGTTGAAGAACACGCCCGACGGCGACGGCAGCCTGCTCGACCACACGCTTCTCATGTACGGATCTGCCATGGGGGATTCGAACCTCCACAACCATGTGCGCGTTCCGTTCTTCATGGCGGGTGGCGCCAATGGGCAACTCAAGGGCAATCTCCATTACAGGGCCAAGTCCCGAACGACCATCGCTAACGCCATGTTGACGATGCTGCGACGGCTCGGGATCGACAGGGAAACCTTCGGCGACAGCACCGGAGAACTCCCAATCTAAGGAAAGGTGTCCCCAGATTTCTCAACCGGAGAGAAGCTTATGTTACGTAAAACAGTCGTTGGCAGCCTTTCGATGGGCTTGTTTGGTGTCCTCTGTGCAAGCGTACTCCTTTTGGCGGCGGCGCAGGTCGAAGCCCCTGTCGCCGATGCGGCAATGGCAGGAGACATCGACACTGTTCGCTTGCTACTCAGCCAGGGGGTCGATGTGAACGCGATTCAGGGGGACGGCATGACCGCCCTGCATTGGGCGGCATCGAACGGTGATCTGGAAATGGCGGGAATTCTCCTGGCCGCCGGTGCGGACGTGGCGGCCGTAAGCCGGGTTGGCAATTACACGCCCCTGCTACTGGCGAGTAGGAGCGGGAGTGCGCCCATGATCGATTCGCTGTTGGTCGCCGGAGCGGAGACCAACTCGGCCACGACGACCACGGAGATGACCCCCCTTATGATGGCGGCTGCATCGGGCAGTGCCGATGCGGTTCGGTTGCTGCTCGACAACGGCGCCGACGTCAACGCGCAGGAATCCTCTCATGGACAGACGGCATTGATGCTGGCGGCCGCCGTGAATCGTGTCGACGTTGTCGCCGTGCTGATGGATAGGGGCGCGGATTCGGGTATTGCGACTAAAATTCGGATGGCCCCGGTGCGAACCAGACGTGGCCCGCAAACCGGACAACAACCTGGAGCTCGTGGCCGGGGTGGAAATCCACCACCCATTGCGGCTTCAGGCAGGGGCCGGGGGGCCGGAGCGGGTCGAGGTCAGGCGGGACAAACCGTAGCGGCGGCGCAGGCAAACTTCTTTGACCGGGAACAGGACCCAACGATCCCCCTCGGTGGGTTGACGGCGCTCCACTATGTTGCGCGGCAAGGTCACATCGCATCGGCGCGGTCTCTGCTTGATGCGGGCGCCGACGTCAACCTGGTGAGTCCGGGCGGCGACAAGACCAGCCCGCTCCTGATGGCGGCCATCAACGGTCGCTTCGACCTTGCGATGGCCATGCTCGATTCCGGTGCGGACCCGAACCTTTCGAACGCATGGGGAATGACTCCCCTGTATGCCGTGGTGAACGTGCAATGGGCGCCTCACGCCTTTTATCCCACACCCAGTGCGGACCAGGAACGGACGACGCACATGGAGTTGATTAAGAAACTGCTGGACCACGGTGCCGATCCCGACTCCAGGATGACTGCGCGGCGGCTCTGGTACAACGTTTACGCTTCAGGGGGTGTCGGGAACATCAACGAGTCCGGAGCGACGGCGTTCTGGCGTGCCGCTCAATCGAGTGACGTCAACGCGTTACGCCTTCTGGCCGCGGCCGGCGCCGATCCGAACATTCCGACCCAGGAAGGAACCACCGCACTGAACGTTGCTGCCGGAGCCGGCTGGCGTGGCAACTTGAACGTGAATGCCCCCGCCGGCTGGATGCCTGCAGTCCGTTACCTGGTTGAAGGACTTGGCGCCGATGCGGCCCTGGGGAACGAACACGGCTATACGCCACTTCACGCCGCAGCGGAAAGAGGTGACAACGAAATGATCCTCTATCTCGTCGAAAAGGGCGGTGACGTCACAGCCGTGACCACGCGCGGCGAAACGGTGGCGGATATGGCCAACGGCCCGAGACAGCGCATTCGACCTTTCCTGGAAACGATCGCGCTTCTGATGAAGCTGGGTTCCGGGTTCAACGACAACTGCATTTCGTGCTGAGAACCGACTGAGAGTTTAGAGGGGCGGCCCAAGTTCGGCATCACGAGTGTGGAGGATGCCGGCTTGGCCGCCCTTTTTGTTTTAGCCCGGAAACGCGGCGGCGATCGGCCACAACGCGATGATCCAGTATCTGTTCGATCGCGGTGCCGAGGTAACCGCCGTCAGCGGTGACGGGAAAACGGTGGCCGACATGGCAAACGGTCCTCGCCAGCGCATCCAGCCGTTCCCCGAAACGGTTGCTCTTCTCCTGAAAATGGGCTCGCCTTTCAACGACAGCTGTGTGTCATGGTGAGGTAACTCCTGACTCACACATCTGACATTTCCGTAAGTGGGTTTTTCAACGCGAAGACACGAAGGGCACGAAGCTTGAAAAAGGAACGTCTTCGTGTGTCCTTCGTTTACCTCGTGTGAAAGAAAACTCCGGGCTGGCCTGACGTAGTGGTCAGGCGCAATCGGATCTTGTAACCGGAACACGTTGTGTCTTAATCTTGGGGCGATGAAAATGAAAACAGCCACAATCATGACCTCAGTTTGCGCGATGATCGGTATCGTCATCTTTCAATCCGCGCTTCGGGCCCAATCTCAAAGCTCGGTCCTGGACGGTGTTTTCACCGAGTCGCAGGCCGTTCGAGGCGAAAACATCGTTCAAGGCGTCGGATGTGATTACTGTCATGGCGGCGGGCTTGCCGGTGGCATCGAAGAGACGCCTCCACTCGTCGGCGGTGAATTTACCGGGAATTGGTCCGGGCAGACGCTCGCCGATCTCTACAGAATGGTTCGTGACATGCCGAAGGATGGCTCGGCGGAATTGACGTCACGGAATGCCGTGGATGTCATGGCGTACCTGTTGTGGCTCAATTATTATCCACCGGGTGAGATCGAGCTGCTGCCCGATCCCAACGCGCTTGAACAGATTCGGATCGTTTTGCCGTAGTCTGCTGTCGCTGCGGGCATACGCGATTGAATTCGCCGGGTCCTGTTGGCTTGCCTCTAAGGAGGGTAAATGAAAGTTCGTTTGATTCTTGCAACCGTCGTGGTGACGCTGCTGGCCGGCATGGTCCTCGGTCAGGGGCACGGTGTCACCCACCTGAACACCATGATCGACCTGATGCAGCAGGGCAAGCCGGTGTTCGGCCTCTATATGCCAAGAGACCGATCCGGAGCTGCCTCGCCGATGGACCTGGCGAAACAGGCCATGGGCAAACCGACGATCGACTTTCTCTTCAACGGCAACATGCCCAACGGGTTTCCTCAGTTCCTGAGTGGTTTGACGTCTGGTGGCATCCTTCAGGACGACCATCTGATTCACCCGATCATGCTGAAGATCCATAAGATTTCGGAGGATCCTCCCGGAGCGGTTCACGACATCAGCGAACAGTTGAATCTTGGCGTCAGTGGCCAGATGTTTGTCGAGGCGGAAAGTGCCGAGGAAGTCCTGTTTGGCCTAACGGCGATGCGCTACGAATCCAGGGGTGGAACCCGCCCCGATAGCGTCGGCAGCGCTCCCGCCTACTGGGGGATGACCGAACAGGAGTACAGGGAAAAGGCCGATCTCTGGCCCCTGAACCCCGCCGGCGAGCTGCTCAACTGGACCATCATCGAGAGCCAGAAGGGCCTGGTGAACACCAGGGAGATTGCTTCCGTCAAGGGAATCGGTGTCCTCTGGCCCGGTGCCGGAACCCTACGCCGCGTGACGTCGAGAATCAACGCCGATGGAGAACGCGTCCCGGATCCGGTTGCCCACGAGGCGTCGATTCAGAAAGTCCTGGCCGCCTGCAAAGAGTTCAACGTCGCCTGCGGCATCCCGGCAAACGCCCGTGACATCGAGAAGCGCATCAAGCAGGGCTTCAGTGTCTTTGTCATGGGCTGGGGAGAAGATGGGTTCGAAACCGTCGACATTGGCCGTCGCGCCTCGGGCCGAGCCGACACGATGCAGCAGTAAGGCCGGCCGCACCACGGCCTGACTGTTGAGTGACCTCAAGACGAGACGTTGTCTTGACGCAGAGGCGCAGAGACGCAAAGGAATTTTTCTTCAGTAAGAGTCAGGGACAACCGTCCGTCCGAGCGAAGACGACGGTCATCACGAAAGAAAGAAAAGAAACTCTGCGCCTCTGCGCCTCTGCGTCGAAATCCCCTATCCTTCCTTCTCGCCCGCGTACTCCTTGATGATGCGGACCGCCTTGACGAAGTCCCGGAGTCCTGCGCGGGGGTCGTACACGACGGCCGGGACGGGTCGGCCGCGGATCGTATCGGGACTCGATCGCGCGTAGCCCATCAGGATTCTTGCCAGCGCGGTTCTTGCTTTTCCTTTTTCTTCGTCACGGGGAATACCGGTAAGCAGGTCGTTCAGTGCCAGGTCCCAGGGCTTGCCCCGGGCGAGAGCATCGACGACCATCCCCTTGACGAGGTTGTGCGGGAAATTGAAGAAGAACGATATTGGGGAATAGACCTGCGGCGAAGGACGCTGCTGTTTGAATTCCTCGAACAGCTCCTGACGGTACCTGCCGAGACGTTCGGCGCATTCGGAGCGCTCGCCTTCATAGCGGGCCAGGGAAGCCGGCGGCTTGCCGACGAAAGCCCGAGCATCGGGCGATAATCCATTCAGGATGCCTTCAACGACTTTCTCCCGCTCTACTCCGTGAATGTCCGCGTCATGCATGCTCGCATAGGCCTTTGTGAGAGTCGAGACCGCAAAACACAGCCATGGGTAATCGGGGACGTTGTCGTCGCGCATGGCGCCGATATCCTTTCTGTAAGACGCTTCCAGTCCGAAGCGCAGGTGGCTGCCCAGAATACCTGCATGAACGAGAGCCAGTTTCAATTGATGGGCCTGATTCAATGTTCTGACCTTCTCCAGCAACCTGTCGTAGGCTGCGTCATCGTATTCGAAGTGAGAGGTTGCGATAATGATCAGGGTTTCGGCGTTGTCTGCGAATTTCTGGCCGCTGCCGTTGGGGCCCTGCAGGTTTCGGAGAAGGCGGTCCAGGCGGTCGAGATTCTCGTCGGCATCGCCCTCATCCCATACCCTCAGGGCAAGAAGCGCCAGAACGTACATGAAGTAGTAGTCCAAAAGGATAGCGAGAGGTGTCTTGCCGTTATGAGCGCCGCCGGGAGTACTCATGAAATAGCTGACAACCTCTACCGGAATGATCTCCTTGTTGAACACTTCGGCTTTGCCGTCCCAATCATGGAGGACGTGAAATCCGTCCTCCTCGGTCCGGCTGTTGAACTTTCTGAGGCCCCTGTCCAGATCCAGTTGGCCGCTCGCTGACTTGAACCTGTGGGAGCGCATGCCGTCGCGTAGGCGAGCCAGCGATTTGGCGGCATTCGTCGACTTGGAAACGTCAGCGAGAATTTCTTGGCGAGTTGTTCCCCCGAGCGCTTCTTCAAGGTGCAGGCAAACTCCGTCGAAGGTGATCTCCTTCGTTGTTCCCCGATGTTTCTTACGTTTAGTTGCCATTGGCTGGATGCTCGGTCCTTAGATGGCGACGACCAAAGACCGGAGCAGGAGGCCTTCGGAAATCCCGGATTGCATTTTGCGCCGGTCTCCGAACCCGAAGAGCTTATTCAAGCTTTCTTAGAAGCCGCGATCGAGTTGGCCGCCCATTCTCGAAGATCGCGGTCTTGCTCCAACACCTCATCCGGTATTGAGAAATACGGCATCTTCCCGTGCTTGTCGGCTCCCACCCTTTCGAATTGATCCCGGTTGGAGTCATTGACCTTTAGAAATGGACGGCCACCCGAGTCCACGATGGCGAACATCGTGCCGTCTTCGAAGACGCCGTATCCGCCAAACATCCTTTTGCTCGTCACGTTGCCAAGAGGCATTAGCCGTCGAACGAGCACTTTGGCGGCGTGGGTAGACGTGTTGGTGAGTTTGTCGCCCTTCTTACCCATCGATTCATCTCCCGGAAAAACTGGTTAGCCTGGCGAAATAAGTCCGGACCAATCCGTCATCTTTCGTTTCCGACCAGACCACGTAGCCCTGCTCCCTCATGATGTCGATGCCCGGAGCGGGCAGGAATGTCGTGATCAACTCGACGATTTCTCCCTGTTCGAGGCTTCGGGCTGCCTGAACGAGACCGACCAGGGGCATCTGGTTCGGATCGTTCACCCGTTCGTCGATCGATTTTCTAATCTTTTCCCTTTGAAACCATTCGGGGCGCTCCGCACTGTAGGAGTCGAGGTCCGACTCTATCCCGTCAAGCGCGTCCTGACCAATTGCCGTCCGAAGCTTGTTGACCAACTCGTCGACAGGTATCCCTCCGACCGCGGCAGCCTGTCGTAGCGAAGCGACCTTAGCCACACTCTTTCGCACCATGGGGTTTTTCAGTTTCTTGAACGGCGGGGCTATCTCGATGAGGACATCCTCGAGCTGCGGGTAGCAATCGAGCAGCGCCGCGACATTCGTCGATGGGGTGATGGCCAGCCGGTCGTCGGTCATTTGATGCCTCAGTACAACTCGGCGAACATTTTCAGCGAGGCTTCCAGTGGGGAAGGAGAGACGTCGCCATACCCATGAGTTCCGACAAACGCGAGCACGATGTCTTTGCCCGGATCGATGTAGAGGCCCTGGCCGGCGAACCCCCCTTTGAAGAATGAACCGTCCTCATATACCTGCCACTGGTAACTGACATAGCGGGGCGGTGGCACCTGATCCGCATAGGGTGACTCTTCCATCAGTTCCGGTCTCCCTCCGCTTCGGATTTTCTGAAGATAGGTTTCTGAAATCAATCCTTCCGCGTTCACCGCGGTATGACTGGGAGTGAAGAGCAATCCGAATCGAGCTACGTCTCTCAAGTTCGCAACGATACCGGCATGAACCGCAGCGAGACCCGAATCATTCACCGTAATCAGGCCGTCGGCTTCGGCACCGATACGACCCCAGATTTCATCCGACAAAACCTCGGCGAAACTGCGTCCGGTCACCTTTTCGACCAGCCAGCCGAGGACAGCGGAATTGACACTGATGTAATCAAAGGTTTCCCCGGGTTTTGATAGCTGCCCCAGGCTCGCCAGGAAATCATAGGTCGAACCCTGGTGTACCGATTCCGGCATGGATTCGGTTTTCGTAAGCCATCCCAGACTGGCTTCGTACTGGTAGTGCTTTCGTTCTGGATTGGTGTAGGCGCCATCTACCCACTCGCGTGCATCGATTCCCGAGGCCATATCCAGGATGTCGCGAACCTTCACGCCGCTCCAGCCACCAGAGGCAAGCTCCGGAATATACCGTTCGATTGGTTCGTCAGCCAGGAGGAGTTCCCTGTCTTCGAGAATCGCGATGAGCGTGGACACGTAGACCTTGCTGAGCGAAAACAGGATGTGCCGGTCGTCGCTACGCATGCGGGGATATTTTTCGTACACCACCCTGCCGCCCTGGAGGATCACGATGCCGTCGATCGATGCCCCGTCGACGTAATCATCGAACCGTGTCGTACGGTTTCCATCGAGGGATACGGAGAAGTTGCCGATGCCGTCGTTTTCCGCGTACTCCAGCTGTACAGCCGGACCCGCCCGTTCAATCGTGGCGGTAGGAAAAAAGGGCGCGGTGTTCAGAAACGCGAAACGGCTGATCTCACCTCCGTCGTCCCAGTTGTCGAGATCGATCTCGGAGCGAAACGATTCCAGCTCATCGGCGGTGTATCCCCGCCATTCGGCAATTCCGACCTCGTCTTCGCTGTCCGCATCATCCGGAGTTACCGCGCACCCCAGCATCAGTACGGTGATGGCGGCGATACATGCAAATTGAGTTTTCAAGCGACTGCTCCTTCCGTTCCTCTCACGCTGGTTCTTCCGGTTTCCCGCCCGGCTGTTCTTCGCGGTCGAAACACGCAACAAAACAATGTACAACAGGGAGTTCCAGAGGTTAAGAAACAAAGTGTGATTTCGCTACTCTAAATTGGCCCACTTTTGATCGTTTGATTTGGCCCACCCCTGACGACTGAACCGGAGAGGCTGTTCCGAACAAAGAGTCGGAATGGAGGGACCCGGTGTCAAGGAGATCGAAGGTGGAATTATTTGAAGAGATTCGGCGAGAGCACGAGTTTGGTGTGGGAACGATCCAGGGTGTGGCCCGGCGGCTGGGGGTGCATCGGCGGATGGTGCGTCAAGCGCTGGGAAACGCCGTGCCGCCGGCGAGGAAGAGCCCGGAGCGGAAGAGGCCGAGGCTGGAGCCGGTTATGGAATTTATCAACGGGGTGTTGGAGGCGGACAGGCAGGCCCCGCGGAAGCAGCGGCACACCAGTCACCGGATCTACGAACGGATCCGGATGGAATTTCCGAAACATCCGATTGGGGAATCGACGGTTCGCCGGTATGTCGGGCGGCGGAAGCGGGAGATGGGTTTCATCCGACAGGAGACGTTCGTGCCGCAAAGCTACGCCTGGGGTCAGGAAGCACAGATCGACTGGTACGAAGCCGTCGCGGAGTTGGATGGCGAACGGCAGAAGCTCCAGGTTTTCTGTATGCGGAGCATGGGCAGTGGTGGCGCATTCCATCGAGCTTATCCTCGGGCGACAAAACAGGCATTCCTGGAGGCTCATGAGTTGGGTTTCCGCTATTTTGCGGGGGTCTTCGGGGTGCTGCGTTATGACAACCTGACCAGCGCGGTGAAGAAGATTCTGCGGGGATACCGGCGTGTAGAGACCGAACGGTTCATCGCGTTTCGGTCGCATTGGAAGTTTCAAGCCGAGTTCTGCACACCCGGCGAGGGCCACGAGAAAGGCGGTGTGGAAGGCGAAGCCGGATACTTCCGGCGCAATCACCTGGTACCGGTGCCGAAGGCGAAGGACCTGGCGGATCTGAATGCGCAGCTGCTGGCCGGTTGCCGTGCCGATGAACGGCGCAAGATCGGCGATCGGGTCCAGACGGTGGGTGAAGGGATGCAGATCGAACAGCCCCATCTGCTCGCGTTATCGACCGAAGGGTTCCCTCTGGCCGAGGACAGCTTTCCACGAGTCGATGGTAAGGGATGTGTACGGGTGCGTAACAACTTCTACTCCGCCCCCGTCAAGGCCGGGACTGTGGTGCGGGCGAGCGTTTTTCCGGCCTACGTGGAGGTCTGGCACGATGGCGGATGCGTGGCGCGGCATGAGCGAGGATATGGAAACGGCCAGCACTTCTTCAATCTGGAACATTATCTGGAGGTGTTGGAGCGGAAGCCGGGCGCGCTGGCCGGGAGCAAGCCTCTGGAGCAATGGCGGCAACAGGGCCGATGGCCGAAAAGCTATGACGAGTTCTGGCAGACGTTGATCGATCGCAACGGAAAACAGAATGGGACCCGCGCAATGGTGGAGTTGCTCCTACTGGGCCGGGAACATGGCTATAGCGAGCTGGATTCCGCATTCCAACAAGCCCTGCGCCTGGGATGCTCCGATGCCGCCGCGGCGCGCTACCTGATGACCGAGGCCCGATTCGACCGGCCGGCGGCGCCGCGACTGGAAGTGGCCGCACTACGCGCTTATGAGCGGCCCCTGCCGGAGGTGAATACTTACGATGCACTGCTCACTGCGGAGGTGGTCTAGTGTCCGCCACAGCCGGCGGGGTCGAACAGGCGGCGATTCAGCAGTACTGTAAAGCTCTCCGGACGCCCACGATCGGAACGCAGTTTGCGGCCATGGCCGAGCAGGCCCAGCGGGAAGAGCACACCTACACACGGTATCTGGAAGCCTTGCTGGCGATGGAAGTTGAAGAACGCGAACGGAACACCGTGGCCCGGCGGATTCAAGCCGCACGTTTCCCTCGAATGAAGACACTCGAGGACTTTGACTTCTCGCGGTCGAAGGTTCCAGCCAACCGGATCCGTGGACTCGCAGACGGTGGCTATTTAGAACACGCCGAACCTGTCGTCCTGATCGGGAAGTGTGGAACGGGCAAGACGCACCTGGCCACAGGACTGTGCGTGGCCGCTTGTCGGCAGAAGAAGCGGGTTCGCTTTACGACGGCCGCCGGCTTGATCAACGAGTTGGTCGAGGCCCAACACAACGACCAGTTCCGCCGGGTTCTGGCCCGATGGTTCCGATACGAGTTGATTGCCATCGACGAAGTCGGCTATGTCCCGATGGCAGACCTCGGCGCCGAACTCCTCTTTCAAGTCATCTCGGATCGAGCCGAGCGGGCGACGGTGATCTTGACAACGAATCTGCCGTTCTCGGAATGGACCCAGGTGTTTCCCAATGTTCGGCTGTGCAAGGCGTTGCTGGACCGGATAACCGATCGCGCTCACATCATCGAGACCGGAACCGAATCCTTCCGGTTTCGGCGCACGTTGGAGAAACGACAGAAACCACGGCATCCGCCTGGAAAGGAGAAACCCGCGAAACAAACCACGTCCTGAGGGTCGGATCGCCGCGCGGTCGTCGATCCTGGGCGATCCTGGAAACGGAGTTTTTTCCCGAAAGAAAGAAAAAGAACCAAAAAGAAAGAAACGGAGGCCTGTGGAAGATGACGCGCTGTGGAAATCCTAAAAACCAGGATTCCCACAGCGCTTGGAAAAGCCTCGCCAAGGGCGCTCGGCTTTCCCACATCTACAACACAGGCCCGACGGTAATTATCACTACTCGGAATTATTAACAGGAGGGGGTGGGCCAAATCAGACGATCAAAAGTGGGCCAGACCGGGTGGACAAACCCACCCCGCCGGGGGGAGAGAGTGACGTGGGGTTAGGACGCGTCTTCTGCCGGTCGCTCGAACCTTCCACATCACACTTGATCTGTCAGTTCCCCTCTATTGGCGCTGGGTCAACGCTCTCGCCAGACAGATGCCGAACCCGTCCGGGCAGGGCAACGAAACGCTTTCCCCGCCCGAACAGTCGCCAAGCGTCATTGCTTCGGCAACACCGGAATCCGTGTGCAGACCTTTTCGTCGATGTCCGGAATGACAAGATTCGGCGCTGTCGTCACGGGATTGGGTGAGTTGGGGATGCCGTCCCCGTCCGGGTCGCTTCCAAACCATATATCGGCATCACATGGGCCCGTGAACTGCTCGCCATTCACGGTCACTGCGCAGCGGAATCGTGTCAGGAAACTGAACAAGCCTGCGCTGGGCCCGGTGCCGCTAAACCCGAACTGCAGGTAGTTCAGGGCGAATGAATGCCCACCGGTTCTTTTCCAACCACCCGCACCTGAAGTCTGAACGGCAAAACCCACAAGAGACGGATTGAATCCGGCCAGATCATCGGTTTCTGCTGTCTTGATCGTGCCTCGCGGGCCAGCCGTGAGCAGTATCTGCGTCTGGTTGATCCCGAACCCCGGTGGTATGAAGGTATCGCAGAACCATGTTCCGTCAAGCCGACTTCCCTCGTCATCATCATCATCATCATCATCGTCCTGGGCCCATGCACTGCCAGCCCCGATGAGCATCAAGGGCATCAAGAATAGAAACAAACGTAGACGTTTTCTGGGAAGAGTCATCGAATATCTCCTTTTTGTTGTCTCTGATGGCGTACTGCCGTTGGCGATGAGTGCTCAGCCGGTTACGTTCCCTCGACTGCAACCGTGCGGTTCCAGACGGGTGTCGGTGGCGCGATACACTTCGGCCACTCTGCCTTCGCCTAACTGGTCGGCGATCTGGTAGGGACCGAGTCTTGTGCCTCTCGCAAGAGCCATAAGGCTGCACAGCCTCGCAGGCGTTCCGTCGCCATGTGTTGGGAAAAGCTCGGTAGATCTTATGAGAGAAAAGGGTCGGGGTCAACGAACACCGGCTTGTGATTCGGAGTCACAGTTGTGAAGCGAGGAACAAAAGCTATGAGCGCCTGTAACGCTCGGTTAGAAAAGGTTGCCTACGAATGGGTTTAAGCAGGATGCAAACGTTCCGGCAGCCAAGTGCGAAATCCGCCCCGCCCCGGGCTCAGACCGAATAATTCATTTGTTTTATGATTCCAGGGAGAAGCCTGTTGAACAACCCGCCGGTCTTCAAACTGTTGAAAACTATAATGGGCGCGACCGGGCTCGAACCGATGACCCCTACCGTGTCGAGGTAGTGCTCTTCCAACTGAGCTACGCGCCCCGCGTAAAGCGTGCCTATGGATTCTAAGTCCGCCGCGGATATTCCGTCAACCGACGATCCGGTTGCTCTCAGACACCGAATAGGACGACCGGCCATTGGCTACGGACCACCTGTCTAAGCGAGGTCTTTCCAGTTCGGTCCCGTTTTGGTGTCTACAACGAGCGGTACTGCAAGGTCCGCCACACCGGACATCCATTCCTTCACCTGCTCCACGACTCCCAACTCCCCTCCCGGCACTTCAAAGATCAACTCGTCGTGGACTTGCAGCACCATCCGGGTTTCCATCTGGCGGTCGGCGAGCTCTTTCGCGATCCGGATCATCGCGAGCTTGATGATGTCCGCTGCGGTTCCCTGTAGAGGTGCATTGATGGCCATGCGTTCCGCCATGCTCCGGCGCATGCCGTTGCGGGAGTTAATTTCCGGGATCTGGCGCTGGCGTCCGAACAGGGTTCGGGTGATTCCCGTTTCGCGTGCTTCGACCAGGGAGCTTTCGATGTAGTCGCGCACGCCCGGATAACGATTGAAGTAGCGGTCGATAAATTCTTCCGCTTGGTCCCTGCCGATTCCGAGTTGTTGCGCGAGACCGAATGGCGTCTGACCGTAGACGATGCCGAAGTTGACGGCCTTGGCGCGTCCCCGTTGTTCGGATGTGACTTCTTCGGCGGGAAGGCCAAGGACTTCGGCGGCCGTGCTGCGGTGGATATCGGCACCTTCGAGGAATGCCTCGATCAATCCTTCATCGCCCGACAGGTGCGCCAGGATTCGCAGTTCCACCTGGGAATAGTCGGCCGACAGCATTGTGGTTCCCTCGCGTGGGATAAAGGCTCCTCGTATGGCACGTCCCATTTCCGTCCGTATCGGAATGTTCTGGAGATTCGGGTTGCTGCTTGAAAGCCGTCCAGTTGCGGCCCCAGCCTGGTTGAATGACGTGTGCAGGCGGCCTGTTTCCGGATCGATCAGCTTCGGCAGAACGTCGACGTAGGTCGATTTGAACTTCGTCAGCTTCCGGTAGTCCAGTAGCAGTCGGGGCATCTCGTGAATTTTGGCCAGGTCTTCCAGAACTTCAACAGCAGTTGAATACTGCCCCGACTTACGTAATTTGCGGGAGTGTGGCAGGTTGAGTTTGTCAAACAGAACTTCACCCAGTTGCTTGGGCGAGTCGATGTTGAATTCCGTGCCGGCCAGTTCGTAGATCCTGGCCGTCAGACCTTCCAATTGCCGGCCCATTTCCGTCGACATCGTTTCCAGTACCGACACGTCGAGCAGAATGCCGAGCCTTTCCATGTCCGCAAGCACCGGCACCAGGGGCATCTCGATGGTCGTATACACCGATTCGACTTCTTGGACAACCCGGGGTCTCAGCTCCTCGGAGATCCTGTGGATCCAGGCGACCGCTTCGCCTTCCGATGACTGGCCGAACAACTCGCTAGCAAGGTCGTCGATCCCGTACTTCCCACGGTTGGGCATCAGCAGATAGCCCATCAGCATCGGATCGTCCACGGGTCCGTCCAGCGTCACGTCGTGGCGTCGGAGCGCAAGCAGAGCCGCCTTGACGTCGTGTGTCACCTTCCGTATGTTCGGGTCGGACAGAAGCGAGGCGGCCGCACGCATCGACACATCGGCCGCCACTCCGTCGCCGGTCCAGATCTTGATCCGATCCAATGAAAGCTCGAACGCGAAGTAATCGTGAACGTTCGGAACCTCATCCGTCGTCACAACTTCGATCGAAAGCGATTCCGTCCCAGCCTGCAGTTGCTCCTTCAACATGCTGGTGAATTCCAACTCGCGCAGGAGAGGCACCAGGGCATCGTGATCCGGGGGTTGTGTTTTAAAGCGGTCCCAATCCAGTTCGACGGCCACGTTCGTGTCGATCGTTACCAGGTGTCTGCTCAGTTCGATCAGTTCCCGGTTTTCCTGGAGCGACTCTCGTTGCCTCTTGCTGGTCACTTCGCTGGCATGTTCGAGACAGGCCGCCACGGAACCGAACCGCTGGATCAGGGCCTTGGCGCCTTTTTCTCCAATGCCCGGTGCCCCGGGAACGTTGTCGGACGAATCGCCCCACAGGCCCAGCAGGTCGGGAATCTCGGCTGGCGTGACTCCGAACAGCTCCTTCACCTGTTCGGGGCCGATCAGCATGTCGTCACGCGACGTGTTCAGGACAAGCGTCTCGTCGACCAACTGCATCATGTCTTTGTCCATCGTCACGATCACCGGGTACAGCTGACGTTCTCTCGCGCGCCGCGCCACGGTTCCAATCACGTCGTCGGCTTCCTGGCCGGGGACTTCCAGTATCGGCACCCGCATGGCTTCACAGAAACGTTTGATGTCGGGAATCTGCTGTCCGAGATCCGTCGGCATCTTGTCCCGGTTCGCCTTATACAACGGGTATTCGATGTGACGGACGGTCGGTTCGGAGCTGTCGAATACCATCGCGATGTATTCGGGCGGAAATTTTTCGAGCACACGATTGAGCATCAGGGCGAACCCGTAGGTGGCGTTTGTGGGGACGCCCTGGCTGTTAGACAGCCCGCGGACCGCGTAGTAGGCGCGGAAGACCTGCGACATGGCGTCGAAGATGAGGAACAGAGGGTGTTTGATCATGAGCGTGTGCTCGTGTGGACTGCAGCCCACACTTTTGATGAATGTTAAATTCGTAAGTTATTCAATCTGTAATGAAAGCGGTTGGGACCACCAATTGCAATGCGATAATCTTCTTATGCGAGAGCGAACGCTAGCCGGCGCCATTTCCTTCTCCGGCGTCGGCCTCCACACCGGCGAGCCCGTGTCCATGAGCATCCGTCCCGCACCGACGGCCACAGGCATTGTTTTTCGTCGCGTCGACCTGGACGACTTTGAAATTCATGCCGATGTGACCTCCGTTGCCCGCGTCGCTTACGCGACGACCCTGATGAAGGGTGGTGTGTGGATTTCCACCGTCGAGCATATCCTGTCGGCCCTCTATGGATTCGGTGTCGACAATGCCTACGTCGAAATGGACAATCTCGAGGTTCCGATTCTGGACGGCAGTGCCCGCCCGTTTACCAACGCGATCATTGACGTGGGCCTCATCGAGCAAGACGAACCACGTCAGTATATGAAAATCACGCGCGAATTCGTTCTCGAAGAGAACGGCAAATCGCTGGGGATTTTCCCCTCCGACAGCTTCGGGATCGACTACGCCATCGATTTCCCCCATCCTTTCATCGGTCCACAGCGGCTCGCGGTCGATTGTACCGACGAAGGGTATGCCGCATCGATTGCTCCAGCCCGCACTTTTGGTTTTCAACGCGACCTCGACTCCCTGCAGGCTAGCGGTTTGATCCGGGGCGGTTCGCTCGACAATGCGATCGTCCTCACCGAGACCGGCATGCTCAATGAGACGCCGCTCCGCTATCCCGATGAATTCGTCCGGCACAAGATTCTCGATCTGCTGGGGGATTTCGCCCTGATCGGACAGCCCGTCCTCGGGCAAATCGTGGCCAACCTTGCCGGACATGCCCTTCACACCCGCTTTGTTGCCGGTCTGCTGGAGAGTCCGGAGCACTGGACTATCGAGACCCGGACACCACAGCCTGAGTCTGTCGCTCGTTCCTCGGCGCGCTGATACTGGCGAGGGTCAATACTTCCACACGCGAAGCGCCACTCCTTTTTAAGACTTTTGCCAGTTCGTTGATCGTTGATCCAGTTGTCCGGATGTCGTCGACGATCAGGACGGATCCGCCAACAGGCCGTCGAACGTCGAAGGCGCCCCGGATATTCAGACTGCGTTCGGGCCGGGTCAGTCCGGTCTGACTTAAGGTGTTCTTTCGCCGGCGAACCAGATTCGTGAGTACCGGCCGGCCAAGTCCCCGGGCCAACAGACCCGCCTGATTGTATCCTCGCTCGCCTTCACGCTTAGGATGGAGCGGTACCGGCACGACGATATCGGCTGTAAACGGTTCGCGCTCAAGGCAACCCCGAAGAGCGCGACCCAGCGGGCGAGCCAGTGACACACGATCGTTATATTTTAGATGGTGAATCGCCAGTCGCAACATTTCGTCCAGAACCAGTGCCGCGCGCCCGAAATCGAATTTAGTCTCGCCTGACCGGCACCGCCCGCACAGCCCTTCTATTGCGGGAGCCCGGTAGCCGCACCGGTCACAGAACGGTCGCTCCGCAACGACGAACCCCTCCGCGCACCACCGGCAAAGAGCCCCAAACTCCCGCTCCTTCGCTGGTTTTCCGCATAGGACGCAGTCCACAGGGAAGACCAGGTTCAAAAATGTATCGATCAATGTGCTGTTGTAAAAGGGAAGGGCTTGACCAATATACCATGCGGAAGGGAAGGGATTTTACCGCAGAGGCGCAGAGAAGAGGGAAAAAGTCTTGAGAGAACCGTCGGAGATCAGGCGGCACCCCTGTCCAATCAGATTCTTGCCCCTCCCGACACATTGCCAGAATTAAAAAAGCCTCTGCGCCTCTGCGGTGAAAAATGTTCGCCTTTGTCGACGTAACGGGTCAGGGTAACTAATTAACGCGCATAAGGATGGTTGTGAATAATCGACAGCACCCGGTAAACCTGTTCGAGCATTACAGCCCGGGCCAGATCGTGGCTGAACGTCAACTCCGACAGCGACCAGAGCAGGTCGGCGCGCTTCTTGACGTCGTTGGAGAGGCCACCGTAGCCGCCGATGACGAAGACCAGGTCGCGCGGGTTTCCGGTCATGTGTCGGTTGAGGAATTCGGAGAAGGTTTTTGAGGAGTAGGACCGGCCGGATGGGTCGAGGGCGACGACGAAGTCGGTTCGACCGACGGATTGCATTATTCTTTCGCCCTCGGCTTCGATCCGCTTCCTTTCGTTCGAGACCCGGGGGTCTTTGATTTCGATGACGTCGAGTGGGACGAAGTGGCGGATGCGCTGGGAAAAATCCCCGCAAACTTCGGCCATGCTCTTGTTCTTTCCTATCCAGACGATCCTCAGTCTCATGGATCAGGCCAGGATCAGAGGGCGCGTTCCTTGATCAGTTCCTCTGCGTTGCGACGCGTTCCGGCTCGCCACAGTCGTTCCAGGTCGTAGAACTCTCTGGCGCGTTCGGTGAAAATGTGGACGACGAAGTCCAGGTAGTCCATCAATATCCACTCACCCTCGGAATATCCTTCGATGTGGGAAGCCCGGTGTCCCGATTGTCGTAACCGCTCTTTGACGCCGTCGGAGATCGCCTGATTCTGACGTGCGGAGGTGCCGGAACAGATAATAAAAGAATCTGAAAATGAGCAGACGCCGTCCAGTTCGAGGACGACAACATCCGCCGCTTTCTTGTCCAGGGCCGCTTCCAGTGCGTCCTGTAGTGAAGTGTCTTTTGTCGTTGATGCAGTCGTAACAGGCTCCTTCAAGCGTAAAGCTTGTGTTTTTCAATATAGGTTCCGACGGGGGGTGAGAGCCAGGCGCTTGTGTCCCCGCCGCGGCTTATCTCTAATCGGATCTCCGTCGATGATATTTTGTGTTCCAGCCGCGGGAAGTAATAGACCCCGGTTTCCTCTCCCATGGTTGCGGGTGCTTCCTCGACGACCTGGATGGGCACCACGTCATCGCGCATGGGAAATCCGGGACGATGCACGACTGCGAAATCAGTCAGCGAGAGCAGCCTCCGAAACTCCTTCCAACTCTCGATGTCCCTGTACATATCCGTGCCCGTGATGAAAAGGAAACGGGAACCGGGGTACTTCTGGTGCATCCTTTCGAGAGTGTCCACGGAGTATCGAGGCTCCATCATATCCACTTCCATAGTCGAAACTCTGAAACGATCAAACGGTTCCGTCGCGAGTGCGGCCATGGCAAAGCGGTGGAACGGAGAAGTGATACCCGCGGGCTTATGGGGAGGAACAAACGTGGGGATGAAATGAACTTCATCAACGTCAAAGGCACGCGCGACGATCTCGGCTGCCGCGAGGTGTCCATTGTGAATGGGATCGAAGGTCCCGCCCAGGATGGCTATCCTCACGTACCTCCGTTCTCGCCCGTCGACCTAAGCTTACGAACCACCGTTCGTTTCAACTCATCGAGCCCTTTACCATTCACTGAAGAAATTCTAACCAACTCTTTGTTTTCCTGTCCACACCATTGCTCCAGTTTCTCGAGCTTCGCCGGATCGACCGCGTCGATCTTTGTCGCGACGATAACAGTGGGTTTCAGGATCAACCGCCGGTCGTGTTGGGCGAGTTCGGAGCGCAATACCTCAATCTGTTCGACCGGGTTGCCCTCTTCGCCGACCGACACGTCGATCAGGTGCAGAAGAAGGCGCGTTCTTTCTATGTGGCGGAGAAATTGCAGACCCAGGCCGTGCCCTTCGTGGGCGCCCTCGATCAGGCCGGGGATGTCCGCCATGACGAAGGTCTCGAAATTATCTACGGACACAACGCCCAGATGGGGTTGGAGCGTCGTAAACGGGTAGTCGGCGATCTTGGGATGGGCGGCCGACATTGTCGACACCAGCGTCGACTTGCCTGCGTTCGGGAAACCGACCAGCCCGACGTCCGCCAGGAGCTTCAGTTCCAGCCGGAGTGTTTTTTCCTCGCCGGCTTTTCCATCTTCGGCATGCCGCGGTGCGCGTTTGACAGACGACACGAAGTGCGCATTGCCACGGCCCCCGTGGCCACCGGCTGCGGCGACCCATTCCTCGTCAGGGCGATCGAAGTCGTGGAGCAGTTGTCCGCTATCGAAATCGTAGACCAGGGTTCCGACGGGGACGCTGATGGCGAGGTCCTTGCCGTTTTTTCCGTGACGGTTGCTTCCTTCGCCATGACGTCCACGATCCGCCCGAAACAGCCGGTTGTAGCGAAACTTCAGCAGGGTGTTTTCGTGGTGGTCCGACCGAAGAAGGATATGGCCCCCATCACCTCCGTCTCCACCGCTGGGCCCTCCTTTGGCGACGAACTTCTCTCGCCTGAACGCTATGCATCCGTGGCCCCCGCCGCCGGCGCGAACAATGATCTTGGCTTCGTCAATGAACATAAACGAAAAAGAGCCAGGATCGGGACGGTGTCCGGATCCTGGCCCTTGCTGTCTCTCGTCTGCCTAATGCTGGGACGGTTCGATGCTGATAAAACGGCCCAGCCGACCGCGATCGCGAAATTGAACCACGCCGGTTACTTTCGCAAACAGGGTGTCGTCTTTCCCTCGTCCTACGAATGGGCCCGGTTTGAAGCGGGTGCCATGCTGTCGAACCAGTATCGACCCCCCGGTCACAAGCTGGCCTGCAAAACGTTTGACGCCAAGGCGCTGGGAATTACTGTCCCGTCCGTTACGTGAACTGCCGACGCCTTTTTTATGGGCCATGACGGACTCCTAAACGTTGATCTCTTCCACGCGCAACTCGGTGTAGGCCTGCCGATGTCCGCGCGTTCGGCGGTACTGTTTCTTCCGCTTCTTCTTGAACACGATGATCTTCTTGCTTCGATCCTGCCCCAGCACGGTTGCCTGAACTTTGGCTGCTGGGACCAGGGGCGATCCGACGGTGACGTTCCCGTCGTCTCCGACCATCAAAACATCTTTGAGTTCGACCTTCGAGCCAACCTCGCCGTCCATCTTTTCAACTTTGAATGTGTCGCCAGGCTCCACGCGGTGCTGTTTGCCGCCAGTCCGGATCACTGCATACATATGCTGAATCCTCCCCAAAAGGACAAAACTTGATTTTACTTATATTTTGGTGTGGGTGTCAATCGTGTGTGGGCTTACTCTTCAATACTCAATACAGTTTCATGAATTCGGTTCCTGCCGGTTTCCTTAGCCACGTACATTGCACGGTCCGCCGCCTCGATCAGTCGACCCGCGTCCCGCGCACTTCCCGCACCCTTCGAACAGATACCGACGCTGACCGTGACCTCTCTGTGGACCTCCCTTGCCGTCAGTGGCTGGAACGCAACGGACCGGCGAAGCCGCTCGGCCATTCCGGTCGCGCTGTTCGCATCGCATCCCGGAAAGACGATCAGGAATTCCTCGCCTCCCCATCGCCCTGCCGAGTCATAGGCACGGACAGAGGAGGCCAGTCTCCTGGCGACTTCCTGCAGGCATTCGTCGCCGGCCAGGTGACCGTACGTGTCATTGAAACGCTTGAAATTGTCGATGTCGACCATTGCGACCGCGAGGGGTGTATCCCCCCTGTCCGCTCGTTGGAGTTCACGTTTGACGGTTTCGTAAATTGCGTTTCTGTTGGCCAGGCCGGTCAGGGAGTCCGTGGACGCCTCCCTCTCGAGCGCCTCCTGCAGTTCGATGATCCGCTTGCCGGCGCGGAGGCGAACCTTCAGTTCCTGAGTGTCGAAAGGCTTCACCATGTAGTCGTCGGCACCGGCATCGATCCCCTCGACGATGTCTTCCCCCCCCCTTTGGCCGCGAGCAGGATGATATAGCAGTATGTGTCTTCATCTCTCGTGCGTATTCGCCGGCCGGTTTCTATTCCTCCGATGCCAGGCATCATCCAGTCGAGCAGGATCAGTTTGGGCGGATTGTCCCCGGTTATGACATCCCAGGCTCCAAGCCCATCGGAGACGGCGATGACTTCATATCCCCAATTGGAAAGCTGCTCTTCCAGCGCGCCGCGGAAAGAACTGTCGTCGTCCGCAATTAATACTTTCATGCGATTTTTCTTAGCGGGAATTTCTTATCACCGGGCCTGACCCACTGCGTGAAGCCCTCACTTCTGGAAAACGCACCACAATCACAATCGGTCGATAGCTACATCCAGTATGGCCCAGTATGGCCTATTTTTTTGTTTTGGCGGTTCCCGAGCCCTTCGCTCTCGGATGGGCATCGTCATACTGCCTCCGGAGGTGCTTGAAACTCACATGGGTATACCGCTGAGTCGTCGACAGGTTCGAATGCCCCAGAAGTTCCTGGACACTTCGTAGATCGGCACCGTGTTCGAGAAGATGGGTGGCAAAACTGTGGCGCAAGGTATGCGGTGTGGCGATGCGTCCCGGTTTGAGGTAGCCGCGGTACTCTTCAAGCAGGCGCTCGACGGAACGGACGCCCAGACGCGTACCTCGCAGATTGATGAAAAGTGGGAGATCGCCACTGGCCTCTCGCAGGGTCAATCCCTTCCGGCCCCGTTCTGCCATATAGGTGTCGAGTGCCTGTGCCGCATATTGCCCGAACGGTACGATTCTTTCCTTTCGGCCTTTTCCGAACACTCGGACGAGCTGTCCGCCACGGTCGACATCCTGGTCGGTCAGACGGACCAACTCGCTCACCCGCAGTCCGCTTGCATATAACAGTTCGAGAATGGCGTGGTCCCGCAGGTTTCTGAGCGTCGGCTCCCGGGGGGCCTCCATCATGACCCCTACTTCCGCTTCGCTCAGGAACGTCGGCAGCTTCTTCGGTACCCGAGGCGAGGATACCAGTTCCGCCGGGTTGCGCGACAGGCGCTGTTCCCGAACCAGGAACTTGAAGAACGTTCTCAAGCACGCCAGGGTTCGCGAAACGGAACTCTTCCCGAGATTCCGTTTGTAGAGAGTGGTGAGGAAGTCGCGGATAAGAATGTGATCGACGGTTTCGAGGGCGATATCCCGAGTTTCGAGGAATGTCCGAAAACGGCCCAGATCCCGTTCATAATTGCTGGTTGTATGTTCTGAAGCCGACCGGTTCTTGAGCGAGATCAGGAATTCTCTGATTTCCTTTTCCATGGTCAATGCCCATCCTACACCGGTTGACGAAACGCTAGGAGCCTCGGCGGCAGAAGGGATCGTAGCGAGAAAGTGGAAAATATGGACCGATTATACCGCTTTCGCAGTAGATCCCTTCTGCCGCGCAGGCTCCTAGACGAGCTAGCGGCCCGAAAACCCCTGTGCCCTCCGGGTTACGGCGGCATCGGGCCATCCCGGCGAGATGTCGGATGGGAAGCAGCGGCGTTGTTGGGGCGCTCTGCGTCTGCCCCTGCGCTCGTAACGCCACCCTCAAGACCTCCACCACAGGCTGCCAGCGCCCTTTCACAAATCCTCTTCTGTCGTTCCGGTTTCGGCAGTTTACGGGAAGTCTCCAGCGCCGGGAGCAGTCCAAAATTGATATTCATGGGTGCGAAGTGTTTTTGTGGGGTCGAAACGTATCTACATAGAGCGCCGATCGCTGTCTCGTGGGGCAGGACCAGCAGTTCCTGGTTCCTTAACGTTCGAACCGCGTTGATCCCGGCCACCAGGCCGGTCGCGATGTTCTCGATATAACCTTCGGTTCCGGCAAGCTGCCCGGCGAAGAACACTCTCGGATCACCCTCTGCCGCCAACGATGCCGCCAGTATCTCCGGTGCGTTGATGTAAGTGTTGCGGTGGATCTGCCCCAGCCTCAGGAATTCCGCGTTCTCCAGGCCCGGAATCATCCGAAATATGCGGCGCTGGTCGGGAAACTTCAAGTGGTTCTGGAAGCCGACGAGGTTGTAACTGGTCTGCATGAGATCCTCGCCCCGGAGCTGGACCACTGCGTAGGCCCTTTTTCCGGTATCCGGATCCATCAGTCCGACGGGTTTCATGGGGCCGAATCGTAGCGTGTCCTGCCCGCGTCGCGCCAGTTCCTCGATCGGAAGGCATGCCTCGAAGTAACTGACTTTTTCGAATTCGTGCATGACCACGTCCTCGGCGGAAGTCAGGGCGTCGTAAAAACGGAGATACTGCTCCTTGTCCATGGGGCAGTTCAGGTAATCGGCGTCCGCTTTACCGTACCTCGAGGCACGGAAGACCTTGGAATGATCGATCGATTCCGCATCGACAATTGGAGATATCGCGTCGTAGAAGTAAAGGTGTTCGCGACCACAGAATTGATGAATCGATTCCGACAGAGCGGGAGAGGTGAGCGGACCGCTGGCGACCACCACGACTCCATGTTCCGGAATCCGGGCCACTTCTACACGGCGCAGCTCGATGTTGGGATCCCCCTCGATGGCTTCGGTCACCGCCTCCGCGAATTTCCGGCGATCAACCGCCAGCGCCCCTCCCGCCGGCACCCGGACCTTGTCGGCGATCTCGATCAGGAGCGAACCGGCTTGCCTTAACTCCTGCTTCAGGAGCCATGATGCGTTATAGGGTTGATTCGATTTCAGCGAGTTGCTGCAGACGATTTCGGCCAGTTGATCGGTCTTGTGGGCGGGCGTCGTTTCCCGCGGGCGCATCTCAAAAAGATGTGCCCGTCCGCCGTGCCTGGCGACTTGCCAGGCTGCTTCGGAACCTGCCAGGCCACCGCCGATGATGGTTACCACCTCATCCATGAAAGATCGGCCGCAGCCCGGTCAGGAGACAGTGGTGCTTTCCAGTTGGGCTTTGTAGTCGCATTCGGCCTCATTGCAGTAACGAATGTGACCATCGCGTTTCGTCGTTTTTTCCATCAGGTAGGGGGCCTTGCATTGCGGGCAAGATTCCGCAACCGGACGCTGCCACAGGACGAAGTCGCACTTCGGATAGTTCGAACAACCGTAGAAGGTTTTGCCGCGTCTGGATCGGCGTTCGATCAGGTCACCGTCGCAGTCGGACTTCGGACACCCTATCCCGATCGTCTTTGGCTTGATGTACTTGCACGTGGGATAGTTTGCGCATGAAGTGAACTGGCCGAACCGTCCCTCTTTGAGGACGAGGTTCGTGTCGCATTTCGGGCACTTTTCTTCGAGTGGGATGTCCGGGGTCTTGGGCCCACTTTCGCCGGGGCCGATCTTTCGCGTCGTCTTGCACTCGGGGTAGCCCGTGCAAGCGTAGAACTGACCGAAACGGCCTCGCTTGAGCGTCATGGGCTTGCCGCAGTTCTCACAAGGCTCGATCGTTTCCTCGTCCTTCTTCTCTTCCTCGTCCTCTTCGTCGTCCTTGGGAAGTTCTCTGGTATTGCTGCATTCCGGGTACCCCGTGCATGCCAGAAAACTTCCAAACTGGCCCCATTTGATCACCATCGGCTTCCCACACTTCTCGCAGACTTCCTCTGTGGGAATCTCCTGCCGCTTGATGTTCTCCATGTTGATCTTGGCTTCGGAAAGGTCTTTTTCGAACTTCGTGTAGAACCCGTCCAGAGCCTCCACCCAGGTCGTCTTTCCATCTTCGACCGCGTCGAGTTCCTCCTCCATCCGCGCCGTGTAGGCGACGTCAAAGATATCGGCAAAATGCTTGACCAGCAAATTCGTCACGATCGTGCCCAGTTCGGTCGGCTTGAACTTACGCTGTTTCTTGAGAGCGTATTGGCGGTCCTGGATCGTCGTCAGGATGTTCGCGTAGGTGGATGGGCGGCCGATGCCCCTTTCTTCCAGGGCCTTGACCAGGCCGGCCTCGGTGAAACGTGGCGGCGGTTCGGTGAAGTGTTGCACCGGATCCAATCCCAGTAACCGTAACGACTCGCCCTGGTTCAAAGGTGGCAGTTTTACGTTTTCATCCTCCGGCGAGGCCTTGGTATCCTCGTCCGACGTTTCTTCATAGACCTTGAGGAACCCGTCGAACTTCTGGATCCTTCCGTTTGCCCGGAACAAGTAGCCTTTCGATTCGATTTCAACGGTTGTCTGGTCGTAGACCGCGGGGTTGATCTGCGAGGCGACGAACCGTGTCCAGATCAGCCAGTACAGCTTGTACTCATCAGGGGTCAGGAACCCTTTTATCTTGTCCGGTGTGTGTTCGACGAAGGTCGGACGAATAGCTTCGTGAGCGTCCTGAGCGTCCTTCTTGCTCTTGTAGATCACCGGTTTTTCCGGAAGGTATTCCTTGCCGTAGGTCGTGGATACGTAAGAGCGTGCCGCATCTAAGGCGTCGTCAGACACCCGTGTCGAGTCGGTTCTCATGTAGGTGATCAAACCGACACCTTCTCCGCCGCCGACTTCCTTGCCCTCATACAGCCTCTGGGCCAGCATCATCGTTTTCTTGACGCTGAAGCGCAGCCTTCGGGAAGCATCCTGTTGCAGCTTGCTCGTGGTGAATGGCGGCACCGGCCTGCGTTTCTTCTCTTTCTTGACGATGGACTGAACAAGGAACGTCGAATTTTTGACCGCGGCAACGATGTGATCCGCTTCGCCCTGGTTTCCGATCGCTATGTTCTTGTTCTGGTATTTCACCAGCCGTGCGTCGAACCGCGGTGGGGAGTGACCCTCGAGCTTGGCCGCGATCGTCCAGTATTCTTCGGACTTGAAGTCCAGGACCTCCCGCTCCCGCTCCACGATGAGTCGCAGGGCGACCGTCTGGACTCGGCCGGCCGAGATGCCGCGTCGCACCTTGTCCCACAGCAGGGGGCTGACCTGATATCCAACCAGCCGATCCAGGATGCGACGGGCCTGCTGCGCATTCACGACGTTGGAATTGATCTCCCCGGGATTCTCTATCGCGCTCCGGATAGCCTTCGGTGTGATCTCATTAAAGAGCACCCGGAGTACCTCCCGGTCCTTGCCCTCGAGTATCTCTTTCAAGTGCTGACAGATTGCTTCGCCTTCACGATCCGGATCGGCTGCGAGAAAGATCTTGTTGGCCGAGCGTGCCGCTGCACGGAGTTCCTTGACGATTTTCTCCTTGCCCGGGATCACTTCGTACGAGGGGAAGAACTTTTTGTCGACGTCTATCCCAAGCTTGCTCTTCGGCAAGTCCTTGACGTGGCCGACCGACGCCTTGACGACGAACCCGGAACCGAGATATTTGCGTATCGTGTTCGCCTTTGCCGGCGACTCTACGATCACCAGCGAGTTTTTGGCGACCTTCTTCTTAGTGGCCTTCTTCTTCGTTGTTTGCGTTTTAGTTGGCATTGTGTTTTGCAGTCCCGAAACTCCGGCTCCCCGTCCTGAGACATGTAAGTTATTAAGGAAAGTTGCTCCAAAATCAACCTCGTCTTGCAAAATCCCCTATTTTCTATCGGTTGGACTCTACCGGAAAGTCATGGACATTCTTGAGCGCACCCTAAGCATTCAGGATGTACCGGCTGCCTGGGAGCTGTCGGATGACCCCCCGGATTTCGAGCTGAAGCAGTGCCGAATAGACATTCGACGGTGCCAGAACCAGTTGCCCGAGCAACGTGTCGATTGCAACGGGCTCGGCCAGTGACAACGCATTCTGGACCATGCGTTGATCTTCATCCAACCCAGACCCGGTCGTCTGCTCGACCTTGTCCGTCCGGGAATCCATCTCCTGACGAACTTCGAAAGGCAGTTCATCCCGGACGTCCTGCCAGTCGCTGACCAGGCGTGCCCCCTGACGGATGAGCAGGTGTGGCCCGAAGCTTTGTCTGGAAGCGATAGGCCCGGGAACGGCGAACACTTCCCGGTTTGCTTCAAGCGCCAACCTCGCGGTGACCAGCGACCCGGAATGTTCGGCCGCTTCAACCACGATCGTTCCCAGCGTCATGCCCGCCAGGATTCGGTTTCTCAGTGGGAAATGATGCGGTAACGGTGGCGTTTCCATTGGAAACTCCGACAGTATCGCGCCATTTTGTTCCACTAATTCGGCAAGTTTACGGTTTTCTCCAGGATAGATCCGATCCAGACCGGTTCCAAATACAGCGATAGTCTTCCCCGCCCTCATCGCTCCACGATGGGCCGCCGTATCAATGCCCCGGGCCAGGCCCGAAGTTATCGTGATTCCACGGCTCGCCAGGTCCTCGGCCAGCCGCTGGGCGCAATTGACTCCGTAGGGGGTCGCTGCCCGCGCACCCACAATGGCTACCTGGGGTTCGTCCGCGGACCACCGGCTACCCCGGATGTAGAGAATCAGTGGGGGATCGAAAATTTCTCGAAGCAGCCCTGGATAGTCGGGGGAATGGAGATCGACCAGCCTTACCTGATGATGGCTTGCTTTTTCCCATTCCGTTTCCGCGGCGTCAGCCGACCGATTTGAAAGGAGGTCGGCGATAGGGTCCGGGGATAGCGAAAGGGGCTCGAAGTCCCGAGGGTGGGCGGACACAATCGCTTGTGGCACTTTGAAGTGTGCCAGCAGTGCATGACAGGCCCGAAGGCCGAGTCCGGGAACCAGCCGCATCCGCAGGAAGGCTTTGATCCTTCGGACTGTCGCGTCTTGAGGATCGGATCCGGTTTCTGTCATCTTTGAAAGGGGCTTTGTCGTGGCCGAACCTGAAGACTTCATCATCCAGTTCTCCGATCTCGTTGGTAAAACCCGACCGTGCGACGTTCTCGACGTCGCGTGCGGTTTCGGTCGTCATGCCCTGTTCTTCGCAAGGTCCGGGCATTCGGTGATTGCGATGGAACGTTCCGAGGAGCCCAGAACCAGTCTCGGCGCGACCGCGGAAAGCGAGGGCCTTTCCGTCCAGGTCATCGAAGCGGACGTCGAAAAAATGTCTCTGCTTCCCGCCAGATTCGACATTGTCGTGAACACGCTTTTTCTGTACCGCCCCCTGTTTCCGCAATATGTAGCAACTTTGCGTCCAAACGGCGTGCTGTTCTTTCGAACGTTCACGACCGACCATGCGGATATCCTCGGGAACGACAAACCGCGTCGCGATTTTCTACTCGAGCCGGGGGAATTGAGGGATGCCTTTCCCAGCCTCCAGACTGTTTACTACGCGGAATCCGTTGAGGGGCTTCGAGCAGTCGCCACTCTGGTTGCCCGAGTGCCGGCCCGGTGAGTGAGCCTCCCGTGGGATGGCAGATTTACCGCGAAGACGTGGACGCTACCCGATCAAGGAACTGCATGTCCCGGACGACGCTCCGTTCATGAACGTCGCGGTGAAGATCGGGATCGGCCGAAGTCAGGATTTATTCGCGATGTCTAACTGGCATGGAATGGTCGATTTCCATGAAACCAGGTTCCAGCAGTCGGAGTCGATACCGATGTTGTACGCCGGTGATTTCAACGCCGTTTCGCACTTAGACGGATTGGGGCCGGGCTGGCGCACAGCAAGCCGCTCATGTTCGCGCGCGGCAACCACGAGCAGCAGTGCCTCGAGCGATCGCACCGACCATACCGCGCCAATCAGGCCCAGGCCGACGCCGGCGACAAGCGGGTGCACCAGACGGTCCGACTCCGGATACGGCAGAGGCTGGCGCCATTGACGCCGCTGAGCATCGCCGCGCTCGCGCCGACACCCGATCCGTGTCAGGACGATCCTCTACGTAAGAGACAGGTCCCTTCCCATCAACCACAAAAAGTAGCGGAGATCCTGCGCCAGGCACCCGATCCACTCGATCGATGCGTGCAATGTTCCTGTCCGACACAACGGCATAATAGTAGTTAGCCGGATCTGTGCGTGATTCTGCGAAGGTAGCCCGTTGTCTCGGCCCGTCGGTGCGGTTATACTGATAGTATGAAGACTGCCATTTCACTTCCTGACAGGGTCTTTCGTGCCGCAGAGAAACATGCTCGACGCGTCCATAAGTCGCGTAGTCAACTATATGCCGAGGCTATCGCGGAGTACCTTGATCGGCACGCACCTGATGAGGTTACTGAGGCAATGAATCGAGTGGTGGACGAACTGGAAGAGCCGACAGATCCGTTCGTCGTTGAAGCGGCTCGCCGAATCCTCGAGCGAACCGAATGGTAGCGTGTGCACAGGCTGAGGTCTGGTGGGCCGATTTGCCTCAACCAGAGGGATCGGGGCCAGGATTTCGGAGACCTGTTGTGATCGTTCAAGGAAATCACCTAAACAGAAGCAGAATCGCGACAGTCGTCTGTGTGCCGTTGACCAGCAATCTGACTTGGGCGAATGCTCCAGGCAACGTTCTTTTGCCTGCGAAGGTAGCAGGTCTGTCAAAGGATTCCGTGGCCAACGCCTCGCAGATACTCACGATTGACCGCGGTCGACTGAGCAAGCGACTCGGCAAGCTCCCACCAAAGAGGTTCGTGCAGGTGATGAGTGGCATTGACATAATCCTTGGCCGATGAACCGGCTAACAACAGATTGGAGCTGACAGCGGCCACCGTTGGTTTCTTATCTTCGAAGTCTTAGCAGCCGCTGCAGCTCAATCCTGAACCGTTATGCGGACCCTGTGTGCCCTCCGATTCGTGATCGAATTGAACAAGATAGCGATCATAGGAAACGCGTGAGGCGGCAAATCCGTCCTGGCAAAGCAACTAGGGCACGCGCTAGGACTACCGGTGAAAGTCGTCGATGACGCTCAGTTCGAAGCTGGCTGGCGGGCCGCGTCACCTCAGAAAGTCGAGCGGCTTCATGAGCAGTGGCTTGCCGGGTCTGATTGAACGTCGATTCAGGGCGGCGGATACGTTCGTGGTAGTGGACTTTCCTCTTAGAGTTCACTATCGGTGGGCACTCCAACGTCAAATCCTGGCAACGCTGGGTTTGAGTTTGGGGTGGCCGCCGCCAGGTTGTTCGCCATGGGGAGTAACGCTTCGGCTCATGTGCGTGATGCGGCACGTCCACAGCGAACTGAGACCGGATCTCCTGACGCTGGTCCAGAAGCGAGAGATTCGTGGTCGCGCTGTGCACATTCGGTCGCCCAAGCGACTCCGATCGTTTCGTCAAGGGGCGGTCGCGGAGTTCGGCGTCTAACAAAAAGATCTCCTTTTTTCCTCCGCGTCTTCGCGGTAAATCCTAAGTTCTCTCCCGACAGCTGAATGAGCTAGCAAGGTGAGGTATCATTCACCTCCCAGCCGACTGGCTTCATCGGTGCAAACTGTGACAAAATACAGGATTCAATGCTTTAGAGAACAAAGTAGGGGAGAAACTATGCTTCGTATACGATTCGGTGTTGCCCTGGGGGCTGTGATCCTGCTGTCGGCCGTTACTGCGGCCGCCCAACATCCTGACGATGCATTCGTCGGACAGGAAGCTCCCGAGCTCAAGGGCAGCGAGTGGATCAACTCGTCTCCGCTGACGCTGGAGGAGCTCCGGGGGAAAGTCGTTCTGGTTGATTTCTGGGCGTACGATTGTCCCGAATGCGCAAAGACCATGCCCCATTTGAAGGAGTTGCACGCCAAATACGCCGAACAGGGCCTGGTCATCATCGGCGTCCATACCCCACGCATCGACTATGAGAAAAATGTGGCCCAGGTCCGGCAGTCGGTCAAGGACAAAGGCATCGAGTACCCCGTCACGATCGACAACGAGTACCTGACGTGGACTGATTATCTTTGTGCCGCGTGGCCCACCCATTTCGTCGTGGATCAGCAAGGCGTGATCCAGCTCAGCCACACCGGGACCGGGCGTTACGAAGACACCGAAAAAGTGATCCAGAAACTGCTGGCCGACAAATCCAATTGAGAGGTCCATCGGGATGACGTCTTATTTGGCAGGTCGTCATGGGGTTGGGGTGGCTGTGGGCCTTCTGCTTGCCATTGTCGCGCCGCGCCTGGTCGCTGGTCCTGTCGTTCAGGAAGCGCCTGCTTATGCGCTTATCAAGGGAACGGTCTTTAACAGCATGGGACGATCCTTTCCGGGTGTGGAAATTCGGGTCGAGCGAATCGATGTCGACGAGAAGGACAGGAAGAAGTGGCGGCAGGAGAACCGTAGCGACAGGATCGGTGAATTTGCCTTCCGGGTTCCGCCAGGCCCTTCCAAGTACGAACTCACATTTCGTGCCAAGAATTTCGAAATTGAAAAACGTGAAATCGAGGTCGTTGCTGATGAACGTGTGGGCCTTACCGTACTCCTTCGTCCGGAGGGATAACCTGTCGGCCCTGACGCTGGCCGTTCTCCTGGTCTGGGCTGTCCCTGCCACCGCTCAAGAACCCGAACCCCGTCCCAAGAATGTGAACGGTGTCGTTCGAGATCTCCGGGGTCAGCCCGTCGTCGATGCGCACGTATTCATCCGAGACACCGAAACGAACATCATCCGCACTTTAAACACCAACGATGACGGACTGTATTCCATCAGGGGCCTTCCCTGGGATGCCGACTATGAAGTGTATGCAGAGTTTCGAGGAAAGGAGTCGGAGAAGAAAGTGGTTTCCTCGTTCCTGCCCAGGCAGGACAACACCTTGAATTTCGACCTCGATCTGGTCGTGATCGCCGTCGAAATACCTGACGGCGACGACGACGACCCGGAATTCGAAACCTTCGATCTGGTCCAGATTCGTGGCTCGTTCGATCTGCCAACAGGCATACCTGCTCCAATTCCCGCCGTATTACTGCTCCATGGTTATGGCGAAACCCGATCCGTCTGGGAAGACCTGAAGAACCGCCTTCTGGTAGATGGCTGGGCCGTGATGGCGATCGATTTGAGAGGACATGGGCGGAGCACCACGAGGAACCAGGAGCCGATTACTCCCGCGCCGGAATGGCGTCAGGACGCACGTCAGTTCCCGCTGGACGTGGAGCCGGCACTGGACTGGTTGCAGAGTCAGCCACGCGTGAACGCCAGTCGAATCGTTGTCATCGGATCCGAAGTTGGCGCGAACCTCGCTCTCATTGCGGGTGGTCGTTATGCGGAGGTCGCGACGGTCGTCGCGATCAATCCGAATCTTCCGGACGCCCTGGCCCTGGCCGGTACCGCTCAGAACTTCAGCCCCCGATCCACGCACCTCATCGTCGGCGACGTGGCCGTCGGGAACCGCATCCGCAACTACGTCACCGGAGCGTCCCGGATAACCACCCAACCCTCCAACGGCGGCACCGTCCGCTGGCTGGCCGCCCCCCGGGCCATAGACGAAATCCTCCGCTGGCTCCGCGACGTATATTGATAGACCGGTAAGCCGACCCGTTCTTGACCGCTCCTACCGCTACAAGTCGGAGTCAGCCAGCGGAGTGTCTCAATACCTCTCCTGGCAGAGCTTCTGTCAACTGACTGTTATCGATCACCGGCACACCGTTGACGATGACGTAGGGTATTCCTACTGGGTATCCGGGCATCGCGTCACCCTCGTATGTGGAAAGACTCGTGACGTTGTCGAGGTCAAATACGGTGATGTCCGCCCGAAAGCCTTCCTTGATCAGACCTCTGTCGGGCAGGCGCAGGGCGTGTGCCGCCAACGATGTCATTTTCCTCACCATGTCCTCGATCGGAATCAGCCTCTCTTCCCGGACCCAAATGAGCGCGTCACTGAAGCCACTATATGCGCTGGGGCGGACCCGTCGATCGGATTCACCTGGCTTGGCCGTGCTGCCGCCATCGGTACTCGGCATCGCGTTCGACCATATCAACTGGCTATTCCGGTCCTCCATTAGCTTGTTGGCGACGTGGATCTCCCCGTTTTCCTCGACGAGAATCTCAAAGAGAGCGTCAAGCAGGTCGACCCCCTTCATTTCGGCGATTTCAGCGAGGGTTTTTCTCTCGAATTCGGGGTTCTTAAAACGCCCATCGACCGGCGGGAAAATCCAGACACCATCCCCCCTTCCAGTTCTAATGAGGAGTAGCCGCGCCGTCGTATTCTCGAAACCCATCTCCGCCGGTGACTTCGTGAGTAAGTCGTGCTTCAGTGCAGCCCTCTGCTCCGGGTCTCGCAGCCTCTCAAGTAGGCCCTCTCTTCCGTTTTCGAAATAGGCAGGGGAGAAAACCGACCGACCCGGCCATCTGGCGACCGAGCCCCAGTCACTGGGAAGGATGTCTACCAGGACGTCAATTCCCTCCTCCCTCGCAGCGAAAATCAGATCGTGAACCTTGTCGTCGAGTTCCGGATCTCCGGAGTAGGGCGAATTGCTGCTGAGATGGGAAATCTGGACAACCCTTATTCCAGACCTCCTGCCAATGTCAATCGCCTCATCAACCGCCCGGTACACCGAACCTTCTTCCCCGGACCACCCGAGAACTTTTGAGCTGAAGTCTCTGAGATGGGTCGCGTAGATGCCCCCATGTTCGGCAGCGACTTCGGCCAGTGCTACAACCTCATCGGTGTGGGCGTAGACACCCGGGGAATATGCCAGCCCCGTGGAAAGTCCTGCTGCGCCGTGTTGCATGCCTTCTCTTACGAGGTCCTTCATCTCGCCGAGTTGTGTCTCGGTGGGTGCACCGTGGTTTCCCTCCATCACGTACCGCCTCACGGCGCCATGCCCGACGAGCGTGGCCATGTTCAGACCGATCCCATTTTGTTCAAGTCGATTGAAGTATTCGTCCCATGTCGACCAGTTGTTGTCCTCCTCTGGCGCGACTCTACGTGGTACCGGGCTTCCACCACAATTGCCGTTTACCTCCGTGGTGATGCCCTGTCTGATCTTGCTTTCCATCCATGGATCAACGAACACGTTCGTGTCGGAGTGGCTATGGACATCGATAAACCCTGGACTGACGAAGAGTCCGTCCACGTCGATGACTCTGTCGGCCTGTGTCTCATCGACTCTGCCAATCCTGCTTATCCGTCCATCTTTCAGGCCGATGTCCGCCTTGAACCACGGATTACCGGCACCATCCAGAATTCGGCCGTTTTTCAGAACAAGATCATACGTGTTGGGGGTCGCCCGCTCGCCGGATTCGCACCCGTATACAACCGCGGACACCGCGGCGGCGGACGCCGGAGCGGCGTACGACAAAAACTCTCTTCTTTTCATTTTAGCCACCTCAGGAGCCTGCGCGGCAGAAGAGATCTACTGCGAAAGCGGTATAATCGGTCCAGATTTCCCCGATTTTTCGTTAAATAGAACGACTATTCGCCTCAAAATCGAGAAAATGCCTCAAAGTCGAGGGGATCTGGCCTCGATTCTCCACTTTCTCGCTACGATCCCTTCTGCCGCGCAGGCTCCTAGAGGAACTCGAAACTCGCATCACAGCCATCAGTTCCTAACCCGATCCCTGTACGAGTCCCCTGTGATCATCCGGACCACCTGACCGTTCTCCTCGACGAACCGGACCACCTCGCCGACCGCCCCACCTCCGGTCGGAGCGGTCAGGCGGAACAGATCGTCGCCTATCGGCTCGAGCCCGACCGAATCGTCGATGTTGCGCGCGTTTGGGGTCATCACCACCAGACGCTGATTCAGGAGGACGACCTGGCTGTCCCCGCCGATATTCCGGTAGAGCCCTGCGAAACGCTCCCATGCCGGGTCCCAGGCGACGACGTCGGGCTCGGTCGCGGTCGCCTCGCCAACGGCTTCGCCCACCGTTCTCATAAGCTGTCGCGCGATGTCCGACGGATTGGAGTCGTTCGTGTTCGTGAGAACGATCACGCCCACCTTCGAGTCGAGCTGGATCAGGGTGTTCGTCGTGTGGCCCGGATAGCCCCCCCCGTGCCCCACGTAGAGCTTGCCCTCGACGCGGCTGACCGCGAAACCAATCCCCTGTCCCCGGGTCCACGTGCTCTCGAGCATCCGCACTCGATGCATCTCCCGCAGAGAACCGGCACTGAGAATCCGGTCGTCCCCCCTCGGTCCCTTCCGGAACTGGGCCGAGACGAACTTCGCCATGTCTTCTACTGTGGACGTCAGGCCGGTCGCCGCGGCCATCCCGCAGGCGTCGACGAAGGGAATAATTTGCCGCGACCCGTCCGGCATGCGACGGCTGTAACCCGTGGCCAGGCTTCCGACCTCGAGGTCCACGCTCGATGCCGACATCCCGAGCGGGTCGAAGATGTTGTTCTGAAGATACTCCGCCCACTTCTCACCGCTCACCCCTTCGACGATCATCCCCGCGATGGTGTACGCCAGGTTCGAGTACTTCCATCGGATCTCGGGTGAAAATGGCGCCTGCCGCTTCGGGATCAGCTCTCTGAGTTCCTCCCGGGTGGGAAACTCCCAGTCGCTCCAATGCGATCCTGCCTCGCGTGGAAGACCCGAGCTGTGGGTGAGCAGGTGCTCGATGGTGATCGGCGGATCGTCCGGGGCGGCCGACTCTACCCGGAACCAGGGCAGATACTCCGACACCGGGTCGTCGAGCCTGAGCCGGCCCTGTTCTCGTAGTTGCATGATCGAGGTCGCGGTGAACAGCTTGCTGTGCGACGCCATGCGAAACCGCGTGTCCAACGCCATGGGTCGGTTAGCATCGACGTTCGCGAAGCCAAAGCCCTCGGCCCACACGATCTCCTGGTCGGACACCACGGCCACCACAACTCCCGGAAGCCCCCGATACGCAATCTGACCGTCCAGCCATGCGGAGAACAGCCGGATCGCCCCCTGGACATCCGGGTCCTGATTCGGGCTGGCAAGCTGCGCCTCGAGCGGAGCCACAGCGAGAGACAACGCCAGGGTTACGGCCACGCCGATTCTTATCGAAACGGATTTCGTTCTAAACATAGGATCACCTCGCTTGCGCCAGGGCCGGACGGCCCGAGTATTGGGGAATTCTAACCATCGACTCGCCCAGCATATAGAGAATTCGTGTCGCGTGAGCCGACGAGTGGAACGAGATCAGAGCGACTGTTTGATTGGCCACAGTGAAACGGTATCGGGGAGGTCCTGGCCGCGCTTGCCGATCAAGGCCTGGCCGAGAACACGATGGTCATTTTCACTAACGACTATGGGGGAGATTGGTTGTCCCGGAACGCACCGCTGTTCCATCGCAAGTGGACGCTCTGGGAGGGAGGCATCCGGGTTCCAATCCTACCGATAGGGGACTGAGCTTGCTCCGTCCCCTTCTGTTTGATTCGCCAAAATTCCCACTTCCCTTTTTTCTCTTCGTCACAAGCCAACGAGCACTTTACAAGGTCTGGGCGATGTCAACGAAAAGGGGGACGGAGCAAGCTCAGTCCCCCAGCGGTTCGGAATGCTTTGGCGTGGCGGGGTGTGAGAATCTCCACTCCGGTCTTGGTTTCGTCAGCGTTTAACGAAGCACTTTACAAGGTCTGGGCGATGTCAACGAAAAGGGGGACGGAGCAAGCTCAGTCCCCCAGCGGTTCGGAATGCTTTGGCGTGGCGGGGTGTGAGAATCTCCACTCCGGTCTTGGTTTCGTCAGCGTTTAACGAAGCACTTTACAAGGTCTGGGCGATGTCAACGAAAAGGGGGACGGAGCAAGCTCAGTCCCCCAGCGGTCGGAGCGGGCCCTTAGTCCGACTGGAGGGGTGCCAGGTCCCTTTCGGCTGAAATGTCGTTCTTCTTCAACTGCCCGCACGCAGCGGAAATATCACGCCCCTTGCTCTTTCTCACAAAGACATCCACGTTCTGCTCCCGTAGGATTCTTTGAAATCGGAGAACTGAATTTTCGCTTGGGCGCTTGAAGTCGAGATCCGGGGATTCGTTCAGTGGAATCAGATTGACCTTTGCGGGGATGGATCTGGCGATACGGGCCAGCGCAAATGCGTCTTTGTCTGTGTTCGTCACCCCGTCGAGCAGGACATACTCGAGTGTGATCCGTCGACGTGGATTGACCGGGAATCGCCGGAGGACTGAAACCAGTTCAGGGATCGGATAGGTTCGGTTGATCGGCATGAGCGTGTCCCGTGTTTTCCCGGTCGCCCCGGTCAGGGAGATGGCAAGCCTGGGCTGCAGCGTCTCGGTTGCCAGACGTTCCAGTTCCGGGACCAGACCGGCAGTCGACAGCGTGACCCGGGACATGGACATGCCCAGTCCTGCCTCGTCATGGAGGATGGCGAGCGCCTTCATCACATTGTTGTAGTTGTGGAGCGGTTCCCCCATTCCCATCAGGACGACGTTGAAGTGGTCGCGGGAGGCCGGGTCCGGATCGACGTTTACCCTCTGTGCCATGACGACCTGGGAGACGATCTCGCCGGCTGTGAGGTGGCGGACAAAGCCCAGTTGCGCCGTCAGGCAGAACGTACAGGCCAGAGCACATCCAACCTGTGACGACACGCAGATCGTGTTTCGGTCGCCGTCTGGGATGAAGACGGTCTCGGCCAGTTCGCCATCAGAGAGCCGCATCAGATACCGCTTCGTTCCGTCGGCGGAATCGAACGAGCGATGGATCTCCGGCAGGCGGATGTCCAGAGTGTTACCGAGCGATTTTCTTAACGCCTTAGGCAGGCTGGTGATGTTGTTGAACTCGTCCAGCCATTGCTGGTAGACGGCTTTGTATAGCTGCGTGGCACGAAAGTCCCGGTCCAGCCCTTCGGCCAGTTCGTCCCGGGTCAACTCGAAGAAAGACCTGGGGTTTGTGATGGATTCGTCGCCGGGCGAGGTCATTTGAAGGCGGGCCTAATTGTTGCTGGTGTTTGTCGGTCGTCCTGCCCGGTCCAGATACTGCTCGATTTCGGCCACCTCTCTCGGGTCATCCCATCGTCTCGGGCCGATCACGTGGCTCAGGACATGGCCGTCTTCAGCTATAAGGAAGGTTTCCGGGAAGGCCGTGACTTTGTACCGGCCGCGGCTCACCGCCTGGGCGGGATCGAGCAGCGTCGGGAAGCTCACGTCGTTCTGGTCGTAGAAGTCTTCAATGGGTTTCCAACTCGTATCTACGCTGACCGTCAGAATCTCGAAACCCCGGTCTTTAAGAGTATCGTGGAGCCTCATCATCAACGGCATTTCCCAGACACAGGGCTCGCACCATGTCGCCCAGAAGTTCAAAAACACCAATTTGCCGCGGTAATCGCTCAGCTTGACGAGGTTCCCATCTGCGTCTTTCAATTCGAAATCGGGAGCAATCGAGCCGATCGGGGCACCGGCCCCGCCGGTGTAGTTAGCGATGGTATAAGCTGCCAGAAGACCGACAACGGCGAAAAACAGGATGGGTTTCGATTGCATAGGTTCGTGTACATTGTACCGGACTCCGTATTTTTTTGATAGATTCCCCCGACTTGTCCCGCCGGATGCCAATAATGTGGCGCGGGGTGGTCCTTACACTGCCGAACGAGCCTGGAAGGGATTACCGGAGCGAATTTCTCCACACTTTCTTCCGTCCTGGGCCACGAAGGAGTGTGAGCGAGCAGTCCATGCTTGCCCGCCCCGCCAATTAACGCTCTATTCCGCGATTGATTCTTCGGGACCGGGCCAATTCGATATTCCTTCAGGTTGTTGATTCCGGGTCTGTCGCTTCTTTTAAAGGCATGTCTATACTGGTTTCAGTTCTCGGTAGCGGCAGTCGCGGGAACGCGACGTACATCCGTACCGATCGAGTGCGCCTGCTGATCGACTGTGGGCTGGGCCGTCGAACCATTCGAAAACGGCTGGCGGCTATTGGCGAGGACCCCGACGGAATCAGCGCGGTTCTCGTCACTCACGAGCATACGGATCACGTCGGTGGGTTGCGGTCGATGCTGAAGGGATCGTCCATAGAAGCGTTCATGTCGGGTGGGACGATCGAAGGGAGTCGGGCCGATACGTTCGAAATGAACGGGTCGGCGCTTGTACCGGTTGTTCCCGGCCGCAGTTTCCAGATCGGCGACGTCGAGGTGGATCCATTCGCTGTCCCTCATGATTCCTCCGAACCTGTCGCCTTTTCGATCCGTCACAAGGGCATCAAAGTGACCCAGGCGACGGACCTGGGGTGGATTCCCGACAGTGTCTCCACCGCCCTCCGGGGCTCGGATGTCCTGATTATTGAATCGAACCACGACCTGGACATGCTTCGGGTCGGATCGTATCCCTGGAACCTCAAAGAGCGACTCATTGGCCGAAACGGACATCTGTCCAACGCGGCGGTTGGCCGTTTCCTCGGAAGCTCTTACGACGGTCGGGCTCAACATATAGTTCTGGCGCATTTGAGTTCAAAGAACAACCACCCGGAAATAGCGAAGCTTGAGGCACGCCAGGCGCTCGAAGCCAGGGGACTCGATGAGAACTGTGTTTCGCTGGCTTCGCAGACGGAACCCAGTTCACCGATCGAGTTGGGCTAGTCTGATTCTGAAGGAGTGAAGAACTTTGATCCCGCGATACACGCGACCTCGAATGGGGCGCATCTGGGAAGACGACCACCGGTACCGGAAATGGCTTGAAGTGGAACTGGCCGCGACGGGCGTGCTTGAAGGGGAAGGGATCGTGCCGGCGGAAGCGGCTCGCGAGATCCGCGAGCGCGCGGATTTTTCCGTCGAGCGAATCCAGGAAATAGAGGATGAAGTACGCCATGACGTGATCGCGTTTACCACCGCGGTTGCCGAGCACGTGGGTCCACAGTCGCGCTATTTCCACTACGGGTTGACGTCGTCGGATGTGCTCGACACCGCCATGGCGCTGCAGGTGAGAGAGGCCTCCCAGATCCTGTTTGAGGGTTTGGACCGGTTACTCGAGGTGCTCGCCAGGCGTGCCGAAGAGTTCAAGTCCACGGTCATGGTTGGGCGCACCCACGGGATCCACGCCGAACCCATTACCTTCGGGCTCAAACTGGCCATCTGGTATGACGAGGTGCGCCGTCACCGTCACAGGCTCGAAGATGCCGCCGAAGGGATGCGTGTCGGCAAACTGTCGGGCGCCGTGGGCACGTTTGCGCACCTGTCGCCCCAAATCGAGGAAAAGGTGATGGCGCAACTGGGCCTGGCCCCGGCGCCGGCCTCGTCCCAGGTGGTACAGCGAGACCGCCACGCCCATTACCTGTCGACGATCGGCCTCGTTGGAGCCACCCTGGAGAAGATTGCCGTCGAGGTGCGTCACTTGCAGCGCACCGAAGTACGGGAAGCGCAGGAGTATTTCTCGCGAACGCAGAAAGGCTCCTCAGCGATGCCCCACAAGAGAAACCCGATTACTTCGGAACAGATTTCGGGGTTGGCCCGAATCCTTCGGACCAACGCGATGGCCGGCGTGGACAACGTCGCGCTCTGGCACGAACGCGACATCTCCCATTCCTCGGTCGAGCGGATCATATTCCCGGACTCGACGATTGTTCTCGACTATCTCCTGGACCGGACCGCGACTCTCGTAGAACGTCTCGTCGTTCACACCGACCGCATGAAGGAAAACCTGGAGCTCACGCACGGCCTCATCTACTCCGGACAGCTCTTGCTCGAACTGGTCGGAAAGGGGGCTCCCCGGGAAGACGCTTACCGTTGGGTTCAGCGCAATGCGATGCGGGTGTGGGACGAGGGTGTCGGTTTTAAGGAATGTGTTCTGGGGGACGAAAATGTCGGTCGCCATCTTGAGAAAGCCGATATCGATCGCGTCTTCGACTCATCCAAGCTATTGGAGAACGTCGACTATATTTTTGACCGAGTCTTCGGGAAGTAGCGAAAGTCCAAGGAGCCCGTGGTGGAAGTCTGTAGGGTCGCGCGCAGGGGTATTCGGGTCACAGGCGCGAAATGAGGAGCGGAACGATGCTTTGTCATCGTGACCGACGAATGACAAAGCCTGTGGCCCGAAGACCCCTGCGCCCTTCGGGTTACGACGGCATGGGGCCAGCTGCGGCGTTGCCACTCCTAGATCGATGAGGAGCATCGACGTCGTCGTGGTGCCTTGCATCTAGCCCCATGGCGCTCGTAACGCGGCCTGACAGACTTTCACCACGGGCTCCAAGACCCGACAGTCTGGTTCCTCGACCTCGGACCTCGGACTTTCGGGATGAAATAAATGAGGCGCCCCCGACTACCGAACCCCGTTGACATCGCTATCGGCCTCTTCGTTGTCGGTCTGGCGATCGTCCTGTTCCGCGACACACCTCATGTCTATGCCGTCGAAAGGCCCTCGCTGGACCTGTCGCTCCGCTACCTGCCGTTTTACGCATTGGCCTCGCTGGCGCGAATGATCGTGGCGATGGTCCTGTCGGTCGTCCTGGCGCTCCTGCTGGGCTACCTGGCCGCCGTCAACAAACGCTGGGCCCGGCTCATACTTCCCGCTTCAGATATCCTCCAGTCCATCCCGGTCCTTGGCTTTTTTCCTGCCGCCGTCTTTCTGTTCATCCGTTTGTTCAACAACAGCGTCGTTGGCGTGGAAATTGCCGCAATCTTCCTCATCGTGACCAGTGCTCTCTGGAATATGATTTTCGCCGTCTACGAGTCGATCACGAGCATACCCGAAGACCTTCAGCTGGCCAGCCGCCAGTTCGGCATCCGCGGCTACGCCCAATGGATGCGCCTGGTCTTGCCCGCGGTTCTCCACAAACTGGTCTACAACGCGATGATTTCATGGGCTAATGGGTGGTACTTCCTGATTGCCAGCGAAATCATCATCATGGGTCCGATCCGGTATCGATTGCCGGGCCTGGGCAGTTACCTCGCCCAGACGATGTCGACGGGCGACTACACGCTCGCAATCTACGCTCTGGGAATCCTGGTTGGAATAATCCTGTTCTTCCACCTCGTCGTCTGGGGTCCCCTGAATGACTGGTCGACCCGTTTTATGTACGACACTGGCGCGAAGATCGGCCGCCGCCCAAGCCAACTGCGATTCCACATGGCGCGATCCCACTTCCTTCAGGGCTGTGGAGTCGTGCAATTCGCCCGACCATCCGGCTTCTGGTGTCAACGGTCGGGATGCTTCTGGGAAGCGAGAGGAGCCGGCGTTCCAACCTGGTAGGCGGTCTGGTGGTTGCCGTAGTTGTGGGTGGCGTCCTTTGGGGAATCGTGACCTCCATCGACGAACTGACCCGTCCTGCTCCGGAAGTGTTCCAGATTCCCAGCGCATTGATGTTCAGTTTCCTGCGTCTTCTGGCAGCCTACGGCATCGCACTGGTCTGGACGCTACCGCTGGCGGTCCTGGTCGGCCGCAACGAGCGGCTATCGCGCCGGCTTCTCCCCGTGATCGAGGTCCTCGCCAGCATCCCGGCCACGGCCCTGTTTCCGTTGATTGTCTTGCTCATCCTCGGAGTGGGTGGGGACATGAACGTCGCCTCGATCCTGTTGGTGACCACGGGAATGCAGTGGTACCTGCTGTTCAACCTCATTGCCGGCGTTCGCGCGATTCCGGAGGACCTGGTGGAAATCTCCTCATCGCTGGGCCTGTCCGGGCTTCGGAAATGGCGGCGTCTGATCCTGCCGGCGATCTACCCGAGCCTGGTCACCGGCAGCCTGACAGCGATCGGCGGGGGCTGGAATGCGCTGGTTTTAAGCGAGTATGTCGTGGCTGAAGATCGCGTTTATTCGGTCCACGGGATCGGTGCTCTTTTGGATATTGCGACCTATGAGTCCGGTAACCTGCAGCTCATAGTCACCTCGATTGCGGCTATGGTATTATTCATTCTCATCTTGAATCGTTACGTATGGCAACCGGCGTATCTTCTGGCACACAAGCGCTTCGCCCTCAACTACTGATGGCTGTCGGTGGCTCGTCTCCGATCACCCACGAACACGTCTGGGAAAACACAACTGCTGTGCCCGTTCCGTTTCTTGAACTTCGCCGAATCACGAAGTCGTTTCCCAATAAGGTTCAAATCCTGGGCCCCGTCGATCTGGTCGTTGAACAGGGCGAGTTCGTTGTCATCATCGGACCGTCCGGGGCTGGAAAATCCACACTGTTGCGCATTATTACCGGGTTGGCCCAGCCCACCTCCGGCCAGGTTGTCTACAAAGGTCGGGAGGTGCTCGACGTTAACCACGAAGCTGCCCTGGTGTTCCAGAGTTTCGCTCTCTTTCCCTGGTTGACGGTGATGGACAACGTCGCTCTAGGCCTGGAAGCACAGGGTCTATCGAAGGCGGACCGGACTCGGACGGCGGGGCGATATATTGACCTGGTAGGCCTGGACGGGTACGAGCGGGCGTACCCGCGAGAACTGTCCGGCGGAATGAAACAACGTGTCGGGCTTGCCCGGGCCTTGACGGTCGAGCCGGAATTGCTTTGCATGGACGAGCCGTTCTCGGCGCTGGACGCGTTGACAGCTTCAAACTTGCGGGAGCAGGTTCTCGATATCTGGGGGTCCAGGCAACTGGCTTCAAAGGCAATCATACTTGTGACTCACAGTGTCGAAGAAGCTGTCCTGATGGGCGACCGGGTTCTGATACTGGCCTCCAAACCCGGTCTGATACTGGCCGATCGAACGATCGACTTGCCGAGGCCACGTCGGCGACGATCGGCGGAGTTCGAGCATCAGGTCGACGAACTCTACTCATTGATCGTCTGACAGAGAGTCAAACATGTCTCTGGAACCACTACCTCACGCGAAGATCGACATGATCGGAGGACTTCTGGAGAACCTCGATGAACACGGGGGGAAGGTCGATATCTATAAACTGTCGCAGGCGTTGCAATTTGAATTGGACGACCTGATGCCGATAACCGACGCCGCCGAGCTGCTGGGCTTCGCCATGGTGGAAAGTGGTGACATTGAGATTCTGGAACCGGGACGACGGATCATCGACGGGGATGAAAACGTCAAGAAGGACATCTTTCGACAGCAGATGATCGCCCACGTCGGGTTGATCAAACGCATTGTCAGGGAACTGGCCGACGAACAGGACCACCGGGTGGGACGTGAGATGATGAGAGGTTTGCTGGAAGACTCGTTCTCGCCCCAGGAGTCGGAGCGCCAGTTGGACACGGCCGTCGATTGGGCCCGTTACGCCGAGTTGTTCGATTATGATCCGGACGCAAACGAGTTCTTCCTCCCGGAGGGAGCCTGAGACCGCATGAACGTGACAGTGATAGTGACATTGAAGCCGACCGTTCTGGACCCACAGGGCAGCACAATCCATAGAAACCTGGAAGCTCTCGGATTTTCCGGAGTGGACGGAGTCCGCCAGGGAAAGCATTTCGAGATCCAGATCAGCGACGATCTCGATCGATCCGCGCGCCATGCCCTGGTCGAGAGGCTGGCGGGCGACGTCCTGACCAATCCCGTGATCGAGGAATACCGTATCGTCTGGGAGTGAGATGAAATTCGGAGTCGTTATTTTCCCCGGGTCCAATTGCGACCATGACTGCTATTACGCAATCGAGTCGGTGATCGGAAAACCCGTGGAGTTCATCTGGCATCAGGATACCGATCTGGCCGGGTTCGATGCCATCATCCTGCCCGGCGGCTTTTCCTATGGTGACTATCTCCGGACCGGTGCGATCGCCAGGTTTTCTCCGATTATGGGATCGGTTCGGGAGTTTTCACTGAAAGGAGGCCTGGTCATCGGAATCTGCAACGGTTTCCAGATCCTGATGGAGGCCGGTCTGCTGCCCGGCGCCCTGCTACCGAATATCGGGATGAAATACGTCTGTCGTTTCCTCCATATACGGACTGAGACCGTGACGACGCCCTACACGAACGCCCTTCAAAAAGGCCAACTGGTCCACATTCCGATCGGTCACGGAGAGGGAAATTTTTTCGCCGACGCGGCAACGCTCAAACGGATCGAGGATGAAGATCAGGTCGCGTTCCGGTACGTGAACGCCGAAGGTGAGCCGACAGAGGCAGCCAACCCGAACGGTTCGCTCCACAACATTGCCGGTATTGTGAACGAGAATGGCAACGTGCTCGGCATGATGCCGCACCCCGACCGATCCAGCGAGGGGATACTGGGCAGCGAGGACGGTAAGCTGATTTTTGACTCGATGGTGCAGGCGTTGACGGTGGCCTAATAGTCCGAGGTCGGGAACGGAATTTGAGAAGGCTGATCGCTGCTTGCTGATATGCAAATAACGGCTGAACAACTGACCGAGCACGGGCTTTCCGAGGACGAGTACAAGAAGATCGTCCTCATCCTGCATCGTGAGCCGAATATGACCGAACTGGGAATATTCAGCGTCATGTGGAGTGAGCATTGCAGCTACAAGAGTTCGCGAGTTCATCTGAAGCGGCTGCCCACCGAAGGTGAAGCCGTACTTCAGGGGCCGGGCGAGAATGCGGGCATCGTCGACATTGGCGAGGGTCTGGCTGTCGCTTTCAAGATCGAATCACACAATCATCCCTCCTTCATAGAACCCTTCCAGGGCGCGGCCACCGGTGTCGGCGGAATTCTCCGCGACATCTTTACGATGGGTGCGCGACCGATCGCCGCGATGAACAGCCTCCGGTTCGGATCACTCGAGGCTGCGCAGAATCGCCACATCCTGGAGGGAGTTGTGGGCGGCATCGCCTCGTATGGAAACTGCTTTGGCGTGCCGACGGTCGGCGGTGAAGTTTATTTTGCGGATTGCTATTCACAAAACCCTCTTGTCAACGCGTTCGCGCTTGGCATTTTCGAGAAAGAGAAAATATTTTTCGGGCGTGCCGAGGGTGCGGGAAACCCAGTCATCTACGTGGGTGCGAAGACGGGTCGGGATGGAATCCACGGTGCGACGATGGCCTCAGCCGGGTTTGGCGAGGACGCGAGTGCGAAGCGACCCAACGTGCAGGTCGGCGATCCGTTCATGGAAAAGCTTCTCCTCGAGGCATGCCTGGAAGCGATGGAAAAAGGCCTGGTGACCGGCATTCAGGACATGGGGGCCGCCGGTCTGACATGTTCGGGTTGCGAGATGGGGGCCCGTTCCGGGACGGGAATCGAGTTGGAACTCGACCGGGTCCCGCAACGGGAGTCCGGCCTGAACGCATATGAAGTCATGCTGAGCGAATCTCAGGAAAGGATGTTGCTCGTAGCGGACCGGGATCGCGAGGCGGAAGTCCTGGCGGTCTTTCACAAATGGGGCCTGGATGCGGTGACGGTCGGGTCGGTCACCGACGATGGCTTGCTCCGGGTCCGTCAGTCGGGAAAAGTTGTAGCCGAGATCCCCAACGTGGCCCTGGCCGATGAAGGGCCTGTCTATAACCGACCGCTCATGCCCCCGGCCAAGCCCCGAGTCGGTTCAAAGTTAGCCGGCTACAGTTTCCTTGATGGTTGTCCCGATCAAACGGTCGAAGCGTTCCTCGATGCCGACCGGAATCCGGGGCAACACGATTACAGCCGCCTGCTGGGGCTGGCGCTGACTTCACCAAACCTCTGCAGCCGTCGATGGGTCTGGGAGCAATACGATCATATGGTCGGTTCCAACACGATGGTGGGACCGGGTTCCGACGCGGCCGTGATCCGCGTGAAGGGGACAGACAAGGCGTTGGCAATGGTGTTGGACGGTCCGGCCTTCGAGGCTGCTCGCGATCCTCGCGAAGGTGCGAGACTGGCGGTTGCCGAGGCCTGCCGCAACATCGTCTGCTCCGGCGGGCGCCCCCTGGCGGCCACCAACTGCCTGAACTTCGGCAATCCCGAGCATCCAGACGTCATGTGGCAGTTCAGCGAGGTTGTCGATGGGATATCAGAAGCGTGTGTGATGTTCAATGCCCCCATCACGGGTGGAAATGTCAGCTTTTATAACGAAACGTTCGAGGAGGACATCTATCCGACCCCGGTGATCGGCCTCATAGGTCTCATCGAAGACCTTTCTCTGGTGACGGCTTCGGCTTTCAAGGACGAGGACGATTCGATCGTTCTGGTCGAAACAAACTCCCGTTCCCAACGAATCGATCTGGAAGAGGAACGCGTACTCCAGAATCTTGTTTCGAGCCTGATCCGTGACGGTCTGGTTAAATCCGCTCACGACCTCAGTGAAGGTGGCTTCGCGGTCGCGGTGGCGGAATGTTGTTTTTCGACCCTCGCCCGTCCGGTAATTGGCGCCCGGGTGCGGGTGCCGTCTAACCTGGAGGTTTGCCGGGATCTTTTTGGGGAGCGTCCAACGCGAGTGATCCTGACCTCCACTGATCAGGAACAGGTGCTTCGGCGAGCCCGGGAACACGGCCTGATGGCTCACGACATAGGGACGGTCGGGGGAGACCGGCTTGTCCTGGAATATGAAAACGACTGTGCGGTGGACGTCGCAGTCGCCGAACTCGAAGAAGCGTGGCGATCCGCGCTCCCCGGCTTACTCGAAAACAAACGTCCATTCGAGTAAAATTAAAATTGAGGACCGTCTCGTTCCGACCTGGCGGTATAACGAAGAAATATTATGTGTGGGATATTCGGAATAGCCAACCACCCCGAAGCGGCGCGTATGACCTACCTTGGACTCTACGCGCTCCAGCACCGCGGCCAGGAGAGTACCGGTATTTCGGCCTCCGATGGCGAAGAGGTGCGGACTCACAAGGCGATGGGCCATGTCGCTGACGTTTATCGCAAGAAGACGCTTCAGCGTCTGTCAGGCGTCAACGCGATCGGCCATACCCGGTATTCGACAGCCGGTGACAGTTCGCCGAACAATGCCCAACCCATTGTGGTACGGGGTACACACGGAAAATTTTCCCTCTGCCACAACGGCAACCTGATCAACGCACTTTCCCTGCGGCAGGAGCTCAAATCCGAGGGTGCCGTCTTCCAGTCCACGAGCGACACCGAGGTGATTCTCCATCTGCTCGCCCGCGCGACAGCCGATGATCTGCCCGGGGCACTGGCAGTCGCCCTGGAAAAAGTCCAGGGGGCGTACTCGCTGCTCCTGCTCAACGAAACCACGTTAATCGGAGCCAGGGATCCTTATGGGTTTCGACCCTTGTGCCTCGGGAAGGTCAATGGCTCGTATGTCCTCGCATCGGAGTCCTGTGCGTTCGACCTCATAAATGCGTCCTATGTCCGGGAACTCCATCCGGGCGAGATCGTTATCATCAAGGGAGGGGAGCTCAAATCGATTCCCGCCGAAACGAGCACTCGCCAGGCCAAGTGTATTTTTGAGCACGTTTATTTTGCGCGTCCCGACAGTATCGTTTTTAACCGGACGGTTCAGTCGAGCAGGGACCGGATGGGCCGTATTCTGGCGGAGGAAGCGCCCGTTGACGCGGATCTGGTCGTGCCCGTCCCCGACTCCGGGGTGACCGCCGCCGTCGGCTACGCGCAGCATTCCGGCATCCCGTTCTCTTTCGGTCTCATCCGCAACCACTATGTTGGCCGTACCTTTATCGAGCCTCAGCAGTCGATCCGCCATTTCGGGGTCAAAGTGAAGTTGAATCCGGTGCGTGAGTTGCTCGCGGGCCGCCGCGTGATACTGATCGACGACTCTATCGTTCGGGGGACGACGAGCCGTAAGATCGTCAAGATGGTGCGGGCCGCAGGTGCCCGCGAAGTCCATGTGCGTATCAGTTGTCCGCCCACGATGTCCCCCTGTTTTTACGGCATCGACACGCCGAACAGACGTGAACTGATTGCCGCGAGCCACACGATCGAAGAGACGCGGAAGTACATCGAAGCCGACAGCCTGGCCTACTTGTCCATGGAGGGGATGCTTCGCGGCGTCGAAGGAGTGGAGAGCGAGTACTGCATGGCGTGTTATACCGGAGAGTATCCACTGGAATTGACCGATGTGGTGCTCGATGCGAAGTCCGACGAACGGCAACTCGACCTGTGGCAGGATCCGGACACCGAGGAGGACGGATGGCCGGTCCTGAGCGGCGCCGGGGACGTCGACGATGAAGACTGATCCGTTCCATCACCCCGATACCTCGAAGAGGCCCGATGACAGATCGTTCTTTTAGCTACAAAGATGCGGGCGTTGACATCGCCGCCGCGGCCAGCACGACGCCGAAGATTCGCGACCTGGCCCGCAGCACCTTTACTCCGGGGGTTCTCAGTGAGATCGGAGGGTTCGGGGCGATGTTCGCCGCGAACTTTCCAGGCATGGCGGAACCCGTTCTGGTTTCCAGCACCGACGGCGTCGGGACCAAACTGAAGATCGCCTTCATGACCGGACGTCACAACACCGTCGGAGGTGATCTGGTCAACCATTGCATCGATGACATTCTGGTCCAGGGGGCCCGGCCCCTGTTCTTCATGGACTACATTGCCACGGGCAGGTTGGACCCCGAAGTCGTGGTTTCGTTAGTGGCGGGCGTGGCGTCGGCGTGCGGCGAAGGCGGATGCGCCCTGATCGGAGGCGAAACCGCCGAGATGCCGGGTTTCTACGCGGATGGAGAATACGACGTTGCCGGATTTATCGTCGGCATCGTGGATCGGGACAAGATCATCGATGGAACCGCCATCAGGCCGGGGGATGCCCTGATAGGCCTGCCGTCGGTGGGCCTGCATACGAACGGTTATTCCCTGGCCCGAAAGCTTTTCTTCGAGGTGGCCGGCTGGGACGTCGACACGAAAGTGCCAACTCTCGACGCCTCTATCGGAGAGACACTGCTCAGGCCGCACATCAACTACGAACCCACGCTGAGGAAAGCGATCGGAGCCGATCTGATCGGAGGGCTGGCCCATATCACGGGTGGAGGCATTACCGACAACCTGGTGCGGGTTCTTCCCGAAGGATGCGGGGCCGAGGTTGATCTGGGTTCGTGGCCGGTACTTCCCGTTTTCGAGTTGATGGAGAAAATCGGCCGCGTCGACCGGGATGAGATGCTTCGAGCGACGAACATGGGCGTCGGGATGATCGCTGTAGTCCGTCCCGATGCGATCGAAGAGTTTGTCGCAACGATCGACACTCCCCACTTTAAGATTGGACGTGTCGTATCGGGAGAATCGAAGGTTTTTTACCGGTCATGAAAATCGAGCCTGCCAGCCGCAAGATTGCTGTCATGCTGTCGGGGCGCGGATCCAACTTCAACGCGATAGCGGATCGGATCGAGTCGGGAAAACTGAATGCCGAGATCGTGCTCGTCCTCGGCAACAGAGAATCGGCTCCAGGCCTCGAGAATGCTCGCAGAAGAGGGCTCGAGACCCTCTTTCTCCCTTCGAAAGATACGGGCCGTCACGAATTCGACACGAAGGCCGTTGCCGCCCTTCGCGCGAAAGACGTCGCCATCGTTTGCCTGGCTGGTTTCATGAGGATCCTGAGCCCGGTTTTTCTCGCCGCATTTCCATACGGTGTCCTCAATATCCATCCCTCGCTGTTGCCGGCGTTTCCCGGACTGGACGTTCAGCGACAGGCACTGGAACACGGCGCGAAGTTCAGTGGTTGTACCGTTCATTTTGTGGACGAGTCCCTGGATGGTGGTCCGATTATCCGCCAGGCGGTCGTTCCGGTCATGGACGGCGATTCCCTCGAGGATCTGTCGAGCCGGATTCTCGGTGAAGAGCATCGGATTTACAGCGAGTCGATTGATCTGGTGCTGTCGGGCAGATGCGAACTTGATGGCCGCAGGGTATTGATTCATGACTGAAGACCTCAAGAACCTGACAATCGAGGAGCAGATGGATTACCTCCGAAAGGGGGCGGTGGACATCATTCGTGAGGAGGACCTCGAGGCCAGGCTTCGAAAGTCCCGGGAGACAGGCCGGCCTCTCAGGGTCAAGACGGGCTTTGACCCGACCGCGCCCGACCTTCATGTCGGCCACACGGTCCTGATCCGAAAAATGAGGCACTTCCAGGATCTGGGCCACACGGTGATCTTTCTGATCGGGGATTTTACCGGCATGATCGGCGATCCGTCGGGCCGGTCGACCACGCGAAAGCAACTGACAGAGGAAGACATTCAAGCGAACGCGGAGACGTACAAGAAGCAGATATTCAAGATTCTCGATCCGGAGAAGACGGTCGTCGATTTTAACAGTCGATGGATGTCGAAATTGGGATCCGCCGGTTTTGTACGGCTTTGCGGGCACTACACTGTGCGACGGATTCTCGAACGAGACGACTTCGAGAACCGAATGAACAAGCAGCAACCGATTTCCATGCATGAGCTTCTGTATCCCCTTGTGCAGGGATACGATTCGGTGGCTTTACAAGCGGACGTGGAACTCGGCGGGACGGATCAGACATTCAATCTCCTGGTCGGTCGGGATCTCCAGCGCGAGTATGGTCAGCCGTCTCAGATCGTTCTGACAATGCCCCTGTTGGAAGGAACCGACGGCGTCGCCAAGATGAGCAAGTCGCTGGATAATTACATTGGGATAGACGAACAGCCGAAGGAAATTTTCGGCAAGATCATGTCGATATCGGACGAGCTGATGTACCGCTACTACGAACTGGTGACTGACGTTTCATTGAAGGATATCGAAGGGTGGCGGCGCGAGGTTGCCGACGGCATCCGGCACCCGATGAAGCTGAAAGCAGAGCTGGCCGAAATGATCATCACGGATTACCACAGCTCCGTGGCCGCAACGGCAGCTCGAGAAGAGTTCGAACGGGTGTTCAGAAACAGGGAACTGCCCGACGACATGGAAACGCGCGAGATCGCCGCGTCGGCCGAGAGCGCACGGTTGCCGAAGATGCTTGCCTCGTTGGGCCTTGCACCCTCGGTGTCCGAGGCGGCAAGACTGATCCAGTCCGGTGCGGTGACCGTCAACGGCGACAAGGTCACCAATCCCCGCTCCGAGGTCGACGTCTCGTCCCGGGCGGACTACATTTTCAAGGTCGGGAAGCGCCGGTTCATGCGTCTGACAGTAAGATGACCAAGCTGAGTGTCAACCTCAACAAGTTCGCCCTCCTCCGGAATTCCCGGGACACCGACAACCCCAACGTCCGAGGGATGGCACTCCGTGCAATCCGCGCCGGAGTTCACGGAATCACCGTCCACCCCCGACCCGATCAGCGTCACACCCGGTATTCCGACGTCGACGACCTGTCAGGGCTGACCGGTTCTCATCCCGAAGTCGAGTTCAATGTCGAGGGCAACCCTGGAGCCGACTTTCTGGAGATCGTTTCCCGCACTCGGCCCGACCAGTGTACCCTCGTGCCGGATGCCCCGGACCAGTTGACCTCCGACCATGGATGGGCTCTCACCAGGGATGCCGGGAAGGCGAAACCAGTCGTCAAACAGCTCCAGGACCTCGGCATTCGCGTGAGCCTTTTCATGGACCCCGTCGCCGAACAGATCGACATCGCTGGATCGATCGGCGCAGATCGGGTCGAGCTTTACACCGAGCCTTATGCCAGGGCCTTCGGTACCGACGCCGAAGACGAAGTATGGAACCGGTTTGCGTCTGCCGCGTCGCATGCGACGAGCATCGGCCTGGGGGTCAACGCCGGCCACGACCTCAACCTGGGAAACCTTCCTCGGTTTCTCACTATCCCCGGCATCCTGGAAGTATCGATCGGCCACGCGATCGTCGTCGAATCCTTCGATCACGGGTTCGAAGATACGATCCGTCGGTACCTCGAAATTGTGTCTTGAATCGGCCCTCTCCTAGGAGCCTGCGCGGCAGAAGGAATCGTAGCGAGAAAGTGGAGAATCGAGGACAGATTTTCTCGATTTTGAGGCGGATAGTGGTTCTATTTAACGAAAAATCGGGGAAATATGGACCGATTCCTACCGCTTTCGCAGTAGATTCCTTCTGCCGCGCAGGCTCCTAGCCAACTCTGAAACTGCACGGGACCTCGGCCCCCGGACTCCCCATCCTCGAAAGTCCTTTACCGGTACTTCCCCCTCACCCAGTTCCACCGTATGCGAATCAAGTCCAGAAACATTCCAATACCGTCGCTGAGGAAGCGAACCTTCGAGCCCGAGTCATGACTCCAGGAGACTGGAGTTTCACGGATTGTCAGGCCACGCTTTCTGGCTAGAAAGAGGATTTCAGGGTCGAATCCGAAACGACGGATCGTTTGCCTCTCGAAAATGGGCAGCATCGGTTCCCGGCGAAATAACTTGAAGCCGCACTGGGTGTCTTTGATCCGAAGGCCGAGGATCAACTGGACCGCCCAGTTGTAGAGGATCCCCCCCCATTCCCTGGTTCGTGGTTGATGGATCACGATCCTGCTGCGGTCCACCGCCCGGGAACCGATGACAGTGTCCGCTCCTTCGCTGGCGACTTCGAGCAGGTGACCCAGTTCGTCGATGGGCGCGGAAAGGTCCGCGTCGGTGAAGAGGACGTATGTTCCCTTTGCCTCCAGGAACCCCCTACGGACGCTATAGCCCTTTCCCATGTTCGTCTTGTTGACGATGTTGAGGAATCCTTGACCCGAATAGGCGCCGGCGATTCGGGACGTCCCGTCATCGGAGCCGTCATCGACGACTATGATCTCGGCAGCAACTTCGTGGTTGTTCAGGAAAGTGAGAATTTTTTCGATGGACGAACCGATTCGATGGGCTTCGTTGTAGGCGGGTACAACGACTGAAACCGTTGGAACCGACGCGGCTCGGAGCGCTTCCGGCGCGTCCTCGGCTCCGGTTTCGGATGCGTCCATAAGGGCTGTATTGTATCATACGGGATTGTCTCAATCTGGCCGTCCGACGGCTGCAATCCGACGTGATTGGAAGTTCCCGAAGCAACGACCCGGGACTGCTTGGTCTTCCGTGAATTTATGAATGATTTGATTCTTCGTGCGTGCCGCAGAGAGAGTGTGTCCCGAACACCGGTCTGGATGATGCGTCAAGCTGGCCGGTACTTGAAGGAGTACCGGGAGATCCGGAAAGACGTTCCGTTTCTGACACTGTGCAAGACACCCGAACTGGCGGTGGAAGTGTCGCTGCAGCCTTACCGCATTCTGGGTGTGGACGCTGTCATCTTCTTTTCCGACATCCTGATCCCGGTCGAAGCGATGGGTATGGATGTCGCCCTGACCGACAAAGGCCCGGAACTTGCGAGTCCGATCCGTTCCAAAGCGGACATTGACCGGTTGGTGATTCCGGATCCGGACGTGGAATATTCTTTCGTCGGGGAGATTCTTGGCATGTTGCGTCACGAACTCCGGGATGCGGTTCCCTTGATCGGCTTTTCCGGAGCTCCCTGGACCCTGGGTTCCTACATGGTGGAAGGTGGCGGGTCCAGAGACTTCAAGGAAATCAAAGGCATGGCTTATAGGGAGCCGCACCTGGTCCACGAGTTGATGGACAAGATCGCCGATACGATCATCCGCCATCTGACATTCCAGATCGATTCGGGCGCCCAGATGGTTCAGCTCTTCGACACATGGGCCGGGGAACTGGGCCGCGCCGACTACGAGGAGTTCGCCTTGCCCTATACGCGAAAGATATTCGAGGGTGTAGGCGACCGCGTTCCTCGTGTGCTCTACGTGAAGCAATCGTCCCACCTGCTCGAATCGCTGGCGACCTCGGGCGCCGACGTCCTGAGCCTGGACTGGCGGACATCACTCGCCGAAGCTCGCCGGAGGGTGGGTGACGGCCTGGCGCTGCAGGGGAACCTGGACCCCTGTCTACTCCTTGGATCCACCGAGCGTATGCTGGCCCGCACCGCCGAGATCATGGAGGAAGCCGGCCCAACGGGACACATCATGAATCTCGGTCACGGTATACTGCCTCCGACTCCCGTGGAGAACGCCAGCGCCTTCATCGAGTTTGCCAGGTCCTATCAGCACGCCTAATGCAAAAACTGGGGATCATTCTTTTCAACCTCGGCGGTCCGGAGACGTTGACCGACGTTAAACCGTTCCTTTACAAGCTGTTTTCAGATCCGGAGATCATCCGTATCCGTTCCGATCTCCTCCGCAAGGCCGTCGCCTACTCCATAGCGACGCTTCGACGTCGCCTGTCCGAGGGCTATTACCGCCAGATCGGAGGCGGATCGCCGCTCAAGAGGATTACTGAAGAGCAGGCGGCAGCCCTGTCGGCCGAAATGCGCTGGGCCGGAGTAGAGGTCGATACGTTCGTCGGCATGTGTACCTGGCATCCGTTCTTCGAGGAGACACTGGATCACGTAGAGAAGAGCGGTGTCGACCAGCTGGTCGTGCTTCCGTTGTTCCCTCAGTATTCGGTAACGACGACCGGATCTGGTGTTCGGAATCTCAAACAGCTGATTTCCCAGAGACCGGCACTGGCCGGTCTCGACATTCGCTGGGTGTCTTCATGGCAGAACAACCCCACCTATATCAAGGCATTCGTCGATCTGATCCGCAGGGAGCTGAACAAGTTCCGGAATCCGGACGAAGTGCAGGTACTGTTCAGCGCTCACAGCATTCCCGAAAGGTACGTCCAGGAAGGTGATCCCTACCTGGACCAGACGCGTGAAACCGTCGAACTGATCGCCGAGGGATTAGGCCGTCGTAACCCGTACCGTCTCTCGTTCCAGAGCAAGATTGGACCCGTCAAATGGCTGGCGCCGTCCACCAACGATGTCATTGTCGAACTGGGCAAACAGGGAATCCAGGAAGTACTCGTCGTGCCTGTCAGCTTCGTTTCCGAGCACATCGAGACGCTCTATGAATTGGACATACTCTACAAAAAAGTAGCATCCGACGCCGGAATCGGCGACTTCAAACGCGTGCCGGCGTTCGACTGCGACCCCACGTTTATCCTTGCCCTTCGCGAAATTGTCGAGACCGCTCTCGGGGAGGATCGAAGTCCGAAGTCCGCGAAGGGTGACAGCCACTCCGGGATGTGAACGTCCCAATCGGCGTACAGAGATTTTCATGCCGGATGTCGTTGTAGTCGGGGCCGGGATTTCCGGGCTCACCTGTGCCTGGCAGCTTCGTTCCGCCGGGCTGGACGTCCTGGTTCTGGAGGCGAAACAGAGGCCGGGTGGGGTGATGTCGAGCCATAAGATCGATGGCTTTCTTGTCGAGTCGGGTCCGAATACAGTCCTGCCAACGCCTCGAATGCTGACGATGGTGAATCAGTTGGGTCTCTCTGAAGACCTGGTCACCGCTCCACCGAAATCTCCTCGATTCATGTATTTCCGCGGCCGCCTTCGAAAGGTTCCTCTGGGTGTTATTTCTGTGCCGGGGATGCTTAGAGCTCTGGGTGAGCCCTTGGTATCTCGTCGAGTAGTAGAGGAGGAAACGCTGGCCTCTTTTTTCACACGGAGATTTGGTTCCGAGATCCATGACCGTCTCGCGGCGCCTTTCGTCACGGGCATTTGGGCCGGCGATACCGAGCGCCTCAGTGTGGATGCGACCTTTCCACGACTGGTTGATCTCGAAAGCCGTTACGGAAGTGTCATCCTGGGGATGCTCCGCTCACAGAGATCCGGGCCGCGGGCGAAGCTTGCCGCGTTCCGGGATGGGATGGGGACGCTTCCCCTCCGGCTCGCTCACGATCTCGATGTTCGTTTTGGAGTGGACGAGGTGCAATTGGACAGTGGTCTCGGAGTGGAATGGAACAGCGATCGTGCCGTTCCGAAGGCGATCGTGCTGGCTTGTCCGGCTTTCAAAGCGTCACGCCTCGCGCGTCCGGTTTCAAACGACCTCGCGGACCTGTTGGATGCCGTGCCTTACTCCCCGATGCTCGTGGCGGCCACGTCCCTGGACGACGAACAGCTGGGGCGTCCGCTCCACGGCTTCGGATTTTTGGTTCCCAGAAGTGAGAAGCTTCATATCCTCGGAACCCTGTTCAGTTCCAGTCTCTTCCCGAACCGGGCCCCAGCCGGCCGCGCGCTCCTGACCAGTTTTCTGGGAGGGGCTCTTGAGCCTGACGCGATAAGATGGTCTGACGAGCGTGTATGGGAGACCGTGACTTCAGAATTGAAGAGAGTTCTCGGTCCGAAAGGTAACGTGGAACCGGTTCGCTTGTTCCGACAGGAGCGAGCGATCCCTCAATATGGGATCGGACATCGAAAGTGGCTGGCCAAGGTGGAGGGCAGCCTGGAAGGCGTGGCCGGGCTGTTCCTGACGGGCAGCTATCTTGAAGGCGTATCGGTACCGGCGTCCATGCAGCATGGCCGGGCAACGGCAGACGCCGTCGTCGAATACATCCGGAGATGATCATGAAACGATCTGCTGCTGAACTTTCCGAATTCCTCGGAGGTCGGCTCGAAGGAGACGGTGGCCGGGTTGTCGAAGCGCTGGCGAGTCTCGAAACGGCAAGCGAAGGGGACCTGAGCTATGCCGAGTCTCGTTACCTCGAACAAGTCCGCCTCAGTCGGGCGTCCTGCGTGCTCGTGCCGGAGGGAGAGTTTCCCGGTCAGACCACAATCGTGGTTGACAACCCGAAGGCAGCGTTTGCCCGCGCGGCCGAGTGGCTTTTCCCGAAGCCGGGTCCCACGGCCGGCATTCACCCAACGGCACAGATCGGCAAGGGAGTTCAGCTTGGCGCCGGTGTGATGGTCGGCCCACGGTGCGTCATTGAGGACGATGTCGAGATTGGTCCATCTACCGCAGTGCATCCGGGGTGCTATATTGCAGAGGGCGTCCGTATCGGTGCCGAATGCACGATTCGTCCCAACGTCGTGTTTTACCAAGGTGTCGAAGTACATGATCGGGTCATAATTCACGCCGGCGTGATTCTCGGATCCGACGGTTTTGGATTTGTCCGGGATGGCGCGGGCTATGTGAAGTTTCCTCAGATCGGCCGACTCGTCATCGAAGACGATGTCGAGATCGGCGCGAATTCGTGCATCGACAGGGGAGCCCTGGGTGCCACTGTCATTGAGCGCGGGACAAAATTGGACAACCTCTGTCATGTCGCCCACAATGTGCGCATCGGAGCCCATACGGTCATTGCCGCGCAGACGGGGATTTCCGGAAGCTGCGACATCGGTGCGAATGCTGTCATTGCCGGACAGGTCGGTATTGCCGACCATGTGCGTATCGACGACGGTTCCATCGTTGGCGCCCAGTGTGGCATCCCGAGTGGAAAGCGCATTCGGGCAGGAGAAATTTTCTGGGGGACACCGGCCCGGCCGCTGAAAGACATCAAGGTCCAGCAGGCCTACCTGTCCCGTTTGCCACGTATTGCAAAGGAAGTAGCACGTCTGGGCGAGGAAGTGGATCGGCTGAAGGATTCATCCGGTTGAAAGGCTGTCAATTCTTAGTGTCATACATACGGAAAGAGAAAAATCATGAGTTCGCTTAAGACGGTTCAACAACACATCCAGGACGAAGAACACCTCCACCCGGAGGCTACAGGCGATTTCACGGCATTGCTGACAAGTCTGATCGTTGCGGCGAAAATTATTTCCCGTGACGTGAACCGCGCAGGCCTGGCGAAGACGGTTCTGGGCGCAACCGAGAACGTGAACGTCTACGGCGAGACAGTGATGAAACTCGACGACTTTTCCCAGGAGACCATTTGCCAGTCGATGGGGACCTCCGGCCAATTATGCGTCATGGCATCCGAGGAATCGGAAGGAATCATCCCGTTGCCCGAGGGATATCCCCGAGGTAAGTACGTCCTGCTTTTCGACCCGCTCGACGGTTCCTCAAACATCGATGTCAATATCAGTATCGGAACGATATTTTCCGTTCAACGGAGAATATCCGAAGGAGGCGCCGGCACCGACCAGGATTGCCTGCAGCCGGGCTACAAACAGGTCGCAGCCGGTTACTTTCTCTACGGGTCGAGCACGATGATGGTGTACACGACCGGCAACGGTGTCCACGGGTTTACGCTGGATCCCGCATTAGGAGAATTTCTCCTGTCCCACGAGAACATCAAGACTCCGAAAAAAGGGAAGATCTACAGTATCAACGAAGGGAACCGGACCAAGTGGGATGCCGCGACGAGGGAGTACGTGGACTACCTCAAAGAGAAAGACGATGAATCCGGGCGGCCGTACTCCCTGCGCTACATCGGCTCTCTCGTCGCCGACTTCCACAGGAACCTTTTGAAGGGTGGCATTTTCCTGTATCCAGGGCCGAAGGCCAAGCTCCGTCTACTCTATGAAGGGGCTCCGCTGGCGATGGTGGCTGAGCAGGCGGGCGGGACAGCCACGACCGGGACCCAACGGATAATGGACGTCGAGCCGGAGTCCCTGCAGCATCGGGTTCCGCTTATCATTGGAAGCCCCGACGACGTGGCGGAGTACCAGGGATTTGTAAAGGAGTCCGCGGCGGTCGTTTGACAACTTGGACCCTAAGAACTCGACGCAGAGATCGGAGGGAGATTGTCGGAGACCTTTAGCCGGGAACAAGAAAATCAGATTCCTGCGTCTCTGCGCCTTTGCGTCGAAAATCCCGCTCTTACAATGCAAAGTTATTCAGTAGCGGTCCCTTAATCCGCGACCGAAACCACGCCCAGGACGGCATCCGCCGAAGTCAGACCCTCCAGCAGAAGATACTCGGCATACTTAACCAGCGTCCACATACCATGCCTGACCGCGCAATCCCGAACCTCATCGGACTTGGCGCCGGAGGAAACCAGTCGCCTCAGTTCGTCGTTCATGATGAGGCACTCGTAAACGCCGATTCGGCCTTTGTGCCCGGTGTTGCCGCATCTGTCACAGCCCTTGCCTTTGTAGAAAGTGGGGAGGTTGTCCGGGGAGTAGCCGAAATATCCAGCGGTTGTGGCGTCGGCCGTGTACGGTTCCTTGCATTGGGTGCAAAGGCGCCGGGCGAGCCGCTGCGCGAGAATCGCGATGGTCGAACTCGACATCAGGAACGGTTCGACGCCCATTTCCTGCAGGCGGGTAAACGCGCCCGGAGCATCGTTGGTGTGAAGCGTCGTAAACACCAGGTGGCCCGTCAGAGCGGCCTCCACCGCAATGCCTGCCGTCTCCCGATCACGAGTCTCACCGACCAGAATGACGTCGGGGTCCTGCCTGAGAAACGCTCGGAGAACACGAGCGAAGTCCAGACCGATGTGTTTGTGAATCTGGATTTGATTCACGCCCGCCAGGTCGTATTCGATCGGGTCTTCAGCCGTGGAAATATTAGTGCCGGGGGAATTGATTTCGCCAAGCGAACTGTAGAGAGACGTCGTTTTTCCCGATCCGGTCGGCCCCGTCACGTAGATAATGCCGTACGGCTGAGAGATCATCCACCGGACTTTCTCCATGGTTTCCTTGTGGTCGACGATCAAGTCCAGAGGCAGCAGCGACGCGCTCTTGTCGAGAACGCGCATCACGATCTTTTCGCCGAATTTGGCCGGTACCGTCGATACGCGAAAATCGATCGCGCGGTTGTCGATCTTGACCGAAATTCGACCGTCCTGCGGCATTCTCCGTTCGGAAATGTCCAGGCGGGAAAGGATCTTGAGCCGCGACGTCAACGGCATCATGATCTTCTTCGATAACACGTTTTAGACCTTCAGGATGCCGTCAATCCTGAGCCGAAGCCGGACGCCCTGTTCCTGCGGTTCGATGTGGATGTCGCTGGCACCTTTCTTGATTGCGAGCGCGAGGATGTTGTTCGCCAGGCGAATGACCGGAGCGTCACCCGATGCGGATTGCAGTTCCGTGTCGGATGGTTTTTCTTCCTCTTCCTCCTGAACTTCCAGCCCGCCCAGGATTTCGGCCTCCAGATCCTCCAGGCTCTGCTTGGGCACCTCCGCGACAGCGGCGGCGGCTTCCTGTTTCTGTTTCTTTTTCTTTCTCTCCAGGTCTCTCTTGAGCCGCTCCTGTTCCTTGTCCTGGTCCACTTCCTCTTCGATGTTCATCAGCTTCGGATATTCCGCACTCATGAACTTCGAGAATTCGTCTTCCGTGCAGACACGCGGTTCGATGATCACGCCCTTGACGTAGCGCCGGACATCGTCGAACGCGACCAGGTTTGAAGGGTTGACCATGGCGATTGTCAGCGCGTTGTTTCCATACGCGATCGGAACCACCCTGTGCTGGAGGAGAATGTTTTGAGGGACCAGACCCACAACCTTCGGATCGAAGTTGATGTTTTTCGTGAGGCTGACAAACTCGACGCCGACCTGTTTATTGGCCTCCTCGAGACGCTCGGCCAGTATCCGGGCCAGGCCCAGGGATATCTCCGGATACTGCGTGAGGAGGTTGCGGAAGTCCGTGCGGGTCAGGGTGTAGACGACCGTCGGCTCAACGGTAGTCACACTTGCGGAACGCGGTTTTCCAGTCAGCAGCGACATTTCACCGACCGCCGCACCCTCACCCAGCTGAGCCACAAGGAAGTCAATGCCGGTTACCGGGTCCTTCTTACGAACCTCGCCCCGGCCTTCCTTGATGATGTACATCGAAATGCCGGGAGCGCCTTCCCGCATGATCGTGTCCGATGGCGGGAAGTCTGTAGATTTCAGGCAGGTACCGGGCCTGGCCAGGCTTTCCTCAGGCAGATCGGCAAAGAGGCCGACATTCTTGAGAAAACCAACCAGTGGGTCCGATTCTGTTAGCGTCGTCGACATGAATCCTGCGCGGAAAAAAAGATTCCTCGAGGAAATCTATTCGCCGGTATTTCTAAACGTCAATATTCAGCACGGCGGCTCAAGACATATCACGTTATTCGTCAGATAACAAAGAAGATATTTGGCTGTGGCTGAACCCTGAGCTGTCCTATCCGCCCTCTTTGAGGTCCTGTTTCCACCCGAGGACACGCGCCACGTTGCCCTCACGCTCGGCGTCCTCGATCATGCCTTTGGCCTGGTAAAACATCGACAAGCTCGTGTGAGCCAGTATGTCATCGGCGTCGAGCCCGGTAAGGCGTTTCGCTGTCTCTATCGCGGCGTCGACCTGACCGTGGTCGAACTGCGCCCTCGCCAGCCCATGGAGGGCATCCTGATAGTCCGGATCGATGTCCAGAGCCTTCCGATATTCCGTGATCGCTTCGTCCAGTTGTTCTTCACCAAAGAAATCCACTGCCGAGAAAAAATGATCTTCTTTCAGCGTGTTAGGGTCCGTCACGACTCCTCCTTTATCCTGTGTTAGATGCCTAATGGGCCGCTACCGCTATTTTAAGGGACTTTGACTTCGATAGCCATGGGTGGCTTTCCACTTGAGAGGTGAGGTCATCGGTAGCGCCGATGTTAAGATTCGGCGTCCTTATCAACCTTGTTCCCTAAGGGAGGCTCTCTTGGCAAACGAAACGACTACACGTGACATTCAGGTGCCGTTCAACGGCAAACACATCGGCGCTTTCGTCGCCGAGCCCAGCGATGACGGGAATTACCCTGCTGTTGTGGTTATCCATGAATGGTGGGGGTTGAACGACCACATCCGCGATATCGCCTCACGCCTGGCGGGAGAGGGACTGGTGGCGATCGCACCGGACCTTTTCGATGGCCGTGTGACCACGGACCCGGAAGTGGCCGGTCCAATGATGATGGGTCTCGATCAGAAAGAGGCGTTGGAAAAACTAACGACAGCGGTTGCGGCGGTACGCTCTGGATCTCGAGGAAACGTCGGCGTGATGGGATTCTGTATGGGCGGTTCTTACGCGTTGTTGCTGCCTATCCACAACTCGGACGTCGGGGCCGCGGTACCCTTTTACGGCCAGGTCCCCGGCGACGATGTTCTCGAAGGTCTTCATGCACCCGTGATGTACGTCTACGCGGGAAAGGATCAATGGATTACCAGGGACGAAGTCGACCGCCTGGCTTCCCACCTGGAGCATCACGGTAAACCCGGTGAAGTGGTTCGCTACATGGATGCAGACCACGCATTCTTCAACGATACGAGACCCGAAGTCTACCGGCCCGGCGATGCCGGCAATGCGTGGAATCGGGCGATAGCGTTTCTGAAGTTGAACTTAGCCGCCACAGGCGCTTACTCGTAGCGGAGGGCCTCAATCGGGTCCATCTTCGCGGCTTTGTAGGCCGGGTACAAGCCGAAGATCAGGCCAACGGCGACCGATGTGGAAAACCCGAGCGTGACCCAGAACGGAGACATCGCAGCTGGAAGAAACGGTGCGGCTGCCCGAATGCCTTGTGTCACCAGTGCTCCGGCTCCTATGCCAATCACGCCGCCAAGTGCGGTCAGCGCCATTGCTTCGAGCAGAAATTGAATCAGGATGCTCTGGCGTGTCGCTCCGATGGCTTTCCGGATACCGATCTCTTTGGTCCGTTCCGTCACCGAAACCAGCATGATGTTCATTACTCCGACTCCACCGACCATCAGTGCCACCGACGAGATCGCCAGCATGACAGCAAAGATCCCGCCGGATATCTGATTCCAGAGGTCGGTGAAAGAGTCCTGGGTGAAGACGGAAAAGTCGTTGGGCTTGTTGTAGACTACGCCCCGCCGCCTCCTGAGCAGACCTTCAACCTGGTCGATCGCGCCCACCATCGCTTCCTGGCTGACGGGCTTGAGCGTGATCCAGTAATCGTCTAGTTCCGGGTGAATTTTCTCGAAGGTTCCGATGGGAATTTCCGCGACGTTGTCTTCCGGGTTCGCACCCGGGTTCAAACCGTTCTTCCTTTTTTCCAGCACTCCGATCACGTGAAACACTTTGCCTTCCAGTTCCACTTCCTTTCCTAATGCGTTGTCCATGTTGGGGAACAGGGTTTCCGCGGTGTCGTACCCCAGGACCACAACGTTGGTCCGATGCCTGTGGTCGCTTTCGTTTATCCACCGTCCGGAACGAAGATCGAGGCTGAAAACCTCTTCATGGTCGGGAGTGATCCCTTCTATCAGCGTGTTCGAAGCGGTGCGGTTGCGATATCGCACGGCATAGGAATTTGCCGACTGGCGGGGAGCGAATCGCCGTAGAATCGGAGCAACGGCCGCGACCCCCGACAGGTCGCGGATCGCATTAGCGTCTTCGAGGGTCAGCTTCTTTCTTGCCCTTTCCTCCGGCGATCGCCGGCCCATTGCCAGGTTGTAACGGGAGACAAAAATCAGGTTGGAACCGATGTCTTCGATCTGTGACGAAATGCTCGTATTGAGGCCGTTGATCACCGACGACATTCCGATTACCGTCGTGACCCCGATGACGACGCCGAGTACCGTCAGGACCGAACGCATCTTGTTTGCGCGGATCGACTCCAGCGCCATGAGAATGATGTCATTCATATCGCAGAGCCGTTATCGGGTCGAGGTTTGCCGCTTTCTTTGCCGGCCAGATACCGAAAAACAGCCCGACCGTGGTCGAAACCGTCAAACCCAACAGGACGGCCCACCATTCGATCGATGAAGGCAACTCGGTGGCCGCCGAGACACTGGTTGCGATCACGATAGCGAGCAGAACGCCGATCACGCCGCCGACCAATGCCAGCGTCGCGGATTCGACCAGAAACTGGAGCATGATATCGCTGCGACGGGCTCCGGTGGCCTTGCGGATGCCTATCTCACGTGTCCGTTCGGTGACCGAAACCAGCATGATGTTCATCACCACGATGCCGCCCACGACCAGAGAGATCGACGCGATCGCGACGGTTACCGCGAAAAAGGCCTGGCTGATATTCGCCCACAGTTCAAGGAAAGTGTCGTTCGTGACGATCGAGAAATCGTCGTCCGCATTATAGGCGACGTGTCGCCGGGTCCTCAGAATCATCCTTGCCTGGTCCTGGGTGGCCTCTACGTTTTGTTCTCCATCGGCCTTCCCATAGATTCGGACCGATCGCCTGGCGCCCCACATGCGCTGATGTACGGTGATGGGGATTTGAACCCAGTTGTCCCGGGATTGGCCGACGATAGATCCCAGTTTCTCTCCGATGCCGACGATTTCGAACTCCCGGCCATTGACGCGGAGCTTCTTGCCAATGGGATCGACGAAAGGGAAGAGGTTGTCGACGATGTCGGTTCCGATAACCGAGACGAATCGGCGATGGCGAACATCGTAATCGTTGATGGCCCGGCCGCTGGCGAGATTCTCTCCCAGAATGGCCGGTATTTCCGGCGTCAGCCCTTTTATCTGGGTGCCGACCACAAACTCACGCCCGGATTTGACCCTCGCCCCTGCAGTCAATTGGGCGCCGACGGCCGTGCATTCGGTGCAAAGGTCTCGGACCGCCTCGGCATCTTCCAGGTACAGGTTCTTGCGTTTTCGAGCGGCGATCCAGTCCTCTTCGTTGATGGCGGCAGCGGGCGTGCGGTTGACAACGAATACGTCTGCGCCCAGGTTGAACACCTCCTCCTCGACGAAGCTGTTGAGTCCGGAAATAAAAGAAATGACAGTGATGACCGTCATCACTCCAATCACGATCCCGATCAGTGTAAGAACCGAACGAAGCCGGTTCGCCCTCAAGGACGACAGGGCAATCCAGACCGCCTCTCTAAGGTTCATATATTTAACCTACCAGAAAGACGGTCGTACCTGCCGAATGTTAACGAGGGGATTCTCGACGGACTACTTGTCCGGTGTGTGAAACTTCTCTTGCAACAACCGGATCTTTTCTTCCATCGAGACTTCACGAGGTCTTGCCTTGGCCGGTCGTTTCTGGATCGGAACGGCCCTTTCGGTGGTCCGAGGACTTCGGGCGACTTCCCTGTCTTTTCCACGGGGCGTGGGTTTGGGCTGTGCCGTTGGTTTTGGTTTTGGTTTTGGCTTTGGCCTGGGCTTCGGGCGGGGCTTGGGCAGAGTCGCCTTCATCGACAAGCTGATTCGTTTCAGCGACGGATCCGCACCGATCACCTGGACCTTGACGACATCGCCGACCGTCACCGCCTCCCGGGCATCCCGAATATAACGGTGAGATAGTTCCGATATGTGGATCAGCCCGTCCTGGTGAACACCCAGATCCACGAAAGCCCCAAAATTCGTGACGTTTGTAACGGTCCCCTCGATCTCCATGCCTTTTTTGAGATCCGTGATCTCACGTACGTCGTCCCGGAACTGGGGTGCCTTAAACGTCTTTCGCGGGTCTCGCGCCGGCTTGAGCATTTCGTTCCGGATGTCGGTCAGAGTGTACCTGCCGACCTCCTTTTCGAAACTTCCAAAGTCGATGGAGTTCACTCGACTGGGGTTCTCGATAACGTCAGCCACGGACACCCCGAGCGATTGCGACATGCGTTCGACGATGGGATAGGACTCCGGATGGACTGAAGTACGATCCAGCACGTTGGTGCCATCTTTGATCCGCAGAAAACCTGCAGACTGCTCAAAACTCTTTTCTCCCATGCCCGAAACGTTGGTCAACTGTTCCCGACTAGTGAACGGCCCGTGCTCATCACGATATCTGACAATCGCTTGAGCCAGCCTCTCCGAGATCCCGGAGATGTACCTGAGCAGATCGACCGACGCCGTATTCAGATCGACGCCGACTCTGTTGACGCACGACTCCACGCTGGCACCCAGGCTGACTTTGAGTTTCTTCTGGTCGACGTCATGCTGGTACTGACCGACCCCGATGGACTTCGGATCGATCTTGACCAACTCCGCCAGGGGATCCTGAAGCCTTCGTGCGATGGAGATCGCTCCCCGAATGGTGATGTCCAGCTTAGGGAATTCCTGTCGTGCGCGCCTGGATGCCGAATATACGGACGCGCCCGCTTCATTTCCCACGACGGTAAAGACGCCTAGCTCATGCTTCTCAACGATCGATCGGACGAAGGTTTCGGTTTCCCTCGATCCGGTTCCGTTGCCAATGACGATTCCTCGAACGTTGTGTTTCTTGATTACGTCAACCACCGTTTTTTCAGCAGCTTCCAGATCCTTCTTGGGTTCGGTGAGGTAAATCGTATCGTGCTCCAGGAACTTTCCAGTCTGGTCGAGAATCGCGACCTTCGATCCCGTTCGCAATCCGGGATCGATGCCAAGCACCTCGATTGGTCCGGCTGGCGGCGCCAGGAGCAAAGCACGCAGGTTTTCCTCGAACACCCGTATCGCTTCGTTCTCGGCTCTCACGCGAAGGGAGGATCGAACTTCGTTCTGGATCGATGGTTCCATGAGCCTCTCGTATCCGTCCTGAAGTGCCTTTTCGACGAGAGGAGCCAACGGATTGTCCGTGTCCGGGATTGCTCTGGATTTCAGCTTTTTGGTGGCGCGTTCATGCTCGATCTGAACGGAGTGGGTCAGAACTTTTTCGCGTACTCCCCGACGGATCGCCAACATCCGATGCGAGGGAATCCGTGCAACAGATTCCTCGAAGTCGTAATACATCGAGTACTTCGTCTTTTCCTTTTCCCTGTTCTTACTGACCTTTGCCCGCACCTTCCCCTCAGCCAGCATGAACTCCCGCAGCCACCCCCTGAGTTCGGCATTTTCAGCGAAGCGTTCCGCAACGATATGGAGCGCCCCCTCGATTGCGCCCTCTGGGGTGGAAACTCCTTTTTCTTCGCTGACAAACCTGGAGGCCAGAGCCTCGATCGGCTCCGTGGTCGACTGATCCTGCATATGATCGGCAAGCGGCTCCAGCCCTTTTTCGCGTGCGATGGCGGCCTTGGTTTTTCGCTTGGGCTTGTAGGGCAGGTAAAGATCCTCCAGTTCATTCTTGGCGAAACACCCTTCGATCTTTTCGCGCAGCTCGTCGGTCAGTTTTCCCTGCTCTTCGATCGTCGCCAGGACAACCTGCCGACGTTCATCCACTTCCCCGTAGTAGACATGCCGATCGGAGATATCGCGGATCTGCACCTCGTCCAGGTTCCCGGTTGCCTCCTTTCGGTAGCGCGCTATGAACGGGATGGTCCCCCCGCCTTCGAGCAGCCCGACCGTGGCTTCGATTCGGGACAGGGAGATGCCGAGGTCCTTGTTGATCCTGTGGATGATTTTTGAGTTCATTCCGACTCACATTTGAGGGGGGGGCAGTTGGCAGTATGCCGTAGGGGGCGACTTTGAAGCAATATTAATGGGAGCCGGAAGCTCACCGGTTGGGGGCGCCGTCTTCGTCGCGATCCTGAAGCTGAAGACCGTATTTTCCGCCCTCGGCTTCGACCCATTCGAGGATCGCGTCCCAAGTGGACACGTAACGTGTGGAATTTTGATCGGCGGTTTCCCGCTCGCCCGGGCCCACTTCCCCGGCTTGTCGGCGGATTGCCTGCATCAGCGAATACTGGTCCTCCATGACGTCGATCAGGTCGTTGGTGAGATCGTCCGTTGACGCCGCCAGCGATGGAACCGATCGAAGCTGGTCGATGGAAGCAGCCAATTCTGAAGTCAGGCGTTCAAGGTCCGCAGGGGAGGTCGTCCGACGGCGTATCGCTCCGTTGGCGGAGGCGAACGACCCTCGGGAGGAATTCACGGCTTCGATAAATTGCTCCGCGGCGGATTGCCCTGAAAGAATCTGACGCCAGGATCCGGCGAAGTTGGCGATGCCGGGCGTCGGGCCGTCGTAATGGCGGGCGGCCTGATAGAACCCCAGGACTATCGTCGAAATTGCCACCGCTTGTGTAGCCCGGAAAAACGGGTGTGTCCGGGTACCGGGTGCTTTGAATCCAACAACAGTTGCGAGCGCGAGTCCGGCCAGCAGACCGCCGATATGGGCGGCGTTGTCAATCACGGGTATGGCGAACCCGATGACGAGATTGATCAAGATCACCGGCAGAATGCCACGTCCGATCGCCCGTCGGAAAAATAACGGCACCCTCCGTCGATGCCGCAGGCCGAACATCAACAGGACTCGGAACAGACCGAAGATTGCTCCCGATGCTCCCGCCGAAAGGGACATGGGGTGGTACAGGTAACTACCTGCAACCCCGGCTATCCCCATCAGAACATAAAGAGAGAGGAATCGGGCGCTGCCATAGAGCCTTTCGACCTGGTGGCCGACGATCCAGAGTGCATAGGAATTCAGTCCAAGGTGCAGGATTCCGATATGGATGAAAACAGGAGTGATGAACCGCCAGAACTCACCTTGATCGATCGCCGGGTTGGATTTGACCCCGAACGCCAGCAGCGTCGCCTCGTTCATGGTTCCGCCGGAGAACTCCATGAGAAGGAACACAAGGATGTTGGTGACGAGGATGATCAGGGTGGCAGGCGTCCGCCTGCTCCAGAGCTCTACGAGGAAGGCGCGGTCCGGATCGTACCCGGCCCCGGTGGGGTCAGGGTTCACGCCGCAAGATCTCGGCGATCGCGCGAGCCGCGTGCCTCGCGTCTTCGAGTGCATCGGCTCTGAAGGAAATCGCGGCCACGACGGAATGTCCCCCACCGCCGTATCGTTCGCACAGCTTAGCGAGATTGTGGCGGTTTTGGTGGTCTGTCCAGGGGTTCGTGCCCACGGAGACCTTAGCCCGAGCTGGTCCGAGGCTCACACCGACGTTGTAAACAGACTCTGGATAAACATAGTAGGGAATGAACTTGTTGTACCCTTCGAAGTCACACGCGCTGACATCGAATTCCACCACACGGTCAATGCAGGTCATGGACTTGCGGAGGATTTCGATCGTCTCGAGATGAGACTTGTAGAAGGCTTGGAAAGTCTCCCGGACCTCCGGTTCGGCTGCGACCTCGGCCAGACTGCGAGTTCCCAGATCGGTGATGATCCGGCGGATCAATTCCCTGCTTCGCACGCCCTCCATGACCTGCATCAACTGGAGTGCAGGTTCTTTCAACTCCACGGCCATCTGCGCATCCCTGAACTTCGCGCCGTCTATGATGTCGGCCCAGTGGATCAATTCCGCCAGGTCCTCCATCGGGTAGCCGAAGACACTCTGGCTGATATGGGCGATGTATTTCGTACAGGAAAGGTAATCCGGATCGTGAAATTTTCTTCCGGACTCGTCTTGTCGAAAGTGAGTTTCGTCCTCGGGGGAAAGGAACGCACTTTCGTGGTGATCGAACCACCAGGTGAGCCGGTCCGAGGAGCTGTACTTGAAGTCGACGATGGCGTTTACGTCGCCTGAGAACGTTCCTTCCTGGAAGTACTGGCCCGCGTTGTGCGCCACACCCTCGTACTCGAAAGATACGTCGCTGTCGACACAGCGCTCATAGAACCGGGAGAACACCGCCGCGGAAGCAACACCGTCAAAACAGTTATCATGATGGAGGACGCGTACTTTTTTCATTCCACTTTCTCGCTACGATCCCTTCTGCCGCGCAGGCTCCTGGCCTGCTAGCGCAGCAAATACTTTGCGATCGTCTGCAGTTGCATGTTGGATGTGCCTTCGTATATTTTCCCGATCTTCGAATCGCGGAAATATTTCTCGGCCGGATAATCCTTCGAGTATCCGTACCCACCATAGATTTCGATGATAAGCGACGTGACATGCTCCGCCACTTGAGATGAAAAATACTTCGCCATCGCGGCTTCCTTGACAAACTCCTTGCCGCAATCCTTCAGCCTGGCGGCGTTGTACACCATCAACCTTGCCGCCTCCAACTGGGTCGCAGCCTCGGCAAGCTGGAACTGGATGGCCTGAAATGACACGATGGGCTTCCCGAACGCCTTCCGCTCTTTGGCGTAGGCCGCGCCGCACTCCCAACTCCCCGTGGCGATTCCGACCATCTGGGCCCCGATTCCGATCCGGCCTTCATTGAGCGTTTCAATGGCGATCTTGTATCCCTTGCCGATCTCTCCCAGGACATTTGCCTTCGGCACCCTGCAGTCTTCAAGGATCAACTCGCACGTGCTGGACGCGCGAATTCCCAGTTTGTCTTCTTTGCTTCCGACCGTAAATCCAGAGTAATCCTTTTCGATGAGAAACGCGGTGATACCTTTATATCCGAGTTCGGGATTGACGGTCGCAAAGACGATGAACACTCCCGCCTCCATGGCGTTGGTGATCCACAGTTTCCGGCCGTCGAGCACGAAGTCGTCACCGTCCTCGCTGGCCCGGCACGAAAGAGCAAACGCGTCGCTTCCCGATTCTGCCTCCGAAAGGGCGTAGGCGCCGACCGTATCGGTGGCCAGTCGCGTCATGTAACGCTCCTTCTGTTGCTTGTCCGCCCAGCGAAGGAGGGCGTTGTTCACCAGCGTATTCTGAACGTCGACGAACACGCCGAAGGAGGCGTCGACCCTGGAGATCTCCTCGACGGCGAGAACCGACATGAAGAAAGACCCGCCGGCGCCGCCGAGCTCCTCATCAATGTGGATGCCCATGAGACCCAGATCGAAAAGCTGGGCCATGATGCCGGGATCCAGCTTCGCTTCGTCATCCATTCGGCGGACCAGGGGGCGAATCTGTTCTTCGGAGAAATCCCGGCAGGAATCCCTGAACAATTCTTCATCTTCCGATAGCAACGTCAGCGGAACTCCCATCAGGGCCGGGTCGAGTTCTTCTGTCAAAACAATGCTCCTGCGGGCTTAGGGCCCATGTTGTCAGGGAGTTCGATGAATCGATGGTGCTGCGGCCCGGCCAACGGAGCCTCAGAATTTTCGATTCCAAAAAACTGCGTATTATACAGTCCTTTTATTGCTTACAGTCAGTAGTTTGTGGTCGTTGATGGAAGTGATCGGCGCGAGATGGGCGAAGCCGGACGTCCGATCGACCCGATGGTGAGCCGAATCGGGCTCTAGGAGCCTGCACGGCGAGTTGTGACCGTCGGATGCATTGCGGCGCGATTCGAGCGTAGTATAATTATGGCCGTCATGGGTTCTCACGTGCACACGGATAAAGGCTCCCCCCATGAGCGCGACGACGACGCCCGCAGGAGCCTCCAGACCGCCCTGGCGATCACTGCTGTCGTTCTGGTGATCGAGTTGATCGGCGGTATCTACAGCAATTCTCTGGCCTTGCTGGCCGATGCGGGCCACATGTTTACCGACGTGGCTGCCCTCAGCCTGAGTTCGTTTGCCATCTGGTTCGCGGCCAAGCCCGCAACTTCCCGGAAAACATACGGGTTCTACCGTGTCGAAATCCTGGCCGCTCTGCTGAACGGCGTGTTCCTCGTCCTGGTGGCACTGTTCGTTTTTTACGAAGCGTACGAGAGGCTGCTCGACCCACCGGCGGTTCGGGCGGAGTTGATGCTGCTGGTAGCTTCCGGTGGCCTCCTGGCGAACTTGGCGAGCGCGTATATCCTCTTCAGCAAGCAATCGAAGAGCCTCAACGTGCGGGGCGCGTTCTTTCACGTGCTGAGCGACGCCATTGGATCCCTGGGCGCGATCGCGGCCAGCCTGTTGATACTGTTTCTCGGCTGGAATTTCGCGGATGCACTCATCAGCGCGATCGTCGCCGTGCTGATACTGTCCAGCTCATGGATCCTCATTCGTGATGCCGTCGACATCCTGCTCGAGGGCACCCCGTCCCACATCAACCTGACGACGTTGAAAGAGCAGCTTATCGGGACCGACGGCGTGATGTCGGTTCACGACCTCCACGTCTGGACGCTGACGTCGGGTGTTGTGGCTATGAGTTGTCACGTCGTCGTCGATGGAGAGGACTCCGGGCGAGTCGATATCCTGGGTCGCGTGAGCCGGATCGCGCACGATCTGTTTCGTATCGACCACACGACCATTCAGGTTGAACAGGAGGACGTCGAAGGCCAAGACTCCGAAGCCTGTAACTGCCACTTCGGAGCAGGATAGGGGGAAGTGGTCAGTGGCTGGTGGTCAGTGGTCAGTTGAGGACCGGGGATCGGAGTGACCTGATCACTGCCCAAAATGGACCTGAACAGGGATCTGGTACGGTAAAATAAATTGAATGGTTTTGCGCTAAATCGACCAAATCGAAACGTTTATCACTAAACGAAGAAGAGGAACCTTCTATGCCACAGTTCCTGCATTTTGTTCTGGCTTTGACGATCTTGACTCAGTCTCCCTCACTGGAGAGTTCAAGTCCCAAGGAACGGAGAGAGGCTATCGAATCCATGACGGTCCTCGGGAACCGCGAGGCGGTCCCGGTGCTTGTCGAAGCTTTGAAGAATGAGCCCCGAAGTGACATTCGGGCGTCCATCGTCGCTTCGTTGGGCCGCATTCGTGACAGGTCGGCCATCCCGGGTCTCTCCGAGTCTTTGCTGCACGATTTTGAGAAACAAGTTCGGCTGCAGGCGATCGATTCGCTGTTGCGACTCTATATTCCGGTCGTAGATGACGAGGGGTTCTGGACTTTCTTCGACAAGGTGAAGAATGTGTTTTCCACCGACGACCGCCTCCTGGTGGGCGCCAACGAGTACGTCGATCAGACTGCCAAAGAAGTTCTGGCGCAGTCGCTGAGGCAGGACTTCCTTCCGGAAGTGCGGATTGCGGCGGCGCATGGACTGGGTTCCTTGCTGGCTGCCGATCAGGTACCCGCGCTTATCACCGAACTGGAAGGGCCCCGAAACAGGGGGAGCCGGGCGTGGTATCGCAAGTGGACGGGAACGGAAGTCCGGATAGCAATTATCCAGACCCTGGGCGTGATCGGCAGTGACGAAGCCGGCCCGGCGCTGACGCGGATGCTGGCGGACGAGGACGAAGACGTTGTCAAGGAAGCCGTTGCCGCCGTGGGTGTCACCGGCTACCGTCCCGCGTTTGCGGCCCTGTCGAACCTGTTCAAAACCAGTCGCGACGATGGGGTCCGCGAACAGGCTCTCCAGTCTATTGCGCTGATGCGGGAACCGGGCGCCGCTTCGCTGTTCGAAAGCCTGCTCGATGATTCCGACGATTCCTACCGCGAGTTGTCCGCCGAAGGATTGGCCCGTCTCGACTACGATGCCTCCGGGCTTGAGCCCCGCATGGAGACCGAGAAAAGCGCGAATGTTCGACTGGCGATTGCTTTTGCCCTGGTGTCCTCCGAAAGATTGAATTACATGGAGGATCTCGTAGCCGCTTTAGACACCCGGCGGGACTATCAGGCCGAGGTTTACCTGTTCGAGCTGGGCAAATACGACGGCAAGCTCTCGGAGATGTATCCTTACCTGCGGAACCCCAAAGCCGAAATCCGGACCAAGCTGTTGCGAGTTCTGGGTGACGTCGGAGAAGCGGAGGCCCGCCCTTACATCCAGCCCCTCACTGAGGATCCAAACATGGATGTCATGCAGGAAGCGGTGTCCGCTTTGCGCAAACTCACGCCGAGCCAGTAACCAGAGAGCGATCAGCGGTCAACTCGTAGCTCCAAAGCAACCTCGGCCGCTGTTCGCTCCAAGAAGGTGGGCCCGACGCTAGTGATCCCCGCCAGATATATCGATACTAGCCAATGACGCTAAGAGATGCCCCTTACCCCATATTCGCCAACTTCATTGCTGTAGTCGGACTCGCGGTACGATTCGGCTTTTACATCCCCTCCTGGTTCGAAACCAGTCTCGACCTCCTGATTCTTGCCCTTGCCTTGTTCTTTGCCTTTGAGACCCTCCGTGAGCTCTATTTGAGTTCTTCTCGACTCGAGTACTTCCAATCGAACTGGATTCGGAGCGGCGGCCTGGCCGGAGTGGCTCTACTCGAGGCGATTCTATTTGTCTCTGTGGTTTGGCGCGGAAATCCGAGTGTGCTCGAAACCTTCCAATTTTCTTCTACGGTGGGCCCATTTGCTGCTGCGGTGCAACTCTACGTCGTCCTTGTTCTTCTCGAGAAGGTCGCGACATCCACGCTCTCCATGAAGGCATTCGTCCGGCGGCCCGCCATGACGATGGCGACAAGTTTCGTCGTGCTCATAACGGTTGGAACGGCCCTCCTGATTTTGCCCAAAGCCACCGTGTCCGGGATATCTCTACTCGACGCGCTGTTCACATCGACTTCCGCCGTTTCCGTGACCGGGCTGGTCACGTTGCCCGTTGGTTCCACATTCACGACCACCGGACAGGTTTTTCTCCTGATCCTGATCCAACTGGGTGGCCTTGGCCTGGTTACCTTTATTGCTTTGTTCGCCATTTCTTTCGGTCGGCGTCTCGGACTCCAACAACGTGTAGCCATCCAGGACGTATTGAATCTGGCCGTGGCCGCCGACATGAGGAAGCTGGTTCGATATATCGTTATAGGAACGTTCCTGTTTGAAGCCCTGGGTGCGGTGTCCCTGTATTATGCATTCTCTACCCAGACCCCGTCTCCGCAGGTGAATCCCCTGTTCTCAGCGATCTTCCATTCTGTTTCGGCGTTCTCGAACGCGGGCTTTTCGCTTCACGATGGCAACTTGATCCAATACAGCCGAAACCCCCTCCTTATGTGCACTCTTGTGGTACTGATCGTTGCCGGCGGGATCGGATTCTATGTCTTGATGGATCTGGGAGACCTGTTGACGAACCGCCGCCGCAGGAGGCGCAAGATCCGTCTCCAGACACGGTTGGTCCTGTGGATGACTGCCGGACTGCTTCTGGCTGGTGCGGGCTTGTTCTGGGTGCTTGAAGCCGGAAGGCTGACCTCCTACCCTTTTTGGAACCAGGCGTTGATCTCGCTGTTCCATTCCGCTTCTTCCCGTACGGCCGGTTTTAGTACGGTCGATGTTGCGCTATGGGCGGATCCTACCTATTTTTTCATGGCGCTCCTGATGTTTGTCGGTGCGTCTCCCGGTGGAACCGGTGGTGGCGTGAAGACATCAACCATCGGAATCGTGGGCGGTCTCGTCCACGCGACTCTACTTGGACGACGGCACGTCGAGATGTTCAGACGGACAATATCCCAGCGTGCGGTGCGGCTTTCGGTCTCGATCATCATGCTATCCTTCCTCTTTGTCAGCATCTCGACGTTGCTACTGACTTTGACGGAAGACGCGGCCTTCGTCTCGATCGTGTTCGAAGCCGTTTCCGCCTTTGCCACGGTTGGACTCTCGGCAGGCCTCACGCCGGATCTGTCGACGCCGGGCAAACTTGTCGTTTCGGTCACCATGCTCCTGGGACGGATTGGTCCATTAACGCTGGCTTTCGCGTTGTCGTCGAAGGCCGATCGAGTCAGTTACGAATATCCAGAAGAAGACATCATGGTGGGTTAGCAGCCTGTGGTGGAAGTCTGTAGGGTCGCGCGCAGGGGTATTCGGGTCTCAGGCGCAGACGTAAGGAACGATGCTTTGTCATCGTGACCGACGAACGACAAAGCCTGTGGCCCGAAGACCCCTGCGCCCTACCGGTTACGACGGCATGGGGCCAGCCGCGTCGTTGCCATTCCTAGATCGATGGGGAGCATCGACGTTGTCGTCGCGCCTTGCATCTAGCCCCATGGCGCTCGTAACGCGACCCTACAGAGTTCCACCACAGGCTGCTGGAGAGAGGCATGAGTAAGAGAGTGGCCGTCGTCGGGCTTGGGCGCATGGGTTCGAGGGTCGCAACGACGCTTGTTGAGAACGGTGCCGAGGTCATCGCCGTGGATCGCGAGCCCCGGCTGGTCAATCGGTTGAGGGATGAAGTGGCGTTAGCGGTGGCTCTGGATTGTACGGACGAAGACGCGTTGCGGATGCACGAAATCGATAAGGTCGACATTGCGATTGTGGCAATCGGAGAAGATTTTGAGACCAACGTCCTGACTGTGGCGCTCCTGAAAAAAATCGGCGTTGGACATGTGATCGGCCGGGCGGGCTCGGCTATCCAAGCGGACATCCTGCGCCACGTGGGCGCGGATCGCGTGACCTTCCCCGAAGACGAAATAGGCGAGCGGCTTGCCGACAGCCTGATCGCCACCGGGATCAAGGAATTCATAAACCTGGGAGAGGACTTGAGTCTCGTCTTTATCCGGGCGCCCGGGGAGATCGTGGGAACCGCGATCAAAGACCTGGACCTCAGAGCTCGTTACGGAATTTCAATTGTCGCCCTGCAGAAAGAAGTTGCCAGAGTTTCAGTCTTCGGCAAGCAATCGATCCAATCTCATTCCAACAGGAATCCCCAGGCCGACGATGTCATCGAAGCGGAGTCGACTTTGTTGATCGCCGGTCACCCACGGGATATTACGAAATTTGCCAAAGAGTTCGGCGGCTCCTAGGGACGGAGTATAGATGAGCGTTCGTGTTCGATTTGCCCCCTCGCCTACCGGCTACCTCCATGTTGGCGGTGCGCGGACGGCGCTGTTCAATTGGCTCCTGGCCAGAAAGAGCCAGGGAACTTTCATTCTCAGAATAGAAGACACCGATGTCGAACGCTCGAGCGACGACATGGTGGCCGGGATACTCGAGGCCATGTCCTGGATGGGGCTGGACTGGGACGAGGGCCCCTATCACCAGTCTGAGCGATTGCCTGGTTATAGGAAGGCCGCGACGCAACTTGTGGAGGAGGGAAAGGCATACTACTGCTTTTGTTCACCGGAGTTGCTGGCAGAGAAGCGTAACCTGGCTCCGACTTCCAAGGTCGACTGGAAGTACGACAGGACGTGCCTCGCCCTGGGTGCCGACGAGGTGCGCACCAGGTTGGAACGAGGAGAGCCTGGAGCGGTCCGCTTCCGGGTTCCGGCGGGGACGGTTCAATTCACCGATGGGGTCTTCGGTTCAATCGCCCGGGACCACGAAGAAATCGAGGATTTTGTCCTGCTCCGATCCGACGGTCATCCCACCTATCATTTGAGCGTGGTTCTGGATGACATCGACATGCGAATCTCGCACGTTGTCAGGGGAGCCGACCACATATCGAACACGCCGAAGCAGGTCCTGCTCTATAGGGAACTGGGGCACGAGGTGCCCCAATTCGTTCACGTCCCACTGATTCTCGGGCCCGACAAGTCGCGCTTGAGCAAGCGCCACGGCGCCACATCGGTTCTTGCATACCGCGATCAGGGAGTTCTCCCCGAGGCATTTCGAAACTTCCTGTCCCTGCTGGGCTGGTCTCCGGGCGACGACCGGGAGATGTTCGGCAAAGAGGAGCTCACCGAGGCCTTTTCGCTCGAAGGCATTTCCAAGGCGAATGCGGTGTTCAACCCGGACAAGCTGTTCTGGTTCAACGGTCGGTATATTAATGATTTCGGCGTCGGTGAACTCGTCGATCGCCTCCGGCCGGACCTGGCGAAGACAGGAATCTGGGACGAACGGTTTGCCGGTGGTGACGCGTCCTGGTTCGCATCCGTGGTCGGCTTGATCCGGCCGCGCTTCAGATCATTGGTGGACCTGGCCGAGGAAGTTCGAACTTATGTCGACGCGGACATCGAATTTGATCCGGCCGCCATCGCCCGCTTCATGAAAGAGCCCAAGCTTGCCGGGTATTTACCTCGGCTGGCGTCCCGGTTGGAAGCGCTCGACCCGTTCGATCTCGCCGGTACCGAGGCGGCTGTTCGGGGACTCGCCGAAGAGCTGGGAGTCAAAGCCGGCCTGTTGATCAATGCGTCCCGTGTCGCCCTTACCGGCAAAGCGGTCGCTCCCGGCATGTTCGATGTCATGGTTCTCCTGGGCCGCGACAAAACCGCCGCCCGACTGCGACGCGCTGCGATAGAGATTTTCTGAGTTCAACCGCGAAGTTTTACCGCAAAGACGCCGAGACGCAGAGGCGCCGAGAAATAGTGCAAATCGCAATCTGCGTAATCTGCGAAAAGACTTTCCGACCCTGTATAATCGATAGCTTATGGCCTGGTTTAAGCGCGAAAAGAAATCGATCGAGGTGGGCGAGGAACGGAAGATCATTCCCGAGGGGCTCTGGCTCAAGTGTGTGAGCTGCAAGGCGCCGGTGTGGAAAAAAGACATCGATGCAAACCTTCAGGTGTGCCCGAAATGCGACCATCACTACAAGCTCGAGGCCCGGGACCGGCTGGGCCTGCTGTTTGACGACTCGTGGACCGAACTCGACACCGGGCTGTTTGCAACGGACCCGCTGGATTTTATCGCCGCAAAATCCTACCAGAAGACGCTGGAGTCTCTTGCCGGGAAAGACGGAAATCGCGAGGCAGTCGTTACGGCCGAGGGGCGACTCGGAGGCTTTGGAACGATCATCGCCGCGATGGAATACGGTTTCATTGGTGGCTCGATGGGATCCGTCGTCGGTGAGAAGATCACCCGAGCCATCGAACGTGCCATCACGGGGAAACAGTCGCTGATTATCGTCTCGTGTTCCGGAGGGGCCAGGATGCAGGAAGGTGCCCTGAGCCTGATGCAGATGGCGAAGATTTCATCGGCGCTGGCACGGTTCGACCGTCTCGGATTGCCTTACATTTCTCTGCTGACGGACCCGACCACTGGGGGCGTTTCCGCAAGTTTCGCGATGTTGGGGGACCTGAACATCGCCGAACCAAACGCGCTCATCGGATTTGCGGGTCCCCGTGTTATCGAACAGACCATTAGACAGACCCTCCCGGAAGGTTTTCAGCGCAGTGAATTCCTGCTTGAGCACGGCATGCTGGACGCGATCGTCAAGCGACGCGAATTGAAACCGTATCTGGTTCGCTCCCTGAAGTTTCTCATCGACTGATTGAGTCCAACCGGGTTGATGAAGAGTCAAGACAAAGAACATCTTTACTCGCTGACCAACGAATATCGGTCGTTGCGGTACGACCTCCGCAATATCCAAATCCTGGCCGAAGGTCTGGGTGATCCTCATACCGGTTTTCGCTCCGTCCTGATTGCCGGGACGAATGGTAAAGGCTCGATAGCGTGCTGGTTGGCTGCCATGGTTCCCGGGGCAGGCCTCTATACTTCTCCCCACCTGGTCGATCTGAACGAACGTATCTCCATCGGTGGCATCCCGATTGACGACAACGCTCTGGACACCGTGTTCAGAAGTGTCCAGAGCGCCGCCCGGGAGGTAGAACCCCGTTTGCTGTACCCACCGACCTACTTCGAGCTTGTCACCGCGATGGCCTTCCGATACTTCGAGAGAAGGGTGCGATTTGCGGTCCTCGAGGTCGGCCTCGGAGGACGGTTGGACGCGACGAACCTGGTTCAACAGGATGCTTCCGTGATCACGAACATAGGACTTGACCATCAGGAGCATCTTGGATCGACGCTTGAAGAAATTGCCGCCGAGAAGGCCGGCATCATCAAGACGGATGAGCCTGTAATCGTCGGGCGCGATACCGGGTACGACTCTATTCTGAACAGGGCGAACGGAAGGTTGATCGACGCAACGGAAATCGAGCCTGGGCTGGCCGAGTTGGGTGACGGTTACTTCGAAGTCACCCTCACCACGCCAGTCCGGACGTATTCCCGGCTGAGACCTCGCATTGCAGGGCGGCATCAGATCGACAACCTGGTCGTGGCGGTGCGTACTGCGGAGAGTCTGGAGGAGTCCGGCTGGCCGATCGATGCCGCGAGCATCACCGAAGCCGTCAACACCGTGTCGTGGCCCGGCCGGCTCGAACCCCTGGCAGGTTCTCCGTCGTTTCTTCTCGATGGTGGCCACAACATTTCGGCGGCTCGTGCTCTGGACAACTTCTTGAGCGAGTATCATCCCGAAGGTGTATGGATTGTTTTTGGTGGAATGCGTGAGAAAGACTGTGTTGGAATGATTCACGCTCTCCATCCCCATGCCAGGCAGATCGTCCTTACGCGTCCTGCGAGTTCCCGATCAATCGATCCTGACGATTTGAGCGCTCTCATCCCTGGATCTGTGGTAATAGAGCGTGTCGAGGACGCTATCGAATACGTGAAAAATCAGGCGCCTGCCGATGCTACCGTGTTAGTTACCGGCTCGTTGTATCTCGTCGGCGAGGCGCGCGCGATCTTAAGGCCAACCAGATGACTGCTTCCGGCATCTCTGATCCGGGTACTGAGACCACCCCGCCCCGCGGTTTCCTCGGCACCATCGAGAACGGGTTGAACTATTGCTGGACGATGTTTCTGATCAATCCTCTGATCGTCGCCGCGACGGTTGTCATGGGATCGATGTCCGCCGCCGGTTCTTTCGTGGATCGAACCGGCCGGTTCCCGCACGCGTGTTCGAGAGTCTGGTCACGGACCATACTTCTGGTCGCCGGAGTGCGGCTTCAGGTTGAAGGACTCGAGCACGTGGCCTCCACGGGCAAGTACGTTTTCTGCGTCAACCATCAGAGTTACATGGACATTCCCGTCTTGTTGGTGTCCCTGCCGTTCCAGTTCCGTTTTGTCGCGAAGAAGGAACTGTTTAACGTGCCTTTTCTGGGTTGGCACCTGCGCCGGGCGGGCCATTTTTCCGTAGATCGCAAGAATCCGCTCGCGGCGATGAGGGCTCTCGGTCGTTCGGTCGGGCGAATTCGTGAAGGGACCCCGGTGGTCATCTTTCCGGAAGGTCGAACGAGCCGCGATGGCAAAATTGGCCCGTTCAAGTTGGGCGCGTTCACTATCGCGGAAAAATCGAAAGCAGAAATCGTTCCCGTAACGATTCAAGGTACGCGCAGGACTCTGAGACCCGGGTCTTTCCAGGTCCGGGGTGGACCGGTCAAGGTAACCATTGGTAGTGCGGTCGAGTCCAACTCTATGTCGCACGTGGATCTGGCTGCCGCCGTCCGCGAAACGGTCGTTCGAGAGTTCGAAGGCGCACGGCCGGGTTTCCGGTTCGAACGAGGAGAAAGCAGGAAGCATGAGTAAACCCTGGGTCGGCCTGCCGACTCGCTACGACAAAGAAAGTGAACGCTTTACTCAGGATCGGTATTACCTGGACGCGCTCTGCTGGGCAGGAAGCGTGCCGGTCCTGATCCCCGTCGGTAGTGAAAGGGAACTGATCGAAGAATATGCCGACAAGTTGGATGCTGTTCTGTTACCGGGAAGCCCGACCGACATCGATCCCGTCCATTACGGGCGAGATGCACACGAAAAACTCGGCCGCGTCTTTGCCGATCGAGACCAGACTGATTTCCTCCTCCTGGAGATTGCCGAACGCCGAGGGCTGCCTGTCCTGGGCATCTGCTACGGCGCCCAGAGTCTCAACGTTTTCCGTGGAGGTTCCTTGATTCAGGACATCCCGTCGGAGATCGCCGATGCGCTTACGCACGATCGCGATGGGGAGCCGAAGGAAATCAAGGCTCACAGTATCCGGTTGAGCGAAAAAGGCCGACTGCGTCGGCTGCACCCTCAATCAAGGGTTGACGTCAATAGTTATCATCATCAAGCGATTGACGTTCCCGGTCGGAACCTGATCGCTGTGGCGACGTCGCCGGACGGCGTCATCGAGGCAGTCGAAGACGACCGGGGGCGTTTTGCGGTCGGAGTGCAATGGCATCCGGAAACAGGTTGGCGGACGGATTCATTCGCCCGCGCGTTGTTTTCCGCATTCGTTCGGGCCGGGCGGGAGGCCGTCTGAATCAAACGTTGGACGGCACCAAGCCTTTCGCAAATTGCGCGGACTTCGAGCAAATTGGATATAATTGGACACTCTATGAAAAAGACCTACCTCTGGGCCGCCACTGTCGTGGTGCTGGCCCTGCTGATGCCCAACCAGTTGCCGGCACAGTCGAATGCCCGTGAGATTCTCGACAAGGCCTTACGGAAACTGGGTGGCGCCGCCTATCTCGAGGTGAAAGACGTCGAAGCCCACGGCCGTTTCTTCCAGTTTCAACGCGGCCAACTCGTGGGTGGAGAGTTTTTCACGGACTACCTTAAATTCCCCGACAAAGAGCGAACCGAGTTCGGCGACGACGGTAAGACCGTCCGGATCAACAACGGGGACGTGGGTTGGAACATCCGGGACAAAAAGGTGGAACCCCAGATCGAAGAGCAGATAGAGGTTTTCTGGGAGGAGTTCAAGGTGAGTCTGGACTACATCCTGCGATTCGTGGTTTCTGAGGCTGAAACGACAGTCCAGTACGTCGGACGGGAAATGATCGATTTCAAGAGGGTCGACATTCTGGAGATCAGAAACGAAGACCGGACGCGGATCAATCTCTATATCGAGCGTGAAAGCGGGCTCCTGATGAAGAAAACCATACGTCGGATCGACAGCGCTGTGGTCCACGAGGAGATCTACAGCAACTATCACGTGATTCAAGATGTCCTGACCCCACTGTTGATCACCAGGTACTCGGACGGAGCGAAGACCATGGAACTTCGCATGAGCGAGGTGGCCTACAATACCGGCGTATCCGACCGTCTCTTCACTGCTGTAGTCAAGAACTAGATCGATGCGCCCCGAAAAAACACGATCCACAACGATCATCTGTGTGCGAAAGGAAGGGAAGGTCGCAATGGCCGGCGATGGCCAGGTCACGCTGGGCGACACCGTCATCAAGCACGGTGCGAAGAAGATCCGGCGTTTGTACAATGACCGCATTCTTGCTGCCTTCGCCGGTTCATCAGCGGACAGCTTTGCCCTGTTTTCCAGGTTTGAGTCGAAATTGGAGCAATATCATGGCAACTTGAGCCGTGCGGCTGTAGAACTGGCCCGAGACTGGCGAACGGATAAGAGCCTTCGCCACCTCGAAGCGGTCATGATCGTTGCCGACGAAAAGCTCACATTTTTGATTTCGGGAACCGGCGATTTGATCGAACCCGATGACGGGTTGCTCGGGATCGGCTCTGGGGGAGCATACGCGCTCGCCGCTGCACGGGCTTTGAGAAGTTTTTCAGAGTTGGGAGCCCGCGAGATTGCCGAAGAAGCGCTGAAAATCGCTGCCGATATCTGTATCTACACGAACACCAGCTTGACAGTCGAAGAACTCTAGAAGGCACTCGGAGATAGGCGCAACCATGCTTGCATACGACCCAGTGAATCCCACCTCTCATCTCGATGAGCTGACCCCACGGGAAACCGTTCGCGAACTCGACAAGTACGTCATTGGGCAGGCTGCGGCGAAACGTGCCGTGGCGATTGCTCTTCGAAACCGCGTGCGCCGGCAGAAATTGTCTCCAGAGATGGCCGAGGAAGTGATGCCGAAGAACATCATCATGATCGGACCCACCGGAGTGGGGAAGACCGAAGTCGCGCGTCGGCTTGCGAAGCTGGCGATTTCGCCGTTCATCAAGGTGGAGGCGTCGAAGTTCACCGAGGTGGGCTACGTCGGGCGCGACGTTGAGTCGATGATCCGGGATCTGGCCGAGATTTCGATTGAGATGGTGCGCAATGAGAAGCTTGAAGAGATTGCGGAAAAAGCCGAACTGAATGCCGAGGAAAGAATACTGGACCTGCTGCTACCGCCGGTTCCAGCGAATCGAGATGGCGACCCGGAAGAGCGTGAACGCGCGGCCCGGCAGTGGGAGCGGACCCGCGAAAAGTTGCGTGCGCAGCTACGGGAGGGAAAACTGGACGACCGGACCGTTGAGGTCGAAGTGAAGGAACGAAGTTTCCCAGCTTTCGAAGTCATCAGCAACAGTGGCATCGAGGACATGGATATCAACATCAAGGATATCCTGCCGGGCTTCCTCGGCCAGCGCACCAAGAAGCGGAAGATGAAAGTTGCCGAGGCGATCGAATACGTCATCCAGGAAGAGGAGCAGAAGCTTGTCGATATGGATCAGGTGACACGAATTGCCGTCGAACGGGTCGAGAACAACGGCATCATTTTCCTGGATGAAATCGACAAGATAGCGGGCCGCGAATCGGGGCACGGCCCGGACGTCAGCCGCGAGGGAGTTCAGCGCGACATCCTCCCGATCGTCGAAGGCACGACGGTCAACACCAGGTACGGGATGATTCGAACCGATCATATTCTGTTTATTGCCGCCGGTGCTTTCCATGTCAGCAAACCGTCGGACCTTATCCCGGAACTCCAGGGCCGCTTTCCGATCCGCGTGGAACTGGAGTCGCTGTCGGTCGAGGACTTCGTGCGGATTCTGACCGAACCCGAAAACGCCTTGATCAAGCAATACACGGCGCTGATGGAGACCGAGGGCATCCAGCTCAGCTTCCGGGACGAAGCCGTCTTCGAGATCGCTCGTTTTGCGGCCATGGTTAACGAAAACACCGAGAATATAGGCGCTCGGCGGCTCCACACAATAATGGAAAAACTGTTGGACGAATTGTCGTTTGAAGGACCGGACCTCGAGCAGAAGAACGTGGATATCGATGCCGCCTACGTAGAGAAAATGCTCCATGACATTGTGAAGGACCAAGACCTGAGCCGCTACATCCTGTAATTGGTTCCCGCCCTTGCTATTTCGAGGATCTGCGATTGAGGAGCAGCCCGAATCTGGCGCGAAGGGCCCGCGAAGCTGGCGTGAAGATGGGATGCCAGAATGTGAAGTTATTCTTGAGCGGGCCCTTGCTGCGCCTGATTACGATAGGGATTCTTTTGTTCGCACTCGGTTGTGGCAAGATCGGCGATCCCCTCCCTCCTCTGGTCCGAATACCCGAGGCCGCCGTCGATCTCGGAGTCGAGCAGCGCGCCTACGACCTCCATTTCGGATGGACAAACCCCGCCCGTAACGTAGACCAATCTGCCTCTACCGATGTCGTTCGGATCCTGTTGTCGGCCGGCGAGGAAGTGGTTCGACGGATTCCGGTGACATCTTCGGGCACATATCAAACCCACACCATCTCAGCAAGAGACCGGGTGGGGTCGAGCTTGGAATTTGTGGTCCGCTTCGAGACCTCCAGAGCGAAGGTGTCCGGACCTTCCAATACCGTGGGCATCGAGATCGTAGATGTTCCCGGACCCGTGGAGAACCTGGCTGCTGTTCTCGATCAGGGTCGAATATCTCTCACGTGGGACCCGCCCAGGCAGGGGGATGCGCCTGTCGACGCATATCGCGCTTATCGCTCCGGACGGAGTCTCACCGATGAGCCGATCGTTTCAACCTCCATCGCAGACACTCGATTCGAGGTCGGAGCCTCATATGAATACATCGTCGTACCCCTCCGGCGAGCCCCGTCCGGGTTGGTGGAGGGAATCGCCGCGGATCCGCTGACGCTGACGGCCCTCGACCGGACGCCGCCCTCGCCTCCCACGGGTTTGTCGTTGACGCCCGCGGGAACCGGCGTCTTTGTCACCTGGGAAACGAACCCGGAGACCGATGTGGGTCGGTACAGGATATTCCGGCGAGACTCACCAGCGGGCGAGTTCCGATCGCTCGAGAGCGAGCCCCGGACCACCACCGCTTTCTTTGATCCGGACTACCGGGCCGGCTTTCAGTATGCCGTTTCTGCGATAGACGATACGGGCAACCTGAGCTCACGGTCCGAGGTCGTTCCCTGAAAACTGACCCGTCTGTAAAAATTCGGTAGAATAGGCCTTCACAGAGTCGAAATTCCAAAATCCGAGACCCAAAACAGGAGAACCACCCCGAATGAAATTCTTCCTCGACACCGCAAACCTCGATGAGATTCGCGAAGTCGCGAGTACCGGGATTCTGGACGGCGTGACCACAAACCCGTCTTTGATCGCCAAAGAAGGCAACGGTTTTGAAGATCAGCTCCGAGACATCTGTTCCATCGTCGACGGACCCGTGAGCGCGGAGGCGGTCAGCCGTGACACTCAGGGGATGGTGGAGGAAGGCCGGGCGCTGGCGAAGATAGATCCCGACATCGTCGTCAAGTACCCTTCCACGATGGAAGGGCTCAAGGCGACAAAGACGTTGAGCGATGAGAACATCAGAGTCAATATGACTCTCGTGTTTTCGCCGTTGCAGGCCATCATGGCGGCGAAGGCCGGGGCCTACTTCGTGAGCCCTTTCGTAGGTCGGCTGGATGACATGTCCCAGGACGGGATATCTTTGATCGAGGATATCGTGACGATCTATGACAACTACGACTTCAATACTGAAGTCCTGGTGGCATCAATCCGTGGGCCGATGCACATAATCGACGCCGCCCGGTTCGGCGCCGACATCTGCACGATTCCCTATAAGGTTTTCCAGGCCTTGATGAAGCATCCCCTGACCGACATTGGACTGGAGCGTTTCTTGAAGGATTGGGAGACAATGGCAGCGCCAGTGGGAAAATGATGGTGTCGGGTGGTCGGAGTCCGTGGCCACAGCGGTTCGATAGGACGCCTCCTCATTAACACGCCGTTTGCTAATGCGCACGCCGGTGCAGCCGACGATAACTGATGACACCAAAAATCACCGCGAACGATAAAATCGAGCAGCTCCGGCAATTCAACCGGGACGCCGAGCTTGGTGGTGGCGAGAAGCGGATCGAACGCCAGCGATCGGGGGGGAAGAAGACGGCTCGGGAACGTGTCGCGATTCTTCTGGACCGCGGTTCGTTTCAGGAATTGGACAAGTTTGTCAAACACCGCAGCACCGATTTCGGGATCGGAAAACAGCAGTATCTTGGAGATGGTTTTATCACTGGATACGGCCGGATCGACGGTCGGCTGGTGTATCTGTTTGCCCAGGATTTTACTGTTTTCGGCGGCTCGCTGAGCGAGGCCAATGCTCTGAAAATCTGCAAGATCATGGATCTTGCGATGAAGATGGGCGCGCCGGTGATCGGGCTGAACGATTCCGGTGGTGCGCGCATACAGGAAGGAGTGAAGTCGTTGGGGGGGTACGCCGAGATCTTCCTTCGAAACACTTTGTCGTCGGGAGTCATACCTCAGATTTCGGCAATCATGGGACCTTGTGCGGGTGGGGCTGTTTATTCGCCCGCAATCACCGACTTCATCTTCATGGTCGCCAAGTCCAGTTATATGTTCGTCACCGGACCCGACGTGATCAAGACAGTGACGCACGAAGAAGTGACCAAGGAAGAGCTGGGAGGAGCCGGCACTCACAACAGCAAGAGCGGTGTCGCCCATTTCTCGGCCGCCAACGACGAAGAATGCCTGCTCATGATTCGCGAGTTGATGTCGTTCCTTCCGTCCAACAACATGGAGGACCCCCCGGTTCGTCCCACCACGGACCCTTGGGATCGGACCGATGTCCGCCTGAACGAGTTGGTCCCGGACGACTCGAACCAGCCCTACGATATCAAGGACATCATCCACACCGTCGTTGATGACAATTATTTTTTTGAGGTTCAGGAACACTATGCCAGGAACCTGGTCGTCGGGTTTGCTCGCCTGGACGGCCGTCCCGTCGGGATCGTGGCGAACCAGCCCGCGTATCTGGCCGGGTGTCTGGACATCGATGGTTCCATCAAAGGTGCCCGGTTCGTGCGATTTTGCGACTCGTTCAACATCCCTTTGATAACGTTCGAGGATGTACCGGGATTCCTGCCCGGGACGAACCAGGAGTTTGGCGGAATCATCAAGCACGGAGCCAAACTGCTCTTTGCCTTCGCCGAAGCGACTGTGCCGAAGATCACCGTAATCACGCGAAAGGCCTACGGTGGCGCGTATTGCGTCATGTCGAGCAAGCACATCCGCACCGACATGAACTTTGCGTTTCCAACCGCGGAAATCGCGGTCATGGGTTCGGAGGGTGCCGTCAATATCATCCACCGCCGCGAGTTGTCCGAAGCCGGTGAAAATGTCGATGAACTCCGTGCCCAGCGCGTCGATGAATTCAGTGCAAAGTTCGCCAATCCGTACGTGGCGGCAGAGCTCGGCTTCGTCGATGAGATCATCGAGCCCAGCATGACACGTCCGAAGTTGATCCAGGCGTTACGCATGCTCGACACAAAGCGCGACAACAGTCCGCCGAAGAAGCACGGGAATATCCCTTTGTAGGCGGAGGAGGACCCCCTATGAGACAGCGATCTCTGGTTCCCGCATTGGCTGGAGTGCTGTCCGGTGTGATCCTGGCTTTCCAGGCTCACCCGACAGTTGCCCAGGAAGGTTGGCGTGGCGCTCGTTCCGAGCATTACGTTCTGGCAGGGAGCGCTGACGAGGACGAAATTCGGGAGGTTGCTGCGCGTCTTGAAGGCTTCCGCGCGGTGGTTCTACGGCTTTTTACAGGCGCCCGGTACCGGGCTCTACCCCCAACGACCGTCCTGGTCCTCGACGACGAAGATGAATTGAGGCCATTCGATCTGGATGATGAAGGGGATGGATATTTCTTCGCCGGCCCCCTGGATAATTACATAGTTCTCGTTCCCGAGTCGCGCCGCCGAAAGCCCTTCCCGGCTATTTTTCACGACTATTTTCATGCCATCGCCGCGGAAAACCTTCCGAACGCGCCCCTGTGGTTGGTCGAGGGTCTCGCCGAATACTACAGCACGGTCGAGTGGTCATCCGAAGGCACACACGTACTGATGGGCAACCCCATCAATTCGCACATCCGCATCGCTCGAGACGAGGACAAACGCCTCAGCTTTGAAGCCCTTTCCGAGGTCGTTCGAAATTCGCCCGAATACGAGGAGACGGACCGGAACCGAATGTTCTACGCCCAGTCCTGGGCTTTCGTTCATTTTCTCATGACCCGAGAAGGCGGACAGGGAGAGCGGAACGCCGCCCGTTTCGTACAAGCGATGGCGTCCGGTATTTCGTTTGAAGAGGCGATCCAGGACGCCTTCCGGATTGGCTTCCGGACGATTCAGGCGGAGTTCGACACGCACCTCCAGCAAAGGGGAACGTACCCCTATCTGAGGATGGAGCTGGACGGCGGTTCCGGATCGGAAGTTGCGGTGGAACGCCCAAGCATCCCGAGGGCCGAGGCGGAGGCCTATCTGGGCAACCTTCTGCTTCATGAGGGGCGCACCGAAGATGCGGAAGCATATTTCCGTCGCGCAATTGGGTTCGATCCGAATTTGGCGGCGCCGTATACATCGCTAGGCGCTCTGCAGATTCGTCAGGGAAAGTTCGTTGAAGCGAGGATGACTCTTGAACAAGCCCTGGAGGGGGACGGAGCCGGTCACCTGAGCCACTATTATTATGCTGTCACGTTCATCCGCGAAGCCGCGACTCTCGAAGGTGACCTGCTCGAGCGTGTTCGTGATGCGTTGAGGGAGGCCATCCGCCTGACCCCGAGTTTTCCCGAGGCCTATCATGAACTCGCTTTGACCTATCTGGCTTCCGGCGAGGATCTTGGCCAGGCCGTTCAGCTGCTCGACAGCGCGCTCGACCTGCGGCCGGGCAATCAAGACTTTCTCATTACGCTCAGCAGGGTTCTGATCGAGCAGGGGACCTTTGACTCGGCGCGAACCGTCCTCCTGCCGCTGCTCGATGAAGACCGGAATCCCGGGGCGCGCCGGCAGGCGGAGGCTCTCATGAGAACCATCGAAGGCCGGAGGCAGTCTAGTGGCTTCTCCGGGGAAGGTTTTGCTGAGATCAGTTCTGTTCCCGTCGAAACGGAACGGATCGTCTCCAGCCTGGACATGCCTCCGGGTCCCTCTCCTCCCCTCCCGGCCGTGGTCGTCGACGACCGAATTCAGTTGAGCCGCGTCGTGTCCGGCGAACAGCAGAAGGGCCTGTTGAGTTTGATGGACTGCCGGGACGGCCTGACGATGACCGTGGAAACAGAATCCGGCCCCGTCCTCTTTCATACACGCCTTCCCGATCGAATCGAGTTTGCGAGCTACAACCTGGAAGTTGGCGTTGAGATCAGTTGTGGCCCGGTCGATCCGCCGATGCCCGTCATGGTGACCTACAGGAAGGCTCCCGATGGGAGTGAGTTTGCCGGCGCCCCCACCAAAGTCGAATTTACGGCTCCCTAGCGGTCGAGCGGCGGAGAAGTCGGCAGGGCGTTGTTGTGCTCGTTCAGGCTTCCTCGACGTATCGGAATACGCCTCGGTCGCCCTCTCTTCGCGCGCCTAGCCCTGCCAACTTCTCCACCGCTCTCTACACGGCAGGGACATGCAATAGGCAAGTAGTGACGTGTGACCACGGTGCGTTCCTGCCAAGGCTCGATCCAGTGTATTCTTGTAGTGATGAAATTCGGGCGTTTGATGGTCATGCTGTGTCTCTTGCGCGTGCCAGTCGTATCGGCGGGGGCGGCGCAGGCGGAATGGGTGGAGGTGGGGTCGGAGCATTTCGTTCTTTACACCGATACGGGTGCGGAGAAGGGAAGGCTGCTGCTTGAGGATCTGGAGGCGCGTTACGCGGCTTTCTCGCGTGCTTTCGGCCCGCTTCAACCGAGGGCATTTCCGGTTCGGGTATTCCTGATGGACAGCCGGGAGGAGTTTACCGACTCCGTGCCGGAATCTGCGCTGAGGACGATCGGCACCCGGACCGGGAGTCGGAGGGGGCGCCTGGTCGCCGACAAGTCCGGCTACCTGGTTTTTTCCGCAACAGGAACATTCATTGTCGCAAGGGACCAGGACGCTTCGGATATTGCCAACGATGTTGGACATCCACTCGGCCATCTGCTCCTGGCGCGATCGACGCTCTGGCAGCCGTTCTGGTTGCAGGAGGGGGTCGGAGAATACCTTCGTCGCCTCGGGCGGGGAGGCGGCGAGGAGGCGGTCTCCCGGGAGGACGGATTTTCTGTTTCCGATCTTCTTTCGATCGTTCCAAGCGAGACCTACAACGATCTTGAAGACGGCGGGAGGTTTCGGAAGCAGTCCTATCACTTGCTTCGGATCCTGATGGAGAGCTTTCCGACCGAGTTGGAATCCTTCCTGCAGGCGCTACGAGATGATTCCGGATCCGGTGCCAGACCGGCGGTTCCAGCGGAGACGCTTGAGGAACTTGTGTTTTCTTATGTCGAGACTCCTCTGGCCCTGAACCCCGAGACGATGACGTCCGAAGCGCGCGAACTCCCGTCCGCCGAACGTGCCACGAACCGGGGGGATTTACTGTTCAGCCTGGGACGCCCCCGGGAATCAGCCGTTCTCTATAACGACAATCCGACAGAAGCGGCTCGTATCGGCGAGACCATCCTTGCGAAGATTCGGCGTGAAACGCCGCCGGTTCGTCGCTCACTGGAAGAGTTGGCCCTCGAATTTCCCGACTCCGGGCTGGTTCACTACCATCTGGGCACCTTGCGTGCCGAGTCCAGGGAAGAGCGTTCCGAGCAGATTTCCGCGCTCGAGCGGGCCATCGCACTCCTGCCGCGGATGGGAAGGGCCTATGCCGGGCTTGGGGCGCTCTATGTATCGGACGGGCGGTCGGACATGGCGTTACCGATGCTCAGAAAGGCGATTGAACTGGAACCAGAGTTTGCTGATGGTTTCTTTGAAATACTTGCCGAGGCCCGGATGCAACTCGGTGACTACAAAGAGGCTGGCGAGGCGATCGGAATCGCCGCGGAATTGGCTCATTCTGATCCTTCGACACTGGAGCATTTCGTTTTGCTCGCTCCGACTTTTTACCGAAAGATGGAACTTCATCGGCGCGCGATTGAAGCGGAGCGGGTGGAGGAACTCCGGCTGGAGGTCGAGGCGTTAGCTGATGAAATAGATCCACGACCCGTTCCGGTTCCTGAGGAGCCCGCTCCAATCGGTCGCATCATGCTTTCGGTTTCATCCGGGGCGTCGGCTAACGTGACGTCTCCGGTCCTCATCAGGTCTTCCATGCCCGATTACACTGCCGACTTGCGACGTCAGGGTGCGGCGGGTCGAATCGTTCTTCAGGTAGAGATCGACCGAAGGGGTGAGGTGACCGAAGTGAAGGTCCGGAGTTCGGACATCCATGGCCTCGACGCCGCGTCGGTAGAGGCGGTCAGTGGCTGGGTCTTTCAGCCGGCCCGCCGAAACAACGAATCGATCCCCTTCAGTTTCAGGCTGACCTTGAGGTTCTACCTTGAGTAAGGATTCCGGTCGGGCGACCCTAGGAGCCTCGGCGGCAGAAGAGATCTACTGCGAAAGCGGTATAATCGGTCCAGATTTCCCCGATTTTTCGTTAAATAGCACCACTATTCGCCTCAAAATCGAGAAAATCTGGCCTCAATTCTCCACTTTCTCGCTACGATCCCTTCTGCCGCCGAGGCTCCTGGCGCGCTGTGGGTCGGCGACCGGTCGGATCTGACTATGCATTGTCCTCTCTGTCTGGCAACCCGTACCACGTTCTTTGCTACGGGTACCGATTTCCTTTTCGAGACGACGGGGAAGACCTTCGATCTCCATTCCTGCGGCGAATGCGTGTGTCTGTTCCTTGAGCCCATGCCTGGTGCGGACGAGATCGCCGCGTTCTATCCGACCCAGTACTGGTGGGACCGCTCGCCGGGAGGGGCGCTCCGAAAGCTGGAAGCAACCTACCGTCGTCTGGCGCTCGTGGACCATGTCTCGTTCATCGCCCGAGCGGCTCGAACGAGCGTGCCTTCCGGGGGTGCCCGGATCCTCGATGTGGGGTGTGGTCCAGCTACGGTGCTGGGTTTGCTCAAAGAAAAGGGCTTTGACGTCTCCGGCGTCGACCTGTCGGCGAGGGCGGCCGAGATCGCAGCCAGGGATTTCGGGATAGACGTGGCCGTGGGGTCCATCCAGGAGGCAGATTTTCCTTCAGACGAGTTCGACGTGGTCGTCCTGCTGCACGTGTTGGAACACGTTCCGAATCCCCGTGACGTCCTCACGGAGATTTTCCGAATCCTGAAGCCGAATGGTCGTGTCGTGTTGCAGGTGCCGAACATCGACAGCCTTCAATTCAGGTTTTTCGGCATTCGATGGTATGGGCTCGATGTGCCCCGTCACTTGATCGACTATTCGCGCTCGTCCGTCCTGCGGTTGTTGCGTTCGTGCGGGTTCGCGGATCAGAGAATTCGCCATTTCAACCTGCGGGACAATGCTCCTGCCCTGGCCTCCAGCCTTTTCCCGGGGCTCGACCCGGTCAGCCGTGCGGTTCGACTCGAAAGCAGGGACCGAAGGGAGTCGAAGCTCGGATCATGGTGGAGGCACCTGGTGTATCTGAAGCTGGTCATCGCGTCCTATCCGTTCGCGGCGTTCGAGGCTGCTTTGGGTCGTGGCGCCACCCTGATGATCGAAGCCAGGAAGACATGAGCCCGCGAGTCTCCGTAGTCATCGTCAATCTGAATGGTCGCGCCATGCTGGGCGATTGCCTCGGGTCGCTGTGGCGCCAGAAGTACCAGGATTTCGAAGTGGTGGTCGTCGACAACGGTTCCACCGACGGGTCAATGGAGTTCCTCGGCTCGTTGTCCGACCGACGTTTGCGCACCGTAGCGCTTCGGGTCAATCGGGGGTTCGCGGCCGGATGCAACGCCGGGATTCATGCTGCGACCGGCGAGTACATCGCTACGCTGAACAATGATGCGCAGGCGGAGCCCGGTTGGCTCGAAGCCCTGGTAGCAGTTCTGGACGAAGATTCACACACGGGAATGTGCGCGAGCAAGATTCTCTTTGCGGGAGATCGAAGACGGATCGATAAGGTCGGACACCTGATCTATATGGACGGCCTCAACCACGGTCGGGGTTCCGGTGAGGTGGACTCCGGGCAGTTCGACCGCGTGGAAGAGGTGCTGTTTCCTGACGCCGCCGCGGCCCTTTACCGGCGGGAGATGCTCGACCAGATAGGCCTCTTCGACGAACTGTTCTTTGCTTACGGAGACGACGCCGATCTGGGATTGCGGGGACGGATTGCAGGTTGGATGTGTCTCTACGTGCCCACAGCTCTGGTTTACCACATTCATTCGGCCACCGCGGGTGAGTTTTCCGCTTTGAAGGCCTTCCTGATTGAGAGGAACCGACTCTGGGTAGCGATAAAATTGTTCCCACTGCCGCTGCTCTGTGTATCTCCGTTCTTTACCGCATTGCGTTTTCTGTTCCACGCTTATGGCGCGCTCTTCTCTACTGGATCGTCAGGACAATTTGCCGTCCAGTGTTCGCGACGGACCCTGATTCTGATGATCCTCAAAGCCTACTGGTCCGGGATCAAGCAGGTCCCTCGGATGTGGCGGTCGAGGCGTCAGATCGGTGGCTTTGCCCGGTTGGGAAGCCCGGCGTTTGCTCGCTTGTTGTGGAAACATCGGATCTCTCTCAGGGCGTTGACCCTAGGGTCTTGAAAACCTATTCGACATTTCTTATGGTTGTCGAGTGCAGACGCTGATGACGTTACGTGATCTGTTGTTTTTTCTCCGTCGGTTGAGGGCGAACCGTAATCTGCTCCGTAACCTTGTCATGAGGGACCTGAAGCACCGTTACGTCGGGTCCGTCGGCGGATTTGTCTGGTCGATCGTCCACCCGATCGTATTGCTCGTCAGCTATTACTTCGTCTTTACAGTGATCTTCGGGCTGCGGTTCGATCCGGAGCAGATTGGAACCGACAACTTCGCGATCTACGTTTTTTCAGGGTTTCTACCGTGGCTGATGTTTTCCGACACCGTCATGAGGAGTTGTACGTCCATGACCGACAACGCCAACCTGATAACCAAGACGGTGATCCCTTCCGAGATCCTGCCGATCGCGATTACGATTTCGAACCTCGTCCATCATTTTATCGGGCTGTCGATCCTCCTGGGCGTGTTGGCAATATTCGAAACCATCGGCCCGCGGGTTTTGTGGGTCGTCGTCTACCTGCCGGTGCTCATCATTCTGGCGCAGGGGTTAGGATGGCTCGTGTCGGGCCTGAACGTTTTCTTCAGGGACACGAGCCAGGTCCTGAATGTTCTGATGATTTTCTGGTTCTGGTTTACGCCCATTCTGTATGCCCCAGAGGCGGTTCCGGAAAGACTCCGTCTGCTCGTCGCGTTGAACCCGGTGGCCACTATCGTCATTGGATATCGCAGCGCGTTTTTCGATCTCGCTCCGCCCGCTCCCCAGCACTTGATCATCCTGGCGGCGTGGACGACTGCGACTTTCCTTCTGAGTGCGCTATTCTTCAGGCGGTCTAAGACGGATTTTGCAGATGTCCTCTGACTCCAGAACCAGCCCCGTGATCGTCGCGGAGAAACTTGCGAAGTGTTTCCGCGTGTTCAGCAAGCCTTCGGACCACCTCAAGGAGATCTTCTCTCTCGGGTATCGACAATTCCACACACCTTTCTGGGCGGTCGAGGACGTGAGCTTCGAGGTTAGGGCAGGAGGGTGCCTGGGGATAATCGGTGAGAACGGATCCGGCAAGAGCACCCTGCTCCGGATTATTGCCGGAGTCATTCGAGCGACGTCGGGAGACGTCAAGGTCGCCGGACGTGTGTCGGCACTGCTGGAACTGGGGGCGGGATTCAACCCGGAGTTTACCGGCAGAGACAACGTTTTTCTCAACGCTTCGATCCTGGGCTTTTCGGATCGAGAGACACGGGAACGCCTGCCTTCGATCGAAGGCTTCGCGGAGATCGGCGAGTTTGTCGATCGTCCGGTAAAAACGTATTCGACGGGCATGTTCGTTCGCCTGGCGTTTTCCGTGGCGATCCACATGGACCCGGACATCCTGATCGTTGACGAGGCCCTCGCGGTCGGCGACTATTTTTTTCAGCAGCGTTGCATGCGCAAAATCCTTGAATTGAAGAGCCGGGGTGTCACGATTCTTTTCGTTTCCCACGATCTGGCGGCCGTGCGGAGTCTCGCCGACGAGGCGATCTGGATGGAACACGGGAAGATGAAGGCGCACGGCAAGACCGACGAAGTGGTTTCGAGTTACCTGGCGGAAATGATCACAAGAGGCAATAACGACACGATAGGAGATCGTCCGATCGGGCAGCCCCTGGAGGCTTCAGCGGAGCTGGATCTCCCACCCGAGGTCATCGACAGAATTCCGGAGTTCGTCGGGACACTGCCGAACGTCGATCGACGATATGGAAACTGCAAGGCGATGATCCGGGGAATCGGGATCTACAACTGTGGGGGGAAGCCGGTAGCCAGCGCGTCTCAGGGCGACAGGGTCTGCATCCGGATTTCCGTGGAGTGTCTTGAAGACATAGGGCAGCCGAACGTGGGATTCATGCTGCGGAACCGTCTTGGCGAGGACGTCACCGGGACCAACACTCTATTTGAAGGGACACCGTTGGAGGCGACACCCGGTGGAAGCCGCCTGTCTGTCGACTTCGTGATGGATCTACCGTTTCTACAGGCCGGGTTTTACTATTTTTCTCCTGCTGTGGCCGACGGAACTCTCGATCAGTACGATATGTGCGACTGGGTGGACAACGCCTGCGCCGTGGAGTTGGTGGAACGCACGGTCACCTACGGTCACATGAGAATTCCCGTAAAGGCTCATCCCAGGTTCGTCGGTCGGGGCGGGATTGGCGTTGGGTCCAAGGAGTAGCCGCTACTTGAGATGTTTGCGCCAGTACTCCAGAAAATTTCTTTGATGCGACTCGATCGGGAAGATTTTTTCGACCAGGGTCCGCCACCGCATGACGATCTTCCAGCCCCGGCTGCTCTTGACGCCGACCAATTCGATTTCGAGTTCATCGGCTCGTTTCTTTGACGCTGCCAGTTCGCTCTCGAACCTGACCTTCTCGAGAGAGTGAGCATCGTCCTCTTGACGTGCGTTGTCGAAGGCGTCGGCCAGTTCCTTCGTGCGAGCCTTGAGAACTTCGTCACGCTCGCGAATGGTTTCGTCCCGGTCGCGAATAGTTTCGTCTCGTTGTCGGATAACCCCTTCCTGCTTGCCGATCGCCTGGTCTCTCTGCTCGACCTCCCGGCTTTTTTCAGCAAGGCCCCGCCGAACGTCATCGATCTGATCCTGACTCTCCCGCTGCTTTCGGTCGTGCTGTTTCCCAAGGGCATCGGACGAGTCGATCAGGAAGCTTTCGTAACGTTCCAGTTGGGTCGGGATGTTCGACGCCAGTGCCAGATAGTAGAGCGGCGTCCGATCGTCGGTATCCGAGAGTGCGAAATCCGAAGGCCCCCGTTTCATGAAGATCTCCGACGGCGTCCCATTATCTTCGGGGTCGTTAGACCAGATGTTGGACGTTGGGAAGGTTCTTTGCCCGAGGTATCGCGTGTGCCTGAATTCCCGGTCCAACAATTCCCGGAGCTCTTCGAGAGAGAGTTCCTTACTGTGAAACGGGTTCGGCTCATCGGAGCTTTCCGAATAGCTCTCCTTGTTCGGTGTCGAAAGGATCAGGAGCCCGTCCCCCGACAGCAGCCTCTGGGCCTCGGCAATCAAACTGTCGTGGTCGTCGATGTGCTCGAGACCCTCGAAACAGACAATGACATCGAAACTGTGATCATCGGGAATGGGCACGTCCGTAATTGAGCCGGACAGGAAACTCAGGTTGGCGCGGCCGTACTTCAGGTTGGCGTGACGGATAGCCGTTCGGTCGGAGTCGACTCCGACCACCGAAGAGGCTTTCCGGGCTAAAACGTCCGATCCATAACCCTCCCCACTGGCAAGATCGAGGACCCGCTTTCCCTTTACGAACTGCGCGGCATAGGCGTATCGGTGCAGGTGTTCATATGCGATCGTCGGCTCGTCAATCCACGGGAGGAATCGCTCGCCGGTCCATTCGAGCAGCGGGGCGGTTACAATCCGGCGTTTTTCCCTGTTGCCGAGAATGGAGTCCAGCCTGGATTCAAACTGCTCCGTCGAACAATCTGAAGCCGCCTGTTCCATTGCGATCAAACGCATCGAATTCCAGGCGTCCTGGTCCTGGTACAGTTCGACGCACTTGTCAGCAAACCCTTCCGCATCGTCGCCGACCGCAATCTGCCCGTCCCTCCACCCCAGTTGCTCTGCCAGGAGCGATGTCGCAACCACAGGGATACCGCGAGCCGCTGCCTCGTGAATCTTGTGAGGGAGACCCGCTGCAAAGCGGGAAGGAGCGACGAAAACTCGCCCCTGCTCATAGTATTCGGTGACATCATCGACTCGGCCCAGGATCCGCACACGATCTCCTGCCAGCTCGCGGATCTCGTCGGACTCGTTGTGGCCGATCACCGACAGGGTGACCTCCGGACCCAGAGATTTCGAGATTCGGGGGAAAACGTCTTCCACGAACCACCGGACGGCGTCGGCGTTCGAGGTCATGTCACCGTAGATCGCGCCGACGAACAAGAATCCGGAGCGTTCTTCGAACTCCCGGAGTGTGGGGCGAGGCGGGACGACGTGACCCAGCTCGAAGACTTGATTTACGCCATGTTCAGTGAAGGCCTCTTTTTCAGATGCGGACACTGCAATGACCGAATCGGCGAAAGCGGACAACTCGAGTTCGTTGTCGAGCATCGTCTTGTGTTCAATTTCTGAAACGGCTTCGCCGCGTAGTTCCCTTCGGCTGACCTCTCTGTGGGTCGTCAGCGCCTCGGCATCGTAAATGACGACGGTCTTTCGAAACCATTCCGGGTGGGCTCGAATGACCATGTTCATGACCTGCATGTTGTGGGGTCGGCTGACGACAACGGTTTCGTAGTAGCCGAGGCGGCTCTCTAGAAACTCTTCCAAGCGTCGTGCTCCCATTCCAGACATGACTTCGACGACACGCGGAATGTCCTGATACACACTCGTCCAACTCTCGTTCAGTTCCGCCAGGGGGTAGAGGGTTACGAAGTGCCCCTTTTCGAGCAGGCCGGTCAGGATCGTGTGGGAACGGGGATATCCGGAGCCGAGAGAGGGGTGAGGGGCACGGTCGTCGATGAACAGAATGCGGGATTCGTTCCGTATCGCGGATCGGGCCGCTGCGATATTCAGATCCGATCGAACGAGACATTCGGTGAGACTCTGTTTATGTTTGTCCGCGAAGATCTTCCTGTGGCGTTGCTGAAGGTCGATGGCGTCCCTTGTGGACGGCGAGCTGGCGAATTCGTGATGCAGGACGACAGCGTCCGGATCAAAGACCACGCGCAGTCGTCTTTCCCGGAGCCTCAGGCAGTAATCGGTGTCCTCGTAATAGGCTGGCTTGAACGATTCGTCGAACCCGTTCATTTCCTCGAACAGATCCCGTCGCGTCAGCAGAAACGCGCCTGAACAGTAGTCGACATCCCGACGATACATATACGGGCCGGCGAAGGGGTCGTCCCCCCGTCCGTAACCCGAGCAGGACCCGTCCTTCCAGATGATACCTCCGGCCTCCTGAAGCGTGCCGTCCGGATAGATCAGCTTTCCGGCGACCGCACCCGCGTCGTCTGTACTCTCGATCGTGTGGAGTGCAGAAGCGATCGCTCCGGGAAAAACTTCGGTATCGTTGTTCAGAAAGAGCAGATTCCGGCCCCGGGCCTCGTTCGCGCCCTGATTTGACGCCGCGAGAAACCCTTGGTTGTGGGTATTACGAATGATTTTCGCGCCGTGAATGCGATCGAGTAGCTTGCCGGTTTCGTCGGTCGAGGCATTGTCGACGATGACTATTTCCAGATCGCTTTTGTAGTCGTCCCAGAGCGATCGCAGACAGGCGAGCGTCAGTTCCGCCCGGTTAAACAGTACCAGGATGACCGAGAGAGATGGTTTTTCCGAAGCCGGGATAGTCAGGCGGGAGTCGGAATCAAGAAACGTCTGGAGCCCGACCGATGACATCGAGGCAAGACGACTCCGGGCCTGGTCGGGCGTCCCCGGGAACTGGGTATCCTTGTTCATCGCAGTTAGTGACCGCTTTCCGACCAATAGGGTAACAGTTACTTTCGGTTGCTAGTCCGGGAAACTCTTCGGCACGATACGAAGATTCCACCAGACAGTCGGTCCGTTCTCGTCCTTCCGCAGCCTGATGTAATCGGACCCGATCTCGATGGAGCCGGCTCCTTCCCTGTCGTATCGGACTTCAGCGCCCTCCGGAATACGCACGGGCAAGGTCAACTCCGCTTCTTCCTGGTCCAGGAATACTCCGTTGGGGGCTCCCGTGATAAGTGAACCCGGATATTGGTTTCCCGCGGCGACGTTTCGAACCAGCGGGCTGAACTGGACGAAATCCACGTGATCGAACCGCGCTCGGGAAAAAACGAAGGGAACCAGGCCGAAATTGCTCCCATGGAAGCCCGCGCCGGCTTCTTCGTTAAACGTCCGCAACGGAAACGAATCGTTCAAGTCCCAACCAGCCATGCGGACCAGCAGGGGCTCCAACTCCGGTGCCAGCCCGTAACGGAACGCACCGGCTTGGCGAACGATGAGGTCGCCCGCCCCAGGCCTCGTGTCCTCCTTGTCCAGGGTTTCTATGCCGTTCTGTTCCAAGTAGAACCTCAACCCGGATTCGGCAGCTCCCCAGACGTTGAATCCCTGATCCCGGACGGGAACCATTGTTTCTTCGACCCAGCTTCGATAGGAGTTCACGAAGCGGTAATCCGCCGTCGCGACGCCCAAAGAAAGAGCGAGCGTCAAGGCCAGAGATGCAACTGCTCGGGCCGGTGTGGCGTCACGGAATAGCACGAGGTACAACGCCGGAAGGGCCAACAGGATATAGCGGGCGTTGATCATGTCGCCGATCAAGACGAAGAAAACAAGGACCGTCAGGCTCCAGAACAGCAGGAATACGCGCTCCTGCCGGGGCTCCCCATCCCCCCGGAATGCACTCACGACGCCAGCTCCGAGCATGGATAAGCCAGACGCGGAAAGAAAGATAAACCAGGACCGGTAAGCTAACGAGGTCCACTCCATCGGCAGGGTCATAGCGGCTGCGACGAAGAAGGCCGCTGCGACTAACCGGTACCACTCGCGCCGTTCAAGTCGGGTCAGGAGCAGGAACGAAAACGGAAAAACGCCGACGCCACCGAGAAAGCTGAATGTCGCAGTCAGATTCTCGAACGATGAGCGCGTCTGGGATGTGACGAAACGTACCGTGTCCGTCAACGGAAACCGTCCGAAGTGAACGGTCATTGCCGCCAGCCAGAAGGTCAAAGCGATCGGCGCCGCTAGAAGGGCAACCAGTTCCAAAGTGCCTCTCCGACGGTAGAGTGCCCACAGAAACAGGCAACCCAGAGGCACCAGGGCCGTGTAGCCGGTCCCTACGGCCAGTATGAAGCAGAGCGCAGCCGGCACCAGCCGGTTCGGTTTCCCGTCGACGTGGTCGAAGTAGAGCATCGTTCCAACCAGGAGGAAAGCGATCATCGGCAAGTCCATCATGATCGTCTGGCTCATGACGAAAAACGCAGGGCTGAACGTAAACAGCAAGGTCACCGTGAGCGGGGATTTGGTATAGCGGCGGGCGAGCCCGTGAAAACCGATGGCGGCCATGATCGGAAATATCGCAAACAGGAGGCGAAACGGGGCTTCGCTAAAGTCGCCGACGATAAGGTCTATGACCGCAAGATAATATTCTCCAACCGGTGGGTGTGTATGACTGGCGAAATCGGCCTGGCGTGTCCCGAAGAACAGCAACGGGGTGTCGCTGGGGAACATCCAATCCGTTTGAGAGGACCGTGCCAACCGCAGAAAGATGTGTTCGTCCATGTAAAAGGCGCGGTCTGCGAACGGGAGGATGCCGGCCAGGACGATCAGGGCGAGCAAAAGCCAGGTGATCCACTGTTTTTCGATCCGTGTCTTCATGAGGGATTGCGCACCTTGTAGAGACGAATCACTTCACCGTTGGGCAGCGGGAACCATTCGACAACCTCGAACCGCTCCGGGTTGTCCAGCACCTGCCGGTTGACCTCTGTTTCGGCCGGCGCAAACGATCCGGGATATCCCTCGGCGCCTTCCGACAGCAACAAGAAGTCGTTGTTTCGGACATCCTCCTGATCCGGACGCGTCAACCTCCGAACCCGTACCGGATCCTTTCGAGCGAGCGCATAAAACTCGAAAGCCTGAGAGTCGAATCTCGGGATGTCGGGAATCAACCCGAGGCGAACCTGACGACCCGATGATAGTTCCCGGACGCGGTCCAGGACGTACGGGATCTTCCAATCCTGCTTTTTGGGGCGACCCCACAGATCGAAATGACTCTGGGTGTAGAGGTTCCAGCCCCAGGCAATGGGACCTTGAACGCCACTGGCAACGACGACTTTTTCTGGAAGAGCTTGAATCCCGAATGAGACGAGGTAGTGCTGAAACATCAAAAACGGCAGCAGCACTCCCAGCCAGGCTTTTCGCGATTCGAAGATGGAAGCGCTGATCAGGGCCACGGCGGGAAGGATGGCAACACTGTATCGCGGATCTTTGTTTTGAAACAACATCAGGCCCAGCCAACCACCGAGAATCCACAGGATTACGGGGACCCAATCCGACTTGAAATTCCTTGCAAGCCACACCGATCCGGCCACGAACAGTCCGAAGAGCGGAAGGAACAGTTGGTAGCCCTCCAGGGCACGGACGTAAAAGACAATTGCTTGCCAACTGGATCGGGCCGGATCACCTTCTGCGATCCCACCGGCGGTGTTCAATGCCAGGAAGTCGGAAAGAACCGCGAATTGCGGCACGTACCAGTACGACGCCACCAGGAACGCAACGACCGCGGCTAGTGAAGCCTCCTTCCAACGGTGGCGAGCGAACCACAACGCCGGCAGGAAGAGAAAAAGCGCAAACGTCCACTTCGTGAGCATTCCCAATCCGCATACGAGACCGAACAGCATCGTCATGCGCCGCCTTCCGAAGCCCTCGCTTTCCAGCAGGATCCAGAACGCCAGCGCCACCAGGCTCGTGAGCCAGTAATCGATGAGTGTCTCCCTCGATATCCAGAGGATGAAGGGATAGAACCCGACCAGGGTCGCCGCCGTAGCCCCCACCAGCGGCGAAACCAGCCGTCGGCCTATGAAGTAGGTCGACGCCATCAGAATCGCAAGAGCGGGGATGTTGGCTAATTGGGCGGAATTGCTGGATACGCCAAAGATCCAGTAGAACCCCGCGACGATCGAGTGGTAAAGGGGTGGATAGAAGCCGCTCAGCGACCCGATGGTGGCGAGCGCGCCCACGCCATTTTCCGAAACAGCGTTCAAAATTCTCAATGCTCCGGTCTGGTGTGCCGCCATGTCCCAGAACGGGGGGCGGCTGTCCCGTGCAATCCAGATCAGGTTGCAGACGGTCAGGTACAGAAATGAGGACCCGAGAAGAATTCGGTGTCGCATAGCAATAAACCGATTGATAATAACAAATTGCGTTAGGAGCGAGCGGCGATCAGAAAGTCGTGGGCCACCCCGAGGCAATTCTGACGTGCTCCGAGACACGCGCTCCAGGGGCCCGACGCTAAGAAATGCACACGGTGTGGCGCGCTTTCGCGAAGATCAACCTGGATCTCCGGGTGCTCGGAAAGCGTCCGGACGGCTTTCACGACATTCGAACTCTTCTGCAAGTGATAGATCTGCATGACGAGATCCGGGTGTCACCAGCAGGGGGATTTCGTTTTACGACGAACTCCGCTCCCGAGGACGACTCGAACCTGATCGTTCGGGCTGTCCGGGCGTTTGAACGAGAAACCTCCGTCAGCGTGAAGCTTCATTTCGCCGTCACCAAGAAAATACCGTCGGGAGCGGGCCTGGGTGGGGCAAGCGCGGATGCCGCTGTTACCCTGTTGGGGCTCGCCCGCTGGTTCAAACGGGAGATCCCAGGCGAGCGATTCGGGCGAATGTTGTCCGATTTAGGTTCTGACGTTCCTTTCTTTTCTGTCGGCGGCCGTGCGGTTGCGACCGGCCGTGGCGAAGAGTTGTTTCCGTTGAGAGACTGGACGGATTACTGGCTGGTTCTCGTGAGCCCCGGGTTCTCCGTACCGACTTCCGAGGCGTATTCATGGTTGACGCCTTCGGTCGAATCCAATAAAATTTTTAGTTTCTGTGCCCGTTTTGTGCCGCCACATGGGTTTGCCGAGCCTGTGAGCGATTCCCAACCGAACGACTTTGAGCCGCCGCTTCTTCGTCGATTCCCTGAACTGGCCGAGATAAAACGAAAGCTGTCGGCCTCGGGCGCCCGTTACGCGGCACTGACAGGCAGCGGCTCGACAATCTTCGGAGTGTTCCGAAGGGAAGAAATGGCAGAAACCGCCGCCGCGACTCTCAGCGGAGAATTCGACGTGCGGCTGGCGAGACCGCTCGGACGAGCCGAGTACTTCGAGAGGATGTTTGGAGATAGTGGCCAGTGGGCCCGACGCTAAGCTCCCAGGCGTGGGGGGACCGTCCCGGCGTTGGCGTTCGCGAAACCGGTCGGGTTAGCATCAAGGTTGGAGCGCGCGACTCGGTCCGGGAAAGAGCGGGGACGGTGGGCCCGACGCTAAGCTCCCAGGCGTGGGGGGACCGTCCCGGCGTTGGCGTTCGCGAAACCGGTCGGGTTAGCATCAAGGTTGGAGCGCTCGATTCGGTCCGGGAAAGAGCGGGGACGGTGGGCCCGACGCTAAGCTCCCAGGCGTGGGGGGACCGTCCCGGCGTTGGCGTTCGCGAAACCGGTCGGGTTAGCATCAAGGTTGGAGCGCGCGACTCGGTCCGGGAAAGAGCGGGGACGGTGGGCCCGACGCTAAGCTCCCAGGCGTGGGGGGACCGTCCCGGCGTTGGCGTTCGCGAAACCGGTCGGGTTAGCATCAAGGTTGGAGCGCGCGACTCGGTCCGGGAAAGAGCGGGGACGGTGGGCCCGACGCTAAATATTGGGGCGTCGCCAAGCGGTAAGGCACAGGTCTTTGGCACCTGCATGCGGAGGTTCGAATCCTCCCGCCCCAGTTTGATGAAACGACGTGCCCGAGAGGCCGGCTCTTTAGGATGTCTGTATGACTAACGATCTGAAGGTTTTTACCGGAACCGCAAACCCGAGCCTGGCGGACGAAATCTGTCAGAATCTGGGGTGCAAGCTGGGCGACTGTTCGGTCACCCACTTCGCGGACGGTGAGATCTATTTTCAGATTCTCGAAAATGTTCGTGGAGCGGACGTGTTCGTCGTCCAGCCGACCTGCACTCCCGTCAATTCGAACCTGATGGAAATGGTCTTGATGATGGACGCGTTCAAGCGGTCCTCGGCGAGAAGAATCACAGCGGTCGTGCCCTACTTCGGTTATGCGCGCCAGGACCGGAAAGACAAGCCCCGGGTTCCCATTTCGTCGAAAGTGGTGTCGGACATCCTTTCGCTGGCGGCCGACCGGTTGATGACGATGGACTTGCACGCGGCACAGATTCAGGGTTTCTTCGACATCCCTGTCGATCACCTTTTCGCCGCTCCTGTCCTGGTCGATTTCTTTAGGAAGACCGAGTTGCCCAATTTGACGGTCGTGTCACCTGACGCGGGCGGTGTCGAACGCGCCAGGGCTTTCGCGAAGCGACTCAACGGAGAACTGGCTATCATCGACAAGCGTCGCACCGAAGCCAACGTGGCTGAAGTGATGAACGTCATCGGCGATGTCAGAGGGCGTACGGCATTGATCGTTGACGACATAGTGGATACTGCCGGCACGCTTGTAAACTCGGTGGCAGCTCTTTATAAAGCCGGAGCCGAAAAGGTCTATGCTTGTTGCACTCACGCGCCGCTTTCGGGTCCCGCGATGGACCGCATACAAGAGTCGAGGCTGGAGGAACTGGTCACGACCAACACGATTCCGTTGCAACCCGAAGCCCTCGAAAGCGGGAAAGTCCGGGTGCTCAGCGTTGCAAACCTGCTGGCACGCGGGATTCAGTCCATTCACGACGAGACTTCCGTGAGTGTTTTGTTTATTTGAAGAACGTATCAGCCGCCTTCAGGCCTTCCAGTCGTGCGGCATGTTTTGTTGGGGGAGAAAGAGCAAACCATGGCAGAAACGAATGTAAGCGTCCAGAGTCGCTCCGGGCGCGGCAAAGGTGCAGCCAAACGGCTACGCCGGAGTGGCAGGGTGCCCGCTGTCGTGTACGGTGGGCCTAAGGAAACACTGGCGATCGAGCTGGACCCGAAAGCGATTTACAATCTTCTGCGGTCCGATGCGGGTCGCAACACAATCCTGACCCTCGATGTCGACGGAGCCGGCCAGGACAACGTCATCTTGAAGGACTGGCAGGTCGACCCGGTCATGGAAAACATCCTTCACGCGGATTTTCAACGTATCGCGATGGATCAGGTCCTGCGGGTCACCGTGCCCATCGTTATCCGTGGGGAAGCCATTGGTGTTAAGGCCGAAGACGGCTTGCTCGACTTGGTTATGCGCGAAGTCGGTGTCGAATGCTTGCCTGCCGACATTCCGGAGCGAATCGAGTGCGACGTTTCCAACCTGCATTTGCACGAGAGTGTTCGGGTTGGTGATTTGCCCAGTCCCGACAGAGTGCAGATTCTCGACCCGCCCGACGGTGTGGTCGCGCATGTCGTGATTCTGCGGATCGAGGAAGAGGAGACCGACGTCGGCGAAGGCGAAGAACTTGCAACTGTCGAAGGGGCCACCGAAGGTGAACCCGAAGTTATGACCAAGGGCAAGAAAGAGGACGAAGGGGGCGAATAGCCCACACTGGCCGACATGGGGACCGAGGCCCGAGACTGCGAGTCCGGAGGGAATAACTCCTGGCTCATCATTGGGTTGGGGAATCCCGGAGGCGGATACCGGGACACCTACCACAATGTGGGTTTCCGGGTCGTCGGGTTGCTGGCCGACAGAATCGTCGGGTCGCTGGCCGACAGAATCGTCGGGTTGCTGGCCAACAGACGAGGTGTTGCTGACGCGTACGGGCTGGGTTCGGCGCTTATCCTGGGGACTCGTGTTGGAGGAGTTCGAGCCGCCCTGGTTCAGCCCCAGACGTATATGAACCGGAGCGGCGAAGTGTTGCCGGCCTTATTCGAGCGTTTCGGTTTCGATTCGAGAGTCCTGGTCGTTTCCGATGACCTGGCTCTGCCGATCGGAAGGATCCGAGTCCGCGAAAGAGGTTCATCCGGCGGTCATAATGGACTAAAATCAATAGGTTCGGCCCTCGGTTCGGACGACTACATGAGGGTACGCGTCGGAATTTCCCCGGATCGATTGGTCGATGGGACCCGGGATTTCGTCCTTTCGCCTGTGGCGAGAACGGACCGCGGCGTACTCGAGAGAGCTGAAGAATTGGCCGCAGACGCTGTGGAACATGTACTGTCAGAAGGTGCTCGATCCGCAATGTCGAGATTCAACGGCATGGACCTTTCCGAAGGAGGCGACTCCTGATGAAGTGTTCGCGCTGTAACAAAAGGGTTTTAAGCAAAAACTGATGCGAAATTACGAGATGATGTTCATCGTCGACCCGAACGTGCCGGAAGACGAGATCGAAAAAATCAAATCCCAGGTTGAAAGTGTCGTAACCGACGGAGGCGGCCAGATAGCGGAAGTGGAGATGATGGGCCGCAGAAAGTTGGCCTACGAGGTGAATCGGCACCGTGAAGGGTTTTATGTCTTATTGACCGTCGTCGCCGACGGCGCAATCGTCAAAGAGGTCGAGCGTCGCTTTCGAGTGATGGATCAGGTTTTGCGGTACATCACCGTTCGGACCGACGACGAAACGAAGAAGCTGGAGAAACAGCGCGAGCATCGCGAGAAGAAGCAGGCCCGGAGGGACAAAAACCGGCCGGCCTCTGAAGTCGATCAACCGGCCGCAAGCTGAGCCGAGCGATGTGTCCTGGTCGCGGTCCTGGACCGGGAGCCGAGAGCGCGACCCAGGGTCATTCGGTCACCGAATATATTTTGGCGCTCGGCAGATAGCGGGTCAGAAGGCGGTCCGGGGCGACCCCCGTAAGTGAAAGCGTTCAATTCAAGGAGAACTTAGTGTCATCAAACAGGCAATACTACCGGCGGCGAAAGGTTTGTAAGTTTTGCGTCGAAAAGATCGACTCGATCAACTACAAGGACGTGAAGCTTTTGTCGCAGTTCGTTCCTGAACGCGCGAAGATCCTGCCGCGGCGAATCTCCGGTGTCTGTTCGCCGCATCAGCGTCAATTGAGTGACGCAATCAAAAAGGCCCGGAGCATCGCCCTGCTACCGTTTACGACTGATTGACGGGCCGTCGAAGACGTGTTCCAAGCCGGTGAGTCCAGACGGCGAATTCGGAAACGCGTGCGCGGTCAAAAATATAGGGAAAATAATGGAAATCGTTTTAAGAGAGTCCATCGACAAACTTGGCAGTGCCGGAGACGTCGTCCAGGTCAAACCCGGGTATGCCCGGAACTTTCTGCTGCCTCAAAAAAAGGCGTACCTTGCCACACCCGGAAACTTGAAGCTGATCGAGCAGGAGTGCAAGAATCTGCTTCGCCGTGAGACGCAACTGAAGGAAGAGGCAGAAAAGTTGCGGGAAATGATGGCCGGAGTCGAAATTTCGGTCAGTCGTAAAGTCGGAGAGCAGGAAGTGTTGTACGGGTCGGTGACGAGTTCCGACATTGCCGACGAACTCGAAAAGAAGGGTTTCACGATCGACAGGCGGAAAATCGTTCTCGACGGGCCCATCAAGAAATTAGGCGACTTCGAGATTCCGATCCGGCTCTTTCGGGATGTCATCGCCGAAGTCAAACTGCGTGTGGACGCCGAACAGGAAGCTGGAGCCGAACCCGAACCGGTTTCCGAACCTGCGCCCGAGCCTGCACCCGAAGCCGAATCAGAGTAGTCGCCACAAGCTGTTAATCCAGGACCCGCCCAAGAATACTTCGCATTTTGGCATCCCAGTTTGAACTTCTGGCTTTTGTTTTTCTTGAGCGTTATTCTTTGGCGACGCCATGACTCGTGAAGCTCTAGAACGTCCCTTACCCCACAACATTGATGCCGAGAAATCGGTATTGGGGTCGATCCTGGTCAACAACGAGTACTACTACCAGGTCGTTGAGACCCTCCGCCACGAAGACTTTTACCTCGACGCCCATCGTGTCATTTTCCGCACGATGACCGAGATCTTCAGCGCTTCGAAAGCCGTCGATCTGATTACCATTCAGGACGAACTGAATCGGGTCAACCTCCTGGAGTCCTCAGGTGGAATAGCCTATCTGGCAAGTCTTCTGGATGGGATCCCCCACCTGGTAAACATCGAACACTACATCCAGATTATTCGTGAGAAATCCCTTTTCCGGCAGATGATTCGTTCCACCAACCAGATCATGGCCGATTGTTTCGACCAGAACGAACCGGCAGAGGAAGTCCTGGACCGTGCCGAGCAGTCGTTGTTCGAACTGTCGGAAAAGCGTCTCCAGACGGGCCTGGCGTCCGTCAAGGATCTGGAACCCGATGCCCACAGGTTATTGGAGAAGCTGTATACCGAACGGGAGATGATTACCGGTGTCGCGACCGGTTTCAACGACTTTGACCGCATGACCTCCGGCCTTCAACCCTCGGATCTGGTTATCCTGGCAGCCCGTCCGTCGATGGGAAAGACGGCCATGGCGCTCAATTTTGCCGAGAACGTAGCGCTCAAGCTAGGGGAGCCGGTTGGAATCTTCAGCCTGGAAATGTCCAAGGAACAGTTGCTGATGCGGCTCCTCTGTGCCGAGTCGGCCGTGGATGCTCACCGGGTCCGGACCGGATACCTCTCCAAGGATGACTTCGGACGGCTGATCGATTCGCTGGGAAAGATCGCGAGAGCGCCGATGTTCATCGACGATTCTTCGACGCTGACCATCATGCAGATGCGAGCCAAAGCGCGTCGCCTCAAGGCCGAGCATGGCCTCGGTATGATCATCGTCGATTACCTGCAGCTCATGTCCGGCTACGGACGTGCCGAGAATCGCACCCAGGAAATTTCAGGGATTTCCCGCGGGCTCAAAGCCCTTGCGAAGGAGTTGCATGTTCCCGTCGTTGCGTTATCCCAGTTGAGTCGTGCCCCCGAACAACGGAGCGGTTCCGATCACAGGCCTCTACTTTCCGATTTGAGAGAGTCCGGATCGATCGAGCAGGACGCCGACCTGGTGGCGTTTATCTACCGCGAAGAGGTCTACAAGCCTTCGGAGGAAAATTCCGGTCTGGCCGAATTGATCATCGCCAAGCAGCGAAACGGGCCCACCGGGACCGTCAAGCTGGCCTTTCAAAAGCAATACACGCGTTTCCAGACGTTACTCGAGATGTGATGGGGAAGTGGTGGGGGAGTGGTCAGTGGCCAGTGGTCAGTGGTCAGTTTGGGGAAGGGAATTCGAAAGGGCAACCCCCGATGCCCACTGACCTTGTCATCTCCAAAAGACAATGAAAAACCGTACTCAATATGTTTGCCAGCAGTGTGGGCACTCTTCGGCCAAATGGGTTGGAAAGTGTCCTGCCTGCCAGGAGTGGAACACGTTCGTCGAAGAAAAAATTACTCCCCCACGTCTGGTCCCGGTGTCTGTTTCCGATTCCGTTCCGATTCGGTACGACGCGCTGGAAGGGGAGGACGTCCCACGGATGCTCACGGGGATCGCGGAGTTCGATCGTGTTCTGGGCGGTGGGGTTGTCGCTGGCGCTTTGACGCTGCTGGGAGGTGATCCAGGTGTTGGGAAATCGACCTTGATGCTGGCTGTTGCGGCCCGGCTGGCCACCCGGCATCCGATTCTGTATGCCTCAGGGGAGGAGTCTCCGCGCCAGATCAAGCTTCGTGGAGATCGGATGAAGATCGAAACCGGGGACCTTCACATCTACTCGGAGATGTCGATCGAACGAATCCTTTCGGCCGCGGAGGCGTTGCGTGTGGGTGCGGTTATCGTCGATTCGATCCAAACGACTTTCAGCGAAAAGCTGGACATGCCGCCGGGTAGCATTGGGCAGGTTCGCGAAGTGGCGTCGCAGTTCTTGTTCTGGACGAAGAAGCGGAACGTCCCTGTCTTTCTGATCGGTCACATTACCAAGGAGGGGGCGCTGGCCGGACCCAAAGCGCTGGAGCACATCGTCGACACCGTCCTCTATTTCGAGGGGCCACGACAACACCCCCACAGGATCGTAAGAACCATAAAGAACCGCTTCGGAGCCGCCAACGAACTGGGCATTTTCGAAATGAGTCCGAATGGCCTGCGCCCGGTTGACAACCCTTCCGGCTTGTTCCTGTCCGGGACCGGAAGAATGGACGCGGGTTCCGCGGTGGTATGTTCGGTGGAAGGATCGCGCCCGCTTCTCATCGAGCTCCAGGCCCTGGTTTCACGGACCCATTTTGGGACCCCTCGCAGGCTCACGACAGGAGTGGATCCACAACGGCTCGCTCTGATTGCGGCTGTAATCGAAAAGCGGCTCGGGATGAACCTGTGGGAACAGGACATCTATTTGAATGTCGTTGGTGGACTCCAGGTCGACGAGCCTGCCGCCGACCTGGCCATAGTCGGGTCGATCATTTCCAGTTTGCTCAATCGCCCGCTGCCAGCCTCGACGGTGGTTTTCGGAGAAGTGGGTCTGGGCGGTGAAATCCGATCCTGTCTCCATCCGGAAATGCGTTTGAAGGAAGCTCGAGCCCTGGGATTCGAACGGGCAGTTGTGCCTGTTCAGGAAAAGTCGGGAGGACCGACGGGTGTGGATCGATTGGAGGTTTCTGATCTCCACCAGGCGCTTGAAGCACTTTTCGGTCCCGGGGCCATCAGCAGCTCCCAGGACTAGGAGCGGCCGAAGGGATCTAGCTGGTACGAAAGCGGTACAATCGGTCCACATTCCCCCGATTTTTCGTAAAAGGAAACACTCTTCGCCTCAAAATCGAGAAAATGCCTCAAAGTCGAGGGAATCTGGCCTCGATTCCCCGAGACGATCCGTTCTGCCGGGCTCCTCGCTCATGGGCTGTCCCACCTCGATCGAATCCCCGCGTCAGATTTCACTATTCTTATTGATATCAGTGATTTATAATCGCCACCGTTCATAATTGCCGTGTAAAGGCACAATAATCCGAAACTCATTAGGTGTCCTATGAAACGAAAAGAAAAAACGTCGTCCCTCGGTGACCTGTCGGGACTTGGCGGCGGTGATACGAACTATCTGCTGGACATTGTTGTAGTCCGAATCGTTTTTGCCGTTATCTTGATGGTCGCCGCCTTTTTTATCAGCCCGTTTGGACTTTCCGGGCCGTACCCCATTGTCGTGGGCCTCGTGAGCGCCCTGTGCATAATCTACTTTGAACATCGCGTCCGCAGAGCATCCCTGAAACGGCTGATAGGAGCCGCAATCGGCTCCCTCCTCGGAATCGTAGGGGCCAGCTTGATTGGCGATTTGCTCACCGAGGCATCGTTCGATCCGGGTTCGCTGTCGTTTATAAAAGTCTTTGTTCTCTTCTTGATGGTCTATGTCGGGCTTGTGGTCGGTGCGAACAAGGGTGACCTTCTGAATTTGTCCGCGCTCGGGGGGGTGTTCGGCGGAGAGCGTCCGCCGAAGGAGGACTACAAGATCCTGGACACGAGCGTGATCATCGACGGAAGAATCGCCGACATATGCGAGACCGGCTTCCTGGACGGAATCCTCGTGATTCCTCACTTCGTCCTTCGAGAACTGCAGCAAGTCGCCGATTCGGCCGATGGATTGAAACGGAATCGCGGCCGCCGTGGCCTGGACATTCTGCAACGCATTCAGAAAATGTCCGGCATCACGGTCCAATTCGTGGAAAACGACTACCCCCAAGTTCGTGAAGTCGACATGAAGTTGATCGAACTGGGGATGGAACTGGATGCGAAGATCGTCACCAATGACTTCAATCTCAACAAAGTGTCCCAGTTGCGTGGGGTGGAAGTCTTAAACATCAACGAGCTTGCCAACGCGCTGAAACCGGTTTACCTGCCGGGTGAAACCATGAAGGTCTTCATTCTGAAAGAAGGTAAGGAGTTCAATCAGGGCATTGCCTATCTCGATGACGGGACGATGGTTGTGGTCGACAACGCCCGGAAGATGATCGGGAAGACAGTGGATTCCTCGGTGACGAGCGTCCTTCAGACGACTGCTGGTAAGATGATCTTTGGCAGGTATGAAGACAGGCGTGACCACTCCTCCCGTGACGAGAGGAATGGTCGTGATCGCACCGAGAAACAGCATCATCAGACGGGTGTTCACGCCAAGTGAGTGTAGCGGGCAGTCATCCACATTCGACCGATGTCCGGCGGTGAAAGTCCACAAAACCTGGGGAGCTCGTAGCCGAAAATTATGAGAGTTGGCGTAATTGTAGCGGCGGCCGGAGCTGGCCGTCGCATGAAAGCCGATAGGCCAAAACAGTTCCTGATCCTGGACGGCGTTTCCATCCTGGTGTCGACCCTTCGCAAGTTCGATGCGTCACCGCGGATTGATCAGATTGTCGTCGCGGCCCCGCATGAGGCGGTCGACGAAGCGCGTTCACTTGTGTCGGCGGCCGGTCTGGAGAAACCCGTTGTTGTTATCGAAGGCGGCGAACGTCGCCAGGATTCGGTGGGCATGGCGATGCGCCAGCTTGGCGAAGACATCGGGATTGTCGTGGTTCATGACGCGGTGAGGCCGTTTGTCAGCCTCGACGAAATCGAAGAGGTGATTGCGGAGGCCGACCGTAGCGGTGCTGCGATTCTGGCGATCCCGGTCACCGATACCGTAAAAGAGGTGCGACGCGACTCGGTGAAGTCGACTCTCAGACGGGAGCATCTGGTGTTGGCTCAAACGCCACAGGCATTTCGGACCGAGGTCCTGCAGGCAGCTTTCGCCAGCGCTCGCAAGGACGGCTATTATGCAACAGACGAGGCGAGTCTCGTCGAGAGAGGGGGCCATCCGGTTTCGGTTGTTCGAGGCTCGGAGCGAAACATCAAGATCACCCGACCATCAGATCTGTCCCTGGCGCGATTCCTTCTCGAAGAAGAGAGGGAACCGGTCGAGTGAAATTCCGGATCGGAATCGGATTTGACGTTCATCGCCTGGAGCCGAACGGCAAGTTGGTTCTCGGCGGGGTGGAAATACCTCACGAGAAAGGGCTTGTCGGACACTCCGACGGGGACGTGCTTCTTCACGCGATTACCGACGCCCTGCTTGGAGCCTGCGGCCTGGGCAACATCGGCGAAAAATTTCCCGACACGGACCCCCGGTACAAGGGCATAGCCAGTTCCAAGCTCCTGCACGATGCCGCGGACATGGCCCGCCGGAAGGGCTTTGAAATCGGCAACATCGATTCAAACATACTGGCCGAGCGTCCGAAGTTGCTGTCGTACTTTCCATCGATGCAGGAGCACATCGCCGAAGCCCTCGGCATTCCCTCCGAACAAGTGCATGTCAAGGCCAAGACCATGGAACACCTCGGGGCAATTGGCGCCGAAGAGGCAATCGCCGCTCAGGCCGTAGTGCTGGTTTTCATCGACTGATTTCCGTGGGCGCTTTTCCCTGGCGGGCCGTCCCGATTCACCCATGACCGTACAGAAAACAGAGAATCCAGTCCGTGTTCGTTTTGCTCCCAGTCCAACCGGTTTGCTGCACGTCGGTAACTTGAGGACGGCTCTCTTCGCTTGGTTGTTTGCTCGTCAGTCCGACGGTGTTTTCGTTCTGAGGATCGAAGACACGGACAGGGAGCGGTCCGAGAAGCAATTAGAGGAGTTCATCTACCGTGATCTCGATTGGTTCGGCATCGACTGGGACGAGGGTCCCGATGTCGGCGGAAATTTTGGCCCCTATCGCCAGTCTGAACGGTTCGATCTGTACCGGGACCAGGCTGAAGAGATGGTACGTGGCGGTCATGCTTTTCGATGTTTCTGCAGAGAGGAGGAGCTCGCCGAGCAGGCCGAGGTTCGGAAGCAATCCGGAGATTCATGGAAGTATCCCGGAACCTGTTATGGCCTTACCGAGGATGAAGTGCGGTCCCGGGTCGAGAAGGGAGAACCCTCCGTTCTCCGTTTGAGGGTTCGGGAAGGTCCCATCGCTTTTGACGACATCGTACACGGGGAGGTCCGTTTCTCGAGTGAAGTCATCAGCGATCCGATCCTGCTGAGGTCTGACGGCAGCCCGACCTACAACTACGCCGTTGTCATCGACGATGCGCAGATGGAGATCTCGCACGTTATCCGTGGGGATGACCATTTGTCCAACACCCCCAAACAGGTGCTCGTCTACGAGGCCCTGGACCGCCCGAAGCCACGATTTGCACACCTTTCCACGATACTGGGATCCGACCAGTCTCGTTTGAGCAAACGGCACGGAGCGACATCCGCAGACCAGTTCCGGGAGGCGGGCTACCTGCCCGAGGCGTTGATGAACTACATTGCCTTGCTGGGGTGGTCCCCGGGGGCGGCGGGGAGCGAAGTTGTCCCGCGCGATCGGCTGATCCGGGAGTTCCGGCTGGATCGGGTCAACAAGAATCCCGCGGTTTTTGACACTGGGAAATTGAATTTCATCAACCGACAGTATTTGCGGGACCACCCCCGAACGCCTGTTCTGGTCCGGGAAGCGTTGGGCCGTTCGGGAATGCTCCCGGCTGCGGATGCCGATGCCGACGGTTGGGCGCAACTGGTAGTGGACACGCTAATTGGCGGTGTCGATGTGGTGTCTGAAATCCCCACTCTGCTCGAATCCGTTCTGTCGTTCCCATTAAACGAGGTCGAGCTTGCAGACGTGGTCGAGGACCCTGGATCTCTGGCTCTGATCAGGCAGTTCCGCGGCGAACTCGACAGCTACGAGCAGCTTACTTTTGAGGATTTCCACTCGGTCGTAGCCACGCTCAAGAAGTCGACCGGGAGGAAGGGTCGACACCTGTTCCATCCGTTACGGGTCGCACTCACAGCCCGATCGTCCGGGCCCGAGCTGGACAAGTTGATACCGTTGGTGGAGCAGGCCGCCAGGCTCGGCGTGACGGGCGTGCTGGGATGTCGACAACGTGTGGAGGCCTACCTCTCGCATCATGGCTGACGACACGGGTGACATTGTCGGAATCCACCCGGTCTATGAGGCGCTTGTTTCCGGTCAACGCCGAATTGAGCGAATCTACCTGGCTCGTGGCACTTCTTCCGATAGAGTCCGTCGAATCCTGAACCTGGCCCGCGCGCAGGGGCTTCCCGTCAGGAAGGAGACCAAGGCCGCCCTGGACAGGCTGGCCGGTGGAGTTGTTCATCAGGGTGTGGTCGCGGTTGCCGGGGTCGGTGCCTATACCCCGCTCGAAAACCTGTTGGAAGTTCCCGACGCTTTACTCGTTGTGCTCGACAGCGTGCAGGACCCGCACAATCTGGGTGCCGTGATTCGGACGGCTGAAGCTGCAGGGGCGACCGGCCTGGTCGTGGCCGAACGGCGGACATCGCCCTTGACGGCTGCGGTTTCGAAGGCGTCCGCTGGAGCCGTGGATCATCTTCCGATCGCCCGGGTTGGCAACCTGACTTCGACGCTTGAACGCATGAAATCCCATGGGATCTGGGCTGTGGGGGTAGATCCCGGAGCGACGGCCACCTGGACAGCGTTCGACTACCGTGTGCCGGTCGCCATCGTGTTGGGCGGTGAACACGGCGGTATTCGCCGCCTGGTTCGCGAAACTTGCGACGTCCTGGTTGGCCTCCCGATGATGGGGCGAATCCAGTCGCTGAACGTGTCGGTGGCCGCTGGCATTGTCCTTTATGAGGCCGTGCGGCAGCGAGGTGACCGGCCGACCGTAACAAACGAGGGAACAAAGAGTTCCAAGATCGACTGAAAACATTGGAAAGACTCAAATGGGTGTGATAAATTTGTAAATTTGTCGCTGGCGTAGCTCAGCTGGTAGAGCAGCTGATTTGTAATCAGCAGGTCGGGGGTTCGACTCCCTTCGCCAGCTCCTCAGATTCGGCAAGGTCAGGTGCGCTGTTGCCCTCGCCCATTTATGGATCATGCCGGTTTGTGTTTTGGGACAGGTGGCGGAGTGGTTAAACGCACCAGACTGTAAATCTGGCGCTCCTAGCGGGCTACGGAGGTTCGAATCCTCCCCTGTCCATTCGGGCTCTGATTCAAACCGTCTTACGGGCGCGTCCATCTGTCGGCTATTAGTCTGTTAGCTATGAGTGGTTAGCTAAGAACTAGACTGGCCCACGTAGCTCAGTGGTAGAGCGCGTCCTTGGTAAGGACGAGGTCACCAGTTCAACCCTGGTCGTGGGCTCCATGAAAGCGGCTGAAGCGAAACCTCGCGATTGCGGTAGGTCGCGGCTCAGTCCGGCAAGCGGGAGTAACTCAGTGGCTAGAGTCACGGCCTTCCAAGCCGTTGGTCGCGGGTTCGAATCCCGTCTCCCGCTCTTGGACGGGGGAAGTGATCAGTGGCCAGTGGTCAGTGGTCAGTTGAAGAAGGAATCCGGATTCCGGTTCCCCCAACTGACCACTGACCACTGACCACTGGCCACTTTTCCGTAGAGGCAGAGAATCAGACAAAAGCGGCCAACTAGAGATAGGCAGAACAGAACAAGGAAAGCAAAGAGATGGCTAAAGAGAAATTTGAGCGAACCAAGCCGCACATCAACGTGGGAACGATCGGGCACATCGATCACGGGAAGACGACGTTAACGGCGGCGATCACGAAGACGCTGGCGAAGAACGACCCGACGGTATCGTACCGGTCGTTTGATTCGATCGACAACGCGCCCGAAGAGCGAGCGCGGGGGATAACGATCGCGACGGCGCACGTGGAGTATCAGACGTCGAAACGTCACTATGCGCACGTGGATTGTCCGGGACATGCCGACTACATCAAGAACATGATCACGGGAGCGGCGCAGATGGACGGCGCGATCCTGGTGGTGGCGGCGACGGATGGTCCGATGCCGCAGACCCGAGAGCACATTTTGCTGGCCCGGCAGGTTGGAGTGCCGTACGTGGTGGTGTTCCTGAACAAGTGCGACGCGGTGGAAGACGAGGAGTTGTTGGAGTTGGTGGAGATGGAAGTGCGGGAACTACTGACTTACTATGGATTTCCAGGAGACGACATTCCGGTGGTGAGAGGGTCGGCGCTGAAGGCACTGGAAGAGGAAGAAGCCTGGGTGGAGAAGATCGACGAGTTGATGAAGGCAGTGGACGATTACATCCCGGTACCGGAGCGAGCCGTGGACAAGCCGTTTTTGATGCCGATCGAGGACATTTTTTCGATCTCGGGTCGAGGGACGGTGGTGACGGGGCGCGTGGAGAGGGGGATGGTGAAGGTTGGCGAGGAGTTGGAGATCGTCGGATTCAAGCCCACGTTCAAGACGGTGATCACGGGTGTCGAGATGTTCAAGAAGCTGTTGGACGAAGGCCAGGCGGGCGACAACGTGGGGTTGCTGCTGAGAGGGACGAAGAAGGACGAAGTAGAGCGGGGCCAGGTGGTGGCGAAGAAGGGGTCGATCCTGCCGCACACCAAGTTCAAGGGCGAGGTCTACGTGCTGACGAAGGAAGAGGGGGGTCGACACACGCCGTTTTTCAACGGATATCGGCCGCAGTTTTATTTTCGGACCACGGATGTGACCGGATCGTCGTCGATGCCCGAAGGGGTGGAGATGGTGATGCCGGGCGACAACGTGAATTTGTCGATCGACCTGATCACCCCGGTGGCGCTCGAAAAGGGTTTGCGGTTTGCCATCCGTGAAGGTGGTCGCACCGTCGGCGCCGGCACCGTGACCGAAATCATCGAAGAATAGAATCCGGGAGCTCGGACGATGCGAGACATCATCACCTTACAATGCACCGAATGCAAGGAACGGAACTATTCCGGCACCAAGAACAAGAGGAAACACACCGAGCGGCTTGAGACGAAGAAATATTGCCGAAGGTGTCGGCACCATACCGTTCATCGCGAGACGAAGTAGACATTAATCTGTTAAAATTATTTGATTTTGACTTTCCCAGTGCAGGCCAGTAGCTCTAACTGGCAGAGCGCCGGTCTCCAAAACCGGATGTTGTGGGTTCGAATCCCTCCTGGCCTGCCTCAAAGTGGTATTAAGTTCAACGAATGAACCCAGCTGAAAAAATCAAGGACTGGTCCCAACGTAGTACGCAATTCTACGGCGATGTCCGGAGCGAAGTGAAGAAGGTCTCCTGGCCGGGTAAGGACGAAATCGTCGGTACGACCATAGTCGTGATCGTCGCGGTCTTTTTCTTCGGCCTGTACCTGGGTCTGGTGGATTACGTTCTTGGCCTGGGACTCGACCGCATCTTGAGTATTTTCGCTTCCGGGGGGGGATAGAGACCTTTGGCCAAGCAGTGGTACATCATTCATACCTATTCGGGATTCGAGCGAAAGGTAGCCGAAAGTCTGCGTTCGCGGGTCGATGCTTTCGGGCTGCAGGAGGAAATCAGCGACGTCTTGATACCGACCGAAGAGGTGATCGAGGTCAAAGGCGGCAAGCGAGTCATATCACAGAAAATGTTCTTTCCTGGCTATGTGCTCGTCGAGATGAAGACCTCCGAGAGAGGGGGGCCGAGCGACCACGCCTGGCACCTTGTGAAAGATACTCCACGGGTGACCGGATTTGTAGGGTCCGGATCGGCGCCGACACCGCTCTCCGACGATGAAGTCCAGCAGATCGTTTACCGCGTGGAGACGGCTGCGGCGGATCGGCCCAAACCGAAGCTTTCCTACGAAAGCGGCGAGACAGTCAAAATAACCGACGGTCCGTTTACGAGTTTTACGGGCATCGTCGACGAAGTGAACGATGACCGGAGCACGCTGAAGGTCATGGTGACGATTTTCGGGCGTTCGACGCCCGTGGAACTCGACTTTCTGCAGGTCGAGAAAACCTAGGAACAGTATGGCAAAGAAAGTAATAGGCCAGATCAAGTTACAGATACCGGCGGGAAAGGCGACACCGGCCCCACCGGTAGGGCCGGCACTGGGGCAGCATGGTGTTGCGATCATGGACTTCTGTAAAGCCTTCAACGCCCGGACTTCGGAAAAGGATCAGGAAGGGTTGATCATCCCGGCCGTTATTACGGTGTACACGGACCGGTCCTTCAGCTTCATCACAAAGACGCCTCCGGCCGCCGTCTTGTTGAAACGATCCGCGGGAATCGCCAAGGGCTCGGGTGAACCCAACAAGACGATGGTGGGGCAGGTTACCGAGAAACAGGTCGAAGAGATCGCCCGCACCAAGATGCCGGATCTGAACGCGGCCAGCCTCGAGGCCGCCGTCATGATCGTCAAAGGCACCGCCCGCAGTATGGGCATCCAGGTTGTCGGGTAGGAGCAAAAGGATTTATGGCCAAACTGACAAAGAATTACCGAAAAGCATCGGAGCAGATCGATGCCAGGCTGTACGCCGTCGAAGAAGCCATCGACACGCTGCAGAAGATTCGCTTCGCCAAGTTCGACGAGACGTTCGAACTTCACATGAGGTTGGGTGTGGATCCCAAGCATGCCGACCAGATGGTCCGAGGAACCGTTGTCCTGCCAAACGGCCTTGGCAAGTCAAAAATCGTTTGTGTGATCGCCGCGGGTGAGAAGGTTCGTGAAGCCGAAGAGGCCGGGGCAGAGTTTGTCGGCGGTGAAGACCTGGTCGAGAAGATCAAGGGTGGGTGGTTGGACTTCGAGGCATGTATCGCGACGCCGGACATGATGAAATCAGTCGGCAAACTCGGGCGGGTCCTCGGTCCCCGGGGCCTGATGCCGAACCCGAAGATCGGAACAGTCACCTTTGATGTGGCTAAGGCGATCCAGGAAATTAAGGCCGGGAAGGTGGAGTTCCGTGTGGACAAGACTGGCGTGATCCATGTGCCCTTTGGAAGAGTCTCATTCGATCACCAGAAACTCGTTGAAAACGTACACGCACTGGCCGGCTCCATTATAAGGGCGCGCCCGGTGGCCCTCAAAGGTAAGTATGTGCGGAGTGTGACCGTTGCCACGACGATGAGCCCGGGCATTGATGTCGACCCGGTTTCAGTGGATGCCAAGTAGCGGCAACTAGTTGTCAATGGTCAGTGGCGAGACTGTGTCTGGCGCCAGCCCTAGAGGAACAGCATTGTGAAAGCTAAGAAACAGAAACACGAGGAAGTCGATTACCTGAGGAAGGAATTGTCGGAGACCAGGAATCTGGTCGTTGTCAAGTTTCAGGGACTCACTGTGGGGCAGGACACCGAGCTCAGGCAGAAGATACGAGAAGCGGACAGCAAGTATCGGGTTGTCAAGAACACGCTGGTCAACATTGCTTGTGAGGGTACGCCGGTAGCAGAACTGGCGGACGCGTTCGAAGGCTCCACCGCGATTGCATACAACTCCAGCGATCCGGTGGCGCTGGCCAAGGCGCTCAGCGAATATGCGAAGGCGAACCCGGTTTTCGAGTTCAAAGCGGGCATGGTCGAGAGCCGTGTCGTTGATATTGCGAGATTGGCCGAGATTGCGGATCTTCCCTCACATGAGGGATTGATTTCGCAGTTGATGTACCTGATCAACGCTCCGGCCCAGCGAACGGCGATAGCGATCAATGCCGTGGTACGGAACCTTGCGGTTGTCCTCGGGCAGGCCGTCGAGGAAAAGAAATTTTCGGAATAGGGTGATCCTCGATCGCGGTTCTGGCATCGGGCAATAGCAATCATAGAAAGAGAGAATCGGGGACAGGGCCTGGATCTCTTACAAGAAATTCAACCAGGAGAAGGTAATGGCGGAAAAAATAGAGAGCATCATTGAAGACATAAAGGGTTTGTCGCTGCTGGAAGCTTCAGAACTCGTTAAGGGTATTGAAGAAGCGTTCGGTGTGAGCGCGGCTGCCGCGGTGGCCGTCGCGGGGCCTGCGGCTGCTGCGGCCCCTGCCGAAGAACAAACCGAGTTTGATGTCATCTTGACCGGGTATGGCAGCAACAAGATCGCAGTGATCAAGGCCGTACGCGAGGTGTCGAGCCTGGGCCTGAAAGAGGCGAAAGATCTCGTCGAATCCGCACCGAAACCCATCAAAGAAGCCGTTACCAAGGACGAAGCCGAACAGGTCAAGAAGAAGTTCGAAGATGCCGGCGCGACTATTGAGCTGAAATAGTCGGGTCGCGGAAGTATTCTTCGAAAACCGGTCCGATGTGCGGGGGCACTCATCGATTATTTCCAGCATTACAACCTTTCGGAAGACGGCCACGGGTGAAAATCTGAGGGTCGAAGCTGGGGGGGCGGCTCGCCTGCAGTTGGGCATGTTGTCTTTTTGGGGACCATGGTTAAAGAAGGAACGCCGCAGCCGTATGCGGCGTAATTTGGGGTTGAGGGGCCGGCAGGTCCCGCGCCGACAAATCCGACCCTTACATTAGGAGCGTTAGATCCAATGCCGGACACTAAGACGAACGGTTCGAGAGAACGGGTCAATTTCTCAAAGATCAAGACGGCGATCCAGATCCCGAATCTCATCGAGGTGCAAAAGAAGTCCTACGAGCGTTTTCTTCAGATGAACATGCTGCCGGACGAACGCGAAGATGCCGGCCTGCAGGCAGTGTTCAATTCCGTCTTTCCGATTTCGGATTTTCGCGGGGTGTCGACGCTTGAGTTTATCAGTTTTTCGATCGGCAACTGGGAATGTAAGTGCGGTACGCTCAAGGGGCTTCATCACTTGCGGAGCACCTGCCGTTCATGCGGAAGCACCATCACGACAAATCCGTTCTCGTCCGCCAGCACCGTCTTGTGTCGACAGTGCGGCACGTTGAGCAAGAACCTGGTCACGTTCTGTCATAAGTGCGGCGATCCCGTCCAACTGAACCTCAAGTACGACGTTAACGAGTGCCAGGAACGGGGAATGACCTATGCGGCCCCGCTGAAGGTCACAATCCGGTTGACCATCTTTGACAAAGACCCAGACACCGGGACCAAGACCATCCGGGACATCAAGGAACAGGAGGTCTATTTCGGCGAAATTCCTCTGATGACCGAGAACGGCACGTTCATCATTAACGGTACCGAGAGGGTGATCGTCAGCCAGTTGCACCGAAGTCCAGGCGTCTTTTTCGAATCTACTCCAGCCCGGGACTATTTCCTCGGCAAAATCATTCCCTATCGAGGCTCGTGGGTCGAGTTCGAGTTCGAAACGACAAAGAATCTCCTGTACGTCAGAATCGACAGGAAGCGCAAGTTTCTCGCCTCGATATTTCTCAGATCGCTTGGCCTTAAGAACGATGAGGAGATCGTCCGTAATTTCTACACGGTCGACAACATCACAATCGAGAAAGGCAAACTCTTCTGGGCCTTTTCTTCCTCTCTCCGAGGCTTGAAACTGTCCAAGGAGATTCGAGGCCCCAAGACGGACGACGTGCTGGTCGGAGCGGGAAAGAAAATCACCCACTCGCTGTTCCAGCATCTTAAGAAGGCCAAGATCAAAAGCGTCGAAATCGTTCCCGAGGATCTCGAGGGTGCGTTTTCCGTAGCCGACATAGTCGATACCGGTACCGGTGAAGTGATCGTTGAGGCGAACAATGAACTGAACGCGACCATCCTCCATGCGGTCGTTGAGGCCGGCGTGCCTGAGATTGCCGTCTTCTTCCCGGAACGTGACGACGTCGGCATCGTCCTCAGCCAGACGATGAGAAAGGATACCGTCAAGACATCCGAGGAAGCGCTGATCGAAATCTACCGCAAGCTGCGGCCCGGCGATCCCCCGACGCTGGAAACGGCAACCAAGCTCTTTCAAGGCATGTTCTTCGATGCCCGCAAGTACGATTTTTCCCGTGTGGGCCGCCTGAAGTTCAACATCAAGCTCGATCTGACGACACCGTTTGAGAACAGGATTCTGGAGCCAGTGGATTTCTACTGTGTGATCACTTACCTGTTGAAACTTCGAAAGAACATCGGACAGGTGGACGACATCGACCATCTGGGTAACCGTCGTGTTCGGGCGGTCGGCGAACTACTGGAAAACCAGTTCCGAATCGGCCTTGTGCGCATGGAGCGGGCCATCAAGGAAAAGATGTCGGTGTACCAGGAAATGATCACCGCGATGCCGCATGATCTGATAAACGCCAAACCGGTCATCGCGGCCGTGCGCGAGTTCTTCGGTTCGTCTCAGCTGTCCCAGTTTATGGATCAGACGAATCCCCTTTCGGAGATTACTCATAAACGGCGGCTGTCCGCACTGGGCCCTGGCGGTCTATCCCGCGAGCGCGCCGGGTTTGAAGTACGCGACGTACACCCGACTCACTACGGCCGCATCTGCCCCATCGAGACTCCGGAGGGGCCAAACATCGGGCTGATCTCTTCGCTCAGCTGCTATGCGAGGATCAACGAGTTTGGCTTCATCGAGAGTCCCTATCGGAAGGTGAGCAAAGGGCGGGTCATAGACTATGTCACCGTCATTTCCTCAGGTGACTCGAAATTCAAGGTTGGAGATCACGTCGACAGGGAAGTGGTCGAAAAAGAAAACGAGGCGCTCAAGAGCCGTCGCAGGAAACGGATCGAATTTGAGCCGTACTCCTTTTACCTGTCGGCGTGGGAAGAGGACAAGTATCTGATCGCCCAGGCTAACGTCGAACTTGATTCGAAGGGCCGGATGGTCCAGGAGTTGGTGAACGTTCGGCAGTCGGGTAACTTTGTCTTGAAGCATCGCGAGGAAGTTGATTACGTCGATGTCTCGCCGAAACAGCTTGTGTCGGTGGCTGCCTCCCTGATTCCGTTTCTCGAAAACGACGACGCCAACCGAGCCTTGATGGGGTCGAACATGCAGCGTCAGGCTGTGCCGCTCCTTCGCACCGCCGCTCCCCTGGTGGGTACCGGCATGGAGGAAATTACGGCACGGGATTCCGGCGCGGTCATCGCCTGCAAGCGAAGCGGTACGGTGGACTCCGTCGATTCCGAGAGAATCATCGTTCGGGTCGAGGGCGCCGAAGAGAGTTTCTTCTCGCGTGAGGTCGGTGCCGACATATATACCCTGACGAAATTCAAACGCTCCAATCAGAACACCTGCATCAACCAGAAACCCGTCGTGAAGAAAGGGGACAAGGTTGCCGCGGGTCAGATCCTCGCCGACGGCCCTTGCACCGAGAAGGGCGAGCTTGCATTGGGACGCAACATCCTGGTGTCCTTCATGCCGTGGCGGGGGTACAACTTTGAGGATGCGATTCTCGTATCGGAGCGCCTTGTCAAGGACGACTACTACACCTCCATCCACATCGAAGAATTTGACATCGAGGCCCGGGATACCAAGTTGGGCCCTGAAGAGATTACTCGTGACATCCCTAATGTCAGCGAGTCGTTCCTGAAGGATCTTGACGAGTCCGGCATCATTCGAATTGGCGCGTACGTGAAACCTGGCGATGTCCTCGTGGGTAAAGTGACGCCGAAGGGCGAGACTCAGCTCACCCCGGAAGAGAAGCTGCTGCGGGCGATCTTTGGTGAAAAGGCGGGCGACGTTCGAGACGCATCGTTGATATGCCCGCCCGGCATCGAGGGCATCATTGTGGACGTCAATGTTTTCTCCCGTAAGGGTGCGGAGAAGGACGAACGTGCCAAGACCATTGAGGAAATGGAACTCCAGCGGCTCGAGAAGAACCTGCGGGACGAGATCCGAATCCTCGCCGACGAGCGCAACAAGCGATTGGTGCAGGTGCTAGGCGGAAAGGTCACCTCGAACGAACTGGTCCACGAGCGAACGGGCAGAAAGATCATCGGCAAGAAGACCGTGATGACGCGCGAGGTCATGGAGAACATGTCCATGCGGGAACTCCTCAAGTTGAAGTTTGCGGATCGGTCGAAGAACACAGAGGAGATCCAGGAAATCGAGGGGATGACGACCCGTCAGATCGATGTCTTGCGCAAGGTCCATGAAGAGCGTGTATCCAAATTGAGACGCGGCGATGAACTACCTCCAGGCGTGATCAAGTTGGTCAAGGTTTACGTCGCGATGAAGCGCAAACTGTCGGTTGGCGACAAGATGGCCGGGCGGCACGGTAACAAGGGCGTCATTGCTCGAATCCTTCCGGAAGAAGACATGCCATTCCTGCCCGACGGCACTCCGGTCGAGATCGTTCTGAATCCACTGGGCGTTCCTTCCCGGATGAATGTGGGGCAGATTCTGGAAACTCACCTCGGGTGGGCGGCGCACACGCTTGGTTTTTACTACTCCACCCCAGTGTTTGACGGAGCCACGGAGTCGGAAATAAAGGCCGTGCTGGCAACTGCCGGTCTGCCCTCGAGCGGAAAGTCCCGGTTATACGACGGGATGTCGGGTGAACCGTTCGAGAACGAAGTGACCGTAGGCTATATCTACATGTTGAAGCTGTCCCACCTGGTGGACGACAAGATCCATGCCCGTTCGATCGGACCCTATTCCCTGATCACCCAGCAGCCACTCGGCGGTAAAGCGCAGTTCGGCGGACAGCGGTTCGGAGAAATGGAAGTCTGGGCTCTCGAGGCGTACGGAGCCGCACACATACTTCAAGAATTGCTGACCGCAAAATCCGACGATGTGTACGGCCGGACGAAGATTTACGAGGCCATCGTCAAGGGTGAAGCGGCAATCGAGCCCGGTGTTCCCGAGTCGTTTAACGTTTTGATCCGGGAATTGCAGAGCCTCTGCCTGGATGTCGAGCTTTTGAAGCGAAAACCGTCGGGTTAGAAGTCCGAAGTCCGAAGTCCGAGGTCGGGGAGATCGACCTCGGATGTTGGACTTTCGGTGTTTTTTCTCCCATTCGAGGAGGTAATAGTTTTGATCAGATCCAATCCCTACGACAGAGCGGCTCCGATTGCCGACTTCGACAACATCCGGATCAGCCTGGCATCGCCAGAGAAGATCCGTTCCTGGTCTCACGGGGAAGTGAGCAAGCCGGAGACGATCAATTACCGGACGTTCAAGCCGGAAAAGGACGGACTGTTCTGTGCCCGCATTTTCGGTCCGGTTACCGACTGGGAATGTTTGTGTGGGAAATACAAACGGATGAAGCACCGCGGTGTGATTTGCGACAAGTGTGGCGTTGAAGTCACTCTTTCGAAGGTCCGACGAGAACGTCTGGCGCACATTGAACTGGCCAGCCCATGCTCACACGTCTGGTTCTTCAAGGGTCTGCCCAGCCGCATCGGACACCTCCTCGACATGTCATTGCGCGAACTCGAACGGGTGCTGTATTTCGAAGCATTTGTGACGATTGATCCGGGCGAAGCTCCGCTTAAAGACCGCGAGTTGCTGACCGACGAAAAGTTCCGCCAGATGCAGCAGGAGCATCCGGGCAATTTCGTGGCCATGATGGGTGCCGAAGCCATTAAGGAGCTGCTGAAACGGGTGGATATCGGGCCTTTGTCCGAAGAGTTGCGAGTCAAGATGAAGAACGAGACGTCGCAACAGAAGAAGCTCAAGTTCGCGAAGCGGTTGAAAGTCGTTGAAGCGTTCGTAAAATCGGGAAATAAGCCGGAATGGATGATTCTGGATGTGATTCCTGTGATCCCTCCCGAACTGCGCCCGCTGGTTCCTCTCGATGGTGGCCGCTTTGCGACTTCGGATCTGAACGACCTGTATCGCAGAGTGATCAACCGCAATAACCGTCTCAAGAAATTGATCGAACTCCATGCGCCCGACGTGATCGTTCGAAATGAGAAGCGGATGCTCCAGGAGGCCGTGGATGCCTTGTTCGACAACGGCCGTCGTGGGCGAATTCTTCGAGGGGCGAACAATCGCCCACTGAAGTCTCTTTCTGACACATTGAAGGGAAAGCAGGGACGATTTCGCCAGAACCTGCTCGGCAAGCGTGTCGATTATTCCGGCCGATCCGTTATCGTCGTCGGCCCCGAATTGAAGCTGCACCAGTGCGGACTACCCAAGAAAATGGCTCTCGAATTATTTAAGCCATTTATTTACAACCGGCTTGAGGAGGGGGGGCACTGTACCACCGTCAAGGCCGCGAAGGAAATGGTCGAACAGCACGACCCTGTTGTCTGGGACATTCTAGAGGAAGTCATCCAGCATCATCCGGTATTGCTGAACCGCGCACCGACTCTTCATCGTCTGGGCATCCAGGCGTTCGAACCCGTTCTGGTTGAGGGTAAAGCCATCAAGATCCATCCCCTCGTCTGTACGGCATTCAACGCGGACTTCGATGGCGATCAGATGGCAGTCCACATCCCTCTGTCGCCCGAGGCGCAGATCGAAGCCTCGGTCCTCATGCTTTCGACGCAGAACCTTCTCTCGCCCGCTTCCGGTCAGCCCATCGCCGTCCCGACACAGGACATGGTGCTGGGTGTCTATTACCTGACCCGAGCGAAGGAAGGCACGCGCGGTGAGGGCCGGACGTTTGGGGCCATCGAGGAGATCCTGATGGCGTTGGAGGCGGGTCAGGTCGAAACCCAGACGCCCATACGACTGCGATACACGGGGCTGTTAATCGACATGACGACGGCTTACGACGATCAGGCGATAGTTCATGCCGAAGCGCTTTCCGTCGAAAACCGGATGCTCAGCACGACCGTCGGTCGGGCTATTCTCCACGACAACCTGCCGACCGGCATGCCATTCGTCAACGGTCTTCTCAAGAAGAAGGGCCTCGGTCAACTCGTCAGCTTCATCTACCTCCGGGAAGGTCCGGAAATGGCCGTGAGCATGCTGGATCACATCAAGAGACTCGGCTTTTTCTACGCGACTAAAGCGGGGATATCTATCGGAATAAACGACTTGATCGTGCCGCCCGGTAAACGGGAATTCGTAGCCAATGCGCAGACGGAAGTCGTTCGTGTCGATTCGCAATATCGAGACGGTGCCATCACGAACGGTGAGCGTTACAACAAAGTGATCGCTATCTGGTCCGATGTCACCGAGAAGATCTCGGACATGATGTTCGGAGAGATGGCAACGGCCGAACGTCAGAGCCATGACTTCAATCCTATCTTGTTGATGGCCGATTCCGGTGCCCGTGGATCGAAACAGCAGATCCGCCAGCTTGCCGGTATGCGCGGCCTGATGGCAAAGCCGTCGGGGGAGATCATCGAAACTCCTATCACTGCGAATTTCCGCGAAGGACTGAACGTCCTGCAGTACTTTATTTCCACCCACGGTGCCCGCAAGGGTCTGGCGGACACGGCGCTGAAGACGGCAGACTCGGGCTATCTCACCCGCCGTCTCGTGGATGTGGCACAGGACGTGATCATCAGCGAGAACGACTGTGGCACGGTCGATGGGATTTTCGTTGGCTCGATTGTGGAATCCGGCGAGATTATCGAACCGCTCCGTGATCGGATCGTCGGGCGTGTGTCGCTCGAAAAAATAAAGGATTACGAGAGCCGCGTCATCGTCGATATCAATGCCGAGATCACCGAGAACCTGGCCAACTCGATACAGTCGGCCGGGATCGAACGCGTCAAGATCCGCTCAGTGCTGACGTGCGAATCCCGCCGCGGCGTGTGCAACCGGTGTTACGGGCGTAACCTGGCCACCGGCAAGATGGTGGAGATCGGTGAGGCCGTGGGTGTGATCGCAGCCCAGTCGATTGGTGAACCGGGAACCCAGTTGACGATGCGGACCTTTCACATCGGTGGGACCGCGAGCCGTGTGTCTGAACAGACGAACCTCGAAGCCAAGGATGGTGGCAGCATCAAGTTCCACGATCTCCAGACGGTGCGTGACAAGGAAGGTTTCCTGATCGCGATGAACCGGAACGGCGTGGTTGCGATACTCGACGAAAAGGGACGCGAGAAGGAGCGCTACACGATCGTGTATGGCGCCAGGCTGAAAGTCGAGGAGGAGCAGCAGGTAACCGAAGGGACGGTCCTCGTTGAATGGGATCCCTACACTTTCGCCATCCTGACCGAGTTCAGCGGCAGCGTCCAGTTCAAGGACCTGGTTGAAGGTGTCACCATGCACGAGGAACTGGACGAAGTTACGGGTTTGTCTCGGTGGGTCGTGACGGATTCGCCCGATGAGAAAAGGCAGCCGACCATTCAGATTCGTGACGAAAATCACAAGCTGCTGCGAAAATATCTGATCCCCTCCCGCGCTCATCTGATCGTCGGGGATGGAGACGCTGTTCATCAGGGCGATGTGCTTGCCAAGATCCCTCGAGAGACAACCAAGACGAAAGACATCACGGGTGGGTTGCCCAGGGTGCAGGAATTATTCGAAGCCCGGAAGCCACGGGAAACGGCCGTGATCACCGAGATCGACGGCATGGTCAAGTACGGGGACATCGCCAAGGGCCAACGCAAGATCTATGTCGTTAACGAGAGCGGGGTAGAGCGGGAATATTCACTGCCTCGGGGCGTCCATATCAACGTTCAGGAAGGGGAGTACGTGAGGGCGGGCGAGCCGCTCATGGACGGCCCCAGAAATCCGCACGACATTCTTGCGGTCCTTGGGGAAAAGGAACTCCAGACATACCTGGTCAATGAGGTCCAGGAGGTCTACCGGTTACAGGGCGTCAACATTAACGACAAACATATCGAGGTCATCGTCCGTCAGATGATGCGCTGGATCAAGGTCGAGGAAGTTGGCGATACCGAGTTCCTGGTCGACCAGCAGATTGACCGCTTTCGCTTTCAGACGGAGAACGAGCGTGCCAGGGAGGACGGTGGCCAGCCGGCGTCGGGCCGGCCCCTGCTTCTTGGCATCACCAAGGCGTCGCTGGCGACCGACTCTTTCATATCCGCGGCGTCGTTCCAGGAAACAACCCGAGTGCTCACGGAGGCGTCGATCAGCGGTAAAGTCGATTACCTGAGAGGCTTGAAGGAGAACGTCATCATGGGGCGGCTGATCCCGGCTGGCACCGGCCTGGACTACTATCGGAACGTGTTCTTGCTGAACGAACGAGAACCCGAGGAACTGCCGGCGGAAGATGATTTGTTGGAGCCGGGTGAGGCCGCGGCAGCCAGCGCGGAGTCGTTGCCGACCTAGAGGAGCCTGTGGTGGAACTCTCGAGGGTGGCGCGCAGGGGTATTCGGGGCTCAGGCGCGAAGAGAGGAGTGGAGCGATGCTTTGTCATCGTGACCGACGAACGACAAAGCCTGAGGCCCGAAGACCCCTGCGCCCTGCGGGTTACGACGGCATCGGGCCATCTGCGGCGCGTTGCCACTCATCGATGGGGAGTATCGACGTCTTCGATGGGAACCATCGACGTCGTCGTGGCGCCTTGCATCTGGCCCCATGGCGCTCGTAACGCGACCCACCACAGGCTCCTATCGGGCTTTTTGCCTGTTGTGTTCGCGTTGACAATAAGTTAGGTATCTAATAATATTAGTGAGTTTCGCCTGTGGACGATTTTAATACGGGCGGGGCCGGTAAAAAGAAGGAGTAGAATGGCTCGTGCCAACGTTTAACCAACTGGTTCGGCAGGGAAGAAAGAAATCGAAGTCCAAGACGAGTAGTCCTGCGTTGCAGGATTGCCCGCAGAAGCGTGGCGTGTGTACGCGTGTTTACACGTCGACGCCTAAGAAGCCGAACTCAGCCCTTCGCAAGGTAGCCCGCGTCCGGTTGACGAACGGGATCGAAGTCACGACCTACATCCCGGGGATCGGACATAACCTGCAGGAGCACTCCATCGTGTTGATCCGTGGTGGGCGTGTGAAAGACCTGCCAGGCGTTCGATACCATGTAGTTCGTGGGACATTGGATGCGGCTGGAGTGGCGAATCGCAAGCAATCACGCTCCAAGTACGGTGCGAAGCGGCCTAAGGGATAAGGCCTGCTGCCGGGATCTGCTTCCGGGTATAGGCCCAACAGCGACCCGAAATTTAAAAATTGACTGAACGACGGAACCCGGCGTTTGTCCGGAAGCCGCCGTTATTGGTGTGTAGAGGTTTGTTATGCCTAGGAAGGCCCATGTTGTTCGGCGCGAGATTCTTCCGGATCCGCTCTATTCGAGCATGCTCGTGTCGAAGTTTGTGAACCAGATGATGTGGGGCGGCAAGAAGAGCGTCTCCCAACGGATTTTCTACGGCGCTATGAAGATCGTCGAGGCGAAGTCCAGCGAAGATCCGTTGAAGGTCTTCAAGAAAGCCGTTGAGAACGTCAAGCCCGTCCTTGAAGTCAAGTCCCGCCGGGTCGGTGGGTCGACGTATCAGGTTCCGATAGAAGTGACCGCGGTCCGACGGACGTCGTTAAGCATTCGCTGGTTGATCGGCTATGCCCGGTCTCGGGGAGAAAAGTCGATGGAGCAGAAGCTCGCGGCTGAACTATTGGACGCTGCGGGCAGCCGCGGAAATTCTGTCAAGAAGAAGGAAGATACCCACCGGATGGCCGAGGCCAACAAGGCCTTCGCGCACTATCGTTGGTGACGTTTGTTATGTCTCGAACCGTACCATTAGAAAAGACCCGCAACATCGGTATCATGGCGCATATCGATGCCGGCAAGACGACGACTACGGAGCGGATCCTCTACTACACGGGGATCAACTACAAGCTCGGCGAGGTGCATGAAGGTACGGCGACGATGGATTGGATGGAACAGGAACAGGAGCGGGGCATCACGATTACATCCGCCGCAACGACCTGCTTCTGGAACGACTATCGCGTCAACATCATAGATACCCCGGGCCATGTCGACTTTACTGCTGAAGTCGAACGGTCGCTGCGGGTCCTTGATGGCGCCGTGGCTGTGTTCTGTGCCGTTGGTGGTGTGGAGCCCCAATCCGAGACAGTTTGGAGGCAGGCCGACAAGTACCGGGTCCCAAGGATCGCATTTGTCAACAAGATGGATCGCATGGGCGCGGATTTCGTCAACTGTATGGGAATGATGCGGAAGCGGTTGCACGCTAATCCGATAGCGTTGCAGTGGCCTCTGGGCGCTGAGGAAAATTTTCTTGGTGTCATCGATCTCATCAAGCAGAAGGCAATCGTCTACCAAGACCAGTCCCTGGGCGCCGAATACGAAATCCAGGACATTCCGGAAGAATTCAAAGAGGAAGCCCGTCGCCGAAGAGAGGAACTGGTCGAGGCCGCCAGTGAGTCCGATGACGTTCTCATGGAGAAATTCATCAACGGGGAGGACATTTCCGAAGAGGAGCTGATGGCAGCGGTGCGTCAGGCGACCATCGATATGAAGATGACGCCTGTACTCTGTGGCTCGGCTTTCAAGAACAAGGGTGTCCAGCCGCTTCTCGATGCCGTGATCGACTACCTGCCTTCCCCTCTCGACGTTCCGCCAATTACCGGTTTCAGTCCCGACCGTTCTTCCGAGTTGACCCGACGTGCCGACGACAGCGAACCCTTGTCCGGGTTGGTGTTCAAGATCATGTACGACCCGTTTGTGGGGCAACTGGCGTTCTTCAGGCTTTATTCGGGACATCTCGAGACAGGGTCTTACGTCTACAATCCAACGAAACGCAGGAAGGAACGAGTGGGCCGTTTGTTGAAAATGCATGCCAACAAGCGGGAAGACATCAAGGCTATATACACCGGAGATATCGCAGCGGCGGTAGGCCTCAAGAATGTGACGACCGGGGACACAATCTGTAGCGAGGGCTCCCAGATCCTTCTCGAGGCGATGGACTTTCCGGAACCTGTGATCGCGGTCGCCATCGAGCCCAAGACCAAGGCGGACCAGGAAAAAATGGGCATGGCTCTGGGCAAGCTTGCCCAGGAAGATCCGACCTTCCGCATTCACACGGATGAGGATACCGGGCAGACGATTATCTCGGGCATGGGCGAGTTACACCTGGAGGTCCTCGTGGACCGCATGCTGAGAGAGTTCAGTGTGGGGGCCAATGTCGGCAAGCCTCAGGTGTCCTATAAGGAAACGATCCGTTCGAAGATCGAGTCGGAAGGCCGATACGTTCGCCAGACCGGCGGCCGGGGCCAGTACGGTCACGTCAAGATTTCCCTCGAGCCGGCCGAGCCTGGCACGGGATTGGAATTCGTGAACGGGATCGTGGGAGGATCGATTCCCAAGGAGTTCATCAAGCCCGTGGAGCAGGGTGTCCGCGAGGCGATGAGCGCGGGCGTTCTTGCCGGATACGAGATGCGCGACATCAAGGTGACGCTCTTCGATGGTTCATTCCACGATGTCGATTCTTCGGAGATCGCTTTTAAGATTGCCGGTTCCATGGCCCTGAAGTCCGGTTGCATGCGGGCCAACCCGGTGCTCCTGGAACCCGTGATGCAAGTGGAAGTCGTACTTCCCGAAGAGTACATGGGCGACGTGATCGGAGATCTGAACTCTCGCCGCGGTCACATCGAAGGAATGGAAGCACGTCCGGGCACTCAGATTATCAAGGCCACCGTTCCCCTGGGGGCCATGTTCGGCTACGCGACCGACCTGCGATCGATGACACAAGGGCGTGCAACCTACACGATGCATTTTGACAAATACGCTCAAGTGCCGAAACAGACGGCGGACGAAATCGTCGCCAAGGCACAGGGTAGGGAAGTGAAGCATGCTTAGGGAAGTGATCAGTGGCCAGTGGTCAGTGGTCAGTTGAAGAAGGAATCCGGATTCCGGTTCCCCCAACTGACCACTGACCACTGACCACTGGCCACTTTTCCGTAGAGGCAGAGAATCAGACAAAAGCGGCCAACTAGAGATAGGCAGAACAGAACAAGGAAAGCAAAGAGATGGCTAAAGAGAAATTTGAGCGAACCAAGCCGCACATCAACGTGGGAACGATCGGGCACATCGATCACGGGAAGACGACGTTAACGGCGGCGATCACGAAGACGCTGGCGAAGAACGACCCGACGGTATCGTACCGGTCGTTTGATTCGATCGACAACGCGCCCGAAGAGCGAGCGCGGGGGATAACGATCGCGACGGCGCACGTGGAGTATCAGACGTCGAAACGTCACTATGCGCACGTGGATTGTCCGGGACATGCCGACTACATCAAGAACATGATCACGGGAGCGGCGCAGATGGACGGCGCGATCCTGGTGGTGGCGGCGACGGATGGTCCGATGCCGCAGACCCGAGAGCACATTTTGCTGGCCCGGCAGGTTGGAGTGCCGTACGTGGTGGTGTTCCTGAACAAGTGCGACGCGGTGGAAGACGAGGAGTTGTTGGAGTTGGTGGAGATGGAAGTGCGGGAACTACTGACTTACTATGGATTTCCAGGAGACGACATTCCGGTGGTGAGAGGGTCGGCGCTGAAGGCACTGGAAGAGGAAGAAGCCTGGGTGGAGAAGATCGACGAGTTGATGAAGGCAGTGGACGATTACATCCCGGTACCGGAGCGAGCCGTGGACAAGCCGTTTTTGATGCCGATCGAGGACATTTTTTCGATCTCGGGTCGAGGGACGGTGGTGACGGGGCGCGTGGAGAGGGGGATGGTGAAGGTTGGCGAGGAGTTGGAGATCGTCGGATTCAAGCCCACGTTCAAGACGGTGATCACGGGTGTCGAGATGTTCAAGAAGCTGTTGGACGAAGGCCAGGCGGGCGACAACGTGGGGTTGCTGCTGAGAGGGACGAAGAAGGACGAAGTAGAGCGGGGCCAGGTGGTGGCGAAGAAGGGGTCGATCCTGCCGCACACCAAGTTCAAGGGCGAGGTCTACGTGCTGACGAAGGAAGAGGGGGGTCGACACACGCCGTTTTTCAACGGATATCGGCCGCAGTTTTATTTTCGGACCACGGATGTGACCGGATCGTCGTCGATGCCCGAAGGGGTGGAGATGGTGATGCCGGGCGACAACGTGAATTTGTCGATCGACCTGATCACCCCGGTGGCGCTCGAAAAGGGTTTGCGGTTTGCCATCCGTGAAGGTGGTCGCACCGTCGGCGCCGGCACCGTGACCGAAATCATCGAAGAGTGACCAGAACATGCTGAACGAAAAAATCCGCATCCGGCTGAAGGCATACGATTCCAGAATTCTGGATCAGTCGTCTTCCGAGATCGTCGACACTGCCAAACGCACGGGCGCCCGGGTTGCGGGGCCGATTCCGCTTCCCACGGTGATCAACAAGTACACGGTTCTGCGGTCACCACATGTGGACAAGAAGTCCCGGGAACAGTTCGAGATCCGAACGCACAAGCGATTGTTGGACATTCTGGAGCCAACCCCGCAGACCGTGGACGCCCTCATGAAGCTGGATCTGCCAGCGGGCGTGGACGTGGAAATCAAGGCCTTCGGGCGGGAACATGCGAAATAGCGGTCGGCAGGCTAATAGCTGACAGCCAAGAGCTAATCATGATCAACGGACTCTTAGGTAAGAAAGTGGGCATGACCCAGTTGATGAACGACGACGGGACCGTCGTTCCGGTCACGGTCATTCAGGCGGGCCCTTGCGTTGTGGTCCAGCGCAAGACGGTGGCCCAGGACGGTTATGATGCGGCCCAGTTGGGGTTTGTGGAATTCGTCAAGGGGAAACGCGTCACCCGGCCGATGGCTGGACACTTCAAGAAAGCCGACATCGCGCCGGTCCGGATTCTGAGGGAGTTCGAGATCACCGGAGACGAAGACGTGAAAGCCGGAGACCGGTTTCAGGTTGGGATATTCGCGACGGGTGAATCCGTGCACGTCACCGGCACGACCAAGGGCCGTGGCTTTGCAGGCGTGATCAAGAGACACCATTTTTCGGGAGGTCGGGCCACCCATGGATCCATGTTTCATCGTGCGCCCGGTTCAATCGGACAATCGGCATACCCCTCTCGAGTCTGGAAGGGCCAGAAAATGCCCGGTCATTTGGGAGCACGTCGGGTGACGGTGCAGTCTCTCGGGGTCGCGCGGGTGGACGAAGAGAAGAATCTCTTGTTCGTCCGAGGTGCGGTTCCAGGACCCAATGGCGGATACGTGATGATTCGTAAGACCGGCTAGTCAAGAGCCGGAGGAAAGCGACAGAAATGCCCAAGATCGAAGTCAAGAATCTGAAGAATGAGGTCGTCGATGCGCTGGACCTGGCCGAGGCAGTCTTTGACGCGCCCGTCCGCGAGGGTTTGATGCACGACGCAGTCAAACAGTACCTGGCCAGTCACCGGTCGGGGACTCATTCCACAAAGACCAGGGCGGAGGTTGCCGGCAGTGGTCGCAAGCCCTGGCGTCAGAAGGGAACCGGTCGGGCCCGTGTCGGTGAACTACGCAACCCTCTCTGGCGGACTGGCGGTATCGTGTTTGGGCCAAAGCCGCGTGACTACGGCTATAGCCTGCCGCGGAAGATGTTTCGTGCCGCACTCCGATCTGCTTTAACAGTGAAGCTGAGGGACTCGGAACTGAGTGTCGTCGACGAGTTCAACCTGGAAAGTCACCGGACGAAACTGTTTGCGGCATCACTCGACAAGCTGGGCTTGAAGAGAAAGGTTCTGCTCATCGACCACACGGACAATCCGAACCTTTTTCGAGCCTCGAGGAACCTGGCTGAGGTGAGCCTGATTCCCAGCCTGCAGGTGACTCCGTATCAGGTGATCAACGCGAGTCACGTGGTTTTTTCGAAGGCCGCGGTCCAGGCTCTTGAGGAGGTGCTGAGCAAATGAGCACACTCTACGATGTGATCCGCCGCCCGATTATCACCGAGAAAGGCCTGATGCTGAAGGAGCAGGTGCGGACTCTGTGTTTCGAAGTCGCTCCCGACTCCAGTAAACAGGAAGTGCAGCAGGCAGTCGAGCGCATTTTTAAGGTCCGTGTCGATGCGGTCCGCACGATGACTGTGCGCGGGAAGATGCGTCGCCGGGGCCGCTATTTCGGCTACAAGCCGTCGTGGAAGAAGGCATACGTCACTCTTGCGGAAGGCGAAAAGATGGTCGAGTACGGGGAGGACGTGTAGATGGCGATCAAGAAATTCAACCCGACTCCCATGTCCCGGCGCTTTCAGGAAGTGATTGACTACAAGAAGGAACTCACGACTGACAAGCCGTTCAAGCCCCTCCTGGAGCCCAAGAAACGGATCAGCGGTCGTAACAATTCCGGCCGGATCACCATCCGCCACCGTGGCGGCGGAAGCAAGAAGCAGTACCGTGTCATCGATTTCAAAAGGAACAAGTCCGGTGTTCCGGCTCGCGTCGAGACAGTGGAATACGATCCGAACAGGTCGGCGTTCATCGCGCTGCTTGCGTACGTTGATGGCGAGAAGCGATACATCCTTCAACCCGTCGGTTTGAAAGTCGGTATGAAGGTGGTTTCTGGTCCAGAGGCGGACATCCTGGTTGGTAATGCATTGCCCCTCAAGAAGATGCCGCTGGGTACGACGGTCCACAACGTCGAGCTTCGACCGGGCAAAGGTGCCCAGATGGTCCGGGCAGCGGGTGGATCTGCCCAGCTCGTCGCCAAGGAAGGGAAGTACGCTCACATCAAGCTGCCGTCCGGAGAAGTTCGACTCGTCAGTGTCGATTGTATGGCCACGGTGGGACAGGTCGGCAATCTCGACCACGAAAACATCAGCCTGGGAAAAGCCGGACGCAACCGGCATCGTGGCTTCCGGCCGACGGTCCGGGGCGTTGTCATGAATCCGGTCGATCACCCACACGGAGGTGGCGAAGGGCGAGTAAAGGGCAACAACCCAATGACGCCCTGGGGTAAACCGACACTGGGGTACCGGACACGAAACAACAAACGCACCGATAAATTTATCGTGAAGAGGAAGAAGTAGGCGATGGGACGATCAGTTAAGAAAGGCTATTTCATCGACGATCATCTCGAAAAAGCGATTGCGGCTATGAATGCCCGGGACGAACGAAAGGTTCACAAGACCTGGTCCCGTCGCTCCACGGTTATCCCGGAGATGGTCGGGCACACGATCGCCGTACACAACGGAAAGAAGTTCATTCCAGTGTACATCACCGAGAATATGGTTGGGCACAAGCTCGGTGAGTTTGCGCCGACAAGAACCTTCCGAGGCCACGCCGCGGGCAGAAAGTCCGTGGCGCCCAGATAATTTCGAGGGGCGCGACCGGAGCGCCGATTGGTTCGTCGGTCAAAGATCGACGATACATTTGAAGGGTCGAAAATGATAGCTAAAGCGACGGCTCGCTACATCCGAATGTCCCCGCAGAAGGCGCGCCTGGTGATTGATCTGATTCGGGGCCGGGGTGTGAACGAAGCGTTGATAACTTTGAAGTTCATCAACAAGCGCGCGACCGGGCCGATTGAGAAAGTCGTGCGGTCCGCCATCGCCAACGCGACTGAAAAGCACGAAGCGTTGGACATCGACAACCTGTTTGTCGAAAAGGCGTACATCAACGAAGGCCCGCGGTTGAAGCGGATCCGGCCCGCCCCGATGGGACGTGCCCTGGGTTATCAGCGCCGGATGAGCCACATAACCGTCGAATTAGGAGAACGTGAATGAGTGAGTCTGTTCTTGCTGACCACTGGCCACTGACCACTGACCACTTCGAAAGTAGTCCAGCAAGCGGGAGAACGTAATTTCATGGGTCAGAAAACACATCCATACGGATTTCGGCTGGGAATAACGAAGCCGTGGAGATCACGGTGGTTCGCAACGAAGGACTACGGCAGGCTACTCCATGAGGATCTCGAGCTCAAACGAAAGCTCAAGAAGCAACTCGGCCATGCAGGCGTCGCGAACATCGAAGTTGAACGAATGGCCAACAAGCTTCGAATTACGATCTATACATCGCGCCCGGGGATCATCATCGGGCGGAAGGGTTCCGAGATCGATAAGCTCAAAGCAGAGGTCCAGAAGCAGACCAATCGCGAGGTTTACATCAACATCCAGGAGATTCACCGGCCTGAACTGGACGCCCAGTTGGTCGGAGAGTCGATCGCCATGCAGTTGGAAAAACGCATCGCCTTCCGGCGCGCCATGCGCAAGGCTGTGGATTCAGCATTGCGTTTCGGTGCCAAGGGTATCAAGGTGCGAGTCAGCGGCCGGTTGAACGGGGCCGAAATTGCGCGGTCGGAGTGGTATTTGCAGGGACGATTGCCGTTGCAGACCTTGCGGGCCGACATCGATTATGGTTTTGCCCAGGCCTATACCACCTATGGAGTGATCGGAGTGAAGTGCTGGGTGTATAAGGGCGAGATCCTCGCAAAAGCGGCACCCGCTAAGCCGGTGGCGGCCAGGATCTAGGGAGTTATTTTTCATGTTGATGCCCAAAAAGGTCAAGTACCGTAAGCAACAACGCGGTCGTATGCGGGGCAAGGCCTGGCGAGGGTCCACTCTGGCGTTTGGCGATTACGGTTTGAAGACGCTTGAGGCGGCATGGATCACGGACCGGCAGATCGAGGCCGGCCGGATTGCGATGACCCGTTCGGTCAAGCGCGGAGGAAAAGTCTGGATCCGAATTTTCCCGGACAAGCCGGTCACGAAGAAGCCGGCCGAGACCCGCATGGGTAAGGGTAAGGGTGCTCCGGAGTACTGGGTGGCGCCGGTCAAGCCAGGCCGCATCCTTTACGAAATGGAAGGCGTTCCGGAAGATATCGCACGCGAAGCGATGCGGCTGGCTGCGCAGAAGCTGCCGGTCCGGACAAAGTTTGTGGCCCGGATCGAAAAGAGGACGACGACGTGAAGATCAGTGATCGTCTCAACAAGTTGAAGGATCTTTCGGTGGAAGAGTTGGAGAACCGGCAGGAAGGCATGGCGGAAGAGGCTTTTCGTCTGCGCTTCCAGTGGACCATGGGCCAGTCCGAAGCACTCAAGAAGATGCGGGAGTTGCGGCGTGATCGGGCCCGGGTACTCACGTTGCTCCGGCAGAAACAACTTGAAAACCAGGAGGCCTCGTAGGAACAGGATCCCACCCCCCCGGGGGGCGTGATGTCCGAATCCGGAGTTGGAAATGGCAGAGGAAACAACACAAGTGCAAGCGACGAGAGTGCGGCAGCGGCAGGAAAAAGTCGGTGTCGTAACCCGGACAAAGATGCAGAAGACGATCGTTGTGGAAGTGAGTCGGCGAGTGCCCCATCCCCTCTACAAGCGGATTATCACGCGCCGGTCCAAGTTCCTGGTCCACGATGAGAATGGAGAAGCTCGAACCGGCGACACTGTTCGCATCGTCGAGACCCGGCCGACAAGCAAGCACAAGCGGTGGCGTCTTCGGACTATCGTTCAACCTTCGTCGTCAAGGGAGGCGTAACGATGGGCGTTCAAATGAGGACCATCCTCGAGGTGGCCGATAACTCCGGGGCCAAGAGGCTTTCCTGCATTCTTCCTCTTGGAGGATCGGTCGGCAGGACGGCGGGCTTGGGTGATATCGTGACGGCGTCGGTTAAGGAAGCGAGCCCGGACAGCGGAGTTAAGAAGGGTACTGTCGTCAGGGCTGTAATCGTGCGAACGAGAAAGGAATTGCGTCGGAAGGATGGAACCTACATTCGGTTCGACCAGAACGCCGCCGTACTGATTAACGAACAGCGCGAGCCGGTAGGTACCCGAGTCTTCGGACCCGTTGCCCGTGAGTTGCGCGACAAGAAATTCATGAAGATCGTATCGCTTGCACCGGAGGTGATTTGATGCCGGCGGTTACCCCCATAAAGAAAAACGATGAGGTTTATGTCCTTTCTGGAAAAGACCGCGGTAAGACCGGGCGTGTCTTGATCGTCGATCCGCAAAACCAGAGGATCGTGGTCGAAGGTGTCCAGATGATCAAGCGACACACGCGACCGAACCCGCAAAAAAACGTGAAAGGCGGGATCGTCGAGAAGGAAGCTGCCATCCATGTTTCGAATGTGTCGATCGTCTGCAAGAACTGCAAGGAACACACGCGGCTTGGCAAGACAATTCTGAGCGATGGTCGCCGTGTGCGTACGTGTAAGAAATGCGGCAACGCATTCGAATAGGTTGGGGACTTTAGGAGTGCGAACGTGGCAAGACTGAGAGAACAGTACAAGAGTGAAGTCGTACCGGCGCTTATCAAGCACTTCAAGTACGAAAACATCATGGCCGTGCCACGCCTGGAAAAGACCGTCATCAATATCGGTTTGGGGGAAGCGATTCAGAACTCGAAGCTCCTCGACTCCGCGATCGACGAGCTAGGCCGCATCGCAGGCCAACGGCCGATTATCACTCGTGCCAAGAAATCGATCGCGAATTTCAAACTCCGAGAGAACATGGCCATCGGAACAGCGGTGACGCTGAGAGGAAACAGGATGTTTGAGTTCCTCGATCGACTGACAAGTGTCGCACTGCCTCGCGTGCGAGATTTCAGGGGCTTGTCGACGCGCTCCTTCGATGGACGCGGCAACTACACGCTCGGCCTGATGGACCAGTTGATTTTCCCGGAAATCGATTATGCCAAGGTCGATAAGATCAAGGGAATGAACGTAACAATCGTGACCACGGCCAAGACCGACGACGAAGCCCGAGAGTTGCTTCGTTTGCTCGGCATGCCGTTTAGACGCTAACAGGAGATTGAATGGCTCGTACCTCATGTGTGGCCAAGGAAGCTAGAAAGAAGAAATTTGCGGTGCGTTACCGCAACCGTTGTAAGCGGTGCGGACGCCCTCGTGGATTCTTGAGAAAATTTCAGCTCTGTAGAATCTGTTTCCGGTCTCTTTCTCTCGCGGGTGAAATCCCTGGTGTCGTCAAATCCAGCTGGTAGGGGGTGAGGAGAAATGACAGATCCAATTGCAGACATGCTGACGCGCATCCGTAATGGATTGCAGGCCCGACATCAGAAAGTTTACGTTCCCTCTTCCAAGCTGAAGGTGTCGATTGCACGAATCCTCAAGGAAGAAGGCTATATCGGCAACTACAAGCGCAGTGATGGCGACGGGAAACCCGTTCTCACCCTGTTCCTCAAGTATGGTCCCGCCGGGGAAAAGGTTCTCACTTCGCTCAAACGAGTCAGCAGGCCGGGGTGTCGCGTCTACGTCGGAAAGCAAGAGATTCCCAGGGTGCTCGGTGGTCTCGGTATCAATGTTCTCAGTACATCGAGCGGGATCATGACCGGAAAAGAAGCTCGCAAGAGGGGTTTTGGCGGCGAGATCCTCTGCGACGTTTATTGATTTTGCGGGCGGCTTTTGGCCGCACGATCTGAACGGGCGCCCACATGGGGCACCAGTTAGAAGGCGATATGTCACGAATTGGAAAGATGCCGATACCCATTCCGGACAAGGTCAAGATTGAGATCAAGGCCACCGAGGTTTCGGTGACGGGGCCGAAAGGCACTCTGATCAGTCCGATCCCGTCCGGCATTGGTTGTGAGCAGAGAGACAATCAGTTGTTTCTGACTCGGGCAAATGATTCGGGCCGGCAGCGAAGTTTTCACGGTCTGGCTCGCGCTCTGGCGGCGAACGCCGTTCGAGGCGTCTCCGAAGGCTTCAAGAAGGAACTGGAAATCGTCGGTGTCGGGTTTCGTGTCGAACTCCGAGGGTCTTCCTTGATCTTCAGCCTCGGGTTTTCCCATCCGATCGAGTACCCGATACCGGACGGGATAGAAGTGAAAGTGGAAAAACAGACCAAGATTGCGATAAGTGGTGCGGACCGGCAACAGGTTGGTCAGGTGGCGGCTGTCATACGAAGCCTGAAGAAGCCGGACCCCTACAAGAACAAGGGGATACGGTACAAGGGTGAGGCTCTCAAGAAGAAGGCCGGAAAAACTGCAGGGGGGGCTGAGTGATGGCGACCAGGGAATCTCGTGATCACGTCCGTCGGCGGATTCACTTCCGCATCCGACGTCGTATTTCAGGTACCGGGGAACGTCCCCGCCTCGCGGTGTTTCGCAGCAACAAACATATTTATGCCCAACTGATCGACGACACCCTGGGATGGACGCTGGCTTCGGCCGCGTCAACCGAGGAGGAGACGAAGACGGGTGGGTCGGGCGGAAATGTAGAAGCGGCTAAGAGAGTCGGTGAGCTCATCGCCAAACGCGGCAAGGAAAAGGGCTTCGGGGCGGTCTTGTTCGATCGGGGGGGGTACCTTTACCACGGTCGCGTCCGCGCGCTTGCTGAATCTGCCCGGGAATCGGGATTGAAGTTCTAAACTAGGAGTCTCAATGGCCAATCAAAGAGGCGGTCCAAATCAAAGGCCCGGTGGTCGAAGGTCGTTCAATCAACGGGCCGAATCGGCAGACGGACTCAAGGACACGGTTGTTTCCATCAACCGTGTCACCAAGGTCGTCAAGGGTGGCAAAAACCTCAGTTTCAGTGTGCTTGTTGTGGTCGGCGACGAGAGCGGCAAGGTCGGCTACGGCAGCGGCAAGGCCAAGGAAGTGCCCCAGGCGATCCGGAAGGCGATCGAGACTGCCAAGAAGAACATGATCAGTATCCCGATCATCAATAACACGACGCCGCACAAGGTAGTTGGTGTTTTCGGTGCCGGGCGGGTGCTGTTGAAGCCGGCCTCGGAAGGGACGGGCGTCATTGCCGGTGGGGCTGTGCGAGCCGTCATGCAGGCCGCGGGCATCAACAATATCCTTACGAAATCCATTGGAACCGCGAACCCCCATAACGTAGTAAAAGCTACATTCGAAGGCCTGAAAATGCTCCGGGATCCAAAGGACGTCGCACGACTTCGGGGTAAGCCGCTTGAGGAGATTGTCGGTTAGCGCCATGGCGACACAAAAGAACAATTCAGCGCAGGTGACGGTCAAGGTTCAGTATTACAGAAGCGCAATTGGATACAGCGAGGCGCAGAAGCGGGTCGTTAAGGGCCTTGGGTTTCGTAAGTTGAATTCTGTGCGGGAGATCAAGGACACGCCCGAACTCCGGGGTATGGTTCGGAAGATTCCCCATCTGGTAAGGGTTCTGGAGAGTGAGGAATGAGTGGTATTAACGAGCTGAGACCGAACCCCGGATCCAGGAGAGACCGGAAGCGGGTTGGCCGGGGCATGGGAACCGGAAGGGGAAAAACTTCCGGTCGCGGTCACAAAGGCCAGAAATCCCGGTCCGGCTATCATTCAAAGCGTGGCTTTGAGGGCGGCCAGATGCCGCTGCATCGCCGGTTGCCCAAGCGCGGGTTTTCGAACGCGGTTTTCAAGAAGCACTATTCGACCATAAACGTCGGCGACCTCGCTCGGTTGGAAGGCGTCCGGCCGGACGCGAAGATCGGGGCCACCGAGTTGGTCGAAGCGGGGATCATCCGCAAGCTCAAGAAAGACGGCCTGCGTGTCCTGGGTAACGGAACCATTGACCGGGGCCTGCACGTCGTCGCCCAGCATTTCACCAAAGGCGCTCAAGAAAAAATTGCCGGCGCCGGGGGCAAGTGTGAGGTGCCAGCGCTGTGATCGATGTCGTCCAGACCACCAAGAACATTTTCAATATTCCCGACCTGAGAAAGCGGATTCTCTTCATGCTCGGAATATTGGCAGTGTACCGGGTGGGTTCGTTCATTCCGAGTCCTGGAATCGATGCCAACGCGTTGCAACAATTTTTTGCCGATGCCCAGGGGACGGTGTTCGGTTTCCTCGATATGTTCTCGGGTGGAAACTTTGCGCGGATGACGATCTTCGCCTTGGGCATCATGCCCTACATTACGGCGTCGATCATCCTCCAACTGCTGACGGTGGTCTGGCCCTACCTGGAGAAACTTTCCAAGGAAGGTGAACTCGGCAAGAGGAAGATCACAACCTATACACGGTACCTGACCGTGGTTCTGAGTGCGGTCCAGTCGGCCGGGATCGCCGTGGCCCTTCAACGATCGGGTCAGTTCGTGATTAACCCGGGTCTAGGGTTCATTCTGATGACGATGTTGACGCTCACGACCGGCACGGCATTCATTATGTGGCTGGGCGAGCAAATTACAGAACGTGGCATCGGCAACGGAATGTCGCTGATCATTTTTGCCGGTATTGTCGTGGGGCTTCCCAGCGCGACCAGTGAAATATACGACAAGCTCAACACGAACGAGTGGTCCGTTCTGCAATTGCTCCTGCTCCTCATTGTGATGGTTGGAGTCGTTGCGTTCATCGTCCTTGTTGAAAGAGGCCAGCGGAGGATTACGGTCCAGTACGCCAAGCGTGTCGTTGGCCGAAAGGTTATGGGCGGGCAGTCGACCCACCTGCCGTTGCGAGTCAACACGGGCGGGGTCATTCCGGTCATCTTCGCATCGTCGATCTTGACGTTCCCTCAGACTTTCGGGTTGGTCCTGAGCGAAAATCGTTTCCTTCAATCGATCTCGGACGCGTTGGGGTTTGGCGAGCCTCTATATAACCTGGCCTTTGTCGGATCGATCATCTTCTTCTGTTACTTTTACACGTCGATCATCTTCAATCCGAATGAAGTCGCCGACAACATGCGCAAGTACGGAGGGTTCATTCCCGGGATTCGTCCAGGTCGACGGACTGCGGATTATCTCAACGCCATCCTCACGCGGCTGACGCTCGTAGGCGCCCTGTATCTTGCCCTGATCGCAACTATCCCCACGTTCATGATGGTGGGGTTCCACGTTCAGAGCCTGCCTTTTATCGGGCCTGGCCTGGACGCGGCACTACCGACGTTCATTACGCAGGGATTGCAGGTGAACTTCTATTTCGGAGGCACCTCGTTGTTGATCGTTGTCGGTGTTGCGATGGACACCGTGCAGCAGATCGAGTCGCAGTTGATCATGCGACACTATGACGGCTTCATGAAGAAGGGGCGCATCCGCGGGAGGCGTGGTTGACGGTTCGGAACATCGTTATCCTGCTTGGTCCGCCGGGTGCCGGAAAAGGAACACAGTCTCGGGTGATGATGGACAAGTTGGAATTTCCGCAGATCGCAACCGGGGACATGTTGCGGGACGCGGTGACGCAGGAGACCCGACTGGGAATGGAAGCGAAGAAGGTTCTGGATGAGGGTAATCTGGTTGGGGATGACATCGTCACCGGTATCGTACTGGGGCGCACAGCGGCTCTTGATTGTGCTCGGGGCTTCATCCTGGATGGGTATCCAAGAAATCTGGTGCAGGCGGAATTGTTTCAGGCTGAGCTCGGAGCCCAGGACCATCTGACCGTGATCGAGCTTGCGGTCGAAACGGATTTCCTGGTCAAGCGCATAACTTCCCGCATCACTTGTAGTCAATGTAATGCGGTTTACAACAGCGAGGCCCGGGCACCACGTGTCGAAGGTGTGTGCGACCGATGCGGCGGCGACCTGATTCATCGATCAGACGATCACGAAGAGGTCGTTCGGGAACGTTTGCGAACGTATATTGCGCAGACCGAACCCCTGGCGGAGTTCTACCGCAGCAAGGGTGTCTACAGTAAGGTCGATGGAATGAGCGACATCGGCCGGGTAACCGAAGACATCATGCTGGTTATTAAAGGAGTTGCGGGTATCGCCTGAGAGGAATTGGCGATACCGGCCTAGTCCCGGAGGAATAACTCGGTTTGTCGAAAGAAGACGCAATCGAAGTGATGGCCACGGTCGTCGAGCACCTTCCCAACGCGATGTTCCGGGTGCAACTGGAGAACAAGCACCTGGTCCTGGCGCATATTTCGGGGAAGATGCGAAAGAACTTTATTCGGATCCTTCCGGGAGACCGCGTGGCGGTAGAGTTGTCGCCCTACGATCTGACCCGTGGCCGAATCGTGTACCGTTACAAGTAGTTGATAGCTGAGAGTTAATTCATGAAAGTACGAGCATCAGTAAAGAAAATGTGTGACAAGTGCAAGATCGTGCATCGTCGCGGTGTTGTGCGCGTCATCTGCTCCAACCCCAAGCACAAGCAGCGTCAGGGGTGAAATGGGTGACCAGTTGCCAGGGGCCAGCGCGAAACTGGCTGACCACTGACCACTGACCACTAACGAGGGTTCATATGGCACGAATCTCAGGTATAGATCTTCCGGCTAACAAGCGGGTCGAGATCGGCCTTACTTATATCTTTGGCATCGGTCGGTCGTTAGCTAGCAAGATTCTGTCCGACGCGGACGTTAGCCCGGACCGAATCGTCAAGGATCTCAACGATGAAGAGACGACGAAGATCAGAAAACTGATCGAAGAGGATTATACCGTCGAGGGTGACCTTCGAAAGGAAGTGTCGTTCAACATCAAGAGGTTGATGGAGATCGGTTCCTATCGGGGGTTCCGTCATCGCCGAGGGTTGCCGGTCCGCGGCCAGCGCAGTCACACTAACGCGAGGACCCGCAAGGGGCCGCGGCGCGGTGCGGTTGCTGTCCGTAAGAAGGCGTCTGCGAAGACTTGATCAGAGTGGCAGTCAGTGTTTCAACTGATCGCCGCTCACTGGATGACTGAGGGGTTTCCATGGCAAAACCGAAAAAGAAGGCTGCGAAGAAACGCGAGAAGAAGGTTGTTCCGAGTGGCCATGCCTACATTCAGGCCACGTTCAACAATACGATCGTTACGATTTCCGACAAGGATGGAAACGTCGTGTGTTGGTCCAGTGCGGGATCTCTAGGGTTCAGAGGTTCGCGCAAAGGAACCCCGTTTGCTTCCCAGCAGGCGGCAGTCACCGCTGCGAAGAAGGCCCGTGACGTGGGAATGCGGACGATTGAGGTGAGTGTGAAAGGGCCTGGATCCGGGCGCGATTCAGCGATTCGTGGCTTGCAAACCGCGGGTCTGGACATTCGTTCGATTCGGGATGTCACCCCGATACCGCATAACGGTTGCCGTCCGCCTAAGAAGCGGCGAGTTTGATTGGGGGTTCGAGGCGACGCCTCGGCCTACTAAACGGAGGGAATTCAATTGGCTAGATATTCCGGCCCCGTTTGTCGGCTTTGCCGGCGGGAGGGGATGAAGCTTTTCTTGAAAGGTGAGCGGTGTTTCAAACCGTCTTGCGCCATCGAGAAACGGAATTACATCCCGGGAGAACACGGCCGGGATCGTAGACCGAAAAAGATCGTTGGGTATGGCCTGCAGTTGAGGGAAAAGCAAAAGGTCAAGAGAATGTACGGGATACTTGAGAAGCAGTTTCACTTGTACTTCAAACGGGCCGTCCGCCAGAAGGGTGTCACTGGTGAAATCCTTCTCTCACAGCTGGAGCGTCGGCTCGATAATGTGGTCCTTCGGTTGGGGCTGGCTGTATCCCACGCACAGGCGAGGCAGTTCGTGCGGCATGGCCACGTCCGCGTGAACGCCAAGAAGGTGAACATCCCTTCGTTCCTCGTGCGTATCGGGGACGAGATTGCCATCAAAGAGAAGTCGAAAAAGAATGTCCAGATTCAGAACGCACTCGACGTCAGCCGTGGGATGCCTCCATGGCTTGAGTTGGACCGGGATGGCTTGAACGGCAAGGTGCTCGCGTTACCGAAGCGCGAGGACATCAGCATGCCGATCGAAGAACACATGATTGTGGAATTGTATTCCAAGTAAACGCACGGATCCGCCGGTGGGCTGACGATTGTTCTAGCCTTGTCGGCATAGTCACTACTGAGGTCAAACATACATGCTTTGGAAAGGTTTTCAGAAGCCGAAAAGACTGGCGATAGACAGCGAGACGGCAACCGAGAACTACGCGCTTTTTAGCGCCCAGCCATTTGAGAGGGGATTTGGTACGACGATCGGGAATGCCCTGCGACGCGTACTGTTGTCCTCGATTGAAGGTGCGGCCATAACCGCCGTTAAGATGGAAGGCGTTCTTCATGAATTCTCGTCGATTCCAGGTGTTGTCGAAGATGCGACGGATATCATCCTCAACTTGAAGCAAGTCCCGATCAGACTCCACAGCGCCGAACCAGTCACGATTCATCTGACTGCCAACGAAGCTGGTGTCTACAATTCGGGGAGCATCGAACACGGTTCGGGAATCGAGATCCTGGACAAGAAAATCTATATTGCGACCGTGAGTCAGGGTGGATCGTTGACTATCGAAATGCGGGTCAAGAACGGTCGGGGCTATGTGTCGGCCGACCGCAATTTCGACGAAGACCTCGGAATAGGCTACATACCGGTCGACTCGGTCCATTCGCCGGTCAAGAAAGTCAATCATTTCGTCGAAGCCGCACGCCTGGGGCAGGTCACGGATTACGACAAGTTGACCGTCGAGTTATGGACGAATGCCTCGATCACGCCCCAGGATGCCTTGGGATATGCCGCTAAGCTCGTGAAAGATCACATGCAGATCTTCATTCAATTTGAAGAGAAGCCAGAGGTCGAAGAAGCACCCGCAGAGGTGCAACACGACGCGGTCATTGGGCACTTGTCGAAATCCGTCGACGAGCTTGAGTTATCCGTCCGTTCCTACAATTGCTTAAAGAATGCGAGTATTCGAACCATTGGGGAACTGGTACAGAAGACTGAAGCCGAGATGTTGAAGACAAAGAACTTTGGCCGAAAGTCGCTCAACGAGATCAAAGAGATCCTGTCGACGATGAGTCTTGGCCTGGGTATGAAGCTCGATGAACAGGGTCGGCCGGTGAGTCCGGCTCCCCAGATCGAACACACTGTGGAACCGTAAGGCCGGCGGCTGGAGAACTCTGTATGCGACACAAGATGGCTGGACGGAAACTGGGTCGGAATCCCTCGCACCGTCGTTCGCTTCTTCGCAACCTCGTGACTTCGTTTCTCGAGCATGAAAGGCTCGTGACGACTTTGCCGAAAGCGAAAGAAGTTCGACCGCTGGCCGAGAAGATGATTACCCTTGGGAAGAGAGATACACTTCACGCCCGTCGGCAGGTCCAGTCCTACCTGTTGAGTGCTGTGATAACGAAGAAGGTTTTCGATACGATTGCTCCCCGATTCAGCGATCGCCCCGGCGGTTACAGCAGGATTATTCGACTCGGGCCTCGCGTCGGCGATGGCGCCGACGTTGCGATTATCGAACTTGTTGGAAGCGAACTGGCAGTGAAGAAGGCCGAGAGGGCCGAGAAGGAAGAAGATAAAGCGGAACAGACTGACGGCGAAGAATCGGCGACAGACGACTAACCGCATGTCAGCACGACTCTGTGTAGGCCCCATTTCTTGTGGAAATGGGGCTTATTTTGTAGAGCGGTGAACAGCAGTTAACACGACGTCCCTCATGAAGCACATCGGCTCCGAGCCGCAAACGAGGGTGGCTTTCGATTTCGGAGGAAATTTATGCAGGACCTAGCGAGCTTGGCACCCGTCCTCGGTGTCATCGGCCTGGTGGCCGCCGGCCTTATCTATTACGGCATCACGCGCATGCCCGCCGGCAACGAGACCATGCAGGAGATCGCTGAAAACATCCACCTGGGCGCGATGGTTTTCCTCAAGCGGGAATACACGATCGTGGCGATCTTCGTCGGAGTGGCTTTTGTCGTCCTCAGTGTTGCTCTCAGCCCCTGGACGGGAGTTGCGTTTCTGACAGGAGCTCTGTTTTCGATGGTCGCCGGATTTTTCGGAATGAAGGCAGCGACGCGTGCCAATGTCCGGACGACACAGGCCGCGAAGGATGGGGGGACGGCCGCGGCGCTGACCGTTGCGTTCAACGGCGGCGCGGTCATGGGGCTCTCGGTAGCGTCGCTGGGCTTGCTCGGCATCGGTATCTATTTCTATTTCACGCAAGACACTCTCATCATCAACGGGTTTGCGATGGGTGCCAGTTCGATTGCTCTGTTTGCCCGCGTCGGTGGGGGCATCTTTACAAAGAGTGCCGATGTCGGGGCCGACCTGGTTGGTAAGGTCGAAGCCGGAATACCGGAGGACGATCCCCGGAACCCGGCCACAATTGCCGACAATGTCGGTGACTGTGTGGGGGACACCGCTGGAATGGGAGCCGACCTTTTCGAATCCTACGTCGGCTCGGTAATCGCCACGATGGCCATTGGTGCAACGATGGCGAACCCGATGCCCTTGATGACGTTGCCGCTGCTGTTGGTCATGGCGGGTTTGGTTGCATCGCTGCTTGGTGTGGGCTCTATGAGCATCTTCAAGAAGATGAATCCCGAGCGTGCGCTGCATATGCCGACGTATGTCGCCGGCGCGCTGTTTGTCATCGCGGCTTTCGGTGTCGTTCAAGCGACGATGCCGGATCTCTCGGCGTTCTGGGCCGTGCTTGCCGGCCTGCTTGCCGGCGTCGCGATCGGTTTTGAATCGGAATACTACACGGCGGGCAAGCCCGTCCGGGATATTGCCGAGGCAAGCCTGACTGGCCCAGCGACGACGATCATCAGCGGACTGGCCGTCGGACTGGAAAGCACCGTGTTACCGGTCTTGACCATCTGCGGGGCCATCTTCGTGGCGTTCAGCTTCAACGGCCTCTACGGAATCGCGATTGCGGCGGTCGGAATGCTGTCGACGATCGGGGTCACGATGGCGGTCGACGCATATGGCCCGATCGCCGACAACGCCGGCGGCATCTCTGAGATGTCGGGAGCGGGACCGGAAATCCGAAAGATCACGGATCGCCTGGATGCGCTCGGAAACACCACGGCAGCGATGGGAAAAGGTTTTGCCATCGGCTCGGCTGCTCTCACAGCGCTTGCTCTGTTTTCGGCTTACACACGGACCGTCGGTTTGGAAACCATTGACATGACTGAAGCCAACGTCGTGATCGGCATGTTCCTGGGTGGTGTGATGCCGTTTCTCCTGGCGGCGATGACCATGAAGGCTGTGGGCCGGGCGGCATTCAAGATGGTGAACGAGGTGCGACGTCAATTCCGGGAGATCCCGGGTCTGATGGACGGAGACGCAAAACCCGACTATGGCAATTGTGTCGCGATCGCGACTGATGGAGCCCTGAGTGAAATGATCCTGCCCGGATTGATTGCAGTGATCATGCCGGTCGTCATAGGCCTCGGCTTCGGTCCCGAAACCCTGGGTGGGTTCCTGGGCGGAGCGACGGTCACCGGAGTACTGCTGGCGATCATGATGTCCAACGGAGGCGGTGCCTGGGACAATGCGAAGAAATATATTGAAGCCGGCGCGCACGGCGGAAAGGGTTCGGACGCTCACAAGGCGGCCGTTGTTGGCGACACGGTCGGCGACCCGTTCAAGGACACCTCGGGCCCTTCGATGAATATCCTGATCAAGCTGATGTCGATCGTTTCCCTGGTGCTGGTGGCGCCCCTGCTGGCCTGATAGTTTTTCGGCATTTCTGACCCATGACCCCACCTCGATTGGAGGTATCATAAGGCGTGGATACCAATCCAGGGGAAGAGATCAGGCGGAAGGAAGACCAATCTGAAGAGCCGGACTTTCTGATCAAGGTTCCGGGTTCCAGGTCGAAGTTCGACTACCTGCGGATAGGCGCGGGTGTGCTCGCCGGCGTTTCGATCGTCGGCATCCTCCTGTTCTCGACGACCGACCTGTCGTCGGTAGTCCTTCCCATGGAAGACCGCTACCTGGACGTCATGATTCCCACAACAGAAGACGGTTTGGAGCCGTTCGTCTTGAATGAACTGTCACACGAGCTGTCCGAGAACACGCTTTCGGTCAGCGGCGTGATGACGAACCGGAGCGGAGAGGAGGTCGAAAACGTCGTGGCGGTCATCACTGCCAGGGACACTACCGGGCGCTTCCCGGCCACCCTGGAAATTCCTGTTGATCCGTCTCCCCTCCTATCCGACGATTCCGGGTCGTTTTCGATGACTGTGACGCTTCGAGAGAAACCCGATAACTACTCGATAAGATTCAAGATCGTCGACGGGCCTTTCGTGCCGCACAAGGACGAGCGCGGGCTGTCGTTTGAAGTCCGGCCCCCACAGTAACCCGTTCTCAGCCCGCCTGTTTGCGATAACGGGTTTGTGAGGACCTTTCCGAGAGGAGTGCGCAAAATGTCGGCATACATAATCGTTGAGGTGAGCGTCAGCGATCAGGCAAAGTACGAGGACTACAAGAAACTTGTGCCTCCGACGGTCGAACTGTTTGGCGGGAGGTTTCTCGTTCGGGGTGGCAAAACTGAAACCCTGGAAGGGGACTGGAATCCCGGTCGCGTGGTTATCCTCCAGTTCGACAGCCTGGAACGAGCCAAGGCATGGTGGGCATCGGAGGAATACCGCGCGCCGAAGCAATTGCGTCAGCAGGCGTCGAAGGCAAGAATGATCGTTGTTGAAGGTGCCTGAAGCTATCCGTCGGTCTGGTTCCGCGCTGCCAGACTTCAGTGTCGGGCCTCGGTTGGCGACCTGTTCGGGCCGACTTCCCTTTGCTCCCGGCCGCTGATATCGCGGATCAGAGCCAACACTCCCATACGATTATCGATTTGGATCATGGAAGCGGAAATCTCGGCAGACACGATCCCGCCCCCTTTGGTCAAACAACTCAATTCGTTGGTCCACCCATTGCCTTCCCGCGACACAGATTTGACGAATGAGCGGAGAGTGGGCATTTCGTGAGGGTGGATTGCGCTGATCGGGAGCGACAGCAATTCGTTTCGTGAGTAGCCGAGCATCGAGCATGCCATGGGGTTGACATCGAGAATCCGGTCGTTCTCGGGGTCGATCACGCAGATCGCGTCATTGGACTGTTCGAAGATCCTGCGGAACCGTTCCTCACTGTCTTCAAGCGCGCGCCGGGTCAATTCGTCGCCGGTAATGTCTTCTACAATGGCCAGGATGCGTTCGGTTTCTCCTGAACAGTGAGCCCATGCGCGGAGTCGAACGGGGTGGAGCTTTCCCCCTTTGGAGCGTGCGAAGCCCGTCAGCAAAAGCGGTGTGCTGGGAGCCGGCTGGAACAGGACGGAAAATTCCTCCGGCGAGAAGCCCTTCGTGACCTCCCAGAAAGTAAGGGTTAAAATTTCTGCCCTGGAGTAGCGAAGGCTTTCGCAGGCTCTACCGTTCGCATCCGCCAACCGGCCCTTCCGATCGAAGACCAGCAAGGAATCCGGCATGTTTTCGACGATGCGACCGAATCCGAGTTCGGGTTCCAGGAATAGTTCCTCAAAGCGCATCCTGACTGAAGCTTCCCCCTTCAAGTGTCCAGCAACCAGACAGATAGTATACAACCAGTATCCGCAGGTCACGATTTCACGGGAATGTTACCGGATTGTGAAGGGACAGGAGAAGGCAAAAGCGACTGCAGTTGGACGTTCGAGGATGGATAATCCGGTCGGTTCAGGTATGTGACAGTTGGGCTCTGAGTTTGCGCGTAGCTCGGAAGAGGTAGTTCTTGGCCGCGCCTTCGGTCGTCTCGAGGATCCTGCCGATATTCTTCAGCTTGAGGCCCCCGTAGTGCTTCATTTCGAACACCAGTCGCTCCGTTTCGGAAAGCGTGCTCACGGCGGCGTCGATCTGCTGCCCGATTTCCTTTGGGTTTGTCCACCCGGTCTGGCCCACTTTTGATCGTCTGATTTGGCCCACCCCCTCCTGTTAATAATTCCGAGTAGTGATAATTACCGTCGGGCCTGTGTTGTAGATGTGGGAAAGCCGAGCGCCCTTGGCGAGGCTTTTCCAAGCGCTGTGGGAATCCTGGTTTTTAGGATTTCCACAGCGCGTCATCTTCCACAGGCCTCCGTTTCTTTCTTTTTGGTTCTTTTTCTTTCTTTCGGGAAAAAACTCCGTTTCCAGGATCGCCCAGGATCGACGACCGCGCGGCGATCCGACCCTCAGGACGTGGTTTGTTTCGCGGGTTTCTCCTTTCCAGGCGGATGCCGTGGTTTCTGTCGTTTCTCCAACGTGCGCCGAAACCGGAAGGATTCGGTTCCGGTCTCGATGATGTGAGCGCGATCGGTTATCCGGTCCAGCAACGCCTTGCACAGCCGAACATTGGGAAACACCTGGGTCCATTCCGAGAACGGCAGATTCGTTGTCAAGATCACCGTCGCCCGCTCGGCTCGATCCGAGATGACTTGAAAGAGGAGTTCGGCGCCGAGGTCTGCCATCGGGACATAGCCGACTTCGTCGATGGCAATCAACTCGTATCGGAACCATCGGGCCAGAACCCGGCGGAACTGGTCGTTGTGGTGGGCCTCGACCAACTCGTTGATCAAGCCGGCGGCCGTCGTAAAGCGAACCCGCTTCTTCTGCCGACAAGCGGCCACGCACAGTCCTGTGGCCAGGTGCGTCTTGCCCGTTCCACACTCCCCGATCAGGACGACAGGTTCGGCGTGTTCTAAATAGCCACCGTCTGCGAGTCCACGGATCCGGTTGGCTGGAACCTTCGACCGCGAGAAGTCAAAGTCCTCGAGTGTCTTCATTCGAGGGAAACGTGCGGCTTGAATCCGCCGGGCCACGGTGTTCCGTTCGCGTTCTTCAACTTCCATCGCCAGCAAGGCTTCCAGATACCGTGTGTAGGTGTGCTCTTCCCGCTGGGCCTGCTCGGCCATGGCCGCAAACTGCGTTCCGATCGTGGGCGTCCGGAGAGCTTTACAGTACTGCTGAATCGCCGCCTGTTCGACCCCGCCGGCTGTGGCGGACACTAGACCACCTCCGCAGTGAGCAGTGCATCGTAAGTATTCACCTCCGGCAGGGGCCGCTCATAAGCGCGTAGTGCGGCCACTTCCAGTCGCGGCGCCGCCGGCCGGTCGAATCGGGCCTCGGTCATCAGGTAGCGCGCCGCGGCGGCATCGGAGCATCCCAGGCGCAGGGCTTGTTGGAATGCGGAATCCAGCTCGCTATAGCCATGTTCCCGGCCCAGTAGGAGCAACTCCACCATTGCGCGGGTCCCATTCTGTTTTCCGTTGCGATCGATCAACGTCTGCCAGAACTCGTCATAGCTTTTCGGCCATCGGCCCTGTTGCCGCCATTGCTCCAGAGGCTTGCTCCCGGCCAGCGCGCCCGGCTTCCGCTCCAACACCTCCAGATAATGTTCCAGATTGAAGAAGTGCTGGCCGTTTCCATATCCTCGCTCATGCCGCGCCACGCATCCGCCATCGTGCCAGACCTCCACGTAGGCCGGAAAAACGCTCGCCCGCACCACAGTCCCGGCCTTGACGGGGGCGGAGTAGAAGTTGTTACGCACCCGTACACATCCCTTACCATCGACTCGTGGAAAGCTGTCCTCGGCCAGAGGGAACCCTTCGGTCGATAACGCGAGCAGATGGGGCTGTTCGATCTGCATCCCTTCACCCACCGTCTGGACCCGATCGCCGATCTTGCGCCGTTCATCGGCCCGGCAACCGGCCAGCAGCTGCGCATTCAGATCCGCCAGGTCCTTCGCCTTCGGCACCGGTACCAGGTGATTGCGCCGGAAGTATCCGGCTTCGCCTTCCACACCGCCTTTCTCGTGGCCCTCGCCGGGTGTGCAGAACTCGGCTTGAAACTTCCAATGCGACCGAAACGCGATGAACCGTTCGGTCTCTACACGCCGGTATCCCCGCAGAATCTTCTTCACCGCGCTGGTCAGGTTGTCATAACGCAGCACCCCGAAGACCCCCGCAAAATAGCGGAAACCCAACTCATGAGCCTCCAGGAATGCCTGTTTTGTCGCCCGAGGATAAGCTCGATGGAATGCGCCACCACTGCCCATGCTCCGCATACAGAAAACCTGGAGCTTCTGCCGTTCGCCATCCAACTCCGCGACGGCTTCGTACCAGTCGATCTGTGCTTCCTGACCCCAGGCGTAGCTTTGCGGCACGAACGTCTCCTGTCGGATGAAACCCATCTCCCGCTTCCGCCGCCCGACATACCGGCGAACCGTCGATTCCCCAATCGGATGTTTCGGAAATTCCATCCGGATCCGTTCGTAGATCCGGTGACTGGTGTGCCGCTGCTTCCGCGGGGCCTGCCTGTCCGCCTCCAACACCCCGTTGATAAATTCCATAACCGGCTCCAGCCTCGGCCTCTTCCGCTCCGGGCTCTTCCTCGCCGGCGGCACGGCGTTTCCCAGCGCTTGACGCACCATCCGCCGATGCACCCCCAGCCGCCGGGCCACACCCTGGATCGTTCCCACACCAAACTCGTGCTCTCGCCGAATCTCTTCAAATAATTCCACCTTCGATCTCCTTGACACCGGGTCCCTCCATTCCGACTCTTTGTTCGGAACAGCCTCTCCGGTTCAGTCGTCAGGGGTGGGCCAAATCAAACGATCAAAAGTGGGCCAATTTAGAGTAGCGAAATCATTCCTTGCCGTAGAGAGTCCGTTCGGGGCTCAGGTGGGGCGCGATCATACTGGACACCACGTCCGTCGATCCGGGAGACGGCGAATCCCCGCCAACATAGGTCTCGTCGAAGTTTGATTCCCGACGCTTCTGCTTTTGGCGAAGGCGATCCAGGCACACATTTGTGGCGATCTGGTAGAGCCAGGTGCTCAAGCTCGATTCGAAACGAAACTTGTGCAGGTAGCGATACGCTTTGAGAAACGTTTCCTGATACACGTCCTGCGCGTCCTCGGCATTCCCCATCATGCGGTAGGCCAGCCTCAACACTCCCCTGTCGCATTTGTACACGACCTGGGCGAAGGCTTCCTGATCGCCGTTTCGCGCGCGTTCGATCAGCAGACGCTCCTCGTCCTTGCCGCTTGCTGCTGCCACTAACGCTGTTGGGATGTTGTGTTCTCCGCTGTCGGAATGAGTCATCACGTGTTTCGCCTACTCTCTATTACGCAACCGCGAACCAAATGGTTCACAAAAAAACTCCGGATCCCTCGCCTACTGGAACTGGCAAATCCCGTTCCAACTATCACCAGCGTGAGGTCTAGTCTGTATCTATCTGAGGATAAAAATGTTAATGGGAATCGACCGGTTTCCGGAAATCCTGTTGTGACCCGGGAGCATCTCGGTTCTGTTGCGATTGTGGGTTCCGACTGTTCGGAATCGGACACCATGGGACAGCCTACTAGAGACGCTCTCATGGGTTACTCGTACCGCAATACGAGCATCGGATCCAGACGGGCGGCCCGCAATGCCGGGAGGAGTCCCGCGAGCAGGGCTACGACAGTAAGCAGGATAACGGCACCGCCAAGCGTGCCTGTGTCCCCGGAACTGATCCCATAGAGCTGGGAGCCGATGAGGCTCGAGAGGGCATAATATGACGGAATCGCAATGCCGACGCCCAGAACGACGAGCGTTCCGACTTCGCGCACAACCATCCGGACGACGTTCCAAGCCGGTGCTCCGAACGCCATCCGTATGGCGATCTCTTGGGCCCGCCGGGCGACTGAAAAGCTCATCACACCGTAAAGGCCGATGATTGCGAGAATGGTCGCGAGTACACCGAACGCACCGGACAGACTGGCGACCATCCTCTCGGTCGTTAACGACCGGTTCACCTGCTCATCGAGCGTGCGCATGCCGTAAACGGGAATGTTGGCATCCAGTTTGCGGGCGCTGGACCGGACGGACTGGAAGAAGGCCGATGCGTTTGTGGTCGTTCGAGTGTAAATCACCACGCCCGAGGCGTTGCTTAGCTGACCGAACGGGAGAAATACCTGCCTGGGAATCTCCTGACGCATGTCCTCGTACATGGAGTCGGCAACGACTCCGACGATCTCCAGGTCCAGTTCGGTGTCGGGATCCCCACCCTGTCCCATCCGACGGCCGACGGCATCGCCGTCTGGAAAGTATCGCCGAGCGAAGGTTTCGTTCACGATAGTGACCTTCGGCGCGCCGAGGACATCGTTTCGATCGAAGTCTCTGCCGGCCAGAAAGTGGATGCCCAGCGTCTGGAAGTAATCCGGGCTGACCGCGTTAAAGTGCGGGTTCATGTTCTCGCCCTCGGCCCTTTCGTATCCTTGTACGGTGACCGAGCTGTCCCACTCGCTTCCGTCGAGTATCCGAATGATCGAATAACCCGTGGATTCTACGCCCGGCAGTGCCTTCAGACGTTCCTGCAACCGGCCGTAGAAGTCGCGGGTCTTTGGATCGTCGTACCCGCTCAGATAAGGATCGACCTCGAAGGAGACGAGCTGTTTCACTTCGAAGCCAGGATCCAGACTTCTCAGGTTGGCCAGCGTGCGCACGAACAGGCCGGATGTGACCAGGAGCAGGAGTGACAGTCCAACCTGTCCCACGACCAGGCCCTTCCGAAGTCTCGCCCCGCGACCTCCGCCGATGACGCTGGCTGCACCTTCGGTCAAGGTTCCGGAGATGCTGGCCCGGGCGGCCTGGAGCGCGGGAGCGAAACCGGCCAGCAACGCAGTCAGTAGCGCCACGCCGAGGGAGAATCCGAGTACGCGTACATCCAGGTCGCCGGTGATCATCAGTTGCGAAGTTTCCGCCGCGAAGAACGTGAGCAGAAATCGGACCATCCCGACGCCGAGCCAGATACCCAGGGCCGCGGCCGCCACCGAAATCACGAGACTCTCTATCATGAGTTGCGACCAGACCTGGCTGCGACTGGCCCCGAGGGCGAAGCGAACCGCGATCTCCTTTCCCCGAGCCGACGCGCGCGTGATCAGGAGGTTCGCGACGTTCGCACAGGCGATCAGGAGAACCAGACCTGTCAATCCCAGCAAGACGTAGAGAGGTGTTCGAAACTGTCCACGGAGGAACGATCGGCCGGTCGCTCCGTCAAAGACCGTCATTCGGGATTCCAGGAACCGGTCCTTTGAATACTGTGAAGCGTTGGCGAAGGCCTCTTCTTCCAACTCCATCCGGAGGATCTGACCGAATAACGGTTCGATTGAAACTTCCGCCTCGGCGATGGAGACACCCGGTTCGAGTCGGGCAAAGACATTGACCCAACGCGAGCGTCGGTCCTCCATGGTGTAGTAGTTGGACATCACCGGGAGCATCTGCTTGTACATCATCAGAGGCACGAAAACCTGGGTCGCTTCTCCGACCTCTACGCCCTGGAAATTCTGTTGGGAGACGCCGATCACCGTCATCGGATAGTTGTTCAGATATACCGTGTCGCCGAGGATCGACGGATCCGATCCGAATCTCGATGTCCAGAAATCATAGGACAGGATAGCGACCGGGTGTTCTCCGGGTAGCCGATCATCCCCGGGCGTGATGGTGCGTCCCAGTGCGGCGCCGACGCCAAGCATGTCGAAGTAATTTCCCGACACCATCTCGCCTCGCACGCGTTCGGTGTCGCCGCCATAGCCCAGGCCGATGGTCGCACTGCGGCGGCTGATGACGTCCTGGAACACTTCGCTCTTGTCGCGGAAGTCTTCATACATGGGATAGGACATGGCGTTCATGCCGTAGTTGCTGCCGTAATGGCTGCCTCTCGCGGCAAGCTGAACCAGCTCGCGAGGGTTCTCCACTGGCAGTGTTCGCAGCAGTAATTGGTCGATCAGGCTGAAGATGGCTGTGTTGGCGCCAATTCCCAGCGCCAGCGACAGGACCGCGGCGCCCACGACGAGTGGGTTCTTCTGGAATGAACGAAAGACGAAGCGAAGATGAAATTGCGGCATGATTCCCCCAGGCGAAAATAGACACGGTGCCGCCCGAATCGGTTGGCCGGCATTACTGTTACCAACCGGGGGTGGGAGGAAAGGTTACGGGGATTTTTCTGGAGTCGTGTAGGCTTCCTGAATCGTCAATGAGTCTGGCGCCAGCGTTACATTGAATGTGAAGTCGACGTTGCCTCCGGGAGTAACCAGGGTGAGAGTGTGATCTCCCAGCGACACACCGGAGCCTACCTGGACGTTGGTGGTCAGCGGGGTCGTTGTGCCACCCGTGATGGTGGCGGTAATTCCTGACGGAGCCGTGATTCCGGTGGCGTTATGAGATTCCGGCCGTTCAACACAACCGCGGCGGTCGTGACGGTCTGCGCGCCGGTGCCCGGAGACACGCTCGTGATCACCGGTTCGACTGTAACCCAGTATTTTCGTGATAACGCGTTCCATCCCGACCCCCTGGATTCTTGGTTTGGGGCGCACTCTACAACAACGGGCTTTCGAGACGAAGTGTATTCAGGTCGAGTGGAATCGTCGACCTCGAAAGACGGTCAGAAGCGCTTAAAGTTGTTGTAAATGTGTGTCATATCGAATATATCTTATCGGAGTATTAATAGTATTGGGCCGAGTTCCGGTTACCGATCCTGGGGCTTCAGTCAGTGGTGCGCGAACTGGTGGAATCGTTCCCTTGACCAGCGGGAGAATCGCATCAGGTGAAGCACGTCGGAGTGTCCTGGGATTGGGTCCCACGAAGGAAGTTTCGACTAACAAATTGTCGTACCGGACGGAAGCGGAAGTGATTGGCCATTCGCCCGTGCGAGCGGTATGTCGGAGAGAGAGATTGACGAACAGAATATTGTTTTCCACTGTACTGGTCATCCTGTCAGCGGTGCCGGCGTACCCGGAGCTTCCAGGTGTGGCATCGCTTTTTTCATCCCACGCCTCGCCGCCGCAGTCGCGAGCCGCGGAGAATAATGCACTGCTCGATCAGTATTGTGTGTATTGCCATGATGACGACTTGAAAGAGGGCGGTCTCACTCTGGCGGAAGTGGACCTGTCTCAACCAGGCCAACATGCCGCCAAACTGGAGCTCATGATCCGAAAGCTTCGAGCAGGAATGATGCCGCCGCCCGGTTTGCCCCGGCCTGACCCCGCCGTCCTCAAAGCCCTGGTCGCCGATCTGGAATCCGGGGTTGACATGGCTGCCGCTGCCGCACCAAATCCGGGTCGTCCCGTTCTTCACCGGTTGAACCGAACCGAATACGCCATCTCGATTCGAGACCTGCTGGGCCTCGAAGTGGATGCCGAAGCACTTTTGCCTCCCGACGACATGAGCCAGGGCTATGACAACATGTCGGACGTCCTGACGATCTCACCGTCGCTGCTCGAAGGTTACATGAGCGCCGCAGGCAAGATCAGCCGTCTGGCCGTTGGTGATCTTGAGGCCACTCCCGTCGTCGAGACTTACGTCGTTCCCCAGGCGATTTCGCAGATGAACCACATCGAGGGAACACCGTTCGGGACGCGGGGAGGCATGGTTGTCCGCCACAACTTCCCGGCTGACGGTGACTACACGTTCTGGATGAGTTTCTATTACGCCAGCATTGGCGGATTTTTCGGCGACAACATACAGGCTGAGGGCGAGCAGATCGAAGTTTCCATCGACGGCGAGCGCGTTGCGATCCTGGACATCGACCGGAAGATGAAGACGACCGACGATCTCCGAACGCCGCCAATCAAGGTGACGGCGGGACCGCACGCGGTTTCAGCCGCTTTCATCAAGAGAATGGCCGGTCCCGTGCAGGATTTCGTTATGCCGTTCGAACGGGCGTTGGTCGATCTTTCGACCGGTCACTTCCCCGGACTGACCGGGTTGCCGCACCTGAGGAACCTGGGCATAAACGGCCCATACAACATCACCGGAGTGAGCGAGACACCCAGTCGCGGGAAGATATTTACGTGCCGGCCGGCCGACGCCAGTGAAGAACTCTCCTGCGCCAGGGAGATCCTGTTGTCGATGTCACGACTGGCATTTCGGCGACCGGTGACGGACGACGATTTTGAGCACCTGCGGTATTTCTTTGAGAGCGGTAGCAAGGAAGGTGGCTTCGATTCGGGAATCCGGTTGAGCCTGCAGGCCATCCTGGCAGACCCCGAGTTCATCTTCCGTTTTGAACGGACGCCTCCGGATGTGGAACCGGGAAGCAACTACCGCATCACGGATCTCGAGTTGGCTTCACGATTGTCGTTCTTCCTGTGGAGTACCGGTCCTGACGACGAACTGATCCAGGTTGCTTCCGACGGGAAGCTGAAAGATCCCGCGGTCCTCAAGCAACAGGTAGAGCGTTTGTTGGCGGATTCTCGTTCAGAAACCCTCGCGACGAATTTCGCGTCGCACTTCCTGCATTTACAGAACCTTGAGGATGTGCATCCGGACGCGTACCTGTTTCCCGACTGGGACTACAACCTGACCCAGTCGATGAGACGCGAGACGGAGATGTTCTTCGACAGCATCGTGCGCGAGGATCGGAACGTCGTCGATCTGTTGACCGCCGACTACACGTTTGCCGACGGGCGTCTCGCCCGCCACTACAAGATCCCGAATATCGTGGGCAACAGGTTCAGACGCGTTCAGGTTACCGACGAAAATCGCCGGGGATTGCTGGGTCATGGAAGCATTCTGACGTTGACGTCGATGGCCAATAGAACTTCGCCGGTAGTTCGCGGCTCCTGGCTTATGGAGGTGATCCTCGGGACGCCTCCTCCGAGTCCCCCCGCCGACGTGCCGCCCTTCCAGGAAGATGAGGATGGCCAGAAACTTTTGTCGGTGCGCCAGCGGATGGAGTCGCACCGTGCGAACCCCGCGTGCGCATCGTGCCATGACGTCATGGACCCTCTCGGTTTCTCACTGGAGAATTTCGATGCGGTGGGAGCCTGGCGAACCAAGGACAATGGTTTCGAGATCGATCCTTCCGGTACGTTATCCGACGGCACCCCTTTGAACGGGACGGCAAGTCTCCGGGAGTACCTGGTTGGACGCCAGGACCTTTTTATCACGAACTTCACCCGCAACTTGTTGATGTTCGCAATGGGGCGGGTTCTTCAGCATTACGACATGCCGGCAGTTCGGGCAATCGTTCGGGAGGCGGGGGAAAATGATAATCGTTTTTCGTCGTTCGTCATGGGCATCGTGACGAGCACGCCGTTTCAGATGAGAGTGGCGGAGGATACGGAGTCGGAAACGAGCGCCGGGCAGAACTGACGGGCCGCAACGCGCAGGAATTCAGACGAAAGAAATCGCAATTTTCAATAACATAGATTCAACGAAGAGGAGAGGAAGGGCGATGTACATCACGAAGAAACACATTTCCAGGCGGACGGCACTACGTGGCATCGGTGTGACATTGTCGTTGCCGTTGCTAGAGGCGATGCTGCCGGCACAGACTCCTTTGAGCCAGACGGCCGCGGTTCCGCCGACGCGTCTGGCCGCGCTCGAGATGGTACACGGCTCGGCCGGCAGTACGGGTGATGGAACACGCCTCAAGTACTGGTCGCCGGAGAAGGAAGGAAGTGATTTTGAGATCACGGCCATCCTGCGATCGCTGGCTCCGTATCAGGACTACCTGACGATCGTCAGCCACACCGACATCGCTCCGGCCACCGCTCAGGAGGTGAAGGAGGCGGGCGCGGACCATACGCGTTCCTCCGCCGCCTTCCTCACGTGCGCCCACGCGAAGATGACCGAAGGTGCCGACATCTATAACGGCGTCTCGATGGACCAGCTTTACGCGCAGAAATTCGGTCAGGATACACCGTTGCCTTCGATTCAACTCTCCATCGAAGACGTCGGTTCGCTGACCGGCGCCTGCGGTTATGGCTACAGTTGTGTATACGCAAACACGATTTCCTGGTCTTCGCCAACGACGCCCCTTCCGATGGAGCGCGATCCGCGAGTGGCTTTCGAGCGTTTGTTCGGAGATGGTGCGACGCCCGAGCAGCGGCTGAGCCGCAGGCAGGCCAACGCCAGTATTCTCGACGGGATCATGGGCAAGGTTGCCGAACTCAAAAAGGGTCTTGGCCCGAGCGATCAGAATCGTCTGGGCGACTACCTGGACGATGTTCGTGAGATCGAACGGCGCATAGAGAAGGCGGAGCAACACAACATGTCCGGGGAAGCGACGGCCTTGCCAGATGCGCCGATCGGAGTGCCGGACGTCTGGACCGAACATGTCAAATTGATGTTTGATCTTCAAGTGTTGGCCTTCTCGACCGATATGACGCGTGTTTCCGCGTTCAAGATGGGACGTGACGTGAGTTCCCGCGTCTACACCGAAAGTGGCGTCAAGACTCCGTTCCATTCCCTTTCGCATCACGGCAACAAGCCGGACAAGCTTGAAGAGTTTTCCCGGCTCAATACGTTCCACGTGGACCAGGTGGCGTACTTCGTCGACAAGTTGAAGAACACTCCCGACGGTGACGGCAACCTCCTGGATCATTCGATGGTTCTCTACGGCAGCCCCATGGGCGATGGAAGCGTCCACAACCACCTGCGTGTTCCCCTGTTCCTGGCGGGCAAGGCCAATGGTCAGTTGAAGGGCAATCACCATGTGTTGTGCGAAGATGGAACGCCCATGGCGAATGCTCTACTGACCCTGTTGCATAAGCTCGGTGTCGATGTCGATACGTTTGGCGACAGTACGGGAGAGGTTGCGATTTAGGTCGAGACCGTGGGAGGAGATTGCATGTTTCGAAGAAGACTGATTGGCGGTGTCTCGATGGGTGTTGTGGGTGTGCTGTCCATGACAATGCTGGTCTGGGCCGCCACTACCGACGCCCCCCTGGCGGACGCAGCCAGGGCGAATGACATTGAAGCGGTGCGTTCCCTGCTCACCGACGACGAAGTCGATGTGAATGCGGCCCAGGGCGACGGCATGACTGCGTTGCACTGGGCTGCGTTTCAAGACGACGTGGAAATGGCGAGGTTATTGATCGTGGCCGAAGCAGACGTCAAGGCGAAGGTCCGCATTGGAGGGACTACGCCTCTGGCCCTGGCCTCCAAGAACGGTAGCGCCGAAATGATCGAGACTCTGGTAGAGGCTGGTGCGGATGTACACGCTCTAACATCAAACGGAACGACCCATCTCATGTCGGCGGCTCTGTCGGGAAGTGAGGACGCGGTAAGTGCACTGCTGGACCACGGCGCATTCGTGAACGCCAGGGAATCCACGAACGGCCAGACGGCATTGATGTTTGCCGCCTGGGAAAATCGACCGGAGGTCATTAGGGTTCTCGCAGAGCGGGGCGCGCACGTCGGCCTCGCCTCGCTGCTTGTTCCGATGACCGGCCCTCCCGTCGACACGGTCGGAAATGTCATCGTCCAGCCGCAGCCGCCTGCCCCTGCAGCAGGACAAGCCGGAGCCAGGGGTGGAGGCCCCGGCGGTCAACCGCAGGCCCCTCCGCAAAACAGGAGAAGAGGAGGTCCGAGAGCTCCGGGTACCAACTCCATAATGGGCGGCATGACCGCACTGTTGTTTGCTGCCCGCGATGGCAACCTGGAGTCGGTCCGCGCACTCGTCGAGGCCGGTGCCGACGTTGATCAGGTCAACGTCGGGGAAGGCTCGAGCGCCATGGTGATCGCGATTGCCAATGGTCATTACACCGTGGCCAAGTTCCTTCTCGACAGCGGAGCGGACCCGAACCTCGCCAACCTTGACGGGCTCACTCCCTTGTATGCGACAGTCAACATGCGATATGCACCCGTGTCCTGGGCCCCAAACCCGAGGACGGACCAGGAGACGGTGGATTCACTCGACCTCCTCCAGGCCTTTCTGGATCATGGAGCGGACCCGGACGCCAGGATCGAGAGGAAACTATGGTTCAGCCCGACGTCTCACGATCGCGGTTGGATCGATCCCACCGGATCCACGGCCTTCTGGCGAGCCGCACAATCGAGTGATGTCGAAGCGATGCGCGTCCTGGTCGAAGGTGGAGCAGATCCCAGACTTACCAGCAAAGGAGGCGCGACACCGCTGGTGGTGGCGTCGGGGATCGGTTGGATCGGAAACTTTACCCAGAATTCTCCGGACTCCTGGATGGACGCTGTCAGATACTGCGTGGAACTTGGCAACGATGTGAACGTCCCGGATGTCGATGGGTTTACCGCTCTACATGGAGCGGCCGCCCGAGGCGACGAAGAAATGATCCTGTACCTGCTGGACCAGGGCGCCGATATCGAGGCGATCAACAAGGACGGGAACTCAGTGGCCGATATGGCGTTTGGCCCATCGCGATTCTTCATACCCAAGCCACCGATCCGCGATCTGCTGGTGAAGTTGGGCTCGCCATTCCAGGATAACTGTCGATCCGACCAGTGTGTGGACGGGAAGTTCAACGCCGAGGGCAGAACCCCGAACTAGACACATTCTGAGAACCGCGATTAAAACCCCGGAAATCCAAACGGATTCCGGGGTTTTTTCTTCGCAGAGATCTACAGGAGGCTTGAGATGAAAGAAGCATGGATCGGACAACTGCAGTCTACACGGGAATTCTTTACCCGCAGTACGAAGAGCCTGACGGAAGACGACTCGAACTTTGCGCCGGCGGACGGCACCTACACTGCAGCCAACCCGGTGGCGCACGCGGCCCAGACCATCGACTGGTTCGTCGACGGGGCTTTCGCTCCTGAAGGTTTCGACATGAATTTCGAAGAGCACGACAGGGAAGTGCGTGCTGTCCAATCAATGGGCGACGCCCAGGCATGGTTTGGACGGGCGGTCGATAACCTCACCGAGCTCATTAATGAGAAGTCGGTCGAGGAATGGTCTCAGCCCTTACCGGAAGGGCCGATCATGGGTGGTATGCCACGTTACGCCATCTTGTGGGGTATCAGCGACCACACCGCGCACCATCGTGGCGCACTGACCGTCTATTCCCGCTTGTGTGGGAAGATTCCCCCGAACCCGTATATGGAAGGCTAGTTATTGCAGGTTGCTCATTGCAGATTGCTTCGTGTCGAATGTTCGGAAGTGGCCGAACCTCCGAGCAATAGCAAATCTTGCAGTGTTCAAATTTCCAACTTCGAATGCGACTCGTCTCCGGCCTGGGTACGGACTACGCTAGGAGCCTCGGCGAAAAGGGGTGTCACTGCCCGCAACCCTCCGCGACCATGCCTAATGCTGTCAGGCTGATGCGGTCACCGTCCGAGTCCCGAATCAGTGCTCCCTTGGCTTGCATTTTGTGGCCTTCGTGCAAATCCGGATCGAAAGAGCCAAGCATGTAGAAATTCTGGAGGTGAAACTGCGAGGATCCCAGCGGTTTTGTCTCTGCCTCATTCAACTCTTCTCTCGTTGCTCGATCCGAGTTCCTCGTTCGGACCGGCTCACTGGCCATTGTCAGCATCCATTCGCCTTCAACTTCGGTCATGCAGCCCACGACTTCGACCAGAGAACGATCAGGTACGGGTTCGGGACCATTCGTTCCTTCTATCCAAACCGTTTCGAGAGTGCTGGTGCTCAGACGATAGCCGCCGGCTGGATAGCCGTTCGCCTGCAGGATATACCCCAGGACGTCGAGGCTCGAACGATCGTCCAGGGATGGACCCCGGGGCGGCATGGTCTTGATGACAGCGAACAGGTTCTCCAGAGTGTCCTCGCGCCAACTCTCGAGGAAGTGATCGCCCGTCAGGGCCGGCCCGTTCCGGCCTTCAAGCACGTCTCCATGGCAGCGTGAGCAGGCGGCCGCGTAGGTCGACCACCCGTTGTCGGCTTCGGCGTCCGTGTAGATGCCGTCCCAGACCGTCCAACGTTCAGATCCATTTTGTCCGGCCGGTTCGGAGTTCGCCGCTCCTGGACCCCGAGAGAGCCCCAGTGTCATCAGCAGGGACACGAACATGATGGTGAAGCTTCGACGCATCTTCAAACGCTCCGAAATCTACGGCTGCTTGTCGTACACATCCGTATTGGTTGGTATTCCGACAAAAGTGTGAGTCAGCGAGTTTCCGTCGGGTGAAACCACAAAGCGCTCTGTGCTGGAACTGCTCTCGGTCTTTGTGATGAGCTCGAACGTGTTGTCATCCACGAGATTGAACGAGATCGTAAAGTCTGGAAGGTGTTCCAGGGGAACTTCGGCCCCGTCGGATGGGACGGTGTACTCCTGATGGATCGCAGCTCCCTTGGCGGGGACCAGATCATCGGTGATCGTTATACTTCCTGCAATGGCTGCGATGCTCCAGGTCCGGCTTTTCCACGGAGGCCCGTTGTCTTCGCTGTTCCTGAAGATTGACTCCTCAAGGTTTAACTCCCAGGTCCCGATCCACTTACGAGACCCTTGACCCAGCAACACCATGGTCGTCGAGAGCAGGAACAAACAGCACACGAGCCCCAGTTTGTTGATGTTGCGGTAATTGCCGCGTTTCCTTTTCATATGAGCCCCCCGGAAAAGTCAAAGACAGAAGCGCGGTCATTTGATGTTGTGTGTCTCATGTCGCTCGGCTGTGATCCACGCCCCTCAGTGCCATAATCGTATCACCTTGGGGTTCGCGTGTGTCGTCAACAAATTAAGAGGCCGACCCTCTTGACATGATGCTCCCGGACTCGTACTATTGGGTGCTGTGCCTGTGCGCTTGGTTGTATCGTGTGCAGGGTGGTGAGATAGACCGTCAAGTACCATTCTGGCGGTCTTTTTAGCCCCTGATTTCGTATTTTGACCTTGGTTGAGACGCGGATTCAAGCACAATTTGAGGCCTGAGAGCCGAAAAGCTCTTTGACAATTGAGAGCGTGCCTAAAAGTTGAACTAAACTGAGTTATCAGCTAAGCAAGTTTATTGGTTTTGACTTTCAAAAGTTATTTTGAGAGTTTGATCCTGGCTCAGAATCAACGCTGGCGGCGTGCCTAACACATGCAAGTCGAGCGAGAACGGGGACTTCGGTTCCCTAGTACAGCGGCGCACGGGTGAGTAATACGTGGGTAATCTGCCCCGGAGCGGGGAATAACATCGGGAAACCGGTGCTAATACCGCATACGATCACATAGTCTTCGGACCTTGTGATGAAAGGCTTCGGCCACTCTGGGAGGAGCCCACGCCCGATTAGCTAGTTGGTGAGGTAAGAGCTCACCAAGGCTGCGATCGGTAGCCGGTCTGAGAGGACGGTCGGCCACACTGGAACTGAGACACGGTCCAGACTCCTACGGGAGGCAGCAGTGGGGAATTTTTGACAATGGGGGAAACCCTGATCAAGCAACGCCGCGTGGATGATGAAGTATTTCGGTACGTAAAATCCTTTCGACAGGGAAGAAGCCTTCGGGTTGACGGTACCTGTAGAAGAAGCCCCGGCTAACTCCGTGCCAGCAGCCGCGGTAATACGGGGGGGGCAAGCGTTGTTCGGATTTACTGGGCGTAAAGGGCGCGTAGGCGGTCCGTTAAGTCGGATGTGAAAACTCTGGGCTCAACCCAGAGCCTGCATCCGATACTGGCAGACTAGAGTGCGAGAGGGGAAAGCGGAATTCCTGGTGTAGCGGTGAAATGCGTAGATATCAGGAGGAACACCGGTGGCGAAGGCGGCTTTCTGGATCGCAACTGACGCTGAGGCGCGAAAGCTAGGGGAGCAAACAGGATTAGATACCCTGGTAGTCCTAGCCCTAAACGATGGATACTTGGTGTGGGGGGGGTTGAATCCTTCCGTGCCGGAGCTAACGCGTTAAGTATCCCGCCTGGGGAGTACGGTCGCAAGGCTGAAACTCAAAGGAATTGACGGGGGCCCGCACAAGCGGTGGAGCATGTGGTTTAATTCGACGCAACGCGAAGAACCTTACCTGGGCTCGAACGGCTAGTGACAGTGGGTGAAAGCTCTTTTTCCCTTCGGGGACACTAGTCGAGGTGCTGCATGGCTGTCGACAGCTCGTGTCGTGAGATGTTGGGTTAAGTCCCGCAACGAGCGCAACCCTTGCCCTTAGTTGCCATCACGTTATGGTGGGCACTCTAAGGGGACTGCCGGTGAAAAACCGGAGGAAGGTGGGGATGACGTCAAGTCCTCATGGCCTTTATGTCCAGGGCTACACACGTGCTACAATGGACGGTACAGAGGGTCGCAAACCCGCGAGGGGGAGCTAATCCCAAAAAGCCGTCCTCAGTTCGGATTGGAGTCTGCAACTCGACTCCATGAAGTTGGAATCGCTAGTAATCGCGGATCAGCATGCCGCGGTGAATACGTTCCCGGGCCTTGTACACACCGCCCGTCACATCACGAAAGCTGTTTGTACTAGAAGCCGGTGATTTAACCTTCGGGAGATAACCGTCCAAGGTATGAGTGGTGATTGGGGTGAAGTCGTAACAAGGTAGCCGTAGGAGAACCTGTGGCTGGATCACCTCCTTTCTAAGAGTAAAGCTCACGATAGGCGTTGGGGGAGCTTCCCTTCGGGGTAAGTAATCTCGACGCTTTTTACAAAGACTCGTTTGGTTTGGACTCAGTTTGTCCGGCCGGCGGGCACGCTTTCTGCCTCAAATTTAATAATGATAATTAAATCTGGGACTCGTCCGACCGGCGAGATTTTTCGAGCCGGCCAAAGCATCGGTGTGCGACAACGGGCCTGTAGCTCAGTTGGTTAGAGCGCACGCCTGATAAGCGTGAGGTCGGTAGTTCAAATCTACCCAGGCCCATTTCGGTAACGAATCAGGGTCGCCGGCCTTCGGAGGGACATCCGGGTTTCCCCTGTTAGTTGTTGCCAGAACAATGCCAGGGGGATGTAGCTCAGTTGGGAGAGCGCCGCCCTTGCAAGGCGGAGGCCGTCGGTTCGAGCCCGATCATCTCCATTCAGGAAGGGGACTGATACCTAAGTTTCGACGTATCGGTTCATGAGGTTTTCAGTCACCGGAAATTAGGTGTCTGTACCCGATTCCCCTTTCCCAGGCAGCCTAACGGCGCCGACACAGGTTCCTGCGAGTTGCGCTCGCAGGAGATCTTTTTGAGGTCTTTGACAACTGAATATTGATGGGCAAACTCTACGAATTCCTGACGTGGAGCGAGCTGGAACGCCTCTCGTGTAGGTGTGGTCTTTTTGATCGCACATTTCTGTGTTCTGCGGACCAGCAAGCTAGACGTTATGAGTAGAGCGAGCGCCTTAGGCGAGTAAATTTTACTGTAGTGATCAAGCTACTAAGGGCACACGGTGGATGCCTAGGCGACGGTAGGCGATGAAGGACGTGGCAAGCTGCGATAAACCTCGGGAAGCCGCAAGCAGGCGTTGATCCGGGGGTCTCCGAATGGGGGAACCCACTCTGGCAAAACCGGAGTATCTACGACTGAATACATAGGTCGTATGAAGCTAACCCAGGGAAGTGAACCATCTTAGTACCTGGAGGAAAAGAAAACAAAAGTGATTCCGTTAGTAGCGGCGAGCGAATGCGGAATAGCCCAAACCACCGTTTCTTCGGATTCGGTGGGGTTGTAGGACCTGTCATTGTGGAGTTACAAATTGCTCCGCTAGTAGAACAGTCTGGAAAGACTGGCCAGAGAGGGTGATAGCCCCGTACACGAAAGCGGTAGCAACTCCCGACAGGCACCTGAGTACCGCGGGACACGTGGAACCCTGTGGGAATCTACGAGGACCATCTCGTAAGGCTAAATACTAACCGTCGACCGATAGTGAACCAGTACCGTGAGGGAAAGGTGAAAAGAACCCCTGCTAGGGGAGTTAAAAGAACCTGAAACCGTGTGCTTACAAGCAGTGAGAGGGCTATGGCCATTCTTCGGAGTGGCAAGGCCTGATCGCGTGCCTATTGCATAATGAGCCGGCTAGTTATTGTCACGGGCAAGGTTAACCCGTATGGGGGAGCCGTAGCGAAAGCGAGTCTGAATAGGGCGACCACAGTCCGTGGTAATAGACGCGAAGCGGGATGATCTACCCTTGGCCAGGATGAAGCCTCGGTAACACGAGGTGAAGGTCCGAACCAGTGTCGGTTGAAAACGGCTTGGATGAGCTGAGGGTAGGGGTGAAAGGCTAATCAAATTCCGTTATAGCCCGTTCTCGCCGAAATAGCTTTAGGGCTAGCGTTATGTGAATTGCGTCGGCGGTAGAGCACTGAATGGACTAGGGGCCCCACAAGGTTACTGAATCCAATCAAACTCCGAATGCCGACGACAAATGCATAGCAGTCAGACAGTGGGGGCTAAGCCTCATTGTCAAAAGGGAAACAGCCCAGACCGCCAGCTAAGGCCCCAAAATCGATGCTAAGTGGGAAAGGACGTGAAGATGCTGAGACAGCCAGGAGGTTGGCTTAGAAGCAGCCATCCTTTAAAGAAAGCGTAACAGCTCACTGGTCAAGCGTCTTTGCACCGATAATTCAACGGGGCTCAAGTATCGTGCCGAAGCTGCGGAACTCATGATTCTTCGGAGTCATGTTTTGGTAGGCGAGCATTCTGTTCGGCGTTGAAGTCTGACCGTAAGGACAGATGGAGCGTACAGAAGAGACCCTGCCGGCATAAGTAGCGATAAGGGAGGTGAGAACCCTCCCCGCCGAAAGTCTAAGGTTTCCTGAGGAAGGTTAATCCGCTCAGGGTTAGTCGGTCCCTAAGTCGAGGTCGAAAGGCGTAGACGATGGGAAACAGGTCAACATTCCTGTACCACCACGGTTTCGTTTGTACGATGGGGTGACGCAGGAAGCTAGCTCAGCCAAACCCTATGGCTATGGGAGGTGGAACCCGGTAGGCGGTCCGCGCAGGAAAATCCGTGCGGGCATTCAACGCTGAGAGGGGAGTCCGGAGTCATTTCGACTCGTAAGTGAGTGAGGCTACACTGCCAAGAAAAACCTCTAAGGAGAGGCCGCGGTGACCGTACCGCAAACCGACACAGGTAGACGAGGATTTAACGTCCAAAGGCGCTTGGGAGAACACTCGTTCAGGAACTCGGCAAATTAGCACCGTAACTTCGGGAGAAGGTGCGCCCCATTATTGTGATGGTCCTCGCGGCCTGAGCAAGAAGGGGTCGCAGTGAAGCGCGTCAGGCGACTGTTTAACAAAAACACAGGTCTCTGCAAAGTCGAAAACGACGTATAGGGGCTGACGCCTGCCCGGTGCCGGAAGGTTAAAGGGAGGGGTTAGCTGCATTTATGTAGCGAAGCTCTGAACTGAAGCCCCGGTGAACGGCGGCCGTAACTATAACGGTCCTAAGGTAGCGAAATTCCTTGTCGGGTAAGTTCCGACCTGCACGAATGGCGTAACGATCTGACGACTGTCTTAACGAGTGACTCAGCGAATTTGTAGTTCCGGTGAAGATGCCGGATGCCCGCACCAAGACGGAAAGACCCCGTGCACCTTTACTATAACCTGACAATGATTTATGGGTCAGCATGCGCAGGATAGGTGGGAGGCTTTGAACCGTGGGCTTTGGCCTGCGGGGAGCCACTGGTGAGATACCACCCTTGTTGTTTTGTGAATCTAACCTAGGGCCGTTATCCGGTCCAGGGACCTTGTCAGGCGGGTAGTTTGACTGGGGCGGTCGCCTCCTAAAATGTAACGGAGGCGCTCAAAGGTCACCTCAGGCTGTTTGGAAATCAGCCTTCGAGTGTAAAGGCATAAGGTGGCTTGACTGCGAGACCTACAAGTCGAGCAGGTGGGAAACCAGGACTTAGTGATCCGGTGGTTCTGTATGGAAGGGCCATCGCTCAACGGATAAAAGGTACGCCGGGGATAACAGGCTGATCCGGGCCAAGAGTTCACATCGACGCCCGGGTTTGGCACCTCGATGTCGGCTCATCGCATCCTGGGGCTGTAGAAGGTCCCAAGGGTTGGGCTGTTCGCCCATTAAAGCGGTACGTGAGCTGGGTTCAGAACGTCGCGAGACAGTTCGGTCCCTATCTGGTGTGGGCGCAGGAGATTTGAGCGGGGCTGACCTTAGTACGAGAGGACTGGGTTGGACGGACCTCTAGTGTACCAGTTGTCACGCCAGTGGCACCGCTGGGTAGCTACGTCCGGTTCAGATAAGCGCTGAATGCATCTAAGCGCGAAGCTGGCCGCAAGATAAGATCTCCCGGGCCATAAGGCTCCTAAAGACCCGTGGAAGACTACCACGTTGATAGGCGGGGTGTGTAAGCACAGTAATGTGTTTAGCTAACCCGTACTAATCGGTCGTGAGGCTTGATCATTATTGATCTATTCACTACAAGATTTGTTCCTATTGCGCTCAACTTGCCCATCAATATTCATTTGTTAACGATCATTCGATCTTTTTAAGAGATTCTTCAGTGCCGGAGAACGGCAGTCTCGGGTGTGTCAACTGACCACTGACCACTGACCACTGGCCACTGGAACCAAGTTTCTCGGTGATCTTACCGAGGGGGTCACACCCGTTCCCATCCCGAACACGGAAGTTAAGCCCCTCAGGGCCGATTGTACTGCGTGGGCGACTGCGTGGGAGACTAGGTCGTTGCCGGGAATTAATTGAAGAAAAGCCCCGACAGTTCAACGACCGTCGGGGCTTTCTTGTTGGCCGCCCTACTCAATTTCGCTTCTGTAGACTGAAATCAGCTCGTCGGCAAACTGTTCGTTCTTCTTATCGGAATCGCTTTCGATCATCACGCGAAGCAAGGCCTCTGTTCCTGAATACCGGACGACGACCCGGCCATGGCCATCCAGGCTTTGACTGATCTCATCGATCTTCTGGCCGAAAGCGGGCATCGTTTCCAGCGGTGTTTTCCGTTCAACCGGAACGTTCTTCAAGAGTTGCGGTGCAGCCTTCCAGTCGTCGGTTAGTTCGCCGAGCGAACTTCCGACGGCGACAATCGCTTCACACACTCTCAATGTGGTCAGCAATCCGTCCCCGGAGAGTCCGAAATCCGAAAAGATAATGTGACCGGACGGTTCGCCACCCAGGACGCTACCTAGGGCCCTCATTTCCTTGAAGACATGCCGATCGCCCACATCAACCCGAACCAGTCGTATTCCTTCGCGTCGCAGAGTCTTTTCAAGGCTGTAGTTGGTCATGGACGTGCCAATGATCGTCGGTGGTTCGAGCGTCCCCAGCGTCTTCATCCGACGGGCCATCAAGAGTAGGACCGCGTCGCCGTCGATCAGGCGGCCGTTCGCGGAGACGAAAAGGGAGCGGTCCCCGTCTCCGTCAAAAGCCACCCCAAGATCCGCTTCGTGTTGAACGACGGCGTCGATCAGAGAGGCCGGGTGAACGGCGCCGCACCCTGCATTGATGTTGGTGCCGGATGGATTCGTCTGGATTTCACACACTTCGGCCCCCAGGCTCCGCAAGAGTGCGGGCGCCAGCCAACTCATCGCACCGTTGGCACAGTCGGCGACCAGTCGGGTGCCCTCCAGCCAGCGTCCTTCCGGAAATCGATCCCGGAGGAGACTCTGGTAGCGTTCCGACCACACCCGGGATCCCGGTACCGGGGGGGGTGGATTCGGTCGGTGTGGCTCTTCGTCCGGAGTGTCGCCGTGTGCAATCAATTCCTCAATCCGTCCCTCGATCCTGGACTCTTCCGCCTCGATGAGTTTCTGCCCATTTGCCCCAAAAATCTTGATGCCGTTGTCCTCGAAAGAATTGTGGGAGGCCGAAATCATCACACCGCCCCCGCAGGGGCTTTGTTGGGTCAGAAGGGCGATCGCCGGCGTGGGCAAGATGCCGGTGTCTTCGATACCCCTGCCGTTCTTTTCTATCCCACTTTTCAACAGATCGAAAATCCAGGGGCCCGAGGTCCTGGAATCCTGACCGATCAGTATCTTGCCAGACAACTGCTCGCCGATTGCTTTACCTATGGCAAAGATTGTGTTGCTGTCGAGGGGGAACTGTCCCGCGCGGGCGCGGATGCCGTCCGTGCCAAATAGTTTTTGCATTCCTGATCGAGAAGTCTTGGATGTTTGATTCTTACGAACAGTTCGCGACAAGCAGCAAACGCCTTCCCATCGTCACGGTGCCTCGCGGAAAACCACCTGAACCCTTTCGGGGTCGAACGAAGAGACCGTCAGCGGGGCGTTGATGCCCAGGACCCGGGGTACAACCTCCTGGCTGCCCGGAAGGACGGGGTCGGTATCGATCGTGAAATAGATGAACGTGGGGACGTAGTCTGCCATGACACTTTTCGGTCCCCGGATCGTAACGTCGACGGATGTCGGTTGAATAAGCCAGAGTTCCTGATCAAGCGACGGGTCAACGGGAATGCTGTACGTGTTCTCAACCTCCACTTCCCGGATATCAATCTGGACTTCGAAGGGCGACAGGGACTCGATCCGGACAAGTGGATCCAGCACGTTCAAATCGGTTGGGGCGGTTATCCCTTCCCGCAGGCCGTCGATGCGAACCGCAGTCGTCGTCAACGCCTCCAGCGGCGGGCCGACCCGCGACTCGGGGCCAGAGACCTGAACAGTGTTCGGCACAACCCGCGCCAAGACGACCTCGTAGTCTTCGGCCGGGACCCCTTCCACGTTTGCCCGGACAGGAAGCGTGCGTGTCATCGTGCGTTCCAGGTTGAACTGCACCCGGGGAGGATCCACACGAAGGACCTCGATTCCGAACGGGCGCAGAATGTTCTGCGCAGACAAGGCCAGGTTCTTTTCCCCCGGCGACTCTCCCGCCAGCGATACGAACGCCGCGATGTCAGCCGGAGAGATTTCATTTAAGAGAGTCGAAGATCCCCGCACCTGAAGACGGACCTCGGTTGCGGTTTCTGCCGTGATTTCCATGTTGAGGGGGATGCCTCGAAACTCCAGGGGTACGGTCCGGTTCGTAACCGTGTTTGTTTCCGTTGCGATCGTCAACCAGAGCAGGCTCGCCAGCAGGATAGAGAACAGCTTGAGAAACCAGTTGTGTGACAAAAAACTGCGCAGGGACGGCATGGTTACGACTCCGCGGGAGACGTCACGGTTTCAGGGATCCCACGCGGGGCCTTCTTTTCGAATGCCTCCCGCAGGCGTGTCCGCAACCGATCCGCGTCGAGGTGACGTTCGATTTCGCCGTTCGCGGCTAACGAAATGGACCCTGTTTCCTCCGACACCACGATTGCGATCGAATCGGTTTCCTCGGTGATCCCGATCGCTGCCCGGTGTCGGGTTCCCAACTCCTTACTCAGACGTGGGTTCACCGTCAACGGAAGAAAACAGGCCGCTGCCGCAATCCGACCGGTCTGGACTATTACTGCGCCATCGTGGAGCGGAACCGATGGGTCAAAAACCGTTACAAGCAGATCATAAGAGACCAGGGAGTCGAGCGCGATACCGCTCTCGATGTAGTTCTTGAGACCAATATCTCTTTCGACGACAATCAGGGCCCCCGTCTTCTTGGAAGCCAGAGTCGTGGCTGCGAGGACGATCTCATCATACAACTCACTTCGGTTGATCGACGAAAACCCGCTCAAGAAAGGTGTCTTGCCGAATTGTGTGAGCGCCCGCCGGATTTCCGACTGGAAGATGACGATGATCGCGAATACGAAGTATGGAAGGATGGTGGTCAGCATCCAGGACAGGGTGGCCAGCCTGCTGTAGCGAGACAGGTAGAAGAAGGCGACGATCAACGTCAGGCCGAGTGCCATCTGAACCGCGCGGGTTCCGCGGATCAGGACGAGAACCTGGTAGATGATGAACGCGACGATGCAGATATCGAGTATCGCGAACCCATCAAACGGTGGCAAACTGAGAAAATCGATCATGATCGTCGTAGGAGCCTGCGCGGCAGAAGGAATCTGCTACGAAAGCGTTAGAGTTGGTCCATATTTCCCCATTTTTTCGTTACATAGGACCACTATTCCCCTCAAAGTCGAGAAAATGCCTCAAAGTCGAGAAAATGTCTCAAAGTCGAGAAAATGCCTCAAAGTCGAGAAAATGCCTCAAAGTCGAGGGAATGTCTCAAGGTCGAGAGAATCTGGACTTGATTCTCCACTTTCTCGCTACGATCCCTTCTGCTAGGCCTGCTCGATCTGATCCACCATCTCCGCGACGGCCCGCATCTCGGCGATCTGGTGTACTCGCACGGCATGAGCGCCGCCCCGCACAGCCAGTGCAACGGCCGCTGCGGTGGTCCAAACGGTCGCTTCGGAGGCAGGTATGCTGCCTTTAATCAGATATTTGCGGGATACACCCACCAGCAGTGGATAGCCTAGTTTACTAAAAATCTCGAGCCTTTTTAAAACTTTTAGGTTGTTTCTGGGGCTCTTGCCGAATCCGATTCCCGGATCGGCCATGACAGCTTCCCGATTGATGCCTGCCTTTGTCGCTGCTTCAATAGTCTGGCCCAGTTCCCGGCAGATTTTGGCGAGATCTTCCGTCACCCTCCGATCGTGGATGTTTCGCCGCGCTCCCCGGCTGTGCATGATGACCACGCCGGCTTTGGTTTCTGAAGCCACCCTTTGCATGTCCGGATCCATGCGGAGGCCGCTGATGTCGTTGATGATCTGGGCGCCGGCGTCGATGGCGCGCCTTGCGACCGCAGCGCGGTATGTGTCCACCGATATGGGGATTTCAAGCTGGTTGGCCAGAAGCTCGACTGCTGGAATAACGCGTTTTATTTCTTCCTCTTCCGCAATCGGAATGCTCCCGGGGCGTGTCGATTGGCCGCCGATGTCCACAAGGTCCGCGCCCTCGGCCTCGATTTCCTGTCCACGGTTGACGGCTGTTTCCAAATTCAGGTACTTGCCACCGTCGGAAAACGAATCCGGCGTCACGTTCAGAATCCCCATGACAAGGGTGCGCCGCCCCAGTTGGATCGAGGTGCGGGGTAGTTGCCATGTGAACCCTTTGCGCATAGATCGCTTTATAACACGACGTCAAAAAAGAAAGAGCCAGAAGCATCGCTTCTGGCTCTTTCTTTTGCTCTGCCTTGCAGCTACTTGCGCGTGTAACGCGACCCTACAGACAAAGGCTGCTATTCTACGCAGGCGCCGGATCCTCGTGAGGTGGAATCGGAGGAGTTGGCTGTGCAGCTTCGTCAGCAGTCGTCGTGGGTGCCGTTTCGCCTTCTTCCTTCTTTGGCGTTGCGGCTGGCGCCGGCTTTTCCTTCAGGCGCTCGCCATCCATCAACATCTGAATCTCGGTCGCGTCCAGGGACTCCCGTTCCAGCAAGGCCACTGCAATTCTCTCCAGTGCTTCGCTGTTGTCGGTCAGTATCTGTTTCGCCCGATCGTAGCCTTCCATGACAAAATTGCGAACCTGTTCGTCGATGGACTCGGCCGTATCTTCGCTGTAATCACGATGCTGACTGATCTCACGCCCCAGGAAAATCTGCTCTTCCTGCTTGCCGAAAGTCAGCGGCCCGAGGGTGGACATCCCGTACTGGCAGACCATCTTTCGCGCCAGTTCCGTCGCTTGTTCGATGTCGTTGCCCGCACCTGTCGTCATCGTCTCGAGAAAAAGTTCCTCGGCCAGACGGCCTCCCATCATGATGGCCAACTGCCCCTCCAGGTAGTTGCGTGGATAGGTGTGGCGATCGTCTACCGGCAACTGCATCGTTACGCCCAGGGCCATCCCTCGAGGGATGATCGTGACCTTGTGTAAAGGATCCGCCCCAGGGACCATCGCGGCCACCAGTGCGTGACCCGCCTCGTGATACGCCGTTATCCGCTTTTCATTGTCGCTGATGATCAAGGATCGTCGAGCCACACCCATCAGGACCTTGTCCTTGGAGGTCTCGAAATTGTCCATGGTCACAGCCTTCTGGTTCAACCTGGCGGCCAGGAGAGCCGATTCGTTCACGAGGTTTGCCAGATCGGCACCCGAGAATCCCGGGGTGCCGCGTGCGATAAGGCCGATTTCCACATCCTCGGTCAGTGGGATCTTCCGTACGTGAACAGCCAGTATGCCTTCACGGCCCTTGACGTCGGGCAGCGGAACGACCACTCGCCGGTCGAAACGGCCAGGCCTTAACAGTGCGGGGTCGAGGACGTCGGGTCGGTTCGTTGCCGCAACCAGGATCACGCCTTCGTTCGATTCAAACCCGTCCATTTCAACCAGCAACTGGTTTAAGGTCTGCTCCCGCTCGTCGTGACCCCCACCGAGGCCGGCGCCACGATGTCGACCCACTGCGTCGATTTCGTCGATGAAGATGATGCACGGTGCGTTCTTTTTGCCCTGCTCGAACAGATCGCGAACTCGCGAAGCGCCGACACCGACGAACATCTCGACGAAATCCGATCCGCTGATCGAGAAGAATGGAACGTTGGCCTCGCCCGCGATCGCCCGGGCCAACAGGGTCTTGCCGGTGCCGGGAGGGCCAACCAGGATGACGCCCTTGGGAATTCGTCCACCGAGCTTCTGAAATTTCTGGGGTTCTTTAAGGAATTCAATGATTTCGTTGAGTTCTTCCTTTGCTTCTTCGACTCCGGCCACGTCCTTGAACGTCACCTTCTTCTGATGCGCGGTTAACAATCGCGCCCGACTCTTGCCGAACGAAAGCGCCTTGTTCCCGCCGCTTTGCATCTGACGCATGAAGAAGATCCAGAATCCGATGAGGAACAAGAAGGGCGCCCATCCAATCAGGGCAGTCAGCCAGGGGCTCTGATTTGCCGCCTCGCCGGTCACAACGACGTTCTGCTCCCTCAGGATATCGAGCAGTTCGGGATACTCCATCGGAATGACGGTCGTGAAGGATTCGCCGCTTGTCAATTCTCCGGTCACTTCCGAGTTCGCGATGGTCACGCTTTGAACAGCGCCACGTTCCAGTTCCTGCATGAACTGCGTGAAGTTGAACTCCGATTCCTGGCCGGCTGTCGTGCTCTGGACTACCTGGTAAAGCAGTACTGCGGTCAGCAACAGGGCGACCCAGAACAAAATGGTTTTTGCTGTCGAATTCAAAGAACCCTCCCACCCGGCCCCGCCAGGAACCCGGGCTCGTCTAAAGTGCCTCTAACCCTTAGACTCTATTCCGACCCAAACGTCCCTACCTTCCGCCATAGGTGACGCCTCAAATTCAACGATTCGTCGGGATCGTCCCGAAGGGATAAACGCGCGGGACACGGGAAACGAGGCCACCCAGACAATCGTACTGCCGGCGACAAGAACGGGCCACTGGCGTCTCCGCCATCTGGGAATCCGCCCTTTCTGGAAAAGCTTCACGAGCTTCGCCGAGGGAAGTCCTACGGGATCGTAGAAGTCGCCATTCCTCCAGTTTCTAATTTTAACATAGGGTCCAAGCGATTCACCATCGACAAAGACCCGTCCCTGTCGGGGTTTCGAGGCACCGAGGTCGGTGAAGCGGGCTTCAAACAACGTCCCGATTTCAGGAATCCGAACGACGCCTGGAACCTGAAGGTCATATTGGTAATCGAGAGGTTCATCGCTCACGTCTCGCAGAATCAGCTTGTCGAAACTCCGTTCGACCTGGATCGACCCCGGCAATTCCACGACCTTGCCGCTCTTCGGTCCCGAAAGTATCGACCGGATACTTTCGATGTGATCGAATCCGATGTCGATCAGAGGGGAGCCCGCTCGCCGGAGTGCCTCCCTGAGGAGGCGACGGGTGAAACCCACCGGCTGGTCCGAGAGCCCATCGATCTGAACCTCGAACGACAGGCCTTCCGAACGGGTATGGCTGTCGAGCCACGCCTCGACTAACTGGCTCATCCACGCGTCCTCGTCTTCCAGAATTTCAACTGTTCTAGCCAATGCGTCCTGCAACCTCGGATTGAATTCCGATGCCAGCCTCGGCAGTACATCGTGCCGGATCCGGTTGCGGGCAAAGCCGGGGTCGCTGTTCGTTTCGTCGGACCGCCATGACTGACCGATCTCGTGGAGGTAGGCTTCGATGTCTTTCCGTGTCGTTTCGATAAGGGGGCGAATCGTGTTTCGGGCCACGGGTCTCATCGAGACAAGCCCCTCGGAGCCGGAACCCCGCAGGAGGTTCAGCAATACCGTTTCGTTCCGATCGTTTCTGGAGTGGGCCAGGGCGACCTTCGAAAAATCCTCCCGTTCGGCGATTTGATCAAGAAATGCCCCGCGTGCCAGCCGAGCCTGTTCTTCCAGGTTCCCTGCACGCAGGTTTGATTTCTCTCCCCCCACGAAGAATCCCAGACCCAGTCGCGACGCCATTGTCTTGACGAAGGTTTCGTCTCCATCGGAGGCTTCACCGCGCAACCCGTGGTTGAAGTGGGCGACGCCCACCTCGAAGCCGAGGTTTGTCAGTATGGTGAGCAGGCAAACCGAGTCGGCTCCACCCGAAACCGCCACCAGGACCCGATCTCCAGGGCCGATCATCTTCAGTCTGCGGATCGTTTTGGCTACACGTTCCGGTAAAGGGAGGTTTTTTGTCATCTTTGATCCTGGGAAGTATGAGTCAATTGTGCCTTGTAATCAATCGTTTGGGGTTGGACGATGAGGCATCCCCCGTTGGGCCGCCAGCGGGATTCGGGGTCTCATGCCGACATTTTGGTATCGAAAATGCATGTCTAACAAAGTGATCGATCGCGTGTATGGAAACGAATCGATGCCCCGAATCCGCGATGAAAAGAAAGCGGGACTCCAAACCGCCGGTCAAGTAGACTGATCCCGAGAGGCTGAAATGGAAATGAACGGCCGTACAGCGAAGACGATTTTTGGGGGAACTGCTCCGAAGCGGTACGACGGATCGTCCTGGCATAACGCCGACGGGATTCTCGACAACTGGTCGAAGCGGGAGTGGAGCGACGGGCTTCAGATCGAATCCCTGGAAGATCTGGACTCGCTTTGCGTTCAGACCGAGAACAACACGTACGAGATCACGGTTCTGTCCAGACACACTGGCGAAGTGATGGTTCGCGGTGGCCATTTTTTTCCGGAACGTACGCCCGTCCACCTGGCGGGAAGCTCCATGGGCGGCTCCTTCCTTAAGCTCCGTGGGATCTATCTCGGCTTCAACCTCGAGTTCCAGTTTGACGGTCGCCGGATCGTAACCAGCAGAGTCAAAAGCATCGGCATGGTTGTCGAGTAGTCTCCACGAACCAAGCCATCGTCCTTACTCATAAAGTTCCCCTGTTCCTGGGACTGTTTTTTTTACCGCGAAGACGCGAATTTGGCGAATGTTTTTTCTGGAAGACCTGGACCTTCGCGTTCTTCGTGACGTTGTGGTGAAGCCCCTCCCCGAAATTACTTGACTCGGACCCTGTAACTCTCGATCCTCATTTGTAATCTCACAACAGTCTAAGGAGGGCGCTCGCTCGCGGGCGTGGAGCCATATGAAGAGGAAAATGAGTCGGGCCTGGGGTTTCGCAGTTGTTCCAGCGTTAGCAGTCTTGCTGTCCGTCGGGACCCTTTCCGGCCAGGACAAGAGGCCGATGGTCTTCATGGACATCATCAATATGCAATCGGTCGGAAGCTCTACGGTCAGTCCCGATGCCAGTTCGATGCTCTACACGCGGTCGATCACCGACTGGAAATCGGCCACGAACTTCACTGATATCTACCTGGTTTCGACGACCGACGGCATCGACTCCACGCGTCAGATGACGTTTACCAGGGAAAAGAACGAGACATCTCCCCGTTGGGCCCGCGATGGAAGCTTCTTCGTGTTCGCTTCGGACCGGGAATCCTCATCGGATGAGGCGGGCAACCAATTGTACGTCATGCGTCCGGACGGGGGAGAAGCCCGTCGGATAACGTCTGCAAAAGATGGCGTGGGGCGCTTTTCCTTCAGCTACGACGGTGAATGGCTTGCATACACCGCGGGCAAGGACGATGAGCGGAGCGTATGGTCAATCCGAGTGGCCGATCTCGACGCCGAGCCGACCCATCTGATCGATCATGATACGCCCATCAGCTGGTGGGACTTTGCCCCCGACAGCAGCCTTATCTACTTCATCGCGCCCGATAGTGTCGATAAGGACAACCTTCGCCGGATGAAGGAAAACTTCGACGTGATGATTCGCAACGAAAACTCGGCTCTCGAGCACCTGTGGTCGTTTGACATGGATTCCCACCGCTCGACGCATCTGACGTCGACCAACGACTATGCCGTCAGCGGGGTGACGATATCCCGGGACTCGAAGTGGCTGGGGTTTCAGGGGACGCCAAACGACCGGTACAAGCGAACAGTTACCGAGCGTAGCATTTATGCGGACGTTTACCTGTTCGAGGTCGCGACCGGCAACGTCGAGAGGCTGACCGAGAACGAAGAAGTTCGCGAGGGCTCGATCACTTTTTCGCCCGACAGCTCGATGCTCGCTTTTTCAGCGTCCAACGACTTCGTGTACAACCGTGACCAGAAGATCTGGGTGCGGCCCGTATCCGGCGGGGGGCTGAAGAAGCTAGGCGGTGATCATGACGGTCCGGTTTCGGTCGGCTTCTGGGCCGAAGACGGCCGTACGATCTATTCCAATGCTGGAATCGGTGCGACACGGGCCGTGGTCTCGGTCGATGTCGATTCAGGGCGAGTGAGGCAGGTGACCGATGAAGAGGCCTCGCTTTCAGTCAGCTACGACCGCTTGAGCGATACTCTCCTGATCAACTACTCCGATCCGACGACGCCTTCCAGCATCTATACCGTAGGATCGATGGGCGAATTGGGTGACCGTGCCAACTGGAAAAGGCTGACAAATTCCAATCCCCAGGTGGATGAGATCGCCCTGGGCGAGACCGAAGCGATCACGTGGCGGTCGACCGACGGAAAGATGGTTGAAGGCGTCCTGGTGAAACCTCTTAATTACGAACCCGGAAAACGGTATCCGCTGGTTGTGCAAATCCATGGAGGGCCCGCTTCGGCGACCGTTTTGAGCTTCAACGGTGGTCATGGGTATTATTCGCACGTCTACGCCGCCGCGGGATACGTGGCGCTTCTGCCGAACTATCGTGGATCGAGTAACTACGGAGAGGAGTTCCGAACCGAGATCATTGGTGATTATTTCCGGCAGGGGTATGAAGACATCATCGCGGGAGTCGACCACCTGATCGATACGGGACTGGTGGACGGCGACAGGATGGGCGTGATGGGATGGAGCGCGGGTGGCCACTGGTCCAACTGGATCCTCACGCACACGGATCGCTTCAAGGCGATCTCGTCAGGCGCCGGTACGATGAACTGGATCTCGATGTATGCCCAGAGCGATGTTCAGCGGAACCGTCAAAACTACTTCGGTACGTTTCCCTACGACGATTTCGAGGCGCTCTGGGATATCTCGCCCCTGAAGTACATCAAGAACGCCAGGACGCCGACGATGATTCACGTGGTTCATGGTGACCCGCGCGTGCCTCGGCCACAGAGCGAGGAATTGCACATGGCATTAAAGAAACTCGGGGTGCCGACCGAATTCTTCGTCTATCCGGGGAACTCTCACGGCATACCGGGAACGCGCAATCGGTTAGTGAAAATGGTGTCGGAGTTCAGCTGGATGGAGCGGTACATCAACGGGAAGGACGGTTGGTTTGAATGGGAGGATCTACTCAAGACGCTTCCCGCCGAAGAAGAGGAAAACGAGGCCACTTCTTCGGAGCAGCCGCAACGATTCTGAATTGTTCGAGGAGTAATGCAGGCGGTCTTGAAAGAGGCCGCCTTTTTTCGTGGCCGGCATCACTCCTCGCCGACGATGGTACGATGTCTTGGATGAACGACAAGGAACTTGGACCGGGCGTCGAATTGGATCGTCTAGTTCTCGATCGTGTGATGGGGGGCGAGGCGCCGGAGGGCCGGGGGCAGTTCAGTACTGCGGGTCCCGCCAACAAAGCCATGATCGATAGTCTGGGTGAGCAGGGTTTCGAGTACCGGCTCCAGAACAAAGGCCACCGCCCTCCATGGGTCGCGTGGTTTGGTCGAGACGGCAAGGCGTGGGAGGCGACGTCCCGGACACAGTTCGCGGCCAACTGTCTGGCGGCCTTGAAGGCGGCGGATTACATGGACAGTCTGCTTGCACAGGGCCGCGACTACTCTCTTGATGTGACCTGATCGCACTTGATTTCGGCTAGTCGTTTTGCGCGCTCATCGTCCGATGCAATCAATGTAGCCTTCTTCGTGCGGCCGTCGCTCGTTGTGCATTTGAACCTGTACTGGAACGCTCCGAGTTTTCCGGGTAGCGGGACCTTGCTGATCTGTACACACTTGCAGGGCATGGCTCTCTCCGTGGCACTATCATATTGAAGTGCCTGACGCCGAGTCAAAAGCCAGACGTAACCCGACAGGGGGATTGATGCGACAGATTGTTTCAAGCGGAACGCACTGGGAGTCCATCGTCGGTTATTCCCGAGCCCTTGGTTACGGCGAATGTTGCGGCGATGTTCGCCCCGCAACCTCGATGGTTGAAGTGAAGAGGCTGATCGATCCGGACATGCTCGTCGAGATCGAAGCCGAAGCCTGGGTGGATGACTAGGATGAAGACACCGCCGGGCGCGATTCTCTTCGATCTGGACGGGACCCTGATCGACACGATCGATCTCATCCTCCACAGCTACCGCTACACGGTGGCCGCTCACCGTTTCGAACCTCTTCCGGACGCGGATTGGCTGAAGAACATCGGGATCCCCCTGCGCATGCAGTTCCGGCACTTCACCGAAGATCCGGACGAAATCCAGGCCATGATCAAGACCTACGTAGCCCACAACCTCGACCATCACGACGACCTTGTCCGCGAGTACCCGGGGGTGTTGGAACGTGTGCGTGCCCTCGGTTCGGCAGGCTGCAAACTCGGCGTTGTTACCAGCAAGATGCACGGCAGTCTCGAACGTGGTCTGACGATCGGCGGCTTCGACGGCCTGTTCGAGGTTGTAATCGGAGCCGACGACGTCGAGAATCCAAAACCCCATCCCGAGCCCGTGCTGAAGGCACTCGAAGGTCTGGATGTTTCCCCGCACGAGACCGTTTTCGTCGGAGATTCACCTTTCGACATGGCGTGTGGCCGCGCGGCCGGCGTCGCGACCGCCGCGGCGCTGTGGGGACCTTTCTCCCGCCCGGACCTGGAACCTCACAAGCCGGACCACTGGCTTCGAACGCCGCAGGATCTTCAGCGTTTCGCATAACCCGTTGCTTCCGCAGAACACAAAATTTATAGCTTGATCTCATTCGGTTCGCAGCGCGACCGCCGGATCGACCGTGGTTGCCCTGCGAGCCGGCCTGTAACAGGCGAGCATTGCCGCCAGGGAGAGTGTCACCGCCACGACTCCAAAAGTGAGGGGATCGGTCGGACTCAGATCAAAAAGCAGTCCGTCGATGAAGCGCGTGAGTGCGAGCGACAGGCCAAGCCCCAGCAGCACCCCGGTCGCCGTCAGGGCGAATGCTTGAGAGACGACCATCCGGATGATATCTACCGATCGGGCGCCGAACGCGATGCGTATTCCGAGTTCGGGAATCTTCTGCATGGTCGAAAACGTGACAACGCCGTAGATCCCCACGGCTGCCAGCAAGAGTGCAGTCACAGCAAACAGGCCGACCAGTTGCAGGTAAAACCTCCTCGTGATGACCGTTCCGTCAACCAGTTGGTCAAGCGGGGCGACGCTGCTGATCACCTGGTTCGGATTGAGGTTCCAGACTTGCTGCTGGAGGCTTTCGGCAATCGGTAGAGGGTCCGTTTGGGTTTGTCCACCCGGTCTGGCCCACTTTTGATCGTCTGATTTGGCCCACCCCCTCCTGTTAATAATTCCGAGTAGTGATAATTACCGTCGGGCCTGTGTTGTAGATGTGGGAAAGCCGAGCGCCCTTGGCGAGGCTTTTCCAAGCGCTGTGGGAATCCTGGTTTTTAGGATTTCCACAGCGCGTCATCTTCCACAGGCCTCCGTTTCTTTCTTTTTGGTTCTTTTTCTTTCTTTCGGGAAAAAACTCCGTTTCCAGGATCGCCCAGGATCGACGACCGCGCGGCGATCCGACCCTCAGGACGTGGTTTGTTTCGCGGGTTTCTCCTTTCCAGGCGGATGCCGTGGTTTCTGTCGTTTCTCCAACGTGCGCCGAAACCGGAAGGATTCGGTTCCGGTCTCGATGATGTGAGCGCGATCGGTTATCCGGTCCAGCAACGCCTTGCACAGCCGAACATTGGGAAACACCTGGGTCCATTCCGAGAACGGCAGATTCGTTGTCAAGATCACCGTCGCCCGCTCGGCTCGATCCGAGATGACTTGAAAGAGGAGTTCGGCGCCGAGGTCTGCCATCGGGACATAGCCGACTTCGTCGATGGCAATCAACTCGTATCGGAACCATCGGGCCAGAACCCGGCGGAACTGGTCGTTGTGTTGGGCCTCGACCAACTCGTTGATCAAGCCGGCGGCCGTCGTAAAGCGAACCCGCTTCTTCTGCCGACAAGCGGCCACGCACAGTCCTGTGGCCAGGTGCGTCTTGCCCGTTCCACACTCCCCGATCAGGACGACAGGTTCGGCGTGTTCTAAATAGCCACCGTCTGCGAGTCCACGGATCCGGTTGGCTGGAACCTTCGACCGCGAGAAGTCAAAGTCCTCGAGTGTCTTCATTCGAGGGAAACGTGCGGCTTGAATCCGCCGGGCCACGGTGTTCCGTTCGCGTTCTTCAACTTCCATCGCCAGCAAGGCTTCCAGATACCGTGTGTAGGTGTGCTCTTCCCGCTGGGCCTGCTCGGCCATGGCCGCAAACTGCGTTCCGATCGTGGGCGTCCGGAGAGCTTTACAGTACTGCTGAATCGCCGCCTGTTCGACCCCGCCGGCTGTGGCGGACACTAGACCACCTCCGCAGTGAGCAGTACATCGTAAGTATTCACCTCCGGCAGGGGCCGCTCATAAGCGCGTAGTGCGGCCACTTCCAGTCGCGGCGCCGCCGGCCGGTCGAATCGGGCCTCGGTCATCAGGTAGCGCGCCGCGGCGGCATCGGAGCATCCCAGGCGCAGGGCTTGTTGGAATGCGGAATCCAGCTCGCTATAGCCATGTTCCCGGCCCAGTAGGAGCAACTCCACCATTGCGCGGGTCCCATTCTGTTTTCCGTTGCGATCGATCAACGTCTGCCAGAACTCGTCATAGCTTTTCGGCCATCGGCCCTGTTGCCGCCATTGCTCCAGAGGCTTGCTCCCGGCCAGCGCGCCCGGCTTCCGCTCCAACACCTCCAGATAATGTTCCAGATTGAAGAAGTGCTGGCCGTTTCCATATCCTCGCTCATGCCGCGCCACGCATCCGCCATCGTGCCAGACCTCCACGTAGGCCGGAAAAACGCTCGCCCGCACCACAGTCCCGGCCTTGACGGGGGCGGAGTAGAAGTTGTTACGCACCCGTACACATCCCTTACCATCGACTCGTGGAAAGCTGTCCTCGGCCAGAGGGAACCCTTCGGTCGATAACGCGAGCAGATGGGGCTGTTCGATCTGCATCCCTTCACCCACCGTCTGGACCCGATCGCCGATCTTGCGCCGTTCATCGGCACGGCAACCGGCCAGCAGCTGCGCATTCAGATCCGCCAGGTCCTTCGCCTTCGGCACCGGTACCAGGTGATTGCGCCGGAAGTATCCGGCTTCGCCTTCCACACCGCCTTTCTCGTGGCCCTCGCCGGGTGTGCAGAACTCGGCTTGAAACTTCCAATGCGACCGAAACGCGATGAACCGTTCGGTCTCTACACGCCGGTATCCCCGCAGAATCTTCTTCACCGCGCTGGTCAGGTTGTCATAACGCAGCACCCCGAAGACCCCCGCAAAATAGCGGAAACCCAACTCATGAGCCTCCAGGAATGCCTGTTGTGTCGCCCGAGGATAAGCTCGATGGAATGCGCCACCACTGCCCATGCTCCGCATACAGAAAACCTGGAGCTTCTGCCGTTCGCCATCCAACTCCGCGACGGCTTCGTACCAGTCGATCTGTGCTTCCTGACCCCAGGCGTAGCTTTGCGGCACGAACGTCTCCTGTCGGATGAAACCCATCTCCCGCTTCCGCCGCCCGACATACCGGCGAACCGTCGATTCCCCAATCGGATGTTTCGGAAATTCCATCCGGATCCGTTCGTAGATCCGGTGACTGGTGTGCCGCTGCTTCCGCGGGGCCTGCCTGTCCGCCTCCAACACCCCGTTGATAAATTCCATAACCGGCTCCAGCCTCGGCCTCTTCCGCTCCGGGCTCTTCCTCGCCGGCGGCACGGCGTTTCCCAGCGCTTGACGCACCATCCGCCGATGCACCCCCAGCCGCCGGGCCACACCCTGGATCGTTCCCACACCAAACTCGTGCTCTCGCCGAATCTCTTCAAATAATTCCACCTTCGATCTCCTTGACACCGGGTCCCTCCATTCCGACTCTTTGTTCGGAACAGCCTCTCCGGTTCAGTCGTCAGGGGTGGGCCAAATCAAACGATCAAAAGTGGGCCAATTTAGAGTAGCGAAATCATCCGTTTCTGTCCGCACGACGACAATCATCGACCCGAAGGGGTTTTGACGATGCGGGAGGAAGATCTCGGCTCTCGGGCTGCCGTCCAGGCCCGTGTGACGTGCATCGGCGACCACACCGATGACCTGGTGTGTGGTCTCGACGCCGTCGTCATCCATTCTGATATCACTGCCGATGAAGTCCCCGTCCCCCCAGTACCGGCGGGCCGCACTCTCGGTAACGACGACCACAGGCGGGGACTCCGCTCCGTCAAACCGAGTGAACACACGTCCGTCGAGGACGCGAATGCCCATCGCCTCGAAGTAACCCACAGTCGCAATCGTTACGTCGGTTGCGTGTGCTTCGGCCACACCACGCTCGTCCATCGTGGTGAAGACCCTCTCCATTTCACTGCTGGAGCCGTGAAATGGCAGAACGGACGCGGCGCCGGCTTCCAGGACGCCGGGCAACGCGCGCATCCTCGTGAGAACCTCGGTGAGATAACTTGTCTGCTGCTCTGGCGCGGGGTAGGAGTCCCAGAAGTGCATTTCGAGAGTCAGCGCATCATTGGAAACGAACCCCGGGTCGACGGAAAGCAGATTCATGAAACTCCGGCCGAGCAGTCCCGCGCCGATCAACAACACGAGGGCCAGCGCGATTTCAGACACGACGAGAGCGCCGCCCAGGCGACGGCTGAAACCACCGGAGGTGAAGGCTCGCCGGCTCTCTTTCAGCAAAGAGTTCGTGTCCTTTGTGAACAAACGCGCCAGCGGAGCCAGGCCCGATATCAGTGCGGCTGCAATCGAAACCAGCGCCGTGAACAGCATGACGTTCATATCGAGCCGGACATATTCGATTCGAGGGAAATCGGACGGGCTCATGTGTGGCAGCAGCCTTTGTACCCAGATCGCCAGAAGTGTACCGAGGCTGCCACCGAGACCGGCCAGCATCATGCTTTCAACGCCGAGTTGTCGTACCAGTCGGGTGCGACCCGCGCCCACTGCCGCCCTGACGGCGAATTCCTGCTCACGTTGGGACCCGCGCATGAGCATGAGGCATGCGACGTTGGAGCATGCGATCAGCAGAACGAATCCGACGGCGGCCAGGAGGATGATCAGGGGTTGTCGTACGTGTCCAACCAGATGATCCTCCAGCGACACAACCGTGATCCCGATCCCGGTGTTCGACTCGGGATAGCGCTGGGCCAGGCTGGTGGCGATGGCGTCCATGTCGGTCTGAATCTCGGCGGGTGTCACGCCTTCCCTCGGCTCCGCGATCACACCCAGAAATCCGGACGCCCGCTGTGCCGCTTCCGGCCGAAGCAGGTAAGGGGCCCAGATGTGAGTCTCGCGGGAGGGGAACCGGAATTCCGGCGGCATCACGCCAACCACCGTAAAGGGAGTGTCCCCGAAATCCAGCGTCCGCCCGACCACAGTGGGATCTGCCCCGAACTGTTGCTGCCACAGCGGGTGGCTGATTACGAACGCCCGCTGGTTTCCGATTTCGTAGTCCGGCGCGTCGAACGTCCGTCCGTAGGCGGGTTCGATGCCGAGAGTTTCGAAAAATCCCTCGGTCACCAGCGTCGCCGGAATGTCGAGGGCTCGTCCCGCTTCTTTGTATTCGAAGGAGTAAGGTCTGGTCGCCGCTATTCGCCGGAAGACCCGGTTCTCGTTCCGCCAGTCGTTGAAGTTTGCCGGCGCCACGCCGTCCCTTTCCACTCCGTCCGCCAGATCGTTCTGCCACAGCGTGTAGATGTCGCTCGCGTTGGGATACTGCAGCGGCTGCAGGAGTACGGCGTTCACGATGCTGAATATTCCGGTGTTGGCGCCGATACCAAGGGCAAGAGTAAGTACGGCAACCGCTGCGAATCCCGGATTCCGTTTCAGTTGTCGCAGGCCGAAAACGACGTCCTGCCGGATCTGATCGAAATACTCGGAGCGCCGTCGTTCCGTTTCGACAACGCGATCGATCGAATAACATTCGGAGTGGACCTCCGACTCGTCGCCGAACGCGCGGCGTGCTTCCTCGTCGGCCGCTTCGGGCTCCCATCCCTTGTCAACGAGTTCCCGGGCCCTCATTTCCAGATGGAAACGGATCTCGTCATTGAGGTCGCTGTTGATATTGCGTCCCCAGAAGGTGAGATAGCGTCGCCAAAGGGGTGTCTCTTGCTTTTTCCTACTCACGATCGACTCTAGTTCACCCGGAGTGTTTGAATCGGGTCGACGCGAAGCGCCCGGCGGGCCGGGATGTAGGCGGCAACCAGGGCGGTTCCAAGCATCAACACCGAAACCCCGAAATAGGTGATCGGGTCCGTGGATCCGATACCGAACAGCAGGGATTCCATGTAACGTGTGAGAGCAATGGCTCCGATAACACCGGCACCCACTCCGGCGACGGTCAGAAACAGTCCACGGCCCAGAACCAGCTTGAGAATCGAGTCCCCTCCCGCACCCAGAGCCACGCGCACACCGAGCTCATGCGTGCGTTCAGCGACCGAATAACTGGTAATCCCATAGATTCCGATCATCGCCAGGAGGAGGGCCAGGAGCGCGAACCCTCCGACGACGAGCATGTTGAAGCGGGGGAGGTTCATCGCGTCTCGGACCCAGACGTCCATTGGCACGATCGAATCGACGACGATTGCCGGGTCGACCCGGCGAACTGCTTCCTTCATGGATGCCGCAGCGTTTTGAGGTGCCGATCGCGTGCGGGCAACGAGCCAGGCGCCTCCGGGCACATCCGCCTCGATGGGAAAGTAGACCTTCGGCGGTGGTGCCTGATCCGGACCCTGGTGATGGACGTTGCCGACGACGCCAACCACCTGGAACCAGGGGAAATCGTCTGAGACGCCGGACCACCGGAATCGCTCGCCGAGCACTTCGGAGTTGCCCCACAGCTGTCGAGCCGCCGCCTGGTTCACGATGACGGGAGGAGATTCGTAGTTGGTTTCTTCACGCGCAAAACCGCGGCCCCCGAGCAGCGGAATGCCCATTGCTCTGAAGTAGTCGCCGCCCACCCGCTGAAAGGCCAGTTCCGGACGCTGGGCCGGCGGCAACGGGCGGCTCTGGACTTCCAGGCGGGTCGTCATCAATCCGTGCAACGGGAGGTCGGATGTCAGTGCCACCGCTTCTGTCTCGGGCATGGCTGCGGCTTGTTCCAGCAGGACCCGATACAAAGAAAGTCGATCCCCATCGTCGGCGTAACGTGTCGCGGGCAGCTCGAGCTCTGCTGTCAGCGTTCGTGCCGAGTCGAACCCGATGTCGACTTGAACCAGGGCGACGAAGCTGCGTGCAAGCAAGCCCGCTCCGACCATCAACATCAGCGCGATTCCCACTTCGGCAACCACAAGAACATCCCGAATGTGCCGTCCCCGCTGCCCCATTTCCGCCCCGGTCCGTCCCGCCAAAGACAGGGCGATTGCTGAGCGGGATGCCTGAATTGCCGGCGCGGCTGAGAACAGAAGTCCGGCCAGAAGCGAGACCGTCGCAGTGAACAGGAGGACGGTTCCGTCCACTGCTACGTTTTCCATCCGTGGCAACCAGTCCGGGTTCATCCGGTGCAGGAAAAAGACTCCTGCCTGGGCGACCAAAACTCCGGCCAGACCGCCGAGCCCGGCCAGGACGGCGTTTTCGGTAAACAGTTGCCGAATCACCCGCCCCCCGGTCGCTCCCATGGCGTTGCGAATGGCCATTTCCCGAATGCGGCTGCTCGCTCGACCAAGAAGAAGGCTGGCAACATTCGCGCAGGCGATCAGGAGGATGAATCCGACAGCGCCCAGCAGAACCCATAGTGTCGTGCGGGCATCGCCGACGAGCTGCTCGTGAATCGGCACAACCCGGGCACGCTTGCCGGTGTTGGAATCGGGGTAATCGATTGCGAGATCCGCCGTGATCGCGTCCAGTTCGGTGTCGGCCTGTTCGGGGGATATTCCAGGGGCGAGCCGCCCGATGGCCCAGAGCCAGCGCAATGATCGTCGGTTTTGTGCTGCCAGCGGATTGCGGGCGATGGGCGCCCAGAAATCCGCCTCGGTAAAGAAGCGGAACTCCCGCCCCATCACACCGACCACCGTTGCAGCTTCGCCGTCGATCACGATCTCACGGTCGATGACCGAGGGGTCTCGCCCGAATCGGTCCTGCCACAAGCGTTCACTGACCACGACCGCCAGTGGGCTGTCCGGTTCCTCGTCGACAGGACCGAGAGTCCGGTCGAGCACGGCGTCAATTCCCAGCAAGTCGAAAAACGGGGCTGAGACGTGCTGTACGTTGATCTTGAGAGGTTCCGGATCTCCTTCGAGGACGGCGTCCCCTTCGAAGCCGATGACCGCGCTCATGTCCTCGACGCTTCTGGAGCGCTCCCTGAGATCGTTGAAGTCGGGCAGCGACAGCTGACCCTCGAGTCGGTTTTGCGGTATGTCGTGGGTCCAGATCATGACGAGCCGGTTCGCATCGTCGTAAGGCAGCGGGCTCAGGACGACTCCGTAGACGATGGAGAAGACGGCGGCGTTGGCGCCGATGCCCAGGGCCAGGGTCAGTACCGTCAGCAACGCCAATCCGGGCCTGCGGTAGATCTGGCGCAGTCCATATACGCAATCCTGTTTGAACTGTTCGAAGTAATTGGTACGTCTCACTATTTGCTCCTGTTGTCGGTCGATCCGCCGGCATTCGTTTCGGAGAAGCTCGGCATCGCCGAACACCTGGTGTGCGGCCTTCAGTGCAGGCCCGGGAAGCAGCCCGCGATCCATGAATTCCTGACGACGCATCTCCACGTGAAAACCGAACTCGTCGTTCAAATCCCGGTCGATGCTCCGACCCCAGAAGATCCGGTACCGGCGCCACATTGGAACCTTGCGTTTCATCGGCGGTTTACGCCCAGTCCGGCGCTTTCGTGGCTTCGACGACCTTGCCCACGGCTTCGGCGAACCGGGACCACGTCGACATTTCAGTTTCGAGTTGCTTCCGACCCAGTTTCGTCAGCTCGTAGAACTTGGCGCGCCGATTGTTTTCCGACAACCCCCACTCCGATTCGATCCATCCTTTGCGTTCGAGACGATGGAGTGCCGGGTAGAGAACACCCTCCTGTATTTCGAAGGCCTCCTCCGTGATCTCTCGAATCCAACGTGAAATCGCGTAACCGTGCATCGGTCCCCACGTGAGCGCTTTCAGAATCAGTACATCCAGGGCGCCCTTCAAGATCCCAAGCTTTTGGTCGTTCATGGTTTCTCCCAAATGACTGCTAGGGGTGATGGTAAAACAGCACCCCTGTTATTGCAAGGGGTATGCTTCTGCATCATCGGTGTGGCTTCGAACGCCTTGACTCTATCCTCCGTCGCTCCCGAAAGGCTGAGTATGGAAAGAGACCTGTTCTGGCCCGCCGCCCGGGCATACTCTCTTTACCTCAGATCTCATAGCGCGGCTAGGCGGTCCCGCCGAAAACCGTATGTTCGGCTGCCGCGCTCTCCTTTTCTCATTTTTCCATTGCGTTGTGATCCGCTTGACCCTCCTGCCTCAATGAAGTAACAAGCTCTTTCAAACACCCGAAACGGAGAGGAGCAAAATGATTTTTGACATGAAGGCGACGGGCTTCACGATCTCGCTCTTGTTTGGCGGCAGCATTTTCATGACCGGTTTGGCCAACCTGGCTTTTCCCGGCTACGGTTCCGCCTTTCTCGAACTGGTCGCGTCGGTGTACCCGGGGTACTACGGAACGTCTTCGTTCGGCCAGGTGATGATCGGATCGTTGTACGGTTTGGTGGACGGCTTCCTTGCCGGGGTCATCGCGGCCTGGATTTACAACTTCTTCAGGCCGGTGGAGGGGTAGCCAGGTCCGGAGTCCGGGCTATCGGCGCCTGTCTCTCCCAGACTCACTCGTACCGTAACGCGATCATCGGATCGACTCGTGCGGCACGTCGAGCGGGAATGTAACCCGCGCCGATCGCCACGATCAAAAGCACGAGCACTACACCGAGAAACGTAATCGGGTCCGTTGTGCCCACGTCCTTGAGCAGCCATGCGAGCGGCTGCATTACAGCTGCGGCGATCGCCAGACCGATTGTCGTGCGGATGATAACCAGGCCCATTCCTTCCCTCACAACCGATCTTATGACTTGTTCTTGTTGATCCCTTTTTAGACAGCGAGCCGAGACCATGTATCCATAGGGCTTTCCAACGCATTGTCCTTTCCCTAATTCGCTTCCAGTACGCTGGTGATCGCGACCGACACCCGCCGCCAGTTCCGACGCTCGGCCTCGAGTCGAGATTCCTTCGACCGTCCCTGGTCAACGAAATTGTCAATAGGAGGCCTGGAGCAGGTGGTGCTCTCTTGGCATGACGCTTGCAACGTAACAGACGGCGTTGGCATTGTCTGCGAAGTCACGTACGCCCATGGCAAGTTCTAACGTTCTGAAAAATAAGATGTGCCGAGGCCGAATCGTGCGAGGCAGTTGGGGGCGGACGTCGGGAAACCGGACCCTGGTTGACAGGCACGAAGCGGCACCGGCGATTTTTTGACACCGGCGCATTGATTTATCCCCTTGCCGATATCTGTCCAATGGACATGGAGCTAAACAAATGATACGACTGCGTCCTTCGGGGGAAATCCTCATTGTCGTGGGGCTTGCCCTCGCACTGCTTATGCCGCCGGCTGCGACTGCCCAGACCGTCCGGACAGAACTCTGGGTTAGTCGCGCGACAACAGGGCTGGCCTTCACAAATGGAAACTGGGCGGTTGCCAGGGAAGGTGAAGTCCGGTTCGGCTTCCCGGTTCCCTCGAACATGATCCAGTTCCTTGGCGCGAAGGTGGTCCTCATTCCTCGTGAGACAGGAGTCGCCGACTACAACCTCGACATCTCCATCACTCGAAACGGACAGCCTCTCGATCTCTACACACGGTCGCTGACCGGTCTTTCGATTGTGGGCACCGAAGACACGCTCCTCGAGATCGACGTCACGGACGTCTTCCCTTCGGGTGCGAGCCTTGTCCCGGGTTCCGACTATGTGGCCCTTCGCCTTGCGTCGATTGGCAATTCGGTTCAGAAGAGCAGCAAGAAGAGCAGCAAGAAAAGCAGCAAGAAAAGCAGCAAGAAGGGAGCAAGCGGCCCTGGTTCGAACCCCATCCAGGTCGTCGGTCTGCGCTTTGAATATGAAGAAAGACCAGGTTCGGTCGGGGATCGAGGGGAGCAGGGAATTCCCGGAGTCCAGGGCGCGCCCGGTGACAGGGGGGAAGTCGGGGCCACCGGTCCGCAGGGACTCGCTGGTCCTGTCGGTTTCGATGGCCCGCTTGGACTTCAGGGCCCGCCCGGACTGCAGGGCTTTCCCGGGGCCCAGGGTCTACCCGGCCCGAAAGGAGACAAGGGCGATCCAGGGGATCCAGGCGATCTGGGCGTCCGGAGCCCCTGGCAGGAGGTGGTCGTGATGTACACGCCGCCCGCGCAGGTGTTCGCCGGCGAGCAACAGATCAGTTTCCCGACGGGATCGAGTTTCAACCTGATCGGAGACGGTAGCCGAGTCTGGCAGTCCTTCACTTCGGCCCTCGGTGGACGATTGACAAGACTCGATGTTGCGATGGGGGCTTTTAAAGGAACGTCGGATGAAGATGTGTTTTGCGGCGATCTCTCGGTGTTCGAGGGCGAGGGTTTGACCGGTGAACAACTGGGAACGCTTGCCATCAAGATTGGCGCAGGAGATGTCGCCGTTCCCATGTATCTGGGCTTTTCTCTTCCCGGCGTCACGTTTAACGCAGGCGAGGTCTATACCTGGGCCATGACCCATACCGGGTGCGCGGAGGCGACGCTCGGCATGGATCCGAACAACCCGTACGCGAGTGGCTCCAGTAGCATCGGAACCGCCACGGACTTTGCCTTCAGGGTGTACGTGTCCGTTGGCGGAACGCCGGTGCCGCTGACTTCCTCACTCACGACAGAATCCGCCGTCGGCATTGGAACGAGCAACCCTCACCCGGATGCCCAGTTGGACGTCAACGGAACAATCTTTCAGCGGGACGGACGATTGCACGCCGACTATGTCTACCAGCCTGGCTACCGGCTGGAGCCGATCGACGAGCATGCCGAGCCCATGTGGGGACAACGCCATCTCCCTGCAGTTCCTCCTGCCGCCACGGATGAACACGGCAAAGAGATCGTCGAGTTGGGTCGTCACCAGCGCGGCATTCTCGAAGAACTGGAAAAGGCGCACATCTATATCCAATGGCTTCACGAGAGGTTGAACAAGCTGGAGTCGAAACAACAATAAGGGTCTTGTCTATTCGTCTCGAAACAAGGAAGACTCGTCGCTGCGCCCTAGGAGCCTGCGCGGCGGAAGAGATCTACTGCGAAAGCGGTATAATCGGTCCATATTTCCCCGATTTTTCGTTAAATAGAACCGCTATTCGCCTCGAAATCGAGAAAATCTGGCCTCGATTCTCCACTTTCTCGCTACGATCTCTTCCGCCGCGCAGGCTCCTAGCCGTCAGGCTACGGAGTCCCGGACGCCGATGCCCGAGGCTTCAGTCTTTCGGCCCAGTCCAGAATCAGCCGGAACTCGACGGGTGTCGTCTGCTGGTCATCCCCTTGAATCATCAGGAACCACAGGCCGTCCTCCATCACGTCATAGTTGGCGACATAGACGGAGCTTCTGGAATAGCTCCCTTCAAAAATAAGTCTTGGAGTGCTCGACGCAAACGGAGGACGTTGTGAAATGTCCACTGTCAACATGGATTCTCCCTTCCGGTAAAAGAGCCTTCTTCCGCTTTTCGACCACACGGGTTCAGCGCCTCCGTCGAGGGAAATTTTTCGCCTACGACCCGGGCTGCTGAATGACTGCACGTATATTTCATTCTGGCCCGACTCGTCCGACACGAAAGCCAGCCAGCGACCGTCGGGCGAGAACGTACCTCCGGCTTCATTAAAAACCGTTCGCAGAAACGGGCGTGGCTTTCGGCCGCCCACGTCGAGCAGCATCCAGATGTCCCATCCCGTTGTCGGATGGAGTTGCTGAAAGGCCAACACTCTCCCGTCCGGAGACCATGATGTGGCAATCTTGATGTGGTCTCCCGTGGTCAGTCGTTTCTCGGCGGTGCTTTGATCGACAGGCATCGAATGGAGGTTCGGCCGATCGCCCGCTTGTCTGGTGAAGGTGACGCCCTTCCCGTCGGCTGTCCATATCGGCCAATGGTTTTCGGCCTCAAACGTCAACTGGGTCAGCGTGTCCCGAGTGAACTCATAGACCCAGATGTCGTCATCACTCCCAGCGATTCCAACCAGCGCTTTGAGGCCGTCGGGCGAAAGCCGCGGATGGACGAACGGACGACGCTTGTCGGAGAACCCGTGTTCGTTCCCATGGTGATCCACCAGGACCATTCTTTCCTGAGCGCCCCCGGGAACATAGACAAGCCAACCCTGCTCGGACAAGCCGAAGTGTCCGGCACCGAGCAACGACTGCATCACGTCGTCAACGATCGAGATCGCCGGGCCGGCAACCTCCGAGGATGTCGCGTCATAGGCCGTCGCCAGCAAACTGCCGGTTTGACAATAGACAATGTAGTTCGGGGGAACGAAACACGCGTTGTTGGCGCCGGTAATCAAGGTCTGGTGTTTGCCGTTTTCCGCCTGATGCGTATTCCGGACGATCGTGATCACTGATTCCGATTTAACGTGATCACCGATTCCGGGATCATGATCAGCGATTCCGGGCATCGTGATCACTGATTCCGGGATCATGATCAGTGATTCCGGGCATCGTGATCACCGATTCCGGCGATCATGATCACCCGTCGGTAGCGAAGTTTAGAACTGTAAGGTTCTTCTTTGAAAAAAGGAGAACTTGATGGGGACAAGACGGCTATCGATGAGACAGATACGCGAGATTCTACGACTCAAATACGAACAGAAACTCAGCCACCGGGCCATCGCCCTAGCCTGCCGGGTGGGAGTAGGGACGGTTTCGGAGTACGTCCGACGTGCGGCCGGGGCCGGGCTCGAGTGGCCGCTACCTGAAGAACTGGACGAGGCCGCACTTGAAGCACGGCTGTTTCCGCGCGCTGGATCCGGTTCCCGGGAACGGGTGCCTCCTGATGTCGAGCTGATCCACCAGGAGTTGAAGCGTGTTGGAGTCACCCTCCACCTCCTGTGGGAGGAGTACCGGGAAACGAATCCAAAGGGATATGCCTACAGCCAGTTCTGTGAGATCTACCGGCGGTGGGCCAAGAAACTCAAACCCTCGATGCGCCAGGTGCACCGTGCCGGAGAGAAGACCTTCATCGACTTTTCCGGCAAACGGCCAGAGCTGACGGATCCGCGGACGGGCAAAGCCATTCCAGTCGAGTTGTTCGTGGCCGCGCTGGGCGCCAGCGGTTACACCTACGCCGAAGCGACACCGAGCCAGAAACTTCCCGACTGGGTCGGCGTGCATATCCGCATGGTGGAGTTCTTCGGTGGATCGAGCCGCATCTGGGTGCCCGACCAACTCAAGAGTGCGATTACCCTGTCCTGCCGCTATGAAGCAGGCGTGAACAGGACTTACCAGGATCAGGCTGAACATTACGGCGCCGTTGTTATTGCTGCCCGGCCTCGAAAAGCCAAGGACAAGGCGAAGATCGAGTCGACCGTCCTGGTTGCGCAGCGCTGGATCCTGGCCAAAATCCGGAATCGCACATTCTTCAGTCTCGCGGACTTGAACGGGGCGATTCGAAACTTGCTGGTGGAACTAAACCAGCGGCCGATGCAGAAGCTTCACGTGTCCCGCCTGGAACTCTACGAAAGGCTGGATCGACCGGCCCTCCAGCCACTACCGACCAACCGGTATGAACAGGCCGAGTGGAAGGGCTGTCGTGTCAATATCGACTACCACGTGACCGTGGATCACCATCCCTACAGCGTGCCCTACCAGTTGATCGATGAGACCCTGGAAGCGCGTTACACCGCCTCGATTGTCGAGGTCTACCACAAAGGCCGGCGCGTCGCCGCTCATCGCCGGCGTTACGATCACCAGCCGTCGACTCTGCCTGAACATATGCCCAGTTCCCATCGGGCCCATGCGGAATGGACACCGTCCCGGCTGATTGGTTGGGCCAAGCAGACCGGCCCCCAGACCGGTCGCCTGGTCGAGCAGATCATGAAACAGTGGCCCCATCCCGAACAGGGGTACCGCGCCTGCCTGGGATTGATGAGTCTGGGACGCCGCCACGGCGCCCAGCGGCTTGAAGCCGCCAGTGCCCGAGCGCTGCACTTAGAGTCCTATAGCTACCGCACCGTCAAGAACATCCTGTCGTCGGCCCAGGAGCGGTTGCCTTTCGAGGAGACCGAAACCCCACCCATGCCCCATCACGACAACATTCGTGGCGCCGCCTATTATGCGGACCCAAAGGAGAGTACTCATGCTTATGGAACAAACCCTGGAGAAGATGAACCAGATGAAACTATCGGCGATGGTCGAGGCCCTCGAGCAACAACGACGCTCGAATCAGTACACGGATCTCAGCTTCGAGGAACGTCTGGGTCTACTAATCGATGAGGAGTGGACAGCCCGAGAGCACCGCAAGCTCACCCGGCGCCTGCGCGTGGCCAAGCTGCGCTACAGCTCCGCATCGCTGGAGAACGTCGACTTCAAACATCGTCGCAGCCTGGACCGTTCCCAGGTCCTTGCCCTGGGCTCGTGTGGATGGATCCAGGACCGGCACAATCTAATCATTACCGGTCCGACCGGCATCGGGAAAAGTTTTCTGGCTTCGGCTTTCGTCGAACGCGCCTGCCGGCGAGGTCTTAACGCCGCCTATGTCCGCATGCCTCGGCTTTTGCACCAACTGGCCGTCGGTCGCGGCGACGGCTCCTACACGCGAGTCCTGGCCCGCCTCGCCAAGACCGATCTGCTGGCCATCGACGACTGGCTCCTGTCCCCGCTGCGGGACTCGGAACGCCGAGACTTGATCGAAGTCGTCGAGGAGCGCAGCGAACGCTCCGCTATCTTGATTGCCAGCCAGCTCCCTGTCTCCGACTGGCACGGCGTCATCGGCGACCCGAACCAGGCTGACGCGATCTGTGATCGCCTCCTCCACAATGCACATCGCATCGAACTGAAGGGGCGCTCCATGAGACGGACCAAAGCCGCGCCGAAAGCCTCTGCCAAGGAACCGACATGAAACCGTCCAACCAACAGGTAGTCCCGCTCGGGCCCGCGCCCGATCGTCGCGGATACGCGATCCTCGCGAAGACTTTTCAGGCATTCGGTCAGGAACGGATGAAGAATGAAAAAGAACCAAGAAAGAACGAAGCAATGGCCTGTGGAAAATGACGGCTATGGAAATCCACAAAAAACGTGGATTCCCACAGCCTTGGAAAAGCCTGCGGCTTTCCCACATTTACACACAGGCCCGGCGATGAATATCAAGATTATGGAAGCATTCAAAACAAGAATCGTGGACTTCGGGAGGTCTAAACTGAGATCCTAACCCTCACTTCGCTCCGACGGGTGATCACGATGGCCGGAATCACTGATCATGTTCCCGGAACTGGTGATCACGATCAGCGGAATACGCACCTGAACCGCGACCTGCTGTTCGTCGGCGCCACCCGCGGTTTCAAGCGTAAACAGTAACTTGCCGCCCGGCAGAAACTGAGGCCACAGATGCCCGACTTCCTCCTGCCGAGAGTCGAGAGAAGTAATTGTCTCCGGCGTGCCTCCCTGATCCGAGACCCGGCCGAGACCCGAGACTTCTGAGCCAAACACGATGAACCCGTCGGTTCCCCACGTGCCTCCGGCCGCCCTGGGCGCATCACACAGCGTGACCTGGCTGCTGTTTCCGATTTCTATCTTCCGCAACTTTTCGCCTGAAAAGAAACCGATCCACTTCCCATCGGGCGAACAGAATGGCGCCGATGCACCTTCGGTGTCTGGTAGATGCGTGGACCCGGAGATGAGGAAGTGCGGGATCCCCGGCTCCGCCCGGATTTTGCCGGCCTGGACCAGTTCGTCGGTGGAACGCACGATCAAGCCGGTGTTGGAGGCATAGACAAGATATTTGCCGTTGCGGGAAAAAGACAGGGCAGGGTGGAAGGTGCTCTCCAGGGTCTCGGCTTCCGATAGCTCGACAATGAAGCGAGCGAGAGGCTCCGGCTCTGATGGCTGTGTTCGCCGGGCGCGAGGAGACACCTCACCGTCCAGCGATTCGGAAATCTCGATCCTGGCATCGCCGATATCTCTCAGCCGCCGGTTGACGTCCTTTTGAAGACACCGGCGTAACAGAAGTTGAATGGCCTCGGGAACGGACTCGGGCAAATCGGTCCATACCGGTTCGCTCCCAAGAATGGCAGCAATAGTGTCGGAGAGAGTCCCTCTCTGGAATGGTGCTCGTCCACCCAGAGTTTCATACAAAACGCACCCGAATGCCCATATGTCGGTCCGCTTGTCGACGGACTGTCCCCGTGCCTGCTCCGGACTCATGTAGGTGGGTGTCCCCAGAAGCAGTCCATCCTCGGTCCGCACCATGCTGATCGTCGCCTCCCCCGCGGGATCCGTTGACTCAACGGAATGGGTATTGATCTTTGCCAGGCCAAAGTCCAGCACCTTAACGTGGCCTTGCGGTGTGATCATGATATTCGCCGGTTTCAAGTCGCGATGAATGATCCCCTTTTCGTGAGTCGCCTCCAGAGCCTGTGAGATCTGTTGAGCGATCCGAAGGGCGTCGGGGACCTCAATCGGTCCAGACGACAGCATCTGACCGAGAGTCTTTCCCCCGACCAATTCGAGGACGAGAAAGTGGATTCCATCGACCTGTTCAACGCCGTGAATAGTTGCGATGTTTGGATGGTTGAGGGAAGCGAGAGCCTTGGCCTCACGCCTAAAACGACCAAGCCGGCCGGTTTCGTGCGAGAAGGAAGATGGCAGAACCTTGATGGCAACAGGACGGTTCAATCGGGTGTCCACGGCCTCATACACTTCTCCCATTCCGCCTTCGCCGATTTTCGAGATGATTTTGTAATGGGCGAGTTTTTTGCCGACCATGACTACCCCGTGATGGCGGGTATGTTAAGCAGGGCGGGAGATCAAGTCAACGAGTGTCGACGATGCATCCGGTCGTCCTGTCCTCAACTAACCACTAACCACTAACCACTTCCCGACTACCTCTTGAACGGAGCCCTGTCCCCGCTCGCCTTGGCCGACTGGTTCCTGGCTCCTGCGTAAACGGTGAAGTGCTTCCAGCGCCGGTTTTCGTGGAACTGGTCATCGAAGAAGAACCGATCCTCGAACGCGGGTTCCAGATCGTCGATCCATGACGCCGTCTCGTCGTACTTGGCGAAGAATATCCGATTGGTCCAGTGGGGATCCCGGCCCTGGATGAATTTCAAGACGAAGACCTTCTGGCCGTTGACTTCAGCCACGCCGTCCACCAGGACCTTGCCCGGGGTGCAGGACATCGATGGACCCCGCACGGTTCGTCCGAGGCCCGACACCTGTCGTACCGCCCGCGTGAAGATGTCCAATGCGCGATAGAGGGGAACGTCGAAGTACTGCTTTGGCCCCGTGTCCCGCTCGACGAACATGTAGTAGGGAATAATTCCCAGATCTACCTGTTTCTGCCACATCGCCGCCCAGATGTCCGGGCAGTCGTTGACGTTTCGGATCAGCGGCGCCTGCGCACGTATGGTCGCTCCCGTGTTCAGGATTCGCCGCACGGCGGTTCGAGAAATGGCCGTGGACATTTCTCGCGGATGGCTATAGTGCGCCATGAACGCCAGATGCTTGCCGGCGGCTTGAACCTCCTCGAAGAGTTGCAGCAGATCGTCGGCATCCGCGTCTGTGACGAACCGGTATGGCCACCAGGCCAGGGCCTTCGTGCCGATCCGAATACTGCGAAGCGATTCGATTTTGAGCAGGGGCTTGATGTAGCGCCGAAGGACACTCGTCCTCATGATCAACGGATCGCCGCCCGTGAAGAGGACATCGCGAACCTCGCTATGCTTGTGCAGGTACCGGGCCAGGGATGTCACTTCGTTGTTGGCGAACTTCAGCTCGTCCATACCGACAAACTGGGCCCATCGAAAACAATAAGTGCAATAGGCGTGGCAGGTCTGACCCTGGCTGGGAAAGAAAAGGACAGTTTCCCGGTACTTGTGCTGCATTCCGCGCTGAGGATGCCCGTCCATCACGGGGACGTTCTGCTCCATCTGTCCCGCCGGGTGCGGATTCATCCGCGCCCGGATTGCCGCGACGGCCTTGTCTACTTCTTCACCTGGTGCTTCACGTTGCTCGAGTTCATGGATGTGCTCGAAGTCCCCGGCCGGCAACATCCCTTCCTGAGGAAACGTCAACTGGAACATCGGGTCCATCGGTATGTTTGTCCAGTCGATCAACTCCTCGACAACGTAGTTGTTTACTCTGAATGGAAGTACTTTCGACACCGCCCTGATCGCTGTACTCTGCTCGGAGGTGAGCATTTTGAACTGTGGAATCTTATTGATGTTCTTGGCGGTATAGGCGCGGTATTTCGGCTTCGCATTCAGCTTATTCACAGGCGTCCTTTCGAATCAGAATAGTACAGTACAAGGGCCGACATCATAGCTTGCTTCGGCCCGATTCTCTAGTAATTACAGCGTTTTTTGCCCGGGCTCCATTTGATGGTCTTTGTAGTTGACCGGAGCTCCGAGCAAGTTTCCGAATGACTGGTCCATGAGGCTGGCCTGTCGGTCCAGGGGGTGTTGGTTTCGACCGCTTGACGCACAGCCTGAGGCTTTATATTTCTAAAACTTACCTGCTTATTTTAACACATCCCGCCTCGAATCCCAACCGCTTCGGACCTTCCCTGAGCCCTGACACGTCGGCACTTTTCGTCGCGGACCCTGCACAGCCTTTTAGTGTGTGTAGCTGTCTTTCTTGTCGCTAGTTGTGTCGTCATCCGTACGAATGAAAGCCAGGTCGGGTATGATATCCGGCCATTAGGGATGTTCCGGATTATGGCCAGCACCAAGCTTCGATATGTCCATGCCCCCGCCTGCACGATCGTTCTCCTGTGGACGGTTTTTCCGACTTCTGCGTCGTCGTCGGTGGAGCTGACGGTCATCGACGAACCACTGGTGTCGGATCACAGGCCGGTGCTACTCGTTCCGCGGGTTCGTCCGTGAAGGCCACGTTGCTTGTCATGGCGGCCGGGATAGGGAGTCGTTACGGGGGGCTGAAGCAGCTCGAACCTGTCGGGCCGGGTGGGGAAACGATTCTGGACTATTCGATCTACGATGCGCTCCGGGCCGGGTTCGGTCGTCTGGTGTTTGTCGTCAGCGAAGCCAGTGAGCGTCCTGTTCGGGAGACATTCGGGGCCAGGTATGGCGATCGGGTCGATGTCGAATACGTCCGGCAGCAGTTGGACATGGTCCCCGAAGGGTTCGCCGTGCCGCGAGGCCGTCAAAAACCATGGGGGACCGGACACGCCACGCTCGTAGCGGATTCCGCGGTTGACGAACCGTTTGCCGTAATCAACGCCGATGACTTTTATGGGGCGGAAGCCTATCGTCTGCTAGCGGACTCTTTCGAGACCATCGACATCGGTGGCTCCGACTATTGCATGGTCGGGTTCCCGCTCTCCGGGACACTGTCCGATCACGGGCCTGTTTCCAGGGGCATCTGCGAATGCGGTCCGGAGGGCCAACTGGCCGGCACAGTTGAGGTGGAAGCGATCATCCGTCAGGAGGACTCCGTTCTGGGTCAGGACCGCGCCGGCGGGAGCCGTGTGCTGACCGGGAATGAAACTGTCTCTATGAACTTCTGGGGGTTTACACCTTCCATATTTTCGCACCTGCGGGAACGGTTCGTTGATTTCCTGGAGTCCCGGGCTGTTCGAGATGCCGACGCCGAATTCTATCTGCCTGGGGTCGTGGATCACCTGATCTCAACCGGGGCTGCGCGCGTCCGTGTCCTCGAGGGTGGGGGGCCCTGGTACGGATTGACTTATCCGGAGGACAAGCCCGAAGTCGTTGCTGGAATCGCCGCCCTGGTCCGTCGCGGCGTTTACCCGGAAATGTTGTGGTAGTCGAGCCGTCCGTCCCTGGATCGGCGTTCCAGATCGACGGTGATTGCATCGATGTAGCACCGTATGGTTCCGGCCACATCCACGACACCTACGTTGCCACGTTTCTCCGGGACGGGTACCGAACGCGATACACCCTCCAGCGCATCAACCGTTCTGTTTTTTCTGAACCCGTGGTTCTGATGGACAACGTTGTCCGTGTCACCCGCCACATCCGTGATGAACTGGTGTCTAGTGGAGTGGACCAGATCGAACGACGTGTTCTCCAGCTTGTGCCGGCCCTCGACGGCAAACATTGGCATGTTGACGAGAACGACGATTTCTGGCGGACGTTTCATTTCATCGAAGGCGCGGGTACTCATGACACCGCGCGGTTTGTCGAACAGGCCTTCGAGGCTGCCCGCGCCTTCGGTCGATTCGAGGACCAGCTGGGCGAACTGCCCGGGCCTCGGCTGGCGGAAACCGTTCGTGACTTTCACAAGACACCGCTGTATTTCGCCACGTTGGAACAGGCTCTGGAAGAAGATCCCCACAACCGGGCGGCGTCAATCAGGCAGGAAATAGACTTCGTCGAGAGCCGAAGTCGACTTTTCACGACACTGTTGGATCTGGCAGCCAGCGGCGAACTCCCGGAGCGGATCGCGCATAACGACACGAAGATCAACAATGTTCTGATCGATCGAACGAGTCGGGAAGCTCTGGCGGTGATCGACCTGGACACCGTGATGCCCGGCCTTGTTCTCCATGACTTCGGAGATCTGGTTCGGACAGGGGCGTGTTCGGCAGCCGAAGATGAGACCGATCTCTCCCGGGTTACCGTGAACCTGTCGATGTTCGAAGCCCTGGTTCGAGGGTATCTGTCATCGGCCCGATTCCTCAACCCGACAGAGATCGACCATCTCACCTTTTCCGGGTGGCTTCTGGCAGTCGAAAGCGGCATAAGGTTCTTGACTGATCATTTGAAGGGCGATACATACTTCAAAGTTCACCGCGACAGCCACAACCTCGATCGCTGCCGGGTGCAACTCAAACTTGCCGAGAACATCGAGAGGAACGAAGGCGCGATGCGCCGGATCGTTGAACACGCGGCACCCTGATTGGAAAAAGGAGTTCAGGATGGCAGATGACTCGAAGAGGAATGAAGGGAAACCAGGCGAGCTGAACCGTCGCGACCTGATGAAGCTTGCGGCAGCCGGTGTGGGTGGCGCGATGCTGCCGGGCCAGGCCATGTCGCACGAGACCGAAGGTCAGGAACGTACTCTCGGGAGCGCTCCCGAGAGTCCTTCGAGCGCCCGGCCGATCGACGTCGTTCGGATCGGTTATGTCGGCGTCGGTCTTCAAGGCTCGTCGCACTGCCGCAACCTGCTGAGGATCGAAGGGGCCGAGATCGCCGCGCTTTGCGACATCGTTCTCGAGAAGGTGGAGCGCATGCAGGGCCGAGTTGTCGAAGCCGGTGGCGAGAAACCGGCTGCCTACACGCGCGGTCCTTATGACTTCGTGCGGATGTGCGAGGAGGAGGACCTCGATCTGGTTTATACGGCGACGCCATGGGTATGGCACGTTCCGGTATGCGTCGCCGCGATGGAGAACGGAAAACACGCTGTGACCGAGGTGCCCGCGGCGGTGACCGTTGACGAATGCTGGCAGCTGGTCGAGAACGCCGAGAAGCATCAGAAGCACTGTCTCATGATGGAAAACGTCGCCTATGGCCGCGTGGAGATGATGGTCTTGAACATGGTGCGCCAGGGCTTGTTAGGCGAAATCCTTCACGGTGAGTGCGGTTACCTTCACGACCTCCGTGCAATCAAGTTCGAGGCGGCCAACGAGGGCCTGTGGCGCCGCGCACACTCGATGACCCGGAACGGCAACATCTATCCCACACATGGGCTGGGCCCGATCGCTCAGTGCATGAATATCAATCGCGGCGACCGGTTCGGTCATCTGGTCTCGATGAGCAGCCCTTCGCGCGGGTTGCAGCTTTACGCCGAGGAGAACTTTCCGCCGGATGCACCGGAGCGGCGCGAACAATACAAGCTCGGCGACGTCAACACCAGCCTGATTCAGACCGCAAAGGGTCGTACGATCTTCGTCAGTCACGACACGAACCTGCCCCGACCCTACAGCAGGATCAATCTGGTCCAGGGAACCCGTGGGATATTCCAGGGCTATCCGGACCGTGTCTACATCGAGGGCCGGGGAGAAGGCCATCGATGGGCCGACGCTGAAGACTACTACGAAGAATTCGAACATCCCCTCTGGTCCGCGCAGGGACCCAGTGCGCGAGGGGACGGCCACGGAGGCATGGACTACATTGAAGACTACCGGCTGATCCATTGTCTGCGCGAAGGCCTGCCCACCGACATGAACGTCTATGACGCGGCGGCAATCAGCGCCGTATCCGAACTGAGCGAGCGTTCGTTCGCGGCCGGTGGACAGCCGATGGCTTTCCCGGACTTCACTCGCGGTCGGTGGGAGACGAATCCACCTCTTGAGATTGTGGGGGGATAGGAAAGACTTCAACGCAAAAACGCAAAGACGCAAAGTGGTTTTGTCGGATCGCCGGAAACTTACATTCACGACCATCGAAACAAAGAAATTCCCAGACAAGAATGTTTTGCGAACTTTGCGTCTTTGCGTTGAAAATCCCAACTGACTCACAGATGACCCGCCTCCCATGCAACTAACCTCTCTCGACTGGACCGTCATCGCGATCTACGGGGTCATCGCCGTTTCGCTCGGGCTCTATTTCGCCCGCCGTGCCGGGCACGGGACACAGGAATTCTTCTTGTCCGGGCGGAAGCTTCCATGGTGGTTGCTCGGCACTTCGATGGTGGCGACGACGTTTTCTACCGACACCCCCAATCTTGTGACGGACCTGGTGCGGACGGGTGGCGTCAGTAGCAATTGGTTATGGTGGGCTTTCCTTATCACCGGGATGTGCACGGTCTTCTTCTACGCGAAGTTGTGGCGGCGGTCCGGCGCGCTGACCGACATGGGGTTCTACGAACTGCGGTATTCGGGGAAGCCGGCCGCTTTTCTCAGGGGCTTTCGGGCTCTTTACCTCGGCGTGTTCTTCAACGTGATGATTATGGCCGCAGTCACGCTGGCGGCGATCAAGATATCGAGCGTTGTCCTGGGCGTTGACAAATACACGACCGTTCTGGTGGCTGCGACGTTGACGGCGGCCTACTCGGCGACATCCGGCCTCTGGGGTGTCGTCGTGACCGACATGCTCCTGTTCGTCATCGCGATGGTCGGTTCGATCGCTGCGGCATACTATTCCTTGCAGCAGCCCGAAGTCGGTGGCTTGTCCGGCCTGATCTCCAACCCGGCACTGGAAGGCCGGCTCAGCCTGCTTCCGGATTTTTCGGACTGGGGAGCCGTGTCCGCGGTTCTGATCATTCCCCTGGCAGTTCAGTGGTGGAGTACCTGGTATCCCGGCGCGGAACCGGGAGGCGGCGGTTACGTGGCCCAGCGCATGCTTGCCGCCCGCGACGAGAGGGAATCGATGATGGCAACCCTCTGGTTCAACGTCGCGCACTATGCCTTACGGCCCTGGCCCTGGGTGATCGTGGCCCTGTCTTCGCTGATTATTTACCCGAATCTTGAATCGATCCAAACCCGTTTCCCGGGCCTGGACCCGTCGCTCATTGGCCACGATCTGGCCTACCCGGCCATGCTCGTCTTCCTGCCGTCGGGTTTGCTGGGCCTGGTGATCGCATCCCTGGCCGCGGCCTACATGTCGACGATCAGCACGCATTTGAACTGGGGAGCTTCCTACATCGTCAACGATTTCTATCGCCGGTTCATGGCGCCGGCAAGGAGCGAGCGCCACTATGTGACGGTCGGCCGGGGTTCGACAGTCGTGCTTGTCGTGCTGGCGTCGGTTGTCTCTCTCTGGCTCGAAAATGCCCTGCAGGCTTTCGAGATTCTGCTGCAAATCGGTGCCGGTACGGGTTTGATCTTTCTGCTCCGCTGGTTCTGGTGGCGGGTCAATGTGTGGAGTGAGATTTCAGGGATGGTGATTTCCTTCCTGGTGGCCGTGTATTTCCAGTTCGTCCATGAATCACTGGGGGTTTCCGCACTGGACCCTTCGCTGGCCCTGGTTCTCGGGGCCGTTATCACGACGACGGTCTGGGTCGCGGTGACCTTCCTTACCCCACCGTCCGACCGATCCACGCTGCAAACCTTCTTTGATGCGATCCGACCATTGGGGCCGGGCTGGAAGGGGTTTTCCACCCAGACTGCTCCCCAGGGCGAAAGCCTGACGCCTGCATTCCTCGGGTGGTTCCTGGGTTGTGCCGCTGTCTATTCCGCCCTGTTCGGAACAGGTTACCTGCTGTACGGGCGGCCGTTGCCGGGTGTCGTTTGCCTCATACTGTTCGTCGCGGCCTCTTCAGGTCTGCTCAGAATCCTCTCCCGGGTTGGCTTCGGCGATTAACATCCACCCTTTTCCTCTTTTTAGACATTCCCGTAATTTTGGTCGAACTCCGGCGTCTTTTCTTTCGTAGCACTACGCTGGGAGGATTCAACGAATGAGAACGCTGATGCAGGATATTCGATACGGGTTCCGCATTTTGAGGAAGAGCCCGAGTCTGACGGCGATAGCTGTCTTGACTCTGACGCTTGGGATCGGGGTCAACACGGCCGTGTTCAGCATCTCCAAGACGATTCTCTTCTTTCCTTTCCCGCACGTCGACTCGGACCGCGTAGTGTTCATCAATTCCGAGAACCCTTCCCGCAGCATCGACCGTAGCGGGTGTCGCTTGGCGACTACCTGGATTGGCAGGATCGTTTGACCACCTTTTCGGTGATCGGGGCCGAGGACACCGAGGGCTTCAACCTGTCCGGCGCGACCGAGCCCGTTCGTGTCACCGGTAACCGTGCGACGCCGAACATGTTCCAAGTCATCGGTGTGTTTCCCGATCGTGGGCGAGTTTTTCGTCCCGAAGAAGGCCAGCCCGGCGCAGACCCGGTCCTGGTTGTGAGCAATGACTTCTGGGTTGAGTATCTCGATGCCGATCCGTCGGCACTTGGCAGTCCCGTTACCCTGAACGGGGTCGGTCACACCCTGATCGGTATCATGCCCGAGGATTTCATCTACCGTACGCCCCTGGATTTCTGGGTTCCTCTCGACATGACGGATACGACCGATCGCGCCAATCGCTCGCTGGAGGTGACGGCCCGTTTGGCCGATGGCGTCACCGTCGAACAGGCTCAGGCCGAGATGGATGTCGTCACCACCCAACTCGATGAGGCTTATCCCGAGACGAATGCGGGTTGGAGAGCCGGCGTCGTAACGATCGCCGATGACATTCTTGCTGACGCCGGGGTTTTTGCCGTTCTGATGTATGGCGCGGTCCTGTTTCTGCTTCTGATCGCATGTGTCAATGTGGCGAACCTGTTTCTGGCCCGGATGGCGTCGCGCAAAGAGGAGATCGCGGTCCGCGGTGCGCTGGGAGCGGGTCGGGGAAGGATCATGCGGCAGCTCCTGAGCGAAGCCCTGGTCGTCGCATTCCTCGGAGGAACCGGTGGAATGATCGTGGCGCTCTGGGGCGTGAGCTACTTGCGTGCCTATTTCGCCGCCTCGCCGACGATTGCCATCCTGGGTCGCGGACTGACTCTCGATTGGACCCTGTTCCTCTTTATCGGTGGCCTTGTCATTGCGACGACGCTGTTCTTCGGTTTGCTCCCGGCCATACACGGTTCCAGATCCGATCTGAATACCGCGCTCAAGCAGGCTGGACGGAGCGGGTCGGGCGGCATCAGTCGCGCACGAATGCAGCGTCTGCTGGTCGGCGGGGAAATCGCGGCGTCGGTCATCCTGCTGGTGAGTTCGGGCCTGCTGATCCAGTTCTGGGCGGACAGCCACGACAAGGATCTGGGTATCGATACCGAGGGGTTGCTCGTGACCGAGATGTCGCTTCCCGATTATGACTACCCGGAGCCACGCGGGCACGAAGAGTTCTACCGCTCCCTTTTGGAGGACATCAACCCGCTTCCCGGTGTTGTCGGTGCCGCGGTAGGCAGCGCTTTACCCGTCGTCGGATTGAGCCGTAACGCGAACACATCGATCGCGATTGAGGGCCAGGCCAGCTTCGACGACGAAACTGTCCCATCAGTCATTCGTGTCGTGGTCAGCCCGGAGTATTTTGACGTGGCCGGGATCCGTCTTCGAGATGGCCGGGTCTTCAGCGGTCAGGATTCGGAGAACGCTCAGCCCGTGGCTATGATCAGTGAAACGGCGGCCCGGACCTACTGGCCCGACCAGAGTCCAATCGGCCAACGTCTTCGAGTGGATGCGGACGAGGGGCCCTGGCTCACGATTGTTGGAATTGCCGCCGACATCCAGAATCAGTTCGTGGCATCGGTACCGCGACCCATCGTGTACCGGCCGCTTTCCCAGGCGCCCGAACCGGAGATGGTGCTGCTGGCCCGAGTTCTCGGTGAACCCGAGACTCTGGCGCCAACGATCCGATCCGTGATCCGCGCCGCCGATCGAACCCTGCCCATCGACGTCATCCGTCCCATCGAACAGGACATCCGGGCCAATCAGGCCGGTGGCAATCTGGTTGCCGGCCTGGTCGCCGGCTCCGGTGTCATCGCACTGTTCCTCGCGGCGTTGGGCATCTACGGAGTCGTGAGTTTTTCCGTTGCCCAGAGAACGCACGAGATGGGACTTCGTATGGCTCTGGGAGCAGATCGCCGATCCCTGTACGGGCTTGTCCTGGGTGAGGGAACCGTGATCGCCCTGTTCGGCCTGGCCTTCGGGCTGGCCGGAGGCTACGGCGTCGGGGTCCTGATGCAGGCCGGTATCGCTGACTTCAGGAACCCACTCGATCCGCCTCTTTTTGTCGCGGTGTCCCTGATCCTGGCGATGGTATCCCTGCTGGCCTCACTGGTTCCCGCACGCCGCGCCAGCGGGGTCGATCCGATGGTCGCTTTGCGCATAGACTAGTGGTCCCCGCCAGCCTGTCCGGTGGGAGCCCCAACGGACAGGCTGTCCCAGCACCACTCCCAGCCCGCGCCGGTACACCTGCTACTATTGGCAGCCAGCTTTGTCCACGAACTGAAGGGTTCACAACCCCCATTATCTGGAGAACGACATGCCCAGGAATCCTGACGGTCCCAATGAGGGCGCACATCGAAAAAACACACGAGACACCGAAGGTCTTCCCCCGAACGCCAGCGCCCGGGCCGAACTCGACGATCCGGAAGCACCGGTCCGAATCCGACGGATTCTTGAAAGCCGGGCGTACGTTCGTGCAGACAGCGATTCGAGCTTTCTGGAGCGGGATGAGCTTCGGCACGCACGCCTCTCGCTCGAATACTTGAAAACCGAGTTGACCCTTCAGGAACAGAAGATCGATTCGACCATTGTCGTTTTTGGTGGGGCTCGGATCATGAAGGCGAGCACCGCCAGTCGGGAGGTGGACTTGCTCCGGGCCAAATTGGCGCAGAATCCGGATGACGAATCGTTAAAGAGGGGGCTCCGGACCGCCGAGAGGCTATTGGACAAAAGCAAATATTACGACGTCGCCCGGGAGTTTGCGCGTCTGGTCAGTGAAGCGTGCAAAGGCGTCGCGCCTTCGGAGTTCGTGATCACGACTGGAGGCGGTCCCGGTGTGATGGAGGCCGCTAACCGTGGCGCATTCGATGCCGGTCGCAAGAGCATCGGCCTGAACATCACGCTCCCGATGGAACAGTACCCGAACGCCTACATCACACCGGAACTGTGTTTTCAGTTCCGGTATTTTGCTCTCCGCAAGCTCCATTTCCTGAAGCGCGCGAAGGCGTTGATCGCGTTCCCCGGCGGCTTTGGGACGCTCGACGAGCTCTTCGATGCCCTGACCCTCGTTCAGACACGTAAGATCGAGCCCATGCCTATCGTTCTGGTGGGTGAAAAGTATTGGCGAAGGGTTTTTAACCCGCAGTTTCTGGCCGACGAGGGCATGATCTCGCCCGAAGACGTCGACATCTTCTGCTTTGCGGAAACCGCGGGGGAGATCTGGAAGATCGTCCGGGACTGGTACGACATCACCGACTGCGGCGAACTGAATTGAGCTCGGGACTGTGTGTCGGGGCGGCCGTCCCTGGCCGCCCGCGGGGTTTCGGTTCGGTTTGACTTGTGCGGCGCGTGTTTGCTGGCTGCGGCGCGTCTTGCCTGGCGGGTGGCCAGGGACGGCCACCCCGACACACTCTTTCTACGTCCCTGGCTTTCGCCTGAGCACCGGCCTGTCGTCCACCTCAGGATCAGTTTGCTGGTCCGACCCTGAATCCTCGACAGTAGATTCCCGTCGCTTCAGCACGGGTCGGTCGTCAGATACGGATCCCTGGTCACTCGACTCTCCGGTTCGATCCACATCGGGACGCCGCGTTCGACGCCGCAGTGAAGGACGTCTCTCTTCTCTGACCGGCGCGCGATTGTCCATGGCGATCAGCTGATTCTTCACATCGTCGAACTCGGAGGTCGTCAGGGTCCACTGATCTCGTTCGGGAAGAACGGTTGCGATGGTCTCTTTTGTCTTCTTGATGCGATCGGCCGTAGCGGGATGGCTGGTAAACATCCCGGAGATGCTGCCCGGTTTGGACTTTTCTTTTGCCTGAAGCTTCTCAAAAAGGCTGACCATTCCGTTGGGGTCGTAGCCGGTCGCGTACAGATACTGGACCCCGAGATAGTCCGCTTCCTCTTCGGCCTTACGCGAGAACTTCAGAAAAGTCATCGGCACGAGAAAGTTGGCAGCCTGTTGCACGGCGTAGCCACCCAGTCCCCCGAGAAATATGAGCGGTATCGTGGCATAACTGATCAGAGTCGACTTCGTCTGGTTCTCCGTTCCGTGCCGTGCGGTGACGTGTGCGATTTCGTGTGCCAGGACACCGGCCAACTCAGACTCATCGTCGGCCGCCAGGATCAGGCCGGTATTCACATAAAGGAATCCGCCCGGAAGAGCGAACGCGTTGATTTCTTCCGAGTCGATCACCTTGATCGTGAACGGAACCCGGGCGTCCGAATTGCGGACGAGGTTCTGTCCGATCCGGTTGACGTATTCGGTAATCACCGGATCGTTGACAAGCTTGGCTTCCCTCTCAATATCGGCAGCGAGCCCGCGGCCCAGCGCCATCTCCTTCTCGATAGAGGTGAAGTTGAGGCTTCCCTTATTTATGTTGCGATCTCCGATGTTTTCGACATCGGAGTTCTTTTTCTTGTCGTCGGCCGTGGCCGGAACAGCCAGAGCAACAGCCAGCACAACGGGCCCAATCATCTGGTGGAATCTGGATGGAATCATCGTCGCCTCCTCCTGGTTTTGACGATGATCTCCCGATTTCGATGGGAGAGAATTAGAGACAGCCGAGATTTAACATCCTTTAACGTTTCACCCGGCAGCAGTTTTCGACCCGCGTGCAGGGTGGAGTTTAGAGATCCGAGTGGGAGCGGTAGGTCCCGGGGCCTTTCGACAAGAGGTCCATGATGCGGCGGATCCGGCGGTTTCGAGTTTCGGTGCGTTTGGCCTTGGAGAGCCATGTCAGCATCTCGCGTCGACGTCCCGGCGGTTGGTCCTGGAGAGTCTTCGAGGGAATGTCAGCCTCCTTGAGCGCGCTGATCATGTCCGGAGGGATCGACGCTTTTTCAGGCAGCGGATCGAAAGCCAGGACGAGGCGCACGACATCTCCTTCACCGACACGAGCAACTTTTCTCAAGGCACCGTTGACGAAGACCCGATGTCGACCTTGGCCGCGGGGTGTGAGAGTGGCGACGAACCGGCAGCCGTTCAGCGTTCCCCGCACTCGATCATAGCTCCGGGTGCCGGATTGGTTCGTGAGGGAGAGGGGGACGTCGACACAGAAGTTCATGCCGAGTCTGTAGATTTCGGTGGAGAATTCGATCTGTTTGACTGCCTTCATTCGGGGACTCAGTCCTTGCCGTGTTGCCCGAGCATTGCCGCCAGATCTTGTTTGTTGATGGGTTTTGCCAGGTAGTCGTCCATCCCGGCCTCCAGGCACTTTTCGCGATCGCCCTTCATTGCGTTAGCGGTCATGGCGATGATCACCGGTTGGTTTTCGTGCTGGATCTTCTCACGAATTCTGCCACTGGCTTCCATCCCGTCCATCTCGGGCATCAGCACGTCCATCAAGATGATGTCGTATCCCATCTTCTGGATCGCATCGAACGCTTCCTTGCCGTTCGCAACGGCGTCGGCCCGGTAACCCATTATGTCCAGCATTTTCAGGACGAGTTTCTGGTTGATGACGTTGTCTTCGACTACCAGGACGCGAGTCGATTTCCGTGGGGCTTGCTCCTCGGTTGGCCGATCGACCACCTGGGAAGTCGGGTTCTCGCGGGGCGAGGAACTTTCCTTGAGTGGAACGGTAAACCAGAACGTGGATCCGGTCCCCTCCTCGCTTTCGACTCCGATGGTTCCACCCAGTAGTTCGACCAATTGCTTCGAGATTGCCAGGCCCAGGCCCGTGCCTCCGTGGACCCGGGTCAGAGAGCTGTCGGCCTGGGAAAAGGGCTGGAACAGTTTGTCGATAGAGTTTCGGGAGATGCCGATGCCGGTATCCTGGACGCTGAAACGGATCGATGCGGGGCCGTTTCGAGGTCCCTCTCGCTCGACGCGAATCACTACCCGTCCGGTCCCCGTAAACTTGACGGCGTTGTTGACGAGGTTCATCAGGATCTGGCGAAGGCGTGCTGGATCGCCGTTAATGCGGATGTCCAGGTCGGGTGCGACCCAGCAGCCGAAATCCAATCCCTTGCTTTTTGCCCTTCTGGCGTGAAGATCGCCGACTTCGCGAACGATGGCGCCGAGGTCGAAGTCCACATATTCCAGGTCCAACTTGCCGGCTTCGATTTTTGAGAAGTCGAGAATGTCGTTCAACACCGTCAGCAGGGAGTTTCCACATGAGCGAACCGTTCGGACGAAGTCGCGTTGTTCCTCATCCAGCTTCGTGTCGAGCAACAAGTTTGTAAAACCGACAATTCCGTTCATTGGCGTTCGGATCTCATGGCTCATCGAAGCCAGAAACGCGCTCTTCGCTCTTGTCGCTGCCTCGGCAGCATCCCGGGCACTGGCGAGGTCGCTGCTCTGCATTTCGAGCCGACGACGAGCTTCCTCAAGGTCGCGGACATATCCCTCAAGCTCGTGCTGGGATTGTTTTTGAGACGTGATGTCTCGCATGATCCCTTCATGGTGATGCCGGCTGCCGTCGGGATTGCGGACGATTCGACCCTGCAGCGAGACCCAGACCCTGCTTCGGTCTTTGCGATAGAGTTGGATTTCCGCATAGTTGACAGTGTCCCCTCCTGCTCTGCCAGCTTCAAACTCTCTTCCCGGTTGGTCGGCGTGACGAACAACTGGGAGCGGATATCCGTGATCGTTTCGATCAACTCTTCGGGCGAACTGCAACCGAGGAGACGGGCCATCCCGTCGTTGGCCATGATGAAACACCCTTCCGGGGTAGTCTGGTAGATACCGTCCAGTGAGTCTTCGAAGATCTGGCGGTAGGGCACTTCCTCGTCCGGATCGAACGTATGCTTCTGGTGGATTGCTCGGGCATGCAGGAAGATTCGACCGCTTTCGAGATCCGGGATTAGACGGCAATCGAGCCATTCGTAGTTTCCGTCTGTCTCCCGGAATCGGATTTCGAGAGCCATTGTCGTGGGATCGGTTTGCATTCGCTTGAAGTCAGGCAGAACCCTGCGGCGGTCGTCAGGATGGATCAGTTCGATGAACGCCTGCTCGACGAGATCTGCCGGCGACCGGTCGAACAGCTCCAGCCAGGCCGCGCTTGCCTCTATGAAACGTCCGTCGGAACCGAGTATGGCCAACGCATCCGGACAGATCTCAAGGAACCGGGCGACCCCTTCAGACATTTTGCGCGCATCGTTCACGGCGCCTTTCTATTTGCTTTTAGAATGGATTGCGAATGCGGCCCCCTGCGGGTCCATACATTGGGCGATCCTGTCGCCGTCGGGTACCTCCATCGGGCCGTTCAGGATCTGACCGCCGGCTTCCTGGATAGTTTCGACAGCCTTGTCAATATCGTCGACGCGGACGTAGAGAAGCCAATGGGGAGGAGCCGGCATGTCGGCGGGCTTGTTGTACATGCCGCCCAGTGTCGTTCCGTTCCGGCCGTACATCTGGTACATGCCCATCTCGCCCATATCCATGGAATCGGTCTTTGCCCAGCCGAAGAGGTCCGAGTAGAAATCAAAGGCCGTTTCGTAGTTCGCGGCCGCCAGTTCGTGCCACGAAAACTCCCCGACATCGGCCGGTCTTTCGGGCATGGCTTCGTTACCGACGGATTTGTACACCGCAAAGGTCGCTCCCTGAGGGTCGCCCAGCACCGCGAATCGTCCGATTGTGGGGATGTCGGTGGCCTCGACGTAGACCGTCGCACCGAGTTCGGTTGCCCGAGCCACCGTCTGGTCGACATCCGGGGCACCGATGTAGGGTACCCAGTGAGGCGGGGCTCCCTGGGCCACGGCATCGTCGGGAAGATTCATCACGCCCCCGATCGGGGCTTGACCGACCGTCCACATGGAGTAGGGGGTCCCAGCTCCCTCGAACACCGTCGAACCCCAGCCGACCGCCTTGTGGTAGAAGCTCTTGGCCGCGTCGGTGTCGGTGGTCATCAGCTCATACCATACGAAACGTCCCTTTGTGCTTTCGTCAGACATTGGCCCTCCAGGAAAGTGGTCAGTGGCCAGTGGTCAGTTCTGGAAACAGAAAAGGCCGCTGCGGGGGTCCCCGTCCTTCCCCCGGTCTCAACTGGCCACTGACCACTGACCACTGGCCACTTCCTTCTCCTTATTCCCTCGAACACTCCGCAGACACCGCCTGCATCGACGTCAGGTCGATCCTGGCGCGCTCGGGCTGTCGAATCAAGTATCCCTTCGCCTGCATCCGGCGGCCGGCGTGTTCGGACGGGTCGAAGTCTTTCAGAAAGTTCAGGTTCTGTAAACGGAACGTCTGGGATCCGAGCGATCTTGTCAGCGCGGATTCCATCTCTTCCGCCGTCGAGCTGTAGGACGTGTCCGTCCGTTGCGGTTCGCCGCTTTCCATCAGGGTCCAGTTGCCCAGGACATCCTGGGTGAGGCAACCGACCACCTCAACCAGCGCGCCGCTCGGTACCGGTTGCGGCCCGTCCTGGCCTTCGAGTCGGATACTGTCGAGCGTGCTGATGGTGAGATCCCGGTTGCCCAGGGGGAATTTGTTCAGGTTCAACAGGTAAGCCACGATGTCGATGTATGTTTCGTCGGCAAGGCTTTCGGGATTTCGACGGGGCATGGAGGCCTTGATGAATGCGAAAAGGCTGTCCAGTTCGTATTCCCGCCAGCGTTCCATGAACCCCCTGCCGACCAGGCGCGCATCTTTGTTCTGTAGGTCGACGTCACCGCGGTGACATCTCTCACAGAACATCCGGTAATCCACCCGACCGCGTTCCGCCTGGTCCAGGGAGTAGACTCCGCTCCACACCGAGGGATGGTCTCCTGGAGGTCCGAGGGCGAGTTCCGGAGGCAATTGGCCGTAAGAAAGCGTTGCCGTGCACACCGCGACGAGGACCAAAGGGAGCGCTAACCTGATATTCATATGGCTCCTGGCGCTGTCTTGAGTCGAAGCAGATGTAACACATATTGCGCGAGTAGTCCAATCAACCCGATTTGGGCTGATCCCGGTCTATTCCCTTCTCAACACCGTGTTCGGATCGGTTCGCGATGCCGACCATGCCGGGTAGGCTCCGGCGGCGACCGCGACCGCACCCAGCGCCAATATGCTGGTGGCCATCGTTGTCGGATCGGTCGCGCTGACCTCGTACACCAGCGACGAAAGATAACGCGCCAACCAGAACGCACCCACGATTCCCAGCCCGATACCTCCTGCAACAGGCGCCAGGCCCTCGACCATGATCCACCGCCAGAGGTTGCTCTCCTGGGCTCCCAGCGCCTTGCGGATACCGATCTCCTTCAGCCGCTGGCTGACCGAGTAGGCGATCACTCCATAAATCCCTGTCGCTGCCAGCAGCAGGGCAACGGCCGGAAAAAATACCCATCAAGACCATTGCGAACCGCTGGCGAGCGATGCCGGTCGCGGCCACGTCTCCGAGCGTGCGGACATCGTGGACGACCAGGGCGGGATCGATCTGCGTCAGTGTCTGTCCGATAGCGGCCAGCAGCCCTTCGGGAGGGAGACTTGAACGTACGACCTGCGTCAGCGTCCAATTGCGGTTGTCGGCGAACTGGGAGTGGGGCACATAGACCTTCGGTTCGAGAGGCTCGAAATGATCGTGCCGCGTATCGGCGACAATTCCGACAATCGTTCGCGGCGGTCCGCCACCAGGTCGAAGGTTCTGGCCGAGAGCGTTTCCGTCGGGAAAGAACGTACGGCTGAGTGCCGAATTGACAACGATGACCATCGCCGAGTCCGACCGGTCGCGTTCGTCAGGGAGACGGCCCTCCAACAGGGTGATGCCGAGTGATTCAAAATATTCCCCATCGAAGCAGCGGACGTTTGCCGCTCTATACCCCTCGTTCTCGCCGTCTTCCCGCCCGACGACCTGGACTCCCCATATGTGGTACTCCCCATATGTGGTACTCCCCACTGGCGGGAAGTTTCGAAACGGAGCCAGCGGACTCCACTCCGGGCAGGGAATTGATCTGTTCGTAGTAAGTGCGGTAAAAGGCGGTCCGCTGCTCCGCTTGACCGTACCGGCCGTTGGGCAGATTGATCGCGAACGTAAGGACCTGATCCGTTTCGAACCCAAGATCGACGTCGACCAGCTTGTTGAAGCTGCGAATCAGCAACCCGGCGCCGACAACCAGAATGAGAGCGAGTGCCACCTGCGCGAGAACGAAACTTGCACGAAATCGTTTTTGACGCATACCGCTGCTCAGTCGTCGACCGCCGGCGGCGAGGAATCCGTTCACGTTCGGCCGGGACGCTTGCAGAGCCGGAATCAGGCCGAACAGGAACCCCGTTGCCAGGGAAAGAACTCCGACGAACGCGAAGACCTGTCTGTCGAAGACCACGGTTTCGGTTAACGGCAGCGTATCCGGACCGATCGCGAGGAGCAGCCGAACGCCGACGTAGGCCAGTGCCAGGCCGCCCAGCCCTCCGATCCCAGCCAGAATGATGTTTTCGGTTAGTAGCTGCCGGATCAGGCGGGCTCTTCCGGACCCGAGCGCCGCCCGGATCGCCAGTTCCTGCTGGCGGTTCGAGCCGCGGGCGAGAAACAGATTTGCGACGTTAGCGCACCCGATCAGAAGTACGAGGCCGACCGCACCCAGCAGGATGTAGAGCATGGGCCGGGTCTCGGCAATCAGTGAATCGTGCAGCGGCACAAGGCCCGCCGAGCGACCTTCGTTGAACCGATCGTTCTCGGCGGCCAGGCGCGCCGCCAGACGATTCACTTCGTTCTGCGTCCCCTCGAGCCCGGCGAGTGGTTTCAGCCGGCCCACCGCGCTCAGGTAGTGGTTGCCCCTGCTGTTAGATCCGCCCGGTTGAAGATTCAAAGGGACCCAGAGATCCGTATCGGAGCCGTTCGGCCCTTTCAGGCTGCGGGGCATCACGCCGATGACCGTGTAGGGCACGGCATCGAGGAGGATCCCGCGACCCAATATGTCCGGAGTGCCACCGAAATGCCGTCGCCAGAGACCCTCGCCGAGGACCGTCAATGGAGCCGCGGTCTCATCCCCGGCCTCAAAAGTCCGGCCCAGCAAGGGCTTGCTTCTGAGAACCTCAAAGTAACCCGCACTGATCCGGAGCGAGGAGACCCGGATCGGGCTACCGTCTCCGCTCAAGTCGAAACCGGTGTCCTGATAGTCGTAGAAACTGGCCAGGCCGTCGAAGATTCCCGAATCTCGATAGTCCACAAAGTCCAGCCCGGTGAGATAGCCGCCGACGTCGATGGTGCCGTCGTTTGTCTCGTAGACCCGGACCAGCCGTTCTGGTTCGTCGTATGGGAGCGATCGCAGGAGGACGCCGTTTACGACGCTGAAGATCGCCGTGTTGGCGCCGATACCGACCATGAGCGTCACGACGACGGCCATCGTGAAGGTCGGGGACTGAAGAAGCGTGCGCACACCGTAGCGGGCGTCCCGGCCGAAAATCGCAAGGTGTTCGGAGAGAGCCGTGGAGAAGACACCGCGGATCGTCCTGGACCAGAGTCGAATCGGTGCCAGTCCCTTTCCTTCCCGGGCCTCTCGACGCTGTTCCCGAAAGACTTGTTCGAGTTCTCGTCCATAGTTGGATCGGAAGTCGAAGGGGAACAATTTCAGCAGGGAACGAAATATGGGTTCGGCGGCGCCAAGTTTTTTCTTGTCGGACATTCTCCATCACTCCATTGGGCTGGTTTGTATCAGGCTGACTCGGTTCCACTCATGAGGTTCTTCGCTCGGACCATTCGGAGGACGCTTTCCATTCGCTCGGCCTCCGCGGCCACCACCCGGCGCCCGAATTCCGTCAGGCGATAGTAGCGACGGCGTTCGTCGTCCAGGTCGGGGTCCGGCCGTTCGTCGGATTCCTCGATCATTCCATCGCTATAGAGCCGTCGGATGACCCCGTAAAGCGTCCCTGCGCTCAGTTCGACTCGATCATCGGTTCGTCTCTTGATTTCCTTGAGGATCGCGTAGCCATGTCGTTCGCGGTCTGCCAGCGCAATCAAGACGTGTAGCATCCCCGGCGTCAAGGGCAAATGACGTGCCGGATCCACTGGATTTTTTTGACGTGCCAAGTCTACCTCCAGGCTCACTAGTATGATTACTGAGCAATGACTATTATGTTACACATAATAGTTGTCAATTAAACGTAAGAATGGTGCTTTTCATTTGGGACAGACCCGCTTGCTTTGCTACAAGTGGAGGTTAGTCTGGGGGAGAACCCCATTTTCCGAATCATTTTACAAACGCTCGAAGGTTCTTTGGATTCATGCCTGTCAATATCATGATTGAAATAATGATCGGTCGGGGCCGAAGCGACGTTGCGGCGTTTGTTACGGATCCCGCTCACGATTGTGACTGGATCGGTGGGGTTACCACGGCTCGCAAACTGACGGACGGTCCCGTCGGAATCGGAACCAAAGTAGCGCGCGCCGCAAATTTTCTCGGTCGAAGTTTCGAGTACACGCTCGAGGTTGTCGAAATAGTGCCGGCCGAGCGGATGGCAATGACGACCGATTCTCCGTTTCCGATGAGGGTCGTTTATGAATTCGAGGGCGTCGGGGGGCAAACGCTCATGCGGATCCGGGTCAGCGGAGAACCGAGAGGCTTTTTCCGGCTGGGCGGGCCGTTCCTGCCGAAGATGCTACGCGGGAATGTGATGAAAGACCTCGACAGGCTCAAACGTCTGCTGGAGGCCTGAGGGGGATGGTCCGGGACACTATTGCCCCAGCTGCAAGGAGACCCTGACCCCCAGCGTGCGTGTGCCCGGAGAGACCAGCGGTGCCCATTCGAGTCGGCGAACCCGCCGCTCGCCCTGCTTTGTGACGGTTCGCGCGACGATGTACCCGATCGTTGCGCCGCTTACGACGTCGCTGAGGTAATGCTTGCCGGCGTCCATCCGGGATGTCGCAACAAAACCTGCCGCTACGTAGCCCGCCACGGCTGCAACCGGTCCGTAATGATGCCCGAAGATTGTGGCTGCCGTAACCGCGGTCGAAGTGTGGCCGGATGGGAAGGAAAGGTAATTTTCTCCGTTCGGTCGCGACCGCCCGACGCTGTGTTTCAGACCAAAGGTCATCAGGCTGGTGATCAACTCGGCTTGGGCCAGGTCGTAGGTGAACCTGGTGAACCGGTCGTTCCCTGTGAGTTGACCCAGGGTCAGCAGGCCGCTGACCGCGCCGAAAACGATCGGCTGGTGGCCGGCGTGTTCTCCTACCTGTTCGAAACGGCCCAATCGGTCGCCACGAGCAAAGTAATCCCGGACCGAGCCATCCACGGCATGAGCGGCCGACGCTGCGCCCACGCCAGCAAGGAGTGGCAGGAAATTGTCACGCGAGACGAGGCCAAGCGAGTTCTCGGCCAGATCCTTTGGGAAGTTTCGAAGAGTCGGCCGGTCGGGAATCGCAATGACCGATTCTTCCGACTTCGGAGCTATCTCCGGCGTGGGAACGAAAGTGTTGTCCTGCCCGGCCACATCCAATGGTCCGAGGAGAACCAGCACGATCAGTCCTCGAAAAAAACGATGCACCATGGCGTCCGGCTACTCTCCGAAATAGGGAATCTTCGGGTCACCCTACCATCACGACGGGGGGAAAGACAGAAAACCGATTTTCCTGTCAGGCCGTTTCCGCGAGCAGCCCGTGGTGGAAGTCTGTAGGGTCGCGCGCAGGGGTATTCGGGTCTCAGGCGCGAAATGAGGAGCGGAACGATGCTTTGTCATCGTGACCGACGAATGACAAAGCCTGAGGCCCGAAGACCCCTGCGCCCTACGGGTTACGACGGCATGGGGCCAGCTGCGGCGTTGCCACTCCTAGATCGATGAAGGGCATCGACGTCGTCGTGGCGCCTTGCATCTAGCCCCATGGCGCTCGTAACGCGACCCTACAGACTTCCACCACGGGCTGCTTGGCCGAGTCCCAATCCCTTCTTCAATAACAGGTAGAGCCCGAACGACACCAGAATTGCATCGAATGAGGGGATGGTTGTCACGGTAAACAGTTCGCCCGCGGTTGCCTGTGCCACTGCCGAAGCCCCTAGCCAGGCGATAAACGCGGGATATGAAACCGGGGGTTCCGATTGGAGGGAAGCCGTGTCGTAGTTCCCCCCGCGTACGAAAAAAAAGTCAGCCACGTAGATGCCTGCGATCGGTGGAATAGCGATCCCGAGAAAAAGGAGGAACGAGACGAAGTGGTCCAGGATGCCAATTCCGGCAAAAAACGTTCCGATGACACCCGCCCCGATCGTCAGCTTCCATCGGTCGATCTTCGTGAACACTGTCGCCAGGAGAAGCGATGTGGAGTAGAGATTCGTGATATTCGTCGTCCACGTTGCGAATATGAGAATCAGCATGGCCGACACCCCCATCCCGAGGCCCATCATAATCAGCATGAAGTCGCTCTCACCGGTGGCGAGCGCCGGGATGGCCGAGGTGATCAGGACCAGGGGGTACCCCACCGCAAAACTGAGCAGCGCGGCGATGACCCCGTGCCGGCTGTCGTGAGCAAAACGGCACAGATCGGGCAGCAGAGTCAAACCGACCATGAAGGCGCCGACTACGGCCGAGATCGCAATGCCCATCGTCATACCGGTTCCCTCGCTTGCGAGGAACTGGTCCAGGGTCGCGTCACGCGTCGCGTAATAAACGATGGCGATCAAGGCCGTCAGCAGAATGGGAACCGAGACCACGGCCAGCTGGTCCAGGGCTCTGAATCCAAAAACAGTCGTCGCGATCACCAGGACACTGCCGAGTGCGACGTGAATCTGCATGCCCTGGTCGAAGGCGAACAGTTCGACGAGAGAGCTTTGAACGGCCTGACCGAACAGGAATCCGTTGACGCCGAACCAGCCCAGAAGAGTGACGCCAATCACCATGCTGACCCCCTTGGCGCCGGTTCTACCAAAAGAGAACTGGATGATCATGTAGGTCGACAGCCGGGAGCGCGCACCCACGATCGCGATCAGACAACCGAAGGCGGCCAGGATGAGGCTGCCCGTCACGATCGCCGTCGAACCCCGGACCAGTCCCATCGCCCGTCCGACTTGCGCGCTGGTCAGAAACGCCGGCAAGGTGATCATGATGCCGATGACGATGAGCGCGATCCGCAGTCCGGAGACCGTTTTTTCCTGAGGGACCTGTTGTCTGGAGAAGTCTTCTAGTGAGTTGTTGGCCATTACAGAATGGGAACCCTGCCGCTTTGTCTTCAGAACTACGTTCGAACGGCGGTTAGTCGTCTGACCAGCCGGAACGCTCCGTATACGAGTCGGGACGACATCGAGCCAGTGGGACACATCCTGCAATGTGGAACAGTCCGATGTCAACCCGGACCCTTAGTAGTGGATGGGAAGGCGACCAAACCAATGAGCCGCGCAAGAAGTCATCGTAGGGTGAAGTATAATCGTGCGGCTCCCGGACGAACAGGAATCCGGATCACCGATCGGGGTGAACGTCTATGAAACCGAAAATAAGAGTTGCGGTGTTGGGTGCCGGGAACTGGGCCAAATCCGCGCACATTCCCGGCTACAAGAGAGATTCGAGATGTGAGGTTGTTGCTGTCTGCGATCCGCAGATGCATCTGGCCGAGGCCGTTGCCGATCAGTTCGACATTCACGATGTCCTGTCGGACCACCGTGAAATTCTCGGTCGCGACGATGTCGATCTTGTCGACGTGTGTACCGGAAACGAGATGCACTTCGAGTTGTCATGCGCAGCGCTTGAGGCCGGGAAGCACGTACTCTGCGAAAAACCAGTCGCCTTCGACTTTCGAGACACCCTGCGCGCACGCGACCTGGCCCGGTCCCGAGGCCTCAAGACCAAGCTGGGGTTTACATTCCGCTACAGCCCCGCAATGCAGTACATGAAAGAGTTGATCGATGAAGGTTGGATCGGTGAACCCTACATCTTTAACGGCTATGAACAGAACTCCCAGTGGATAAAACCGGAAACGCCGCTCCGGCAGGTCGTGGACCCGAAGACGGACCAGTCGGTGTTGCACGTATCGTCGCTCGAGGGATACGGTGCTCCAATCATCGACCTGGGGCACTGGTTCATGGACTCCGATTTCAAGAGCGTCGTGGGGACGATGCGCAATTTCGTCCCGAAGAGAGCCGTGCGAGGTATGGAAGGGTTGATACGCATGAACATCGATGATGGCGATGTATTCATCGGTGAGTACGCCAATGGCGCGATCGGATCGATTCAATCCAGCTACGTCACGGTCGGCAATTATCCGGGGTTGGAGGCTCGCGTTTACGGCAGTCGAGGGGCTTTGATCTGCCGGCTCGTAGAAGAGTTTGGTATTTGTGAGACGTTGAAAGGAGCGACGCCCGACGCGGTGGAGTTCGAGGACATCGCGGTTCCAGAACGCCTGTACCCGCCCGGCGGCAGTTCACGCGAGTCATGGCGCACACTCTTTTACGCCAACCTGATTTCGAACTTCATTTCTGAAATCATCGACGACATCCCCGCGCAGGGTGATTTTACCGACGGCGCCCGGGTTCAGGAGGCGATTAACGCCGTCGAGATGTCTTTTCGCGAGCGCCGGTGGGTGGACCTGCCGCTACCTCGATAATGGTTCTATTTAACGAAAAATCAGGAAAATATGGTCCGATTCCTACCGCTTTCGCAGTAGATTCCTTCTGCCGCGCAGGCTCCTAGCTCATGACATCCGCCCTGGACGACTTCTTCAGCTCCTACTACCGACGCCGTCCGGTAAATGCTTCCTTTGCCGGAATCCACGACCACGACGACCGTCTGCCGGATCTCGGCGACGCCGGAGTCGCCGACACGCTTTCCGAGATGGAAACGCTGAGGTCCCGCCTCGACGGTTCATCCGTTGATGCGGAACTCGCCCGGAATTTTTTGAAGATTCAGATCGCCGAATACAGCGGAGGTCACTTTCACCGCGGCAACCCCGCGGTCTATACGGGCGAGGCGATCTTTGGCGTGCTCGCGTCAAGAGAGAGACTGGACAAGGTTGTCGGGTTCCTCGACTCCGGCAGACGCAATGTTCGTGAGGCGCCTCTCGCCTGGACGCGGCGTGCGATTCGGGAATGCCATGGCGCCGCTTCGATCCTGAAAAAGATTCCGGGTGCCGGAGAGGCTCTTCGAGCATTTGGAGATTACCGGGACTATCTCGAATCCGAGTTGCTCGAAAGGTCCGTTGGCCGCTACGCCTGTGGCCGCGAGTTCTTCGATCTACTGCTGGCAAAAGGCCACATGTTTGATAAGAGCGGCGAGGAAATCCTGGCTTTCGCGGAAGAGGAGCTGGCCCGCCACACTTCGGCGAAACCTGTTGCCGACAAGGGGACGGTGAGCTTTGACGACTATGGTGCGTGTCTGGACGCCTGCCGGGAGACCATCGCCCGTCACGACCTCTTGACCTGGCCCGACCATCCCATCGTTTTCCGGCCGTTCCCGGAATTGGTGCAGGAGGCCGTACCCGACCTTTACTATCTGTCCTACCGTTCTCCGACGCCGTTTGATCCGGATCCGGTCCACCGATGCGAGGTCGAACCCACCGGCCCGATCACGATGAAGCTGAACCACGTCGTGCACCACGGTGGCCCGGGGCATCACGTCCAGAACTACTATGCCCGACGGGCTTCGTCACGGATCGGACGAATGGCCGCCACCGATTGCGCGATGCGGATCGCGATGTTCTGCGGCGGAGCCATGGCCGAAGGATGGGCGTGTTATGCAACGGACCTCATGGAGGAGTTTGGGTTCCTGACCGCCGAAGAACAGCGCAGCCAGCAACACACCCGGCTGAGGATGGCAGCCCGCGCCATCGTCGATATCCGTCTGCATTACGGCATGATGTCGTTCGAGCAGGCGGTCGGGTTCTATCGGAGTCAGGTCGGGATGAGCGAGGCCGGGGCAACCGGTGAGGCCACGCGAAACTCGATGTTTCCCGGCACGGCCGTCATGTATCTCATGGGCACTTCAATGATCCACGATCTACGACGAAAGCTTGAGCATCGGATGTCGCTCAAAACCTTTCACGACACATTCCTCAGCTACGGATCCATCCCGGTTCCCCTGATTTCAAAACTCATGCTGTCGCACTGAGCGACGTGTCGGGCAAGAGTGTCGGGGTGGCCGTCCCTGGCCACCCGCCGTCCAGTGAAATTTCTCGAAACAGGCGAATTTCCCTCTTGCCTCGCACGACGAACAGATCGGCTTACCCGGCGGGCGGCTAGAGACGGCCGCCCCGACACGCTGACCGGACAATCGTTGCGGTCGCGGGAAAACAAGCCCTTGTTGAGCGGGCCTAAGATCCCCCCCGCCTCTCGGGGCGTCCGAAGGCTTCCGAAAGACCGTCTCCCGCGAAGTTGACCGATAGCACCGTGATCAGAATCAGCGCGCCCGGTGCGATCGCAAGCCAGGGCTGTGTCGTCATAGCGGATTGAGCGCCGTACAGCATATTGCCCCAGCTGGCTTCAGGAGGCTGCACGCCGACACCGAAGAAACTCATTGCGGATTCGATGATGATCGCCCGTCCGACCCCGAGAGTTGTGACAACCGAGATCTGGCTTGTCACGTTTGGCAGCAGGTGTCGCAGGATGATCCGTCCCGGCGTCGCCCCCGCCGCCCGGGCCGCTTCGACGAAGTTTGCAGAACGTAAGGACAGAAAGTTCGACCGGACAACACGCGTGGTTTCCATCCAGCCCAGGAATCCGATGATTCCGATGACCGTCAGGATCGTCGGTTGGAAAATCACGCCCAGTGCGAGGACCAGCGGGAGAACCGGAATCATGAGAAAGACATCGGTGATTCGCATCAGGACGTTGTCGGTCCAGCCGCCACGGTACCCGGCGATTCCACCGATCGACACGCCCACCAGCGATGCGACGAGCGCGCTCAAAAAGCCGATGGTCAGAGAAACCCGTGCACCCGCCAGCAGTCTGGTGAGCAGGTCTCGGCCGAGATCGTCGGTTCCAAGCCAGTGGGCTCCCGATGGCGCCTGCCGGATCGCCGTCAGGTCGACCAGTTCGGCGGCATACGGGCTCAGAAACGGCCCGACGATCGCGATGACGACGAGCACGATGATGGAGACGCCTCCAATGCTCACACGCACAGGGAGTCTCATTCCGCAGCCTCGAAATGGACCCGCGGATCGATCCAGGCGTAGAGGATGTCCGCCAGCATGTTAAACAGGATCACGGCGGATGCCCCGATCATCAAAACTCCCATGATTACCGTGTAGTCCCGACGTGAGACCGAGTCGATGAAGAGACTGCCTACCCCGGGCCAGGCAAAGATGCTTTCGGTGATGACCGCTCCAGAAACGAGAAATGCCATGTCCAGCGCAACAACCGTTACCACGGGCAGCAACGCATTACGAAAAGCATGCCTCCACACGATGTGGATGCGACGGAGTCCTTTTGCCTCGGCTGTTCGCATGTAGGGCTGGGCGAGAGAATCGACCATGGATGAGCGAAGATATCTGGACCAGACAGCCACGTGGGCGAACGCCAGGACAGTTGCCGGCAGGATCAAGTGGAGAAGATGGTCACCGAAGCCCCCCCGCCCGGCGTGAACCGGCCAGAAATCGGCAACCATCCCAGCTTGAGGCCGAAGCCCAGTTGGAGCATCAGGCCCATCCAGTAGACCGGCATCGAGATTCCAACGAATGCCAGAAGGGTAGCCGCGTGATCCAGCCACTTACTTCGGCTGATTGCGGTACCGACTCCGAGAGGGAGTGCGATGACGGCGGAGATCAGAAACCCAGCGTCCATCAGTTCCATCGTGGCGGGCATACGTTCGAGGATGCGGGTCAGTACCGGACGGCCATCGGCAAAGCTGAATCCCCAGTCTCCGGTTATGAAGTTCGCGAGCCAGAGTCCGTACTGGACCCAGACCGGGCGGTCCAGGCCGAGCGCGCGCTCGAGCCGAGCGATGTCTTCGGGACGGACCTGGGGGTTGGACAGATAAACTGTCAACGGTCCGCCCGGAACGGCGTGAATCAATACGAAAACGCCCACCGAGACCAGAAAAAGAAGCGGGACTGCTTCGAGGAGGCGCCGGAGGATCAGCTTGGACACACTATCCGCCTAGGCTCCTAATTCACCAGACGCCACTCATGGACGTTCCAGTAGATCCCCGCGTTCGTCGGATTGCCTTTGAAGTTTTCGAGGTTCGCCGGAATGGCATTCACGAACGTGCGGTTGTAGAGGAATATCTCGGTAAGATCTTCGGCCAGGATCATCTGAGCTTCGAAAAGGAGTTCGCGCCGCCTCTCGCGGTCGATCGTTCGATCCGATTCGTAAAGGATGGGGTCGAGTTCGGGATTGGTGTAGAAGTTCACATTGCGGCCTCGCGGCGGCGAACGATCGCTGGCGAAAAACAGTGTGATCTCCGGATCCGGAGGCATCGTCCAACTCGACAGGAACGTGTCGAACTCACCGCCGAACCACATCGAACCCAGAGTTGCGGAATCGAACAGCTGAATGCTCACGTCGATCCCGACCTCTCCCAACTGCGACTGAATCGCCTGTGCAACGCGCTCTCTAACCACGTTGCCCGACAGGGTCATGATCGTAAATGCAAGACCGTCGGCGTAGCCGGCTTCTGCGAGCAGTTCCCGTGCCCTGTCCGGATCATAGGGCGGGCTCTCGGCGTCCGGATTATGGGCCCAGGATACGGGTTGAATCGGGGTATCGACGACCGGCGTCAGACCATGAAGGATTGCCTGCACAATTGTTTCGCGGTCGATGGCATAACCGATCGCCCTGCGAACACGAACGTCCTTGAAAGCCTCCACCTGGCTCTGGTTCAACATCAGGTGCTCGTAGGAATTTGCCGGTGTCCCGGCGAGTCGGATCCCGTCGATCTGTTCGACCTCGGGTACTCTGTCCCAGGGCAGGGGACCGACCAGATTGGCTTCACCGGCGCGGAGTGCCTGGATCCGCGTATTTTCGTTCGACAGGAACCGGAACATGATTTGGCGGATGTGCGGATATTCGGATCCGCGCCAGTAGTCGGGGACTCGTTCCAACAGGATGTATTCGCCGGTGCGCCACTCCTTCACGCGGTACGGGCCCGTTCCCAGCGGATTGCGGTTGTAGTCGACAGCGGTTTCGATGTCGCGGCCTTCCAACAGATGCCTGGGGAGCAGGCCCCTGAAAAATTGATTTTCATAGGCTGCGTAGACTTCTCTGTAGTGCAGACGGACCGTGAGTTCGTCGATGACTTCGACCGATTCGATACGGTCGAATCCATCCGTGCTTTCCGGGTTCCAGTCGGGTGAGTGGATCGCGTCTACTGTGAACCGGATGTCTTCGGAAGTCAGCGGCTCGCCGTCGTGCCAGCGGATGTTCGGGCGCAGCTTCCACGTCACGTCCATCCCACCGTCCTCACGTATCTGGACCATACCGTTCTCCGGGCTCGGCACGACCTCGGCCAGAAGCGGCACGGCTTCCATATTTTCGTCGGGAACCGTCAGGCCCTCGATGATGCATGCATGGATGTCTTCGAGGATGTGGGTGCTGAACCGGTTCATCGTGTCCGGTTCGCGGTCGTAACCGATGATGAGAAGGTCGTTGGTGGGCCCCCCCGGCGCTTCTCGATCCGGCGTGACGGCGCACGACGCCACAAAAAGCCCACAAAGGACGAAGGGGAGTCGTTTCATGGCGCCATTATACAGAAAGCAGCGCAAGCTACATCGGCTCTAATTCGAGACTATGGGAGTCCGACGTCCGAAGTCCAAGGTCGGAGGCTACCCGTGTCCCCGACTTCGGACCTCGGACGTCGGACCGCCCTTTCAGATAAGATTCTCGATCGGCTCGAAGGGTTCGTCGAGACCGAAACATTGAGGGCCGAAAACAGCCAGTGCTTCCGGAGTCCGCAACGCTGGAGGCGCGCTGATGCCGATAACCTTCACTCGCTGTCCGTATTTGAGGGCCTCTGTCGTGATGGGTTCGGCACTGTCCCGGTCTACTATCGAGATCAGGTCCGGCACGATAGCTCGAACCACACCGTCGCTGCGCGCGACCAGGTTCTCGTTCTGGAAAGCGATTTCCATCTCGGAAGATGAACCGTCCAGGGCTTGGATGCGGCAACGGCCGATCGAGAAACCTTTCCTGGCCTCGCGTTCCAGGTCCATGATTTTGCCGTCAAATAGAACCGCGCAATGCCTGTAGTATTCCGTGGCCTCGAGTGTCCGGAGCAATTCCGTCACGGGGTCACCCTGTCTCCGTCCGCGGACGATGGCTCGGCCGATCTCCAGCGCCAGGCTCATCGTGCCCCCAACGGCAGTACGGCGGGCGTCCCTGCCCGACATCGGATAAGAGCAAAGGTTGACGACCAGTCCCATTTGGATCGTGATCGCTCGCGCGATATCCTCGCCGGATTTCGCGTCGCGGGAATCGATGATCGTGGATTCCATGTGTTCGTTCGTGATGACAAACGGGGAGATGGGGACGCCATAGACGTTGAACGTGACCATCTGGAGTTCCGGAAATGCGCGTCCCATGCCATCGGCGTCGACGAGCGGGAGGCCGCGTCGGGCGGCCACAGCAATCGGGATTGTCGAATTCATCCCCCCGATTTCGACGGGCATGATCGCGTCGGCGGGCAGGCCCCGGTGTTCTTCCAGTTTGGCGACCGCCAGCGCCGCATCGTCACCGGCGCAGAGTTTCTCGATCATCACGGTGGGCGCGCCCATCATCCCGACCGTGTAGACATTGGCTTCGGGGTCCAACCGGTCGAGGGCGATGAGTTTCGGTGAACCGAATTCGCGGAGCGTCTGCTCACACAGGAGGCGTCCAATATGGGGGTCGCCGCCGCCGCCGGTTCCGAGGAACGCTGCTCCGCGACCGATGTCGGCCATGTCTTCGATTTGGATTTTCATTGTCACTCCATTCCGAGATCGCCAACAACCCGCACTCGAAGGCGGACGACGCCGCCGGGAATATATTGCAGGTGGACCTCTTCGACATCCACAGTCCCGACAGTGTCCCGGAGGGCCCCGGCACCGATGGCCATGGCGACGGCTTCGGCTGTCGCGGTTTTGATCGCCGCATCCCGACCGACTTCGTCGTAGGCGAAGACGCGATCGACCTCACCGCCGACCTGGGCGATTGCGGCTCCGATCGCATTGGCAACGTCGGCATTCTCAGGAACGATAACGTCGCTCGTGCCCGCGACCGGACGAGAAATCAGTACCGCCCCGCCGCCGACCAGCACCAGGGGGACCTCATCCGCACTTGTCTTCATGCGATCGACGGCCTCCTCCAGCTTCCGATGGATCGCGTCCAGCCCCCTCTCGGTCAGCGATGGTTCCAGATGTCTGATTTTCTCCGGATTCCCCATCTTTGCCGGTCCCCCGGCGACTGCAATATCGCTGGCCGTCAGGACGTCGCCACCAAAAACCACCCCTTGCTCCAGCAAGCGGAATCCTACCGAGTCCGGGCCGACGGTCACCTGTTCGCCTGATCGAACGTAGCTGCCGCCGCCCAGCCCGACCGACAGGACGTCGGGCATCCGAAAGTTCGTACGAACGCCGCCGATGTTGGCGGTTGTCGATGACTCCCGGGGAAAGCCATGCGCCAGAACCCCGACGTCGGTCGTCGTCCCTCCAATATCGGCGACAACCCCTTCTTTTATTCCAGACAGGTATGCGGCTCCACGCATGCTGTTGGTCGGACCCGACGCAAACGTCAGTACAGGATGTTCCTCGGCAAAGTCCGCGTTCATCAGGGTCCCGTCGTTCTGGCTCAAGTAAAATGGAGCCCCGATATTCAGGGTCTCCAGGGATTGCCGGAATGAGCGAACCACATTGCGGGAAAGCTCGGCCAGGCTGGCGTTGATAATGGTCGCGTTCTCTCTTTCGAGCATTCCGATTCGGCCGATCCGCGAAGAAATCGTGATGGCGGCATCCGGGAGTTCGTTCCGAACAATATCGGCGGCCCGTTCCTCCTGAGCTGCATTGACCTGGCTGAAAATCCCAGCGATTGCGACTGCCCGGAGGCCCTTGCTCCGCATCTGTCTGGCGGCGTCGGCGACTTCTGCTTCGTTGAGCGGTCGGTTCTCGCGGCCGTCGTAGTGGTAACCACCATGGACCTGGTACACATGTGAGCCGACGGTTCGCCGGAGCTTGTCCGGCCAGTCCACCATCGGTGGCAGCGCCCGTCCGGCGGGAAGCCCGATTCTCAGCGCTCCGACCTCCAGCAACCCTTTTCCCTCGACGAAGGCGTTGGTGAAATGGGTCGTCCCGATCATGACCGCGGTAATGCGATCCGGTGACCCCACCGCGTCTTCGAGCAAGTGATGGACGGCCTGAATGATGCCGCTGCTGATATCGGGTGTGGTTGGGAACTTCGAGAAGGCGACGACCCGCGAGCCGTCCATGAGTACGGCGTCGGTGTTGGTGCCGCCGACGTCTACGCCGATACGCACGGAGTGATCCGATCGGTCACGACTTGTCTCCGCGCACGACGACAAATTCACCGGGAATGTCGTAGACACCATCTTTCAGGTAAGGCCGGATCGACGTGAGGTATTCGGCGTGAGCTTCTTCGCGGGTCTTTTCGTCGAAGCGAGAGTATGCCAACGCCACCGGGCCACCGACAAAGGCTGCCCCGCACGCATCTTCGGCGGAGTCGTAGTGGAGGGGCGTGGACAATCGAAGGGCTTCGACTTCGGCAAATCCCGCCTCTTCGTACGCTCGCGAGAGGCTGTTCCCCACGCCCATGGCGAAGAACATGGGGCAGACGTCGGACTGAACGCGGGCATCGACGATCTGGAAGATGTCGGACCACCCGCAACGGTTGCCCGCACCCCAGTTCGCAAGTACCGCCCGCCCGCCCGGCTTCAGCACGCGATGCATCTCCTTGAGAGCGGCCAGGGGGTCCGGCACATACATCAGCCCCAGTGAACACAAGGCGACGTCGAACTCCTCGTCGCCCAGTCCCAGCGACTCGGCGTCCATCCGTTCGAAGCTGGCGTGTTCGACACCCCGGGTTTCGGCCTCTCGACGTACGCCGCGTATCATCTCTCCGGATATGTCGGTGCCAACCACACGACCACGCTCTCCCACGGCTTCGGCTGCGGGGAAGGTGACGAGGCCCGTTCCGCAAGCGACATCGAGCACGTGTTCGCCGGGGCGGATCTGAGCCATTTCGAGCAGCCGGACTTGAGCGGGCCGGACCTGGCGCTTCCAGTATCCCTCGTAGTAGGTGGCGGCCTTGTCCCATCCGTATCGCTGGACACGGCGTTGGAGTTCGGAGTCTATGGCCTTACCCTCCCCGACGTCAGGACAACTTCACGTTCGACAACCTGAGGCTCGGAAAAGACAGCCAGATACGGGCTGTGGGCGTCAGCCTGATCCAGCATCTTGAGAATGTCCGATTCCGGAGCGGAGCTTTCGATTTTGACGAGATATCGGACTTCCCGATAACCCGGGGAAACTCCGTCGAGTCCATACATGCCGCGCGAATCGTAGTCGGCGTGGATCTCCACTTCCAGTGACTGAATGGGCACGGCGAGTTTTGCGGCCCACATCGCGTAGCTGATGGCCAGGCAACTGCCCAGCGCCCCGCGACCCAGAATGCCGGGGTTCGGTCCGGCGTTGTTTCCACCGGACTTTTCCGACATGTCGACAGTCAGCTTCCAGGGACCTTCTTCGACTTCACAGGTCATACCTTCGCGGATGCGTGCCCGGGCAACCGCAGTCCCCTGACCCAGTGCCGGCTTCAGCCGGAGAGCCTGCTCATTCCGTTCGGATGTGGATTTGATTCTCTCTTGGCTGGACATGGAGGTTTTCTCAAAAGTCCCAGAGAGCCTTAATATCGGAATACGTGGGGTGAGTCCAGAAAAAGGTGGGCAGCAACCGTCCGCAGCCCGTCACCGTCCCTCCCTGGTGATCATTCACCAAATGACTGGCCGTTGACCGTTGCACCCATCGTCAATTCTTACTTAACAGCAACGGTCGCAACGCCCTACTGAAACTGGGCTGTCGCAGCTTTTTCAGGGCTCGCGCTTCGATCTGCCGAATGCGTTCGCGGGTCAGATCGAAGATGTTGCTGATCTGTTCCAGGGTGTGCTCGGTGCCGTCCTCCAGACCGAAGCGAAGCCGAATGATGCGCTTCTCCCGTGGATCCAGCCGGTCCAGCACTGCGTCGGTCACCTGGCTCACGTTCCCTTCAACGACCACATCAATGGGTGAAGCAGCTTTCTCATCGGGAATCAGCGCACCGATCGGGGAATCGCCTTCCTGAGATACGGGCGCTTCGAGCGAAATGGGCGTCTGGGCCGATCGCCGGGTGTGTTCGACCTTGGAAACCGGAATTCCCATCTGGGCCGCGATCTCCACATCGGTCGGCTTGCGTCCCAGTTCCTGCAGGAGCGATCGGGACGTTCGGGTGAACTTATTGATCGTTTCGATCATGTGAACCGGGACGCGAATGGTTCGGGCCTGATCAGCGATCGCCCTGGTGATGGCCTGCCTTATCCACCATGTGGCATAAGTTGAAAATTTATACCCGCGCCGGTAGTCGAATTTTTCGGTCGCCGTCATCAGGCCGATGTTGCCCTCCTGGATCAGGTCGAGAAACTGCATCCCCCGGTTCGTGTATTTCTTTGCAATCGAAATGACCAATCGAAGGTTTGCTTCGATGAGTTGACTGCGAGCCTGTTCGATCGCCTGCTGTCCTCTATCGATCCTTCTATAGCTTCGTTTTAATTCGGTTGCACTTGCCCCTGCCGCTTGCTCGATCTCTCGGATCCGAGCCCGGCACCCACGTGCCTTCTTCTGATTGCCTGAGCTTTTTCGGTAGCGGCTCACGCGAAGACCTTCGAGTTGGTCGTCGAGAGCTTCGATTTCGCTGACTGTTGCCGAGATGCGATCGAGCAACCTGACCTGTTCGATCTTCGAAAGTTTCAAGCCTCGAACCATCCGGGACAACTGAACCATCCCACGACCCAGCTTCCAGCGTCCTCGCCGGATCTCATTGCGTTTGCCCGACTTCGGCAGCGAGTCGATCTTCAGACGGAGCCTTTGCAGTTTGCGTCCCAGTTTCGCGATGTCGCCGATCGTCGCGATTAACTCATAGGCCCGGGTCTCCAGGTTGTCGGCATTCAGTTCGCCTTCCTTCCAGATGAAGGCCTTGCGGATCATGTTGGGGTCCGCCTCAATCCTGGCGGCCAGTTCAATGATCTCTTCGACCGCAAGGGGGACACGCGAAAGCGTCGTCTGCACCCGACGCCGCTCCCTTTCGAGCCGTTTGCCGATTTCTTCTTCCCCGGCCCGGGTCAGAAGCGGTACGTCTCCGGTTCGGTTCAGGTATGTCCGTACCGGATCGGTGGGATCGGTCGGGATTTCCCGCGCCCTGTCGGGCGTCACGTCCGAAGAGCCGCCTGTCCAGGTATTTGAAAGCTCGTCTGCGTTGTCGGCCTTCAGAGTCGCGCGGTCTCGGTCGTAGGCCTCATCCTCACTAATCTGGTCGTCCTGATCGTTGCGCAACTCTGCAATGTCGTCTAACTGTTTCATATGATTCCCTTGGGATTATTGAACGGGTACCTCTGTCTGGCAGGCATTACCCTGCCAGGCAAAGCAAGCCACTTTATTGGCCTGCCTGGAGATAAATGTATGCCTATGGGAGCAAATTTCAAGAAGAAGGGGAACTATTCCTCTGGGGCCAACGGTTTACAGAAGACCGGTGGGTTCGTGCTCCGATGCGGTCCATACGCCATCTAACGCCAACGGGCTGTCCGATTCGATGCAGGCGGACCTAGCATCCGGCGTCTCATACTCGGGTATCATACTCTGTCGGTTCGTGGAAAAGTAGTTATTTATGAAGAGGATCGGATATTCAAAGAAGAATCGTGGGCTTCGGGAGGTCTAAACTGACATCCTGACTTTTCCCATCGCTCCGCACGGCGGTCATATCCCTTGAATCACGCCCCGGATTCGGAGAATTGGGCCCTGTCGAAACAATCGCAGAACGAGAACAGAAAGGAGGTGAAGCGACTGTAGAATCCTACACGATCGGCGGCGAGACGATTGACCGGAAGCTCTTAGTGGAAAAGTGATGGCGGCTGTTCGAATCTTCTGCAAGCCCTTGCCTGAGCGGGCGAATGTGGACTTTCCGGCAAGAAAAAACGGCGGCCGAAGCCGCCGCTTGATGTTCGGATCTGGGAGGTTCTAGTAACGGCCGCGGCCACCGCCACCGCCACCGCCACCGCCGAAGTCTTTCCGTGGGGGACGCGCTTCGTTGACCGTCAGGGCGCGGCCCTCGAAGTCCGTTCCGTTGAACTGCTCAACAGCCTTGTCCGCATCTTCAGTTCCCATGACGACGAATCCGAAGCCTCTGGAACGACCGGTGTCGCGGTCGTTGATGATATTCACTGACTCGACCTCTCCAACCTGCTCAAACAAGCTACTGAGATCACTTTCCGTCGTTTGAAACGACAGATTTCCAACAAACAATTTCTTTGTCATTTATTTACCTGTGATTTTATTTGTAAGGAACTTCGAGGGCTTTGCGGGAAAGGGACTCAAACTGCAGTAGCAAGAACTTTCCGAACAGAAGCAAGAGGCTCCTAAACATGGATTTCGCAACACAAAGTTGCTTGATTGGAGTATATGCGGTTGCCGGCTGTTGTCAAAGCTAAAGAACAACCGGTCCTGTCGAGAGTGCGCCCACGATTACATTCGATCTTCCGCTGGTTCCGCGTCACTTCTGTCCAGCCAGGTTTGGTTGCGCGAACCTGAATCGAGCACGTCCGCAAGCAGGCGGCCGCGTGCCTGGGCGTCGGTATATCCGATCGTCGCCTTTCTGATTCGTTGACAGCAAAAAGGCGAAACGTGCCCCTCTCCACTTGGAAGGCCAGCCGTGTGGAGGACGAGACGCGAGTCGTGAAAGAAGACCTGTACGAAGGCGGGCAAACTTCCTTGAGGGTTGGTGGAGGATTCGCCTGGAGTTCCCTGGTCCTGCCCGAACGGTGGTATTTCCAAGGAAAGCTCCTCAGGTAGGACTCGAACCTACAACCCTCCGGTTAACAGCCGGATGCTCTACCAATTGAGCTACTGAGGATCAACCGACGTTCGCCCGACCACGGGCAAACCCCAGCGTAGCAAAGGGGAATGGAAAGTTCAATCAACCCGAGTGGAGTGGGAGATTGGGCCCGGGGACGTGGTGGTGGGAGGTCTAAAGCTCAAAGTCGAGGGTTACAGTTCGTAGTGGGCCGTTACCCGCTACCGGCGCCCGGCGAATGCTATACTGCGACCCTTCATGACGGAGGGTAGCGTGGCGCCGAGGAATGCGGCTGTAGTCATCTTGTACCGTGAGGATCCTGAACTCGAGATTTTCTGGGTCCGGCGTTCACGGAGCATGAGGTTCATGGGGGCGCACTACGCGTTTCCCGGCGGGCAGGTTGAACTCGGTGAGGACCCGATCGATTGTGCGGCGCGGGAGCTTGTCGAGGAAGTTGGCGTCCGAATCGAGCCGTCGGAAGTGATCCCGGTCGGCCGTTGGGTGACCCCGGCCTTCAATCCCCGTCGCTTCGATACTTGTTTCTTCCTGGCACGATGTCCGGCCGGGCAAGGGCCTCGATGCGACACACCGGAGCTCGACCTCGGCGAGTGGGTCGAACCGGGAACTGCCCTTCGGAGGTGGCAGGAAGGCTCCATCATGATGGCGCCACCGATCCAACACGCCCTGGCGGCGTTGGCCGGTGGACTCGACGACATTCAAGCGCGCATGACCTCCGACCCGTGTGCGCGGGGGGCCGGGATTCCCGCCATCGAGATGCGAAAGGGTATCGTCCTGGTCCCGGTCCGTACGCCGACGCTGCCTCCTGCCACGCACACCAATTGTTACATCGTCGGTGGTGACGAGTTGATCGTCATCGATCCCGCCTCACCGTATCCCGAAGAGAGGGAGATCCTTGATTCGGTACTCGAACAGATGACGGCGGAAGGCCGGCGAATCCGGGAGATCTGGTTGACGCATCGACACAGCGACCACATCAGTGGCGCGAATCATCTCAGGGATCGTTGGGATGTCCCGATTGCCGCGCACGAAATCACGGCCGGGGAGATTTCCGGCAACATCGAGATCGACCGGTTCCTCTCCGACGGCGAAGTCGTGGATCTCGCCGGTGATCCTGGATGGACCTTGCAGATCGTCCACACTCCCGGACACGCCCGCGGCCATATCTGTATCTTCGAGGAACGTCGCGGTTCCTTGATCACGGGCGACATGATGGCAGGGGTCGGTACGATCGTCATCGACCCTCCCGAAGGGCACATGGGGACATATCTGGAGTCGTTGCGCCGCATGGAAGAACTTCAGCCTACCGCATTGTTCTTTGCCCACGGTCCCGCCAGTGCCACGGCGCCGGAGAAGCTTCGGGAATACATTGATCATCGCGTCGAGAGAGAGACGCATATCCTGAACGCATGGCAAGCGGGGAAGATGACGTCGGATGCGATCGTTCCTGAAGTCTACACGGACGTGCACCCGAAGATGTGGAGTTTGGCCGAGCGTTCGGTTTCGGCGCACCTGGAGAAACTTCGTGAGGAGGGCCGAATTTGATCGGGCCTGCCGTCATCGCATCGTGACAACCGTCGATCCCCGATCCGGCAAGTCGTGGAATTCCTCTACGTCGGGGTGCCTTCGGAGGATGGAATGCACGATCTCCCGCTGTACCCCGATACCTTTACCATGAATGATACGCACTTCGGTCAGGCCCTTTTTCAACACCTGATATAGATATTCCTCCACGACGACCTGCACTTCCTTTGGCTGAAACGTATGGAGGTCGATCGAATCTTCAATGGGGAACTCGTGCACGTCCTCATGTTATTCGATTTCTCTTACTGAATCCGTGTGTTCAATCAGATCTCCCGGTTGGCACCCCAGTTCCCGGCAAAGAGCCTCGAGCGTCGAGAACCGGATCGCGCGTGCCTTATTTGTTTTCAGGATCGACAGGTTGGCGATGGTGATCCCGATCCGGTCCGCCAGTTCGGTCAGCGAAATTCTCTGTTCCAGCATGACCCGGTCGAGGTTGATGTGGATAGCCATGGTCGTTGCTCAGACCGTCAGGGACTGGTCTTCCTCGAGGCGGGTGCCGGAGCGGAAGACCTCGGCGACCACCAGGATGACGAGGCCGTGGATGATCGCGATGAGGTTGAAGTCGAGCGAGGCCCCGAAGTACATCTGTTCGGACTCGAAGCGGAGGGCCACGTAGTAGGTCCAGAACCCGATCGCGGTCGCTCGGAACACCTCACCGAAAATCATCGCGAACCCGACCCAACGAATTCTTCGCGCGTTCCCGGCCACGAAGGGCGCGCCATCTTCGAGTGTCCGAAATACCTGGCGCAATTGCCAGAGAACCATCATGGCAAGCGTCAGCAGGCCGATCAGGATCAACAGATTCGCGAAGAGAAAGCCTCCCCTTTCCAGGGGAAAACTCACATAAGCCCGGATGTCGTCGACGACGGCACCGGTCACTCCAAGCGCCGGCGATGCGATCTGGTAGGCGTCATCTTCCAGTTCGAACGTGATGGGTATGCGGACGTTGCCGGGGAGCCCGCCCCAGATGGTCGTGTACAGGATCATCAAAGTGGCCAGACCCAGGCCGACTCCTCCCAGGTACCAGGCGACATCGAGAAGTCCTTTGACAACCGATGAGATCGAGGACTTTCCCATTGCTTTCATGTGCACCCCAAATCGACAATATTGATCAACGATAAATGATTATCGATAAACAGTCAATTAATTTATTGACAAACGATAATTGTCAGATCAGGCAGGTCACTGCCGACGAACGAATGCGCTTCAGTGTAGAATCACTCGATTGCCATGAAGTTTTATTTTCGAACATACGGCTGCCAGATGAACGTTGCCGATTCCGACGAGATGAGTCGTCATCTGACAGACCGTGGGCTGGAAGCCACCGACGATCCGGACGAAGCCTCGATCTATCTGATGAACACCTGTACCGTTCGGCAGCATGCCGAGGACCGTGCGTTTTCAGAAATCGGGAGGCTCCGTCGCTGGAAGATGGAGGGGCCGGACCGAAAAGTGGTGATCACAGGTTGCGCGGCCGAGCGTACGAAGGAGTTTCTGGAAGACCGTTTCCCTCACATCGACCTTGTCATGGGGGCGAAATCCATCGACGATTTTCCCGGAGTTGTGGCCCAGCTTCTGGATCGTCGCCGAACCGACGAGAGCCTGGAATACGCGGCCGGGTCGGTGAACGACAACGTGGCCACGTTCGTCACGATCATGCGCGGCTGCAACTATTCCTGCACCTATTGCATCGTGCCCTACGTTCGTGGACGGGAGAGCTACAGGCCGATGGACGAAATCCTGGCCGAGGTTCGGTGGCGCGTCGCCGAGGGCGCTTCGGACATCACGTTGCTCGGGCAGACCGTCAACTCCTATCACCGGGACGGTTCCAGGAGACGAGACACGGACTTCGCGGATTTGCTCGAAGGCGTCTCATCGATCGACGGTGTCCGGCGTGTCCGCTTCATCAGCCCGCACCCTTACTACATGACAGATCGCGTTATCGAGGCGATGGCGTCCGTGCCCGAGGTATGTGAAGGGTTGCATCTGCCGGTGCAATCGGGCTCAAACTCCATCCTCAAATCCATGCTCCGCAACTACAGCCGCGAACACTACTTTGAACTGGTCGGAAAGCTCCGGCGCGCGATGCCCACCATCGCCATCGCAACCGATCTGATCGTTGGATTTCCGGGAGAAACGGAAGGAGACTTTCGACAGACCCTGTCGCTGATCGAGGAAGTCGGGTTCGACTGGGGGTTCGTTTTCAAGTACTCGGACCGCGCCGGTACGCCCGCCGCCGAAATGGAATCCCACCCGATCGAACTGATTGAAGCACGGCACCGGGAATGTTTGGAACTCGTCGAACGGATTGGACTGGAGCGACGCAGGCAACTGCTCGGCACCGAGCAGGAAGTGCTCATCGAAGAAGCCGGCTTCGGTCGGACCCGACTCAATTACAAGATGCAGGTGGACGGAAACGCCAGGTCCGGCGCCACGGTTCGTGCACGGGTGACGAATGCGGAACGAGCCACTTTGCGGGGCGTTGTTTGTTAGCTGAGGGGCTCTAGGAGCCCGTGGTGGAGGTCTGTAGGGTCGCGCGCAGGGGTATTCGGGTCACAGGCGCGAAATGAGGAGCGGAACGATGCTTTGTCATCATGACCGACGAATGACAAAGCCTGTGGCCCGAAGACCCCTGCGCCCTTCGGGTTACGACGGCATGGGGCCAGCTGCGGCGTTGCCACTCCTAGATCGATGGAAGGCATCGACGTCTTCGATGGGAACCATCGCCGTCGTCGTGGCGCCTTGCATCTAGCCCCATGGCGCTCGTAACGCGACCCTACAGACTTCCACCACGGGCTCCTAAATGTCGATCTCCTGCAAGTCTCTCGCTGTCGCGATGTTTTCGAAAACCGTCCGCGCGTCGTCAGCGATCCGTTTGACTTCCCGGTGGTCGTAACGGCTGCTGAAATGGGTGGCGACCAACTGCCCGGCCCCCGCCTCGGCTGCGACGCGGGCCGCATCTTCCATTGTGGAGTGCTTACGCTCCCTCGCCAGATCTTTGCCGTCGGGACCGAATGTCGTTTCGTGGATCAACGCCGTGCATCCTTCGGCCAGCTCGATCGAGCGTTTTGAGAACTGGGTGTCGAGGCAGTAGGCGATCGACTTTCCCGGCCGTGGAGGTCCCAGGATCTCGTCGGGGTGAATGGCACGTCCGTCGGGCAGGGTGATCGATTCGCCATTCTGGAGCTTGCCGTAGAGAGGCCCACGTGGAATGCCCATTTCCTGCGCCCGCTCCAGATCGAACACGCCGGCCCGATCCTTCTCCTGGAAACGCCAGCCGAGACAAAAAATCGAATGGTCCAGCGGCATCGCATCGACGAAGAACTCCTTCTCGTCCAGCACCCGGCCCCGGAATCCGCGAGGGAACTCCTGAACGGTTATGGGATAGCTGAAGCGGAGGTGGTTTGTCCGAAACGATGCATGAAGGAAGTCCAGCAGCCCCTGAGGGCCGAAGACGCGCATCGGGGACTCGCGGTTGTCCAGGTGCAGGGTGCTCAGCAGGCCGTTGAGTCCGTAAAGATGGTCCCCATGAAGGTGTCCGATGAAGATGGAGTGGATCCTGCTGCGGCGGACCGGAGTCCGCATCAACTGGACCTGAGTGCCCTCACCGCAATCGAAAAGGAAGACATCTCCCTCCCGAATCAGGGCGGTTGAGGAGAGGCCTCGGTACAGGGTCGGGATTGCGGAACTCGTGCCCAGCAGGATGATCTTCATCGTGTCTGACTAGTCGTTTGACTTCTTCTTGGGAGGCTTTGGCATGTAGGCGTTCTCCACCCACTTCTTCCGATACTGCTTGTACTCGCGCTGGAGGACGGCGTGTTTGGCCGAGGTCCCCGTCAGGGTCGGCATTGACGCGATCCTCTCCACGTCCTTCGATTCGCACTCGGGACAAACCAGGTTCGGCTCTTTGGACGGCATGACGAGCTTTTCGAAGTCGTGGTCGCATGCGGTACAGCGATAGTCGTAAATCGGCATTGTTTCAAAACTCCAGTCAGCCCGTGTAGCTTAGCCTGACTTAGGTTAGCATGTGCCTTTTCCGACCGGCCAGAGATTCACCGCGAAGGTCCGTTGTAAGCGAAGGCGTGGGAAACCTCCCGGGCTCCGGGTGTCTGCGCGGTGAAAAAACTATCCCCGTTTGAGCATCGCCCGGATCACATGCCGTGCGATAGCGGGGTTTTCACCCAATCGGCGAACCGAGTACGGGTGCCAGTCGCGGCCGAACGGAATGTAGACGCGGATTCGGTGGCCGGCGTCGCGGATCATGTTTCGGAGCTCTTCCTCCACGCCCAGGAGCATCTGAAACTCGTACGCCGTGGGTGGAAGTCCCAATCGCTCGACGAGTCGGCAAGCCTCCCAGACCAGAAGTTCATCATGCGTCGCGAATGCCACGTAGGCGCCACCTGCCAACAGCGTTTCCGCGAGATGCATGTAGTTCCGGTTGATAATGCGGGGATCCTTGTAAGCGATCCTTCGGTCTTCGACATAAACGCCTTTGACAATACGGACGTTCGGCGGAAAGTCTCTGATGGCTGCGATGTCATCGCCGCTGCGGCGAAGGTAGGCCTGAACGACGATTCCGACGTTTTCGAATTGATTGCGAAGGGATCGATAAACATCGAGCGTCCCGGTCGTGCAGGTTGAATTTTCCATCTCGATCCGGACGAAATTCTGGTGCCTCACCGCCCGCTCCAGGAGCCACTCGATCAGGTCCCGACACTCTTTCTCGTTGATCTTGAGACCGAACTGAGTCGGTTTCAGGGATACGTTGGCGTTGAGGTTTCGTTTCCCGATTTCGTCCAGCGCCCTGCCGTAGAGGTTCGCTGCATCCCGCGCCTGTTCGATCTCGGTTGCGTCTTCGCCGACCAGGTCAATCGTCGTCAGGAAGCCTTCGTGTTCCAGTTCCGACGCCACATCGAGCGCTTCTTCCAGTGTTTCGCCCGCGATGTAGCGTTTAGCGACGATCCCGACAATGGCTTTGGGGACCAGGGCCAGAGAAGAAGCTATCAACTGATCAAGAATGCTCATGTGTCAGGAAAAAGTCTTTTCGGATCGACGACCGGGGCGAGTATTGGGATTGGATCGACCGGGGAGAGCGACCAGGGAGCGACCGCTGAAGACCTCCGCCGAATCGCTCAAGAAGGGAATCAATTACCCGATCTACGCGATGATGCATTGATCAGAGGTATCCCGCCGTATTCCGCCAGCAGGTCTTTCACGAACACGTCCTGAAATCGCCGATATTGAATGACCGGGCCGTGCGTGTTGAATATCGCAAAGAGCACCGGGCCGTGTTCCTCCGTGTAGAGAATCCCAGCCAGTGTGCTAATGCCATCGTCGGTGGCCACCAGGGTACCCGTTTTTGCCACGACAGCACCGCGATGGTCGCGAGCCCGGAACCGACGTCGCAGCGTTCCCGGATCCATCCCCGCGATCGGGAGAATGTCTTCGGGAGCCATATCGTGCGCTTCGAGCCAGCGGACCGTTTTCCTCAGGAGCATGACCATGCCCGCGGGAGTCAGGCGGTTATTCCTTAGTCCGGAAGCGCGTTGGATGGTCACGTCCTGGGGCGCGATTCCAACTTCGGTCTCCAGGTACCGCTCGATGGCATTCGGCCCACCTACGGACGTTCCGAGCCGATCCGCGATCGTGTTGCTGCTGTGAGCGTTTTGATAGAACAGGATCTCCCGAAGCGGTTCGGAGAATCGCTGAGCCATGCGTGTTCCGCGGAGTCCGGACCGGTAGGTTGCTTCGGGTGGGACCCTCAGCCCAAGCCGCCGCAGAGTTCTCTGGAGGTGCCTCGCCACGCGATCGCTTCTATGGAGGTTGCCGATGGTGAACGGACCCTCGATCAGAAGCTCCCCGTTGACGCGCCGAAGTCCGGTTCGCAACAACTGTCGCGCCAGCCGGTTCAGGTCGGTCGTCCCCATCTCGGGGTCGCCGTCGCTGTGGAGTATCAGGTCCCCTTCGAGGATTCCTTTGCTGTCTATTTCGCCGTCCACATAAAAGGAAGTTTCAAAGCGGTGTTCCGGTCCGAACTTTTCCAGCGCGGCCAGTGATGTCGCGATCTTGATAACCGACGCCGGATTGAAGACCCTGTCGCCATGGTGGTCCGCATAAATCAGCGAGCCGTCCAGCGACTCAACACGGATTCCCTGCGCCCAGAGTTCGACGCCTCTCGAAGACAGTTCTTTGAGGTATTCGATTTCCGCAATGGACTCGATGCGCTCAGGTTGGCGCAGGTATGAGAAGTCGGACACGACTTCCTGGGCCAGGGTGGGCCAGAACAAAACGGCGGTCAGTAACAAGGAGCAAACGGAACGGTTCACCATCGGTTGGTACGGCTTCTTCCTTTTGAAAAAGACCTCACGCAGGTCCGCGAAAACGAACTCACGCCGCCATCGGCACCTTCACCGTCTCTAAACGGTAGGTATTCTGCCAAAAAAATCGGTGGAAAAGAAGAACTTAACGCCGAAAAAGTTATCCCCGAAAGATCTCGATGATCGGTGAGTTATCCGATTGAGAGGGGCAACTTCAGTGAAGGCCGGGTGTTTTGAAGTTATTTCATGTATTTTGGAGGTTTTCGAAGGCTCTACTGCGAGTAGAGGGCCTATGCTTATTATTGGTCGGAAAAGGAATCAAAAAATTATCATTTCCGACAACATCGAAATTACTGTTCTCGAAATCGGACGCAACCGCGTGCGATTCGGTATCCAGGTTCCTGAACACGTCCGGGTCCACACGAAGCTCCAGAGCCTGTCCGAGGACCAGGTGGAGGCCAAAGCCGAAGCCCCCAAGCCTGCCGGTCCGGGTGAAACTGGTCGCCGTGCTTATGCCGCCGGGAAGTCCGGCAGGTCCTGAAGCATTTTCGTCAGCTGCGCCGCCCACGCCGTTCTGGCGTCGGGCTAGCTGTCGTCCCGTCCCCATCCTGAAGCTTTGAGCACGAAAGGATGTCTCCCGGTTGCTCGCGTCGTGCCGCTCGCCGAGAGCGTCGCGCCAGAGGCCTTCTGAGACATCGTGCTCGATTTCGATAACCTTATTAAACATAGTTACTTAGATGCTTTCCGGTTCGCCGGTGTCTTGACTTTGGGGTACGGTTTCATTAAGGTGACGTTCGATTCACTAGTATTTGCCGCACATTGCTGATGTCAACACGGAAAGCAGCCAAGTCGAAAAGCCAGGAACGCGGTTCCAAAACGGCTAAGTCCAGTAAAAATAAGGCTGTAGCTTCTAAGCGAAACGCTTCCGGCCAGGCTGCTGAGCGTGCGACGGCCCGCCCGGGAACCTCCGGTTCTAATCAAGTGAAATCAAAAGACAAAGCAACGAAAATGAAGGCGAAACAGGTCAAGGTTTCGAAGAAAGCTGCGAAACCCGCCGGGAACAAGACGAAAGGCCCATCCAAGGCTGGAAAGACGCCGGGGAAGACCACGCAACCCTCTCGGAAGAAGTCGCCCCCAGCCCCCAAAGTGTCCAAGGCGGGCCGTTCGACCAAGGGAGCGCCGTCCAAGAAGGAAACACGCGCGGCGAATTTCGCTGCTGCCCTGAAGGTCTATGAAGCTGCTTTGAAGCTGATGCAAGCGGAGTCTTTCGACAAAGCAAAGGCCAAGTTCGGTGAACTCATCCAACGCTTTTCCACTGAGATCGAGTTGGCGGATCGGGCCAACCTCTTGATCCAGGCTTGCGACAAACGAATTCGCGAGAAGCGCTCGACGACCCCGAAGTTGAAGACGGCCGACGATTTTTACGACGTGGCGGTCGGCGAGATGAACAGCCATCGGCTTGAGGCCGCTCTCGACCATCTCCATAGCGCGCTCAAGCGTGCTCCCGAAGCCGACTACGTTCTATACGCGATCGCAGCCGCATCTGCCTTGAGCGATCAACGTGAGGACGCCCTGGAATACCTCCGGAGGGCGATCCAATCTCGCCACGAGAACCGCTTTCAAGCCGGTAACGACACCGACTTCGAATCCCTGTTCGAGGACTCCGAATTCATCGAATTGATCAGGCCCGAAGAGAGCTGATCTCATGGCCCTAGAACGGGAGAAAAAGTCCTCCCCCGCAACCAGAATTGTCTCTATCGGCGGGGGGACCGGCCTGTCGACCCTGTTGCGCGGGTTGAAGCGTCGCCCTGCCGAGTTGTCCGCTATTGTAGCTGTCACCGATGACGGCGGCAGTTCCGGCCGGTTGCGAGAGGAACTGGGGGCGTTGCCTCCGGGCGACATCAGAAACTGCATGATGGCCTTGTCTGAGGACGAGGGGTTGATGGCCCGTCTTTTTCGGCATCGCTTCTCCAGTGCCGACACCGTCGGCGGACTTCACGGTCATAGCTTCGGGAATTTGTTCTTGACGGCGATGGCCGAAGTCACCGGGGACTTTGCCAAAGCCGTTCGTCTCACTTCCGAAGTGTTGGCGATCAAAGGCACTATCTTCCCGTCCACCACGTCAAACGTTTCGCTCAGAGCGCAATTTGATGATGGGGAATGGGTCTACGGCGAGACTCGGATCACGGCCGATCGTCGAAGGATCACCAGGCTGGAACTGGAACCCCCAGGGGCCCGCTCCTTGCCTGAAGCCCTCGATGCTATCGCGTCGGCCCACATCATTACTCTGGGCCCCGGTTCGCTTTACACCAGCTTGATCGCCAACCTCCTGCCGTTGGAGATGTGCTCGGCCCTGGAGAACTCGTCGGCGAATAAAATTTACATTCAGAACATCATGACGCAGCCTGCTGAGACCGCCCACATGACCGTCGCGGATCACCTCGATGCGCTGATCAATCATTGTGGAAGGACGCTGTTCCACACCGTGCTCGTGAACAACAGGCCTCCGTCGGAAAATAGTCTGAGGAAGTACCAACAGCAGAACTCTCGCGCCGTGAACCTCGACCGGGACCGTCTGCTGGATCTCGACGTAAGGGTTGTGGAACGGGACCTTCTGGCCGAAGACGGCGCCATCCGACACGATTCGGACAAGCTTGCGGAGGCCGTTTGGGAACTTTCGACATCGGGCAGCAAACCAGCCGGGGCGAGAGGAGTCGGACGAGAGTGACGGCACTGATCCTAGGAGCCCGTGGTGGAAGTCTGTAGGGTCGCGTTACGAGCGCCATGGGGCTAGATGCAAGGCGCCACGACGACGGCGATGGTTCCCATCGAAGACGTCGATGCTCTTCATCGATCTAGGAGTGGCAACGCCGCAGCTGGCCCCATGCCGTCGTAACCCGAAGGGCGCAGGGGTCTTCGGGCCACAGGCTTTGTCATTCGTCGGTCACGATGACAAAGCATCGTTCCGCTCCTCATTTCGCGCCTGTGACCCGAATACCCCTGCGCGCGACCCTACAGACTTCCACCACGGGCTCCTAGGAGCCTGCAGGGGGATTTTCCGCGGAGTCCAACGTCTGCGAAGTCAGCGCGGCGTTCAGTTTCGCGGTAAACTCTTGATGTCGAACGGGCGTTCCGGACGGCATGCGTCGGATCGCGACCTTGGACTTCGGATCTTGGACCTCAGACTCCCGACCCTGGATTGACCTCATGTGTGGAATCTTTGGATATATCGGAAATCGTGACGCCGTGCCCCTCGTCGTACAGGGTCTGAAGAGTCTGGAATACCGGGGGTACGACTCCGCGGGCGTCGCCGTCGTAAAGAACGGCGAGATCGATCTGCGCCGCTGTTCCGGCAAGCTCAGCAACCTGGAGAACCTTCTGGTGGAGCAGCCGCTTGAAGGCAATTACGGGCTCGGGCACACGCGCTGGGCGACGCACGGGCGACCCACTGAGGAGAACGCCCATCCGCACATTGACTGCAAGGGCAGGATTGTCGTCGTTCATAACGGCATCATCGAGAACTACCTGACTTTGAAGCGTGCGCTGACGGCCGAAGGGCACGAGTTCACGACCGAAACCGACACCGAAGTCATTGCGCATCTCATAGAGAAGTACTTCGACGGGAATCTGGAATCCGCGGTTCTCGCATCGCTCAAAGAGCTCAAGGGGTTGTTTGCGTTCTCCGCCATCTCGGCTGACGATCCCCAGAAGATCGTGACGGGCCGGGACGGTCCCCCCTCCGTCGTCGGGCGTGTCGAGGGCGAGGGCTTCGTTGCTTCAGACGTTCCCGCACTGCTCCCCCACACCAGGGACGTCCTTTTTCTCGACGATGGCGAGATTGCGATCGTCGAGCCGGGTCGCATCCGGTTGATGGATTTTGGTGGAAAGGAAAAAGAACCGGACTTTACACGAATTACGTGGGATCCGGTACAGGCTGAGAAAGGTGGCTATAAGCACTTCATGCTCAAGGAAATCTATGAGCAACCCACTGCGGTGAGCGAAACCCTGGTCGGTCGCCTGGCCCTGGATTCCAACCAGGTGCGTTTGGACGACGTCGGCTTCTCGGAACACGACTGGAAGAGCTTCAAGAATATCTGCCTGATCGGTTGTGGAACCAGCTGGCATTCCGGCCTGGCCGGAAAATACATGATCGAATCGTTGGCCCGGATTCCGGTTCAAGTCGACTATGGCAGCGAGTTCCGTTACCGGAACCCCGTGTCCCAACCCGACACCCTTTGCGTGGTCATCACGCAGTCGGGCGAGACGGCGGATGCGTTGGCGGCGCAGCGCAAAGCCCGTGAAATGGGCATGAAGATTCTCAGCATCACGAACGTGGTCGGATCGATGACGACGCGCCACGCCGACGGCGTGCTTCTTACTCGCGCGGGTCCGGAGATAGGAGTCGCGTCCACGAAGGCATTCGTTACCCAGCTCACCGCCCTTTACATGTTGGCGCTCCAACTCGGGAAGTCCCATGGAACCATGACGGAAGATCGGATCGGTGCCGCGTTATCGGAGTTGACGGCGTTGCCGCACAAGATTGAAAAAGTGCTGGAGCTCGACAGCAGGATTGAGAAGGTCGCGAAGTCTCTGTTTCGGTCGAATGATTTTCTCTTTCTGGGAAGGGGCGTACATTTTTCGATTGCTCTCGAAGGCGCGCTCAAACTCAAGGAAATCTCCTACATCCATGCGGAAGGTTACCCGGCAGGCGAGATGAAACACGGCCCGAACGCCTTGATTGACGGCAACCTGCCCGTCGTGTTCGTCGTCACCCAGGACAAGGAACTTCCCGAATCGCAGCAGATCTATGAAAAGGTTCTGAATAACATCCGGGAGGTCAAGTCCCGTGACGGAATCATCCTCTCAGTCGGTATCGAGGGTGACCCGGATGTGGCCGAAGCCTCGGACCACTTCCTGCCCGTGCCTGCCTCGAGCGACCTCCTGCTGCCCATCCTGGAAATCGTCCCACTCCAGTTGCTGGCATACCGCATCGCGCTCCTCCGCGGCTGTGACGTCGATCAGCCCCGAAACCTTGCCAAAAGCGTCACCGTCGAATGAAGATTCTCGACGCAGAGGCGCAGAGGCGCAGAGTTTTTATTTTTTGGTTCCGAAGAGCCCGGTTCGGACTCGGACAGCAGGTAAACTGACGGATCGGAGACTCAGAAAATAAGGCTCTTTTGCGTCTTTGCGTCTCTGCGTCTTTCTGTCGAGGACATCGCTCGCCAATCGAAGGCGTTTCAGTTATGAGTATTGATCTTAAGGAACATTTGAATCCGGAGCAGCTGGCTGCCGCTGAGGCGGTGGATGGGGCGGTTCTGATCCTGGCCGGGGCGGGGAGCGGGAAGACCCGTGTGATTACTTATCGGATCGTCCACTTGATAGAAAATATCGGTGTGAGGCCGGAATCGATCCTTGCGGTGACGTTCACGAACAAGGCAGCGGATCAGATGAAGGTACGGGTCGGCAACCAACTGCAGAGTTCGCGTTCGGCCGATCCGTGGATCTCCACGTTTCACTCTCTGTGTGTGCGTTTGTTGCGGCGGGAGATCGAACCGCTCGGGTACACGAACCGGTTCACCATCTACGACTCCGCCGATCAGCTTCAGGTCGTGAAGTCGACGATGAAAGAACAGAAAATCGACGACAAGGTGGTAACGGCACGCACGATCCAGTCACGCATCAGCAGCGCGAAGAACCAGAGGACCTCTCCACAGAAAATGGCCGATGACGCCTGGCAGCCCGACTGGGAGTACACCGCGTCAGTCTACGACGAGTACGAGAAGAGACTCCGAAAGGCCAATGCGCTGGATTTCGATGACCTTCTCGGCAAAACCGTCGAGTTGTTTGAGAAGTTTCCCCAGATAGCGGAGAAGTACAGCGAGCGCTTTCGCTACATTATGGTCGACGAATACCAGGACACGAACAGGACACAATATATGCTCATCCGGCACCTGTCGGGTCGGCATCGCAATGTATGTGTGGTCGGCGACGAGGATCAGTCGATCTACAGCTGGCGGGGCGCGGACATTCAGAACATCCTGTCGTTCGAGAAGGATTACCCTAACGTCAGGATCGTTCGCCTGGAACAGAATTACCGATCTACCAAGACCATTCTGAATGCGGCCAGCTCCGTCGTCGCCAACAATGAGATGAGGAAGGGTAAAGATCTCTGGACGGAGAACTCGAAGGGCGAGCAGATCGGGTATTTCGAAGCCTCAGACCCGGATCAGGAGGCTGCTTTCGTCGCTGAAAAGATCATCGCCCATCGTCGAAGCGGGCCCGGCGCCCCAATCGGAGTCCTCTACCGGACAAACTTTCTATCGAGGATTCTCGAAGAGATGTTCCGCCGCTTCGACATACCGTATCGTGTCGTGGGTGGTTTCAGCTTCTATGAGCGTGCCGAGATCAAGGACATGCTCAGCTACCTCACCGCGGCCCTGAACCCCGACGATTCGGTTCATCTCCTGCGGATCATCAACACTCCCGCGCGGGGAATCGGAAGAACCACGATCGATGCTCTTCTGGACCTGGCGGCCGAGCAGGAGATTTCCCTGTGGGAGGCTGTGGCCTCGGTGCGCGATCAAGCGACCTTGCCCCTTCGGTCCTCGAGGGCCCTGGGCCACTTTCACGACATGATGAGCGGTTTTGTCGACATCGCGGACGAGTCGCCGAGCGCGGCCCTTCTGGAGGAAATAACGCGGAAGACTCGATACATGGAAGTCCTGGAGCAGGAAGACACCGAAGAGTCGCTGACACGCATCGACAACATCAAGGAATTGCTCAACGCGGCCGAGCAGAGTGCGGAACGTGGCGAAAGCTTAAGGGAGTTCCTTGATAACGCGGCACTCGTTTCCGATCAGGACGATTACGACGAACGAGCCCCTGTGACGTTGATGACCCTGCACACGGCCAAGGGTCTGGAGTTCCCCGTGGTTTTCATCATCGGTATGGAGGACGGTCTGTTTCCGCACAACCGGTCGATCAACGAACGAGAGTCTCTCGAGGAGGAACGCCGTTTGTTCTACGTCGGGATGACCCGGGCCGAAAAGCAACTCTATCTGACGTCCGCTCGTTATCGCCGAACCTTCGGCACGATGGAACCGATGACTTCCGAGGTGTCCCGGTTTCTGCGGGAGATCCCCCAGGAACTCATCGACGGACTTCACCAAAAGGAATTCCGTCAGGAGAGAAAATATTCAGGGACAAGCTACAACACCGTCGACGCGGTCCAGGGTTTTCTGAAATCTAAAGGGAAGGGCGTCGGAGGGAAAGCAGTTGGCCGGGATCGTGCCGGATCATGGACAGCGGGAACACGTGTAAAGCATCCCAAGTATGGATTCGGAACGGTTTTGCGAACGGAAGGCAGTGGTCCCGATACAAAACTGACGATCAGTTTCAGCAATTACGGCCTCAAGAAAGTGATCGCCAAATTCGCATCTCTCAAGGTGGTCTAGGAGCCAGCGCAGGCTCCTAGACCACAGGCTGCGATGAGATGTAGTAGAATTGCCGCTTCCCGGCGTGGCCCAATGTCCCCTAATGCGCAAATGTTGCGCTCTGGTTCTCTGATGCCCTCTGAAGATCAACTGCGACAGGATATCGCCGACTTTTCCCGACTGACTTATCAGAAGGGGTATCTCGCATCCACGGACGGAAACCTCAGCGTTCGGCTCGCCGACGGGAACGTTCTGTGTACGCCCACGATGATCAACAAGGGTTTCGTCCGACCCGAGGATCCGGTCGTTGTAGACATGAAGGGCGAGAGAGTGCGTGGCCAAGGTCGCGCATCGAGCGAGATCGAGATGCATCTACTGATCTACGACCTTCGCCCGGACGTCAACGCGGTTGTTCATTGCCATCCGCCATGCGCGACCTCATACGCGGCAGCCGGCATACCGCTGAACAAAGCGCTGATCTCGGAGGTCGTTCTCGCACTGGGCTGCATACCGGTTGCGGAGTACGGGACACCCGGCACCCCCGAACTGACCGACCGTTTGAAGCCATACGTGTCCAATTTCGATGCGCTTCTGATGGCGAACCATGGAGTCGTAACCTATGGATCTGATTTGATGGATGCCTACAACCGGATGGACACCGTCGAGCATTTCGCCAAGATTTCGATCAACACGAAGATTCTGGGTCGGGAGCAGCTGTTGTCGGCCGAAGATGTTGAAAAACTATGGGTTCAGAGGCAGAAATATTTCGGTCTGGAAGACGAAGATGCGGCGCGTCCGAAGGACCCGATGTGTCCGGTGACCGACGGAAGATCGGAGACGATCTCTCTCACCAGGGATGAACTGGTCGATCTGATCCATCAGGTCGTTTCGAGTCTGGAGAATTGACAGCCGAGCGGATAGCTTAAAAGGAGTACTTGAATGGCACAAGATGGAGAAAAGATTGGTGAAGCCCTGGGTATGATCGAAACCAAGGGACTGGTGGCCTTAATCGAGGCGTCCGACGCGATGGTTAAGGCGGCCAAGGTCAGTCTCATGGGTTGGGAAAAGATCGGGTCCGGTTATGTAACGGCGATGGTCCGTGGAGACGTGGCGGCCGTCAAAGCCGCAACCGACGCCGGCGCAGCCGCGGCCAGACGCGTCGGTGAACTCGTCAGTGTCCACGTCATCCCGCGCCCGCACTCCAACCTCGAGGATGTGTATAACATCGGCAGGGCAAGCGAATAGATGCAACTGGCACGGGTCATCGGGACGGTCGTCGCAACACGAAAGGACCCGCGCCTGGAAGGTAAGAAGCTGCTGGTGTGTCGTCCTGTAAACCCCCAAGGTGAAGACCTGGAAGGTTATGTCGTTGCCGTCGATACGGTGTCGGCAGGTTTTCGAGAGAGAGTGCTCGTCGTTCAAGGCAGTTCAGCCAGGATGGCAAGCGGCTGCGGCGACACCCCCGTCGATGCGGCCATTGTGGGGATCGTCGACGACGTGTCAACGGACTGAAATGTACCTGGGTAAAGTAATCGGTCGCGTGGTCTCGTCGGCCAAGAATGAAGCTCTCGAAGGCCGGAAGCTTCTGCTGGTTCGTCGCACCGGGGATGGACGAACCGTTGTCGCCGTCGATGCGGTGGGCGCCGGCGCCGGCGAGACTGTCTATGTCTGTCGCGGCCGCGAAGCCTCGTTCCCATTTTCTCCGGCCCCGGTCCCGACCGATGCGACGATCGTCGCCATCGTGGACAATGTCAATGATTATCGCTAGGGTTGTCGGCAACGTCGTCGCAACACGGAAGGACGTGACTCACGAGGGTCAGAAGATCCTTCTCATCCAGCCGCTCGACCTGAACGGAGACGAGTCCGGCGATACCCTGCTGGCCCTGGACGGGGTCGATGCCGGCCCTGGTGACAGGGTGCTTGTCGTGCAGGAAGGCTGGTCGGCGGCCTCAGCGGTGGATCGGACGACGGCTCCTATTGACGCGGCCGTGGTTGGAGTCGTCGATCAGGTGGAGACGGCGTGATTGCCCGACTCCGAGGCCAGCTGTTCGAGAAGAATCCCGGACAGCTGGTTGTGGATGTCCAGGGCGTTGGCTATTCCGTTTTCGTCGCCATGCCGACCTACTCATCGGTGCCGGATCCCGGTTCGGAAGTCGCACTCGACATCTATACCCATGTCCGTGAAGATGTCATTCAGCTCTACGGATTCTCAACCCGCCTCGAGCGCTCGATATTCGAACGGCTGACACACATTTCCGGAATTGGCCCCCGCCTGGCGCTGACGATTCTCTCCGGTAGTTCAGTCGAAGACCTCGTGGGTTCGATCAAGAGGGGCGACTTGGCGCGGTTGACCTCGATTCCGGGAGTCGGCAAGAAGACCGCCGAGCGGATCGTGCTGGAACTCAAGGACAAGCTGCGCGAGTTCGTTGTCGAAACGGACCGCACCGACAGTGAGACCGACGTGATATCGGCCATGGAAAACCTTGGCTACAATAGAGGTCTGATCGAAGCAGCGATCAAGCGTGCGTTGGATGGAGCGGCAGACCCCGGCTTCGACGAGTTGTTCAAGCAGACGCTGCAGATTCTCACCAAAGGATAAATGGCCGAGCGAATCACTACCGGAGCGGCCACGGAAGAAGAGATTCCGTTCGAGCTCTCGCTGCGCCCCAAGACGCTGAACGAGTACATCGGGCAATCCCTCGTCAAGGAAAACCTGGAAGTCTCGATCGAAGCGGCTCGGAAGCGGGGCGAGCCGTTGGACCACATCCTCCTTTACGGACCGCCGGGCCTGGGCAAGACGACTCTCGCTTCGGTGATCGCCAACGAAATGGGCGCGCATTTCCGTGCCACGGCAGGTCCTTTAGTTCAGATCAAAGGCGATCTGACAGCGATTCTGACTAATCTGGAAGCGGGCGACATTTTCTTCGTCGATGAGATCCATCGTCTTCAACCGACAATCGAAGAGATCCTCTACCCGGCGATGGAGGACTACAAGCTGGACATCATCATCGGCCAGGGGCCCAGCGCGCGGACCCACCGTCTGGATCTGAACCACTTCACGCTTATCGGCGCGACAACCCGGATGGGCCTGATCACGGCGCCGTTGCGGTCGCGCTTCGGTATCGTCCATCGCCTCGACTTCTACACACAGCAAGACCTGGAGATCATCATCCGCCGCTCCGCCGACATCCTGAAAGCGCCGATCACCGAGGAAGGGGCGATTGAGATCGCACGGCGATCCCGGGGAACGCCACGCATCGCGAATCGTCTCTTGAAGCGAACCCGTGATTTCGCCGAAGTTCGTGCCGACGGCCGGATCACGCCGGATATCGCGCGGGATGCCCTCCGTCTGCTGGATATCGACGAACATGGATTCGATGAAACGGACCGCCGGTTGCTGCTCGCGATCATCGAGAAGTTCAACGGCGGCCCCGTCGGCGTCAACACGATCGCGGCTGTTCTGAGCGAGGAAGTCGATGCGATCGAGGACATCTACGAGCCGTTCCTGCTGCAGATCGGTTTCCTTCAGAGAACCCCGCGAGGCCGAGTGGCCACGAAACTTGCCTACGATCATCTGGGGATTGAGTTCAGGCCGTCCGGGCAGAGCGGGTTGTTTTAGATGGAAATGGAGACCGTGCCTGAAGCCAGGAAAAGCCACCTGACCCTCTACATCTTCATCGCGATTCTCGCCGCGGTAGCCCTCGCGCTCATACGCCCTCGTCTTGCGATGGGCTTCGAAATCGGCGGCCAGATCTTTCTCCGGCTCCTGACGATGATGGTCGTCCCGCTCGTGATGGCGAGCGTGATGAGCGGAATCCTCGGCCTGGGCGATATCCGCAAGCTGGGACGTCCGGGTGGTTTCGCCGTGACCTATTACCTGACGACCACGATCCTGGCGGTGCTCGTCGGTCTGATCATGGTGAACCTGATTCAGCCTGGCGTCGGAGCCATCGATCAGACGACCCTGGACGCCATGGCGACCGAAGGCGAGGGGGTGGCCGCCGAACAGGAAGATGCGAATCTTGGGACGATCCTGAGGAGTCTGCTCCTGATGCTCTTCACCGACAACCTCATCGCTTCGGCCGCCGAGACGAACCTGTTGCCTCTGATCGTCTTTTCCCTCATCTTCGCGGGCATGCTGACCACCATGGGAAAACGTGTGGAGGCGATCAGCGGGATGATCGTGCAGATCAACGACGCGTTGCTGTCTTTCATCATGTTGTTGATGAAGCTGGCTCCGATCGGGATTTTCTGTCTTGTGACCGCAAGGTTCGGCGAGGCTCAGGCCGAGGGAAACATGCTGGAGGTTCTACGTCAGACCGGAGCGTACTTCGCGACCGTCCTGGCGGGATTGGCCGTTCACGCCTTCATCACCCTGCCGTTAATTCTCTGGGTCTTCACGAAGAGAAACCCATTCCGCTTCATGTACCAGATGTCCCAGGCCCTGCTGACTGCGTTCTCGACCGCCAGTTCGATCGCAACCCTCCCGGTGACGATGGAATGCGCAGTGAGCAAAGCCGGAGTTTCGAAACGATCGACCAAGTTTGTGCTGCCTCTCGGAGCGACCATCAACATGGATGGAACAGCGCTCTACGAAGCTGCAGCGGCCATCTTCATTGCCCAGGCCATAGGCTTTGAGCTCAGTTTGCTGCAACAACTTGTGGTTGCGATAACAGCTACCCTGGCGGCCATTGGTGCGGCGGGCATTCCCGAAGCCGGCCTGGTCACGATGATCATTGTCCTGAACGCGGTGGGCCTGCCGGTCGAGTACATCGGTCTGATTCTGTCCGTCGACTGGTTGTTGGACCGATTTCGAACGGCCGTCAACGCGTTCGGGGATTCGGTAGGAGCCGCGGTTGTGGAAAAGCGCTTCGCCGATTAGGAGTTTCACCGGCCCTCCACAAAACAGTGCACCGGCCAAGGTTTGTAGGGAATAGCGCTACGAGTATCATCCAGCCTGATCACTCTCGTCACGGCCCAAGCGCACCGATCGGGATCACACCTATGCCGTCTTTTCTGACGTAGCCGTATCCGGTTCCGACGATGACGGCGAGGCAAGCTGGTTCTCCCAGCGTTCGCGTGTCGACCCTCTCGGCGAACTTGAGTAAGCTGGCAGCTCCCTCATCGACCTGACCGATGCCGAGCTTGATCTCGAACCCGGCCCAGCGGCCAGCGGCCGTCTCCACGATCGCGTCCACCTCCAGGCCCGTATTGTCCCGGTAGTGGAGTACCGTCGCGTCGGCCGCCTGGGCGTGGACGCGGAGATCTCGGACAACCAGCGACTCGAACAGGAACCCCAGGAACCTCAGGTCTTCGAGGAGCCGCCCTGGGGTCGCCCTCAACGCGGCTACCGCCAGGGACGGATCGGTGAAGTGGCGTTTCGGAGCCTGTCGGAGGATGGATCTGGACCTCAGGTGAGGACCCCACGCGGGTTGGTTTTCTACGATCATGAGCCGCGCCAAGGCCGTGAGGTAGTCGCGCACGGTATCGCCGTCCAGAGCCCCGTCGTGACCTCCAGCGTCGGCGGCGAGTGTCGTGGCCGCCACCGGTGTGGCCACGTTGCGGGCCAAAGATCGGAGCAGCCGACCCACGTTTTCCGGATCCCGGCGGGTCCCGTCGACTCGGACAATGTCGACGCGCCGGATCTCGTCGAGGTAGTCCCGAACCGCCTGCAACGATTGGCTGACGGTGTGGTGGAGGTGGCCCGGCCAGCCGCCCACGGCGACGAGCCCCGAGAGGTCTCCGACACGCAACTGAGTTTCCGGGCTGTGCGGCGGTTCGCCTTCGAGCAACTTCTTCAGTGAGACCGATCCGGTGGCGTGGCCTGTCTCGAACAGGGTCATCGGACGCATGGCGAGGCGAGTGAACCGGCCCGCCCCAGTGTGTCGTGTAACCTCATCGGTTGGAACCGCAGAGCCGGTCAGTATGAACTGGCCGGGCTGCCCCCGGTCATCCACGGTCCGACGGATGTGATTCCAGATCGTCGGCTCGATTTGCCACTCGTCGATCAGGCGTGGCACTTCACCATCAAGCACCAGGCGGGGGTCCACCCCGATGGCGTGTCGCGCGTTGGCGTCGACATCCAGGAGCACTTCGCTAGCTGCGATCTGTCTGGCCGTGGCGGTCTTGCCACAGGCCTTGGGGCCTTCGATCACAACAGCGCCGGTCGATGACAGGCGGGAAACCAGTTCAGCATCGACTACTCTGGCCTGATAAGTCATAGCGACCTCCCACGTTTGCGTCTGGCGGTGTTTATGACATTGTCCACATGGAATTCTCGACGTGTATCCTCGTCCGTCCGGGCGAATGTAAACTATATGACCAGTTCAATGTAATATAAACAATCGGTATATTGCAACACGATTAACCTGGATAATGTAACGACATTCCTTGACATTGTTACCTCCGTGATGGTTTTCAACCTCTTCGTCGGAAGGCACTGGGCCTTTACTTCCCGGCCCACAGCGGGTCTTCGAATCGCTGGATCTCGATCAGGTATCCGTTGGGGTCGCGGAACATGCAGTGGTAGATATTGTATTCAGGATTGTGGGTAGGGCGTTTTTCAAACTCGACGCCTTTTGCTCGAAGTGTTTCGTGCCAACCGTCGACGTCTTTTGAGACGAGCGTCAGAATAATCGTATCGGGCCTGGGTGTTCCTTTTCCTTTGCAGAATCCAAGGAACGCGCCTTCACGCGTTGAATAGATGCGGCAGGTTCCCTGGTCCAGGGCCAGTTCCAGGCCCAGCAGCCGCTCATAGAAGTCCGCGGTCGCAGGAAGGTCTTGTGTGGAGAGGAAGGTGATCTGGGAGTCGATTTCGCCGAGCATGGTATGGCCTATTCCAGGCTGTCTCGATACTCCTCTACAATCTCGGAGCCCGAAGCGCTGTGAAAAGTCACCGTGTTCCAATCACTCGAAGCGTCCGCTTCCGGAAAGTGCCAGGTGTTGGCAGGCACCACGTCCCACAGGACGTCCAGATCGCCGTCGCCGTCTTGATTGTCTTTGAGAGCCCAAGGGACGAAACCCACATCCGGGTCGGTGGCCTTGGCGGAATGGATCGTGCCGGAACCCCGGTAGGACAGAAGTCGCTGGATGCTGTTTCGATGGATTTCCGGCGTCATCATCCGGCGGCCGCAGCGGAGTACGAACACCCGGCACATGTTGACGGCCGGTCGAACGTCCGGAGACAGTTCCGCCTTGAAGAGGTCGATCGACAACTCCGCGCTCGCATAAGGCATCCCGTCGTTCCTGGATTCCAACTCGGCGCGGGCTCGAACGAAAGCTTCTTCGATCGCCGACTCGATGGAGCGATTCCGAATCAGCACGTGAAGTTCTCGGATCAGTCTTTTGTCTGTCTCGGGAAACGGCGGCATGATCGTTTCGATGTATTTACACGGGAAGAGCGGACCGACCGGGATACAGGGCTCCAGCGCCGATCTCTTCTTCAATCCGTAGCAATTGGTTGTACTTGGCAATCCGATCCGTGCGGGACAGGGAGCCGGTCTTGATCTGGCCGGCGTTGGTGGCCACGGCCAGATCGGCGATGAACGTGTCTTCAGTTTCGCCGGAGCGGTGGGAGATGACGACGCCGTAGCCAGCCCGCTTGGCCATTTCGATCGCGTCCATGGTTTCGGTCAGAGTACCGATCTGATTCACCTTGATGAGGATCGCGTTCGCAACGCCCGATCCCATCCCGCGGGCCAGCCGCTCGGTGCTCGTCACGAACAGGTCATCACCGACCAGTTGGACCTTGTCGCCGAGTTCGCGGGTCAACAGGGCCCATCCGTCCCAGTCGTTTTCGTCAAGTCCATCCTCGATCGAAACGATCGGGTACCGTTCGACCCAGTCGGCGAACAATTCCACCATCTCCGCGGATGTCTTTTCTGATCCGTCCGACTTCTTGAACACGTATTTGTCGTTACTGAAGAGCTCGCTGGATGCAGTGTCGAGTGCGATGGCGACTTGTTCGCCGGGAACGTATCCGGCCTTCTCGATTGCTTTCAGGATGAGCTCGATGGCCTCCTGGTCCTTCTTCAGGTTCGGTGCGAACCCTCCTTCGTCACCGACCGTCGTGGCGTACTTCTCGCTTCGAAGAATTGTTTTCAGTGTGTGGAACACCTCGGTCCCGATGCGCAGCCCCTCTCGAAAGCTTGAAGCGCCCACCGGTACGATCATGAACTCCTGAAAGTCCACGCTGTTATCGGCGTGGGCGCCACCGTTGACGATGTTCATCATTGGGACGGGTAGTGTCTGGGCCTGAATACCGCCGATATAGCGATACAGCGGCAGCCCGTGGGCCTGGGCCGCGGCGCGTGCTACCGACATCGAAACTCCGAGTATGGCGTTTGCTCCCAGCTTGGATTTGTTCTTCGTTCCATCGATGCTCAACATGATCTGATCGATGCGCGACTGCATCGTCGCGTCCTCACCGATCAGCGCAGGAGCGATGGTCTCATTGACGTTTCGAACAGCCTTTCGGACACCCTTGCCCAGGTACCGCTCCAGATCCCCGTCCCGCAACTCCACCGCCTCGTGCTCTCCAGTCGATGCCCCCGATGGGACGATGGCCCTTCCCGCGGCGCCGCCCTCGAGGACGCAGTCGACTTCGACTGTTGGATTGCCGCGGGAATCGAGTACTTCTCTGGCTTTGATCTGCTGAATCTGCATGGCATCCCCAAATTATCAGTTCATCAAGATGGCCCGAACCAGGGCCCCGTCGGCCTTGTCCAGCTTTATCGGAAGCGCAACGAGTTGGTAGTCTCGGGCCGGTACGCCATCAAGGTCCAACCCTTCGAGTATGACGATCGCCTCTTTGAGGAGAACCATGTGCGTCGGGTGATCGTCGGATCGGTATCGATCTATCGAGAGATAGTCGATTCCCACCAGGCGTATTCCCCGCCGAACGAGGAAGCGCGCCGCTTCCGGTTCCAGATAGACAAAGTCCTCGTAGAAGGCATCGTCCTTCCAGTGCGCGGAGTTATCGGTTTTAAAGATCACACGCTCGACATCCTCCCAACCGAGACCCTCAAGGTTGTCGACTGCGATCGAGCGGACCCCCGGAACTTCGACCACCCGCACGGTCCCGACCAGTTGTTCGAGTGGTATGTCGCCCAAGGTCCCCGCTCCGGCGATCATGTGGCACGGCGCGTCCAGGTGCGTGCCCGTATGGGACCCGCAGTTGATCGACGTCACCATGATCGTATGCGACTCGTCCCTCGCGACATGGCTGTTCGCCACGAGCTCCACCCCGGGGTCGGAAGGCCACACGTGCATCGAGTTGTGGATGGGAACCGAAATGTCGTAAATCACCTGCCCTCCCAATACCACTTATAACATGTCCAATTTTACGGCCTGACCTGAACCGCTGCTGCCAATCCGATAGATTGTTTTTTCACCGCAGAGACGCAGAGGCGCAGAGGAGGACTGTGGGTCAGAGAGGCAACGAGGCCTGAAGAGGATCTCATGTCTTCTTCTGATATCAAATCAGACCTCTGCGCCTCTGCGCCTCTGCGCCTCTGCGCCTCTGCGGTGAAATTCCGATCCTTCTATCTGCTGAAGAGTTGCAGTTCAGCGGGAATTGTGGTGTGATGGCTGGGCCCTCCTTTTCCGGTCCTTCCACTGGCAAAAATCATGTCTCGAGCTGAAATTGTGTCTACTCTCCGGCCCGAGGAGGACGCGCTGCGGTTGATGTCGCCCGCGGATGTCCAGCGGTACCGCTGCATACCTCTCCGGCGCCAGGGATCTTCTCTGGTCGTGGCGATGGCCGACCCGAAGGACCTTCGAACGATCCAGAATGTGGAGTTCCTGACGGGACTGCGCGTGGATGTGGTCGAATCCAGTCCTGCCGCAATTGATGGCGCGTTTGTTACTCATTACCGGCAATCCCAACTTCCAGCCGTCATCCGCGAACAGAAAACCGCTTTGATGGAGCCTCCCGTCGTGCGCATTCAGAAGCTTGTCTTCAGCGAGGCGGTACGGCTGTCGGCAAGCGACATCCACATCGAGCCAGGTGATCGGCTCACACGAATCCGGTTTCGCGTTGACGGTCTGTTGCAGAATGCGTTCGAAGTTCCAGGGTGGCTGCACGACCGCCTCCTGGCTCGGATCAAGATCATGGCCAGGCTCGACATCAGCGAGCGTCGCCTCCCTCAGGACGGACACCTGACCGATCGGGAGAGGGGGTTCGAAGCACGTTTGTCGACGCTGCCGACCCATCGCGGTGAAGCTGCCGTCATCCGGCTCTTCGGGGATCGATCCTCCCTGCCGACACTGACCGACCTGGGTTGCGGAGACTTGATGGAACAACGGCTGCGGGCTCTATGCCACAGGCCACAAGGAATTCTCCTGATTGTCGGGCCGACCGGAAGCGGGAAGACGACCACACTTTACGCGATCATCGACGAACTTCGATCGTCCCCCATCAACATCGTCACGATCGAGGACCCCATCGAATACCGCGTCGACGGGGTCCGGCAGGTACAGGTCGATGACAAGTCCGGGCTGTCGTTCCAGGCATCCCTGAGATCGACCTTGCGCCAGGATCCGGACGTCATTCTAGTGGGCGAGATCAGGGATGGCGAAACCGCTCGAATAGCATTTAACGCGGCCTTGACGGGGCACCTCGTCCTCACCACACTCCATGCGACCGATGCCGCCTCAGCCGGGGTACGTCTGGTCGAGTTGGGAGTGGACCGGTACTTGATTTCGTCGGCCATGATCGGAGTCATTGCCCAGCGCCTGGTTCGCAAGAACTGTTCGAACTGCTTGAGGCCCGACTTCCCTCCAGCGCTTTACGCTGACCGGTTGGGTCTCCACCCGGGCGCGCCCGGAAGTCTGAGACGCAGCTATGGATGCATCAAGTGCAATTTCAGTTGCGGAGACGGCCGTGTCCCGCTCTTCGAAATGCTGGAGATCTGTGAAACAATTCGTCCGCACATCGCCTCAGGCCGGAAGGACAAGTTGCTTGAGGATGCCAGGCGGATGGGCTTTGTATCGCCGCTGGATCAGGCGATCGAGTTGGTCCTCACCGGGGATGTGTCGGTGGAGGAAGCCTATCGGACTTGCTATTTCGGGGATGCCCGATGAGACAGGACGTCGACTATTACAAGGTCTTGAGCCTGGGCCATGATGCCACCGCCGACGACATCCATCGTGCCTACCGTTCGCTTGCGCTGCGTTACCATCCGGACCGGAACCCGACCCAGGAAGCCGAAACCTTCATGATGCTCGTCAACGAAGCTTACGAGTGTCTCGGTGATATCGGGCGGCGTCGGGAGTTCGACCAGAGTTCGAGGATCGCCGGCCCTCCGGGACTTGAAGCCGCGGTTCTCGATGCAGCCCGGGAGATCGTCGGCCGGTCCGGTTGGCCAACAGTCGAAACAGGTGACGGAGATTTGATTCTGGCAACGGAAGGCAAGAGGGCTTTCCTGAGGTGGGCCGGCCCCCTCGGTTTGTCGGAACTCGATGCCTGGGTCCATGCGAGCGTTCGAGTGTTTAAACGCAACCTGGCGGATTGTTCCATCGTGCTGGCCCTGCGGCTGCTTGCCGCGGATCAGATTCCGAATGCTATTCATCATCTCGATCGGCCCGCGACGGCGGTCGATCTGACGGAATCCCGACTTGTCGGTGCCGACTTTCCAGACGACGAGATCAGGCGGGCGTTTCTTCCTTTCAAGCTCGAATGAGCTCGCTTTCGTGTATTCATGGTGTGTCGGCCCCTGGCCGGACCGGGTCGTGGTCCGTGATATGATCGGGACGATGAACAAGGACTCCTATCTCCTGCTCGTAGGGGGCTTTCTCCTTGGTTTCCTGATGACATATCTTTGGGTTCGAGATCGCGATCTGGGGCCGATCGTTGTCCGTGGGATCCCGGCTGCCGTGACCCAGGGGGGCCCTCCCGGTAACGCCACATTGATCGCACAACTGGAAGAGGAGATAGAGAACGATCCAGGGAATTTTCCGTCACTCGTCGAACTTGGAAACCTCAATTTCGATGCCGAGAACTTCTCCGGAGCTGCGGATTACTACGCGAAAGCTCTTGATGTCCAGCCCGAAGACGCGAACGTCCGGACCGATCTGGGAACCGCGCTCTACTACTCCAACCGTGTCGATGCCGCGGTCGCCGAGTTCGAAAAATCGCTGGCGATCGATCCGGACCATCCGCAAACCTTGTTCAACATGGGTGTGGTTCTCCTCGAGGAAAGGAACGATCGGGAAGGGGCGATCCAACTCTGGGAGCACCTGGTCGACGTCAACCCCGGTTATTCCCAGATCGGAATGGTTCGTGAAGAAATCGCGAGGCTGAAGGGGCAAGAGCGCTAGCGAGCTCAAACAGGTTACCAGGGAGCCCAACCAACCGCACTTCTTTCTGGAGCACCGGACGAGTACCGTCATGAAACAGGAAATCCTCGACAAGCTGGGCGCGGTTGTCGGCGCCGCGAGGGTCACCGCTGACGAGACCGACTTGCTTGTCTACGAGTGCGACGCCCTCGCCCTGTTCAAGCACAAGCCCGACGTTGTGGTGTTTCCCGCTTCGGCCCGCGAGGTGTCGGCGGTCGTCCGTCTGGCGAACGAATACCAGATTCCGTTCCTGCCCCGGGGTGCGGGCACCGGTCTGAGCGGCGGGGCCATTGCGGCGGATGGTGGGATCATCATCGAATTGCAGCAGATGAACCGTGTCGTGTCTATCGATCCGGAGAACCGTTTCGCTGTCCTCCAACCGGGTGTCGTCAACCTGGACGTCTCGCGCGCGGTGTCCCCATACGGCCTCTATTACGCTCCGGACCCTTCCAGTCAAATGGCCTGCAGTATCGGCGGCAATGTGGCCGAGAATGCGGGAGGGCCGCATTGTTTGAAGTACGGCATGACCACCAACCACATCCTCGAGCTCGAGGCGGTGCTGGCGACCGGAGAGATAGTCCGGATTGGTAACAAGGCCGGCGATCCGGTGGGCTATGACCTTGTCGGGCTTGTTGTTGGATCGGAAGGAACGTTTGCCATCGTCACCGAGATAACGGTTCGGTTGCTCCGGAAGCCGAATGCGGTGAAGACCCTGCTGGCCGCGTTTCCCTCCGTCGAGGCTTGCAGTCAAACGGTCTCGGCAGTGATCGCCGCCGGTATCGTGCCCTCAGCTCTCGAGTTTGTGGACCAGAAAACGACCGAGGCGGTCGAAGCGTCGGTATACCGGGCCGGTTACCGGCTCGATGCCGCCGCGAGCCTCCTGATCGAAGTCGATGGGTTCGACGTGGCGCTCGAAGAGACGGCCGATTCCATCAGGTCGATCTGCGAGAGCAACGGTTCCTACGACATCCGGGTAGCCGAAGACGAAGAGCAGCGGGCGCGATTGTGGCTGGGCCGCAAAGGCGCGTTCGGGGCCATGGGGCGCATCAGCCCCGACATGATCGTCATGGACGCCGTCATCCCCAGGACGCGGCTTCCCGAAGTCCTGACTCGGATCCAGTCTATTTCCGACAGCTACGACCTGCCCGTGGCGAACGTGTTCCACGCCGGCGACGGGAACCTGCACCCGCTGATCCTCTTCGACAGCCGACGGAGCGACCATGTCGACCGTATTTTTCGGATGGCGGAAGAGATAATGGAGGTTTGCGTCAGTGTGGGTGGTGCGCTCAGCGGGGAGCATGGCATCGGGCTCGAGAAAAAAGAGTACATGCGGATGGTTTACACCGACGACGACCTGGACGTCATGCAACGGACCAAGGACGTCTTTAACCCCATGGGGCTTCTCAACCCCGGCAAGATATTTCCCACCGGCAGCGCATGTACGGAAGTCGGCCCCGGCGTTACGAGCACGGCTGAAGCGGCGCGACGTATCGACAGGTATGTCCGGGGGAGTGAAATTTGATCCTGGACTCTGTCCCCGTCGATCGCGTACACGCGCCCAGGACGACAACGGAACTCAGCGAAGCCATACGTTCTGAAACGGGAGCGATGGCCCCCGTGGGCGCCGGTACCGAACTCGAGTTCGGCAACCCTCTCGGCCCGATCGACTGTGCGATCGACATGCGCCGACTTTCCCGTATCACAGAGTACGTGCCCGCCGATCTGACCGTCCACGTGGAGGCGGGTCTCACCCTGGGGCAACTTCAAACCGCCCTGGCGGAACACAATCAGATTCTACCGCTCGACCCCTGGAACGGTCCGGAAGCCACCATCGGTGGTATTGCCGCGACCAACGCCCAGGGCCCGTTTCGGACCATTGGGGGAATTCGCGACTGGATCATCGGGATGCGGGTCGTCGAGGTCGACGGCCGTAATTCAAAAACCGGAGGTCGCGTCGTCAAGAACGTTTCCGGATACGACCTGGCCAAACTGTATACGGGCTCTCTGGGCTCTCTGGCGATCATCTCGGAGGTCAGTCTTAAATTGCGGGCCAATTTTGAAAGGACAACGACCGTTCGGGCTCGTGTGGATCGCGTAGATGAAGCGTCACGTCTTGTTGTGGCGATTCGAACCGGCCCCTTCGAGCCGGTTTCGTTCCTGTGGACGGGGCCGGACAATTCCATCTATGTTCGTTTTGGCGAGCAGAAGCGCGCGGTGGAATGGCAACTCTCGCGGTTGCCGGCGGCCGAATGGGAGACATTTGAAGGGGAAGCCGAGCGCACCCTCTGGCAGGGCGTGCGCAGAGGTTACCAGGAGCTTGGAGAAATCGTTCTGCGCCTTGTGACGCTGCCATCGAAAATCCGAGAAGTGGTCGAGCGTTTCAACCCGGATCGCTGGCTGGCGCACGCGGCCAACGGAATCGTTTTGCTGGCCTTGCCCAGCGCGGACGGCATAGCCGAGCTTCGACGGGAGTTTCCGGTTGTGATCGAACGTGCCCCGATCGAGGTTCGCCGGCAGGTTTCGGCCTTCGGCCTCGAGGGACGGGAATATGAGCTGATGAAGCAACTTAAGAGATCGTTCGACCCGGAGGGTCGGTTGAATCCCCGTCGCCACGTGGATGGAGAGGACAGAGCATGAAAAGCACTCTCGAAGCCCGCCACGATGAACTGTACCTGGATTGTGTTCACTGCGGGCTGTGCCTGTCTTCCTGCCCGACCTACCGTGTCCTCGGCAATGAAATGGATTCGCCCCGGGGACGGATTTACCTGATGCGTGCGCTCGACGAAGGCCGCACCTCGATAACCGACACCTTCGTGGATCACATGTTCCGTTGTCTGGATTGCAGGGCGTGTGAAACGGTTTGTCCCTCGGGAGTTCGCTTCGGGCACATGATGGAAGACACCCGGGCCAGGATCGTCAACGAACGATCGACGAACTGGATCATGAGGCTGACGCTCAATCACATCTTCCCTCATCCGGGCCGCTTTCATCTGGCCGCCCGTTTGCTTCAGATCTACAACCAGTCCGGCCTTTCCGGGTTCATGCGTTCCACGGGTTTGCTCGAACGGTTCGCGCCCGATTACGCGGCTGCCGAAGAAATGATGCCCGACATCGCACCCGGTTCGGGTGTGGTGCCCGGTAACGTTTATTCCGCGGTGGGCCGGCCCCGGGGGCGGGTTGCGTTCTTCGCCGGATGCGTCATGAACTCCGTTCTCGGCGAGTTGAACAGGGCGAGCGTCGGGCTGCTGACGCGGGCCGGGTACGAGGTCGTCGTCCCGGACGGTCAGGTCTGTTGCGGCGCGCTGGCCAATCATGCCGGTCTCCGGGACACGGCCCGGGGCATGGCGCGTTCAAACCTTCCCGCGTTTCGGCTCGAAGGTGTGGAGGCCATCATTGTCAATGCGTCGGGTTGTGGTGCCATGCTTTCCGAATATCCGCTTCTGGTGGAAGGCGCCGAGGTCTTTTCATTGAAGGTGCGGGACCTGGCCTCGTTCCTCGGGACCACATCCATTGCGGACCATTTCACCGAACGAATGGAATTGCGCGTCGGATACGACGACCCCTGTCACCTCATCCACGCCCAGGGCGTGAGCAAACCGCCACGGGATCTGATCCGGGCTATTCCCGGCGTCGAGTACGTCGAGGTCGATGGCGCCGACCAGTGCTGCGGCAGCGCAGGAGTCTACAGCCTGACCGAGAGGGAACTGTCGATGGAGATCCTGGACCGCAAGATGGAACAGATTCGTGCGGCGGATCTGGACGTACTCGTGACCGGGAACCCCGGCTGCTTGTTTCAATTCCAATACGGTGCGCGAAGGTGCGGAATGAAGCTCGAAGTGGTTCATCTTGCCGAGCTGTTGACCCGGTCCCTGGCAGACCGAAGAACTTCGACAGTTTGACAAAACGTCCGGGCCGCATACAATTTCAGTATGAGTCGCGTTTAACCGCGAATCCAAGGAGAGTCATGAATACCGCCAAGACGGCTGCTTTGCTGGCCGGGATGACCGTTCTGCTCGTGTTTGCCGGTGGAGCCCTCGGTGGAAGCGGAGGAATGGTCATCGCGTTTATCTTTGCGCTTGTCATGAACGCGTTTTCCTACTGGTTCAGCGACAAGATCATCCTGAAAATGTACAAGGCCCGGGAAGCGAGCGAACAGGACGCGCCTGTACTCTACGGTGTCGTTCGCGATCTGACCATGCGCGCGAACATGCCGATGCCGAAGGTGTATGTGATTCCCGGTGATGCTCCCAACGCGTTTGCGACGGGCCGAAATCCGAACCATGCCGCCGTCGCCGCAACACACGGGATACTAAGGCTCCTCAGTCGAGAAGAGCTTGCAGGTGTGATGGCGCACGAACTGGCGCACGTTCAGAACCGCGACATCTTGATCGGCACAATTGCCGCCACCATCGCCGGCGCGATCAGCATGCTGGCCAGCATGGCGCAGTGGGGGATGATCTTCGGTGGCGGCCGACGCGACGACGACAACGGAGGAATTGTCGGCCTGATCGCCATGATGATACTCGCCCCATTCGGAGCCGCACTGATCCAGATGGCGATATCCCGATCCCGCGAATACCAGGCCGACGCCACCGGCGCCCGCCTGTGCGGCAACCCGTTGTGGCTGGCCGAAGCTCTGCGCAAACTCGACGCCCAGTCCAGGCGCATCCCGATGGACGCCAGCCCCGCCACCGCCCACATGTTCATCGTGAACCCGCTCCGCGGCGGCGGCATGGCCAAACTCTTCAGCACCCACCCCCCCATGACCGAACGGGTGTCCCGCTTGGAGCAAATGGCCTACGGATCCATCGAGTAGCCACTTGACCTGAGATTCAGCTCCAGGGCTCGACGCAGAGGCGCAAAGACGCAAAGTCTGATTTCCCGCTCAGCGGGGTTTTGCGCCTTGCCGCTTACATCGGCGCCGCCTGAAACTTTTTTTCAACACGAAGACACGAAGAACACGAAGATGAACAAACAAATCTCGTGTGTCCTTCGTGTGTTCGTGTGTTCGTGTTGAAATACGAAAGTATCAAATTGGCAAACTGTTGCAGGCCAGGCGCGAACGTTTCGGGCTGCAAAGAAAAAGACCTCTGCGTCTTTGCGTCTTTGCGTCGAACCCAAGTTTCAATCTGATGCCATATTCAGTAAAGGGGGGCTTCGCCTTCTGGGCGGGTCTTCCATCTTCTGTGAATCCAGAGCCACTGGTCGGGAAACTTGCGGACGAATGTTTCGAGGACCTGGTTGAACATCCGGGTGTTGTCCACAATGTCCTGTTTTCGGTCGCCTGTTACGATCAGGTCCAGGGGAGGGGCGAAGTGGAGGATGTGTCGTTTTCGGCTCTTGTCCCAGCGTAGATAAACGGGGATGACTGCGGCGCCGGTCCGAAGGGCAAAGGTCGCAACGCCTGGTGTCGTGGCCGCCGGAATTCCGAAGAAGTCGACGAAGACACCCTCGCTTCGGGTGGTGTTCTGATCGGCCAGGATGCCGACAGCCTCGTTGTTGCCGAGTGCTTTGAGGACACCGCGGACGGCATGGGTCCGATCGATCACCTGGTTCCCGCCCCACGTGCGGAATCGCGTGATCAACCGGTCGATCAATGGATTGTCGATTGGGCGTGTCAGAAACTTCAGCGGATACCCGTAGATGGAATGCGCGAACGAGCACAGTTCCCACGAACCGACGTGTGCGGTCAGGTAGAGGATGCCTCGGCCGCGCCGGTGCCCTTCGAGATAATTGTCGAATCCCTCGTATTCGACGATTTCGGGGATGTTGTCGCGGTTGAGTTTCGGGAAATGACTGAATTCCACCAGCAGGCGCCCAAGGTTCCTGAAGACCTGCCGGATGATCCTCCCCCGTTCGTCGTCGGACAGATCGGGAAGCGCCATGCGAAGGTTGTACAAGCCGGTTTCGCGCTGTCGGCGGGCGAGGCGATAGCTGGCCCCTGCGACGATGTCACCGACCCTGTAGGCGAGGTTGCGAGGAATCGATCCGAGGATTCGAAGTACCGATTTTGCCAGTGCGTATTGGATGAACGCTTTTCCACCCACTCTCATCCGTGTTATTTTCACATACTTTCAAGATGAGACCGAAGCTGGACCAACACCTCGACTACTTTATCCTCGCTGCCCTCGCCGCTCTATGCTATGTCCTGTTTTTTTACCAGTTGGGTGGCGTCGGGCTGATGGGACCGGACGAGCCCCGGTATGCGGCGATCGCACGTACGATGTACGAGACCGGAGACTACATCACTCCCCGGCTGTGGGGTGAGACCTGGTTCGAGAAACCGGTTCTGATGTACTGGTTTGCCGCCATCGGCTACGCCTTGTTCGGTGTAGGCGAGGCCGGTGCCCGTTTCCCGTCTGCCCTGGGCGCTACGCTTTCGGTGTTCCTCATTTACTGGTGTGGCCGGCGGCTGTTTTCGCGGTGGACCGGCTTTGCCGCGGCGCTCATCCTGGTTTCCTCCCTGGGCTTCTTTGCGTTGGCGCGTGCGGCATCAATGGACATGCCCCTGACTGCCTCGTTGACCGCGGCGCTCGTGTTCTTTCTTCTCGGACACGAGGCCTCCCCGGGCCCCAGAAGGTGGTACTTCTATGGGTTCTATGCGGCCCTGGGGTTCGGCGTTCTGGCGAAAGGACCCATCGCGATCCTACTTCCGGCACTTACACTGACTTTGTTCCTGCTGTGGCGCGGAGGGCGTGGCGAATGGAGAGGATGGCATTTGGAGGGTGTGCTGGTGACCATCCTGGTTGCCGGGCCGTGGTACCTCGCGGTGACCTGGGTGAACGGTTGGGAATTCATCCAGGTTTTCATCCTCGATCACAATCTGCAGCGATTTGCCACCGACGCATACGGCCACGACAGGCCGTTTTATTTTTTCGTGCCGGTGCTGCTCCTGATGATGTTCCCGTGGACCTTTCTTCTGATTCCCGCCCTACGCCGCCGGTTTGCCAAGAACGAACAGCTCATTCTGATGTGGGCCCTGGTACCGTTCGTTTTCTTTTCCCTGTCCGGTTCGAAACTGCCCGCCTATATCCTCCCGATGGCCCCCCCGATTGCGTTGCTCTGCGCCCGCGAGCTCTGTGCTGAGACCTCTCGTCTTTTTAAGTTGGCCACGTTTCTCCAAGCCTTGTTGGTTGTGGCCGTCGGTGTGACGTTCGGCTTCTTCGGCGAAGCCATCAACGTCGACTTCGCGCTGGCCCCCGTTGTTCTGGTAACGGCTGCCCTCGTTATCGCCGGCGCTTTGATCGCAATCGGAGTATGGCTGCCCCCGCCCGTGCTCGGTGCCTTCAATGTTGTCACGATTGGAATCGTGGTCTTTGCCATCACCAATGCGTTCTTCCCGCGGGCGGAAAACCTGGAAACGATGCGCCCCTGGACTGGAAAACTCGACCGTTTCGTGTCCGAGAACCAGGAGGTCCTCCTGTACAAACCGGACCGGTGGATGGAGTACGGGCTTCAGTTCTATCGGGACAATCGAACCCGGACAGCGCTTTCTGAAGAGCAACTGGCTGAACTGACCGACCCGGGCGGCGCCAGATTGCTGTGCATCGCCGAGGACCGTCTGCTCGATGAACTCAGCACGAGCAACGCCGTCGAAGTCGAGGTTGTGGAGACGGTCGGAAACCAGGCCGCTTTCTGGGTGTGGCGATTGCGGTAGGGAAGGGAAAGTGTCCGGGGACCGAGATAGGAGAGCCTGAACTCGACGTTTACAGTTTGCCGACGATTTTTTTCAACGCAAAAACGCAAAGACGCAAAGTGTTTCTTTTTTACGCTTACCCGCGATTGCGTACTGAAAACTGACTGTTTCGTAAATTGTGACGTCGCAGGGCCGGGTAGGATCGACCGGTAAGCGAGACAAAAAACTTTGCGACTTCGCGTCTTTGCGTTGAAAAAAAAGTGTCAACTTGTCAGCCTAGTTCAGGTAAAAGACGATGCCCGCCGAGGCTTCGACGTTGTGGAACGCCCCTCCCGCCGGAAACACCGTGGCGTTCGCGTCGTCCGATTCGCGGGGTAGGCCGAACGAAGGTGTGCGCCCCAGGAACGCTCGGACGTCGAATCGGAACCCCACTCGTGATCCCGCCCTGGCCTTGACACCAAAACCGTAGTTGAGCGCGAACGATGACGATTCGTTCAGTTCAGCGACGTTGCCCCGAAGCGGATCGCGTGCGATGGATTTTGCTTCGTCGGTGGGCCGGTACAATGTGCCCCCTATCCCGAGGGCCAGGAACGGCCGGACCGTCTGTGTTTCATCGTCGCTGAACATAGTACAGCGTGTTGACCGCGAATTGATGGATCTGCATACCCAGAGCCAACTCTGAGGCGGTCGGGCTTTTCGTGATGAAACGCGCCTCGTTGGACTCGAAGCTGTACGTGAATTCTTCTCCCCAGTGTCCCGACGTAAAGACGTTGAAACGGAGTCCGCCGCGAAAGGCCTGGTTGAACTTGAACTCGGACTGGATCGGTGTGACCGCTTGTGGGAAGCCTATCTCGAAGCCGTTCGTACTGTGCCACGATCCGCCGAAGAAAAGATTCAATTCAAGGTCTCCATCTCCTTGGGCGAAAATATTGCGCGGAACAACCACCAGCCAGACGATCAAAAAGATACCAACACTCAGCCTTCGCATATGAACCTCGATCCGGGGTTTCCAAGGCGCGCTTCGTGGACAGACCCGACCACAAACACGTTGGCACATTAACGGAAAGGCCTTCTAAAGTCAAATGAACTTAGGAGTTAACGGTGAGCCCCAACATTGCAGGCGCGCGTGTCCCAGCCGCCGGCGTCACTCGGATTCCGAGCCACGCCCCGCAAGATATTCTCCCGGCGTATTTAGGTTTCGAAAGATATCGGGTGAGAATCCCAGCTCCGTCAGCTCCTCAACCCGAATTATTTGCGTCTGTGAGTCGTTGACGAAACGGCGAACGCTTCTTACCGAGCTTTGAATCATGGAATCTAATTGTGGAAGGACCTTCCGGGCAACTCCCAGGCAGAGAGGGACCCTGGTTTCGATCGAGCATGCCAGAACGTCGTTGTCGCCTTCGAGGGCCCGGCGACGGAAGAAACCAAGGAATGCGGTGGTGAGGAACGGCAGGTCGGTCGCAACAAACAGATTGGTTTCCGTCGAAGTCTGTTCAAGTGCTGTCCGGATACCGCCCAGAGGCCCCAGTCCGGGTTCTCGGTCCGGCAGTGCCGTACCCCCTACAACTTCCACCGAGTCGGTCACCGCCGACAGTTGTCGGACCATGTGTTCGAGCAACGTGCCCCCTTTCCACTCGAGCTGGGACTTGTCGCGCCCCATTCGACGGCTCTGGCCTCCAACTAAAACAAAACCGCTCACGCGTTTCATGATCTAAGGGCCCGCTCAACAATAACTTCACATCTTGGCATCCCATCTTCACGCCATCTTCGGCCGCTCCTCAATCACAGATCCTCGAAATAGCGGGGCTATTCCTCCGGTCTGCTCAATCGGTCGCGACCGAATCTGACGCAAATCTGGGCGCCAACTCTGTGAAGCTATTCTTGAGCGGACCCTAAGAGTATCTCAGAACGGAAAAGGGAAGGTGGCGGGGCCTCTCTGTCAGCCCCGGCCTTTATTGACACGGCCTTTCGCCTTCACTTATTATGAATGTTCCGTTTTTAGTTGAAAACATTAGAGTTATAAGCCGATGTGTGCCGGTTCGAGAGTGGGACCGTCAAAGTGACGAGACTTATGATGAGAAGAATTGCCTCTGTGTTTCTACTCGCCGGTTTCTTCGGCGCTACGATCTTTCCCGCCTATTCGCAAAGCAGTACCCAGTTCTTTCCGGTTGACGAAGTTCGGGAAGGAATGAAGGGCATTGGCAAGACCGTTTTCCAGGGGACCGCGATCGAAGAGTTCGACGTCGAGATCCTGGGTGTCCTCAAGAACTCTGCGCCTAAACAGGACATGATCATGGCCCGGGTGTCGGGTGGGCCTCTCGCCAGAACGGGCGTGATGCAGGGCATGAGCGGCAGCCCGGTCTACATCGATGGACGACTGCTTGGCGCCGTGGCGTTTGCCTTCAATTTCTCCAAGGACCCGATCGCGGGAATTCAGCCCATCGGTCAAATGGTCGACATCCTCAATGAGAACAACACGGATGTGGCCGGCCCGGGGGGGGCGTTCCCCCTCGAGAGTCCGCGCGCGTACGTGAACAAGTTGATGGTCGGGCTAGGAGCGGGAGACGGGATCGAAAAATATCTCTTTCCGCAATCCTGGATGAGTAACAATCCGGTTGTTGCCTCTCTCCAGGCCGGCGGCATGACGCAAATTCGAACCCCGCTTTCGATTTCCGGTGTGTCTCCTGTAGCGATCCGACAATTTTCAGGCTTGTTCGAGGCCTTCGGATTTTCCCCCGTTCAGGGCGGCGGTTCGGCAAGCGCGGCTTCGATTTCGGCCGCGCCGGCAACCGGAATCCGGCCTGGCGATTCGATCAACGCCGAATTGGTGCGTGGAGATATCAGCGTCAGCGCAAACGGAACGGTGACGCACGTCGATGGAGACAAGGTTTACGCTTTCGGCCATCCGTTCATGTCGACCGGGCCCACCGATGTGCCGATGTCGAAAGGACACGTGATCACCCTCATTCCCAGTGTCTCGACCTCGTTCAAAGTTGCGGTACCTCTTGAAGTTGTGGGTGCATTCAAACAGGACCGTGCCACGGGGATCTACGGAAAGTTGGGAGAGTCGGCCCGCATGATCCCGGTGAGGGTCGATGTGCGGACGTCGAGGAACGAGACAGAACGCTACGAATTCGAAATCGTAAACGATCGATTCCTGACGCCGTTCATGATGAACTTCACGGTGTTCAATGCGATCCTGGCCAGCGAAAGAGGACTGGGGGAATCGACGCTCCAAATTACGGGGCAGATTCATCTGGCCGGTGGACGGACGGTCGACATAGACAATGCGTTCGCCGGCGATATGAACGGTCCGGCCCGGGCGACGATTGCGACTGTTGCACCGATAACTTATCTGCTGTCGGTTGGTTCGAGCGATCTCGTCATCGACTCGGTCGAGTTGGAGATCGTGTCGATCGACCGAAAGCGCAGCGCGATCCTAGAAGCGTTGACCGTGGACCGGACCGAAGTGAGCGCCGGAGAGACGGTGGGTCTCTCGGCCCATTTGCGAACTGCGGGAGGAGATGAGTTCATTGAGAAGTACTCTGTCGAAATCCCCATCGGCCTGGCGCCGGGGAGGTTGCAGTTGTTAGTCGGAGACGGAGTCACGATGACGACGTCTGAGCTTCAGCGCGCGCCGTCGGGCGCACCCCGGGACCTCGGACAGATCATCAGGGAATTAAACAAACTGAGGAAAACCGACCGGCTTTACGTCAAGTTGCTCAGCGCAGTGCCCGGTGTCGTGATCGCGGGCGAAGAGTTGCCCTTGCTTCCGCCTTCAATGATAGCGATGATGCAGACGGGCCGGTCTTCGGACCGCAACACCTCGGGCACGCGGAGTTCCGCGGTCGGCGAGTTCGAACTTCCGGCATCCGATTATGTGATCCAGGGCCAGAGATCGCTGAACCTGACGATCATCCAGTGAAAGCCGTCTAATCCGTGGGAAATTCGATGAGAAAATCGTTCTGGTTGATTCCAATCCTGTTCGCCCTGCCTGCTCTAGCCGTGATTCCCCAGTTCTGGGAAGTTCGAACCTACGACGAGTTCCGGAGTGGCGAACTGCATAGCCTGTCGGTGACGAGCGACGGCGAGCTGGTGCTGGCTCCGCGCTTCGACATGTTGTTCGATACGGAAGAACCCCTGATCTTCAGTGCAGTTACAGATTCGGAGGGAAACGTCTATCTGGGTACGGGGCATGATGGGAAGGTCTATAAGGTAGACCGCGACGGTAACGGATCCGTTCTTCTGGATCTGGGAGAACTGGATGTTCTGGCTCTGACTCTGGGTGCTGAAGACGTCTTGTTTGCCGCGACGTCTCCGGACGGCAAGGTTTACCGCGTTGGGGCGGACGGTTCGGCGGAATCGTTTTTCGACCCGGAAGCGAAGTACATCTGGTCGATGGTTTTCGATGAAAGCGGGGATCTGCTCGTGGCGACCGGCGACGAGGGCGTGATCTATCGAGTTGGAGCCGACGGGCAGGGCGAAGTGTTCTACGACAGTGACGAGACCCACATCATCACGATGGTTCTGGACGCGGACGGAAACGTGATAGCCGGTGGGGATCCCAAGGGGTACGTGTATCGCATCAGCCCCGATGGGAAGCCCTTCGTTCTGTATGACTCCGGAATGCGCGAAGTGCATTCGGTTGCAGTTGCTCCCGACGGGACGATTTATGCCGGTGTGCTCGGCGGGTCCGGGGGCGGGCTCCCGGCTGCCCCGCCGTCGCCGTCGGAGACACCGGCGGGCACTCCGACCGTTAGTATCACCGTGGGTGCTGCCGTCGAAGCTGGCGCCGCCGGGCAGGCGCCCGCAACTCCGCAGCGGGCAGCACAGCCCGCGGCGCGGGGGCGTGGTTCCGGTCGCGGTGGACAGGCGGGCAACGCCCGGAGTGCGATCCTCGAGATCCGGCCCGATCAATCCGTAACCACTGTCTGGCAATCGTCAAGCGAGAGGGTGTTTTCGCTATTACCCGAGGAGGACCGGCTCCTGTTTTCAACCGGTACGAAAGGGCTCATCTATTCCTACGAAGGGCCTCGCCGGACCACTTTGCTCGTGGAATCCTCCGAAGAGCAGACGACCCGACTGTTGGCTTCTGCCGATGGCATCCTGGCGACATCTTCCAATTCCGGGAAACTGTTTCTACTTCGCGCCGAATCGGCCGATTCAGGTTCGTATGAATCGATCGTCCGGAACACCGATGCCACGTCGAGCTGGGGGAAGGTGACATGGAAAGGTGGTGCGGAAGGTGTGGAGATCCTCACCCGAAGCGGCAACACCGGGACTCCGGACCGAACGTGGGCGGATTGGTCCTCGATCGGTGACGACGGTTCGGTCGCCAGTCCCAGGGCCCGTTTCATTCAGTGGAAGGCGACGTTTCGTGCGGGAGACGATTCCAGCCCTGTTCTCTCGTCGGTGACCGTCCCCTATCTGCAGCAGAACTTCCGTCCGGTCGTTCGGTCCCTGACTGTCCTGCCTTCCGGCGTCGCGCTGCAGAAAGTCCAGACGGTCAACAATGGGGCACCTCCTCCCGCCAACGGGTCCGCACCGGTTCGAGTCATCCCGCCCAGGAGGTCCCTGCGAAAAGGCGCGCAGTCACTCCAGTGGACCGCAACGGACCGTAACAACGACGGCCTCGTGTATTCCATCCATTACAAAGCTGAAAATGAGGGATCGTGGAAACTACTGGTCGCTGACGTCGAGGACCCGTTCTACACGATCGATTCCGACACCTTGCCGGACGGCATGTACGTCGTTCGGGTGGAGGTCAGCGACATGGGATCGAACCCGGCGGAAATGACGTTGTCCGGACAGAGAGAGACGCCACCGTTTGCAATCGACAACACCCCGCCCGTGGTAACGGTGCGGGACGCAGGCATTCTTACCGGCAGAGCGAGCATTCACGTAGACGTGGAGGATCAGACTTCCACCTTGAAAAAGGCTGAAATTTCGATCGACGCGGGTGTCTGGCGGCCCGTTTTTTCGATGGACGGCATCATCGATTCAAAGTCAGAAGCCTTTGAATTTCAGTCTGTTCAGCTCGAAGCCGGAGAACACATCATCGCGTTCCGGGTGTACGATCAGAACGAAAACGTCGGGATGGGAAAAACAATTGTGCGGATTCCCTGAATGGGCCGTCTAACACAACTGGAGACGACACCAATTCCCCCGAGTGAAACGCTATGAGAAAAATTTCGATAGTAATGATTGGCTGCATTATGGCCGTTTCGGCATCGGCACAAACGCTGATAACGCAATCCGATGCATCGGATCGTCCGCAGATCGACATCGAGTCCTATTCCATAGAGGCGACGATCGACCCGTTCGAAAGCGAGCTGGTCGCGACAGCCGACATTCGATTCGTTCAGCTCGATCGGGAGAACTACGTCGTGTTCGACCTGGATCGAAGGCTGCGTGTTCGCGATGTGTATCTCGGAGAGGAAGAACCGCTTCCCGTGCGCTTCCGCCAGTTTGATCTGGACTCGACGCTCGAGGTGGATTTGAGCGATCTGGGCCAGTTCGACCAGCCCTTTCTCCACATCGAATACGATGGCATCCTGAACCCTGAAGAGGGCCGGCGCGAACCGATCCTCAGTCGAATTGCGTCGGAGAACGCATTTCTTCTCTACGACGCCAAGTGGTTTCCCCTGAACGGTCTCTATCGGGACTCTTCAATGATGGAACTGAACCTGACGGTTCCGTCTGATTGGCAGGTGGTGACCAGCCTGACCAAGGACGCGGACGTTTCCCTGGGCGAGACTTCAAGCCTTTCGTTCGCCGGCACGACTCCGTCGTTCTGGGGAAGTCTGGTGGGGGGGCGATATGAAACGATCGCGGTTTCCACCGAGGGTGGTCCCGACGTCGAGGTGATGGTCCTTGGTGATGCCGCCGAAGCCGGGGCCGAAATGGGCGAGGCAGCGGCTGATGTGATGGCGTTTTACACCGAGACGTTCGGTGAGCCCCGATCGTCTTCGTTCCGACTGGTTGCGATCGACGGAGCAAACTGGGAATCCCGATCCGCCGCGGGAATGTTGCTGTTGCCATCGGCGGAGTTTCGGTCCGACTTTGATCCCTGGGATCTGGCTCGTCACGTCGCCGGCCAATGGTTTCCGCTGACGTATGCCATCGCGGATCCACGCGTCGATGCCTGGCTTGGGAACGGCCTGGCGGTATTCTCCAGCCTGTATTACTTCGAATCAGTCTTTTCGCCACTGGACGCCCAGGAGTATGTCGAACGGGCCATGGTGAAGGCGTTGAGCTACGAAGGGAACACGCCGGTGAATCAGGCAGGTGGCTTTGATACAGATTCACCGGAATTTAATGCCCTGGCGACATATAAGGGCGGCTATATTCTGCGGATGCTTCGTGATGTGGTTGGAGATGAGGAGTTCGTGGCGATGCTGCGCGATTTTCCCACTCACTTTGCCGATAAGCCCCTGTCCACCTCCGCGCTGCTGGAAATTGCTTCCAACTCCGCCGGTGAAGACCTGACCTATTTCTTCGATCAGTGGCTGAATTCTTCGGGCGTGCCCGAGTTTACGCGCGAGTACACGATATTCCGCCTTCGTGACGGGTATAAGGTCATGGGTCAGATCAACCAGGATCTGGACCTGTTCCGCATGCCCGTCGAGGTGGAGGTCCTGACCGATGGGGAGCCCGAATACCACCGCGTCTGGGTGTCGGGCCCGTCGAGCGATTTCGACCTGATCACGGAACGGAAGCCGCGTTCAATCAATATCGATCCCAACCTCAGGATGCTCCGCCTATCGGACGACATGAAGGTTTCGATCCATGTCAGCCGTGGTGAGGACCTTTCCGATGGAGGTAACTACAACCAGGCGATCGACGAGTTTCAATCTGCCGTCGACCTGGATCGATTGAGCTCTCTGGCGTTCTTCAGAATGGGCGAGGCACTTTTCGAACTTGGCAACCTGCAGGCGTCGGCCAACGTCTTTCGTGAGGTCTTGAACGGCGATCTCCTGCCCCGCTGGGTCGAGGTCTGGGCCTACGTCAACCTCGGCAAGATCTACGACATCCGCGGTCAGAGGGAACGTGCGGTCACCGAGTACCAGAAAGCCGTCAACACCGGTGACGACGCCTACGGCGCGCAGGACGAAGCGGAGCGATACATCAACGCCCCCTTCCGCCGTTCCGGCAGGCCCACGATAGGTTGATGCTGCAGGACTTTTGACGCAGAGACGCAAAGACGCAGAGTTTTATTCTTGCTGAGCGAAAATAGTGGCTTGGTCCAGTAAGGCCGTCTGTCTGAAATAGTTTCTTTCACTATTGCGACCGTTCCTGAATCGTGATGGTGCAGGACCAGCTGTGATCGACCGGTAAGCCAGACAAAACCCTTTGCGTCTTTGCGCCTCTGCGTCGTTTCTCTTCTTCGACCTACCCGTTTACTCCAGCTGATAATTCGGGGCTTCCTTCGTGATGAAGACATCGTGGACGTGGCTCTCGCGGAGCGAGGCGTCGGTGATCTTCATGAATTTGCTTCGGACTTGCAGTTCCTCTAACGAGGCGCAGCCGCAGTAGCCCATGCCTGATTTCAGGCCACCGACCAGTTGGGTGACCATGGATGCCAGGGGACCTTTGTGCGCGACCCGTCCCTCCACGCCTTCGGGGACGAGTTTGTTCGGCTGGGCTTTGTCCTGGGAATAGCGGTCGCTGCTTCCGCTCTGCATTGCCCCAAGCGAACCCATTCCACGGTAGGCCTTGTAGGTGCGGCCCTGGTACAGGATCACTTCGCCGGGGCTCTCGTCGGTTCCGGCAAAGAGGGATCCGATCATGATCGTGTCCGCACCCGCCGCGATGGCTTTGGTGATATCTCCGGAAAACTTCACGCCGCCATCCGCGATGAGAGGGATGTTGTGTTCCCTCGAAACGCGCGCACATTCCATGATCGCGCTGATTTGCGGAACACCCACGCCGCTCACGACGCGGGTCGTGCATATCGAACCGGGCCCGATACCTACCTTGACAGCATCGACTCCTGCCTCGATCAGATCGGCTGTGGCTTCGGCGGTCGCGACGTTGCCGGCTATCAGGTCCGTTTCCGGGAGTCGCTGCTTGACGGCCCGCACGGCCTCGATGACACGGGAGGAATGGCCATGCGCCGTGTCGATGACGATCACGTCGGCGTGAGCGGCGACCAGGGCAATCGCTCGTTCCAGATAATCTCCGGTCGCCCCGATTGCGGCCCCGACTCGAAGCCGTCCATGTTCGTCTTTTGCGGAATCCGGGTATTTGATTTTCTTGGTGATGTCCTTGACCGTTATCAGCCCCTTCAGCTTTTGCTCCTCATCCACGACCAGGAGCTTTTCTATCCGGTGCTTGTGCAGAATGCGTTGGGCCTCTTCGAGAGTCGTCCCCACAGGGACCGTCACGAGGTTCTCCTTGGTCATGACCTCTCGAATCGGAAGGTCGTAGCGGTCTTCGAAACGGAGGTCCCTGTTGGTCAGAATACCCACCAGGCGCTCGTTCTCGGTGATCGGGACTCCGGAGATCTTGTAATGCGACATCAGCTTGACGGCATCCTCGATCTTGTTGTCGGGTGACATTGTGATCGGGTTCACGATCATTCCGCTTTCCGACCGCTTGACCTTGTCCACCTCACCCGCCTGCCTGTCGATCGACATGTTTCGATGGACGATCCCGATGCCGCCCTGTTGTGCCAATGCTATCGCAAGGCTCGACTCGGTTACCGTATCCATGGCAGCGCTGGCGACCGGGATATTCAACCGAATGCGATTCGTCAGTCTGGTGTGGGTCTGAACTTCGGTAGGCAAAACGTCCGATTTTAGAGGAACGATCAGGACGTCATCAAACGTGTAGGCTTCTTTGGAAATCTTATTGGTCAAGCTGTCACCCCACAACATTTTTTGGATTTCTTTCCGCTTCCGCACGGGCACGGATCGTTTCTTCCGACTTTCGGGGAGCCTCTCTTGACGGGTTGCCTGACCGCGGATCCGCCCCCCTGGTTGTTTGTGATGAACTGTTGCCGTTTTCGGCGTCTTTCAAGTTGCTCCGCCTGCTTTTCCTGCTGGACCGGCTGCAAGAGGAACAGGAAGCGGATCCCATCGTCCTCGATCCTGTTCATGAGGTCTTCGAAAAGCGTGAACGACTCTTTCTTGTACTCGATCAAAGGGTTGCGCTGGCCGTAGCCACGCAGCCCGATGCCTTCTTTCAGGTGATCCATCGCAAGCAGATGGTCCTTCCACTGGGCGTCGACGATCTGCAGCATGAGCATCCGTTCGTGGAACCGCATCGCGTCGGCGCCGATCAGCTCTTCCTTCTCGTCGTACTTCCTGTGGATGACCTCAATCAGTGCTTCCTCGAGTTCCCTGGAGCTAAGGTCGTCCGGGTCGACGTTTTCCTTTCTGTAATCGATACCGAACTGCCTCAGGACGGCCGTGCCCAGTCCCTCCAGGTCCCATTCGCTCGGGTGGGTCTCCTCCGCCGCGTGCTGGGACACCAGGGATGCCATGATGTCGTCTGCGATCGACGAGACGTATTCCTTCTGGTCCGACTCTTCGAGGAGTTGCCTGCGGAGGCCGTAGATCGCTCCACGCTGCTTGTTCATCACGTCGTCGTATTCGAGGACGTGCTTTCGAGCTGAGAAGTTCTGGCCTTCGACCCTCTTCTGCGCACTCTCGATCTGCTTGGAGACCATTTTCGATTCGATCGGAACGCCTTCCTCCATTCCGAGTTTCTGCATGATGTTCGAGATTCGGTCTGCGGCGAAGATGCGCATCAGGTCGTCTTCGAGCGACACGAAGAAGCGGGACGATCCAGGGTCGCCCTGCCGACCGGACCGGCCACGCAGCTGGTTGTCGATTCGCCGGGCCTCGTGTCGTTCGGTCCCGATGATGTGGAGCCCTCCGACGCCTACGACCTCTTTGTGCTCGGCCTCGACTTCGGATCGTACCGAGTCCAGGGCCTCTTCCATTTGTTCGGGAGTCGCCTCGTCGGGTTCGATTTTTCGCTTTCGAAGTCGATCTCTGGCCAGAAACTCCGGATTTCCTCCCAGGACAATATCGGTGCCGCGACCCGCCATGTTTGTGGCGATCGTGACCGCCCCGAGGCGTCCGGCCTGAGCGACGATTTCGGCTTCCTTTGCGTGATACTTGGCATTGAGCACGACGTGTCGGATCCCTTTTCGCTTCAGCATCGAGCTGAGCTTTTCCGACTTATCTATGGTGATCGTTCCGACCAGGACCGGTTGCCCTCGATCGTTGAGCTCCCGGATTTCGTCGACGACGGCGTTGAATTTCTCGCGCTCGGTCCTGTAGATCACGTCGGGGCTCTCCAACCGCCGCAGTTCACGGTTGGTTGGCATCACCAGGACTTCGAGGTTGTAGATCTTGAGAAACTCCTCGGCTTCGGTTTCGGCTGTGCCGGTCATTCCGGCCAGCTTGTCATACATCCGAAAATAGTTCTGGAACGTGATCGACGCCAGCGTCTGGTTTTCCTGCTGAATCTTCAGACCTTCTTTCGCTTCGACCGCCTGATGGAGGCCATCACTCCATCGGCGCCCGGGCATCAAGCGCCCGGTGAACTCATCGACGATCTGCACCTCGCCGTCCTTGACGACGTACTCCGAGTCGCGCTTGAACAGCGTGTGGGCCTTCAGGCCCTGGTTGATGTGATGGAGGATCTCCATATTGGACGGATCGTAGAGGTTTTCAACCGAGAGCAGATTCTCGGCATGTCCGACACCTTCTTCGGTCAGGGTTGCGGTGCGGTGCTTTTCATCGACCTGATAGTCGATGTCGCGGTGCAGGCGGGGTACGATTTTGTTTATCCGGTGGTACTTGTCGGTCGCCTCTTCACTCGGGCCCGAAATAATCAGGGGCGTTCGTGCTTCGTCGACGAGGATGGAGTCGACTTCGTCGACGATCGCGAAATTGTGGCCCCGTTGCACGCAATGGGCCGACTCGAACTTCATGTTGTCCCGCAGATAGTCGAATCCGAACTCGTTGTTGGTCCCGTAAGAGATGCCGGCGGCATAGGCGGCTCGCCGTTCCACTTCGTCGATCCCGTGACGCACGACCCCGACGTCGAGGCCCAGGAATTTGTATATCTGGCCCATCCACTCCGAGTCGCGCCGTGCCAGGTAGTCGTTGACCGTCACGACGTGAACGCCTTTTCCACCGAGCCCGTTGAGGTAAGCAGGTAATGTCGCCACCAGGGTCTTGCCTTCACCGGTTTTCATTTCCGCGATCCGGCCCGTGTGCAGCGCGTACCCGCCGATGAGCTGGACATCGAAGTGGCGCATGTTCAGGACACGTTTGCCGGTTTCACGCACGACCGCGAAGGCCTCGTTCACCAGATCGTCCAATGAGGCGCCCTGATCGATCCTTTCCCTGAATTCGGCGGTCTTGTTTCGGAGTTGCTCGTCGGTGAGGCCCGACACCGCGGGTTCCAGTTCGTTGATGGCGGCAACGATCGGTTGTAATTTCTTCAGTTCCCGATCGTTCTTGGTGCCGAAGACTTTCTTGACGATGTCGAGCATTCTAGAATTTTAGCAGGTTTATCCTTAGCGTCGGGCCCACCGTCCCCGCGCAGGATGTAAGATTAATGAGAGCACCCACGTTTGAGCCTTGCGATGGTCTTCGGGAACTTCGACGCCGGGACGGTCCCCCCACGCCGGGAGTCTTTCGGGCGTGGGGCCGAGGAGCGAGTAGCTGGCAGCGGCCAGCCCTCAGCAAGTTGGGGGTTGCTTCAGGGCTGTTTGCTGCCTGCTGCACGCTGATAGCTCCATTCGGACCGTTCTGGAAGGCGAAAAAGATTGTGTGTGAGATGCGGCGTTCAATCGGGCGGGCGTCAGGAGTTTGAATTGGGAAGTCGCAACTGAGTGTCTTAGTCGGCAATCGCTATCGGGTTGCGTGGTAGATAGTTTCTAGGGTTCAGAGTTCGGTCGTTCAATCGGACTTCGTAGTGCAGATGGGGACCCGTGCTACGGCCGGTGCTTCCGACATAGCCGATGATGTCTCCCTTGTGCAGTTGTTCTCCCACCTGTACGGCGAAACGGGAAAGATGCCCGAACCGAGTCGTGATGCCCCCGCCGTGATCGAGGACGATCAGGTTTCCGTAGGCGGACTTTCGTCGTGCGTACAGGACCCGTGCATTTGCGGGCGCACGAATCGCCGTTCCGTACAGGGCGCCGATGTCCAGGCCCCGATGCATTTCCGACGCACCCGTGAACGGATCTCTTCGTCGTCCGTAGGAACTTCGTACCGGCCCGGCGACTGGCCACAGGGACGGTGTCAGCATCAGCTTGTCGGCTCGCCTTTCGGCGATCTGTTCAACGAAACGAAGTTGAAACTCCAGCTCCGCGGCGCGGTTCCGAACCAGGTCGATATTCTCACGCACGTTCAGACTGGAGATCATGGATACAGTTGGGTAATCTTCGAGAACCCCGCCGACTCCGCCGCCGTTGAGCAGGTCAAAGCGTTTGTTCCAGGTGTCGCTTTGCATCATTTCCTGGATCTTGTCGGAGAGATCTTCAAGCAGCTGCATCTTCGTGTTGAGTTGGCGAGTGGAAACTTCGAGGTTCCTGTTGCTTACTTTAAGTGTGGTGTTCTCTGTTTGGAGTTGACTGTAGTCGGCGGTCTTCAGGGCCATTCGAGCGTAGCTGAAGCCGGCGCCAACCACCGTGAAGAATCCGAGCAGAAGGAGAACGGAAACTGTGTAAAGAAGCGCGAGAGGGATACGTACTTTGTGGAGTCCTGAACCTGCGTTCGGTACGATAATCAGTGTGTAGAAATTCTTTGCCATCGGTGCAACGGTCAGCCGCCCTTCGCGAATACTGCGCCCGAAAATCGGGAACGCTTTCTATTCGTCTGATTTCGAAGGACTTGCAAGAAAAGCGAATAGTAACAAATGCAGTTTAAGCCGGTCAAGTTAAAACTTTCGCTAATCGGTCCGATCATGGTGATTCTAATGGCGATCGGTTCGTTCGTTGGCTCCTGGGCGGGTTGGTTCCCATCGCGACTTGTCGAGGATTGGTATGCCACCGGCTTGTTCCCCCTGGTGTCCGCTACGATGGCCCGGGTCGCCGATGCCGTCGGGTTTTCATGGCTCGACCTGGCCATTCTGGTCGCCTTCCCGTCGGTTATATATCTCGTCTACCGGAGAAAGTTACTCGCCGTCGTCGGGATCGCGGCTGGCGGCTATCTGTTTTTCTTCTGGACCTGGGGGCTCAATTACCACCGCCAGTCGCTGATTTCGAAACTGGAGTTCGACGCCGGACAGGTCAATCCGGAGTCGATTGGCGAACTTGCCCGGGACGTTGCCGGCGAATTGAACAGACTCTACCAGCAGAGAGACGCGTCGGACTACGATGAGGAGCGCGTGGCCGGGGCTGCCAACGAGCGGGTCCGTCAGGTTGTCGAGGAACTCGACGGGACGACCTGGGAGACCAGTTCTCGAGTGAAGACTTCACGGCTGTTGAACCCCTTCTTCAAAGCTTCGGGCGTGGAAGGCATGTTCAACCCGTTCGGCCACGAAGCCTTGGTGACCAGCGGATTGCTGCCATTTGAACGTCCGATGATCCTCGCCCACGAAATCGCTCACGTCCGGGGCTATCCGAACGAAGGCGATGCGAATTTCGTCGCGTTGATGGCCAGCGTCAATTCAAGCGATGAAGCCCTTGCCTACAGCGGTTGGTTGTATCTGTGGGTCTACCTTCGGTCCGAGGAGTTCGATCAACTTCTCGATGACGGTCCCAGGAGGGACTTGTTCGAAATGTCTTTGCGTCGGCGGCGAAACCGGGTGGCCTGGATCAGCCGGGCCCAGACCCGGACCCTGGATGTTTTTTTAAAGGCCAACCGTGTCGAAGGCGGCGTCCGCAGCTACTCACGAATCGTCAACCTTGCGGTGGGAACCCGTGACTCCTGGGACCGATTTGGCGAGCGAGAGCCTTAAGGCCTGTATTCAATTTCGCTGGTTACCGTAGCAATGTTTCGACGCAGAGACGCAAAGTCTTCTGGTCTCGCTTTCCTGTTGATCACGCCTGGCCTGCACATCACGAATCTACGAACAGAGAACTGTTTCGATCTCGTGAATCTCCAGGCCAGGTCAGCATTTCCAGGGATGCCAAAGAAAAAGCCCTCTGCGTCTTTGCGTCGGGAATTTCCCTTCCTGCAAACGAATTTTCGCGGGCTAGTTCCTCTGGTCGCTGCTCCGTCGGCCGATCGCCTTCTCGATGGCGGCTACGGCGTGGTCGACGCGGAGTTCCAGGTTCTTCTTTCCGATTTCGATCGTCTTGTCGGGCGGGTTGATATTGATGCCGTTGATGCTGGCTTTGCCTGCGGCGACTCTCTGGTCGAAGCGGATTTTCTCCGGGCCGTGGGCGGCCAGAAGGACCGACGTGATGCGATAGCTGTCGTGGAGACCTTCCGGCTCTTCAACGATACCCATCCCGGGGATCGCCTCTTCATCGATGATCCGTTTCGTCGCGTAGTATTCGGGGACGAAATGTATCGCGGTAGGTTCGCTGCCCCACTCTGCACTCAACTTTTCGGTTACTTCCTGCATCCGACTCTGGTTCCCGCCACTGTCGCCCATCAGGACGATGTCTTTGAATCCCTGCGCCTTCAGGCTCGTCGCCATATCGGTCAGGACTGCCTTATAGGTTGTATCCGACAGGACGACCGTTCCGGGGGAACTGGACGTGGCGGGGCTCCCGGGTTCGTACCTGAGGATCGGGACGATCAAAGCGTTCCCGAGCCTGCGTGCCATGGCTTCACCGGCGGCTTCCAGAATGTAGTTGTGCTTGCCCGTCGGCACGTAGGGGCCGTTGGCTTCGACTCCGCCGGTCAGGATGAAGGCGGTCGTTTTTCCCGAAGCGATTGCGTCACGGATCTCCATCCAGGTCAACTGCTCCATCCAAACGCTGTCGAGCGCAGCGATCGGTCGAGGCGCGTCGGCTTCCTGTGCCAGGGCCGGTAACGTTACACCGGACAGTAGGACGAGACCGAGAACACATACAAGCAATCTTGACAATTTCATGACAGTTTTCTCCTTACCTGTTGGCACGTCGCGAACGGCGTGGCTCTATTCGCTTCGGTTGTCTGAAAGTAACAATTTCCTGGAGCATATAAGACGGAAGGAGCCGGCGTCAACAAAGAGCGAGCAGCTCCGAGGCTCCCCGCTGCTTGCTGCCCGCTGTCTGCTACCTACCAGAAGCGGCGCTCGACATACCCATACAGGTTGTTGACGCCGTCGGTGATGTCCCGCCCGTATAGGACGGTGAACGATCCGGTCGGGGTCTCAAATCGAAGTCCGGCCCCGACGTCGTTGAGCCAGGCGCCCTGTCGAAAGATGCGATTGGTGTCGAACACCTTCGCCCGGTCGAAGAAGCCCATGGCCTTGATCATGATGTAGGGGATGCCGAGAGTGTCGAACAGCGGAACGGTTACCATACGGCGCTCGACCTCCGTGTTGATCAGTACGAAGTCCGTGCCCATGGGGGCTCTGCCGTAGCGGCCTTCGTCTGAAGCCACGTGGCCCCGCAAGGGATACCTGGATCCGCGGCCGATGCCGAGGAGAAAGTAGCTGTCGACGGGAATGTCTCCGCCCGACGTGCCGCCCGTCAGAGAGAAGTTGAAGCTGGTATCGGACGCCTCTTCCAGGATGTATCGGTTGGCGACCTGGATGGAACCTCCACTGAAGTCAAAATCACCCAGTACGGAGGAACGGGCCAGGAATCCCTCGAACCTCAACTGGTTCTGGTAGCGTCCCTCCATCGTACGAATCGTGGATTCGATACGGAAGGTCCCGGAGTTGCGCGAGTTCATCCCCAGGGACTCGATGTTGCCCCTGGCCGCTCTGTTCCGGTATTCGAAGCTTGCATTGATATCGAGCCGATAGTCGGGCACGACCCCGAGACCGACCCGGATGGCGTTCACCTTATAGTCGAAGCGGGAGTCGGATTGGAATTCGTCTCGGATCGAGGCCGCCAGGTCCCACTGTTCCGAGCGCCAGGTGTTGCGGATGTCGAGGACCGGTAATCCCGGGATCGGCAGCGGTATCAGGAGTTGCCCCCGCACCCGCCTGCGGTCTTCGTCCCAACGGTAGCTCGACTTCCAGCTGACTCCCGACCCTCCAAGATCCCAGAGATTCAGATAGGTGGTTTCGACCGGCAGGCCCCGGAACAGATCGAACAGAACGTTCGCCCGGGCATTGGTGCGGGGGGACGTTCTTATGATGGCGTTGTAAAGATCGGGCTCGGGCGAAGGTTCCAATTCGAGTCCCACGTTAGTGAACAGCCTGCTCTTGAACAATCGCGCTTCGGTGGTCTTCCACTCATCGAAGCCCAGGATGTCACCCGAGCCGAACGTCAGCGCCCTCGGGACCTCCCAGTTGAGAAACCCCGGCGAAAAGTTCTGGAAAATCTCATCGATTTCGGGTTGACCGACCTCGTTCCACAGGTCGAGCGCCCCTCGAACGTTCCCTTCCGACATGTCGAGAGACGCGAGGAGATCCGCCGCATATTCGTCCTGGGGTGCGATTCGTAACGCTTCGGCTAACGCCTCTCTGGCGAAGTCGACGTCCCTGTTGGCGAGGTGCACACCCGCTGTCTCATTGAGGAAGCGGGGGTCGGTCGGGTAACGCCGGGAAGCTTCGGCGAAGAGTTCCAGCGCGCGGTCATACTGTTTCAGGTTGGAGTGGGCCAGGCCGAGGTAGAGATACGTTTCCGGAGTCGGGTTCGCCTCCAGTGCCCCGGTCAGGACCTCGACTGCCCGAAGGTGGTCCCCTTCGGCCATTGCCTGTCGGCCCTCACCGACTTGCGCCAGTCCGGTCGGTGGCGCCAACGCGAGGACGGAAACAATGAGAAGCAGGCTCACGCGGAGGTGAGCATGTCTCGATCGGGAGTTCGAAATCGAGGATTCGATGATCATGCTTCTTCTTTATAGTATCTGACTGCGAGTATTCGTGGCTGCTATGAACAATCCAATTGATTATAATTTCCTAATGAAGCACTTCTGTGGATTTCTCGTCCTGTTGTTCGTGATGTCGTCGTCTGCCCATGCAGCAGACTTTACTTTGTTCGGGGGCTTTCACCGACCCGGCAAACTGACCCTCGGTCAAGCATTGAATACGGCTACACCCGACCTCGGGATCTTGACGGATCCGAAAGACTTTGGTGTTTTCGGTGCTCGCCTGTTCCGATCCAACACCCCCGTCGGTGCCGAGTACACCGTAGCCTACAGCCCCAACTTTCTCGACAGCAACGCCAACGCTTTGATTTATAACGTGAACCTGCGGGCCAATCTTCCCTCACCGGTGATCAGCCCATACGTCACCGCGGGCATCGGGGGGGTTCGCGCGGGCGGTAGCGGGCCGGCAGCCTTCGGTAACAAGTTGGCGTTCAATTACGGAGGCGGCCTCAAGATCACGTTGATCGGTCCTATCGGTCTTCGCATTGATGCCCGCGGCTACAGGGTGCGTGGCGTGGAGGATCAGTCGCTGAACCTCGTCGAAGCGAGTATCGGGCTGTCCTATTCTTTCTGACAGGCTTTCTTTCCTGCTTCCGCCCGTCTAACAGACAATGGTGAAAACATCACGAATCGCCTTGTGCATGGCTCTATTCGTGGCCTTCTCCCAGGTCCCGCTGCTGTCGCCTTCGGCCTTATCCGTCGATCGCCTCAAGTCGACCGTCGAGTGGCTTTCCGATCCCGCTCTCGATGGCCGACAATCTCAGAGCCCCGGTGCGAAGGCTACCGCCGACTACCTTCTGGAACGGTTCACGGAACTCGGCCTTTCGGCCGAGCTGCAGGACATCGGGCCCGGCCGGAGGAATGTTGTCGCCAGGTGGGGCACCGCGGCGGCTCACCTCATCATCGGCGCTCACTATGACGGCCAGGGGATGGGATATCGGTCGGCGAGCGACAATGCCGCCGGAGTCGCCGTCATGCTGGAGCTTGCGCGCGAACTGCGTGACGTGGAGCTACCGGTATCCCTTGTGTTCATCGCGTTCGACGACGAGGAGAGGGGGCTGAACGGGTCTCGTCACTACACCCGCGAGCCTGTTTATCCACTCGAGGATGCCAGGGCCGTCATCATCATGGACACGTTGGGGCGCAGCTTCGTCGATCTCGAACGCTGGACTCTGGTTGTCTTTGGAACCGAGTTCTCGCCTGAACTGGCTTCCATCGTAGAGCGCCGGAGGACACCCGAAATGCTTCCGCTCGGAACGGACCTGCTCGGACCACGCAGCGACTTTGCGCCTTTCGCCGCGAATCAGGTGCCCTACCTGTTCTTCACCAATGCCACGCACAAGGACTACCACGGTGGGGGAGATATTCCGGATCGGCTTCGGTATGACCGACTGCAATCGGATGCCGAGACGATCAAACAGATCGTTGTCGATATCGCCTCTGCCGGGGACGAACCGACCTATCTCGATACACCTGTCTACCCGGACGGAGAGTACGATGAACTGGGTCATTTCCTGGACGCGATCGAAAACGAACACGAGGACCTCTCACCGTCCTATCACGTCATGTTCGCCGATCTCCGTGAACGCCTCGAAGTCAGCCCCACCCGGGAGAACCTGGGCCTGGCGATTTCGATCATGCTTTCCGCGGCCACCCCAAGGGTGTCGTCGTTCGCCTTGTCTTACCTGATCGGTCCCCTCTACGAGTCCGAGGGGAAGCGTGAGATCGCTGTGGCGGTGTATACCGAAGCCCTGAAATGGACCCCCAATCCATTCGCTCGAAAAACTCTCGAAGAGAAGATACAATCGCTTAAGCAATAAAAGACAGTGGTCAGTGGCCAGTGGTCAGTTTCCGAAAGCCGGATCTGGTCGCTGTTCCCTGATCCCGTCCGAAGTCCGTGGTCCGAGCCGGGGCCACAGTGTTCGATTTGTGGTGCTGGTTGCCGGCTCGCAACTGACCACTGACCACTGGCAACTGACCACTTCCCCAAAAAGGAGCCCCCATGAAGATCCGCATGTTCGTTCTGATTCTATCCGCTTTGTTTCTGGTCGGTTTTCAGGGAACAGACAAGGCGCCGGAGAACGACTCGATCCTGGAAGACGATCTTCGGGCCGACCTGTTCTTTCTTGCTTCCGACGCGATGAACGGTCGTCGAACCGACACGCCGGAGAACCGTCTGGCGGCCGAGTATGTGGCGTCCCGATTCCGCCGCATGGGGCTCCGGCCTGCGTCGGGTTCATCGTTCTTCCACAACTACAACCTGATGACGTCGACTCTCGGAGAAGACAACCTGCTTCAGGTCCTCGAAGGGGAGAACGCCATTCAACGTCTGCGGCCGGGTCAGGACTACTATCCTCTGAACTTCAGTGGAAGCGGAAGGGTTCGGGGATCGGTCGTCTTCGCGGGTTTTGGAATCGTTGCACCGGAACATTCGTATGACGATTTCAGGGGTGATGCGGTTGCCGGGAAGATCGTTCTGATCGTGGATCACGAACCGGGAGAGCGGGATCCGGATAGTCCCTTCGACGGGGTGGTGCGGGCCGAGGCTTCGAACTCTCTTCGAAAGGCGCTTTCCGCTCAAGCTAACGGGGCGCTGGCCGTCCTCTTCGTACAGGATGTTCATAACCACAACGAAGGGACCTTCACAGCCACCAACTACTGGCGTGAACGCCGATTTCCTCGCTACACGCTCGCCGAGTGGATGGAGAGTGTTCGAATACCGGCGGCCCAGATTTCACCCGCCCTTGCCGGGCAACTGCTTCGCGGAAGCGGAAGCACGCTCGAAGAGTTATCGGCTTCGTCCGAGAGTGACAGCGGCATCTCACCCGTCGTGATCGAGGGACCCGAGGTCGAGCTGACGACGTCCATCAATCGCCGACCCATCCCGGACCGCAACGTGATCGGGATGCTCGAAGGTTCCGATCCGGATATGAAGGACGAGTTTGTGATCATTTGTGCTCACTATGACCATGACGGCGCCGATGGTAACCGCATTTTTGCCGGAGCCGACGACGATGGTTCGGGAACCGTCGGGTTGATCGAGATTGCCGAGGCGTATGCCACCGCCGCCCGAGCCGGCCAACGGCCGAAGCGAAGCATCCTGTTTGCCGCCTGGAACTCCGAAGAGCGCGGCTTGCTGGGTGCCTGGGCGTACACATTGAGACCCTCCGTACCGCTCGATCAGACCGTCGCGGTTCTGAACATGGACATGATCGGCCGGAACGAGGAGGTCCCGATCGGCGGCGGTGGCCGGTTCCGCGGCCTTGAAGTTCAGACTGCGGAGTCGAATGCCAACTCCATCAACATTCTCGGGACCACGTTCAGCGACGACATGAAGGAACTGGTCGAGCAGGCGAATCGCGGCATCGGCCTGGAGCTGAAGATGACCTACGACAACAACGCCTCCAACCTGATGCGTCGAAGCGACCAGTGGCCGTTCCTTCAGAGCGGCGTGCCCGCCCTTTTTTTCCACACCGGTCTTCATCCGGACTACCACACGCCGAACGATACACCCGAGAAGATCAATTATTCCAAGATGGAAAAGATCGTCCGTGTCGTCCATCAGATGAGCTGGGACCTGGCGCAACAAGGCCCGCGCCCCGAGTTGATCAAAGGCCCGGTCCGGTCGAATCAGTAGGACGGAAGTTTTTTCGACGCAGAGGCGCAAAGACGCAGAGTGAGTTTGTCTCGCTTAACGGTTGACTTCACTTGAGCCTGCTGCAGTTCGAAGCACGAAACATTTCGGGTTCGTTTTCTCCGTGTTGAAAAAACTCTGGCGCCCTACCCAAATCTAGGGTTCAGGCCGCCGTCTACGGGAAGAAAAGAAAAAAACTCTGCGTCTTTGCGTCTCTGGGTCGATCCCCCCTTCACATTCAATAATCTGCCTGAATTGAACGATTTAAGCATATTGTTCAATCAATCGCTTGAATCGTTTGCTTGGGGTTTGCTACCCTCAAGCTATGTCAGACACCAAAGAACAGATTCTCGACGCAGCCGAGTCTCTCTTCGCGGAGCACGGAATCAAGGCGGTCGCCCTCCGGCAGATCATCACCGAGGCGGGGGTGAATTCAGCGGCAATCCACTATCATTTCGGTTCCAAAGAGAAGCTCGTGAGAGCTGTTTTTGCCCGGCGAATAGAACCTCTGAACCGAGAACGGTTGGCCCTTCTGGACAATGCTGAAGACCGCGCGGGCGATGGGCCGCTGCCCATCGAAGACATCATGTACGCTCTGGTGGCCCCCGCCTTTCGTCTTCGAGGCAGAGAGGAGGGTGCTCGGTTCATGCGTCTGATCGGCCGCATTTCTTCGGAAACGGGTTACATGGAGGTGCTCTTCAACGAGTTCTTTCAGACTCTTAACCGGCGAATTACATCCGCCTGTCGAAAGGCGTTGCCGCATCTCTCGGAACGGGATCGCGTCTGGCGCATTCACCTGGCGGTTGGCGCGATGATGCACACACTGCGAGAGAACGAATGGATCTGTCGCTCCACCGATGGCTTATGCGACACCTCCGATGTCGAAGGTTCTATCCGGCAGATCGTTCACTTCATGGCAGCCGGCATGGGAGCTCCGGCCCTGGAAACCGGGGGCGGGGAAGAAGTCCTCGTACCGTCGGTGGGGAAAGAAGCATGAGGCCCTGGGTCCGAAGCGTCGTCTTGCTGAGTACCGTGGCCCTGGTCGGCTGTACGCGGCAATTGCCGCCGCCCGAGCACACCTTCAGGGTGATTGCGCCGGACCAGTGGAGCGGCGGGGAACTGACCCCCGTGCCGTCCGGGACGGACTGGTGGACGTATTTTGGCAACGCGGAACTGGAACGCATCATCGGAGAGGCTCTCGAGAGCAATCACGACCTGCGCGCGGCGGCTGCGCGAATCGAGGCAGCCCGCGCGGATGCCGTCATCGCCGGAGCGCCTTTGCTGCCCGACGCGAACGTGACGGTAAACCGGAGCCAGCAGCGTCAGAACTTCATTGGTTTCCCGATATCGGGGAGAGAGGGCGACGTTCTGAGTACGACGTCCACGAACTACGGCCTGCGAGTGAACGCCAGCTGGGAGCTGGACTTGTGGGGCCGGATTCGATCAGGCGAGAGTGCTGCCCTCACTAACACACGGATTCGCTTCGCCGACCTGGCGACGGCCCGGTTGTCGTTGGGCGGTCAGGTTGCCAAGGTCTGGTTTGGGGCGGTTGAAGCACAGCGGCAGCTCGACCTGGCTGAAGCGACCCTGGAAAGCTTTCGGGTCTCGTCCGAGCGCGTCCGGGCCCGATTCCAGGGCGGCCTTCGTCCTTCGCTCGATCTGCGGCTGGCCCTGACGGAGGTGGCCCGGGCCGAGGCGGCTCTCGAGCAGCGACTCGAGCAGAGGGACCGTGGTATACGCCAGCTCGAAGCTCTGATGGGAAGGTACCCGTCGGGTCAGTACGCTCTCGGGGCCGGTCTGCCCACGCTTCCGGATGTGATTCCGGGAGGATTGCCCGCTGAACTGGTCCATCGCCGCCCCGACCTCGTTGCCGCCGAATTGCAACTGGTCGCCGCCGACACGCGGATTGCCGAGGCGCAAGCCGATCTGCGCCCCCGGTTCAGCCTGACCTCCGGCACGGGAACGTCGAGCGGCAGCCTGATAGACCTGATCGACAACGACCTGTTCGTCTGGAACTTCGTCGGCAACCTTGTGCAGCCGCTGTTCAACAACGGCCGGTTGAAAGCTGCCGTGGTTCGCAACGAGAGCCTGGCCGAAGAAGCCGTGGCCAACTATGAGAGCCGCCTGCTCGAATCCTATCGGGAGGTTGAATCGGCGCTCGGGGCCGAAGACGTTCTCCGACGTCGGGAGCGGGCTCTCGAAGAAGCCGTTCTGCAGTCGAGTGCGGCCCGCACACTCGCCGAGCGGCGATATCAGGCGGGATTGACCGACATCATCACCGTCCTGTCGGCTCAACGCACTGCATACAACTCCGAAAGCCAGTTGCTCGGTATCCGGCGCACACGTCTGGACAACAGGGTCGATCTGCATCTTGCGCTCGGAGGGGGGTTCGACATGGACGACGTCCCCTCGGAGGCCGAAGAGCGACAGACTACTTTGACTGAAGGTGGAAACAAGTGATTAAGCTGATTCTTCGGATCATCCTTCCGATTCTTGTCCTGGCTGGGGCCGGGTACGCGACGGTGACGATGATCCGTAACCGGCCCGTTCCGGAAACTCGCGTGGCTGAGATACCCCTCCCTCTCGTGGAGACCATAAAGGCGGGTTACTCCAACGTCACCCTCAGCGTGTTTGCCGAGGGGACCGTCGCGCCGAGGACCGTGAGTGAGCTGACGCCGGAAGTGGCGGGCCGCGTCGTCGAGGTGGCCGACTCGCTTGTCGTCGGAGGGTTCTTCGAAGAGGGTGACGTGCTGCTCCGGCTCGATGCCCGGGATTACGAACTTGCCGTGACTCGGGGCCAGTCGGCGATTGCCCAGGCACAACTACGACTGGAGACGGAACGTCAGGAGGCCGCCGTCGCCATGGTGGAGTGGGAACTGCTGGGTTCCGGTCGCCCGACGCCGCTGGCGATGCGGGAACCCCAGATCGCCGAAGCCCTGGCGGCTCTGGCTTCCGCCCAAGCAGCGCTCCAGCAGTCCGAATATGATCTGGAGCGAACGGTTGTCGTCGCGCCTTTTGCGGGACGAGTCCGGGCTGAACGCATCGACATCGGTCAGTTCGTCGCCCGCGGCAATTCCGTGGCGACGCTCTACGCCATCGACTCGGCCGAGGTTCGGCTATCGATCCCCGACTCGGAACTGGCATTCCTGAACCTCCCTCTGGCTTACCGTGACGGGAGCCCGGGGGCCGGAGAGATCCCGGATCCCCGGGTGATTCTACGGTCCCGGTTTGCCGGGCGGGATCACGAGTGGAGAGGGAGAGTGGTGCGGACCGAAGGCGAAATCGACCCTGGCACCCGCATGGTCCACGCCATCGCGCGCATCGAAGATCCATACGCGAGGGGAAGCGATCCGACCCGGCCGCCGCTGGCCATCGGGATGTTCGTTGAGGCCGAAATCATCGGCCGTCGTTCCGGTCCCGTCGTGGTGCTGCCCCGAACCGTGCTTCGGGGGGTGGACCGCGTTTTGACCGTCGACAGTGCCGGTCACATTCGCTTCAGGCAAGTGGAACTGTTCCGACTCGAACGAGAACGAATCCTGGTCGCGTCCGGAATCGAAGAGGGCGACCGCATTATCGTCTCCCCGCTCGAGAACGCGGTCGATGGGATGGCGGTCCGAGTCTCCGACCCCTCCGAAGAAGAGGACCGGCATGAACAGGAGTAATCGATGAAGACACTGATCCACTGGTTTGCCAACAACGGGGTGGTTGCCAACCTCCTGATGATGGTCATCATCGCGCTCGGTTTGATGGGCGTGTCGGGAGTCAATCAGGAAGTTTTTCCCACGTTTGAGGCTGAACTCATTTCGGTTGCCGTTCCGTATCGCGGTGCCGCGCCCGAGGAAGTGGAAGAAGCCGTCTGTGTTCGCATCGAAGAGGCCATCCAGGGTCTGGAGGGCGTGAAGCGAATGACCTCGACGGCGGCGGAAGGTGCGGGATCGGTTCTGGTCGAGGTCGAGACGGGTTACGACATTCGTGAATTGCTCGACGACATCAAGGCGCGCGTTGACGCGATCTCAACCTTCCCGCTCGAGACCGAGAAGCCTGTCGTTCAGGAGTTGGTGCCTCGTTTGCAGGTTATCAACGTCTCCTTATACGGGGACACGGATGAGTTGACTCTAAAACGTCTGGGAGAAAAGGTGCGGGACGACCTCACGGCCCTTCCCGAGATCAGTCAGGCGGACCTGAAGAGCGTCCGGCCCTACGAGGTTTCCATCGAGGTTTCAGAAGACGCTCTCCGGCGTCATGGAATCACCTTCGACGAAGTGACGCAGGCGGTCCGGCGCTCTTCGCTGGACATGCCGGGAGGATCGGTCAAAGCGGAATCCGGCGAAATACTGCTCCGGACGAAGGGACAGGCCTATCGCGGTGAAGAATTCGAAGATCTGACCCTGCTGACACGAGCGGACGGAAGCCGGTTGCGACTGGCGGACGTCGCCCGGGTCGTGGACGGCTTCGAAGAGACCGACCAGCAGTCCCGTTTCGACGGCCAGCCGACCGTGATGATCCAGGTATACCGGGTTGGGGACGAAGACACGCCCGATGTCGCCGCCGCGGTTCATCGCTTCGTCGCCCAGGTGCGGCCAACCCTTCCTCCAGGCATCTCCATCGCCACCTGGCAGGACAGTTCGGTGATGCTCGGGGAGCGGAGAGACCTGCTGGTGCGCAACGGTATGAACGGGTTGTTCCTGGTGTTTATCGTACTCACGCTGTTCCTGAGGATGCGCCTGGCCATGTGGGTCGTGATCGGGATTCCGGTGGCTTTTCTCGGTGCGTTCGCGACCATGCCGTACACAGGCATCACGATCAACATGATGACGCTCTTTGCATTCATCCTTGTCCTGGGAATCGTGGTGGATGACGCCATCATCGTCGCCGAACGTATCCATTCCCGGCAGGATGCGGGCGATCGGGGGTTGAAGGGCGCCATTCTCGGTACGCAAGAGGTTGCGCTCCCCGTCATATTCGGTGTTCTGACGACAATGGTCGCGTTTTCGCCATTCATGATGGTTCCAGGTCTGATCGGAAACTTCACGCGGGCCATCCCACTCATCGTCATCCCGGTCCTGGCTTTTTCGGTGATCGAATCGCAGTTTGTGCTGCCATTCCACTTGTCGCACCACAAGGAACCGCCGCGAATCCGCAAGAAGGCCCTCTTAATCCGAGCTTGGGACGGTTTTTTTACCGGTTTCGGCCGAGCCGTGGACTGGTTCATCCAGTCTGTATACAGGCCGGTGCTCGAGTTTGCGCTGGGATGGCGATACCTGACGGCGGCCCTCGGCATCTCGTCCCTGCTCCTGGCCGCGGGACTGATACAGGGAGGCGTCGTCGAGTTCGTCTTCTTCCCGCAAATGGATTCGGACAACGTCGTGGTCAAGCTCACGATGCCGCAGGAGACACCGTCCGAGGTCACGGCCTCCGCCGTCGAGAGCATCGAAAGCACAGTGCTCGAACTGGGCGCCGATCTGGCGGGCCAGCACGGGTACCCACTGTTTACTCACGTTCTTTCCAGTGTTGGAGAGCAACCTTCATCCAACGCGGGCCCAGGGAATCCGGGAATCGCCCCATCGCGATCCTATCTTGGTGAAGTGAACATCGAACTTGTTTCCGGTGAAGGACGGCCCTACTCGAGCGCACAGATCACGACCATGCTGCGGGAACGCCTGGACCCGATTCCCGGAGCGGTCGAATTGGAACTCGTCAGCAACTTGATGGGAGGCGCTGGAAAGCCGATCGATTTCCAGATGGCGGGACCCGATATCGATGAACTCCGCGTGGTGGCGGCCGATATCCGTGCACGACTGGCCGAGTATCCGGGTGTCATCGATATCACCGACTCATTCCGGGGCGGGAAGCCTGAAATCGAACTGGCGCTCCGGCCCAGCGCCGAATCACTCGGGCTGTCACTGGAGGATTTGGGGCGACAGGTGAGGCAGGGGTTCTTCGGCGAGGAGGCCCAACGCATTCAGAGAGGCAGGGACGACGTCCGGGTGATGGTTCGCTACCCGGCAGAAGAACGGCAGTCGCTCGGGTACCTGGACAATATGCGTATCCGGACCCCTGACGGCGCCCAGGTGCCGTTCCTGACTGTAGCGGACGCCACGTTCGGCCGGGGCTTTTCCAGTATTACCCGGGTCGACCGACGGCGGGCGATCAACGTGAGTGCGGGAGTCGATGAAGAAATGGCGAACGCGAACGCCATTCTGTTTGACTTCCAGGCGCGCCACATGCCGGACGTTCTGGCGGATCACCCCAATGTGACATACAGCCTGGAAGGTGAACAGCGGATGCAGGGCGAGTTCATGGAAGGATTGACCCGCGGGTTCCTTGTTGCCCTGTTCGTGATATTCGCCCTGATGGCCATTCCGTTCAAGTCGTACTCCCAGCCCTTGATCGTCATGTCCGCTGTTCCTTTCGGACTCGTCGGGGCTGTCTTCGGGCATGCGATCCTGGGAATGACCATGAACTTCATGTCGATGATGGGGATGGTCGCCGTCGCCGGAGTTGTCGTCAACGACAGCCTGGTCCTCGTGCATTTCATCAACCGGACACGGAAAGCAGGGAAGTCGCTGATTCATTCCGTTCGTGACTCCGGCGTAATGCGCTTTCGGCCAATCCTACTGACTTCACTGACCACAGCGGCCGGCGTCACACCTTTGATGCTCGAGACCAGCCTACAGGCACAATTTCTCATTCCGATGGCGGTCTCCCTGGCGTCCGGCGTCTTATTTGCAACCCTCATCACGCTGGCACTGGTCCCGGCGCTGTACCTGATCCTCGAAGACATCAAGAACCTGTTCGGCTTCAAGGCCCATGCATACTCGGTACAGGAGCCCGCATTGGAACCGCCAGCATCAGGAGATTAGGCCGGTCCTGAACGGTTGTCGCCTGTCCGGCAAGCTTGTTGACGCAAAGGCGCAGAGCCATACTTTATTTGCGTCTCTGCGCCTTTGCGTCTTTGGTTCTTATTCCTGGGATTTCAATATGAGCGTGACCGGGGTGTGGTCGGAGGCGTCGGGGTTCTTGCGTTCTGCTATATCGATGTCCACCGACTGGATGCGGGATTTGAGGGAGGGGTGGACCAGGTGGTGGTCGATCCTCAGGCCGCGGTTGCGTTCGACGGCGCCGGGACGGTAGCTCCACCAGGTGTAGTGGCCGGCAACGCCGGTGCAGTGACGGAACGCGTCGATGAATCCGGTTTGAAGCAGGGCGTTGAAGTGATCCCGTTCGGGGGTGCTGCAGATCAGCTTTTCCCGCCGGAGTCCGGGGTCGTAGACATCCCGGTCGTCGGGTGCGACGTTGAAGTCGCCGCTGACAACCAGCCGCCGGTCGTCCGTTTCTTTAAGCATTCCGTTGAGGAGGTCCAGCCATCGGAGTTTCATCCTGAACTTTTCCGTGCCCACCCTTTCACCGTATGGTACGTAAACGTTGAGGATCCGAACACCATCGATGGTCGCGGCGATCGAGCGTTTTTCCGAGTCGCGTGTCCCGAGCGGATGGTAGTCCACATCCTCCTGGGGGCATCGGGATGCGATCGCGACACCGTTGTAGCTTCGTTGGCCCGTGAATGAAACTTCATAACCCATCGACTTGAAAACGATCCACGGGAACACGTCATCGGTGCACTTGGTTTCCTGCAGGCAGACAACATCGGGACGCGCCCGTTCAAGCCATGTAAGGACGCCATCGAGGCGCCGGCGAATCGAGTTGACGTTCCAAGTAACGATTTTCATCACTTGTCGGAAATGTCCTGGACATGCGTTTCTTCGCGAACGATCGTCAATCCGCGAGCCTCGTAGTTTCCGAGGGCGTGGGGATGGTCCAGCGTGCAGGTGTGGACCCAGACTCGTGACGCGTCCAGGTCCCAGGCCTTTCGAATGGCTTCGCTGAGTAGATACCCCCCGAGGCCTTTGCCAATGAATTGGGGCAACAGTCCGAAGAAGGCGATTTCAACGCTCTTGTCCTTTTGCATGACCAACTCGAAGTAACCTGCCGGCGTCCCCTTCATGTAAGCGACCCAGGTCACAAGCTCTTTGCGATCGACCCACCGTTTCCATTTTTCGGCGGACCAGACGAGCCGGTCGATCCATAGCCACTCTTTACCGACGGTGACGTAAAGGAACCGGTACCGCCCCGAGGATGAGGATCCATACGGGGAAGGGGAAGGTGCCCAGGTTGACCACCAGGACCGATGCGGCCACGGCGATCACGCCACTCAGTATCGTCAACCCCTGCAGGATGGTGATCCCGAGAAAGGCAATCAGTGCCCAGTTCCGGGGCCCCGGAACACGTTCGTAGCCGCGGATCAGGGATGTGCCCGTCGCGACCGCGAACCGGGCGCCGAACTCGAATGCGGGGTACTTGAACAGGTGCGAAAACAGAACGAGCCACAGCAGATCATAGCCGAACCTCGCTCCAGCTACCGGACTCAGGATGACGTGGCTCGCGCCGATGGCCGTCGCCGCCATCACGATGCCGGGCCCCAGACTGTCTGTAATTTGTCGGAATCGAGAACTCATTAAAGCGCAATCTAATTCGGGGACGGAGGCGTAATGAACGCAAACTCTTTATTGCTCCACTTGACGGAATTACGCCTCCGTCCCCGAATTAGAGATGTTGTTCAGGATCTTTAGCGCGGTGCCGCTGAAGATCTGCTGTTTTTCGTGCTCGGGTATGTGGAGCTCATCGATAGATGACACCGAGCGTTCTATCGAGCCGAGCAAATGAGGGTAGTCACTGCCCATCACCATGTGGTCGGTGCCGACCATGTCCCGGACCATGTTCAGGTTGTATGGCGAGAACGTCACCGTGTCGTAGTAGAGCTTCTTCAGGTACGTGCTCGGCAGTTCGTCGATTTTTGCCCTGCATTCGGCGAAATCCCTGAATCCGTTGTCCATCCTTTCCATCAGGTAGGGAACACCTCCACCGATGTGGCCGATGATCCAGCGTATGTCCGGAAAATCCCGGAACATGCCGTCGTAGCACATACGTGCGACGGCCAGCGTCGTGTCGAACGGAAATCCGATGATCGGTCCCAGAACGTACTCGCTGAAGGCTTCCGCATTGGTCGGCAACATCGGGTGGAGGAAGATGCACAGCTTCATCCGGTTGGCTTCTTCGAAAAATGGGCGGTATTGCGGGGACGTCAGCGGACGTCCCTTGATGTTGCTGATCAGGATCACTCCGTTCATCTTGAGGTCGTTAATAGCGCGATGGAGTTCTTTCGGCGCCTCGTCGGGGACGTCCATCGGTATCGAGGCGAACCCGTGAAACCGACTCGGGTGGGCTGCGATCAACTCCGCATACGCATCGTTGACGGTTCGGGCGATTCGGACCTCGTCCTCGTCGCCGGCGAAGAACACATTGGGCGTCGACAGCGACAGAACCTCCACGTCTATCCCCACCCGGTCCATGTCTTCGAGTCGCTTTGCCGGATCGCTCATCGGCGCGGTGATGCCAAAGAAACGGGCACTCCGAAACTTGATGATGGTCCGTCCGGTCGGATCCTTGTCGAACGAGAATTCGGACGGGAGGTCCCGGATCATCTGAAAGAACGACTCGGGATAATAGTGGGTATGCAGATCAAACTTCATGAGACGACCTCGCCGGTGTTGCGCGAAAGTACGCGGGGCGTGTGGGCGCTGTCAAGCGTGTTGACGGATCAGCCTTCCGCAACATGATCGATGGCTTCGGCTACGACATCGTAGACGTAGTGCAACTCATCAGGCTGGATGACGTAAGGCGGAAGAATATAGATGATGTTACCCAGCGGGCGAAGCAGAACCCCGCGGCCCAGGAAGAAGTCGTATAACCTGGACTTCATATCTGAAAAATACCCGGCATCGGTCGCTTTCAACTCCATTGCCGCAACAGTTCCGATCATCCGGGCATCGCCGACCATCGGGTGCTCTGCTACCATCGGCAACCGCTCTCTGTGGATTCTCTCCACCGTGCGGATGCGTTCGAAAACCGGTTCAGACTCGAAGACCTCCAGGCTGGCGATCGCCGCGGCGCACCCGATCGGGTTGCCGGCATATGAGTGGCCATGAAACAGCGTGCGCATTCTGTCCGGAGCATGAAACGGCTCGTACACCTCATCGGTACAGAGCGTCGCGGCAAACGGCAGAAAACCTCCCGTCAGTCCTTTCGACAGGCACATGATGTCGGGAACCACGTCCGCACCCTCGCAGGCGAACATGGATCCGGTCCGTCCAAATCCGGTGAATACTTCGTCCGCGATCAGAAGAACGCCATGTCGCGTACACAGCTCACGTGTCCGTTTCAGGAATTCAGGCGGATGCATGATCATTCCACCGGCTCCCTGGATCAACGGTTCCACGATCACCGCAGCGATCTCCTGGCCCCGTTCTTCGAGCAGAGACTCCAACCGTTCCAGGCACTCGATATCACACGTTTCGCGTTTCCGTCCAACCGGGCACCGGTAGCAGTAGGCCGAGTGTGCCCGCTGGATCGGGAAGAGCCAATCCTGGAAAGCTTCGGTGAAGGCCGACGCTTCGCTGACGGCCATCGCACCGACCGTGTCGCCATGGTAGGCGTGTTCGAGCGCGACGATCTGCTTTCGCTCCGGCTTGCCCCGGTTGCGCCAGTGCTGCACGGCCATTTTCAAAGCGACCTCGACTGCCGTCGATCCGTTGTCGGAAAAGAAGATGTGCGAAAGAGCCTCTGGCGTGACCTGCCTCAGCTTGCATGAGAGGCGTTGTGCAGGCTCGTGTGTGAAACCAGCGAAGATCACATGTTCCATTCGTCCGGCCTGGTCGGCGACCGCGGCTGCAATGTGGGGGTGGGCGTGCCCATGGATATTGACCCACCAGGAAGAGATCGCATCAATCAGCCGTCTGCCGTCCGCCGTATACAGGTAGACGCCTTCGGCGCGCTCTATTGTGATGGGGGGCGGGTCGAGTGCCTGTTGCGTATATGGCTGCCAGATCTGGAATGGTTCGTTCATCAGTTGAACCTTGCTCGATCGAAATGTGTTTCGAACACCTGGAGCAACCCGGCGCGGTCTATCTTCTCGAGCGGAGGGATCCAGCCCACGACAGGCACCTTCCCGTAGTGCTCAATCGCCTGCCGATTGTCGGCGTTCTCTTCCCCTATCATGACCACACCCACCGTTCTGCATCCGGCCTCTCGCAAGGCCTGGACGGTCAGCAGGGTGTGGTTGATCGTTCCCAACGTCGTGCGAGTTGCGACGACCGCCGTCGCGTCAAGGTGTTCTATAAGGTCCAGCATCAGGTCCTTCTCGTTGATTGGAACAAGCACGCCTCCAGCCCCTTCGATGACCAGACGTCTCCCGGCCTGGACATGGGGCTTGTGAATAGACCCGAGATCGATCCTCGTTCCCGCCCGGGATGCTGCAAGGTGTGGAGAAACCGGAGGGTCGAAGACATAGGCTTCGGCGAGAGTGCGGTCGTCGGAGAGTTCCGCCCAGCCGAGAACCGCCTGGCGGTCGGTTCGAGCCTTGCCTTCGAGTGCCCCGGTCTGAATCGGCTTCCAGTACGTCCGGTCCAGGGCGGTGGTCAACAGCGCGGACAGGACGGTCTTTCCCACTTCCGTGTCGGTTCCCGTGACGAACAGATCCCTCATTGCGAAACCTGGCCCATCGCAGCCACGACTCCCCGGACGAGTTCGTGGATGATCTCCGGAGGGATGTCCACATTCAGCGACAACCGTAGTCGCGACGTACCCGCCCGAACTGTCGGTGGTCGGATGGCCCGAACAGCAAACCCCCTGGTATTCAAGGTCGTTGCAATCTTGACGGCATCTTCGCTGGTCCCCAGCATGACCGGAACGATCTGAGATTCGCTCCCGCCGCAGTCCAGTCCGGCCTCCCGGATCTTGTCTCGCAACAACCTGGCGTTCGCCGCGAGGCCAGCGCGATCGGTTTCGGACTCTTTCGCGAGCCTGAGTGCAGTACGGACCTGGACGGCCATGTAGGGAGGGAGGGCGGTACTGAAAACGAATGTTCGGGCCCGGTTGATCAGGAAATCCTTAAGCGTTTGTGAACATGCCACGAACGCGCCCGCGGACGCTAGCGCCTTGCCGCATGTGTGAATTGTTGCCAGAACGCTTTCGGGTCTGCCGGCCTCTTCGACGAGGCCGCGGCCCTGTCTGCCGAGTACCCCCGTCGCATGAGCTTCGTCGATAATGAGGCTTGCGCCGTACCTGTCGGCCAGACCATGCAAGTGGGAAACCGACGCCTGGTCTCCGTCCATGCCGAACAGGCTCTCGGAAACGATGAAGCGCTCGTTCCCGCCTTGTCCTTCATTCCGGAGCGCGTCCTCGAGCGCGTCGAGATCCAGGTGGGGAAATATGACTTTTCGAACATGTGACAATCGCATGCCGTCGATAAGGCTTGCGTGGTTGGCGCTGTCGGAAAACACGATGTCTCCGTCCCGGAGGATCGACGTGAGGATGCCGATGTTGGCCGCATACCCGGAATTGAAAAACAGGGATGCCTCAGCCCCTACGTAGTCGGCGAATTCCTCCTCCACTTCCTCCCAGGCATCGACGTGCCCCGAAAGGAGCCGGGAACCCGTCGAGGCCACCCGTTCGCCGGAGATGATCGCATCTCGGACAGCACCTGCAAGATCCGGATGTTTCGACAGAGCCAGGTAGTCGTTCGAACAGAAGTTCGATCCATCCATCGACTCCAGCGTCCTGTACAGAGATCGAGTCCGCAGCGAGTCCAGTTCTTTTTCGATACGGTCCAGCGTCGGGTTGAATGCCAGTCTGGTGTTACCGGTTTGGCCGCTACTCATGTGCGATCCTAGGAGCCTGCGCGGCAGAAGAGATCTACTGCGAAAGCGGTATAAATCGGTCCAGATTTCCCCGATTTTTCGTTAAATAGAACGACTATTCGCCTCAAAATCGAGAAAATCTGGCCTCGATTCTCCACTTTCTCGCTACGATCCCTTCTGCCGCCCAGGCTCCTAGTCGCTTCCGAGTGGGATCAAATCGAGGTCTTCGAGCAGTCGGTCATCTTCGGATCGTTCCGGGTTGGGTGTGGTGAGCAACCTGTCTCCGACGAAAATCGAATTGGCTCCGGCGAGGAAACAAAGGGTCACACTCTCGCGGCTGAGCGAGCGGCGTCCCGCGCTGAGCCGAACACGAGACATCGGCATCAGAATGCGAGCAGTGGCGACAGCGCGGACCAGGACAAAAGGGTCGATCGGTTCCGAAGGAGCCAGTGGGGTTCCTTCGACTTGAACCAGCACGTTGATCGGTACGCTTTCGGGATGTGGGTCCAGGGATGCCAACTGGTGCAGCAACCCGATACGATCGTCATCGGACTCGCCCATGCCGATGATCCCTCCGGAGCACACGGTGATTCCCGCCTTTCGAACCGAGTTCAGGGTTTCGAGGCGTTCTTCATAAGTGCGTGTTGTGATGATCTTCTCGTAGTACTCCGGCGAAGTGTCCAGATTGTGGTTGTAGGCGTGCAAACCCGCTTCGGCGAGTCGACCGGCCTGCGATGCGGTGACCATGCCGAGCGTGCAACACACCTCCAATCCCATCGACGAAACGCCTCGAACCATCTCGAGCACCCTTTCGAATTCCGGTCCTTCCTGAACTTCCCGCCAGGCCGCGCCCATGCAGAATCGCGTGACCCCTTCTTCGCGGGCTTTTCGGGCGACGCCGAGAACGTGGTCGACATCAAGGAGTGCCGAGTTCCGAACATCCGTGTCGTAATGAGCGCTCTGAGGGCAGTAGGCACAATCCTCCGGGCAACCTCCGGTCTTTATGGATATGAGCTGGCAGAGTTGTACTTCCCGAGGTTTGTGGTGTGTCCGATGGACCTGTTGTGCGTTTCCCAGCAGGTTCAGCAACGGTTGCCCATAGATTCCGCCGACCTCCTCACGCGTCCAGTCGTGGCGCAATGAAGGGGTGGTTATCTCGTCGGTAGTCGTGCTCATAGACAGGCCTTTTCTCCTCTTGATCTGCTCGTCGGTTGCGAGAAGCGAATTATACCGGATTTAAGATGACCGAGATACCGGGAGATGGAACATCTGGGCGGGGCACGCCTGGAGTTCTGGACGGACCCTAAATGAGAATGATTTTCATTTTCATGTTGACGAAGGCGTGACCGTGCCGAATAATAGTGTCAGTCGCTTCGCAAGTGAGATCTGGAAGCAGCGAACTTCAGGCTTAAAAATAAAAAAGGGATGTGCTGCTAGCGGCAGCACATCCCTTCGGTTGCGCGGTTGTTAAACTGGGGAAAAACGCGCCGGGCCATTATACCAGTCCCGGGACACCTGTCACGGGTTGAGGTGGCGCGCGCCCTCCGAAACACCAAATTCAACCTCCGCATCCACAGTGTCCTTATTGCGATTCACGTGATGTTTTCGCCTCTTTGGGAGGGGCCTCTGCGATGTTAAAACGAATCCTGACCTGCAAATCCATTCGTGATCTGATCCCCTTGGTTCTGGCTGTCCTGCTTTTCATTCCCGCGACCTCCGTCGCGCAATCTGCATTGAGTTCGATATCCGGATCGGTCCTGGACCCGAGCGGCGCGTCGATACCAGGTGCCTTCGTTACGCTCACGAATCGCTCGAACGCCTCGACGACAGAGGGCTCGAGCGATCACCTCGGAGCCTTTCGATTCGAAGGCCTGACTCCCGGTGTGTACAGCCTGAAGGCCGCGGTTCCGGACTTCCGAACCTGGACCGATGAATTCGAACTGATCCCCGGCCAGCACCGCGTCGTTCGTGCCGATCTCCAGATCGCCCCCAGCGTCCTGATTCAGGAGCGGATCATGGTGATTGCGGATCCCTCCGAGACAATCTCCATTCCCGGGTCGGCTCATTACATCGGTCTGGAGCAGTTGGAAAAACAGAAGATCGGTTTCGACGACATTCATGCTTTTCTGAGGCCCGTTCCTGGAGTCAACATTCAGGAAGAGGACGGCTTTGGTCTTCGGCCGAACATCGGCATGAGAGGAACCGGCGTGGAACGCAGCGCGAAGATCACGCTGATGGAAGACGGGGTCCTGATCGCCCCGGCTCCGTACGCCGCACCCTCGGCATACTACTTTCCTGTTTCAGGCCGCATGGAGGCGATCGAAGTGCGAAAGGGATCGAGCCAGATCAAATACGGGCCCCAGTCGAACGGCGGAGCCCTGAACCTCATCTCGACCCACATCCCGGAATCGTTCCGAATGCGGGGGAATCTGACCGGTGGCGCTCATGGGACGACCAAGGGGCTCGTCAGCATGGGTGACTCCTATGAACGGTTCGGGTGGATGCTCGAGACCTATCAGATCGCCAGCGGTGGGTTTAAAAGTATAGACGGCGGCGGCGACACGGGTTTCAAGGTGAACGACTATATCGGGAAGCTCCGTTTCAACACCGGCGCCACGACGCGGATGTACCAGGAGCTGGAGATAAAATTCGGCAAGACAAACCAGACCTCGAACGAGACCTACCTCGGGCTCACCGACGAGGATTTCAAGAACGACTCGAAGAGACGTTACGCCGGCTCCCAGCGTGACGTTTTCTATGGAGACCACGAGCAGTATCAGGCGCGACACCTTATCGCGCTTTCGAACAACGTGGACCTGACGACGGTCGTATACAGGAACAATTTCAAAAGGAACTGGTACAAGCTCCAGAGTGTTTCAGGCGTTGCCATATCGAGCATCCTCGATGATCCTGATCGTTATAGCTCCGAACTGGCCATCGTCAGGGGCGCTGACAGCGCAACAGATTCTCTGAGAGTTCGCGCGAACAACCGTATCTATTTCTCATCGGGTGTGCAATCGATCGTTGGCTTGAGAGTGAACGCTGGTCCGGCGAGGAACGCCTTCGAATTCGGTGTCCGATATCACCGGGATGAAGAAGACCGGTTCCAACATGAGGACGGTTTCGGGATGCGGGACGGGCGTATGCATCTGACGTCCGCCGGTAGCGGGGGGAGTCAATCGAACCGTGTCAGTGATGCCAGTGCCATGGCGTTCTTTGTCGAGGACAAGATCGAATGGGGGCACTGGACGCTGACGCCAGGACTTCGTTACGAACACATCAATTTGCGCCGTATCGATTTCAGCCGCGCGGATCCCGGCAGGGTTGCTCCATCGCGTGTCCGATCGAACAGCGTTGACGTTGTTGTCCCAGGTGTCGGGCTGACATTTGATTTCAACCCGGAGCTCGCCCTGTTCGGCGGTCTGAACAAGGGCTTCGGACCTCCGGGACCAGGTTCGGCCGAGGATACCGAAGCCGAGGAGAGCATCAACTACGAAGGCGGGTTCCGCTACCGCAAGCAATCGCTTTCGGTCGAGGCGTTGGGGTTTTACAACGCCTACAGCAACCTCCTGGGCCGGGACACCCTGTCGAGTGGCGGCGGTGACACCGGGATGACCTTCAACGGGGGTGCCGCGCGTGTCGTCGGGCTGGAAGCCGCGGCCTCCTACGACTTCACCCGAATCTTCGGTTTCGACTTGAGACTGCCGTCAAGGGTTTCCTACACGTTTACGAACGCGGAATTTGCGAGCGCCTTCCGGAGTGATTACGCACCGTGGGGGACAGTCCGTTCCGGTGACAAATTTCCATACTTGCCCCGTCACAATCTTCATGCCAGCGTAGCAGTGGAGAAACCTCGATGGACGATGGACCTGTCGTCGACCTACGTCAGCTCGATGCGCATCAAAGCCGGCCAGGGACCGACCCTCGCCTCGGAAGCGACCGAGGCTCATCTGCTTTTCGACCTGTCCGGAGAATATCGCCTGAGCGAGGGCACCCGAGTCTTTGTTGCCGTCCAGAATCTTACCGACAAGGCATATGTCACAGCGCGACGACCCGCAGGGGCCCGTCCGGGTCTGCCTCGCACCGTGACAGCCGGGCTGAAGTTCGACATTGGCGGGTAGGTGGCAGCCTTCGCCAAAAGAATTTGATCCGTATCCGCGACTCGTGTAGCGTTTGAATGGTTGAGATGCGTGTAGATCAAAAACGGTAGATCGTCAACACGGTCGTCGGAGGCATCGACGGTCCTGTCCGCAGCGTGATTTCAGCCGAACTTCAACCACGGATCAAGACCTTTTGCGGGATGTGCCGCGGAAGGTCTTTTTTAGTTTTGTGACGGGACGTTAGGGTCCGCTAATACTTCCACCAGGGGGTCGTCGTGCTCTCCGGCATCTTCACCATCATGTGCTGGGCGATTTCCTTCATACGTTCCCATTGTGTGACCGGTCCGCTCCAGCAATGCCCTTCGCCGTCGCCGTACAGGAAGAAGCCTTCATAGTGCGGATCGCTTGTCGTCTTCATCCATTCTTCCAGCATCTTCGTCGAGTTGTTCAGGTAGAAGTTGTCCATCGTCCCGGTGTAGACGTGGATCTTGTCGACAAGCTTGTGACCGATCTCGGTCCAGTTTCTTTCCAGGTAGTGCATCAGGTCGTAGTTCTCTTTCCAGTACAGTGCGACGCTCGGGTCGATCTCACCGGTGCGTTTGTCGAAAAGCGGTTTGAAGTAACCGTCTTCCCCGACCGGTCCATAGACCGCCGACCAGATGTCGAGTTGCTGGCCGGAGCGCCCCTTCGTGCCGTTGACCAGTTCGAAATGGTTGCGTTGCTCGGATGTGAGTCGGATTTCGCCGTTGGTTTCCCGCGTGTTGGGTGTCGGAACACGACGCCACTCGTGTTGCTTGTAGAACGCATTCGTGTCCTCGTAGACGTTGATGCCTTCGACGTCATAGAACGTTACCGGATCGGGGCAGTACGACCAGGTGCCGCCAAAGAAGTCGGGATGGAAGATCTGAAGGGCCAGCGATTCCCAGCCTCCGGTCGATCCTCCCGTCAGGGCCCGGGCCCACGGTTGTTTGATCACACGGTATCGTCTTTCGATCTCGGGAATCAGTTCCGCCATGATGGCGTCGCCGTACGGTCCGACGTTTTCGGAATTCACCGCGTAGGAATCATCGAAATAGGGCGTGGGGTGCTGGAACGTGACGACGATCATGCGCGGGAAGTTGTCCTGGATCCATTCCCGGTGAAGATCGCTGTCCGGTTGAAACCGCCTCGGGGCCCGGAGTGAGAAATGCCCCTGCTCAAAAATGACCGGGTATTCGGTCGTCTCGCGGTCGTAATCCTTTGGGAGAAGCACGGTCGCACCAAGGTAAATGGGCCGCCCCCAGAACTCGGTCAGCATTGGGCTCTGGAAGCGGAAACTGCGGACGAACTCGGTGTCTTCGGGAATTGCGACCGCAGGTATGACGTTTTCTGCTTCCAATCGGATGACACGATCCTCGGAAGGATCGATGCGAATACGTTGGACGTCGCTATAGATGTTTCCCGGCGAACGATTCCAGTGTTGCCCTTCCCACTGGTCGTCGTGCATCCATAGGACATGACCGTCGGATCGTCGAAATTCCGAATAGATGTTCACGAATCCCTGGATGTAGTACTCACCGGGCGGTATATCGGCCAGGCTCGGCACCGGTGTCCCCAGGTCCGAGGCGTCGATGATTCCGGGTTGGCCCGCGGGAAGCGCCTCGATGTCTCTCCCAAAGAATGGTGAGCCCGTTCGGCCGACCTGCAGGTAGGGCTCGGTCTGGCCTGTCCGCGAAATGATGACGTAGACGCGGCCGGTCGTCGGCTCGGGACGAACATCCGGGGGCACCGAAACTTCGAATCGCAGCCCAGAAGCCTGGCCGAAACTCGTCGAAGGGGTCCATGCCAGGACCATCAGTAGCAGCACGCCGTACCAGAATCTAACCTTTCTTCCTGTCTTCATCGGATACCTCCCCAATTGTGCCTCGCGATTCGACGAAGGTTACCACAACCGGTAAGGGCGGGAAAAACGTTGGCATCAAGCGTGTAAACGGGTTAGCTTTCGTGGAGTTCATTAGTTCGACCACATCGAGGTGATCATGAGAGTTCGCGCGTTGCCGTTCCTGGGTCTCATCCTTCTGGCGACCACGCTTTTCGGCCAGGAAACCCGGCCGTTGACGGTTGACGACATCTTCAACTTCAAGAACGTCGGGGATCCCAGGATCAGTCCGGACGGCGAATGGATTGCCTACACGGTTTCGCAGATGAATGCGGAGAAGGACAATTCCGATACGGACATCTACATGGTTTCGATCGACGGTCAGGACACGCTGCACCTGACGACGAGCGAGAAGGGCGAATCCAGCCCGCGCTGGAGCCCGGACGGGAAGTACCTGGCGTTTCTCTCGGGAAGGGAAGGCGACCAGACGCAGGTCTGGCTTCTGGACCGGCGCGGCGGTGAAGCATCGCGCCTGACAGACTTCAAGTCGGGTGTTTCCAGTTTTACCTGGTCTCCGGACAGCACTCGTCTGGCGCTCGTGATGCGGGATGAAGATCCGGAAGACGAGGGAGAGTCCCGGGGCGGGGAAGATTCGGGCGCTCCGGATCCAATCGTGATCAACCGGTTGCAGTTCAAACGGGACGGCCAGGGTTACCTGAACGAGCGGCGCCGGCATGTTTACGTGTTCGATATCGAATCCGAGGAGAGCACTCAGATTACTGACGGCCCCTACGATGACTCCGCGCCGGTCTGGTCTCCCGACAGTCGGTGGCTGGCATTCGCGAGCAACCGGACCGAGGAACCCGATTCAAACGCGAACAACGACGTCTTCGTGGTCCGGGCTGTCCCCGGCCAGACGCCAAGAAAACTCACAACGTCGCCCGGGTCCGACTCGTCTCCGGCGTTCAGCCCGGATGGAAAGTCGATCGTGTATGTCGCCGGAGGCGCACCCGAAGACATCTGGTACTCGGTCAGTCATCTGGCGATCGTCCCCGTCGATGGCGGAACGCCCAGAGCGTTGACAATGGAGTTGGATCGCAACGGACGGAATCCTCGTTTCGACGCCAGTGGCGAATGGGTCTACTTTGTCCTCGAGGACGGTGGTAACAATCACCTCAGCCGCGTGCCCTCCGTGGGTGGCGAGATCGAGCGTGTCTTTTCGGGTGAGGCAAGCATCCGGCAGTTTGACATCGGCCCGAATGGCGAACTGGTTGTCCTTGAAAGCCAACCCCATCAACCTTACGAGGTGTCTCTTGTCCGGGACGGCGCGTTCACCCGCCTGACCCGCGTAAACGATGAATTCCTAGCGGGTATCCGACTCGGATCGGTTGAGCGGATCAAGGGCCGGAGCGCGGACGGAACGATGATCGATGCCTTCCTTACCCGACCTCCGGACGCCGACACGGGCGAGCCTCTTCCCACACTCCTGAGGATTCACGGCGGCCCGGTGTCCCAGTACACGACCGCCTTCAACACGGAATGGCAGATTCTCGCAGCCGAAGGTTACAACGTGGTTGCCGCTAACCCTCGCGGCTCCTCCGGCTACGGTCGCGATTTCAGCTATGCGATCTGGGCGGACTGGGGAAACAAGGATTTCGAGGACGTCATGGCCGCGGTCGATCGTGCCGTGGAGATAGGCGCCGCGGACCCGGACCGGCTGGGTGTCGGCGGCTGGAGTTACGGCGGTATTTTGACCAACTACGTGATCACACAGACCGACCGTTTTAAGGTTGCGATCTCCGGCGCCAGCGAAGTGAACTATCTGTCCAACTACGGCACCGATCACTACCAGCGTCAGTGGGAGGCGGAACTGGGCCTGCCCTGGGAGAACACGGATCTCTGGATGGAGATCTCGCCCTGGTTCAAAGTCGACAGGATCGTGACGCCGACGCTGCTGATGGGCGGCGAAGATGACGTGAACGTGCCGACACTGAATTCCGAGCAGATGTACCAGGCCCTGCGACGCCTGGGCCGTGAGACCGAACTTGTCGTTTATCCGGGACAGAATCACGGAATCCGGAGGCCCAGCTACCAGGTGGATCGCTACAACAGGTACATCGCCTGGTACGATCGCTTTCTGAGACCCGAGAGGGCTCCAGCGACCGACGAACAGGGCAGGATTCCGGAAACGACATCTCTACTGGGTGTCCCGTTGTTTGCTCCCGTTCTCGATGTGGATCGGAAAAAGACATACGAAGAGAAACTTGGCGCCGCGGCCGCGGAATTTGTCCTGGCCCCCGATGAGGAAGAAAAAATCATCTGGGTGGGGAGACGAATGGCCTATCTGGGTCGCTATCAAGACGCGGTTGCGGTCTACTCACGTGGCATCGACAAGATTCCCGACAGCTACAAGCTCCTGCGACACCGCGGGCACCGATACATTACTCTGAGGCAGTTCGATGATGCGATCGCGGATCTCGAACGGGCGACGACGCTGATCGAGGGCGTTGCCGATCAAATCGAACCCGCCGGCTTGCCCAATGCGCAGAACACACCGGTGAGTACGTCCCATTTTAATATCTGGTATCACCTTGGTTTGGCCCGCTACCTCAAGGGCGATTTCGACGGCGCACGGGGCGCTTTCGAGGAGTGTTTGAAGTTTTCCGTCGGCAGCAACGATCGGATCGTAGCCGCCAGCGACTGGTTGTATCTCTCACTGAAGAGATTGGGTCGCGACGAAGACGCGATGGACATCCTGGAGCCGATTCATGACGACATGGACGTCATAGAGAACACGGTCTACCTGAATCGGCTTCTCTTCTACAAAGGCGAGAAAGATTCCGAGCAATTGCGAGGCCAGGCGGGCGAGGATGTCGCCAGAGCTACCTATGGTTACGCCTTAGCCAGCCGGTATCTTCACGAAAATCAATCCGAGCGTGCCACCGAAGCTCTCCGGGAAGTGATCCAGGGCTCCCAGTGGGCAGCATTCGGATTCATCGCGGCCGAAGCGGACCTCGCGCGGATGGAACAGGAGAGTGGTGGGAGACGGTAACGATCAGTTGGACAGCAACGATCAGGGGACAGAGAGATCCGTCCCCGGTAGGGCTCGTTCAACGAGCCGGCCTGTTCCAGTCGTTCTGCGGCGTCCGGTCAGTTCCGGCTCCTCAACTGGCCACTGGCCACTGGCCACTCCCCTCACTCCCTCCGGCCCGACGCCCCCATTCCGATCCGATTCGCCTCCGCGTCGGCGATGATGACGCGGAAACCTTCAGACAGACGTCTCTCGATGTCGGCCGTATTGGCGGTTATCCCACAGGCGACGTTGAACTCTTTGCATGCAGCCAGAACAGTCTGGATGGCCTTTTCGACCGCCTCCATGTCCCGATTGTAGGCCTGGCTGAGATCCCCGGGCCCGGGGACGGCGATGCTGACGCCCGGAGTCCGGACGATCTCTCTGGCGTTGGCAATACCTTCCTGGTTTTCGATCAGCAACATATTGATCAACTCGCCGTTCGGGTTCGATGGGCACAGGTCGGCTCGTTCCTTGTACTCGTCCTGGGACATCCCCCAGTAGGAGGCGGCGGGAATCGGTGGGGCCGCGGCCGTTCCTCCTCGCCCTCCCCTGCCGCGTCCGCGCCCGCCACGGCCTCGTGCCTGGGGCGTTTGACGCAAGCCGGAGTATCTCATCGAGTCGATCGCGAGCCTCGCATCTTCCGGAGTGTTGAGCTGTGGAAAAACGATGCCGAAGGCACCGGCATTCAGAACCTCGCCAACCCGACGCTGGCCTTCTTCCGCGCCTTCCTCGAGCGGCGGAATCCGAACCAGCAACGGGTAGTCGGTTCGAATGTCATACCGGTCCTGCATGACGCCGGCGACGTTCATGAACTGGATGAACGCCCGGAGGTTCGGGATGTTGTATTGCTGGAGCGCCTCCATCGAATAGAAGACGAAGTCGAGATCCCGGTTCGCGATCGTTGCGGCGGCGCCGGCCGCGTCGTGGGATCCGGAGAAGGATCCAAAGATTGCCTGACCGCCTTCCAGCAGATCGACCAGCCTGTTCATGTGAGCCATCTGGCCTCTGGAAATGGGGGTGATCACGAAGCTGGCCGCGACCAGAAGGGATGTCGTGATCAGAAATAATTTGTAGCGCATGAATGAGTCCTCCTCGATCAGGGCGACAGCCTATCATACGTTCGAGATGTGTGACCTTAGGGCCCGCTCAACAATAACTTCACATTTTGGCATCCCATCTTCACGCCATCTTCGGCCGCTTCTCAATCGCAGATCCTCGAAATAGCAGGGCTATTCCTCCGGTCGGCTCAATCGGTCGCGACCAAATCTGACGCAAATCTGGGCGCCAACTCTGTGAAGTTGTTCTTGAGCGGACCCTCAGTCACTCCCGCTCGCGGCTTCGCTCAGCCGTCGTTTTGCCTGCCGCACCGTTTCACAGAGCAGGGGATCCGGGTCATTCTGCCAGGCATCTAATTCCGACGCCAGAGACTTCAGTCCGAGCGCTCCGATGGCGTAGGCGGCACACGAACGCAGCCACGGGTCGCCACTCTTAAGAAGCATGGAAACCGCTTCCTCCGAAGTGTCCACAGTTGTGTTCAGCAACTGGTTGGCCCGCAGCACTCGCTCCTTCGTGCTGATGCCACTGTCGACCAGCGGGACCAGAAGTCCACGGAGCTCGGGACGGAGGGTGTTGTCGAGGAACTCCAGTGCGTTGTTGTGAATACGCGTGCTGGTGGAGCGCAGACCGAGATAGGCGGCATGAAGGTCGTGTTTGGGAAACAGGATTCCCAGGAGACGAAAGATGCGTTCCACTTCCTGGGTCCTGGACTCCCCAAGCGCCTTCAGGGAAGGATCCTCGGTGTCGAGTTGCTCGCCCAGTACGCCGATCGCCTGGTAGGACCGGTAGTGACCGATAATTTCGGCCGCCAGAACGGTCTCGATCAACTGGTCGTCCAGCTTCGTGTCGGGATGTGCTTGTCTGAATTTGTTCAGGGCCGATATGACTCGGAAGCGGAGGGCAGAGTCTCCCTGTAGCAGGCTTTCGACCAGTAAGGTCCCGGATTCGGTAGTACCGATGTCCACGAGGATGGATGGGATCTGGCGGCGAAGTTCCATGGCAACCTCGCCGTCGCCCAGGTAGTCCCGCAGCGTTCCGAGTATCCGATTGCCGAACTTTCCAAGCGATTTTGTCGCAGCCGATTGGCACTCGGTATCGCCCAATCGTTCCAGAAGCAAGGGAACGAAGCGTAGTTTCCCCAGATCACCCGCCGCCACGATTGCGTGCCCGGCGACTTTGGGATCATCGCTCTGGAGAAGTTTGAACAGCTGTTCCTCAAAATGTTGGGGTGCAGTTTCGATCAATCGAGCCGCCTCGAGCTGAAACCGGCCGCGATCGGGTCCTGCTTCATCGACCATCATGTCCAGCATCATCGACGCCGCTTCCAGGTTCTGCGCTTTACCTGGCCGGACCAGAAACGCTGCGATCGAGGAACGAATCGTGAACTCTGGAAAGTCCTCGACTTCCTGAATCCGGGTCAAGGGATCGACGTCCCCATGATTGGTGAGGTAGAGAAGTGCCTCGGTACGAACGCCAAGATCGTCGTCAGCGAGCAGTGTTTCAATCTCTTCGATGACCGACTTGTCTCCCCCAGCGTTAAGCATCGCGACAGCTTGCTGACGGACCTGGGCCGATTCGTGTCGAACCAGTCCTCGCATTGCGGGATGGGCCGTATGGCTGTATCCCATTTCGAACAGGCTGAGGCCGTAGAGGATCTCTTCTGTATCCCCGGAGTTGAGTTTCGAGGCCAGTACGGTTGTGGTGCTTCGATCCAGCACGGGCGCCGTTGCGCGCTCGGCGTCGATCCGGTGCTCCTGAATGCGCTCGCCCAGGGTGGTCACATACTGCTTCCGTGCGACGTTTGCCGCCAACACCCAGGCCCCCAGAAACACCAGGTTGACCCAGCTGATCTGACCCGGCGTAAAATTCAGGTAGGTCACAAAAATCAAGAGGCTGAGTCCCGCCAGGCCGTCTCCGAACCTCCAGACCACCGTGTCGATGAACGATTTGACCTGGTTCTTTACGTTTGCCGGCACCGGAAGGTAAAGCAACTGCAGCGCGGAAGTATCGATCGAATAACGCAGCACCTTGTCACTGCCTTTCAGGAAAGTAGCCGCGAACAAGCCGCCCCAGATCAACACGCCCACTGAGCCTGCAGCCAGCGTCACTGGCAGGATGAACAGTGCGATTCCCACGCCGAAACGCTGCAGGAGGCGGGACGTCAGCAAGAGCTGAGCGGCCAGCGAAAGGATTCCGGCATAACCCTGAAACGATCCGAAGAACGCCGCCAGGACGTCGGTTTCTACATAGGACGCCTTTGCGATCGCTTTGAATTGCCAGCCTGCCGCTGTTGTGACAATGGAGGTGATGCATATGAGCGTGGCAATCGACTTCAGGTGCTTAGAGGACCGCATCAGGAGGAAACTTTCCAGCATACTGCGTGGCCCGTCCTTCGTCGTCATCCTTGGAGCCTCGCTCCTCCCTCCGGTTTTCTTGCGCCGCTGCCGCCAGATCAATGAAACCAGCACTCCCGACGTTCCGATGAAGAGGGCCAGAACAAACAGCAGGCTTTCGGTGCCGAAGTTCTCGGCCATACTGTTGGACAGAAAGCCACCGAAGATTCCGCCCAGAATGCCACCCGCTCCGACGATCCCGAACAGGCGCTTCGCTTCCCGGGTTGTCAACATGAAGTTGGCCAGGGTCCACACCTGTGTCGTGGCCAGCACACCGAAGATCCCCACCCATATGTAAAGAGCAGGGAAGAGCCAGGTCCACCGGAAGGTTATGAAGGCCCACCAGAAGAATGCCGCGGTTGATGCGAACAGTATGAGGGTGCCCATCAGAGCCGTCCCCAGGCTTGTGGTACGGCCCATGCGGATGTATCCGGCGATTACGAAACCAACCAGGATCGCAATCGAGATATCCACGTAGGGTAATTGGTCCGGTTCAAACCTGTCCAGGAACAGGGCGTCGCGCGCGACCTGACCGATGATGTAACTGGAGATGATTAGAAAGTAGTAGAAAGACAGGAGAACGCCCCGCCCCAGATCCCCGCGGCGCAGGTTCAGCAGACGTTCGAACCAATGTGACATGGCAGGCTACGGATTCGTTAAGGTGCGGCGACCGCGGGCTCCAGGACGTAAATCGCATCCGGAGCAGCCGTCTCCGAAGGGTAGAGTTGCATGGGGGCGTCGTCCAGATAGATTGCCCTGAACACTCCATCCTGGATTTCCACTGCGGCCGCCCGGCCGCCCTTGTAGAAAATCGAGAGCATCCCGGTATCGGCGAGGAAGATGCGGCCGCCGAACCTGCTCTGGATGCGCCCTCCCTGCCGCGGGCTGTGGCCAACGAAGAAATGCCGGGCATCGTATTCTTTGAGCAATGCCTCGACCTGTGGTTGCCCCTCCTGGTCGGTCCATTGCGCGTATCCCCGGAACCAGAGAATCCCCCCGGGGTGGACGGTCAGCCACTGTCCTATTTCCAGGAAGCTTTCCAACACGTCCATGTGATTTTGCTCGCGCCTCGACGGGGAGTACGTCTTTCCCTTTTCGGTGGCAGCAGAGGTCTTTTCGTTAATCTCTGTCCGCCGAGCTGCGAATTCTTCTCGCACACACTCGATCAGTTCATTGAGAGTGAAAAAATCCAGCGCGATCTTCTGATCGACCAGGTAAGTCTTGATTCGATCGAAGCGTTCGATTTCCTTCCAGACACGGTCGTCGATCGCCTTGATCGACAGTTGGGAGACGAGGGGATTGATCCCCGCGTGCAGGAAGATTGTGTCGTTTTCCTTCACGACGACCCGGCGTTTTCGCAACCACTTGCCGTAGGTTCCATTCGGCGAAAAGGCTTCCCTGTGTTCGACGAATCCAGGCGGATGGGCATCCATCCACCCGGTCTCCGTCTCAGGCGCGCGGTGTGGTTCTGGAAGGTTCAATCTCTTCGCGCGCACCTTGTGGAAATCCACGAAGGACCGATATGCGGATTGCCGTCGGCGCTCCGATCGCGAATCCGTGAAGCTGGCGTAGTCGGCCCCGGTCACGTCGGAGAGATGACCGATTATGTTCATCATTTCATGGTTGCCCATGAGAATGATCGCCTGGCCGCCCTCCTTCGAGGCGTCCTTTTCGAGCGAGATGAGCAGGTCCATGACGCGCCGGACTTCGGGGCCACGGTCAGTGTAGTCGCCTGTCTGAACGAATGTGGCTTTCCCTCCGATCCACTGAAGATCCTCATCCACCAGGCCGGTCTGTTGGAGCAGTCGCGTGAAGCCGTCGAAGTTGCCGTGGATGTCGGCGATTGCGATGAGTCGATCTCCGGCGACTCCACCGAGGACAAAGACCGGGAGGGCGATCAGCAACAGACAAAGCGGCAAGATCCAGCCGACACTTTCCCGTTTGTTTTTCTGCTCATTCATGAAGCAAAAACGTCCGTGCGGGGTTTCCGTCAAGGAAACAGAACCCGTTCCTCACCCTTTTCAAGAACCAGTTGCCTGGCGCGTTCCAGGATCAGGTCGCGTCGTTTGAGAACGGACCGAATCTGAAATCGCGTCAGATAATCTCCGACGCGCTCTTCCAGAGTCTCCTCGTCCAGTTTAGCAATGTTGTCGAGAAATGACTTTGAGAACGTCATCATCTGATCCTGGTCGCGAAGTTCATCCGTGGTTCGGAAAGATCGCGAGTGATCGATCAGGACGATTTGCCAGTCTGCGGTGATCCGGATGTTTCTCTGATGGCGATCGGTGTTGTAGATCAAGCTGTCGAAACACTTCACTTTCGACATCATCCGTGCCCAGGACTCCCGATCGGGCGGAAGGATACGGGCTTCGAACCGTTCGGCTTCCGACATCTCGCTCTCGATCCACGATTGCATCGATCCTCGCTTTCCGCGGGTCGACCTTTCGAGCGTGGCCGGAACCATTCCAAGCCCTATCATCCGATCGATTTCGTAAGCCGCGATCTCGGTTCGAAAACTGTCCTGGAAATTCAGTTCCATGGTGTCTCCGACCCGGGTCATGCCCTTTTTCTGGATGTCCACGGTCTTGAAAATGCCATATCGAACGTCACCGAAGAGATTGAGCGTGGCTTTCTGAGGTTTCGTGACGCCTTCTCCGACATCCACCAGCTCGACTATTTCGGCTTTGGCCAGGAAATTTTCGATTTCCGACCCCTGGAAATTTGCGATCTCCTGTCCCGCCCAACCGTGGACGGGGACAAGAAGGACGATGATGAACGCGCAGATTGTCACGTTTCGTCTCGACATGTTGAAACCTCCAGTGATCGGGGACCCCACCGGTCGGGTTTTGATAAGGATTTCCACGGTTTTGTTGCATGGTAGGAGTGGCGCCTGGGGGTGTCAAGGAGTTTGTCCCACGGAGGGGATTCGCGAGGAGACAAGGCTGTTAAGGAATGCAGACTGCGCGTCCGTTGATCTCCCCCCTGGAGACGAGCTCAATCGTTTCTTCGGCCTGGGCAAGGGTGTACCTGTGAACGTTTCCGCGAATGGAATTGTTTGCGGCTAGCGTCATCAGTTCGCCCAGTTCCCGGCGGCTGCACACGCGCGACGGCACGATCCTTGTGCTGGAACGGACGAGGGCTCCGGCGGTCCAACTGAGCGGTTCGGAGGGAAGCCCGACAACCAGCAACGTGCCGTTTCTTCGGAGGCTGTCGAACGCGGCCTGATAAGCGGCAACCGAAGTTGCAGAGACCAGGACCACATCGAGCTTGTTCGCCGGATCGCTGAACCATTCGTCGGCCGTGTCCGACGAAACCGTCGTGTCGGCGCCAGCCTCTCGAGCCGTGGGAAACTTGCTCTCGATGCGGTCAATGGCCGTGACGTGGGCTCCCGACAGCTTGGCCAACTGGATTCCGTAAAGGCCCAGTCCCCCTGTGCCCCACACCCCGACCTTCTTGCTTCCATCGAGCCTCACCTTTTTTAGTGCGCTGTAAACAGTGCCGCCGGCGCAGAACAGCGGCGCCGCATCAACCAGTGAGACGTTGTCCGGAATCGGAACGACATGGGATTCCCACGCAAGTGCGAACTCGGCGAACCCGCCGTCGACGGTCACTCCCGTAATGGCAGAGTTTATGCAGAACACCTCGAGGTCGCTCCGGCAGTACTCACACTCGCCGCACGTATGGTGAAACCAGGGGATCCCGATACGGTCGCCTTCCTGCAGTTGGGTCACGCCGGCTCCCAGACTTTCCACCGTTCCAGCAACTTCATGTCCGAGGACGATCGGAAGCGGCATGAGGGACTTGAACCCTTCCCAGTGCCCTCGCGCCATGTGGACGTCACTGTGGCACACGCCACAGGCGGCGACACGCACCAGAACCTGACCCGGACCCGGGTCCGGCGTTGGGACATTTTCCAGTACCAGCGGGGTATCGAACTCTTTCAGGACCGCAGCTTGCATATTCGCAAGTCTCCCAGAAAGCTTAATCATAGCCGAACGGTGGTAGAATCGGCCCATTCGTACCGTACATCGGCAATTTTGAATGGAGGTCGGACATGAATCGCCGCAAGTTTGTGTCTTTGATGGGAGCGACCACTGCGTTGGCCGCGGTCGGCTTGCCTCGGCGAGAGGCGAGCGGAACCGCTCTTTCGCCACAGGATGAGGGATTCTGGGAGGACATCCGCGAACAGTTTCCGCATCCCGAAGAGGTGATCTACCTCAACAACGGAAGCCTCGGCGTGTCTCCACGTCCAGTGGTCGATCGAATGATTGGCCATTTGAGGGACACCGAGAGTTTCGAGGATAGGGAGTACAACACCTACCCCTGGTGGGGGTATGCCAATACCACTCTGGACCTGAGGGTCGGGCTCGCGGCTTTTCTCGGGGCGGAACCCGATGAGATTGCGGTGACGCGCAACGCGACCGAAGGAATGAACACGGTCGCCGGCGGGCTGGACCTGGAGGCGGGAGACGAGGTGTTGTTGAGCGATCAGGAACACCCCGGGGGGCGCAATCCCTGGCTGCAAAAGGAAAGGCGTTACGGTGTCGTCGTCCGATATTTCAAGGTGCCGGTTCCACCGGAGAGCCCGGAACAGATCCTCAATCTGGTCGAAGACGCGATCACGGCCAGGACCAGGGTCATCAGTATCAGTCACATTGCGACTGCGACCGGCGGCATGTTGCCGGTACGAGAGATATCCAGGCTGGCCCGCGATCGCGGCATCATCAGCCTGATCGATGGCGCGCATGCCATGGGTCAGGTGCAATTGAACATGCACGATCTCGGCTGCGATTACTATGCCAGCAGCCCGCACAAGTGGTTGTTCGCGCCGAAAGGTACGGGCTTCCTCTATTGCAGGGAAGGCATGGCCGATCGACTATGGTCCCACACCATTTCGAGTAACTGGGACCGGCCAGAGATGGGTGTGGAGCGACTGAGCTCGATCGGGACGTCGAACAGCACACTGCTTGCCGGTCTTGAGACCGCGATGGAATTCGCCCAACGGATCGGCATGGAAACAATCGAACGACGACATGAATACCTGGTCAATTACGTTCGAGAGCGAATCCACGGAGTCGGGGAAGTGTCGTTCATGAGCGGCCCGCCTCCGGACCTGGCCGCAGCGATGGTCAAGGTCCGGCTGCCCATCCAGAAGCTGAGAGCACGTGGTGCAGCGATCTGGAAAGAGCACAAGATCTGGTTCAATATCGCTGACGGTGGGGAAGGCGAGCAGGCTTCGGTCCGCTTCTCCTGTCCGTACTACGTTTTACCGAACCAGTTGGATAGAGCTATCGATGTGTTGAAGACCGAGGTGTCCGCCTGAACCATTCACTCCCTCGATCCTGCCGTTCGGCGTCGGGAAAGGACCGTCCGTCCAAAACAGTTGGTCTCCCTCTGTGCCCTCTGTAAGCTTGATCTTGTCGACCGTTTACGAGGCATACCATGTTGTTAATCGGAACCCTGGTCTATACATTCGGGACGCTCGCCTTCCTGTCGTTCTTCGTTTTCTGGCTACGCGAGCGGGGTACGGAACGCCATGTTCATTCCTATTGCGCCGGTTCAGAACGAATGATCGGCGGCGTCTTCCTGCTGGTGTGTGCCGCCTGGTTCGCTACGAATTTTCTCCACATACTCGCGTCGGAGGGAGGACGTCCGGCTCCATGGATCGAGTTGTCGTTGCTGTTCGTTGCCTTTTTGCTCCCACCGACGATGATGCACAACGTTTATATGGGGAACGAAAGCGTCGTCGGCCGATACTGGAAGCACGTTATCGGAGCGGTCTACGCCGTCAGTTTCGTTTCGATAGTGCTGGTCACAGGCAGCGCTCTCAGGTGGATCGAAAATCCTTTTCCAGGGTTCATGCCTTCGGTTGGTTTCGTTTTGAACGGGCTGTTTGTCGTCGCTGTAGGTTTCCTGGTTCGCCTCAGTACGAGTTCCCGAGCACGACTCGAAGGCGGGCCCGAAGGAAATAATCATCTGTGGTTTCGTGTCCTGATGTGCGCGATGCTGTGCCTTATCGTGGCTCAGTTTTTGGGTTTGAGCGACTCCGCCGACATGCTGGATCTGGCTCTGAGGTCGATGCCTCTCTGTTTTCTGTTTCTCGGTCAGTACTATTATTCGCGGTTCGGATTCTTCGATGTTTTCGTCAAACGCGGGAGCTTTGTGTTCATCGTGCTGTCCGCGCTGATTACATATTTCGCGCTTGTGATGCCTCTCGTGGCCACCCTGGACTTGGGATGGGCTCTGGCCTGGGTCTATGCTCTCACATTTCTACCGCTCGCACTGTCCATCCCCTGGGCCTACGGGAAGTTCAGTTTGTGGCTCGACCACAAGTGGCTGGGACGCCGTTTTTCGTCTGAAGAGGCGATAAAATATTTTCTGGGCGGCCTCGGGCAAGCGACGTCCGAGGAGGTTTTGATCGGAAAAGCCGAGCAAAACCTCGCGGACATCTTTCGTTCCAGGGTTCGGATCCATTTAGGCCCGGGGGTGGACGTTCCGGAAGATCTCGATGCCGTTGAGGATGTTCCGATCGTTTCCGATGGCGATCCTGTCGGGATGATTCGAATGGGCCCTAGAGAGAACGACGTCCCTTATTTCGGAAAGGACAAGGTGTTGCTGGATTCCCTGGCCGGCGTTTTTGCCTCAATGCTGGACAATATTCATCTTCAGGAAGAACGTCGGGAGCTGTCGATACAGGCAAGTCGATCCGAACTCAAGGCGTTGCGTGCGCAAATCAATCCCCACTTCCTGTTTAATGCTCTCAACGCCCTGGTCGGCCTGATCCACAAGCAGCCCGACCGCGCTGAGGAGACGGTTGAGGGATTGGCCGATATCTTCCGTTACACTCTCAGCCGGTCCGACAAGGAATGGGCACGTCTCGAAGATGAGATGGAGTTCCTGCGGGCGTATCTCGAAGTCGAACAGGCCCGTTTCCCGCAGCTTGAATTCCGGATCCACATCGATGAGGAAGTCAGGAGCGCTCGGATTCCGACCATGGTGGTTCAGACTCTCGTGGAGAATGCCGTCAAACACGGCATCGCGGCGACCCGGGGGCCCGGCCGCGTTGAAGTCATAGCGAGTCTTAAGAACGATCGGCTGAGGATAGAAGTCCGGGACAACGGTCCGGGCTTCGATCTGGCCGTCGTCGCCTCTGACCCTGCACCCGACAATCAGGATCGCGGCTACGGGTTGAGCAATGTCAAGAGACGCCTCTCCGGTCACTTTGGCGACACCGCCGTCCTGGCCGTCGAGGCCGATGCCGCGACCGGCGCCAACGTCGTTTCGGTTGAGATGCCCTCCAAGCGTGTCGTCCAGACGGCCTGAAATGCCTGAGCCACCTACATCAAAGATCCGCGTCCTGATTGTCGACGACGAGCACCCGGCCCGAGAGCGTCTCAGGCAACTCCTGGCGTCGGTCGACGACCTCGAGGTGATCGGTGAAGCCGAAGACGGTCAGGAGGCTCTCGAAAAGATCCAGGATTTGAAGCCGGACCTGGTGTTCCTCGACATTCAGATGCCGGTCTCGACGGGTCTGGAGGTTGCCGCTTCCCTGCCGTCCCCCGCGCCGAAGATCATTTTCTGCACCGCCTACGATCAATATGCGATCGACGCCTTTGACCTGCACGCGGTGGACTATCTGTTGAAGCCCATCACCCGGGCGCGTCTGGTACGGGCGGTCGAGCGAGCTCGCGAGTCGGCACCCGAGGCCGCCGATCGAATCCTGGACGACCTGACCCGGGAGCCGGTTGGGGGGACGAATCGTTTTCTGGCTAAGCGCGGCACGAAGTTCCGCGTCGTCGCCGCCGCGGACGTCCAGTACTTCGCCTCTGAAGAGGGTTTGACCAAACTCTGCACCTCTAAAGACGAGTTCTGGATGCAACCCACGCTCGCGGTTCTCGAACGCCGCCTGGACCCTTCGAGTTTCCTTCGAATCTCGAGGGCCGCGATCGTCAGCCTCGATGCCGTCCACGAAGTTGTGCCGCTGGTCGGAGGATACGGCCAGGTGACGCTCAAGGACGGGACCCGCCTGGAGGTGAGCCGCCGCCGGCTGAAGGAACTACTCCAGAAGCTGGAAGGCGTCTGACAACTACCGCCCACGCCCTGATCCAAACCATCAGGCGAGTTTTTCGACCGTTCGTCCCGGCATCGTTTGAGGGTCCGTCCGGTTTGCCTATCATGTGAGGCAGGGTAAACGAACAAACAATACCGGAGGTTCTCTCATGTGGTGCGGTTACTCTTTCGTGTTCATCGGCCTGGCATTTCTGGCGCACAATCTGGGGATTCTTCCTTACGCCGTCTGGGACTACATCTGGCCGTCTCTGCTGATCATCTGGGGGATCGGCATCATCCGGGGCCGCCCCGGATTCTGGTGCGTGCCTTCTCTCGGCGAGCGTGAGAGCCGGCCAGGGGGCGAAGCCCATAGCGATCTCACGCGAAATTCATAATGGCGACCCCGGGAGATGCATGATGCCAATCACAGAAACGGTTAACGCTGGGACCCTGCCCCGCCCCGGTCCGATTGGACGCGCCGTTCGACTGCTGATGGGGTTTCTGGTCTTAAGTCAACTGATCCAAATCCTGACCCAATGGGAGAGGCTCCTGGCGGTTCGCCGAGGCTCGGACCTGACCAGCAGCTTCATGCTGCTGCTGGTCCTGTCGTTCTTCTTCTTCGGCGAAGTACACCGGAGAGGTTTCGGGCTGGAATCCGCACGTGGCGGACAGCTCGTTCTGTTTTTCCTGGCCGTCAGCGTCGTCGCCTTCGATCTTCTGTTTTACAGGGATTGGTGGGGTCCGCCGTTCGGAGTGCTGGTTCTTGTCCTCACGACCTATGTGCTCGGCCATCTTGGCGTGTCGTTCCTTCTCGCGGCGGCATTTCGAACCCCCGGCTGAGACATGCGAGCGATTCCCCACGTGATGGGGCGAACATTAAAACGGACGACCGCCGAGGCGACGTGAAATGTCCTCTTTACCCCCTTGGACAGGTGGGAAGAGGGTTTGAGAAGGAAGGGTTAAAGAACTGAGAGTCCGAGGACCTGCGCCACGGTATTGGATCAACACAAACCGGGGTCGGTTCGGGTTCCTACCGTCCCCGGGCGGCGATGACTGTCACGTCATCATCGGGAGGGAACGCCGAGTTCACGAGTGCCTCGGTGATCGAACCCGGCAGTGCGGCCACGTCAAGGTGCGAATATTGTCGAACGAGGGAGACGAGACGAGCCTCACCGAAGGGCTGTGCTTCGTCATTTTCCGCTTCGGTGACTCCGTCGGAGAAGACCAGAAACGTGTCTTCGCCGCCGAGTTCGACATGGCCTACCTCGCTCGTGAGATCGGAAAACATACCGAGGACAGTGGCTGTCGAGTGGAGGTGGTCGAGTTGACCATTCTTTCGCAACACTAGCGGGGAAACGTGCCCACAGTTGATGTAGGACAAACAGCGTGTTCGGTCGTTGTATTCACCCAGGAACAAGGTTGCGTAATGTTCCGAAGATGTCGCGTCGAAAAAGAGTCTATTCGCCTCGGTAACGAGTGACGACAGGTCCTCGAGCGCCCGCTCGGAGTGGCTGCGCAAGGTCGCCTGCAGGTTCGCCATCATCAGGGCCGCCGACACGCCCTTACCGGACACGTCGGCCAGGACCAGTGCCATCCTTCCCGGCGCAAGATCCATGAAATCGTAATAGTCCCCGCCAATGACACCCGCTGGACGACAGTGCCCCGCGTACTCGAGCGTTCGAAGGTCGGGCATTTTGTGCGGAAACAACTGGCTCTGGACTTTTCGAGCGATCTTCATATCGCGTGCGTGCTTGTCGGCGGCTTCCTGTTCTTCTGTTCTGGTGGCTGGTTCGGATGCCGGGGTTGCGTACTTTCGGACCGTGGCCAGCACGTGGTCGTTGTCCCACGGTTTTGGAATGAAATCCCGAGCGCCGCGCTGCATCGCCTCTACGGCCAGCGAAATACTGCCCCAGGCGGTCATCACGACGATCGGCGGGACGTTCGGGATCGTCCCCAGGCGCCGGAGAACATCCAGGCCTTCCCGTCCGGATGTCGTATCGCGCGTGTAGTTCATGTCCATCAAGATCAGGTTGAACTTCTGATTCGCCACCGCATCGATAATGTCGCCCGGCCGGTCGATCGCTTCGGTCTCGAAACCCTCTGCTTTCAACAGGAGGCGCAGGGCCACCAGAACATCCGCCTGGTCGTCTGCCAGGAGGACTCGCAATGGCTCGTGTGTGCTTTCACGCATACCCGGTTTCGAAACGGTGTTGACAGCGTTCATATTGGCTCCGATGTCAATCAAGAGCACGCCAGAGGCCAAACTCAATCTGTCTTTAACATACCGTTATTCAAATAGCCAGGAGCCTGCGCGGCAGAAGGGATCGTAGCGGGAAAGTGGAGAATCGAGGCCAGATTTCCTCGATTTTGAGGCGAATAGTGGTTCTATGTAACGGAAAATCGGGGAATATGGACCGATTATACCGCTTTCGCAGTAGATCTCTTCCGCCGCGCAGGCTCCTATTGTGAGCCACGGAGCTTTGCCCCGTCGGCGCCTGTCCGTTTCCACAACCGGTTGTTCCAAAAACGAACAAGGAGGGGGACCGAGCCAGCTCAGTTCCCTATCGGTAGAAGGGGCCTCTCTCCCGGGGGGCAGCCATTTCGGAAGAGCAGCTCGGTCGAAGTTGAATGAGGCCCGGCCAGCGGGCATTTGAGTCGAATTCAAACCCATTGTTAAGGAAGTTCTATTTTCGCATTGTTGAAATCGATATGGTGTCGGCGGTATCTTGTGGTATATATACCGTCAGATGAAGAAGAAAAAGATATGGCTTGAGTTGAATCAGGTAAGGGGAGCGGTTGCGTCGCGACTGCGACGGCGGAAGTACAGCCTGATCGAGCGCCATGAGATACCCGACGGTTTGCTGCCTGGCTCGGTGTCGATTAGTTACACCCGGTGCGGTAAGCCGACGTGCCGGTGTGTGTCGGGTGAAGGGCACCCATCCTGGTCCTGGACATTCATGATGGACGGGAAGAAGCATGTCGAACACGTTCCAGCTGCCATGGTTGAGGAGATTCAAAAGCGTGTCGGAGCGGGACGGGAGTTTCAGGATGCGATCCGGGAGGTGCTGACAGCGAACGCGAAGTTGTTGGTGCTGGAGCGCCAGCAACAACGTGAGAAGCGGAAGCGCCGGTGAAAGGTCCGTCGGCACGAGGGATACGACGGTACGCGCGAAAGTGTTTGCGGCTGAAGGGGTATTTGAATCACCCCGGAGATGGGCGGGTGCGACCGCAGATCGGAAGTGGGCATCTGATCTGGTCTCTGGTGATCGGGTATCTGCTGCGGGAATCGAGCTTCCTGGCCATCGAGTCGCTCGCACGATCCTCGGCGTGTCGGGCCTTGGGAATCGGACGCCGCTTTAGCGACGACACGCTGGGCTATTTTACCGAGAAGCTGAATCCGGAATTCACGCGCGGCGCGTTGACCACAGCCATCAAGCAGGCCAAGCGCAATAAAGCGTTCGACGATTGCCGATTCATCGGCCTGGCGCTGGACGGGACAACCGTGGGGCGTGTCGGTGAGGCCGGGTGTCAGTGGTGTCGACCCCATCGCAACGCCGAGGGGGAGGTGACCACCTACTTACACCACGTCGTGATGGCCACCATCGTGGGCACCGGGTTCACTTTACCGGTCGATGTGGAACCCTACGGTAGTGGGGATAGCGAATGGTCGGGGGGGCAACGACTGCTTCGTCGGGTGGTGGGGCAGTTGGGGCCGCGTTTTGCCGATTATGTTGTTGTCGATGGGGGCTATGCGTCGGCTCCGTTCCTGCACTTGGCCGACGAGTTGGGATTGAAGACCATCGTCCGTCTCAAAGCCAATCTTCCGAGCTTGTTCAACGCCGCCAAAAGCCGGTTTGCTTGTCAGCCGCCGTCCCGGGTTTTCAAGGATGGAGCCGATCGGGTGGAAATCTGGGATGCAGACGACTTCGATCCCTGGGGCCGATTGAACTGGCCGACCGTGCGCGTGATCCGCTACCGGCAAGAGAAACCCGATGGATCGGTGGTCGAAGCCTACTGGCTGACCAATTTCTCGATGAACCAAGTGGGAGCGCCCACTTTATTTCGCATGGCCAAGAGTCGTTGGGAAGTCGAAAACCAAGGTTTCAACGATGCCAAGAACCGTTATGGGATGGCCCATATCCCCCATCACCACGCCAACAGCTTGCTTCTCCACTGGCTCCTCATAAGCCTGGCTCTCACGATCGAACGTCTGTATCGATTGCGTCATTTGCATCGCGGGCGCCATCGCCCGCATACCTCCATCGAGCTTCTTCGTTTGCTTCGCCTCGCTCTGTCTGCCCCAACCCCAGCCGACTCCAGCTGAACTGACTCGTTTCCCTGGTCTCCACGCGCCTGCCTGACCCCAATCACCGGGCTGGACCCGCTACGGATACCTGTCTCTCGAAAATACCCCTCACTTCAAATTCCTCTCCCTCCTCGACCTTTTCCCTTCCAGAGCCCCTTCCAGACACTCCGTCCTCCCTGACTTCCGAAATGGCTGTTGTGACGACAGCCATTTCGGAAGAGCAGCTCGGTCGAAGTTGAATGAGGCCCGGCCAGCGGGCATTTGAGTCGAATTCAAACCCATTGTTAAGGAAGTTCTATTTTCGCATTGTTGAAATCGATATGGTGTCGGCGGTATCTTGTGGTATATATACCGTCAGATGAAGAAGAAAAAGATATGGCTTGAGTTGAATCAGGTAAAGGGAGCGGTTGCGTCGCGACTGCGACGGCGGAAGTACAGCCTGATCGAGCGCCATGAGATACCCGACGGTTTGCTGCCTGGCTCGGTGTCGATTAGTTACACCCGGTGCGGTAAGCCGACGTGCCGGTGTGTGTCGGGTGAAGGGCACCCATCCTGGTCCTGGACATTCATGATGGACGGGAAGAAGCATGTCGAACACGTTCCAGCTGCCATGGTTGAGGAGATTCAAAAGCGTGTCGGAGCGGGACGGGAGTTTCAGGATGCGATCCGGGAGGTGCTGACAGCGAACGCGAAGTTGTTGGTGCTGGAGCGCCAGCAACAACGTGAGAAGCGGAAGCGCCGGTGAAAGGTCCGTCGGCACGAGGGATACGACGGTACGCGCGAAAGTGTTTGCGGCTGAAGGGGTATTTGAATCACCCCGGAGATGGGCGGGTGCGACCGCAGATCGGAAGTGGGCATCTGATCTGGTCTCTGGTGATCGGGTATCTGCTGCGGGAATCGAGCTTCCTGGCCATCGAGTCGCTCGCACGATCCTCGGCGTGTCGGGCCTTGGGAATCGGACGCCGCTTTAGCGACGACACGCTGGGCTATTTTACCGAGAAGCTGAATCCGGAATTCACGCGCGGCGCGTTGACCACAGCCATCAAGCAGGCCAAGCGCAATAAAGCGTTCGACGATTGCCGATTCATCGGCCTGGCGCTGGACGGGACAACCGTGGGGCGTGTCGGTGAGGCCGGGTGTCAGTGGTGTCGACCCCATCGCAACGCCGAGGGGGAGGTGACCACCTACTTACACCACGTCGTGATGGCCACCATCGTGGGCACCGGGTTCACTTTACCGGTCGATGTGGAACCCTACGGTAGTGGGGATAGCGAATGGTCGGGGGGGCAACGACTGCTTCGTCGGGTGGTGGGGCAGTTGGGGCCGCGTTTTGCCGATTATGTTGTTGTCGATGGGGGCTATGCGTCGGCTCCGTTCCTGCACTTGGCCGACGAGTTGGGATTGAAGACCATCGTCCGTCTCAAAGCCAATCTTCCGAGCTTGTTCAACGCCGCCAAAAGCCGGTTTGCTTGTCAGCCGCCGTCCCGGGTTTTCAAGGATGGAGCCGATCGGGTGGAAATCTGGGATGCAGACGACTTCGATCCCTGGGGCCGATTGAACTGGCCGACCGTGCGCGTGATCCGCTACCGGCAAGAGAAACCCGATGGATCGGTGGTCGAAGCCTACTGGCTGACCAATTTCTCGATGAACCAAGTGGGAGCGCCCACTTTATTTCGCATGGCCAAGAGTCGTTGGGAAGTCGAAAACCAAGGTTTCAACGATGCCAAGAACCGTTATGGGATGGCCCATATCCCCCATCACCACGCCAACAGCTTGCTTCTCCACTGGCTCCTCATAAGCCTGGCTCTCACGATCGAACGTCTGTATCGATTGCGTCATTTGCATCGCGGGCGCCATCGCCCGCATACCTCCATCGAGCTTCTTCGTTTGCTTCGCCTCGCTCTGTCTGCCCCAACCCCAGCCGACTCCAGCTGAACTGACTCGTTTCCCTGGTCTCCACGCGCCTGCCTGACCCCAATCACCGGGCTGGACCCGCTACGGATACCTGTCTCTCGAAAATACCCCTCACTTCAAATTCCTCTCCCTCCTCGACCTTTTCCCTTCCAGAGCCCCTTCCAGACACTCCGTCCTCCCTGACTTCCGAAATGGCTGTCTTCCGTTGTGTTGCGTTGACCTCGGACATCCCCTCCGATAGAATCGCAACTCCATAGCCATCTACATGAGCCCAGAATCTCCATCGACGACGACCGCTGCCACCGAGCTCCAGAGGTATTGGCGCCACAATGTCCGCATCATGGCCATCCTTCTTTTGGTCTGGGCGACAGTTGGCCTGGGCGCCGGAGTTCTCTTCGCCGACCGCCTGAACGCCTACACACTTCCCGGAACCGGATTTCCACTCGGCTTCTGGTTTGCACACCAGGGCAGCATCATTGCCTTCGTCCTCCTCATTCTTGTCTATTGCCTTCTGATGAATCGATTGGATGAGCAGCACCATTGGGAGACACGGCACAACCGTGATGGAGATGCCGGGTGAGCGTACAAGCCTGGACGTACATTTTCGTCGGAGTTACCTTCAGTCTCTACCTGACAATCGCCTGGCTGAGTCGTGTTCGCGACACCAAGGGGTTCTACGTCGCCGGACGGGGAGTGCCCTCCGGTGCGAACGGGATGGCGACTGCCGCCGACTGGATGAGCGCCGCATCCTACATTTCGATGGCGGGGCTGATCTCGACCATGGGATATGCGGGAGGCATGTACCTGATGGGATGGACCGGTGGGTTCGTCCTTCTGGCTCTCCTGATCGCGCCGTATCTCCGAAAGTTCGGGCACTACACGGTGCCGGATTTCATTGGAGACCGGTACGAGTCCAACCTGGCCCGGATGGTCGCCGTGATCTGTGCGATCTTCATCTCCTTCACCTACGTCGCCGGCCAGATGCGTGGCGTCGGTGTGGTCTTCAGCCGTTTCCTCGAGGTGGATATCAACGTCGGTGTCGTCATCGGCATGGCGATTGTCGCTGTGTACGCCACACTTGGTGGAATGAAAGGGATTACCTGGACCCAGGTCGTCCAATATTGGGTTTTGATCACGGCTTTCCTCATACCCGCGATAGCAATCAGTATCCGGTTGACTGGTAATCTGTTTCCCCAGGCCGGTCTCGGAGCCGAGCTGGTGGGTTCGGTCGATGGTTCCGGCGTCTACCTGCTGGAACGTTTGAATCAGATCCAGGCCGATCTGGGATTCGCTGCCTACACCGACACTTTCGTCGGTGGGTGGGACAAGGTGAATGTATTTCTTGTCACTCTGGCGTTGATGGTCGGGACGGCCGGACTGCCTCACGTCATCGTCCGCTTTTACACGGTGAAGTCGGTCAAGGCTGCGAGGTGGAGTGCGTTCTGGGCATTGTTCTTCATCTCGCTGCTCTACCTCACGGCGCCCGCGACCGCCGCGTTCTCACGTTACTTCATGATCGACAGCCTGAATAGCCGGACCGCCGACGACTTGCCGGAGTGGTTTGAGAACTGGGAACGTACCGGCCTGATCCTCTGGTTGGACGATGGCGACGGCGCCCTCCGGTATTCTGCAGGTGAAGACAATGAAGTGTTTCGGAACGGGACGTTGGCTACAGCCGAGGTGGCTTCCCTCCGAGCGGCTCACCAGCAGTGGCTGGACACCGGCGGGGCTGCCGGGGCCGACGGTCGGATCACCTTGAGGAATAGCGGGCTGTCGGGCCCGGATCGGGACATCATCGTTCTGGCGATGCCTGAGATGGCCGGGCTGGCCAACTGGATTATTGCCCTCGTGGCGGCCGGTGGCCTCGCCGCCGCGCTCTCAACCGCCAGCGGCCTGCTGCTGGTGATCTCGTCCAGCGTTGCCCACGATCTCTATTTCAGAATACTTCGTCCTGACGCCGACGAAGCTCAACGACTGCGTGTGGGACGCGGAGTCATCGTCGTTGCCGTCGTCATCGCGGGAATCTTCGGCATCTATCCGCCGGGATTTGTCAGCCAGGTCGTTGCGTTTGCCTTCGGGTTGGCCGCTGCCAGCTTCTTCCCCACCATCGTTCTGGGTATCTTCAGCAAACGGGTTGGAACCATACCTGCCGTGTCGGGCATGCTTACCGGAATCTCGTTCACCGCTTTTTACATCATCGCAACCGTCTTTTTCGGGATGGATCGCTGGACATTTGGATTGCTCCCCGTCGGCATTGATCCCCAGGGAATCGGAACAGTGGGCATGATCCTGAACTTTGCCGTTACCCTCGGCCTCACCCGGTTCTTCCCTCCTCCCAGCTCCAGGACACGGGAGCTGGTGGATCGAATCCGAGAGCCGGAACATGCCGGTGCCGCGGTCCAGATCGAAACGGCGCCCCTGCATTGATCAGTGACCGATCACTTCGGCGGTGGACCAGAACAGCACCAAGGCTCCGAGGACCACGCTGAGAAATATCGTGAAGGAACGGTCACCCTTCGCCACAATCGCCAGCAAGCCGACTCCCGCACCCGTGATGGCGGCCCCGGCCGCGCTGAGGATCAGGAAGGCATGTACCGGATCGGAGAAGAACGTCGGGCGAGCGATTGGTGTGGCTTGCACGTACAGCAGCCAAACGGCAAAGAGGACGAAAAACGCGATCTCCAGACCGACCGACCACCATCCAGGCCGCGTTTGCGGCATGCCGCTGACACCATGCGGGCGGCCTCCATCCCGGCCGTCGACCATCCGTTCCCTCCATCCGACAGTTCTCGTCGGTGTTGGCGACGTCGATGTCTGTACGACAGGGGACCGGGAATCATGGGGAACCGAATCCCATCTCCTTAAGCCGCAATCCCGACGCGCCGCTAACGGATCTGTCGATGATATCCCACAATCGGTTCCAGATTTCCGCCAGATGGCGGGTGTCGCCTGTAGTCAGCGTGGACTCGGCCCCGTCGCGAATCAGAGCCTCAACTTCGGTTTCCGCATTGCCGAAGGCGATTTCGATACGGCGATTGTTCTCGAGCGATGGTGTGGCGATCCGACCAATGGCAGCTGTGAAGTAGTCCGAGCCCCCGCTGACCAATGACAGGGCTCTCGAGGCTGTTTCCGACGCCCCCTCGGGCGGAGACAGACCCAGACGAATGTACGGCACCGCCCAGTTGTCCGCCGCGAAAGTCCCGGCCGGGTTCTCGGTCCAGATCCAGGCATGGAGCATCGCTATCCGCGCCCCGTCCGGCCCCTCCCCGTGCCTGTGGTGCTCGGGGGACATTGATTCGTCATTGAGCGTCCGGTAGTGGGCGTGCCATGCACCGGCCCCTGGCCAATCGGGAGCGCTTTCGCCAGCCAGCAGCGGCAACGCGTACGCGACACCCAGCAATTGCGGTTTGCCCGCGACTTCGACGTAGTTCAGCACCTCCGGTCGTTCGGGATCGAACTTGCTGTCGAACAGAAGAGAGATGTTGATCCAGTGCTCCCCCATCCCCGGGAAGTCCCGTCCGATCAATCGATAGCCATCCAGGATTGCAGCAGACCGGTCCTGGTACCTTGCGGTTCCTTCACGCGCACACTTGATGAATGTGGATCCCGATCCGGATTCGTTCGACATCGAGGCCGCACAATCGTCCGGTGCGTGCTGGGCCATACCTCCCCGGACAAGCGAGAACATGATCAGGCCGAATACAACAAGAGTGTGTCTCACGGGCCTTCATCCCCGAGTTCGGTCTGTCCGTAAACAGCGAGCAACCGCTCGAGTACCTCCGGAGACAAGCCCTGAGGGAAGCGGCTCAACAGCCGAACCTCTTCCCTCCGGCGGGGACCGAGTGGCTGTGACCCGGTGCGGATGTTCCTGCCGGTGGCGTCGATGCGGATGGAACGAACAGAACCATACGGGAAGAACCGCAGCAGGCTCCTCTCGAGAATCACCAAACCTGTTTCCCGCACTTCGATCAGTTCGCCGGCCATCTGTCGCTGGTCGGTCACCAACTCGACCAATGCCCCATTGGGTAAGCGTGCAGGAGGAAACTCCTCCACCCTCTGACCATAACGAATGGGCGGTCCAAACCCACAACCATACGCGAGACACACGACGGCCAGCAGAGCAGTCCCACACCATGCCGCCCTGCTCATTGGACGGGCACCCGGTCTCTCAGAAACCGTTGTTCGAAGTCTTCCCGCATGCCGGCCCACTTGTGGATCGCGTCGAGCAACACGGCGTCAGTAGGCTCAAAAGTGGAGGTCGTAGCGTTCCGGATCCAGTCCCCTCGAACCCATTCGGTGTAGTACCCCTGCGAAGCAAGCAGAAACGATCGCGTTTGTTCCGGGGCTCCTCTTCCGACGTCAAAGTGAGCGAAGAACCGCTGGCCTGGGGTGGTCTGGAGGTACTCCCCGTCAGGAGCACGCATCCGTTCGAGCGCAGAGATTTCGGTGTCGCCTGCGGGGCCGGTCACCTCGTTTACCTCGATCGGTCGCGGTTTCGCGTCGCGTACACGTGATGCGATACGCACACTGTCAATTCGCCAGTAGTCGGTGATGAACTTCAGGCGGAGCCGCAGGGAGCCGGCTTCAGGATCAACCGGAACCACGACCGCTACTTCATGCCACGAGATCGGACCGGAATCGGGTACCCGGGTCACCTCCTGGTAGTCCCCATCAACCAACACTTCAACATGCAATCCCGCCAGCCTCTGATGCCATCTGCCAAGTTCGACCGCTGTTCGAATTTCCGACAGGTTGCCACCGAGCCAATCGAGCGCGGCGGCTCCCATCGGGGCGAGCATCTCGTTGTACAGCAGGACCGTACTCAGGAGACTGTTGCGGAGTCGAAGCACCAGGGCGGCTTCGGCCGAACCCTCAGGCAGCGTCGCCTGGATGTCGATCCAGTCTTCCATCTTCTGGATTGTGACGTTTTCGACTCTGTCCCGATCTGCGATGTAGAACCTGTCGTCGGCTCTTCGGAGAATTCCAAGCACGTCCTTACCTGTGCTATCGGTCATGGAGTCCGGGGTGGCAAGTCCTCCAACAACGACGGCCCGGCCTTCGGGATCGGGCAACACGACCTCGTCGGTCTCGTGTTCAACCTCGAGAACCTGGAGGTGATTGATGTAATGCGTTTCCATCGCCTCGTTTCGAACCTCGAGTGTCAGCCTTCCATCACTGTCCGGACGTGCTCTCAGGCGGTCGACATCGCGGGCCTCAAACAGCGGAGCGATGCTGCTGGAGAACAACTCGGCCTCTTCGACTATTCCATCGCCGGAGTAAACGGTGGGGCACGATCCGAAAAGTGTGATGGCGAGGGCGGCACTTCCGATGACCGCTCCGACGGAGGCGAGAGTTGAGAAGGCTACGGTCTGGACAATGTTGGTGTCGGTCCGGAATGACTCCATGGCGACGACAGAATCGAGAGGAATGTTGCGGACACGTACCGACCCTGCGAGTGTCAGATCATAATGAGTGCCGGAGCCTCGCAACGACTGCCCGACCACGGTTACACCATTGGGGTACACCACGGTCGTGCCATCTTTCAGGTGGGCTTTGACCGGGGTCGTGATGACGGTCGCCTGGCCTGGGGATACGGACTGGACCGCGACACGCTGGGAAATCAAAATACACGAAGCCGTGGAAACCGCGACGGCACAAAGAACAGCGGTGAACCGATACCGTTTCACAGGTCACCTCCAAACCGGCAGTTTCTAATAGGCTGAGCAAGAAGGAACATACAGAGGTTACACGAGGACCACAGTTTCTCGAAGGGATTGAAGCCCCTTCCTGACTCGTAACATGCGCGCAGGATTTTCCCATGACTAAAAAAGGAACGCTTGTAGAAGAGCGTCGTATTTGATGCTGATGGACATGAATATCAGGTGCGAATGCCAACGACTCGGGAAGGACGTCGTGGCCGTTGGCCTGGTGTGCGCGACGATAAATTTCTTGCCCCGCAACCGGCCGTGCTGCTGAGCCTCGGCAGAACCTGCCTACCGCCCCGGGTCGTCCATGATGGACTGATAGATGAGAGCGCGGAGCTTTCCCTCCTTGTCGATCTACCCCGGATGCGTAACTTTTTTGCCTGCGATGGGTTTAAATTGGTATCGGAGGAAGATCGGCGGCTTGGAAGCCGGTCGCGACTTGAACTCCCCATAAGGAGCCCCATGCAGTCCTTCGCTCAAGATTTGAAATACGCCCTGCGGACCTTGCCCTGGGGGTCGGTTCGATGCTGTTCGGTGTGGAGGCGACCGATCCGCTGACCTTCGTGAGTGTGCCCCTGGTGCTGGGTCGCGGTTGCCCTGGTGGCGAGCTTGATCCCAGCCAGAAGGGCGACGAAGGTCGACCCGATTGTGGCGTTGCGATACGAGTAGGGAAAGCCCTCCCCTTAATCAAAAGCGTGTCGGGGCGGCCGTCCCTGGCCGCCCGCCGAGTCAGCCGGTGAGTGACCAGAAGCACAGGCTGATTCTTCCCCGCGGGTGGCCAGGGACGGCCACCCCGACACGCTATCCCGTGCATTGTGTTCGAACGTCTGGTTTCAGGCCTCATCCCCTCAAGAACATGCTCTCAGGCGGCTTTTGTCTTTTCGGCCAAGGTCCAACCACTGTATATTGACCACCGTAAGAATCTGCCTTGGGTTCCGAGGAGAAGCGATGAGATCGTGTGTTTCCCTGTTGATTTTGATTGTTGTCGTTTCGGCCTGGGTGCCCGTGCAAGCCCAGGAGCTGTCGTTGTTCCGTGCCCAGGCGGCGAAGACCGATACCGGTATGGACGTCGGTTCTTTTGCGATTTCGCTGGCGGACGGATCTCGCATTTACGGCGTGGCCGGCGACCGGCTCGTTGTTTCACGAGACGGTGGGGCGGCATGGTCCGCGCTGACGACGCCGGAATACGTGGTGGAGATCGGGGCGCTTTCGGTTTCGGACAACAATGCCGACCGGATCTGGATGGCGCGGTTCAACCTGATCTGGCGAAGCGACAACGGAGGGGTGTCCTGGCGGCAGTTGTCGAGTCCCAGTGTGTGGAGCATCAGCAAGATCGTGACGACCGAGGACGGTGGGTTGTTCATCTCAACGACCGGCAACGGCGTCTTCTTCTCCGACAGCGGAGGGGACTTCTGGCAAACCCGGAGCAGGGGGCTCCCCCCGGGCGCCGGCGCTGCGCCGATCATTGAGATCGAAGACCTTCTGATCAGCCCGACCGAATCCGACACCGTGTTCGTTGTGGCCGCTTTTCTCGGTGTCTTCAAAAGCGAAGATGGTGGACGAAACTGGGAACCCCGCAACAGCGGTTTGCCGGTACCCTTTCTGTTGCCGGCCCTCGAGAAAGGCATGATTGCCGTCGGTCCTCTCACCCCTGGAATTCTGCATCTGTCACTTACCGTGCCGATTCACAGCCATAAGTCAGAACGGTCCATATTCACGAGTTCCAATGGTGGCGACAGCTGGCAGCTGGTTTCGACCGAGGAAGTCAACTAATGCGGACATCGCGAGCGCGCCCGATTCTGTTCTTAGCTCTGACTGCCGTGTTGCTTTCGGTCACCGCTTCACGCCTCATCGAGGGACAATCGACGGCCAGTCAGGACGTGGGGAACATCCATGTGATGATTGCGGCTGACGACACGCTCAGTTCCGCCACTCCACCTCGTTTGAATACCATGGACGCCGCACGGCAGTTTTATGCGAGCCATGGCGACGACTTCGACGTTCTCGTCTACTTTACGAACTTCGTGACCGCCGACGAAGGCGAGGGCTTTTTCTATGAGCCTCTTCGGAATGCCGTCACGGGCATCGGCGAGCAACAACTGGACCCTTCCGATGCCCTGACCAATTACGGCAGCGCGAGCCGGTTGAAGGGGTCCGTATTTCAGGGGAACCTGTCCATCTACCAGGCCGACCTGAATGCCCCCATCGCCGATGGGAGCCCTCCCGGCCAGGGCGTCACGACACTGACGATTCTTGGCCAGGAAGTGTTGCACCGGTTTGGCGTTCTCGCGAAATTCGATTCCGACCCCGGGGCGGGAATTACGCCCAGCAGCGCCATGCTCGGACGCAGTGCCAACCACTGGAGCTTTTTCCTCGAAACACAGGCGTCGGTCTTTGACGGTGTTCAGTGGCGGGCCGACTCGGCCACCAGTTTCACGGCGCTCGACAGTTTTACGCGATTCAGCCAGCTCGACCTGTACCTGATGGGTGCGAAGCCCGCCAGTGAGATCGACCCGTGGTTCCTGATAGAGAACGTCGGGCCGGCGTTCAGCGGGACCGTGCAATCGGTGACGACGGATGAGTTCCCGGTGCTCACCGCTTCGGTGAACTTTGGCGCGGACTCGACGTTGATCGACAACATCGTGATCGTGAACCAGGGGACGTCGCGCGAGCAGACATGGGCCATTTCCGACAACTCCCAGGACTTCACCGATAGCAGCCTCGGGACCCTCACTCTGGTCACAAAAGGCTCGGGCGAGGCACCGACCGGCCTGGACATCAACGCCGGAGATCCGTTCGTCGTGACCTTTGACGCGGTTGGCCCTGTCCGTCACAGAGTTTCGGCGGTCGATGACGATGGCAACGTAGAGTTCTCGAGCGGAGCCAACATAACGGTGACGGGCACGCGGAAGGACATCACGATCAACGATGTCATCGCGGTGGAAGGCGCGCGGGTGCCGGCTGCCGCCGAAGGCAGGACGTTCAAGGTTGCCTTCATTCTGTTGCAACAGGCCGGCTCTTCGATTAACCAGACCGAAGTGACGAAGCTCGATAACATCCGCAAGGGTTTTGTGACCTGGTTCAACGACCAGACGGGAAGCCGGTTGACGCTCGACACCACACTGATTGCGACGACGACGGGCGTGACCGCGTTTACTTTGCCGGACAATGGTGGCTTCTCCTCCTCGACGGCGGCAACCGCGGCGAGCACCACTTCCGGCTACGCCAGAATCCAGCCGGGAACGGGCAACACGGCGCCGGCCGGGTTGGCGATCTTTGGATTCACCGCCGGGGGTGTCCTGGTGTCCGAGGCGGGCGTTCCGGCCTCGCCCCTGATCCAGAGCGGCCGGATCTATGCCGAGGTTGCCGGAGCAGTCAATACCGGATTGGCGATTGCGAATCCCAACACGGGAACGGCAACGGTAACGTTCAATTTTACGGATTCGACCGGGACCGATTTCGGAAGCGGAACAACCACGATTGCCGCTGGGGGCCAGATTGCGAAGTTCCTGAACCAGGACCCGTTCAATAGCGGCGATAACGTCAACGGAACATTCACGTTCACTTCGGACGTGCCCGTCTCGGTGGTCGCGCTGCGCGGATTGAGCAACGAGCGTGGAGATTTCCTGATCACCACGCTTCCCGTCGCCCCGCTCGCAACGACCGCGACCGCGACGGGTTTCTTTCCCCATTTTGCCGATGGCGGCGGCTGGACCACGCAGGTGATCCTGGTCAACCCGACCGATGGGACCCTGACCGGTAACGTGCAGTTCTTCAGTCAGGGCAGCGATACGGCGTCTGGATCGCCGGCCATGGTGACCGTCGACGGTGTGACCGCATCGTCGTTCGCTTACTCGATACCGGGACGCAGCTCCCGCCGTTTTCCGACATCCGGGACCCCGACGGCAACAACGGCCGGTTCGGCACGCATCGTGCCGGACGGGGGAACGACGACGCCTTCGGGCCTGGGTGTGTTTTCGTTCAAGCCGGGCCAGTTCACCGTGGCCGAGGCGGGTGTGCCGCTGCTCGAACCGTCAACGGCCGTCCGCATGTATGCCGAATCCGCATCACCTATCCAGACCGGAGTCGCCGTGGCGAACCCGTCATCGACGCCGGCCACGGTGACGTTCGAACTGACCACGCTGGCAGGAGTCTCCACCGGGCTGACCGGAACCGCGACGATTCCCGGGGATGGTCAGATTGCAAAGTTCCTGGATCAGATTTCGGGATTCGAGAACCTGACGACACCATTCCAGGGCGTATTGCGGATAACGACAACGTCAACGGCGGGTCTTTCGATCGTGGGACTGAGGAGCCGCACCAATTCCCGGGGCGACTTCCTGATCACGACAACGTCGCCGGTCGACGAGAACGCCACGGCGTCGACCGCCGAACAACTGTTCCCCCACTTTGCCGACGGCGGAGGCTGGTCCACCCAGTTCATCCTGTTCGCCGGCTCAGGCACCACGACCGGAGGCGACCTCCGCTTCCTGTCCCAGGCCGGACAACTGATCGACGTGACCAACTAACTGTACAGGACAGCGTGTCGGGGTGGCCGTCCCTGGCCACCCGCCAGGCAAGCATCAAAGTCCAGATCCAGTCGGTTCCTACGCCGCCAGCGGATCCCACCGGCCGCACTCAACTCCCCGCAAAGCTCTCAAGGGAAATCACGGTGTCGGGGAACTCCCGAACGATTCTCTCGTCCGAGGTGACCAGAAAAGTCGACAATTCCTCGGCCAGAGCGACAAATTCGCAGTCGTAGGCGGAGCAATTCGATCGAGCGACCAGGCGAAGCACGCGTTCCGAATCGACCCGGATCTCCCGTTCTGCCAGGAGTACTTCGGAGTCTGACATTATCCGGGCTGCTCTTTCTAAGGCGAGGCGGCCGCCCCTCATGTGAACGGCTAGGAGCCCGTGGTGGAAGTCTGTAGGGTCGCGCGCAGGGGTATTCGGGTCACAGGCGCGAAATGAGGAGCGGAACGATGCTTGGTCATCGTGACCGACGAATGACAAAGCCTGTGGCCCGAAGACCCCTGCGCCCTCCGGGTTACGACGGCATGGGGCCAGCTGCGGCGTTGCCACTCCTAGATCGATGAAGAGCATCGACGTCGTCGTGGCGCCTTGCATCTAGCCCCATGGCGCTCGTAACGGGACCCTACAGACTTCCACCACGGGCTCCTTGGACGTTGTGGAATTCGCTGCGCCAGAGAGGTGGTGCGAACCAGTCCGGATCCTTGATCAGTGCGTGCTCCGCATTCGGAGTTTGAGGCCCATCGATCAGGAAATAGGCGACGACATTGGTATCGACTACGATCATGGTCGCCCCTGGCTCTTTGCTTGACGAAGGAACTCTTCACTTAGAGGAGGAAGGTCGAGCTCCTGCCGCAGGGCCCGCGCCCTCTTTAGAATCACTCTCGGATCCACCCGTCGAACCGCCAGATCTCGCTCCAGGCACACGATCACCTGACTGTTGATACTCCGCCTCTCCTCGGCCGTGTGCTTCTTCAAGCGTCGGTAGAGTTCGTCGGGCAGGCCCTTGATGGTGAGTGTAGCCATGGGAATCTCCTCGTTTAAGCGTGGTTCCATTATGGTTCCATTATGGTTCTACGGCCCCGCGATCTGTCAAGCAAGGGGGGTGTTGAACATCGGGTTCTCAGCACGACCCATGCCGTAAAAGATTTCCCCATTCCGAAAATCCGTGTAGGGTGGTTTCGTTCCAGACACAAGGGGAATCCATGAACCAAGAGACGTTTCGAGTCGGGCTGATCGTGCCGTCTTCGAATACCGTGATGGAGCCGGACATGCACCGTCTTCTGGGGGACACATGCACGGTCAGTACGTCGCGGACACTGCTCGAGGAAACAACAACCGAGGCCGAGACTCGGATGTTGCGGGAAGAGTTGCCGCGATCGATCCAGTTGATTGCGACGACCGACCCACATGTGAGTGTTTTTGGTTGCACCTCTGCGGGTTCGCTTGGCGGCGTTGCCCACGACAAGGAGATCGGAGAAAGCCTCGAACGTGAAACCGGGGGCAAGGGCATAACTGTCGTTGCTTCGGTCCTGGCGCAACTCGAAGAACTCGGAGTCCGACGTCTCGCTGTGTTCACACCCTATGTCGAAGAGCTGACCGAATCGGTCACGGGCTGCCTCACCGAAGCCGGATACGAACTCGTTAAGGTCGCCGGGATGGGTATTCTCCATAACCGTGACATCGGAGAGGTGAAGCCATCCGGGATCGAAGACTTTGTCAGCAGTCACATGGACGAGGTTGCCGCGGACTGCATTTTCCTTTCGTGCACGAACTGGCAGGCGATCGGAGCTATCGAACCCCTTCGGGAGAGGTTCGGCGTCCCCGTAATCTCGAGTAACCAGGCCACGATCGCCGCGGTCCGGAATGCTGTCGCCCAACTGACCACTGACCACTGACCACTTCTTAATGAGCATTTACTGGATCCTGATTTCCGCCATGGCCATTGCGATGGTCCCGCTGCTGCTGGCACTGGCCCTCGAATACATCGAGCGAGTCGAGCGACGCTGATGGACTCGGTACTCCTGGCGGCCTTTATCGTCTACTCGCTGTTCGTGCTCACCGTCGGTGTCTGGGGATATCGAAAGGAATCCTTCGCTGCCTATGCGGTCGCGGGCCGATCGCTCAGAACACCTCTCGCCACGGGTTCTTTTGTCGCGACGTTCTTGTCGGCCATCACGGTCATCGGAGTTTCCGGCTATGCCTCCCGCTACGGTTGGTCGGCTGCCGCGTTTACCTGCTATGGATATGCGCTGGGATGGATCCTGCTTGTCGTCGCGGCCAGGAAGATGCATGAGTCTGGACTGACGACCGTTCCCGAGTTCCTTCGAACCAGGTATGAGTCGGTCGGCCTGGGCGTCTTTGCTGCCCTGGCGATCATCGGGCTCTATTCCATCACACTCGTCGTTCAGTTGCTGGGCGTCGCAATCGCACTGAACATGCTGATCGGCTTCGCCGTGCCCACTGCGATTCTTCTCGTCGGAGGCATCTTCGTTACCTATACGGTTCTCGGTGGCCTTGTCTCAGTCGTTCGAACCGACATCGTTCAGGCGGTCCTGCTCGGTGGGGGTGTCGTGGTTGGCGCGATCGTTGTCCTCTGGAGGACCGGATTTGAGGTCATCAGCTCTCCTCCCGAACCCTTGTCCCACTTCTTTGCGGGTAACGTTCAAAACACGGGCGACCTCGTGGGCTGGGCCCTGGTCTGGGGTCTGGGCATTCCGACGCAGTCGTATTACCTGCACCGCTTTTACGCCAGTCGCGATACCCATGTCGCCCGCATGCAGATCGCTCTTGGCAGTATCGTCATCATGGTCCTGTTGCTTTCGGTGATCATCTGCGGCGTGGGTGCGGGAATGCTGATTCCACCGGACCAGGTCGGTGACGGGGCGTTCCCCTATCTCTTCAAGAACGTCATCGGTGGTTGGGCCAGTGTGTTCGTCCTTCTGGCCATCACGGCGTCGGTTCACTCCACCACGGATGGACTGCTGCATATTGTCGGGTTATATTTTGCCGTCGACGTATACAAGCCGGCCCGCGGCGGCGTGCCCGATTCGCAGTTGCTTCGCGTCAGTCGTCAGGCGACGATGATCTTCGGGGCAACCGTGACGTTGATCGCGACATACGTGTCCCTGAACCCCGTTCCGCTGATCAGCCTGATCGCCGCGATTGCATGGGGCGGCATGGCGTCCACGCTGTTCGTTCCGTTGTTTTTCGGCCTGTTCTGGTCCCGGGCCACGCGAGCCGGCGCTCTCGCAAGCTCGGCCGGTGGGTTGAGTGTCGCTGCGATTGCCTTTTACCTGAAGCAGCTGGGTGTGTTTGAATTTCACGAGATCTATCCCGGAATCATCGCTTCGTTGGTGTTGATGGTTGTGGTCTCCCTGACGACACGACCGAACACGGACCAGGCGATTAATCGTTTTTTTGCGTCGGGTGAACCCTACGATGCCTGACAGAATGTAGGAGGCTTTCCATGAAACGCCGGCAGACCGGAATTCGCATTTCAATTCTTGCGGTGTTGTCCATTGCCTGGTTGGTGACCCCGAGAATCTCCGACCACATGGAGGCTCAATCGGGTTCGACCCCACCGGAGCCGCGGGTTCAAACCAATGTCCTCGTACCCATGAGCGATGGCGTTCGCCTGGCCGCGGACATCTACTTACCCGAAGGAGATGAACCGTTTCCGGTGCTGCTCACCCGGACTCCCTACAACAAGGATCGAGGGGCGCGTGCGGCACGACGGTACGTGGCCGAAGGTTACGCGGTCGTCGTGATGGATTCGCGTGGCATCTACGCCTCGCGCGGAGACTGGCTGCCTTACACGACCGAAGCCAGGGACGGCTACGACACGCAACAGTGGATCGGGCAACAGGAATGGTCCAATGGAAAGATCGGCATGTATGGAACCTCCTACCCGGGATTCACGCAGTTGCTGCCGGCTCGCTTCAGAAGTCCCTATGTGAAGGCTCTTGTCCCCATCGCCGCGCAGTCGGACAATTTCGGCAGTATCTGGTCCACGAACGGGCTCTACCACCTGGCGTTGGGCTTGAGCTGGGGAACGCGCCAGGAAGCGATCGCTACCGAACAGACGATGCCCGAGCAGACCTGGATGCAGGTGATGAACCACCTGCCACTGAATACGGTGATGGAAGAAGTCGGTGTCCATTCTGATTTTGTTGCCAACACGATCCGACACGAAGCCTACGACGATTTCTGGCGACAGATGAGCGTGCGGGATGATTACGACGAGATGGAGGTGCCGGCATTCCATGTCACGGGCTGGTACGACGACCTGGTCTCGGAAACCATCCTGAACTTCACGAACATGCGCGAGCGATCCCGCACCGAGCACGCCCGCAGGTGGCAGAAGCTGTTGATTGGTCCGTGGGGACATGGTGTCCGCACGAACCCCGTCTATGGAGACGTCGATTTCGGCACCGAGGTCGAGAAGATCAACTCGTTCGACTTCCACATGCGCTGGTTCGACTACCACTTGAAGGGGATCGACAACGGGCTCGACGATGAGGCTCCCATCAGCATCTTCGTGATGGGCGACAACGTCTGGAGAGACGAAAGGGAGTGGCCGCTTCGGAGAGCGCAGCCCCTTACACTGTACCTGGGCGGGGATGGCGCGGCGAACACGCGTTTCGGCGACGGAACGCTCGGGAGCGCAGCCCCTTCGGCGGACTCATCCGATCGATACCGGTACGATCCCCGGAACCCGGTCCCGACGTATGGCGGTCACGGATGTTGCGGGGCGGGTACGACGCCCAGCGGTCCCCTGGATCAAAGGTCTACTCAGCAAAGACAAGACATCATCGTCTATACGACCGAGCCGCTGACCGGGGACACCGAGGTGACCGGGACGCCGGAGCTTCGACTGTTCTTCTCAACCGATGTGACCGACACAGACCTTTTCGTGACGCTCTCCGATGTGCACCCGGATGGTCGGACCATTCTCATCACTGAGGGCGCCCTGCGGACGCGTTTTCGCAACTCCATGGAGCGTGTCGAACTGATGGTGCCGGGCGAGGTCTACGAGGTGGCGATTCCGATGTGGGAGACCAGCAACGTCTTCAAGGAAGGTCATCGCATCCGCCTGCACATCACGAGCAGCAATTTTCCGCGTTTTGCCAGGAACCTGAATTCCGGAAAGGCGCTCGGAGAAGAGTCGGAGGCCGATATCCGTGTCGCCACCCAGGTCATCTACCACGATCGCGTCCATCCGTCTGCCCTGGTCCTCCCCGTCATTCCCAGATAGAGAAACAGGAGCCCACACGAGTGTCCTATCTTTTCTATTCCATCTTCTTGGCGAGCCATTTTCTTTCAAGTGCCTTGAAGATGACCAGGAGCGCCCCCGGCGGGTCGAGATCCCCGTCCATCTGGCAATCCGGGAACATGATGCCGTAGCGATTCTCCATCCGGCGCTTGACGATGCCCCGAACTGTCGCGGACTTGCTGTCGAGTTCGAGAGTAATGTCCACTAACGCTTCGAGCATCAATTCGTGGAGATTGGTCGGCATTTCCACGAGTATGCCCGACAGGCTGATATCTATAGCCCGGACCGGTAACCGCACACTGCCGGCCCGAAGATTCGTTATGAGGCCGCTCTTGCGCACCAGCGGCACGCGAAACCCCACGCGCTGGTCGCCCGCACTGGGGTTGACACTCTGAAGAAACGAAAGTACGTCGGGCAGGGAGGAAGCGGAAATCGTTATTTCCCGGCTGGAATCCGTTCGACTCCTGAAAGTCAGACGGGGCTCGTCGTAGGATACGACAACGTTTCCGACCGTGATCTCATCCATGATGCGTCCCCATTTATCGGCCCGATCTTCTCGTCGTTGTCTGCGTAAGGGTTAACTGTAAGAAAAATAGACCATTGGGATGTCTCAAGGCAAGTCCGATGATGTGTCTGCCCGTTATTTGCCCAACTCGTATACGCATTCCGCGAACAAAGTCTGTAACCTTGTTCGGTTTCCACGGTTTCCAAAGGACGTTCGGGCGAACAGGTAAAACGCTGACCAGGAAGCGCGGAGAAGAAGAGATACAGAAGCATTTTCCCGTAACGCCGGCAGGGTTCGAAATGTTCGTCTGCTAGGCCCACCACCGCGCCCCAACGAGGAGGGACGATGCTGCAATCATTCTTTCAAGACTTGAGATACGCGTTCCGGACGTTTGTCAGGGTTCCGGGATTCACGGCAGTCGCTGTGCTCACACTGGCCCTGGGAATAGGCGCCAACACGGCCTTTTTCAGCGTCATCAACGGTGTTTTGCTTCAGCCGTTGCCGTATCCCGACCCCGACCGGATGGTCTTGATAAGCAACACCTATCGGGGAGGATCCTCGCTCAATTCCGTCCCGGACTACATGGACCGGGTGCGGGGAGCCTCGACGCTTGAGGCCGTCGCGGCCATCAGCGGAAACAACACCGGCTTCAACTTGACCGGCCGCGGCGCGTCCGTCCATGTGGAGGGCGCCAACGTGACGGCCAGTTTCTTCGAAGTCACGGGTGTTGAACCGGCTCTCGGACGTGTGTTCACGGAAACCGAGGACCAGCCGGGCACGAACGATGTCGTGGTCCTTGGCTATCCGATGTGGCAGCTCTATTTTGGCGGAGACCCGAATGTCGTTGGGGAACGGATTGAACTGGACGGTCAACCGCACACGGTGATTGGAGTGATGCCGGAGACCTTCAAAGCTCCCCTCGGCGAAGCTGAGATCTGGCGTCCGATCGCCTTCAGTTCCGCGCAGATGGACCCCGACCGCCGCGGCAACGAGTACCTGATAAACATCGGGCGGTTCAGGGGCGACTCGAGCGTCGAAGAGGTGCATGCGGAGATGGAGACTCTGGCCGCCCGCGCGGTCGAGACCGCCGGGCGTCGGAAGCAGTTCCTGACTACTGCACAGTTCAGCGCTCGAGCCGTGCCGCTGACCGAGGCGACGGTAGGCGAAGTTCGCGCGCCCCTGCTCATTCTGTTCGGCGCCGTCGGGATGGTTTTACTGATCGCGCTGGCGAACGTCGCCAACCTGTTACTCACACGGGCATCCGGGCGCGGACGCGAAATCCGCATCCGCTCGACTCTGGGTGCACCGCGCGGTCGCATCGTTCGACAACTGCTGACTGAAAGCGTCCTTCTGGCAACTACCGGAGGACTGATGGGTCTCCTGTTGGCGTATTGGGGGGGTCGTGCTTTCGTCGGCCTGGGACTCCAGGGAATTCCCCGCCTGGAGGACGTCGCCGTCGATCCTTTTGTTGTCACTTTTGCTTTCGTGTTGTCGCTACTGACGGGCGTCCTCTTTGGACTTGTTCCCGCCTGGTCGACCTCGCGTCTCTCGAACCGGTCCATTCAGGACGGCGGCAGAGGTTCGAGCCGGTCGGGTCGGGGGCTTGGCAGCGCGGTGGTCGTCTTCGAAGTGGCAGTCGCGCTTGTACTGCTCGTGGGTGCCGGGCTGATGGTCGGGAGCATCCGTCAACTGTTGGAGATCAGTCCGGGCTTCGAGCCGGAAAGCCGACTGGCCTTTCGCGTGTCCCTCTCGGAGACGACCTATCCGGAAGAGGAGCAGAAGATTGTTTTCTTCGACCAGTTGGCCGAACGCCTCAACGCACTTCCCGCGGTGCGGTCCCTCGGCCTCACATCCCTTCTTCCGATGGGCATTCGTAACGACACATCCACGTTCCATGTGGAAGGCTACGATGAGTCACCGGGCACCGATCCGCCGGGCGCCGAGTTCAGGCACATCAGCGGCGGTTACATCCGCGCCATGGGAATTCCGTTGTTGAGAGGACGAACTTTCGATCAGAGGGACACTTACGACAGCCAGCTCGTGGTTCTCGTGGATGCCGATACGGCCGAGTTCTTCTGGCCCGGCCAGGATCCCATCGGCAAGCGCCTCCGGTTTGGCCCCGCCTGGCGGGAAGTCGTCGGTGTGATTGGACGCGTCAAGAACACGGGGTTGGACCTGATGGGTCAGTTCCAGGTTTCCGTTCCTTATGTGCAGCAACCGATCAATGACATGGTCGTGGTCATACATGGTGAGGGTGACGTCGCTTCATTGTCCGGGATTGCCCGGGCCGAGGTCGCCCAACTCGATCGCGCGTTGCCGATCTTCGATGTGAGAACGGTCGAGGACGTGGTCGAAGAGTCCGTTGCCACAAGACGGTATTCGATGATGGTCCTCGGTGGATTCGGACTCACCGGTTTGCTCCTGGCCGCGATCGGCATTTACGGCGTGATCTCCTATTCGGTTCGGCAGCGTGCGAAGGAGATGGGCATTCGCGTTGCGCTGGGGGCTCAGAAGAGCGATGTCATCAAACTTGTCCTCGGACAAGGAATTCTACTGGCGCTGCTTGGTGTGGGTCTGGGGGTGTTGGGGGCGCTGTGGTTGACGCGCTTCCTCGAATCGCTGCTCTTTGGCGTGACGCCGACGGACCCGGTGACGTTCGTGACGATTTCAGCGGGCCTGATCGGAACAGCCCTGGTCGCCAGCTACATCCCTGCCCTCCGCGCCACGCGCCTGGATCCGGTCATCACTCTACGCGAGGAATAGCTGGGCCGGGTTGTTCGTCGCCACCTGGCTGCGGAGCCATCCGGATTCGACTTGCTTCAGGATGACCAGAAAAGAATCGGGGAGCGTGGGTTCCCCGTCCATGCTCGAATCCGCGAAAGAGATCCCGTACTGGTCGTCTGACGATCTCAGTGCTATGCCACTGAGTGTTGCTTTCCTGGTGCCTAATCGAATGGGCACTTCGATGCTCGTCCCGAGTGCGAGTTCATGGACCGAGGGCGGAAGCTCAACCAGTAGTCCGGACAAGCTGATATCCCGGACACGTACCGGACAGAGCATACCGTTATAAGCAACACTTGCCTTGAGCCCGATGGAGGGCGACAGGGGCAGACGGAATCCAACCCGCTGCTCGTCTTCACACGGGTTCAGACTCCGGAGATAGTCCACGATCTCCGGAAGAGACGATTCTGCTATCGTGACTCTGCGTTTGGAATCTTCTCGATCCTGGAACGTTAGATCGTCATCATGCGAGGAAATCCTGATTCTGCCGGCAGTAAGTACATTCATGATGTGAATCTCGCTGGGTCCATGTTGTTCACCTTTCTCTATCGACTTCCCCGTTCGTAATCTGTAGGCCCATGACCAGTCATTGCAGCCTGACACCCGAGAACGGTCACCATATCCGACGACGCCCGTCTAAACACTTGACAGCCCCAATTCATAGCGGCCACGACGTTTCGTAAGAATTGATTCACAGGCTGCGCTTACCAGTGACGGTGAGATGTTATGAAGAACACCAGGATGGAGGTGCGCATGTCGAAAAAAGTACTCTTGGATCCGGAAATGCGAAGTTCCGAGTTTCTTGAATTCGAACAGAACCTCAGAAGCCGAGTCGTGGGGCAGGACCGCGCGGTGCGCCGTGTCGCCCACATCTTTCAAGTGATTCAGACGGGATTGAGTCCGGATGACCGTCCGTTAGGCAGCTTCCTGTTTCTCGGCCCGACCGGTACGGGCAAGACTCACGTGGTCGAGGCGGCTGCCGAAATTCTGTTTGGTAGTCGGCGAGCGTTCATCAAGATCGACTGCGCCGAGTTCCAGCACGGCCATGAGATCGCGAAGCTGGTGGGATCCCCTCCGGGATACCTGGGCCATCGCGAGACTCCACCGATGTTGTCGCAAAAGGCGCTCGTCGAACATCACACTCCCGATCGGCAGTTGGGTTTTGTTCTCTTCGACGAAATCGAGAAGGCTCACGACACGTTGTGGAAGTTGTTGCTCGGGATCCTGGATAAAGGCACTTTGACGCTAGGCGACAACAAGAAGGTCGACTTTTCCAAAACCGTAGTCTTCATGACGTCCAACCTGGGTGCGAAAGAAATTGCCCAGTTGATCTCCGGCAAGATCGGTTTTTCGTCCAGGGGGAGTGACGCACTATCGCTGGACCATCGAATCTACCGCACGGCCATGGACGTGGCTCGGCGTAACTTCTCACCGGAGTTCATGAACCGGACCGACAAGAACTTTTGATTTCGCTACTCTAAATTGGCCCACTTTTGATCGTTTGATTTGGCCCACCCCTGACGACTGAACCGGAGAGGCTGTTCCGAACAAAGAGTCGGAATGGAGGGACCCGGTGTCAAGGAGATCGAAGGTGGAATTATTTGAAGAGATTCGGCGAGAGCACGAGTTTGGTGTGGGAACGATCCAGGGTGTGGCCCGGCGGCTGGGGGTGCATCGGCGGATGGTGCGTCAAGCGCTGGGAAACGCCGTGCCGCCGGCGAGGAAGAGCCCGGAGCGGAAGAGGCCGAGGCTGGAGCCGGTTATGGAATTTATCAACGGGGTGTTGGAGGCGGACAGGCAGGCCCCGCGGAAGCAGCGGCACACCAGTCACCGGATCTACGAACGGATCCGGATGGAATTTCCGAAACATCCGATTGGGGAATCGACGGTTCGCCGGTATGTCGGGCGGCGGAAGCGGGAGATGGGTTTCATCCGACAGGAGACGTTCGTGCCGCAAAGCTACGCCTGGGGTCAGGAAGCACAGATCGACTGGTACGAAGCCGTCGCGGAGTTGGATGGCGAACGGCAGAAGCTCCAGGTTTTCTGTATGCGGAGCATGGGCAGTGGTGGCGCATTCCATCGAGCTTATCCTCGGGCGACAAAACAGGCATTCCTGGAGGCTCATGAGTTGGGTTTCCGCTATTTTGCGGGGGTCTTCGGGGTGCTGCGTTATGACAACCTGACCAGCGCGGTGAAGAAGATTCTGCGGGGATACCGGCGTGTAGAGACCGAACGGTTCATCGCGTTTCGGTCGCATTGGAAGTTTCAAGCCGAGTTCTGCACACCCGGCGAGGGCCACGAGAAAGGCGGTGTGGAAGGCGAAGCCGGATACTTCCGGCGCAATCACCTGGTACCGGTGCCGAAGGCGAAGGACCTGGCGGATCTGAATGCGCAGCTGCTGGCCGGTTGCCGGGCCGATGAACGGCGCAAGATCGGCGATCGGGTCCAGACGGTGGGTGAAGGGATGCAGATCGAACAGCCCCATCTGCTCGCGTTATCGACCGAAGGGTTCCCTCTGGCCGAGGACAGCTTTCCACGAGTCGATGGTAAGGGATGTGTACGGGTGCGTAACAACTTCTACTCCGCCCCCGTCAAGACCGGGACTGTGGTGCGGGCGAGCGTTTTTCCGGCCTACGTGGAGGTCTGGCACGATGGCGGATGCGTGGCGCGGCATGAGCGAGGATATGGAAACGGCCAGCACTTCTTCAATCTGGAACATTATCTGGAGGTGTTGGAGCGGAAGCCGGGCGCGCTGGCCGGGAGCAAGCCTCTGGAGCAATGGCGGCAACAGGGCCGATGGCCGAAAAGCTATGACGAGTTCTGGCAGACGTTGATCGATCGCAACGGAAAACAGAATGGGACCCGCGCAATGGTGGAGTTGCTCCTACTGGGCCGGGAACATGGCTATAGCGAGCTGGATTCCGCATTCCAACAAGCCCTGCGCCTGGGATGCTCCGATGCCGCCGCGGCGCGCTACCTGATGACCGAGGCCCGATTCGACCGGCCGGCGGCGCCGCGACTGGAAGTGGCCGCACTACGCGCTTATGAGCGGCCCCTGCCGGAGGTGAATACTTACGATGCACTGCTCACTGCGGAGGTGGTCTAGTGTCCGCCACAGCCGGCGGGGTCGAACAGGCGGCGATTCAGCAGTACTGTAAAGCTCTCCGGACGCCCACGATCGGAACGCAGTTTGCGGCCATGGCCGAGCAGGCCCAGCGGGAAGAGCACACCTACACACGGTATCTGGAAGCCTTGCTGGCGATGGAAGTTGAAGAACGCGAACGGAACACCGTGGCCCGGCGGATTCAAGCCGCACGTTTCCCTCGAATGAAGACACTCGAGGACTTTGACTTCTCGCGGTCGAAGGTTCCAGCCAACCGGATCCGTGGACTCGCAGACGGTGGCTATTTAGAACACGCCGAACCTGTCGTCCTGATCGGGGAGTGTGGAACGGGCAAGACGCACCTGGCCACAGGACTGTGCGTGGCCGCTTGTCGGCAGAAGAAGCGGGTTCGCTTTACGACGGCCGCCGGCTTGATCAACGAGTTGGTCGAGGCCCAACACAACGACCAGTTCCGCCGGGTTCTGGCCCGATGGTTCCGATACGAGTTGATTGCCATCGACGAAGTCGGCTATGTCCCGATGGCAGACCTCGGCGCCGAACTCCTCTTTCAAGTCATCTCGGATCGAGCCGAGTGGGCGACGGTGATCTTGACAACGAATCTGCCGTTCTCGGAATGGACCCAGGTGTTTCCCAATGTTCGGCTGTGCAAGGCGTTGCTGGACCGGATAACCGATCGCGCTCACATCATCGAGACCGGAACCGAATCCTTCCGGTTTCGGCGCACGTTGGAGAAACGACAGAAACCACGGCATCCGCCTGGAAAGGAGAAACCCGCGAAACAAACCACGTCCTGAGGGTCGGATCGCCGCGCGGTCGTCGATCCTGGGCGATCCTGGAAACGGAGTTTTTTCCCGAAAGAAAGAAAAAGAACCAAAAAGAAAGAAACGGAGGCCTGTGGAAGATGACGCGCTGTGGAAATCCTAAAAACCAGGATTCCCACAGCGCTTGGAAAAGCCTCGCCAAGGGCGCTCGGCTTTCCCACATCTACAACACAGGCCCGACGGTAATTATCACTACTCGGAATTATTAACAGGAGGGGGTGGGCCAAATCAGACGATCAAAAGTGGGCCAGACCGGGTGGACAAACCCACAAGGTTGTCGTCTTCAGGACCCTCGGCCGGAAACACCTGCGCCAGATCGTTGATCTCGAACTCCGGGCGGTGCAGGAACGAATCATCAATCCCCGGTCGGGTACCCCTTTCGTGCTCGAGTGTACCGATCGGGCGAAAGACTTCCTTTTGGATGAAGGTCGGGACCAGGCCTACGGGGCCCGTCATCTCAGGCGCGCCATCGAGAGATACGTGGTGTTCCCCTTGTCGAGCCTGATGGCGACACGACAGGTTCACGCGGGTGACGTCGTTTCTATAGACGTGGCTGGCGGCACGGGCAAGTTGATCTTCATGAGGGAATCCATGGTCCACGCGACCGCACGGGGCCCAGACTCGCTGGTGGGCCTCAACGAGATGGTTGCGCAGGCCGAGTTCTGTTCTATCCCGTCTGCTTAGCAGCCCGTGGTGGAAGTCTGTAGGGTCGCGTTACGAGCGCCATGGGGCTAGATGCAAGGCGCCACGACGACGTCGATGTGCCCATCGAAGACGGCGATGGTTCCCATCGAAGACGTCGATGCTTTGTATCGATCTAGGAGTGGCAACGCCGCAGCTGGCCCCATGCCGTCGACACCCGTAGGGCGCAGGGGTCTTCGGGCCGCAGGCTTTGTCATTCGTCGGTCACGAGGACTAAGCATCGTTCCGCTCCTCATTTCGCGCCTGAGCCCCGAATACCCCTGCGCGCGACCCTACAGACTTCCACCACGGGCGGCTTAGGCCTGAAATGGCTCGACTTGCCGTTCGGTTTGTGAGAAAAGGAACCCGCTGGTGAAGCATGAGATGTTCAGAAACCAGAGGATTCCTTTTTAGTCACGATTGCGCGCACGAAGCAGACGCGGATTGCGGCAAGTGTGGCAGGAAGATGTGTTCAAAGCACAGCCGCACCGCGCTGGGAAAGACGGTGTGTGTGTCCTGTTTCAGGCAATGGGTGCTGGCCGGGACCGAGCAGGGTCAGGAGGCGCTGGCCGAACAATCGGAAAGGAAACGCAGGAGGGCATACGAGTCATCCTGGGAGAGCGGCTCCTTGTACGCCTACGACGATCCCTACCTGTACATGGACACGTACTATCCCAATTACGTACCGTATGATTTTAGTTCAAAAACAGAGGAGCAGTAGATCTGTTCTGTCACTAGCCTGGGGCGGGCACGCGGCATGAATTCAGTCCGTCGAACACCTGCGCCACGAGCCCGAGCAATCGGTCGCCCTGGATACGGTGTTCCTGTCCCATCTCCTGGGCGTTTCGCCTCATCCCCACCCGCCCACTGATTCTCATCGACACGTTCGTCTCGGCCCGGATCTTGACCTGATCTGAAGTTTGTTCGACCGATTTCAGGTTCCAGCCCTTGAGGGGAGCCATGACGAACTGATCGAGCTCGGGGTATCTCGTGAGGTTTGGTTTTACGTCGAGCCCGACGACCTCGTGGCGACGTTCCTTCTTCTGCAAGTAGAAATGGTTCTTGTTTCTCTCGAAACCCAAGGCCGCGTCACCCATCGTCGCATTCATGCCTTTCCATTCGCTTTCCACGCCAACCTTTTCGGTCACCGAAAGACGAAACCAGTTGTCTCCCTCGATCTTTCCCTCGACCTGAAGCCATTTCAGCTCATACCTGCGTTCCCCGACAGGGCTCTTGCTGACCTTCTTGCCGCGGCGATAGTGGTCGAAGACGACGGCAAGGCTGATCGGCGCCTGAGCGGGGATATCGGCCCCCAGCACCTCGAGCAACTTGATGGCTGTCAGGATGCGACGGTCTTCCACGTTCATGCTGCCGTAACGCCATGCCAGGACACCGGAAGAGATGGAAACAAGGGCGGCGGCTATCGTGAGGTCGGTGCGTTGAGCTATGGACTCAAACAGGGTTTGGATGGCGAGGAACACGCCCGACACGATGAACAGAACCACGAAGAAGATCAGTTTGCGCTCGACGGACTTGTCGGTGCGCCACAACTTTTCAAGCGCTGCTATATGATCGGACACCTTCTTGAGTTTGCGATACTCACGGGTCGCCATCGCCGTCACCTCATTTGCGAAGAGTCAGCGGATTATTGCAATCGAGCCACGAAATGGCAACCATTGACGCTTTGCTCGTGCGTCCGGGCAGACAATGAAATAGGGGCTGTCGTCTGCGTTTTTCTGTGCTAGTCTGATCGGACTTCCTTACGACTACGGAGGGCTCAAAACATGAGCCTGCGTGCTGCATTGATCACGATTTCTCTCCTGGCTGTTGCGGCCTGTGCCGAGACGACTCCCATTCCGACATCCGAACCGGTCGAGCCGGGCCGAGACGCCCAGGGTAGCCGCGGCGCCGTAACGGCGGGGCATCCCCTGGCGGCGGAAGCCGGTTTGAAAGTTCTCCTGGGAGGGGGGAACGCGATGGATGCCGCGATTACGATGGCCGGCGTTCTGGCTGTCGCCCGGCCGCACATGAACGGGGTTGGCGGCGACATGTTCCTGCTCTATTACGATGCCGAAAGCCAGGCCGTTTATGGCCTGAACGCGTCAGGACGAGCGGGGACGACGAAAACGCTTGCGGAGCTACGTGCCGAGGGGCTCGAGCGCCTGCCCGGTACGGGCCCTCTGAGCGTGTCCGTCGCGGGGGCAGTCGGTGGTTGGGCCGAAGCCCTCGAGCGCTTTGGCACCATTTCCTGGTCTGAGGCACTCACACCCGCAATCGGACTGGCCCGGGCGGGTCTTCCCGTATCGGAACGGCTGTCCCTCGATCTGGCCGGAGCCGAGGCGAAGCTTCGCCTTGAACCCGAAGCCGCCCGCGTGTTTCTTCCAGGCGATGCGGTTCCCGCTCCGGGCTCCGTATTGCCCCGCCCGGATCTCGCGAACACTCTGGAACGCATTCAGCAGGGTGGCCCCGACGAGTTGTACCGTGGCGAAACAGGCCAACGGATCGTGGACTTCCTACAAGCGCGTGATGGCCTGTTGCTCATGGAAGATATGAGTGCCTACGAGCCGGTTTGGGTCGAGCCCATCCGAACCACGTATCGTGGCGTAGAGGTTCTGGCGATGCCGCCCAATACGCAGGGCGTGGCGTTGCTCGAAGAGTTGACGATGCTCGAACACTTCGACCTCGCCGCCCTGGGGCAGAATTCCGCGGACTATCTCCACACGCTGTCCGAATCGATTCGTATCGCCTTTAAGGATCGAGATGACAACGTGGCGGATCCCGACTTCATGAAGGTCGCCGTGACCGAATTGCTCGATGCCGAGCGGTTGGGCGTTCTGGCGCAGACGATCGATGTGTCGGGTGCTGCCCCACCGACCCTGACGGCGGAATTCGAAGACAACCCGAACACCGTGTATCTGACCGCGGCGGACGCGAATGGGAACGTTGTTTCGATGATCCCGAGCTTGTTTGCCACTTTTGGTTCCGGCCTGGTTGTCCCCGAGACGGGCATCGTCCTTCAGAATCGGGGCTCGCTTTTCAGATTCGACGAGTCGCATCCGAACGTCTTCGGTCCCGGTCGGCGGCCTTACCACACACTCGCCCCCGTGATGGCCCTTCGAGACGGCAAGCCCTGGCTGGCCTTCGGGACCCCTGGCGGGGACGGTCAGACACAGACTCACATTCAGGTCCTGAACAATATCCTCTTGTTCGGCATGACTCCCCAGGAAGCTATCGACGCCCCACGGTTGCGCAGGATGCCCGATGGCACGCTGGCCATAGAAGACCGCGTCGGTGTGGAAGTGCTCAATGGATTGGCTGCCCGTAGCTATACGGTCGAACCCCACAGTGGCTGGACAGCTACGTTTGGCGGAGCTCAGGCGATTCTCATCGACCCGGAAACCGGGCGCATGCGATCGGGCGCCGACCGGCGCCGGGAAGGCTACACTCTTGCGTATTGAGGAGTGGGGACAGCCCCAATGTCCCTACTTCTTGATCGTCTCTATCACGGCCGATGCTGGAGGCCGTTGGCTCGTAGGATCGCCGAGCGCATCTTCTCCACCCTCTCGTGGTTTTTCCCGTCCGGATACTCGTCAAGATAGGCTTCGAGTTGTTCGAGTAGCCGGGCCGGATCCTGTGTGCGCAGGTAGATGTTGGCCAGCATAAGGCGCACGCTCTCGAGTTTCGGATCGAGTGAGTTGGCTCGAAGAAGGGACTTCTCCGCTTCGGCAAGCTGGTCCGCCCGGAACAGGGCAATCCCGAGATTGTAGAAAGTCAGCGCTGGAGTCGGTGTTATCGACGTTGCTTCACGTAACACTTCGACAGCCAACTCGGCTTGTCCCTTGTTCAGGTAAATTTCGCCAAGATTGATCAGGGGGAGTGGGTTGTTCCTGCTGAGCCGACGGGCATGAAGATATTCCTCTTCTGCTTCGTCGAGCCGTCCGAGAGAGTGGTAGAGAACACCGAGATTGATGCGGGCACGGCAGTAATCGGGCGCCAGGTGGACAGCCTTTTCCAGATGAGCGATGGCCCGACCTGTCTGCCCCTTCTCCCTCGCTCTCAATCCTTTTTCGCATTCCTTTACCGCTTCTCTGGGAAAGTTTTCCGCCAGTTGGTGGACGTCGATGACCTGTGATGATGGTTTGATGATTGAAACCCGTCTATACCTGGAGATGACGATTCTTGTGCGCCCGGAGAACCTGACCGCGCTCAGGTGCTGTCTGAAGGTCCTGAAGCCGACTCCTTCGACGACGAGCCGGCTGGCGTCCTGTCCGACGTTGAAGAAGCGAAATTGGCCGAACAGATCGGTCTCGGATCTGCGGGAGAGGCCGAAGCCTTCGAGCCGGACCTCGAGGTGGGGAACCGGATTTCCCGATTCGTTCACGACCTCCCCGAATATTGTCCGCGGCTGCTGGGCCTCTCGAGCGGTCACTACCGAGCATGCCAGAACGAGGGCTAGAAGTGCGGACACCATGCGTCCGGTGCCGGAGAGACTCGAGGGCTTTGTGTGTCGATGGTTGACCATGACGCTTTTCCTATGGCTTCGTTGTTCGATCGGTTCACCATTTCCACGTATGTAACTGCAATTGTCCTGCCAAAACCAGGTTGGATCGCCGGTCTCTTTGTCGTTGATTTGAGGTCGGTTGAACGGGAGGAGACAACGGGGATGGTTCGAGGAGTGACCTTGTCTTGACACGCTCTCACTTTTACGGCATTTTCGTGACAGCCAAGTGGCGGACGGACCTTTTGTGCGTGGCTACCAGGGCCGGGAGCCGCTCTGCTCACCGGTTGCAAGCCGTGGCAGACAACCGGTGAGAAACGCCGTGTGGATCGTTTTTCTCGCTACCGTTGTGAGGTCGGTTTGTCCCCGAATAGCTTTGGGATCTCCAGGAGCAAGCGTTCAACCCATTCGCGATCGGGTCCGGTTGGATCCTCCGCCAGGTAGTTCCCGAGCAGGTTGATGAGCCGTCCCTTGTCCCCCATTTTGAGGTACACTTTGGCCAGTATCAGGGTTGCCTGTGGCGACGTACTCGGGTCGACCTCCCGGGCGCGAAACAGGGCCTGCTCCGACTCCACCAGCATGTTCAACCGGAAGAGCCCGAGGCCAAGGTTGTAAAGCCCCGCCCCTGAAGATGGAATGAGCGCGGCAGACTCGAGCAGTATGTCCACAGCCTGCCTGTTCTCACCTCGCGTCAGGTAGATGCTGCTGAGGTTGATGGGTGGCAGGCGATCATCCGGGTTCAATTTTCTGGCAAGCAGGTAGGCCTGTTCAGCTTCGCCCAGGTTTCCGGTGTCCTGGTGAATCACTCCCAGGTAAATGTGGGCGGCGAAGAAGCTTGGCGCTCGTTTGACGGCTGCTTCAAAGTGTTCGATAGCAAGCGCTGTCGTTCCCTTGCTAAAAGCGCGGCGAGCCTTCTCGTAGTGGTCGAATTCAGAATCCGGCAAATACTTCGGGGCCTCGCCGATCTGGGTCCGAAGGCCGTGGGCGATCCAGGGAGAACCTGGCGCCGTGTCGAGACCGGTCCTGCCGCCGGCCCATCCCCCGACCGAGACCAGAACAATCGTCGCGCACACCAGGACGATCTGCTGGATGCCGGCGCGGTGCCGTTCGCGTTCTCTTCGGAGATGTCGCATGACGTTGCTCCTTCTCTTCTTTAATTGGGCGATTACAGGTGTTGTCAGCAGGTTCGGGACCATCGAATCGATCTTTCCCTCGAAAGTGCGCAAACCGGTTGGAATCAGGCAGGAAAGTCGGGTCTCAGTCCCTGGATTGAGAGCAGATATCTGGATAGCGTCCGCTGTGGTGACTTGACATCAGCGGCATTTTGGTGACGGGTTATCGAGGCAGGGTGGTGTAGGCGTCTTCGTCCGGACGGGTGGTCTCGTGTGTGTCGGCCATGTCGTTCAAGGCATCGAATCGCATCTGATGAACGTGGTGGAGGTCTGGTCCTCCCGCGTTTTCCCGGAGGTGAGCGTCGAGCTGCTCCAGGAGACGTCCGTGGGCCTCGGCATACATGCAAACGTTGGGCCAGAATGAGCCGCGAACCGGCTTCTTCGGGATTGAGTTCCAGCGCTCGAAGTAGCGATTCTTCGGCTTGCTCCGACCGCCCCGACCGGAAGAGTGCCATTCCCAGATTGAGGAACGCTGCTGAACTGGGAGGGTGGGTGACTTGCTGGTTGCCTGTATCCGTTGAAATATCTGAAGTTAGTCGAGGTGAAGGCAGGTTGCGGGGATTCATCCGTCTTCCGTTGAATACCGGATCGGCGACATTCTGGTAACGGACTGCTATCGAAGGAGCCGTTTGCTGCTCCAGCGAATACTTGCTGGTCGATGACGATTATGGACGTTGAGCCTCTTGATGCGGTAGGTCAGTGTCGTCGGCCGAAGGCCAAGTTTTGCCGCGGCCCCGAGGTCTCCGTAGATTCTGCCTTTCGACTCCTCGAGCGCCCGTAGAATGATGTCGCGTTCCATCTGTTCCAGGTCCGCGAGGGTCGTTGTCTTTGTCGGGACGCCCGCCGGTTCTTCCTCACCAGCGGTCGTCGCCGGTGTCCATGATGCCCGGCGGGTGTCGAAGACCAGCGGGCCTCCCACCGATCCGATGACGGTCCGCTCGATCACATTTTGTAACTCGCGCACATTGCCGGGCCATGACTGGGCAACGAGGAAGCGCCTGTCGGCTCGCGTCAGTTGGGCTTCCGGAAGCCCGTGACGTCGACAGGACTCGTCCAGGAAATGACGCGCGAGAACCGGAATGTCCTCACGCCGGTCACGAAGAGGTGGCACTTCGACTGGGAACACGCTGAGACGATAGTACAAGTCCTCCCGAAAGCGTCCTTCGCGCACCTCCCGAATCAAATCCCTATTTGTCGCGGCTATGATCCGGACATCGGTACTGCGCGCGAAGCTCTCGCCCACACGCTCGAACTCTCCTTCCTGGACCACGCGTAACAGCTTGCTCTGGAGCTCAAACGGTATCTCTCCCACTTCATCCAGGAACAGAGTTCCGCGGTTGGCAAGCTCGAATCGGCCGATGCGGTCGCGGACGGCTCCGGTAAATGCGCCCTTGATGTGCCCGAAGAATTCACTCTCGAACAGATCGTGTGGAATCGACGCGCAGTTGACCCGTACGAGCGTCTGATCGGCTCGATTGCTTTCCGTGTGAATGGCGCGGGCTACCAGTTCCTTCCCTGTTCCCGATTCACCGGTGATCAGCACGGCCGCCTCGGTTCCGGCCACCATGCGCACCTGTTGTATGGTTTTCTCCAGAGCCGGACTGGACCCGATGATGTCTCCGAAGCGACCCTCTGTTGACAGTTCCCGCCTTAGATACTCGTTTTCTTCCTGGAGTCGTTCCCGGTCGGAGACGTCTCGAATCAAGGACACCACACAGGTACGGTCCTGATAACGGACAATGGACGCCGAGATCTCCGCGGATACCAAGTCGCCGTTCTTGGTCGTGCAGCGGAGTTCGTTCGTCCACCCCTCGCCCGTCTTTGAAACACGCCTCGCGAATCTCTGCGCCTTCTTCACCTCGTTGGGATGGAGCATCGAGGCCTTTCCGGCCTGTAGTTCCTCCCTGGTGTACCCGAGGAGGCTCGAAGCCTTCGGATTCGAGTCCAGAATCCGGTCCTCTTCCAGATCCACCAGTAAAATGGCGTCGTTCGAGTGCTCGAAGATGATCCGGAGCTGCTCGCCACGCTCGGAAAGGGTCTGATCGCCTGCGAGCAGGTTCTGTTGATCGGCTTCGAGCCATTCGACCCTGTTTCGCAGGAATCGGATCTCATCGAGGAGCTCGTTTTTTTTCTTCCTGGAGTCGGGTTTCGTGGCCGCCATAGTACTGAAATATCACCGTTATTAGTGTAAAAACAACGAAGAATAGATAACAACGGATATTCGTTGTAAATCGAAAACCCTATCGACATAGATTAAGTATATGTAAAATCAGTTTGTTACGATTTGGATCCGTTCGTCTGAGTTGTGGACCCACGTTTGCTACTACCGGACCGTAGATGGAACGATTATTTGGTAGGAGTGGCAAAATGAGTGTTGAATTACAAGCACAGCATAGCTTACAAAAGGGGATTTCTATAGCCCATAATGATGGAGTCGACTACCCGTTCGATCGACTCCGGCCGGGCCTGATCCTGAACGACATGCGGTTCAGCCGGAATTCGCTGAAGTCAGGGGAGAAACTGCCCGATTTCGAGTTGATGACCCCTGATGGGAATCCGATTCGATCCAGCGACTTCACAGGTGATCCCGCCAGAGCCGGATTTCTCATCATCACGGGCTCCCTGACCTGCCCGATGACCATAGGTTCACTGGATGATCTTCGGAAATTGCACGCCGAGTTCGGCGAGTTCGTTCCGTTCGTCCTGCTCTATGTCCGCGAAGGTCATCCCGGAGAGAACTACCCACAGCCGAAGACCTACGAAGACAAGGTGGAACACGCGCGATTGATGCGCGAATCGCATCATCTTCCATGGCCGGTAGCCGTCGACTCAATTGACGGCGACCTGCACCGTTCCCTCGACGCCCAACCCAACTCGGCACACCTGATCGATCGAAACGGAAACATTGTCTTCCGAGCCCTGTTCGCGGGCGATGTCCGAAGCCTGCGAGTTGCCATTGAACGCCTGGCCAGCGGCAGGGAGATTACGAAGGGTCAGACGAGCGCGTTTCTTGGACCTGTCATTCCGGCTATCGGACACATCCCGGAGGTGATCGACACTGCGGGGGCCACAGCATGGCGAGACCTCTGGATCGCAGCACCCCCAATGGCCGTCATGGCAAAGCTGTCCAACGTCTTTGACGCCCTGCCAGAGAAGCGTCGCGGTCTTGCCGTAATGGCGTCCCTGGCTCTGGCCGGCGCCCTCACGATGGGTGTCCTGGCCTTGTTGTGACGGCCCTTTAAAGAGATGTTCGTCGCGGGTTGGATCGCGTCGGTGGCGCGAAGTGGATGTCGGTCGATCCATGGTCGAGCCAGTTCGAGGATCTCATCCTGAACGTCGCTCGGCACATATGCTTGCCAGTCCGTGGCGAACTGCTCGCCCGATACCGCATAGCATGCCTGCGATCGGATTTCCTCTTTTTGTCCCCTCTCCTTTTCTCTTCAAATTCCATCCAAAAACCTAATCCCGTGTCCCCCGTCCGTCGATAAGACGAATAGGAAACCAACAAAAAGGGGGTACCGAACGATGAAGTTTTTGCTTCCGATCGTAATGATTCTTTTCGGATCGCCTCTCTTTGCCCAGACCCGCGTTCTGATAGACAATCGAACCGATCATGAAGTGGACAAAGCTCGTGTCCGCAGGTTGACAGCAGAAGCTCTAGTTCAGGCTCCCGTCAACGAGCCGACGATCATCATTCACATCTGGCCAAGGAAGGCGCTCCGATCCGTCGTGGACAGGAAGACAGACGCATTTTTCGTCGGACCGAACCATGTGTACATGCACGAAATGAACTACCTCGCCCTGATCCACGGTTTGCTCCTGGTGACGTTCCCCAATCTGGAGATTGAGGAGGTCGGCCGCCGGGGTCGGAGGATCTGGCTCACCGACCAGCTGGTGGTCGACGTGGAGACAATGGTCGCCGCCAGCCATCACTAGCTCCACTTGTGAGGCGATCTGTGAGCTCCCAATGACAGGCCCTGACAGACCGCCCATACAGTGTGGGCCGACTGTTACGACCTGATGCCCGAGACTCTTCCGGAGGCTGGTTCCGATGTTCGATCGATCTCTTCCGAGAGACCAGTGCGCGCACGGGACCTAGACCGGGGCCATCACGAGGCGTCTTTGGAATTCTCCCCGCTTCCGCTATATTCGTACGTTATGGAAACGAGGGTGAACCGCAACAATCAAGGGCCCATCGGAAAATCCAGGCCGATCGATCGACTGCTTCTTCCATTCCGGATGTTTGTGGAAGCGGAAGCGTCGTCGGGTATTCTGCTCCTCACCGCGGCCTTCATCGCGATGATCTGGGCGAACTCGGCATGGGCGGACCTCTACGTCCATCTGTGGGAGACCGAGATCGCCATCGATATCGGCGGCGCGATTCTGTCCGAATCCCTTCTCCATTGGATCAACGACGGTTTGATGGCGATCTTCTTCTTTGTTGTTGGCCTCGATATCAAGCGCGAGATGATTGTTGGGGAGTTGTCGACACCAAAGCTGGCCGCCTTACCGCTTGCGGCTGCCTTCGGCGGAATGGTGGTTCCGGCCTTCATCTACGTCGCGATCAACTTCGGAACACCCGAAGTTCGGGGATGGGGCATCCCGATGGCCACAGACATCGCGTTCTCAATGGGTGTTCTCTATCTGTTGGGAAACAGGGTGCCGGTCGGGCTGAAAGTTTTCCTGGCGGCGCTGGCGATCGCGGATGACATCGGGGCCGTTATTGCCATCGCCGTGTTCTACAGCTCTGGGATTTCCTGGACGTACCTGGCGTTAGGCGGCATGGGCCTGTGTGTGCTCGTCCTTTTGAACCGACTCGGTGTGCGGACCCCGATTGCATACGGGACCGTCGGCGCTGGGGTTTGGTTCGTCTTCCTGCTTTCAGGCGTGCATCCCACCGTTGCCGGTGTCCTGGCTGCGATGACGATCCCGGCACGCGCTCGCCTGGACCCGCAGGAGTTCCTCGAGAGGAGCAGGGCGGCGATAAACTCGTTTGAACGTTCCGGAGCGTTTGGAGACGACATTCTTACGAATACCGATCGGCAGGAGGCGCTGCTCGAAATCGACGTCGCCTATGAAGAGACCACCACGCCTCTACAGCGGCTGGAGCAGGACCTCCATCCGTGGGTCAGCTTTTTCGTGCTCCCCCTGTTTGCACTGGCCAACGCGGGCGTGGTCTTCGAAGGAGACATCTCGCTAATCATTCTGCACCCGGTCACCATTGGCGCCGCCCTGGGCCTGCTGGCCGGCAAGCAGGCCGGGATCACCTTCTTCGCATGGCTGGCCGTGCGTCTCGGTTGGGCCAGTTTGCCCGCCGGCTGCACCTGGCAGCACATCTGGGGCGTTGCCTGGATCGCGGGCATCGGGTTCACGATGTCCATATTTATCGCCGCTCTCGCCTTCGACGATCCATCATTCCTTCCGATGGCCAAAGTCGGTGTCTTCGGCGCCTCCCTCCTTTCGGGTGTCATTGGGGTCCTTGTCCTCAGACGCTCCTCTCGGGGCGCCGGGTAGGGTCGCGAAAGCGTCTCGGAAGGCGAACATGGGGGCCGTGCGCCCGCCACCGCGTCACCGGAGCAAAAGTTGGCCGAGAAACGTACGCTATGGAGTGTACGGCGGAACAGACTGCTCCATGTTGGCCAAGACGACCACCACCGTAGCAAGGATGGCAGCGGCCCAGACTGAAGCACGGCCCACGCTGGTCAATCGCCCACCATTGACGAAGAGCCTCGGGATCGCACCCCAGAAACAAGACAGGTAGGTGCCAAGTACCCGTTTGAAGTCGCTATTCCGTGACACCTGAGTTGGCTCGTCGAGTAGCCCCGCCCGCGGTCATGCATGGACCCCGGGCGCCCCCTGTCATTCTTCCCGCAACGCGACTATCGGGTCCACGCGGGTAGCCCGAAGGGCCGGGATAAAGCCCGCGGCGGTTGCAACGATCACAACCAGTACCGAAGCCGCCACGTAGGTGGGCACATCCAGGGGAGCGATTCCGAACAGCGCGGCCGTCAGCAGCCGTGCAACCACGGCCGCACCGACGACCCCCACAAAGACACCTGCGAGTATCGTCATGAGACTGTGGCCCAGGACCATTCCGACAATGGTTCTCGGGCGGGCTCCGAGAGCTATGCGAATTCCCAACTCATGCGTTCGGCGGGCAACGTTCTCGGAAATTACGCCATACAGACCCACCGATGCCAGAAGAACCGCCACCATCGCGAAAATGCCTATGAGCAGGGCGCGATAGCGTTCCCCGGCCAGGGTGTTGGAGATCAACCGATCCATCCGGACGACCCGATCGAGGGGGAGGCGGGGATCGATGTTCCAGATTTCGCGTCGTACCGGAGTTGCGAAGGCGAACGGATCATCCCGCGTGCGAATGAGGAGTTGCATGAACGGGCGCTCCCGGCCGTTGGGCATGAAGAATGTCGTTCGCGTGTCCAGGTTCAGCCCTCCCTGCTTGGCGTCGGCCCCAACGCCGACGACTGTCCACGCGCGGTCGTAGTTGATCCTCTTGCCGATTGGGTCCTCGTCAGGCCAGAATCTCTCCGCAAAACTCTGGTTCACGACAATGACGTCGGACCCGGCGTCGGCCTCGGTGAAGCTTCGCCCCTTGAGGATGGGGATTCGGGCGACTTCGAAATAGTTCGGGAAGACATGGCGTCGTTCCGATTCAGGGCCTTGCTCGTCATCGGCCACCTCCAGCCCATCGACTTCGATACTGCTGCTCGCCCCGTTTCCGGAGAATGGCGCTCCCGACGACGCGGTGACTTCCACGATACCGGGAATGGATCTGAGCCCTTCGACAGCTTCCTGATAGAAAGCGCCGCGATTGGCCGTTTCGGCGAAACGCGACGTCGGCAACGAGACATCGACCAACAGCATGTTCTCCGTGTCGAATCCCGGGTCCACTGCCGACATGCGCAGGAAGGTTTGTGCGAGCAACGCGGCTCCAACTAACAGGACGAGCGAAACCGAGATTTCGGCGGCGACAACCAACCTCTGAAAAACAGTGCCCCGCGGTGCAAGGTGCCGGGATCCTTCCTTGATGACCGCACCTGCGCCCGTGCGGGCCGTTGTGATTGCCGGGACAAGTCCGAAAAGAACTCCGGTGATGACGGCGACCGATGTCGCGAAGACCAGAACGCGTCCGTCGATTCCAATCTCCAGGATCCGGGGAATCTGAGCCGGAGCAAGTAGCAGGAGAGCTCTGGTCCCCAATAGGCGAACAACGTGCCGACGAGGGTACCGCCCAGTGCCAGGAGGATGCTTTCTGTCAGGAGTTGCCGCACGATTCTGCCGCGTCCCGCACCGATCGCCGCTCGAATCGCGATTTCCGGTTCCCTTCTGGCGGCTTCGCCCAGCAGGAGGTTGGCCACGTTGCCGCATGCGATCAGCAGGACAAGGCTGACAGCTCCAAGCAGGACGAGCAAGGGCGTACGAATGTCTCCGGTCTCCTGTGATTGACGTTCGAGGACACGCGCACCACGGAAAGACGCGTCGAGGTCCCCTCGAAGCAGGACTTCGGTTTCGGTGCGCGCCCGCTCGAAGGGAACGTCGGGTTTGAGGCGCGCTATGGCTTCGTAGGAATGGTTTCCACCATCCACCCTGTCGATACGTGGGTCCAGGAGAATCCATCCGGCAACGCCGAAACCCGGATTCTGGAGCAGGTGCGCGAATCGAAAATCCGGTGGCAGCACGCCGATGATGACATAAGAGTCCACCGGATCATCCAGGTCGAGGGAGCGGCCGACATCGAGAGTGACTGCTTCTCCCAGGATGTCGGGATCTGAGCCGAAATGGGACTGCCAGAACGAATGGCTGAGCACGATCACCCTGTCGCCGGAAAGATCCTCATCCAGGGGAAGTCGGCCCAGCGCAGCTCGGACATCGAGTAACGGGAAGAGGCTGGCGGTCGCCAGACCGACTGGAATCTCCGTCGGACGATCTCCGCCCTCGACAACTGCCGAGATCGATCGGTACAAAGCGATCTCTTCGAACGAGGTTTGAGTTCCCGACCAACGGAGATAATCGGGATACGCAAGCGCGATGTGATCCCAGTAGTCGTCGAGAAGTTCCTGGCCTTGCCAATGCGGGTACGTTTCCCAGACCGTGACCAGTTGCTCGGCGTTCGTGTAGGGTAGTGGTTTCAACAGGACTGTATCCACGACGCTGAATATGGCCGTCGTTGCACCGATTCCCAGGGCCAGTGTCAGGACCGCAACGAGCGTAAATGCAGGTTTGCCGGCCATGGCGCGGAGACCGTAACGGATGTCGTGGAGAACGTCGTTCCACATATGCCCTTTTCTCCCACGTCGGGTTGGGCTCGAATGATGCTCGCCGGCTCCGGCGGCTTCGAGACAATCCTGCCGAATTCGTTCGATGTTTCCGAAGCGCTTGCGGGCAGCCTCCTCGGAATCCGAGTGGACCAGTCCGTCCCGACTCAATTCCATTGCGTCCATTTCGAGATGAAATCGGATTTCGGAGTCGGCCTCGGATTCGATCCGCGAGTGGAACCACCGGAGCCTCACGCGCCACCACACTTCATGAAGGAGTACTTGAATGCGGATGATCATCCGACACCTCCGGCGGAACGAATCACCCGATCGACTGCTTGAGTGAATACAGTCCATCCAGACAGTTGGTCCCCCCGTTCGCGACGACCCAGAGCTGTCAGGCGGTAGACTTTCGCGCGTCGGCCCGATTCGGAATCCTTCCAGCTCGCCTTGATCCATCCCTTGCGTTCGAGGCGATACAGGCAGGGATAGAGCGAGCCGTGTTCGATGTCGAGAACATCCCCGCTGACCTTCGACAGTTGCTGCCGAATTGCATATCCGTGCATCGGTCGGGCTTCGAGAGTCTGCAAGATCAGCAGATCCAGCGTCCCGTGTAACCAATCCCTGGTTCGTGGCATGCCGTCCTCCCCACATTTATAGGTAGAAAGGAACAATATATAGATTGTCTAACTAACAGGTCAAGGGAAGTTTGGCATCCGGGGAGGGACCGCGATTTCGACGCCGAGGCGCAAAGGCGCAGAGAAATCATTTCTCCCTCGTCGTGCCGAAGGCGATCTGGCGGGTCCGGACAGAGGCCAAACGGTAGCTTCTTCTTGCGTGAGACAAGATCCACAAAACTCTGCGTCTCTGCGTCGAAACTACCGGACGGATTTAAATGTAGGAACAGACTGCTACGCTGGGGACAGGACTTCGACGCGGTTGCGCCCGTTCGCTTTCGCCAGATACATAGCCTGATCGGCTCGGGAGATGAAGCTTTCCTTTGTGTCTTCCGGGACGAACAGGGTGACGCCGAAGCTGGCGGTAACAGGATCGGGAACAGGTAGTGTGGCCTGCTCGGCTTGCACGCGCAATCGTTCCGCGAGAGTGGCTGCTTGTGCCAGTTCGGTGTTGGGCAGCAGGAGGATGAATTCTTCTCCGCCGAATCGGGTGAGCAGGTCTTCAATCCGGCATGAGATCTGCAACCTTTGCGCAAACGAGACCAGAACCTGATCGCCGGTCAAGTGCCCGTGCTTATCGTTGACGTTCTTGAACCGATCGAGATCGGCCATGATGATTGAAAGCGGCTGTTCCCATCTGCGCGCGTACGACATCGCGGGAATGATGCGCTCTTCCAAGGCCCGTCGGTTTGCCAGTCCCGTCAGAGGGTCCTCTCGGATCAGTCGGTTGATAGTCGCGTTCGCATCGGTGAGCGACTCCTCGGCGTGTTTGCGTGCCGTGATATCGAAAACGAAGCCTTCCAGGTAGAACGGATCGTCGCCCGGCATCGAGATCCCGCGCCCATCTTCCTGAACCCATCTCTCGATGCCGGTACGTGTGTGTACGCGATACACGAGTTGAAACGGTCTTTCGCCGTTGATCGCCGACCAGATGGCCTCGGATACCCAGGCCACATCGTCGGGATGGATGAGAGCGTTCCATGGCCGGGCTGTTTCGCCGATTAGCTGTTCACAACTATAGCCGGTCAGAGTCTGACATCCGAGGCTGACAAACTCCATCGACCAGGTTCCGTTCCATTGGCAGCGGTATGCCATGCCGGGAAGTTCGTGCACGAAGCTCGTGATATCGAAATCTGTCATCGCTCTGACACGCCGAGTCGTTCCTGTCACGTTCTTCATGAAAAATATCCCCGTTTTTACGTACTTATGTGTGATGTGGACGTCGCGAAACACGACCATCAGCATCGTGCAAGTGATCTAAAGCAATTGCGATGCCGAAAGGTGCGGTCCGTCGGGAAATGCGCCGTTATGGCCCGATGTTCCAACCGCGCAGGAGGGGGATCAGGTCGTGGTGGGTCTGGTCCAGTTGCATCGGCGTGATTGCGATGAATCCTTCCTCGAGAACCGACCAATCCGTGCCGTCTTCGATGCCCGGCGCCGGAGAGAGACTCTGGGCATAATAAGTGCGCCCCTCACCGTCGGTCCTTTCGTTGAAGTTCAGCAACAACGGCATCTGGAGGCTATGGCGGACGATGCGGCTGCCTTTGACACCGGAGGGGAGGAGGGCAGGGTAGTTCACCGCCAGGTAGGAGCCGCCCGGCAAACCCTGATCGAGATATTCCCGAACCAGTCCCGCGGTGAACCCAGCCGCGCCATCGTAGTCCATCGTTTCACCGATCTGGATTGAAACCGCGATTGCGGGAATGCCATGGAAAGCGGCCTCTCGCGCCCCGGCGAGTGTCCCGGAAATGAAAGTGATGGGGCCCAGATTCTGCCCGCGGTTGCTGCCGGAGACGACGATATCCGGTGGTTCGTCGATCAGTTCCGACAGGGCCAGCCGGAGTGCGTCTGCCGGCTTGGCGGTGATACTGTGCCATCGGGATCCGTTTTCGTCGGTTCTGCTATCGACGTACAGCCGCGCTTGCCCCAGCTGGAGCGTGTGTCCCATAGCGCTCTGGTTCTCGGCCGGCGCGGCGACAGTCACGTTGCCGATCTCGACCAGCGCCCGGTACATGGCCAGAATGCCCTCGTGTTCGATCCCGTCGTCGTTCGTGAGAAGGATGTCGGGACGTTCCTGAGCCAGTCCGGGGACTGAAAACAGCAACAAGAGTACGAGATTGATCTTTCGCATCCGGGCTTTCCTCCCACCCCGATTCTATCAACGTTTGGCCGATGGGGACGAAGTGGAGTTCAAAGCTCCAAAGTCAGAATCGAGGCCGGTTGTCCGTCTTCGAGGACTGCTCAATGACGTACGCGAGCCCTGATCGAGGGTCATGGAGAGGCTGGAAGAAGGTTTTTACTGTGCCAGCGGGTCCATCGATCTGAAGATGGCGCGGATCTGGTCGGGTTCGAGCCGGTCGAATTGGGGGAGAAGGGGGCGGGAGAAATCGATCCACGTGAGTTCGTCCGCGTGGTTCTCGATCCAGGCGACGATGCCTTTCATGATACGTTCGTTCGCCATTCCGTGACTTGTTCCATCTCCAATGCTGCGATTGATGATGGCGCCGAACGCGAGGTAAGGATCGGGCGCGAAGGCGACTTCGGAGAGCTTGGCGCGGAACTCGACCTCGCTACCTCGTCGGAACAGTCTGCCGAGCCCCCCGATCCTTCGATCGATCAGATGCCGGCCCTCATGGGCGAAGATGGAGGATTCCTGGATTCGTCGTTCGAGTTCCCTCATGAAGGCGAGCTGGAGTTCAACGCCTTCGAGCCCTCGATCGGTAAACGAATCCAGAATCCGGAGGTTCGCCTTCGCCACAAGGCGGAGACCGAGTCCTTCCAGGTAGGCATAGGGGTTGGCTTCGGCAATGGCTTCGTCCGCGGCGGTATTCTCTCTTAGCTCCTTCTCAGCTTTCTGCCGCTCGGTCGGATCGGTCAGCTTTTCCCATGCTCCGAACCCATCGTCGGCATATGGTCCGCGGACCTGGGTAATCGTGGATTCGTCGGCCCATCCCCCGGCCGCCTGTCTGCCATCCCAGAACCAGCTCTGGTACCCGTTCGAGATCATGAAATCCAGGACGACGAAGCGGACCTCGGCGTGGTGGCCGTACTGCTCGACGGTGTGCGCTTCATCGACCACCCGATGGCCCATGAACAGGTTGTAGTATCTGGATGTGGCGCCGAGACGGATTCGGGCGCCGAACCGGCGATCGAGTTCGCGGTCGAACTCCGCCCTCGAATACCGGGGCCTGTCGGCAGGGAAATGGAGCGCTTCCCACAACTCCCTGGCGGCGGTGTCGAACGCGTCCTTAAACGCGCCCATCCTTCCGTTTCCAAGCGCAGCCGATCTGTAGTGTTCGTCGGCCGATTCTGTGATCGTCCGAACGTATCGGTTGTACGCCACGACATCCTGGATGGGGGGGAGTCCATCGATGCGTTCTGCGGGTGGAACCCGTCGATCCACGGCGAGAAGCGTTGCGTATTCGAAGAACCTGGAGTCCGCCAGAGCTAGAACCAGGGCTTCCCGTTCCGTCCGGGTCAACCTTCTGCCTTTCCAGGTCTGCAGGACTTGCCCAAGCGTTCTTCCGGCATCGGCGAAGAGCCCGTCGACAGCCTCGCGGGTCGGCGTGCGGTAATACGATCGCCATGCTTCGAGAGCCACGGGCCCGTCTTCGAGGAGCAGGGCCAGTCCAAGCTGAAGCCTTGACGGATCGAGCAATCCGGGCTGTTTGTCGAGAATCGTCTTCATCATGGTCGATGCTTCAATCAGGGTGTCCGGGACCATGACATGGCCACCGTGGGTGCCTGTCGGTTCCGATGTGGCCTTTCGCAGCACGGCCACAGCGAAAGCGAGCCTGCTCTCTTTGCCCTCGGTCGGAGTGACGGCCAGTTCGATCGCCATCCTTGCGGACCTCCGCGCTTCATCGTAGTTCCCCATCGCTGTTTCGAGACGCGCACGACTGATTTCGCTACTCTAAATTGGCCCACTTTTGATCGTTTGATTTGGCCCACCCCTGACGACTGAACCGGAGAGGCTGTTCCGAACAAAGAGTCGGAATGGAGGGACCCGGTGTCAAGGAGATCGAAGGTGGAATTATTTGAAGAGATTCGGCGAGAGCACGAGTTTGGTGTGGGAACGATCCAGGGTGTGGCCCGGCGGCTGGGGGTGCATCGGCGGATGGTGCGTCAAGCGCTGGGAAACGCCGTGCCGCCGGCGAGGAAGAGCCCGGAGCGGAAGAGGCCGAGGTTGGAGGCGGACAGGCAGGCCCCGCGGAAGCAGCGGCACACCAGTCACCGGATCTACGAACGGATCCGGATGGAATTTCCGAAACATCCGATTGGGGAATCGACGGTTCGCCGGTATGTCGGGCGGCGGAAGCGGGAGATGGGTTTCATCCGACAGGAGACGTTCGTGCCGCAAAGCTACGCCTGGGGTCAGGAAGCACAGATCGACTGGTACGAAGCCGTCGCGGAGTTGGATGGCGAACGGCAGAAGCTCCAGGTTTTCTGTATGCGGAGCATGGGCAGTGGTGGCGCATTCCATCGAGCTTATCCTCGGGCGACACAACAGGCATTCCTGGAGGCTCATGAGTTGGGTTTCCGCTATTTTGCGGGGGTCTTCGGGGTGCTGCGTTATGACAACCTGACCAGCGCGGTGAAGAAGATTCTGCGGGGATACCGGCGTGTAGAGACCGAACGGTTCATCGCGTTTCGGTCGCATTGGAAGTTTCAAGCCGAGTTCTGCACACCCGGCGAGGGCCACGAGAAAGGCGGTGTGGAAGGCGAAGCCGGATACTTCCGGCGCAATCACCTGGTACCGGTGCCGAAGGCGAAGGACCTGGCGGATCTGAATGCGCAGCTGCTGGCCGGTTGCCGGGCCGATGAACGGCGCAAGATCGGCGATCGGGTCCAGACGGTGGGTGAAGGGATGCAGATCGAACAGCCCCATCTGCTCGCGTTATCGACCGAAGGGTTCCCTCTGGCCGAGGACAGCTTTCCACGAGTCGATGGTAAGGGATGTGTACGGGTGCGTAACAACTTCTACTCCGCCCCCGTCAAGACCGGGACTGTGGTGCGGGCGAGCGTTTTTCCGGCCTACGTGGAGGTCTGGCACGATGGCGGATGCGTGGCGCGGCATGAGCGAGGATATGGAAACGGCCAGCACTTCTTCAATCTGGAACATTATCTGGAGGTGTTGGAGCGGAAGCCGGGCGCGCTGGCCGGGAGCAAGCCTCTGGAGCAATGGCGGCAACAGGGCCGATGGCCGAAAAGCTATGACGAGTTCTGGCAGACGTTGATCGATCGCAACGGAAAACAGAATGGGACCCGCGCAATGGTGGAGTTGCTCCTACTGGGCCGGGAACATGGCTATAGCGAGCTGGATTCCGCATTCCAACAAGCCCTGCGCCTGGGATGCTCCGATGCCGCCGCGGCGCGCTACCTGATGACCGAGGCCCGATTCGACCGGCCGGCGGCGCCGCGACTGGAAGTGGCCGCACTACGCGCTTATGAGCGGCCCCTGCCGGAGGTGAATACTTACGATGCACTGCTCACTGCGGAGGTGGTCTAGTGTCCGCCACAGCCGGCGGGGTCGAACAGGCGGCGATTCAGCAGTACTGTAAAGCTCTCCGGACGCCCACGATCGGAACGCAGTTTGCGGCCATGGCCGAGCAGGCCCAGCGGGAAGAGCACACCTACACACGGTATCTGGAAGCCTTGCTGGCGATGGAAGTTGAAGAACGCGAACGGAACACCGTGGCCCGGCGGATTCAATCCGCACGTTTCCCTCGAATGAAGACACTCGAGGACTTTGACTTCTCGCGGTCGAAGGTTCCAGCCAACCGGATCCGTGGACTCGCAGACGGTGGCTATTTAGAACACGCCGAACCTGTCGTCCTGATCGGGGAGTGTGGAACGGGCAAGACGCACCTGGCCACAGGACTGTGCGTGGCCGCTTGTCGGCAGAAGAAGCGGGTTCGCTTTACGACGGCCGCCGGCTTGATCAACGAGTTGGTCGAGGCCCAACACAACGACCAGTTCCGCCGGGTTCTGGCCCGATGGTTCCGATACGAGTTGATTGCCATCGACGAAGTCGGCTATGTCCCGATGGCAGACCTCGGCGCCGAACTCCTCTTTCAAGTCATCTCGGATCGAGCCGAGCGGGCGACGGTGATCTTGACAACGAATCTGCCGTTCTCGGAATGGACCCAGGTGTTTCCCAATGTTCGGCTGTGCAAGGCGTTGCTGGACCGGATAACCGATCGCGCTCACATCATCGAGACCGGAACCGAATCCTTCCGGTTTCGGCGCACGTTGGAGAAACGACAGAAACCACGGCATCCGCCTGGAAAGGAGAAACCCGCGAAACAAACCACGTCCTGAGGGTCGGATCGCCGCGCGGTCGTCGATCCTGGGCGATCCTGGAAACGGAGTTTTTTCCCGAAAGAAAGAAAAAGAACCAAAAAGAAAGAAACGGAGGCCTGTGGAAGATGACGCGCTGTGGAAATCCTAAAAACCAGGATTCCCACAGCGCTTGGAAAAGCCTCGCCAAGGGCGCTCGGCTTTCCCACATCTACAACACAGGCCCGACGGTAATTATCACTACTCGGAATTATTAACAGGAGGGGGTGGGCCAAATCAGACGATCAAAAGTGGGCCAGACCGGGTGGACAAACCCACACGACCCATGTGGGTACCGAACGCTGCAACGCCGAGGGCCTCGGCACGTTCGAGCAGGGCGCGGGCTTCAGCCGTTTGGTGAGTGAAACGCCAGTTGAGGATTGCCAGACGTTGGAGAGCCGTGGCCCGATCCTCAACCGGGAAAGCCTGGTCGTTCGAAACGGCTAGCAGGATCTGTCGACTCCGGTCCAGGTCGAGTTGGATGTGTGCGGTTTCGGCCTCGTCTGGTGAGGGGGCGTGTCCGGCATCCAGTCCGGTACAGGCCCCAGCAGTCCAGCAGAGAATGAGGATCCACGCGGGGTTCAATCGTCTGTCGATCATATGCCAGTTTGGCTGGTCCGAGACGATCCAACAAACGAGGAACTGATGAACGGTAGTTTAGACTCCCCGGACGGTGGCCGGGTGGAGTCAGCCGGCGTTTCCCACATCCCATCACGCTCGCATCCAGGCATGTCTTGGGGTTGACAATAGGTAGACCGATCGGTATAGTTAGCAATGTTAGGAATTCAACGAAAACAAATTCGGGAAGGTTGGAACCAATGAAGAAAGCCTCAAGCAGCAGGGAACGGATGGTCCGAAAGGCGGCCGAACTGTTCCAGAAGCAGGGATACAACGGTACCGGCCTGAAGCAGATCATCGAAGAAAGCGATACGCCGAAGGGATCTCTTTACTTTCACTTTCCGGGAGGCAAGGAAGACCTGGCGATCGAAGCGCTGCGCCAAGCTTGCGAGTCGCAGCGGGCCGAAATGCAGAAGGTTTTTGACAGGACCGAAAGCGCCCTCGATGCCATCCGGGACTTGATCCGTTCAAACCGGAATTGTCTGGTCGCGTCCAGCTTTGAATGCGGTTGCCCCATCGCCACCGTGGTTCTGGAAATGGCGGCGGTGTCGGACAAATTACAACAGACCTGCTCGAGTGCATGGCTTCGCTGGGAAGAGTTATTTGAAGAGCGTCTGGCGGCCGAAGGGCATCCTCGAGACAGGGCAAAGCGTCTGGCGACGGTATCGATCGCACTGCTGGAAGGCGGCCTGTTGCTGAGCCGTGCTCATCGAAGCACCGAGCCCCTGGACATGGTCGCCGAAGAGATTCGGAATATCCTCGAAATCAGACAACCGACACAGAATCAAAGGAGAAGACAATGAGCAACCGACTCACCGAGAGCAACCGACTCGCCGAGAGCAACCGACTCAGGGAGAGAAACCGACTCACCGAATTCAACGACAACACCATCGAAGAGCAGATCGTTGGGAGCGGCAAGCCACTACTTGTGGACTTCTGGGCCACCTGGTGTGGACCCTGCAAGGCCATCGCGCCCACCCTGGAGGAACTTGGAGACACCTACCGGGACCGTGCAACGATCGGCAAACTCGATGTCGATGCCAACCAAGCAACGGCCGCCCGCTACAACGTGCAAGCAATTCCGACCCTGATCCTCTTCAAAGACGGTCAGGAACAGGAACGGCTGGTCGGCGCCCAGTCCAAAAAGGCCATCGCGGACCTTCTGGACCGACACGCGGCTTGATTTGTTTGACTCATCACTATATAGACCAGTCCAGTTATAATGGGGCAGGGATTTCACGCCGAGGCGCGAAGAACACGGAGGCCGAGGAGGTTCTTTTTACAGCAGAGGCTCCTTTTTTGTCTTTTCTTCTCTGCGCCTCTGCGCCTCTGCGCCTCTGCGCCTCTGCGCCTCTGCGCCTCTGCGCTTCTGGGCCTCTGCGGTGAAAAATCACTTCTCCCGTTTCGTGTCCTTCTCGCCTCCGCGGTAAATCCCGTCCCTAAAAACTCAGTCGCAGGTGAAACTGGATAATCCGGCCGGCATTCTGCGTGTTCGTGATCTGGCCGAAGTTCGGATCGGCCAGACCGGTCGTTGGACGGTCGAACTGCGGATGGTTGAACGCGTTGATCAATTCCGTGCGGAACAAGATGGTTCGTGTCTGGTCCTGGGATACGGAAAAGGATCGGGACAGGGAGATATTGAAGTTCGTTGTGCCGTCCTTGCGGAAGGAGTTTCGGGAGAGGTTGCCGCGACCATCGCGGAACGAAGCGGAAGCGTCAAAGGCGTCACGAGGCAGGACCTCTCGCGCCGTGTCGGGATGGTCGACGCTGATTCCGAGCAGTTCCGGGTTGAGAATCGACGGTCGATCGTTCCGTTCGCCGTCCACATTGCCGAAGGGAGGGGAATCCGGATTTTCGACGGAAAACGGAGTCCCATCCCGCAGGATCGTCGTACCCGATAGCGTGAACCCGCCCATCCATCGCGGGAACACGTATGAATATCCCAGCACGAAGCTATGTGGAGAGTCGAATCGGCTCCTCGCTTTGAGATCCTCGAGAGCAATGGACTCTTTCTGCGCCCGCTGTTCATCCCGGGCGATTCCCGTATTTGAAAAGTCGGTCGAGGTGCCCAGCGCCTTGCTGAAAGTGTATGTGGCCCGGAGCGCAAGCCCCTGGCTGAAAGTTTTGTCCACCGACACCTGTCCGGCATCGAAATATGCCCGTCCCTGGTTGGTGGTGCGGGCAATCGAGAAGAATTGCGGGTCGGGCCGCCGATCGTTGATCGTCCGAGTTGTCAGATCGACGCCTTCGAGCCGTTCCGCCCGGTTTTCGCGAATGGTGCGAAAGAGCTTCCAGTTCCGGCTTCCGACATAGGACGCACGAATGCGCAGGTTGAACGCCAACTCCTGTTCGATCTGAAGCGTGTACTGGTGTATGTAGGGAGCGACCAGTGCCGCGTCCAGTCGATTGCTCTGGTGGCGCGGGACCTCGCCGGGAATCGTGATGAAGTCTTTGAGCGGGTCCAGGAGATCCGGGCTCTGGACGTCGATACGGATGAGGTCGGGCGGGTTCAGGCGGGCCTGACGGAACGTGGCCGGGAAGACTTTACCGTAGGAAATCCCGTAGCCCGCGCGAACGACAGTTCTACCCCGGGAATACGCCAGGCCGATTCGCGGCGCGAAGTTGTTCCCGTCGGAGTCATACGCGAATGTTGTCAGATCGTTCGCTTCGGTAGGCGCACCGGCAAACTCATATCGCAGGCCGAGCGTCAGATCGAGGTTCGGAATCAGCCGAATGCGGTCGTTGACGAATATGTTGACGTCCGTGCGTCGGAAAGCCCTGTAGGGATCCCCAAGGACGATACCCAGCCGAGTCGCCGTACCATGCCGCATGTTCTCGACAGCCGAACGGCCGAAATTGTTGCCGAAGCTGACGACCCCGCGTCCCCCATCGCTCTGAGATTCGTTCAGTTGGGAGAGGATGATCTGGCCCCCCCAGTCCAACTGGTGTCCCCGGGCCGCCGTTGTCCCCTGGGCCAGATACTGAAAGTCGTTTCCGATCCGCGTGATAGGCAAGTTGAACGACGGGCCCAACCCTTGTATCTCCCTGTTGGGATTAACGAACGGTCCCGCGGATCCCGGTGGTACCAGGACATGGACTTTTCGACGGATGTAGTTGGTACCCAGACGAAGCGTTGTGCTCGTGGAGAGTAGCTGTTGCCACGCCAGGTTCAGCGTCTGTGGCCGAAGTCTCTGGTTGGGGTTCTGACCGACGACCAGTTCGAAGGAATCGATGAAGTTGTCGCTGATGGAGTACCGCGCGGAGACCTGATGCCGTTCGTTCGGTTCCCAATCAAGACGGAACGTCCCACCCGTGTTCCGAACGCTTTGAATCGCATTCGTATTCAGAAGCCGTACGTCAATTTCCGGGCGGTTCGGCTCTTCCCGCGGATAAAGGTCCAGCCAGCTCTGGATCAGGGCACGAAGCTCGGGGTCCTCTGCCAGGGCAGTCCGTTCGGAAGGCAAGGGCACCCGGACATTTCCGTTGACGAATCCGGATTCGCGAGTTTCTTCGCCAGTCCAAACGAACGACACTTTGTCGGATCCCAGAGGACCACCGAAACGAAACCCGTACTGGTTCCTTCGGGAAGGCAGGACCGAACCCACCTGAAAAAACGTTCTGGCGTTGAGGACGTTGTTGTTATGGGTTTCGTAGATTTCGCCGTGATAGGCGCCTCGCCGGTCTCCCCGGTTGATCTGCGGGTCCCGACCGATTCCGCCGAGCTCCACCGCGTAGTTTCCGCGGACGGCGGAGAATTCCGTAATCGGATTGACCTGCGCTCCCTGGCGACCCAGAGCCTCGTTCAGCGCCTGGTTGTCGATCAGGTTGACCTGTATGTTCTGGTTCCGACGTGCGCCGGTCTCTTGTTGCTCTTCGGCTTCCCCGACCGATTCCGCAGTGACGTTGATCTCGATGGTTTCGGTCAGCGGAACCACGACTTCAGGTATCGATACCACGACCCGGTCCAGGACGAGCGCACGAACCGTATAGGAACCGTCAGGCAGATCGTCAAAGACGTAGTTCCCTGGCGCCGGCGCCGCAACCTGCCCGACGATCTCGCCCGACCCGTCGACGATGACGAGCATCATGTCGTCGACAGTTTCCCCGACGTGAATGGTGAGCCCCGCCAGAAGCGCAAACAGAGAAAAGAAAACAGCACTCATCGACGCTAATAATATTCCAGATGGGGTCCAGAAGAGAAGTGGCCGGTCGTATTAGTGGTCAGTTGACAATGACAAAGCGGCCAGATGTGAAGCGACGCGGGCCTAATCCGGGGACAGAGGCGAAACTAGCCCGCATAAATCACCGAAAGGACCAGAAAAGGCCGCCCTGTTTGGCATAAATCGTTTGTCGAGAACGGTTCAGAAACCAAACGGAGGCGGCCCTTATGAGTACAGAGTGTAAACAAACCACGTTCGAATTTCACGGACTTCTTCAACGAAAAATGAAGGCGCGTTTCGACGGCGGCAAGATCACGTCTGACGCTGGAGTTCTGCTGCTGCGTGAAGTCGAAAAGCGGACCGGTTTGATCGATGGATTGGCGGGGTGTTTTAGCGATCATCGCGACCAACGGTTGATCGAACACACCGTGAAGGAGCTGTTGGGACAGCGGGTCTACGGGCTGTGCCTGGGATATGAAGACCTGAACGATCACGATCAGTTACGGACCGACCCGATGCTTGCGTTGGCGGTGGACAAAGCGGATCCGCTGGGAACGAATCGACGACAGGCCGGCGACTGGGGAAAGGCGTTGGCGGGCAAGAGCACGCTAAACCGATTGGAGTTGACCGGCGCCGAAGTCGGCGACCAGGAGCGGTACAAGAAGATCGCTATGGATGGGGACAAGATCGATCGTTGGATGGTCGATGCGTTTGTGGCAGCCCATGACAACACGGCGCCCGAAGAGATCGTTCTGGATCTGGACGCGACCGATGATCCGATCCATGGTCAACAGGAAGGCCGGTTCTTTCACGGCTACTACCGCAACTACTGCTATCTGCCCTTGTACATCTTCTGTGGAGAGCATCTGTTGTGCGCTCGGCTGCGCCCGTCCAATATCGATGGGGCGGCAGGATCAGTCGATGAATTGGAACGTATCGTCGGCCAGATCCGTCAGAGCTGGCCGGACGTGTCGATCATCATTCGGGCCGATTCCGGATTCTGCCGGGATGCATTACTGGACTGGTGTGAAACCCACCAGGTCGATTATGTGATGGGGTTGGCCAAGAACGACCGCCTCAAGCGAGAGATCGCTGACCAGATGATTCAGGCTGAAGCGGAGTTTCAGACCACTGGGAAATCGGCACGAGTGTTTAAGGATTTCCTGTACCGGACTCGAAAGAGCTGGAGCCGCACTCGTCGCGTTGTTGGCAAAGCCGAGTTCCTGGCCAAGGGCGCCAATCCCCGATTCGTGGTGACCTCACTGCCACCGGAACGACTCGGAGCCCAAGCGCTCTACGAAGATTTCTATTGCGCACGCGGCGACATGGAGAACCGGATCAAAGAACAGCAACTGGATCTATTTGCCGACCGCACCAGTGCGGGAACCATGCGCGCCAATCAGCTCCGACTGTATCTGTCCTCAGCCGCCTACATGCTTATGCAGGCGTTGCGTCGTCTCGGTCTCAAAGATACCGCGATGGCCCATGCCCAATGCGGAACCATCCGTCTGAAGCTTCTTAAGATCGGTGCGCGTATCCGCCTCACGGTCCGCAACGTCTGGATCTCGATGTCGGAGGCCTATCCCTATGCCGACGTCTTTGCTCTCATAGTGAGAAACCTGCAATCAATTCCGCTTCGTTGCTGACGACACCGAACCTTCAGATCCGAAAAACAGCGCCTCTCATCTGCCTCCCGGCGAGGCCTGCCTGCACTCGCCCATTCATGCCGATCTCCCGCCAAATGTCGCCGTGTCACAGGCTCAAAATCCGCCAATGTCCACGGCTCGCTCACTCTCAGCTCCAAGTCTCGCCGCAAATCGCTTCTCGTATCCGAACACCGATCGATTCTCCGATTGGTGATCCATCCGGGCTAGTGGAACTCCTTCCATATATTAGCTTTAGGAAGAGTTTATTGCCTCCGTTCCTGAATGAGCGCGGTTAGAAAATCAGTTTCACGTGAAACTGAATATTTCGGCCGTCATTCTGTGTGTTTGTGATCTGTCCGAACGAATCGGCGGCCATGCGGGAGTTCGGCGGGGAGAATTGGGGGTGGTTGAAAGCGTTGATGAATTCGGTTCGGAATAGCAGCGAAGCACGATCTCCGGGGAGAGTGAAGGTCCGGCTGATGGCGACGTTGAAATTCGTCGTTCCGTCCTTACGGAAGCTGTTGCGGGCGAGGTTACCGTATCCGTCCCGCGATGGCGCCGTCGCATCGAAAATGTTGCGGGGAAGTGTGGCGAGGGCCGTGTCCGGATTGTCGACGCTTGCGCCCAGGCGGGTCGGGTCGATTATCGAGGGCCGGTCGTTGCGTTCTCCGTCAGCGTTGCCGAACGGTGGGGCGTCGTTTCCCGTCTGGATCGTAAATGGCGTTCCGGCTTTCAGAATCGTCGTGCCCGATACGGCCCAGCCCCGCAGAACGCGCGTTGGCAGCTCGAAACTGTAAGCCAGTACGACACTGTGGGGCGCATCGAAACTGCTGAGCGCCCTCAGATCCTCGACAGCTCTCGATTCATTCTGTGCGATCTGTTCCTGGCGGTTGGTACCCGGATTCGAAAAATCGGATCCCGAGTCCAGGGCTTTGCTCCAGGTGTAGGTCCCACGTAGCGCCAGGCCTTGGCTGAAAACCTTGTCTATGGAAAACTGTCCGGCATCAAAATAAGCGCGTGCCTGATTGGTCATCCGCCCGATTGATTGCGCTGTCTGGTCGGGGCGTCTCAGGTCGATGGTTCGAGTCTCGAACGGAATTCCTTCGACCGGGACCGCCCGGTTCTCACGCACGACGCGGAAGAGCTTCCAGGTTCGGCTGCCGATGTAGCTGGCCCTGACGGTGACATTCCCGGGAAGCTCTCTGGACACGTCCAGGGTGTAGAACTGTGAATACGGTGCCACCAGGTCGGGGTCCATCCGGTTCAGCGCCGAGCGGGGTATTGCACCCGAAGATAAGTCCACTGATCCGACCGGGTCGATCAGGTCGGGGGCCTGAACCCGGAGCCGGAGAACGTCGGGCGGGTTCAGGCGGGCGATGCGGAACGTGGCCGGAAAGACCTGCCCAAAAGCGACGCCGTAACCGGTTCGAACGGTCGTCGCTCCCCGCGTCCAGGCCAGGCCCAGTCGGGGAGCGAAATTGTTGGCATCCGAGGAGTAGTTAAATTCGGTGAGGTCGTTGACCTCTGACGGCTTGCCGAGGTACTCATACCGCAGGCCCAGGGTGAGGTGGAGGTTCGGTGCCAGCCGTATGCGGTCGTTCAGGTAGGCGCTGAAGTCGTTGATCCGATAGCCACGGTACAATTCCCCGAAGATTGTCGTGTATCGGCTGGCCTCGCCCGCCAGAAACGCGTCGATAGCGGTCGCGTGACCGAAATTGGCACGAAAGCTGAATACCCCCCGCTGGGAATCGGCCTGGAACTCGTTCACCTGGGTTCGCCCGACGAAACCGCCCCAGTCGACCTGGTGGTTTCCGAACACGGAGCTTGCCGAGACGAGATACTCGAAATCATTGTTCACGCGTCGTATGGGTAGTTCGAACGACGGACCGAGAAACGCGAGGCCAGAGGCGTTTACAAACGGACCGACCGCTGTCGGCGGCACGAGAACGTGAACCTTCCCGCGGCGGTAGTTCACACCGGCCCGCAGGACCGTACGATCCGATAACTGCTGCTCCAGCGAAAAGTTCAGTGTTTGGGGCCGGAGCCGTTGATCGGGGTTCTGCCCCCCTACCAGTTCGAATCCGTCGATGAAATTGTCGGAGAAAACATAGCGCATCGTGAACTGCTGGGATTCGGAACGCTGCCAGTCCAGCCGGAGGCTGCCGCCGGTGTTGCGGACCTTCTGGACGGCGCTGGTGTTCAGTAGACGCTGATCGATTTCTGTCCGATTCGGTAGTTCGTTGGGGTACGCGTCGAGCCACTTCTGAATGAGCGCCCGGGCCGCCGGGTCACTTGCGGTCGGGGTTCGTTCGTGCGGCAGTGGTACGAGGACGTTGCCGTTCACGAATCCAGATTCCCGCGTTTCATTTCCCGTGACAAGGAACGAGAGCCGGTCCGACCCGAGTGGTCCACCAAAACGGAAGCCGTACTGGTTGCGGCGCGAGGGCAGGACTTCGCCGACCTGGAAGAACGTCCGGGCGTTCATCGTGTGGTTGTTGTGAGTTTCGAAGAACTCGCCGCGGTACGCGGACCGCTGATCCGGTCCGACGATCTGTGGACCTGGTCCCACGCCGCCGAGTTCGGCCGCGTAGTTTCCGCGGGTTGCGGAGAACTCCGTGACGGGTCTCACCTGCGCACCCTGGCGCCCGAGTGATTCGATCAATGCCTGGGTGTCGATCAGGTTGACCTGGATGTTCTGGTTTCGGCGTGCACCTTCGGATTGTGCTCCGGATTGTTCGACCGACCCGGCTGTGACGGTGATCTCGATCGATTCGGTCCGAGGAACTACGATGTTGGCCACCGAGGCCAAAACCGTATCGCCGACCACGGCGCGAACCACGTAACTGCCATCCGCCAATTCGTCAAAGACATAATCCCCGGTCGACGGCGCCTCCATCTGTCCGACCACCTCACCCGCGCTGTTCGTGACAACGAGTTCCAGGTTTTCGATAGTGCCCTCAAGATGAACGGTGAGGCCGGCAATGAGGGAAATCAGTAGTGCAAACATAACCCATCATCATAGTGCAGGGCGCAAGTGGCACGGCCCACGAAAATTGGCAGGGTAAGTTTTAAAAACGGAACCGGAGACTGAATTGAACGATCCGACCCGCGTTTACCGTATTCGTTACCTGTCCGAACGAAGAGGAGGACAGGTTTGTGTTTGGCCGGTCGAACTGGGGATGGTTGAGGGCGTTGATGAACTCGGTCCGGAAAGTGACAACCCGGGTCTGGTCGGACGAGATCGGAAAGTCGCGAGAAATGGCAAAGTTGAAGTTTGTCGTTCCGTCCTTTCTGAAACTCCCTCGCCGAAGGGTCCCGCGGCCATCACGGAACGCCGCTTCCCGGTCGAACGCTTCGCGGCGCAGAACCGACTGGGCGGTATCCGGGTCGTCGACGCTGACGCCGAGAAGGCTCGGGTCCAGAAGAGTCGGCCGGTCGTTGCGCTCGCCGTCCACGTTGCCGAACGGCGGCGCATCGGTTCCAGTCTCGACGCTGAATGGCGTGCCGTCCTTGAGGATCGTCGTTCCCGACAGCGTGAAGCCCCCGAGGAACCGCGGAAGCTGGTAGGAGTACGCCAGGACGAAACCATGCGGGGCATCGAAACGACTGAAGCCTTTCAGGTCTTCGAAGAAGAGCTCTTCGCTCTGAGCCCGGCGTTCGTCGCGGCCGGTGGCGGTATTGGAGAAATCCGTCCCCAGGCCCAGCGCCTTACTGAACGTGTATGTCGCCCGCAAGACCAGACCCTGGCTGAACGCCTTCTCCACGGACAGTTGACCCGCATCAAAATACGCCCGTCCCGCGTTGGTCATCCGTCGTATTCCGAAGATGCTCTGGTCTGGCCGTCGGAGATTGATCGTGCTCGTCGTCAGCGGAATCCCTTCTACCCGGACAGCGCGGTTTTCCCTGGCTACGTGGAATAGTTTCAGGCTGCGACTGCCGATGTAAGATGCCCTTACTCGAATGTTCTCCGGAAATTCCCGTTCAATCTGCAGCGTGTACTGGTGCATGTACGGCGTCACCAGGTCGGAGTCGATCTTGTTCAGGCTCGACCGCGGGACCTCCCCTGGAACCTGGACGAAATCCTTCAGCGGGTTGAGGACGTCCGGATTTCGAACGTCGACGCGTATGACGTCGGGGGGGTTGAGTCGCGCGATCCGGAACGTTGCGGGAAAAACGTCACCGTAGGAGACCCCGTAGCCGGCCCGGACGGCCCATCGGCCGTCCGAGTAGGCCAGCCCGATCCGCGGAGCCAGGTTGTTGGCGTCCGACGAATACGGGAACGTCGTCAGATCGTTGACTTCCGTGGGGGCGCCGGCGAACTCGTACCGCAGTCCCAGGGTCAGATCGAGACCCGGCCTGAGCTGGATGCGATCGTTCAGGTAGCCGTTCACATCCCATCGTCGAAAACCCCGGTACAGCTCGCCGATGACGACGGCGTAACGGGATGGCGTACCGAGGCGGAAATTCTCGATCGCAGTCCTTCCGAAGTTGTTGCCGAAGTTCATGTTGCCGCGCGACCCGTCGGACTGGAACTCGTTGATCTGCGACCGAACGACCTGGATGCCCCAGTCGAACTGGTGGGCTATGGCGCTTGTGCGACCCTGTGCAAGGTATTGGAAATCATTACCTGCCTTATTGACGGGAAAATCCTGCCTCGGCCCCAGGGATTCGAAGTCCCTCCCGGAGTTGACGAACGGACCGACCGCACCAGGCGGAATCAGGACGTCGATCCTGCGGCGGAGATAATTGATGCCGAACTGGACACTCGTCATCGAAGAGATCTGCTCGGTCCATGCCAGGTTCAGATCCTGCGGCCGGATGCTCTGGTTCGGGTTCTGTCCGACGACGAACTCGAAGCTGTCGGTGAAGTTATCGCCAAAGCTGTAGCGAAGCGACAGGCTTCTGGTCTCGGTCGGTTCCCAATCCAGACGGAATGCGCCGCCGGTGTTGCGAAGTGTCTGAATCGCGTTCGTGTTCAGCAGGTTGGCCGCGATTTCGGGCCTGTTGGGTACTTCGTCCGGATAGGCGTCGAGCCACGACTGAATCAGGGCGCGCACTCCGGGATCCTCGGCCAGGGCCGTGCGCTCGCTCGGAAGCGGCACCAGCACGTTGCCGTTCACGAATCCGGACTCCCGGGTTTCTTCACCGGTCAAAACGAACGAAAGCTTGTCCGCAACCAGGGGGCCACCGATGCGGAAGCCATACTGATTGCGCCGCGATGGAAGAACCTTCCCGATCTGGAAAAACGAACGTGCGTTGAGCTTGTTGTCGTTGTGGGTTTCGTAGATCTCGCCATGGTAACCATTCCCCCGGTCCAGACCGAGCACCGTCGGGTCCCGACCGATTCCTCCCAGTTCCGCGGCAAAGTTGCCCCGAACCGCCGAGAACTCCGTGACCGGTCTCACCTGCGCTCCCTGCCTGCCGAGCGCCTCGGTAAGAGCCTGGTTGTCGACCATGTTGACCTGAATATTCTGGTTCCGGCGTGCGCCCTCTTCGGCGGAGTTGTCGGTGGCTTCTTCATCCGGGCCGGCGACGGATTCCGGGCTCACGTTCAGTTCGACCGTTGTCGTCAGCGGGACGTTGACGTCCTCGATCGACGCCACCACGTTCTCGTCCACAATCGCGTGGACCGTGTAGGATCCGTCCGCGAGGTCCTCGAAGAGGTAGTCTCCCGGAGTCGGGGCCGCCTGCCGATCGACGATGGTGCCCGAACGGTCGACAATGACAAGGGACATGCCAGCGACGGTCCGTTCGACGTGGACGGTAAGGGCCAGCGAGAAAGAGAGAAATGCTGCGAGCATGAACCTTCCATCATATGCCAGACACCCGGACGATGTCTGTGTCTGTTTCAGGGCTTCGATGCCGGTCGACCCAGTAGGCCCAGGCGACCACCAGCCACAATGAGTTGGTGACAACCGCGACGGCGGTGACGCTGGGAGGGGGTTCGCCGAAGATGTTACCGAGCCAGGCTGCGACCAGAAAAGCGATCAGGGTCCACGAACCGTAGGAACCAATTCGGTCCGATGCACTCGTCGAACCGAGATAAAGGAACACGCCGGCGCCTAACAGAGCGAGTTCCACGACAATCGTGCCCGGCAGAGAGTTCCACAGGCCCAGACCCAGATAAGGGCCATTCGGTAGCACGGGCAGGTCCGGTCGGTGCGTGATCAGGTCGAGGATCCAATGACTCGCAACTCCGACGGTCAGGATCGCCGCGCCGCGCCGGTTGCTGCGGACGGCAAAGTAAGCCAGGGACAAGAGCGCGGCCCATCCGAGCGTGCCGACAAGGCTATGTGAGAATGGATAGTCGTAAAAGTCGAACGGTGTGACAACGGTATTGCCGGGGTCGATCCGCACGTGCTCGATGTCGGCCAGGAGAAGGAGCGGCCAGAGCAGATCCAGAAACTGGACTGAGATGAAGAGAGTACCCAGCGACACCTGTGGGGCGGCCTTCTTAGCGGCAAAAGCGACAGCGAAGTGTCCGATGAACATAGCCTGATTCAGAAAATGCGCGCCATGCGGCGCGCATTTTCTGGAATACCAATTACTTGCCTACGGGTTTGGCTTCGGAGCAATCTTACCCGCAGCCGGTCTGTCGACCTTTTCGACCACGTCCAGGCCTTCTGCCTTCCAGTCTCGAATTCCGCAGAACTCGCCGGCGTTGTAACCGGCATCAGCAAATTTTTTAGCAGCGCGCGACGCGCGCCCTCCGCCGTTTCAGTAGAAGACCAGTTCGATATCCTTCGGGATATCCTTCATCCGGGCATCAAGTTCGCCGACGGGGATGTGGATGGCGCCTTTAATCGCGCCGTCCGCTTCGAGTTCGCTGTCTTCGCGGACGTCGATCAACAGGAACGTCTCGCCACTGTCGAGCTTCGCCTTCAGCTCGGAAATGGCGATGCGTTCGGAGTCGGATTGTTGGGCCACTACAACGGTATTCGAACCCACCGCGAGCAGACCTGCCGCGGCGACGAACGCCAACAGTCGCTTATAGGACATTCCTCTCCTCCTTTACGGATCGTTAAACCGGTGAGAGCCGATTCAGTTGTGGATACTACATCCGGTAAGGGAGGGCGTTCAAGATTTAGTTGTTGCTTTGAGGCGACTCCAGCCGATTAGCTCGCCGTGTTCTTCGTCCCAGAGACGCAGTGAAAGCGATCGCAGGCTCGCTAAGAGGGTGATGGGCCCGACGTGTCGAAACATCGGGTTTCCGTCGTAACACTTTTCCAGCAAGTAGTTCGGGATTCGGGGGCCAAGGTGATGGATCTGGTGGAATCCAATGTTGCCCGTGAACCACTGCAACACCCGGGGTAGCTTGTAGAACGAACTCCCTTGAATGGCGGCGTCCAGGTAATCCCAATCCCCGTGGCGTTTCCAGTAGACCCCCTCAAACTGGTGCTGGATGTAGAACATCCAGACCCCGGCGGAAGAGCCGATGATGGTGATTGGGAGCTGGACCAGGAGGTAGGCCTTAAAACCGATAACGGAACTAATCAGTGCTGCTAGCCCCACAATAGCCAGGTTCGTTCCGTGGACGCTGCGGCGTTCGCGCGGGTCGGGGTGACGAAGCGGGAGGCGGTACTTGAAAAGAAAGAGAAAAGCGGGTCCCACAATGAAAAGAACCAGGGGGTTTCTGTACAGCCGGTAGGTTGCCCGCTTCCACAGCGGGGATTCCCGATACTCTTCGACGGTCCACGTCCAGATGTCTCCCACGCGGCGCCTGTCCAGATCGCCCGATGTCGCATGATGGATCGTGTGCTCATAGCGCCAGTAGTGATAGGGCGTAAACGTCAGGACACCCATGATGTTTCCCAGGAAATTGCTCTCCTTCTGAGACCTGAAGAACGCACCGTGCCCGCAATCGTGAAGAATAATGAAGCAGCGGACCAGGAAACCGGCAGCCACGATCGCCAGGGAGAGTGTGAGAAGGTAGGACACCTCCAGGCTTCGATACATTAGGTACCACACCACGGCATAAGGTACGAGGGTGTTGACCGTCTGCCACATGCTCCGCCAGCGGACGGGAGTTTCATATGGCGCGACCGCTTTCCGCCAGGCCAGCTTGTCTTCTGTCTTCATAGTTTGAACGAACCCCGGTTAGAGGTTAAGGCGCGGCGTGAAGAGGGTAAATCCTGCAGACACTTTAATTCAATAGGTCCAATGCACTAGTCCGTTCCTTCGGGCGGTTTCAGAAAAAAATTTCGCCTGTTGCATCCCCCGCATCGGTAGACCCGAAGCCCGAGCCACGAAGAAATGAGGCCTTCACGGTCCAGGTCATCGGCGGCGTTGCCGGACCCGCAGTTCCAGCAGACATTGAAGCAGGACTTCATCGACGCTACCTCGATCGATCCTTTCGAAAAAACAAGGCCCCAGCCGTACAGGCTGGCTTCCGACCCCAGGGTCTTGTCCAGCACGCGCGTGACGAGGTTGACGATCGTGATCCACAGCGTGCTCAGTCGTTCCGGTATGTCGGCGAGGTATTTCGCGGTTTCGGGGAAGTGAACAAGTTGTTCCTCGGTCGGAATCTTCAGATACACGAACCCACTGTAAAGCCTCACTGACTGAACCAGGCTCGTACCGGTTAGGGCCGACACCTCCCGGGTGAGTTCCACGCGGCGAAACTGATTGACATGTCCGCCCCCGGAAAAAATGTGTCGAAACAGAACGTCGTCAAAGCTGTAGCCATCGGGAACCGCGATCCATAGCAGCCCCTCCGGCCGGAGCACGCGACCGATCTCCGACAGGGTGCGTTTGTAATCCGGGAAATGTTCGAGCGTGTGATGGCAGAAAACCAGGTCGACCGATCCGTCCCGGAGTGGAATCTCCCCGGCCGTGGACTGGACATATTGGACACGCCCGTTGTCGCGGAACAGTGTCTTCGCATCCAGGTGAAGGTCGATGCCTACGACACGGAATAGACACCTGGAGTAGTCGAAGCTCCCCGGCCCGCAACCCAGGTCCAGGGCAGTGTCGGAGGGGTTGAGCGCTGCTAGAAGTTCTTCCATAGTGTTGACGCCAGGAGCTTCGGCGGCCGAAGAGATCTACTGCTAAAGTGGTCCAATCGGTCGCCTTCAAAATCGAGGAAACGCCTCAAAGTCGAGGGAATCTGTCCTCGATTCTCCACTTTCTCGCTACGATCTCGACTGCCCCGCAGCCTCCTCGGCGAACGAGTTCGCAATGGTATGACGAAATCGTGTTCGACACTAGCCCAACGAAGCTTTTAGTGGGAAGTGCGATAACGGTAATATCTGACATTAAAGTAAATATTGCACCCTGCGGTAAATTTGACGTATCCTCGGCTGGTTATCGGATCCGCCATCATGAGTGACACTTACGGCTCTTCAAGCGACTTCATGACCGAATTAGTGCCAAAATGCGCAGTTCTTCTTGTTGACGATGACCGCCACGTTCTGGACGTGATCAGCGAGATGCTGAGACGGTTGGGCTGCGAGGTGAAGAAGACCCGTGGACCGGACCAGGCCATCTTGATCCTGCAAGATCTCAGCCTGCCTCTCGATCTTCTGGTCACGGATTTCAGTATGAAGGATCAGTATGAAGGAAATGAACGGTTCCGAGCTTGCTCGTGCCGCCTTTCGGCTTCGCCCGCGTCTGAGGACGCTCTTCATGTCCGGAGATCCCGCCTGCGTCTCACGATTTCGTAGTGCCGATCCGTTCCTGTTGAAACCATTTACCACGGCGGAACTGAAGGACAAACTTTGTCTGGTGCTTCGTGATCTACCCCTGACTTCCGATCTCAAGACCCGTTTGGATTTCGACCTCTGGATCGACAAGGAGTCGCAGGCCCGCATGGTGCCCCCAACCCGTTTCGGACTTTCCGACTAAGGAGCCGACGGTCCGAGATCCGAAGTCCGCGAGACGCGAGATTCTCCTCCCCGACTTCGGACTTCGGACCTTCCCGCCCTCTCCCCCACCTATTGGCATCCCATCTGTACGCCTCTTCGCGGGCCCGTCGCGCCATCTTCGCGGGCCCGTCGCGCCATCTTCGGACGCTCCTCTATTGAAAACATGTCCCCAAATCGAGAAATGGTAATGCTTTCGCGTCTGCTTGCCGATAAGACAGGACATCGATCATTGTATTCGTCGCGGAAGGTCGCGGTCGAATGCCCAGGAGGTCTGATGGCACGCTTCAACACCGGCGACGTCGTTCGATTGGATGTCACCTTCTTGCCCGTCATGGAGGGAGTTGTCGTTGATGTCAAACCGAGTCCTAATGCGAAGGCGTCCCTCGCCATCTATGTTGTAGAGTTTGAGGGAGACGTTCGGCTCGAGCTGAACGCCGGCCAGATCGTGCGCCTTACTCCCGAAGCCAAGGGGCACGCTACCGGCGAGAATTCCTAGTCGACCCGCCTGCCCCGGGATGGCCCGTTTCTCCGAAATCCGATCCCCCATCCGCTTGCAACGTTGTAACCATTCCCGAAGGTCGTTGTATTAATCCGTGACGAACCTGACACGTCGCACGTCTACACGTCGCACGTCTTCATGTCGGGAACGCAACTACCTACGGAGTTGCAATGAAGAACTTTCTCCAGGACGTTCGATATGGTCTTCGGATTCTGACGAAACATTCCGGCTTCACAGCGGCCGCGGTGCTGACGCTGGCTCTGGGTATCGGGGCCAACACGGCGACCTTCAGCCTGGTTGACGGTGTCCTGCTCAAGCCGCTGCCCTTCGAAGACCCGGATCGCCTCCTGACCGTCTGGGAAATGAATACCGAAGACGGCGGCCTCATGTCTGTGGCGCCTCCGAATTTCCAGGACTGGAGAGACCAGAACACCGTCTTTGAAGACGTCGTGGCGTTCTACCGTGACGATTTCACCCTGACCGGAGATGGGGACCCCGAGCAGATCGAGGGAGCCCATGTGTCTGCAGGTACGTTCCGGATGCTCGGCGTTGCTCCAGCCCTGGGCCGCGAACTGCTCCCGGAGGAGGACCAGACCGGAGGCCCTCTTGCCGTCGTCTTAAGCCACCCTCTCTGGCAACGCCGCTATGGAGGATCGACGGAAATTCTGGGGACCGCTGTCCGCGTGGATGGTGCCGACTATACCGTCGTCGGCGTCATGCCCCGGGGGTTCAGCTATCCACCGCCCATCTCACGCGAAGGCACCGCCGCACCGGTAGCCGCCGAACTCTGGACGGCGCTGGAAATTTCCGCGGGTCAGGGCCGTGGGGCCCACTTCATGCGGGCGATCGCACGCCTCGAACCCGGGGTGTCGATCGACCAGGCCTCCGCGGAGATGTCTGCGCTCGCCGCCGGGATCGCTGAACTGCATCCGAATACGAACCGGTTCTGGGGAGTTGCCCTCGTGCCGCTCGCGGATCAGATTACCGGTGACATTCAGTCCGCGCTTTTGCTGTTACTGGCGGCCGTGGGATTCGTCCTGCTGATCGCATGTACGAACGTTGCGAACCTGATTCTCGCCCGGGAAATGAGTCGTCAGAAAGAGATCGCGACGCGGGCCGCGCTGGGGGCCGGACGGCTACGTCTGGCCCGTCAGTTGATTACCGAGAACCTCTTGCTCTCCTTGTTTGGTGGTCTGATCGGGCTCGTCCTCGCCTACGGGGCCATCGGCTTTCTGATTTCCGTCAGCCCGGAGAATATCCCACGTCTGGCCGAGGTGTCGGTGGACATCCGCATGGTCGTTGCGACGCTGGCCATTTCCCTCGTGACCGGGTTGCTCTTCGGTCTGGTTCCCGCTGTTCGGATGTCCAACCCGAACCTGTTTCACTGGCTGCGTGGGCGCTCGGAGAGTTCCAGTTCCCACGGCCTCCAGAATGCGTTGGTCGTAGGCGAGGTGGCACTTTCCCTGATCCTGCTCGTCGGTGCAGGTTTGCTCTTCAAGAGTTTCCTGAACCTCAGAATGATCGGTCCCGGCTTCAGTTCCGAAGATACCTTGACCTTCAGGCTTTCGCTGCCCGCATCACGGTACGGCGAGCGATACCAGCGCGTTCAGTTCGGCCAAGCGCTGGCCGAACGACTTGACGCGCTGCAGGCCGTTCGGTCAGTGGGATTTGCCGATTCCATCCCACTGGCCGACGACCGCCAGGGTACGGAGTTCCATGTTGAAGGAACCCCGCCCGCACCCCTCGGCAGGGAGCCCGTAGTCAATTTCACGTTCATCAGCTCCGGATACTTTCCCGCCATGGGCATGGGTTTGCTGCGGGGTCGGGATTTCACCGGTCAGGACACCGACGAATCCGCCCGGGTCGCGATCATCGACCAGTCCCTTGCAAAACGGTTTTTCCCCGACGAGAATCCCGTCGGTCAGCGCATCAACCTGGGGTTTGGAGGACCGAATATCTACCGGGAGGTCGTCGGAGTCGTCTCCGACGTCCAGCACGAGGAACTCGGCGGCGAAGCCAGCTTCAATGCGTACGTTCCAATTCTGCAGGTCAACTGGCCCCTTCCCATGGTGTTCGCGCTCCGGACTGCGACGCCTTCGAGCCTCGTGCCGGAAGTTCGGGAGGTCGTCCGCTCGATGGATCCACAACTGCCGATCTATGGCGTCGGAAGCCTGGCCGAGATCGTCTCGGATTCCGTTGCGCGGCCCCGGTTCTCCGCCATTCTCCTTGGCAGTTTTGCCGCGGGGGCTTTACTTCTGGCCGCCGTTGGCATCTATGGCGTGATTTCGTTCTCGGTTCGCCATCGCGTTCAGGAAATCGGCATCCGGGTCGCCATGGGGGCGGAGCCCGGCGACATTCTCAAACTCGTCGCGTTCCGAGGGATGGGTCTTGTACTGATTGGAATAGGTGTCGGGTTGGCCGGAGCGTTGGGACTGACGCGTTTTCTATCGAGCCAGTTGTTCGGAGTGGGCTCGGCCGACCCCCTCACATTCGGAGCCATCACACTACTACTGTCGTTTACAGCGTTCCTGGCCTGCTATGTCCCCGCCAGACGTGCGACGAGAATGGATCCGGTCGAGGCGTTGCATGCAGAATAGGGATTCGCGGAGCTCTGAGGTCCAGGGTCCATGCGGGTTATCTGCTCTCCTCGTGGGAGCTGAGTCCGCTGAAGAATCCCTCGTGCAACCGACGGGTTCCTCCGTCTTCCAGATCGGCTTTGCGCGTGATGCGGGCCCGCGTGTCGAGCAGGTTGTCGGGTGTGAGGTCCAGGCCGGGTGCCACTGTGATTTTGGGGTAGCTCTCACCCTGATTCTGCCTCGGCGCGTGCTCGCGCAGGCCCGTGCATTGATAGCAGACTCCAGTCTTGTTGATGAGCTGGCAGAGGCCGTCGAAAGCCGTGCACATCTGGGAGCGGGCCGAGCTGAGCCGATGGCGGAACACCGAGTCGGTGACGTCGAGTATGTCAGCGGCTTCGCGTGCGGAAAATCCCAGAACTTCCCGCAGCATCAACGCGGCCTGTTCTTCCGGTTCCAGCGTGCGGGCGACGCACGAAAAACAGAACGCGATGTGTTCCCGGATCTCGAAAACGAAGTCGGGCTGGGACATGAGCCCTCCCAGTTGCTCCAGTGCTTCCGGGTCCGCCTCGGCACGCTTTTCCCCTTCCAGTTGTGCCTCCACACGCCACCGCTTCTTTCTTCGAAGGTGGTCCAGGCAGATGTGCGTGGCGATGCCAAAAAGCCAGCCCTTGAACAGGCTTTCCGCCCGGAACTCGGCGAGGGATTGGAATGCTCGGGTGACCGCTTCCTGTGTCAGGTCTTCGGCGTCCTGTGGATGCGTGACCATCCGGTAGACGTAACCAAACAATGGTCCCCTCCAAGGTTCGATCAGTTGCCCGAAAGCGTGGTCGTCGCCCCCGCGCGCGGCCCGAACCAGCCGGTCCTCCACATCGGTCGCAATGTCGGGTAGTGGGTGAATCGCCATAATCGGATCCCCTTTCTAAGTCCGAGGTCCCTGGTCCGAAGTCGGGGGCGTAGGCGACGATCTTCGCCGTCGGACCCCGGACTCCGGACTTCGGACCCCTGAGTTCGGACCTCCAAACTCCTACTCCATCAGTTCCTGGACCAGTTGCAATGGGTTTCCAAACGGGTCCCGGAACGTTGCGATCCGGACGACGCCCGGGATTTCTTCGGTGTCTCCCTCGAATTGGACGCCGTTGCCTGCGAGTCTGGATCGGGTCTGATCCAGGTTGTCGACTTTCAGAACCACGGTCGCTCCATTTTGTCCTTGATGCGACGGGTTTGCCGAAACCCCGATCGATGTCCCCTTCGGAGCATGGGCAAATTCGGCCCATCCTTCCATCTCAAAGACTTGCTTCAAGCCAAGAACGTTTCCGTAAAACTCCTTTGCCTTGTCCAAATCTCCTGCCGGGTACCATGCCAATCGAACTTCCATCGTGTTCCTCCTCTGAATTTTGCGTTTCAAAGTCTTAGTCGTTTCACGTTGGGCGAACCGCCAATGGGCCCGGAATGAACAGGTTCCACTCGTTCGACTTTGGCCCCTCCCGGTCATCGCGATAAGATACGGGGACCGATCCCATGGAGGTGTTACAAATGCTCGTGCATAGGTTTGCTCTCTTTGCCGGTGTCTTGATCCTTGCGCTCGTGAACAGCGTCGTCGCGCAAGGGCCTTTCGAGGTATGGGAGGCGACCATACCGGAAATCCAATCAGCCATGGAAGAGGGTCGAGTGACGAGTGTTCAACTCGTCGACCTGTACCTGGCGCGAATCGAAGCTTACGATCGGAAAGGACCCGCGCTCAATTCCATTCTCCGGATCAACCGGAACGCCCGGAGCGTCGCCGAGGCCCTGGATCGGGAGCGCGCGGAGAGCGGCGCCAGGGGCCCGCTCCACGGTATCCCAATAGTCTTGAAGGACAACTACGACACGGCGGATATGCCGACGACCGCGGGATCGATTGCACTGGCGGGTCTGGTGCCGCCCGATGACGGCTTCCAGGTCCGCAAGCTGCGCGAAGCGGGGGCCATCGTCCTGGCCAAGTCCAACATGCACGAACTGGCGCGCGGGATCACGTCGATCAGTTCACTCGGTGGGCAGACGCGTAACCCCTACGATCCCTCTCGAAACCCCGGAGGATCCAGTGGTGGAACAGGCGCTTCGGTTGCGGCCAGTTTCGCCGCGGTGGGCATGGGCAGCGATACTTGCGGGTCGATCCGGATTCCCTCCGCCCACCACAACCTTGTGGGACTTCGTCCGACGAAAGGGTTGTCGAGTATCGATGGGATCATTCCGCTCTCGCACACCCAGGACACCGGCGGACCGCTGGCGCGCAGTGTCGTGGATCTGGCCATCGTCCTGGACGCGACCGTCGGCCCGGACGCGGCGGACGATGCGACCCGGATACTCGAGGGGCGCACCATCGAGAGTTTTTCCGATGCACTCAGCACAAGTGCGTTGCTGGGCGCCCGTGTGGGCGTCCTGACGAACCTGTTCGGCGATGCGGCCGAAGACCAGGAAGTGGCCCGGGTTGTCAGGGCAGCGGTAGATGAGATGGAGGGACTGGGAGCGACTGCCGTCGAGATCACGATTTCGGACTTCGACGAGTTGCTCGAAGGGTCGGGCGTCATCAACATCGAGTTTGGTTCCGACCTGCTCGCATACCTGGCGGCGACACCCGGCGCGACGGTTGGCTCGGTGGCCGATATCGTCGAAACGGGGTTGTTCCACCGGGCTCTCGATAACAGCCTTCGACGAAATTCCCCGGTTGAAATCGATGTCGACGAATACGAGGCGAGGTTAGCCAAGCAAACGACGATAAGAGATACCGTTGTCGGCATCCTTGACGACCACCTGCTCGATGCCCTGGTTTATCCTACGGTTCGACGCAAGGTCGCTCGCATCGGAGAACCACAGCGGGGGTCCACATGTCAGCTGAGCGCACAGTCCGGCCTGCCGGCTTTGACCGTTCCCGCGGGTTTTACGGCCGATGGCTTACCGGTCGGTGTCGAGTTACTCGGCAGGCTCTTCAGCGATACCCGTCTGGTCGCGCTCGCCTACGCTTTTGAACAGGGTACCCACCATCGCCGTCCGCCGTCCCGGACCCCACCCCTCGAGAACGGATCAGCGCCGGAACCGATCACGTTCGGCGCCTCATCCGGCGGTGCGGAAGCCGAGTTCACGTTCGATCCGACACGCAACGTTCTGGGTTATTCCATTCAGGTCGCCGGTGTCCCGGAGGAAGACATCTATGCGGTCCTCCTGCACTCAGAAGACGAGGATGGAAACAGTCGGGTCATCCGCCGGTTCTCCGGTCCCGGTGTGGACGCTGTGACCGGAGCGATGATTCTCGGCGCGGTTGAACTGGCCGCTCTTCTCGATGACCGCCTCTACTTGAAAACGTATATGCGCGGGCAGCCGACGGGATCCGCGGGAGCACCGTCGATGGTGCCCGATCAACCGTGACGGCGTGAATCCGGATGATGAAGAAAGTATCTCGCCCCAATGTTCGCGAAGGTTACGACCTGTGGGCCGACACATACGACAGTTCGGTCAACCCCCTGGTGTCGCTGGACCGGCGGCATACGCTGGAACGATTCGCCCCGCAACCCGGACAACGGATACTCGACGCCGCTTGCGGGACGGGCCACTACCTGAAGGCCGCCTGTGAAGCCGGGAGTTTTTCCGTCGGGTTGGACGTCTCCGGCGGCATGTTGAACGTGGCCCGGCGAGAGGTCCCGAACGTTTCACTGGCACAGGCCGATCTCGACGAGGGATTACCTTTCCGTTCCGGCGTGTTTGACGTGGTCCTCTGTACCCTCGTCAGCGAGCACCTGACAAACCTGCCGGTGTTCTTTGAAGAAGCCGCCAGGGTGCTCGCTCCGGAGGGCCGCTTCGTATTCTCGGCATTTCACCCCGATCTGGCGGCAGCAGGAGTCGAAGCCAACTTCGAACTCGGGGATGTGGAATATCGGTTGGGTGCGGAGAAACACACAGTGGACGACTTCCTCAGCGCATTTTCGGGCAACGGATTCCGGATAGAGACCCTTCGTGAGTTTGCCGGGGATGAGGAACTGGTGCGACGGATTGAAAGGGCGAGAAAGTACCTGGGAAAGCCGTTGCTCGTCCTGATTGAGGCTAGAAGAAGTGGTCAGTAGTCAAGCCCGGTCGTCCAGCCATTTCGGAAGTCAGGGAGGACGGAGTGTCTGGAAGGGGCTCTGGAAGGGAAAAGGTCGAGGAGGGAGAGGAATTTGAAGTGAGGGGTATTTTCGAGAGACAGGTATCCGTAGCGGGTCCAGCCCGGTGATTGGGGTCAGGCAGGCGCGTGGAGACCAGGGAAACGAGTCAGTTCAGCTGGAGTCGGCTGGGGTTGGGGCAGACAGAGCGAGGCGAAGCAAACGAAGAAGCTCGATGGAGGTATGCGGGCGATGGCGCCCGCGATGCAAATGACGCAATCGATACAGACGTTCGATCGTGAGAGCCAGGCTTATGAGGAGCCAGTGGAGAAGCAAGCTGTTGGCGTGGTGATGGGGGATATGGGCCATCCCATAACGGTTCTTGGCATCGTTGAAACCTTGGTTTTCGACTTCCCAACGACTCTTGGCCATGCGAAATAAAGTGGGCGCTCCCACTTGGTTCATCGAGAAATTGGTCAGCCAGTAGGCTTCGACCACCGATCCATCGGGTTTCTCTTGCCGGTAGCGGATCACGCGCACGGTCGGCCAGTTCAATCGGCCCCAGGGATCGAAGTCGTCTGCATCCCAGATTTCCACCCGATCGGCTCCATCCTTGAAAACCCGGGACGGCGGCTGACAAGCAAACCGGCTTTTGGCGGCGTTGAACAAGCTCGGAAGATTGGCTTTGAGACGGACGATGGTCTTCAATCCCAACTCGTCGGCCAAGTGCAGGAACGGAGCCGACGCATAGCCCCCATCGACAACAACATAATCGGCAAAACGCGGCCCCAACTGCCCCACCACCCGACGAAGCAGTCGTTGCCCCCCCGACCATTCGCTATCCCCACTACCGTAGGGTTCCACATCGACCGGTAAAGTGAACCCGGTGCCCACGATGGTGGCCATCACGACGTGGTGTAAGTAGGTGGTCACCTCCCCCTCGGCGTTGCGATGGGGTCGACACCACTGACACCCGGCCTCACCGACACGCCCCACGGTTGTCCCGTCCAGCGCCAGGCCGATGAATCGGCAATCGTCGAACGCTTTATTGCGCTTGGCCTGCTTGATGGCTGTGGTCAACGCGCCGCGCGTGAATTCCGGATTCAGCTTCTCGGTAAAATAGCCCAGCGTGTCGTCGCTAAAGCGGCGTCCGATTCCCAAGGCCCGACACGCCGAGGATCGTGCGAGCGACTCGATGGCCAGGAAGCTCGATTCCCGCAGCAGATACCCGATCACCAGAGACCAGATCAGATGCCCACTTCCGATCTGCGGTCGCACCCGCCCATCTCCGGGGTGATTCAAATACCCCTTCAGCCGCAAACACTTTCGCGCGTACCGTCGTATCCCTCGTGCCGACGGACCTTTCACCGGCGCTTCCGCTTCTCACGTTGTTGCTGGCGCTCCAGCACCAACAACTTCGCGTTCGCTGTCAGCACCTCCCGGATCGCATCCTGAAACTCCCGTCCCGCTCCGACACGCTTTTGAATCTCCTCAACCATGGCAGCTGGAACGTGTTCGACATGCTTCTTCCCGTCCATCATGAATGTCCAGGACCAGGATGGGTGCCCTTCACCCGACACACACCGGCACGTCGGCTTACCGCACCGGGTGTAACTAATCGACACCGAGCCAGGCAGCAAACCGTCGGGTATCTCATGGCGCTCGATCAGGCTGTACTTCCGCCGTCGCAGTCGCGACGCAACCGCTCCCTTTACCTGATTCAACTCAAGCCATATCTTTTTCTTCTTCATCTGACGGTATATATACCACAAGATACCGCCGACACCATATCGATTTCAACAATGCGAAAATAGAACTTCCTTAACAATGGGTTTGAATTCGACTCAAATGCCCGCTGGCCGGGCCTCATTCAACTTCGACCGAGCTGCTCTTCCGAAATGGCTGGGCACAGTCTTAATGTCGTCCCGGAACCCAGAGGACACGCCCCGTCAGTTCCTTGTGATCGAGGCCGGCGGCGCGGTCCATGAGCCGGAGTGGATCAGGTAGTCGCGCTTCGAACCGACAGTCTTTCCCGACACCGCCTCTGGACAGGAAAGCACTGACCCAATGATCCCACCATGGCGTCAATTTGCGGGCTATCGGTTCGACGACAAGTACGGCTGCGCCCCGGTCGGCGGCACCCAGAAGCGCCTCAAGCAGTTTTTGGCGAGAAGGCTCCTCGAGTTCATTCGCTGTAAACGCCGACAGGATCCCCATTCCTCGCCCCGGCAGTGAAACCCGATCGATGTCGACATTTCGCAGAGTTGCTTCCAGTCCCAGGGTCTTGTAGGTCCAGCGAGCTTCCGACACTGCCCAGGAATTCTGCTCGATTCCGGTCACTCGTGGCAGGTTCGAAAGCGCCAGTGCCCAGGCCGCCCCGGAAGCACCCGTTCCGCATCCCAGGTCGACAAGTTCTTTTAGATCGAAGTCTGCCGCTCCGGTCTGTCGAACCACCTCCCGGACAAGCAGAAAGTGGAGCGGACCGTAGAACAGGGCGAAGGCGGCGCGTTTGCCGGCGCTTTTGAGCGCGGTTCGGACGCCGCCAGCCTTCCGGCGTTCGATATACGCAGAGGAGAGTGCCTGGACTGCACGGCGGACCTCCTGGAAGGTCAGATCGGCCAGGTGCCGCTTCTCCAGGGCTGTATACCAAGTCAGAAATTTGTCATCGGTGTTTCTGTCGATTTCTTGGAGCCCTGGCATTTCAAGCTGCTTCAATATAGGGTTTTAACGCTGTTTGTATGCGAATGGTATTCATTGAAATCTTAGTTGGAGCAAAATGTTGACAGGCAGTGTCCTTAGGATAATATCTTAGAGAATTTAATAGTTACACCTGGAGGCAATGCATGATGTCCGTCCGGAAATGCTTCGATAAACGTGTGGTCGTTTACGCGACCGCACTGGTCGTTTTCTTGCTCCTCGAAGGACCGATGGGCGTTTCACTGGCGCAAGGAGCGCAGAATTTTATCGTGACTTTCCGCGACGGAACGATCCCGGCCGTTCGGGCTGCATCGGTTGGCAGGGCAGGTGCATCCCTTCGTTTCAACTACACGATCGTTAATGCGGCCGCTGTCACGGTTCCGAATGATAACGCTCTGGGAAGACTCCAAAACGACCCGTCGGTCTTGAGCATTGTACCGGACCGACCGGTGTTTGCATTCCAGCAAGCGAACAAGAAACCCGATAACCCGGGCGGTGGTAACGGCAACGGTGGCGGCGGCAAGGACGAAGAGGTCGTCCCCGCTGGCGTCGAACGGGTTGGAGAGGCTGTCGCCGGCTCTTCCGACGGCGCTACGGTAGGCGTCGCCATTATGGATTCCGGCATCGACTTTGCGCATTCGGATCTGGATCCGGCTCCGGACGATGCTGATACTACTGCGTTGACAGCGTTCTCTTCGCAGGGAGGCTCCTGCCAGGATGACAACGGCCACGGCACTCACGTTTCCGGAATCGTCGCGGCGCTCAAAAATACGTCGGACGTGGTCGGAGTTGCCCCGGCAGCAAAGTTGTATTGTGTGAAGGTTCTGGACTCAACCGGAAATGGGTTTGATTCTGATGTTCTGGCTGGATTGGACTGGATCGCCCAAAACTACAGCCTGGTCAGTCCCGCGATTCAGGTGGTCAACGTCAGTCTGGGACGGACAGTCCAGGCCAATGAAGATCCGGCGCTCCAACTCGCCTATCAGGCTCTCTACTATGAGGGCATTGTTGTCGTGACTTCAGCCGGAAACGATCCCGGCCTGGAGGTCGAAGACCACGTGCCAGCGGGGTATTCGGATGTCCTTGCGGTCGCCAGCACGACCGCCAAAGATGGCTCGAACAGGTGCCGTTCTTTCTCTGGGACAATCACCGCCGATACAGCGTCGTGGTTCACTACGGATGGCGCGTTCGATACGAGTACCGGCGTCGGAGTAACGATATCTGCCCCCGGGGAAAGCCACGAGGACGTTGGCCGGAACTGTCGGGCGAAGGCTGTCGGGATCCTCTCTACCCAGCTGGGCGGAGGGACGACCCGACTGTTCGGAACGAGCATGGCTGCGCCCCACGTGTCCGGGATCGTTGCGCGCATGATTCAAAACTATCGCCCGCTGGTTTCCGGCACCGACGTTGAAACCATCCGGACCGATCTTCGCAATAGCGCTGCACTTGTAGGGACGGCTCCCTGGCCCTCCCCGACCGGCGGGTACAGTCCTGACGGCGAAAAGGAGGGAATCGCCCAGGCACCGTAGAAGTTGATTCAGCTGAAGGCTCAAGAGGCGCAAGGAGTTACTTTCTCTTTGCGCCTTTCTTGTCTTTAAATCAAACTAAATACAGGGAACGCGTGTTCGAACGAGAGATGGCGAGGCGATGATGTCTGATCGGTTAAGTGGTTCGGTTTGTCAGAGTTGCGGGATGTCCCTGGCTGAGCCCGCCGACCGGGGCACCTGTTCGGACGGGCAGAAGAGCGAAGACTATTGCCACCAGTGCTTTAAGAAGGGAGCGTTCACCGAGCCCAGTATCACGATGAACGAAATGAGGCTGAAGGTCATTCGCATCATGACCACAGAAATGTTCATGCCCGCCGACCAGGCCGAGTCGATTGCCGACCAGGTCATCCCCCGCCTGAAACGCTGGGAAGCCTGAACCCGTAACATCCAGCTTTCCTTCGTGTTGAATCCTATTCTTCTTCCCACTTAGGAAAGAAGTCCGGCCTCAAGTCCAGCCCACTAGCGAACTTGGTCAGTCCCGCGAAGCGTTGGACGACACAGAGAACTTCCCAGATCGTTTCCTCGTCCGAGCCCAGTCGTCGCGCTTCGCGGCCGAAGAAATCCGTACCATAGTCCGAACCCGCCGCTGCCGAAACTGCCAGTGCGATCAGGGTTTTTTGCTCTCTCGACAGGAGGTCCGGTTCCAGGATGTTCCGGATCCATCTCCAGGTCAGCTTCAGATACAGCGGTCGCCGGGCAAGCGCCCTAAAGACTCCCGGCGCCCGTTCCATCTCGAAGAAACCGGCGATCTCTCCGAGTAAATCCTCCGTCTCCGGATTTTCCTCCGGAATTCCGATCAGTGGTCGTCGCGACGAGGCTTCAAATTCCAGCGGAAGGCGCAAACCATCCGCCAGGCGGATCAAGCCATGCATGGCCATCACGACAAAGTTTGCTTCGACCCACATGGCCGGATTCTTTGCTTTCTTGTTCTGCTGCACCCCGGCAGCAGTATGCGTGACCACTCAGTAATCGCACGCATAGACGGCCGACGTGGCGACAGCCAGCATTTCCTTGAACCAACCCGGGAGCACACCGTTGCTCCCCATCAGGACGCCCATGCCCTTGGAATGGTTGATCGCGGTGTCGAGTTTGTACACCATGGCGCGGCTGATCAGAGGGACATCGGCAATATTCATCCGCTTCTTGATCGCGTCGAAATACGCGTGTTGCGCGGCTGAGTTGTCCTCGAGCGGCGGGATCGGAATCGTGGGCATGAATGAAACCTCCTGACACTGGTAAGTTCATATTTTGTCGGTGATTGGAACATGTGAATCGGGTTGTTGGCAACTGCGACCGCTAACCAGTAAGAGTTACGATCGTCTATATTTCTGGCCCAGACGTCGTTTTTTAATGAGGTGAAAACTCCGATGCCCGTTCTCTTCCTGACATTGTTGTTGCAGAGCTTTTTACCGATCTTCGATGCCCCGGACAACGAATACGTCGGCCTGTCGCTCCTCAATACGGCCGCCGAGGCCGCTGATGTGACGGTTACGGTTACCCGAAGCGAAGGTTCGGGTTCTCAATCCGGTTCGGTGACCTTGAAGGCCGGATCCCAACAGGCGCTTCTCATCCAGGAGATACTCGGTATCGATTCGGCGCCAAGCTCCGGATGGCTCCGGGTGGATTCGAACCAGTCGGGTACGGAAGTTTTCGCGGCTTCGGGTAACGGTAGTTTCCTGGGAAGCGCGCCACCGGCGACCTCACTGTCCACCTCGCTCATTCTTCCGAACATCCAGGTGGACACGGGCTTCAAGGAACTGGGTGCGACCGACACGCTCGTTGCGATCGTCTTCCCCGGGTCTTTTTTCCCTGCTACGGTGACGGTGGAACTGGTGGGCTTAGACGCCGTCGTCGCCGGTTCCGTCACGATGACGTTGGCTGCGGGGACGAGTCAGGTCTTCGGCGTGTCGGATGTCTTCAGAGACTTCATGCCGGATAACGGTGTGGGAGGAAGATCGTTCCAGGGTTATCTGCGTCTGACGTCGACCGGGGGAATTGCCGCCTGGGGGCGAGTGGAAACGCCCTTGTTCCGCACCACCCAACTGGCGCGCGCCACGACCGCAGTGGAAGCCTCGACCACCACGCTGGCTCCATATTTTGTTTTTGGAGGCGGGTACCGGGCCGTACTGAACCTTGTGAATCCGACCGACCAGGCCGTCAGTCTGGAGATCGTTGCTGGAGACGGAAACGGAGGAACTATTGGCGAAACGGCGAACGTGACATTGGCCCCGGGACAGGGACTCCGATCGGGGGTTCAGGAACTGTTCGGCATCGTCACGGTCCAAACGTTCCCCGGCCCTCTCTTGACCGGCTATATCCGGATAAAAGAACCCGCCAGCAATCCCGCTCGTCTTGTGGGAAACGTCGACATCTACAGCATCGGGCAGGGGACCTTCTTCGCGTCGGCGATGTCCTACCCGTTCCGTTCCCCGGCCCGGAATTGGATCGTTCCATTCGCTCTGGGCGGCACCGATTTCTACTCCGGCTACGCGATCGCAAACCTGAACGAGATGTTGGCGGTCCAGACCGACGTGACGATCGAGGTCTTCGGTAACGACGGAACTCTCGTCGAGACCAGTCAGATCTCGCTTTCGCCTCGCCGCAGCTACGTCGCGGTGGTGCCGGAAGGCCTCACTCCGGGTTATCTGCGCATTACATCGAACATGCCGGTTGCGTTGGTTGCGGCGGTTGGGACGCGTGACCGCAGGCTCCTTGAACAGGTGCCCGTGACCCCTGTCATCAATTGAGCGCCTGCTGGAAGTCTTCGATCAATTCCTCAATCGATTCGATCCCCGTCGACACGCGCAACAGGCCCTCGGAGATTCCAAGGCGGTCGCGATCCTCCGGGGCCATTGCGGAGTGAGTCGTGATAGCGGGTCGCGTCACAAGGGTTTCGATGCCGCCAAGGCTTACCGTGTTGATCGGCAGCTCCGCCCGCTCCATGAAACGCTCGGCTGCTTCGGCTCCACCTTCGAGCTCGAAGCTTATCATCCCGCCGAAACCGTCAAACAGGTCGCGGGCGAGATCGTAACGGGGATGACTCTCCAGTCCAGGGTATTTCACGCTGGCTACCGCGGGGTTCCCTTCCAGAGTGCGTGCCAGAAAGAGCGCGTTGCTGTTCTGACGGTCCACCCGAAGAGCCAGAGTCTTCAGGCCGCGATGTAGCAGAAAGGCGGCGTGGGGATCGAGCGACCCGCCCAGGTGGTTGAGCCGGTGGGTGATCTTTTCGATCAAGTCGGCTTTGCCGATACAGGCGCCCGCCACGATGTCGGAGTGACCGTTGAGATACTTGGTCGCGCTGTGGAGAGACAGATCGATCCCAACCTCACAAGGGCGGAAATTGATGGGGCTGGCAAACGTATTGTCGATCATGGAAACCAGGCCGTTCGATCGTGCAAACTCCGCAGCGGCCTTGATGTCGGGAACGCGCAGAACGGGGTTGGAGATTGTTTCCAGATACATGACCCTGGTGTTGTCGCGCAGCTTCTCCGCCCACGAATCCGGATCCGCCCCATCTATGAAGTCGAATTCGATTCCGAAATCGGCAAAGTCCTCGGTCACCAGATAATGGGTCCCCCCGTACAGGCAGTCCTGAACCAGAACGTGATCACCCGCGGATAGAAACGTCAGCAACGCGGTCGAAATTGCAGCCATACCGGTGGCGGTGACCAGCGCGGCCTCCGCGTTTTCCAGAGCCGAAAGCTTCGCCGCGATCGCAACCTGGTTTGGCGTGTTGTTCAGCCGGATATAAGGGATGGCATCGTAGCCGGTTTCGTCCCCCCGCTCGAACATCGCTGTCTGGAATATCGGCATGACGATCGCCCCGCCAATGCGGGGGGTCGGCTCTCCGGCCCGGACAGACTTCGTATCGAGATGTTTGAAGGATTCAGGCATGGTTTGTTCGCTCCATCGTGCGGGAGTGTAACATGTGAACTTGTCCGTGATCAGTTCCCAGTCGTCACTGGACGGGGACCAGCGCGTGTAAGTCGCACCATCCCTGGAACGAGGTTTCTCGACGCAGAGACGCAGAGGTGGATTGGAGTGAAGAGATTCGAAGAAAAATTGTCTCTGCGCCTCTGCGTCTTTGCGTCGAAAGAATGCACCGGTTACACCCCTTGTGAATCTAGTGGTCCCTACGGTCTTTGTCCACCAGCAGGCGACGGAGGATTTTGCCGGAAGGGGATTTCGGGATCTGGTCGATGAATTCGACCTGGCGGATCTTTTTGTGCGAGGAGACGCGGTCGGCAACCCAGGCCATGATTTCGGACGCATCAATGTCGCTGCGTTTTACCAGGTACGCTTTGGGTACCTCTCCCGCGTCCTCGTCGGGGCTTGGGATGACGGCGGCGTCGGCGATAGCGGGGTGGGACAGAAGGAGCGCTTCCAGTTCAGCGGGTGCGACCTGTAGTCCCTTGTACTTGATCAACTCCTTCACGCGATCGACGATGTGGAAATTGCCGTTCTCGTCGGCGTAACCGATGTCGCCGGTCTTCATCCAGCCGTCCATGTCGATCATTGCGGCAGTCTGCTCCGGTTGGTTCAGGTAACCTTTCATGACCTGGGGTCCGCGGACCCAGATCTCCCCCCTTTCGCCGGGTCCGAGCTCTCTACCGTCGGCCGGGTCCACCAATTTGCATTCGGTGTTGGGTACACACGGGCCGACCGACTCCATGGGAGCGTTGCTGGACCGGCTGGCCAGGTGCGTGGCAGGGCTCGCTTCCGTCATTCCGTAACCCTGTCGGACCTTGCAGTTCAATCGATCGGCGAATGCCCGGGCGGTTTCCGCGCCGAGAGGGGCGGCGCCACACAGGATCTCGTTCAGCTTCGACAGTCCTCGAGGATCGACATCGGGATGTTTTCCCAGAGCCAGTACCAGGGGTGGCACCAGATGGGCATACGTGACCGCATGTTCCTCCATTGTCTTCAGAAAACCTTCCATCTCGAACCGCGGCAGTGTGACGTTGGTTGCTCCCTTGTACAGTCCGAAGCTGAGAACGACGACCATGCCGTAGATGTGAAAGAAAGGGAGGACACCGATTATGGTGTCCGAGGAATCGAACAAGCCGACGGCATCGATCTGCAGCAGGTTGGCGACCAGGTTATGGTGCGTCAACATCACGCCTTTTGAGAGACCCGTCGTGCCGCTCGAATAGGGCAGCGCCACAACGTCTTCACGGGCATTGATCGGGATCGTGGGCAGGCCGGCATTGCTTCCGAGCAGTTCTCGAAACCCAACGGTTCCCTCCGACTCGCCCAGAACGAAGATCCGGCGCGTTCTATTGAACGCCTCCGGAGAAATCTTAGCGATCAGTTCCGGTGTTGTGAACAGGTATCGGGCCTCGGCGTCTTCGATCTGGGAAGCAATTTCCTCGGAGGTATAGGCGGGGTTGATCGTGGTGTTGATGCCGCCCAGCATGGCCGCTGCCAGGAACATGATGCCGTATTCAGGATAGTTCGGACATACAAACGCGAGAACGTCTCCTTTCTCGAATCCATTTTCGGCCAATCCCGCCGCCACATGTCTCACGCCGGATCCGAGTTCCCTGAAACTGTAGGTCCTCCCGGTCAAACCTTCGATCAGTGCCGGCTTGTCTCCATACTGATCCGCTTTCTGGAGAATCAGATCTGGAAGTGAGATTTCGGGAATAGCTATCGACGGATAGGGGCTTGGAAAGATCATGAATTGCTTCTCCTGGGAGTTCGGGTATTGTAGCAGCGGCTTTCGAGGGTTTTGCAACCGGGAGGATTAAACGATAGAATTGTTGGACTGGTCTATACACTAACGATGAGTTGTTTTCGACGAATCCGGCTGTTCAACGTGCTGCTTCTGGTGAGCGCCATCGGTGCTCCCGTAGTTGTGGCCGCCCAGTCGCCTCCTCCCCCTGTTCTGGAGACCAAAATGTCACCGGCAGAGAGGTCTGCGAGGTTCGACGAACTGCAGCGCGGCAGGGGGCGAGGTGGCCGAGGTCGGAGGGGCCGGCGTGGCCGTAACAGCCCTCAGGCCATCCAGCGCTTGAAGTACCTGGAAGCAGGCGAACGTCTGGACGAACTGGATGATCGGCTGCGGATGCTGCACCTCCTCACCGTCGATGACGCTCCGGAGCTCGTTGCAAAACGTCGGGAGATCGCAAACAGAGTTCTCCGCGACATGCGAAAGCTCACCGAACGATTCATCGAGGCCTTGTGGCTGGAAGGGATCGACATCGAGGAGGATCTCCTCGCTTCGGTTGAACCCAGGGCGCCGATGTCAACGGCAATCGGTCTAGCGACGATTCGCGGATCTCTTTCTCAGCTTCGAACCATGTGGCGGAGTTGGCGACGGGATCGGGACATCGTGCATGTGGAACGCTACGAAGAGCTTCAGAACGAGGTCGTCGAACTCCTTGTGACCTACGACGCGCTTATTTACATTGCGTCAGAATAAGCGAGCTGGAGCATTTCTTAGCGTCGGGCCCACCGTCCCTCCGCGCCCTCTCCATACATCGTGTGCAGTTTCGCGACGGCGACCGGGTCGCGTGTTACGACGTACGTTTGATTTCGCCCGCCTTGAGCCTGGCGACGTATTCGTGGTAACTCTCCATGGCCTGACGCCCGAAGATCAGGATGATCGGGATGTTGGCGAAGAGCATGACGCCGGTGCCGATCGTGGTGAGGTTGTCCAGTTCCCGAATGGTTGAGATAAGTCCGGACGTGGCGACCACGATCAGAAGGCAATAGATGATCTTGTAGGTCTGGACCCACTTCGCCCCCAGCATGAAGACGATTCCCTGTTCACCATAATAGCTCCAGGAAATCATCGTCGAGATCGCGAACAGCCATGCGGCCAGCGTCACGAGCCAACGCCCGAGTCCGGGGGTCGCCAGGTCGAAGGCATGGCTGGTCAGGCTGGCGCCGATATACTGGGAGTACACTCCGTCATCGTTGATTGTTGGGGCACTGGATCCGCTGAAAGTGGTCCAATCGGCACTGAACACGCCGTTCGATTCGGTCACCGTTCCATTCAACTGGGCCAAACTGGTTCCGGTCTGATCGTTGATCGATCCGACATCGAGCAGGACAAACACGTCCTGGCCGGCGATCCAACCGGTCTCGGTATTGGTCGGCAGAGGACCGCTGTCCAGAGTCCACTGACCGGGTGCGGCCTCGGTGATTGAGGGGGGCGTCTCGAAGACACCGGCGGGCCCCCGGTTCCATGCCCCGCTTGAAAGGATGACCAGTGACGTCAACGTGCACACCACGAGCGTATCGATGAACGGCTCCAGTCCCGCAACGATACCCTCGCGGACAGGTTCGTCGGTACGGGCGGCCGAGTGGGCGATTGGAGAGGATCCCTGTCCCGCCTCGTTCGAGAACAAGGCTCGCTTCATTCCCCATAGAAACGCGTAGCCGAACGTCCCTCCGATGAAGGCCCCCTGCGCCTGGGTGGGGCCGAATGCAGAAACAAAAATCAGTCGCAGGAGCCCGGGAATCTCGGCGAAATTCAGCAAGAGGACGTACAGCGAGGCCACCAGGTACACCCCGCACATGAACGGAACCAATTGTCCGGCCACGGCGCCGATCCTCTTGATGCCTCCGATGATCACCATGCCCGTGATGATGGCCAGGACCACGCCGGTCAGCATTGCCGGAATGCCGAAGTTCAGCTCTGTCACCGTGCCCACGTTCCAGGCCTGGAACATGTTGCCACCGGTGACCGTTGAAATCAGCAGAGTGACGCAAAACACATAGGCGACCCCCCGGCCCAGGGTTGCCAGGGCGGGGTTCATCCGGGCCAGTCCTTGACTGACGACGAACATAGGGCCACCGTGCGGGTTGTCCGGATCGTCCGTGTTCCGGTAGAGCATGGACTGGGTGACTTCGGTCGTCTTGATCGCCATTCCGAAGAACCCGACGACCCACATCCAGAAGACAGCTCCCGGGCCGCCCAGCGATATCGCAACGGCGACGCCCCCGATGTTTCCCAACCCGACCGTTGCCGACAGTGCGGCCGACAGTGCCTGAAAGTGACTGATGGCACCCGGGTCGTCCTTCTTGTCGTACTTCCCACGGATGACGTCCACGCCATGTGTCAGGGCAATAATCGGCGAGAATTTGGTCCAGATCATCAGGAGAACGCCGACACCCAGAATGGCGTACAGCACGTAGTCGTGCCACAGCACGGCGTTGACGGTCTCCATGAACACATTGAAAGTTTCCATCAAATTTGTTCCTGCCTCTCTCGATGTCGACGGGCTGCGAGCAGCCCGTGGTGGAAGTCTGTAGGGTCGCGCGCAGGGGTATTCGGGTCACAGGCGCGAAATGAGGAGCGGAACGATGCTTTGTCATCGTGACCGACGAATGACAAAGCCTGTGGCCCGAAGACCCCTGCGCCCTACGGGTTACGACGGCATGGGGCCAGCTGCGGCGTTGCCACTCCTAGATCGATGAAGAGCATCGACGTCGTCGTGGCGCCTTGCATCTAGCCCCATGGCGCTCGTAACGCGACCCTACAGACTTCCACCACGGGCTGCTTGGGATTCTGTACTTTCGGTTACGGGCTTCTCAAGTACTTTTTTGAGCATTGCGCGGATGTCCGACAAATCGTGACACGCGTCAAGGTGTGAGCTAGACTTGAAATATGACGCTATCAAGCTGGATCCTTACAGTGGCGCTTGCCCTTCAGTCCGGTCTTCCTGCCGAGCAACAGCAACTGTTCAACAAGATCCTCAACGAGTCGGGACCCAACACCAAACTGCAACTGGTGGCTGAATTCGAGAAGAAGTATCCGAAGTCCAAAGTGATGGGCGAAGTTTACGCGATCGCCATGGGTGTGTATCAGTCCAGGAACGAATCCGAGGAAGCCGGTAAATACGGCGAAAGAGCTCTCAGAGCGAATCCGGAGAACCTGGAGGCGCTCGTAACGGTATCCCGCCTGTATGCCGTCCAGGGAAGGGAACTGGGTCGGGCCGCAACCTTTGCTCGAAAAGCCATCGAGGTGATCGAGGGCAGTGTCAACAAAGCGCCGCCGATGGGATACGCCGTCGATGCCTGGAGACAATATCTGATCCAGAGCAAGGTGACTGCCGAAGGCACGTTGAAGTACATTCAAGACGTGACGAATGCCGTTCTAGGCCGCCGCAAACCTCCAGGCTAACCTGGTCGAGCGGCGGATCCATCCGCGATTACGGCGTTCGGCGCCGCTCGGAATCCTCGACGTTTTGCTATACGTCTGCGGTGTCCTCGCGACGCGCGCCTTGTCCTCGCGGCGTCTCCACCGCTCTCTGCTCGGCTGTTTTCCCTAGTCTGCGTAATCTTCGGAAAGATCTTATCCCTCCGAGTAATCTGCGACTCTTGATTTGCCTGAGGTCAAAACGGTATCTTTGGCCCAATCTCTGCTTGGAAGGTGTTTGTGATGCGCATTGGTGTTGGCCTTGTCCTGATCTTGATTCTCATGCAGCCTGTATCCCTGTTGGGTCAGGCTGGCCAGGCTTCGGAGGTGGAATCGGGGCTCGACGGGGAGGAACTGGTACGGGAATGGTTTGCCCGTTTGAATGCGCTCGACGACTGGTCTCCCGACAATATTGAGAACCAGGTTGTGGACGTCGAGGAGTCGGAAGGAGAAGAACCCGCGTCGGAAGAGCCGGAGTCCGAAGAGCCGGAACCCGATCTGCCGTCGTTCGAAGACATTGATCCGCTGGTGGAACGGTTCGTTGAACTCTACCGGGCCGATGCCATGGTGTTCGTCAGGCCTAACCAGTATCAGTTGGGGCCGGTCATGTACTACGAGCAGGCGGGGGTCCGCAAATGGGCCGACTATTACGCGAGGACGTTCTTCGACCTGGCATACCGCATCAATGAACAAACCGCCCGCGAGATCACAACTCAAGTGTTCTACGGGACGCCGTTGCCCTGGGGCGGTCTGGCGGTTTCCGTTGAATTCACCGCGATTTATACGCTCCGGGACGGCGAGACGAAGTACATGGCGGCCGGGTCGGCTTTTTTTCAGTTTTCCGAAGACGGAAAGATCCAGCGGTTGCGACTGTACGAGCTCAAGGATGAGACCTTTGAAGTGGTCCCTTAGGAGCCCTTTTCTCTTGCCAATGAAGGGTTATTAATAATATAAACTGTTCTATAACTGTAAGTTGTATCGACGGATCGTGTCCTGGAAAATTTTCTTGCCGGAGGAGTTCCTTATGCAGCCACGGAGATTGGCTCTGCTGTGCATCCTTTGTATGTTCGCGACCCTGACGGTTCTTGCCCAGAAAGAGCCGCAAAAGCCGAAGGCTCCGACCAAAGCGGAGCATGACGCCATCGAGAAGGCGCACGAAGGGCTCTTCAATGCCGCCGAAGACAAGGCTGCCGAAGCCAGTCGATTGACCGATGCGATGGGGGGCGTTCTGCCCGCCTCTTTCGACGTGGGAGAGATTCCCCGAAAGAACTTCGTCGATGATCACATCTTCGCACGCATCGAGCGAGACGGGGTTCCCCATGCTCCTCTGGCAACGGACCAGGAGTTCATCCGACGTGTATATCTGGATGCCACCGGTCTGATACCGACTCCCCAGGCCGTGAGAGAGTTCGTGGCGGACAACGACGCCGATAAGCGCGACAAGCTGATCGACTCCCTGATCGGAACCGATGAGTTCGCCGAGCAGTGGGCCTGGTTCTGGGGCGATCTCTTTCGCGTGCGTGATCAGTCTTTCCAGTGGTTCAACAAGCAGTGGTTGAAGGTCGATCGACCTTATGACGAAGTCATGTACGACATGCTCACCACGGCGGCCAAGAGCCACACGATGATGCCGGTGCTCGAGTTTTACAGGGGACCGCTCTATACCGCAACACGTGCTGTCAGCCCGACTGACGCCGACAATTACCACCTCATGGACCGGCTGGACTTCGTCGACGAAGTCTCGGTCGAAGTCGCGCGAATCTTCCTGGGTCTCAACCTCGACTGCGTCTCGTGTCACGACGGCGCCGGTCATCTCGAGGGTATCAATTCGTACCTGACCGGTAGGCTCCGTGAGGACTTCCATCGGAACGCCGCGTTCTTTGGAAAGATGCGAGCAGTTGTCAGCTACAGCGATCGCGCACTGAACGTGTCGAATGCAAACACGATCATGGACAACGAGGCGGGCGGCTACAACACGGGAGACGACGCCCCCTTCTACACTCTGGCGAAGTCCCGTTTCCCGCGTGACGGCAACACGTATGAACCGGCGTTTCTTCTCACTGGAGAGGAGCCCCGCCCGGGCGAGGATCCCCGCAAGGCGCTCGCCCGAATTATTCCGACACACATCCAGTTCGGTCGCGCCGCTGCGAACCTCATCTGGAGCAAGCTCATGGTCGTCGGGTTTGTCGAGCCCTATGATTCATTTGACATGGATCGCCTGGATCCCGACAATCCACCGGCTGAGCCCTGGACGATCCAGCCCTCAAACCCCCAACTGCTGGACGCGATGGCCGAAGACTTTCGGGCCAACGGTTTCAGCATTCATCGGCTGATCAAGACGGTTATGAAATCCAGCGCTTATCAGCTGTCGACAAAGTTCCCTGGAGAGTGGAAGGACGAGTACACGCCCTATCATTCCCGCCGCTTTGTGCGCGTCTTGACCGGGCCCGAACTGGCAGACGCTATTGCGCAGGCGACGGATCGGCCCTACAATTTCTCGCTCAAGGGGCAACCTGTTTCGCGTGTGAAAGAACTCGCTGCTCCCAGCAATGTGTCGGGCCGCGTACGAGGTGCCGAGGGACCGAACGAAGGCACGGCGATCTATGCGCTCATGCAGGCGTTCTTCCAGAGCACCCGTGAGACCCCGGCATTTCAAGGCAACAAGGCGTCTCCGATGCAGGCGATGCTGATGATGGTGTCCGACGTCGTCACGACCCGTTCGACGGCAGTGGAAGGCAGCCGATTACTTCGGCTTCTGGAATCGGAGCGCACCCAGCAGGAGATCATCGAAGATGTCTTCATGAAGACCCTGTCGCGCCAACCGACGCCCGAGGAGATCGACGTCGCGCTCCAGTTGATGGAGAAGGACCGGAAGACAGGCGTGGAGAACATTCAGTGGGCCTTGCTCAATAGCCCTGAGTTCATGTTGAACCACTAAGAGCTCAGAAAGAGATTTTCGGGAGAAGATTTATGCGAAGAAAATACAAGCCCACCCGCCGGGACGTGTTGAAGTTTGGAGGAATGGCGATGGCGGTGGCCGCGGCCGACCAGATTGGCTGGCCCACGGTCGCGAGCGCTTCGCCACAAGCCGTCCCACGTGGTACTGCGCGTAATTGTATTTTCATTGAGCTGCCCGGCGCCATCAGCCCGATGGAGTGTTGGGATCTCAAGGAGACCCGCGAGACGCCGAAGGATCTCGATATAGAGCATGTCGTTGGGGACCTCTACATGTCGAAGACGCTCTTTCCGAACTACGCGGACTGGGCGCCCCGAACGACGTTTGTGCGGTCGATGCGCGCGCCCGAACTCGCGCATTTTACCGGTCAGTATCACACGCAGACGGGCCGATCTTTGAATGCGGCGGTGGCCAAAGAAATCCCTGCCTTTGGAAGTGTGGTCGCAGCGGAGTTGGACCATGAGCGTCGCGACAAGGACGCTTTCCCGACCTACATGAGCCTGGGTCTTGGAAAAGCTCGTGTGGGCGCGATCGGCGCGGGATTCTTCCCACCCCAATTTACGGGTATCGATCTCGATCCCAATTCGGCCTTCGACAGCTTTGGCAATAGCAAGCCGGGCGAGACGGCCGACCAGTCACTCGTAGAACGGTACGATGCGTTGATGAAGCTGTCGGAGGTGTCGCCCGCGGTTCGGGCGTCGCTGGGTGACAAGGCCTCCGACTACAGGGCCTTCTACGAAAACGCATACCGCATCCTGGATGATCCCCGCTGGAAGAAAGTTTTCGACGTGAGCGAGGAGGATCTGGCCAGGTACGCGAACGGGTTCGGCAAAGGTTGCATTCTCGCCAGGAACATCATCGCGGCCGATGCGGGCACCCGCCTGGCCTACGTCATAGACGGGCGCCAACCCTGGGACCACCACAGTTTCATTTTTGATCGTACCAAGCGATCCAATCACTACGTCACTTGTCTGGCGTGGGACAACGCGTTCAGCAACCTCATCAAGGATCTCGACGCGCTGCCGGGCGTCGAACCCGGCAAGACGTTGCTCGATGAAACCCTTGTCGTCGCCGCCAGCGAGTTCGGCCGGATGCCGTACATGAACAACGTGGAGGGTCGCGACCATTACGGGGAAACTTTTACGACTCTGTTCATCGGTGGTGGAGTGAAGAAAGAAACCCAGATCATCGGCGCGACCAACGAAGATTGCTCCAAGTGCATCGATAACGGTTGGAAGCACAGCGAGCAGCCTGCCATGGATAACGTCATCGGGACCGTCTATTCCGCCCTCGGAATCGACTGGACCAAGAGATACGAGAACACCCCATCCGGCCGTGCGTACGCCTATGTACAGACGGCTCCCATCGGTGGGGGTGAGATGCTCAGCAGCGACGCGATCGACGAAATTTTTGGATAAACGTCCTGTTGGACTATCAGTGGAATGCGAAATTACTTCCCTTTATTCCTGATCCTGACGTTCACCTCTCTGGCCTACCCACAGGCTCCAACCTCCGAGACCCCGGGACAGGATCCGGTAGCGGAGGCTGTTGAGGCCGAAACCGTGGTCCCTCCACCCCCGCCCCCGGGCATGGTGACCGTGCCCACGGGAGAATTCTGGATGGGGCGCGTTCACTTTTTTGTGGTGGATGCGATCGGATGGTTTGAACGGGACCGGATGGACAATACACCGGCTCATCGCGTGACCCTTGATGCCTTTTACATGGACCGCAACGAAGTCGCCAACGAGGACTATCTGCGCTTCGCGGCCGAAACGGGTCGTTCCAGGCCCTGGCAGTGGCCGAAGGGCGAGATTCCCGGTGGAGACGAAACGATTCCCGTGTACAACGTCAGCTGGGAAGACGCGGATGCTTATTGCTCGTGGTCCGGTAAGAGGCTGCCGACCGAAGCCGAATGGGAAAAGGCGGCCCGGGCTGGACTCGACCGGAAGAGGTTCCCCTGGGGCGATGAAGGCATGGGGCTGGGAGGCTACGAGGTCAACGACGACAGCGTTGCGGCGAAGACCGGAAAGCGGGCCCATACGAACTATCCGTTCGGACCGTCCGCGGTCGGCTCCTACCCATCAAACGAATATGGCCTGAACGATATGTCGGGCAACGTCTGGGAATGGGTCGACGACTGGTACTACCGCAATTACTACAGCATCAGCCCGCTCGAAAATCCTCCAGGACCGGAGACCGGAAAGTACAAGATCATCCGTGGCGGCGGCTGGTCCGACAGCGACGACCGAAACCTCATGAATCATTTCCGCAGCTACGCGGACCCCGAGGTGAAGTCCACGACGGTCGGTTTCCGTTGCGCACAATCCGTCCCTGTGCAGTAAATCTTTTCCCCAGGTTTTTAACCCAAAATCGCAAAGCCGCAAAGGACCGCAAAGTTTCTTTGAAGGAAAAACCTTGCGCCCTTCGCGTTTTCGCGGCTTTGCGTTGACGAGAATCGTGACTCACAGGCTCAAGCCCTTCCGGGATATTTGATCTCCCCGAACGGCCAGGTTTCCGACATCCAATTCCTGACAGATTGATTCAGGTGTTCGTCCAGCGTCTCGAATTCATCTTTTCGAACCCAGAGAAACACTTCGGCGTCGGCTTCCGTTGACGGGTAAATGTAGATGCAGCCGAGGCAGCGTTGTTCGTCGAGGCTCATGACCGTGTAGGCGAACGAGGAGCGGCGCTGGAATTCTTTCTGGTGCCAGCCCAGATCGATCAGATCCTGTTCGAGGGAGAGGCCTTCAGGCCAGTTTGAATCCGGGTCGAGCACGCCTTTCAGATGGTCGACGCTCGACATGACGGCCTCGTAGTCCTTGACCACGTCGTGGACCGTCAGCATCCGTAGTCGATACCGGTCGGTTTCCATGCCGATCGGTATTTCGAAATCCCGAGGTACGAGCGGAGGGTTCATTGCCGCCGGCCCAGCGGAGGGGTGTTTGCCGGAGCGCGGCGATGGCGTGCGTCACGGCTCCAAAGATGGAAAGTTCCGTGCGGTCTGAAACCGTAGCGGGTGACGATCTGCGCGGAGGTGTCGGCGCGGGCGCACATACCGGCCAACCCAGTGCCTTGTCCGAGAGCCCGTTCGATCCGAGCTGTCAGAACCGCCGAATACGCACCCCGGTTCCGGTACTCGGGAATCGTTCCACCACCCCATAGAAACGTGAAGTCCATGTCGTGAAACAGCGTCATGCTTCCGGTCGACACGGGCTGCTCCGATGCGGCTTCATACGCGACCATCCGGTGGACACGCGATCCACCACCCGTACACAGCGCCAGATCCAGTTCCATCTGAGTGTCCGAGATCTCGTCCGTTGCACCGAACGCCTCCTGTCCGACCCGAACGCAGTCGCGAAGTCGCTCCATGCTGTCGACGACACGGACTCTGAACGACGTCTTCTTGCTCTCGTGTTCGTAGTCTCCCGGCAACAGGACACATCCTCGATACTCGATGGGTGAATAGCTCTCCTTCCTCAGTTGGCCTTCCAGCCAGGCGTTCGCTCCGCCAGGAGGAATCACCCAGGTGGAACTCCTCCCCCGGTGGGCGGCGAGCACTTCCTCGACCAGGCCGGTGACGTTTTGGTGATCCACAACCCCGATACGCGTCACCATGTTCAAGTAGCCGACGTCGCGGGGACAGGAATAGTACGTGATCTCAGGGCGGTTGACGACGGTGACATCGTCCGGAAGCCAAAAATAATCCCAGAACGAACGCTCGATCATCTGGTCCGGCGTCAACTCTATTCCCATCCTGTTCTTCCGAGTAGCAGACCATTGCCGTGCCTACTAATAAACTCAGCCGGCTCGGGTTCCGTTGGGGACCGGTCTTTCAGGTGTCAGCAGCGCCGGTTGGACTCCGTCGAGGTAGCCGACGTCGAACAGCATGCCCTCGGACAGCTCGCCCATCATTTTGCGCGGCTCCAGGTTGAGGATGAACAAAGCCTGGCGTCCCTCGATTTCGCCCGGGTCCTCGCGTTCTTGCTTCATTCCTGCCAGGATCGTTCGTTTGCGGTCGCCGAAATCGACGGTCAGCCGCACCAGCTTGTTCGAGCCCTTCACCTCTTCGACCCGTTCGATGGTTCCCACGCGGGCGTCGATCTGATCGAGGACATCAATTGTAATCGTCGATTTTATTGGAGCGGGATCCATCAGTTCGACCCCAGCTCTTTAGGCAGAAACAGCGTCGCCGCCAGCGTCACGATCGCCGTACGAATCGATAATTTGGACATACTGGTAGCTCCCTCCGTTGTGGACGATGAGCTTACACCGACGCTCTCATGGCGTGTAGGCCTAATTTGGATTCACTCGTACCGCAATGCCACCATCGGGTCGACCTTTGTTGCCCGTCGGGCCGGGATGTAACAGGCGGCCAGGGCGATCAGCCCGAGCAACAGCGCCACGGCAGCGAACGTCCCGGCGTCGGTCGCTCCGATTCCGAACAGGAGACCGGCCATCAACCGGGTCAGCGCATACGCGGCAGCGAGTCCGATCGCAAGCCCAACGCTTGCAAGGGCCATCCCCTGCCTGACAACCAGGCCCAGCATTTCACGCTGTGCGCCGCCCAGTGCCATTCGAAGGCCGAGCTCATGGGTTTGCTGGCTCACCGAATAAGACATCGTCCCGTAGATTCCGATGGCGGCCAGAAACAACGCGACACCCGCAAAGATCGACAGCAACAAGGTATTGAATTGTGCCCCTGCCATCCGGGCCGAGAGCACCTGTTCCATGGAGCGTACTTCCGACACAGGCTGGCTTCGGTCGACGGCCGCGATGGCGTCCCGTACCGGACTTGCCCTTTGGAGAGGTTCGCCCGTAGTGCGTACGACCCAGGCGAGTGGCAGCAGGGAATTCACAGTTGCTGTCATTTGGTCACCCACCTGAGGGGCGGGCACGAACATGGTCGCCGGCGCATCCTGATCCAGCCCGAACTCCCGGGTGTCGCCGACAACGCCGACAATCTGTCTGGCGGGTTCTTCGTATTCCGGCCCCATCTCCCTGCCGATGGTCATCAACTGGCCGATTGGGTCCTGGTCGGGAAAATACCGTTTGGCAAGAGTGGCGTTGATGATCACGACCGGTGTCGATGCCTCTGTTTCACCGTCGGTGAAACGGCGTCCTCGAATCAGCGGGATGTCCATGGCTTCGAAGTAATTCGCCGAGATCGAACGCCACTCGGCGAACAGGCCTTCCCCTTCCCCTTTGCGCCCGATCTCGAAGGGAAGGTCGGCCCCCTGCTCGGTCGGAAGGTTCGTGATCGTGGCGGCGGCTTCGACGCCCGGCGTCGATTCAATCCGGGCAAGTGCCGACTTTATGAACCTGTCGAGCTCCGCGGTGGTGTCGTAGCTTCCACCCGATGTGGACATCTGCATCGTGAGGACATTGCTTACGTCGAAACCCGGTTCGACATCCCGGAGCTGGCTGAAGCTGCGGAGCAGCAGTGCGGTTCCGATGAGCAGTACCAGCGACAACGCCACTTCCGCCACGACGAGTGCGCCCCTCAATCGGCGCCCCCTGATTCCGGAAGTCGATCTGTTTCCGCTCTCTTTGAGCGTGTGACCGAGGCTTCCCCGGGATACCTCGAGCGCCGGAATGACTCCAAACAGGAGGCCGGTCGCCAGGGCGATGCCCAGAGTGAACAGAAGGACAGTGACGTCCATTTGAATGGACCACAGCTCCGGCAGGTTTCCCGGACCGAACGCCGGCAAAGCCTTCAAACCCCAGTAGGAAATCGTCAGTCCCAGCGCTGCTCCCGCAGTAGACATCAAGGTGGCCTCGGTCAGGAGCTGTCGGATCAATCTTCCCCGGGGCGCTCCCAGTGCCGTTCGGATGGCGATTTCCTGGTTTCTCGAAGCCGCGCGCGACAACAACAGGTTGGCGACGTTCGCACACGCGATCAACAGCACGAACGCGACCGCGCCCGCCAGGATCAGCAGTGCGGGCCGGAAGCTCTGTGTCAGACGATCTCGATAGCCGTGTACGGCGATCATCTCTCCGTCGAGCATCAGGTTGGGATACTCGGCGCGAATCTGGGTGGCCAGCGGTTCAAGACCCGCGTGGACACCCTCAAGAGTCAATCCAGGTTTCATGCGTCCGATCAGGCCAATGACGTTCGCCACATCTTCGGAACTGGTAACGGGCTGTAGCGGTGTCCAGACATCGGATGCGGGTGCAAACTGAAAGTCCGGAGGCATGATACCGATCACGTTGTGAATCTTGTTACCAAGCGTGATGGTTTGTCCGATCAGATTCGGGTCGGCGCCGAACCTTCGCTTCCATAGACGGTCACTGACGATCACTGCCGGAGCTGCCCCGGGGACGCCTTCGGCGGGAACAAAGTTTCGTCCGATTGCCGGTGTGACGCCAAGCACGTCGAAGAGCTCCACCGACACCCGAATCCCCCGGATTCGTTCGGGCTCGCCAACCCCGGTAAGATTCTGGCCCGCTCCGAGTTGATCGTAAGCTCCGAGTTGATGGAAAACCTGGTTGTGTTCCCGATAGAAAACAAACTTGGTCATGGAGACCGCCGACCTCGTTCCTTCTGCACCAAAATCCCTTTCCACCGTCACGAGCCGGTCCGGCTCCTCGTAAGGCAGCGGTCGCAGCATCACCGCGTTGACAACGCTGAAGATCGCGGTGTTGGCGCCGACGCCCAGGGCCAGGGCGAGGACGACGACGGCAGTGAATCCAGGGTTCTTGATCATCATTCGGCAGGCGTAGCGGATGTCTTGAATCAAGGTCACATCATTTCCTCCGATCCGTCATACGGAGGGCAACGACAGGATGTTCAGTATTTGGGGGTTTAAAAGCAAAAGCGGCGGTGTCGGAGACAACCGCCGCTCTGGGTCGTAGGAGTGGTGGAACTATCGGATACGAATGGTTCCCGAGGACGTCTTCAACTCGATCCGCACGCCGCCGCCACGAACCTGTCCGCGAACACGATTCCGTCGGATCGAACCCTGCGTGGTGAGGGGATGATCGATGTCAATGCCCCCCGAGCTGGTCTCGGCTTCGAGATCGAAGGCCGCATCGGACGGTAATCGAATCGTGATTCCGCCCGAGCTGGCAGTGAGCCTCCAGTCGCCTGTGGCTTCCCCTTCGACCTCAATGTCGCCGCTGCCGGTGCTCATCCGAAGCCCCCCCGCACTCCCGTAGCGTCGATGTCTCCGGAGCCCGTGCTGATTGCGACGTCGCCGGCTGTGGCGGAGTCGAGTTCAACATCCCCGCTGCCGGTGTGCGCGTCAAAGGACCCGGCGATGCCCATCGCGATGATGTCGCCACTGCCGGTATGGACTTCGACATCTCCACCGATGTCGTCCAGTTCGATGTCGCCGCTACCGGTGTTGCTGTCGATTGGACCGTCGATTCCAACGATGGTGAGGTCTCCCGATCCGCTGTTGGCGCGAAGTTCGGTCTCACTGGGAACGACGAGCTCGTAACTGATCGAAACGTTACGCATCCGGTCACGATCGGAGTCATCGGTACGTCCGATTCGAACTTCGTTTCCCTGCTGTTCGACCGGCGGGTTGGCCTGAATCGCCTGGAGCTCGCCCTGCGGATCGTCGGACCGTCGGTTTACCCGAATCCGACCAACAATCCGGACCGTGCTGCCCCCTCCCGTACGTATCGCGATGTCGCCCGACCCTGTGGAAACCCTCAGGTCGACCGGGCCGCTGACGTTCAATGTCCGTTCAAAAGTGCCTTCGGCCGCCGCCTGTATGGGCCGAATGGGGGCGCCGAACCCGTCAATCAGCAGGGCGAATGCTGCGAAGGTGAGGAGCAACGCGGCTCCCAGTTTGTACTGCATATTCCGATTCCTCCTCAATTGTCTATAAGCAAAGCGATTACACTCGGAGCCGAGACAGCTCGCTCCAATGCTCGCCTGTATATAGGGATAGAACCCCATATCTCCAAAATGGTTACCAGGAAAGAAACGCGGGTTCCTTGATTTTTGTTCCCTGAATTTTCCCCACAGGGCTCCCGGCACTTTTGTGCTATCCGATTCGGCTCCTTGCGGCTATTCGAAATGGGAGCGACCGCCGATGCGAAGCATCGGCGTAAGTGGTCCAATATATCCGACAGGTCCGGGACGGCCGGTTGCACCGATCTCAGGACTAACGAAGTCTTTGTTGCAGGTTTGGGGATTCTCGGGACATGGTCCATGCTTGGCGTGCGGGAGTTCTGTTTCCGTCGCTTTCTGAGAATCCTGGAGAGTGTCGGAGGGTCCGAAGGGGGGTGTCCTCCTGTCGATCTTCCGGCCAGACAGCGCGGGTGGGGGACCCGCGCTGTCGCATTTTCTGTGGTGGGTTGTGGTGTTGGCCAACCAAATGGGGAAACCAGCCCCTGTTTTGAACGACAGCGAATGAGAGGTTGTCGAAGTGCCGGTCCAACACACAACCGAGGGATTCGTCTCGGCACACTCCTAACGGAGGTGCCGCCGTGTCGGCGGGGCGTTGGGGAACGCTTTGCTGCAGGTGTGGCCAGCTGCGGGCCGCACCTGCGTTGACACGGTCATATCTCCGTCGGCTCCGGGACATCCCACCCCAACCGCAGGAACTGTTACTGGAGATTTACAAGGTGACTCTTTCCGTAAGGAATAGGGCGGATCAGGCTAGAGTGGATCGCATGAGTTCGAGTGAACGACACCCGCCTGAACCTTCATTGCTTCCGTTACGCATTCTTCTCGCCGAAGACAACCCGGTTAATCTGAAGCTGGCGATAATCATGTTGAAGAGGCTGGGATATCGAGCCGACAGCGTGTCTAACGGGCAGGAGGCGCTGGATGCTCTCGCGAAGCAAGATTACGATGTCGTCCTGATGGATGTTCAAATGCCGATTATGGATGGGCTCGAAGCCACTCGCGAAGTCCGCCGACGCTGGCCCGGAGCGGATTGTCCATCCGTGATCGGAATGACGGCCAATGCACTGACCGGTTTTCGTGAAAGGTGCATCGAAGCCGGGATGATCGACTACATCAGCAAGCCCGTCGTGCCGGAGGACTTGAAGGCTGCTCTGCTAAGGGCTACCCTAACGCGACATCCCGAAGCCGTCCAGGCCCCTGTCGGAGCCGCCGCTCCGTCTGGAGAACTCTCCGAATTCTTCGATGAAATGATCCAGCCTTTTGTCGCCGACGCAGCTCGCTCCCTCGACGAACTCCGGGAACTGCTGGCCGAAGGGAATGCCGTCGACCTCGGGGGTGTCGCCCACCGTCTCAAAGGCGGTTGCCAGATCGTGGGCGCCAGGGAAATGGCCGGGATCTGTGAAGAGTTGGAAGATAAAGGATTGTCCGGATCCACGACTGGAGCCGAAGAACTGATCGCTCACCTTGAAGTGCAGCTCCGGCAGCTGAGATCCCGTTCGTCGGACTGAACCTACGCCCCATCCATCCCGCGTTGAACGTCGGAATCGCTTATAATTGATTCCAGGATGTATTCGTTACGAGAAGCCCCATTTCGTCGTGTAGTCGTGTGCGTCATGGCTGTTCTATTCGCCTGTCCGCTCTTCGTCCTTGGGCAGGCCTCCACCGAGGACCCCTGGGTGGATTTTCGTCTTCTGGTCGGTTCCTGGGCCGGGCATGAAACCGGGGCTGCCGGAGTCGGCAGTGGAGACCGCACCTACGAGTTCATCATTGGAGACAAGTTTCTGCTTGGACGGAACACGTCCAGGTTCGAGCCTCAGGAACGGAATCCTGCCGGAGAGGTCCACGAAGACTGGGCGATATTCAGCTACGACCGCGGCCGGGAAAAAGTGATCTTGAGGGAATTCTTCATCGAGGAATTCGTCATTCAGTACGCCCTGGACCGCGTCGAAAACCGAGGGACTCGGTTCGTCTTCGTTTCCGAAAACATCGAGAACGCCCCCGCCGGTATGCGAGCCCGTCTGACATGGACATTCAACGGCCGCGACACCTTCGAAGAAGTCTTCGAGGTCGCCGATCCCGGAGCCGAACTCAGCGAGCTACTCCGCAACACCTGGACTCGAAACTAAGCCCGAGCGATAAGTGAGTGTCTGCGTGTACGGGAGGCCGGCCCTGGCCACCGCCCAGCCACACGACTGATCGACAAATGACTTAATCCGCCGTTGCTCTCGCTTCTTCCACACCAGGCGCCAATCCCTGCTCTCTTCCCAACTCCGCGGCAACCTTCGGCGCAGACCACAACAGTGGCAGCAAGACCAATGACACAGGGACGGCGGTAACCACGATGAACGATTGCAGGGCCCCGATCCCTCCTTCCCCCAACCGTATCAAGATCGCTGCTACCGCGCCCATCATGACGGCCCAGAACACGCGGACCCATGTCGTCGGCGTGTCGTTGCCGCTGACAGCCATCGCAATCGTGAACGACATGGAGTCGCCGGTCGTTGCCAGGAAGACCACGATCAGAACTAGAAACGCCGGGACCAGCAGGGGTGCCAGAGGCAACTGCTGGACAATGGCGAGCATCGCGGCGGGCAGGCCCGCTTCGGTGAGAGGTCCGGAAATGACGCCGGGCTGTTGTAGCTCGTAGAAAATCCCCGAGTCACCGAGAATCGTGAACCAGAAGTTGGTGACGATCGGCGCGATGATGGCGATGGCAACCAGGATCTCGCGGACGGTCCGACCCCTCGAAATGCGCGCGATGAACATCGCCGTCAGCGGACCATAGCCGAGGAACCAGCCTCCGAAGAAGATGCTCCAGGTACCCAGCCATGCCGGGTCGCTACGGTTGGTGCTGACCGTGAAGAAGTTGTTCAGATACAGACCGAACGAAGTAAAGAACGAATCGATAATGAACGAACCAGGCCCCGTAATCAGAATGATGATCATCAGCGCCAGAGCCAGCAGAACGTTGAAACGGCTCAGGATCTGGATGCCCCGGTTGATCCCCGTCACCGCCGAAATCGTGTAGATACCGACCAACCCGGCTACGATCGTGAGTTGTGTGGCATACACGTTTGGAATACCCACCAACTGATCTAACGAATAACTGAGCTGAAGGCCCAGGAATCCAATGGGGCCGATTGTTCCCGCCGCAACCGCCAGGATAGATGATGCATCCACGGCGGTTCCGATCCAGCCGTGTATGGCCCGCTCGCCCAGGACCGGATAAAGCAGCGACCGGGGCCTCAGAGGCAAGCCCTTATGGTAATGCGTGTACATCGCGACGATCGAACCGAGCGTCCCGATAATCGCCCACGATAGAAACCCCCAGTGGTGATGGGTCTGCGCAAGCGCCGGGCCCACGGCCGCCGCCGTCCCCGCTTCGACACCAGGAAAAGATGGCGGCACGTCCATGAAGTGGTACATCGGTTCCGCAAAGGAATAGAAAACGCCACCGCCGGCCAACAGCGTGCACATGATGATCGCTATCCACCGGAACGTGCTCATCTCCGGCTGATCTACCCGTCCCAGCCGCACGCGGCCATACCTCGAGAACACAAGTCCGATCGCCACACCGAAGGTCGCCAGAAGCAGAACCTGCCAGAATGGCCCGAAGTACTTGACGGAAAAAGCAAACGCGCCGTCGACCAGGGTCGACACCATGTTGATGTCGACCAACGACGCGACCATGAACAGTAGGATCAGGCCGCCACTGACACCGAAAACGGGCCAATCCAGTTTGGTCGGAGTTTGAGGAGAAGTATCAACCGATTCTTTCATGGTCACTGATTCTCAGCCTGAAGCTCAATCCAGTCGTAGAGTGTCTCGGGAGGGTAGCTGAAAACGTGCCCTTGACCCGGGACGACAGTGAGCTTGGGCTCGGCCCCCCCGAGCATCAGCAGATCGCGAGTTCGCTTTGACAACTCCACCCATTGCGTGTCCCGTTCTCCGACAAGCAGCCAAATCGGTTTCCCCTGGAGCATGTCCAGACTTCCCTCGGCCCCGAACGCACCTGGCAGGACAACGATGGATTGGAAACGTTCCGGCTGCATTCGAGCAACGAAAAAGGCGCCCAGGCCGCCGTTGGATTGTCCGGCAAGAGTGACACGTTGTTTGTCGTAATGCAGGTTTTCGTCCATCCATGCGAACACGGCGTTCAGCACGTCGGTGCCTCTGGTTTCGAGGCTGCGTCCGAGTATGGTTGGCGACACCATGATGTAACCACGCCGGTCGCCTTCATCTTTCCAGTAGTTGTTCAGAATCGCGTCCACCATGCCCGGATCGCCGCGACCCGGCGGCAGCGCAAAGATGACCGGGTAGGAACCCGATTCCCTGTAAACGGTTGGTACGATCACGGTCAGCCGGAGGCTGAAACCGTCACCGTACCGGATGTTGTGATCCGTCCGCTTTCCAGCAAGGGCTTCGGAAGTTGTCCAGAAGAGCCCCAGAAACAGGACCCACCCTACCGAGACAATGTGCCTTTTCATGTTAAGAACCCTCAGTCGTGCCGAAGTGCCACCATTGGGTCGACCCTGGTGGCGCGTCGCGCCGGCAGGTAGCAGGCGACCCCACCTACCGCAAGAAGGAGCGCGGCCATCGCGCCAACCGTCAGGGGATCTGTCGCCGTGACACCCCAGAGTTGATTCGAGAGTACACGAGTAACGAAAAATGCACCAGACAGCCCCAATACCAGGCCGACTCCGATCAGTCGAAGCCCGTGCCCCAATACCATCCGCACCAGATCCTGAGGACGGGCGCCCAGAGCCTTACGTATGCCAAGTTCCCCGGTGCGCCGGTTGATCGAATAGGTCATGACGCTGTAGACGCCGGCTGCGGAAAGAAGCAGCGCGACCGCGGCGAAGATGCCAAGGACGAGAGTGGAGAAGCGGCGTTCCGACACCAGGTCCCCCCGTATTGCATCCATGGTCCGAATTCGATCGATGATCATTCGATCGTCCATAGCCGAGGCTTCAGCACGGATGGTCCCGACCAGGTTTGTTGCACTGGTCGTGGTTTGAACGGCCAGCATCATCGCTCGCAGTTCGCCGAGGAACTGACGATACGGAAGATATATCTTCGGAGTGGCGTCGTCTTCGAGCGAATCGCGCGTGTTGGCTACGACGCCCACGACCCGGAGCCGCATATCCTGGAATGCTGTCAGCTCCCTGCCGACCGGGTCCTGGTCACCCCACAGTCTGCGTGCGACCCTTGTGTTGATAATGGCGAAGGCTCCGACGTCGTCGCCGTCCTGCTCAGTAAAGAATCTTCCGGCGACCAACGGAATCCCCAGCGCCGTGAAGTAGTTCCCGGCAATAAGGTTGGGCCGTGCAAACATTTCTTCCGACAAAGGTGTGGCCGTCTGTCCTTCAACCCGAATTCGCCAACCGCGTCCTCTCGCCGTCGTAGGCAGCGAAGATGAGCCCCCCAATCGGAGGACCCCGGGGATCCGTTCGATCCGTTCCCGCAATTGCAAATAGAAGGAAGGGTCCGGAGCCTGGCCGGGCATGCGGGCCCAGTGGGGTTTGACACGCAGTGTCATCACCCGGTCGGTTCGAAAGCCCATGTCCTCACCCTGAAGGTTGACGAAGCTTCGAATCAGGAGCCCCGCGCCGATCAGCAGCATCAAGGCCAGGGCCACTTCACCGACGACCACCGCGGCACGCGATCTGGAGATGCCGGATCCAACCCACGGTCGCCGATCATCTCGAAGCGGTGCCGATCGAGCCGAGCCGAGCGCGGGGGCCAGACCGACCAGAATGCCCACCAGGAGTGAAATGGCGAGGGTAAATACCAGGACTTCCCGATCGATGGCCACCGGGCCGGCTGCTGGGATGTTTCCGGGGATCAGGGGCGCCAGAGCCCGGACGCCCCAGAACGCGACCAGCAGGCCCATCGCTCCGCCCAGAACCGAGATCAGGGTGCTTTCCAACAGCAATTGTCGAAGCAGGCGCCCGCGTCCCGCACCGAGCGCCGCGCGGACACCGATCTCCTGTTCTCGCGACACGGCCCGGGAAAGCAGCAGGTTTCCGACGTTGGCGCACGCGATCAGCAGGACGAATCCGACCGCGCCCGTCAGAAGGTAGAGCAGTGGGCGGGCGTCGGCGGTCAGATAGATGTGAAGGGGCACAACCGTGGTGCTCCATCCGCCGTTTGCCTCGGGATATTCCTCACCGAGCCGACCCATGAGGATATCGATGTCCGCCTGCGCTTCTCCGAGCGGGACGTTCGCCTTGGTTCTTCCGATCACGGATAACCATCGGGCCTGGGCGGCCTCGACCTGCCGAATCGGAGCCGGGGTCCACAGGGCGACGTCATCATTCGGGAAGGACGGTCCCATGACGCCGACGACGACATAGTCGCGGTCGTTCAGGATGATAGGGCGACCTAAGACGCCCGGGTCGCCACCGAAGTGCTTCTGCCAGAAAGGATGGCCAAGAATGACGACACGGTCGAACAACTCCACTTCCCCTTCGGTGAACTCGCGCCCCAGAAGCGGCCCGAATCCCAGGACCTTAAAGTAATCCGACGTTATGAAGCCCGCGCTGACTGCCTCGGGCTCCTCACCGTCCCTGAAGTCGAACTGGCGGTTCTGGAACGCCGCCAGGAAGTCGAACGTTTCGTTTTCGTTCCGGTATGTCGTGAAGTTCGGAGAAGAGATGATCAGGCTGGGTGCATCCAGTTGAGGGTTGTTTTCGAGAATCCGAACCACCCGGTCCGGGTCGGGGTGCGGGAGAGGTTCCAGAATGACCTGGTCGACAACGCTGAAAACAGCCGTCGTCGCTCCGATTCCCAAAGCGAGCGTTAGAACCGCGGTAATTGGCAACAGAGGGTTACGGCCCAGCGTCCTCACTGCGTAACGAATATCCTGCCACAGGGACTCCATCGCTTCGGATTCTGCCACAATTTTGCGCTCGACGCCCCTCGAAAAGTGGTACGTCGGGCCAGATGCCATACTGAGCATGGTAGTATGTCTTGGATATGGTAAAAGTCACTTTCACACTCGACGAGGAAACCGTGGACACCCTGCGCCAGACCGCCGCCAGACTCCAGAAACCGAAGAGCTATGTGGTTCGTGAGGCGATCCGGGATTTCGCCGATCGGATCGGCAACCTGACTGAACAGGAACGCCGCCGGATGCTGGAGCTTTTCGACGAAGTGGTTCCGGCGATCCCCAAGCGCCGACTCTCTCACGTGGTGTCGGAACTGGAGCGACTGCGCGTGGCCCGGCGTGGGGGCGGTCGCAGGAGCCCCGACCGCCGATGATTCATCTGGACACGTCCGTTCTTGTCGACAGTCTCAGCGGTCCTCAGAGGTCCGCGTTGCAGCTTCGCGAGTGGATTGATCGGAGAGAACGAATTCTGATCAGCACTCTTGTCTTGTACGAGTGGTGGCGTGGTCCCCGCCTGGGCGAAGAAATTGAAGCGCAGGAGGCCCTCTTCCCGGCGATGAAAGCGATCCCGTTTGGACCGGAGGAGGCGGAAGTAGCAGCCGAACTCTACCGCCAAGTCCACCGACCTCGCGGTCGCGAACTCGATCTGGCTATCGCAGCCTGTGCGCTCCTTCATGACGCTGCCCTGTGGACGTTGAATTCAGCGGATTTCGGGGATATTCCCGGGTTGCGACTGGTCTAGGAGCCTGCGGCAGAAGGATTATACCGCTTTCGCAGTAGATCTCTTCTGCCGCGCAGGCTCCTAGCGTTTTCCCGGATGTAGAATCGTTTTTCACCGGTTTGGAACGGGGGTACTTGAAGATTGACCTCTATTTCGATGTCTTGTAACCTCAGTGGGTTATCCTTCGTAGGTAACTGTATTGAGGAGACCTTATTCATATGCGCCGTAGTCTGTTGACATTCATTTTCGCGATCATGTTCCCGGCACTGACTCTGGGCTACCAAAATGCCGGTCTGGACGACGGTGATGCAGCTTCCCGACAGGGTGACGGAATCGACCTGCTCGACCAGGTGAAACAGGTACTGGAGCAGGCCTCAACGCCTCTCACCGAGGAGCAGGAGGAAGCGCTGCGCCCACTCGTCGGAAGCCAGCGCGGTGAGCCGGGCGATGCCACGACGGCCACGGGGGATGAAGGTCTCAGCGATCGTGCGAAGGATATCCTGACGATCGAGCAGAGCGATGCATTGAAGCGGGCGGACGCAGGGCGGAGTTTGCTGACCAATGGCGTCGAGGGTTTGCGCACAGTTCTTGAAGAGGAGGGCGTGCCTCCCCTGACTTTCGACCAGGAAACCCAGGTCCAGAACGTTTATGAGCAGTACAGGGTCGAGTACGAACGTCTGCTCGAGGAAGACCGTGTCGGATCCGGCTCCGTGTCGACCGCTGTGCTTGCGCTCGAAGAGCAACTGCTTCTGGCGGCCCTCAAGTTTCTGAATCCTGCACAGCGTACGGCCCTGACCGGCACCCTCAGTGCCGACGCCAACAGCGATCTGCCAGAGGACGAAGAAGAACTCCGTGAATATCTGGGCGACCTTGTCAGCCCCGCAGGCGGCGGTGGCGGTGGCGGCCGGGGTGGTGATCGTGGCGGACGCGGCGGAGGACGGGGTCGTCCCGGCGGTGGTGGCGGTGGAATCGTCGTCAACGGCTTCGGTGGTGGTCGCATGCCGAACCGCGAGGAAATTCAGGAGATTCGGATCAACGAGAATGCTTTCACTTCCGAGCAGAGCAACCAGAGCCGGGGCCGGACCGAGATCATCACGCGCGGTGGCACCGGGCGTTTCAACGGGGACGCGACTTTCGATTTCGCGGATGAGTCTCTTGATGCCCGCAATGCGTTCGCGTCATCCCGGCCCCCGTACCAGCAGCGGAACTTCAGGGCGAACGTCAGCGGCCCCATCATCCGGAATCGGCTAACCGTGACGTTCGGTCTCAACAACAACGTGAACGAGAACGGGAACACGTTGCGGGCCATCACGCCGAAGGGTCTCATCGACGACGCCGTTGTCAATCCGAACATGAACCGAGGCTTTACCACGACCGCAACGGCCCAGCTTTCGGAGAACAACAACCTCAATTTCAGCTACAGCTACGGGACCAACAGTCGGAAGAACAACGGGGTGGGTGGATTCGGCCTTCCCGAGCAGGGATCGGACACGACGGGGGACAATTTTAATTTTCAGCTCAAGGAAACGGCCGTTCTATCGCGATCCTTCAACAACGAAGTCCGGTTCCGCGTCGAGGGTCGATCGAGCGAGACCCGCCCGATCACCGCGGGATTCAAGATCGACGTCCTTGATTCGTTCCGTTCCGGCGGCGGGAATCAGAACAACGAAAACGTCAACAGGTCCTATGAGTTTGGCGACCTGCTGATGTATACGGGGCAGAAGGTTGCCTTGAAGATGGGTTTTGAAGGCGAGAGAGAGAGCGATCAATCCATATCGCGAAATAATTTTAACGGCACCTTCACGTTCTCGCGTCTGGACTGCGATACCGATCCGGAGAACACGGATCCCTGTGCCGGCGCCTTTTCGGCGCTCCGTCCGATCCGCTACAGGGTCAACCAGGGTACTCCCGAACTTGATACGAGCCAGTTTCAATATTCGACCTTCTTCCAGAGCGACTTTCGCGTCACACAGGGTCTGACGATGGGATTCGGCGTGCGTTATGAGAATCAGCAAAACCTCTCTGACAACAACAACCTGGATCCCCGGTTCGGTTTCGCATACTCGATCGGGCGCTCGACCGTGATTCGGGGTGGCACCGGGACTTTCCACCAACGCTTTAACTTGTTTGCCGTCAGGGAACTGATTCGTCTGGATGGGACCAAGCAGAGAACCTTGACGATCAACGATCCATCGTACCCCGATCCGTTCGTCGACAGCGATGGTGGTGAAATCAGCGTCCCCTCGTCTGTCAGCGTCGCTGCCGAGGACCTCGCGGCGCCTTACACCTGGAACAACCAGTTGTCCATTGAGACGACCCTGAAGGGACTGGTTCTGACGGGCTCCTACAGCTTCGTCCGCGGGATTCACCTTCACCGCACTCGTGACCTGAACGGGCCGCTCGATATCACCTCATCGGTTGCGCGGTCCTGTCAGCCAGGGCAGCTCACAGAGCCCGACGAGTTCGGCAACCCCGCCACCTGTCTTCGCCCGGACCCTACGCGCGGAAACATCAACCAGCTTGAATCGGGTGGCGTGTCCAACAACCACAATCTGAGGTTCGGGTTCCGGCAGCGCTTCAGCACCGTCAACATCAACGGTAGCTACACTTTCAGTTCGAACTTCAGTAACGTTACCGGTGGTGGCGGTTTCGGTGGTTTCGGTGGTTTCGGTGGTGGTGGTTTTGGCGGAGGCGGGGGTAGAAACTCCGGCCCCTCAGACAACTATGATCTGAATTCGGAGTGGGGGCGTTTTGGATCGGCGCACCGTTTCAACGCATCCGCTAATTTCCGTCTGCCTTGGAACATCAACGCCAACACGAGCTTTCAGATGAACAGCGGCAACCCGTACAGTCTTCGCACCGGTAAGGACGATAACCAGGACACGAACACGAACGACCGCCCGGCCGGCGTGCCTCGCAATTCCCTGATCGGTCCCGGGTATTTCGAAATGGGTTTGAACCTTTCGAAGACTATTCAGTTGGTATCGCCCGGAGCCGAGGTCCAGGGTGGCGGCCCCGCCGGGGGCTACTATGGGCGGCGTAGCGGTATCCGAATGACGATCACCGCCAACGCCCAGAACCTGTTGAACAACGTCAACTTCCAGAGCTTCAGCGGCGTCCAGACGTCATCCTTCTTCGGGCAGGCCACCCGGGCCCGCGACGCCCGGCAAATCCGACTGACGGTAAGATTCAACTTCTAGCGGGTTTCAGGAGTCCAAAGTCAAGGGATCTATCTCTTTGACTTTGGACCTTGGACGTTCCAGAACAGAATTACGGATCAGGCCGGCGCGGTTTCGCCACCCTCTACCACCGCACCCGCATCCTCAAGCGACGCGGTAGCGGTCAATCTCTCTTTGTAAGCCTTGTGGACCGCATCTCGGGTTCCGGGAGAGAGCTCCATCAGCTCTTCCAGGTTTCGCCGGCGGAGTCGCAGCATCGTACACGGAGCGGCGGCGCGAACCGTTGCGGTGCGCGGCGATTCGTCGAGCAATGCGATCTCTCCGAAAAACCCCCCGGTCCCGAGGATGGCCAGGAGGCGCGGTTCCTCCGCCCGCGTTTCCTTCAGAACCCGAACCGTGCCACGGGCGATCACGTACATCGACTCACCCGACTCGCCCTGTCGTATGATCTTGTCCCCTTCTGCAAACGATTCGGATTCGAGCATCTCGGCAATCTTTCCGATGTCGATTCCGGTGCAGTGAGCGAACAGGGGGATTTGGGCCAGTAGCGACTCCGGATCCAGTTGCAGCGTCTCGATCGGGCGTGCCCGCAGCCGCTCGAATCCCTCCTCGATCTCTCCTTTCTGTTCCAGGTAGACCTTGTCGGGGACCAGGCCCAGTTCCCGCAACATCTCCAGCGAGGCTTCTTCGCTGTGGAGGCAACTGCGCGCGAGAAGAAACTCCTGGGTTCGCTCGACGTAATCGGGGTAGTCGGTGGCCATGGATGTCAATTCGCGCTGGGCCTTGTCGTGGCGGTTCTGATAGTAACGGCGGATCGAGTCGTATGCGTCCTCATCGATGGAGCCTTCCTTGAGGAGCCGATCCATCAACGCCACGACGGATCGTGAGGCCGCCGTGATGGCGCAGTTTTCTTCAAAGTGATTTGCGATCTGGCTGACCTTGCGTCTCTGCAGGTATCTCCCGAAGATACCCAGCTTATAGAGCAAGCGATCCAGTGGGCTCTCCCGCGTGCGGGCTTCTTCGAAATCGGATCCGAACTCACCCGACTCCTTGACCCGGTCGGTCAGGAAGTCGATGTCCTGGATCAGGAGCTTGTATGCCTCTTCGGTGAGATTTCCCTCGTAAAATTCTCCCCAGTAGTGTTTCTTCTCTGCACTCAACGCCTGGATGGCCACAACCCCAAGCCGATCACGCTCGCTCAGTTGGTCCGATTCCCCGATGCCGGCCGCGCGTTCGGCGTCCAACCTGGATTCTCCCGACAGGTATTCTCCCTGAACACGTTCGACGATGTTCGGGGCGATCGCGCGCTCTTCGGCAAACCTGGCGATCCGATTTCGTGTTTCGCGCTTCAACATCTTGAGGCTTTCGAACCGGGCGTACAACTCGGCGGGCGACAGCCGATCGAGCCCGAGAACTCGTAACAGTCCTCCGATCGTCAGGGCGTTGACCAGTAGCGTGGCCATGACGACCCCCATCGCACAGACCAGAATCAACTCCCGTTGTGCAAATTCAGGCGGAAGGCTCAGGGCTAGGGCTAACGCGAGCGCTCCCCGCAGCCCGCCCCAGAACATGACCAGTTGGTAGCTCCCACTTATGGGTTCGATCGATTTTGTTCGGTTGACCATGGGAACGGCCAGCGCGATGCTTACCCCCCGTGCCAGGTATACGATCGGAATCGCCAGAAGCATCGCGATGAGGAAATCCTGGATCAGATCGGGGCTCAGTGCGAGTCCGACCAGGATGAAAATCAGGGAGTTCGCGACGAACGCCAGGTATTCCCAGAACGAGTGCATGAAGTGGCTCACCGACGGGGAGATCTTGGTGCGTCCCCACCCACCGAGGATGATTCCGGCAGTGGCGGTGGCCATCACGCCCGAGACATGAAGGTAGTGCTCGGCAACGATGAACGACATGTAAGCAACGATTGTAGTGAGTGTGATTTCGACGAGTTCGTCATCGCGAACGAACGAAATGATTTGAGCGAAGGTGAATGCCAGGACCGCTCCGACCACGATTCCCCCAACGAAAACAAACACGAAGCTACCCACCGCGGATGTGACCGACACCGCCACGGTCGTTCCCAGAACGATGCCGAGCAGGACCTTGAACAGCACGATTGCCGTCGCGTCGTTGAGGAGACTCTCCCCTTCGACCAGAACCATCAAGCGTTTCGGAGCGCCGAGCTCTTTAAACAATGCCACGACCGCCACCGGGTCGGTCGCCGAGATCAGCGCCCCGAACAGGAGGGCTGTCGCCAGAGGGAGGTCCAGGGCCCAGGAAGCGAGAACGCCGACGATCGCCGTGGACAGGAGAAATGCTGGAACCGCCAGCGTCAGGATCGGGACGATGTTTCGAAACAGGAGTTTGGAATCCAGGTTGAAGGAAGACTCAAACAGAAGGGTTGGGAGAAAGATGAAAAAGACGACTTCGGTGGAAATCTCCGACTCCAGGAAGCTGAAGCCTTCCCATTCGGCGAAAATCAGTCGAACCCCCATGCCAAACACGACCAGGAGGACCGTGAAGGGGAACCGGACGCGGTTGGCGACCAGCGAAATCAATGCCGCTGCGAAAAGCAGCCCGACAAGAAGGAGTACGATTGTGACGAGGTCCAAGTCCATGATTCGCGTCCTGCCGGCTGTCCAATTGTCGCAGACGTAACCGGGGCTATATTCTCAAGCAGGGTCCGGTTCGAGCGCCTTCCTGGCCCGTTTCACATCCGATGCGTCGCCGAGAACCACCAGAGTCTGGCCGGACCGAACCAGCCAGGAGTCGTCCGGATTGTAAGTGAAGTTGTCCTGCCCTTCACTTCGCGCCCCCACGACAAAGAGACCGAATTCCGAACGAAGGGGAATGTCTCCGAGCTGCCGGTCTCCCCAGTCGCAGTTTTCCGGAATGGTCAGTTCCTCGAACCGGTACGTTGATGATGTGTCCCTCAACATGGTGTCGAGAAACATCACGACCGACGGGCGAACCAGTTCCGATACCAGTCGCAGACCGCCGATCATTCCCGGGTTCACGACCGCATCGGCGCCGGCCCGCTTGAGCCGGGCCGCCATACCGGGCTCGATTTCTTTCACCACGATCCGGATGGACGGGTTCAGCATTCGGATGCTGAGTGTCGTGACCAGCGTGTCGCGATCGTTGGGAAGCGCGACCACAACACCCGCGGCCCGTTCGATGCCCGCCGCTCTCAATATGTCCTCGTCGTCGGAGACGCCTTGCAAGATAGGTTTCTCGTGGTGTTCCCGAAATGTCTCGACGCTCTTCGGGTCCGGATCGATAACAACGAAGTCCCGCTCGGTGTTGGCGAGTTCTTCGATGATTCGCATCCCGGTCTCCCCAGCGCCGCAAACAACGAAATGATCTTTCAACCGTGCGATTTGACGTTCCATGCGTCTCTTCCAGAAATACTGGTTCAGGTCCCCCTCGACAATGAATGCGGTCACCACCGAAACCGCATACAGCATCACACCCACACCCGCCAGGATCAAGAACAACGTGTAGGAACGCAAGATCGGGCTGGCCGCGGTGTCGATGACTTCGCTGTAACCCACGGTCGTGACCGTGATGACCGACATGTAGAGACAATCCAGGAAGGATGTTTGCGGACTCAGGATCTTGTACCCTAAGCCGCCCAGCAGGTATTCGCTCAGCAGGAGGGCAATTCCAATCTGGAAGCGGCGTTTCATGTTCCTAGGGCCGTTCGGTTACGGGCTTGCTACCGGGTCCGGGCAGGGTTGATTTTGCGCCGCAGGCCTCTTCTCCCCGAATCAGTTCTTCTTCGCTGCCATACGCGTAGATCGTCGGCGCCTTGTCCTGCATCAGGCCGCCGGTGTCCGCAGTTGGCCCGTAGTTGCTGTGCAGTGGCCGGTTGATCATCCGAACCATCGCGGCCTGCTGGCCTCGATGATGTGAAGTATGCGCGATCCGTCGAACCATCACCCAAGCGCGGCTCCGTTTCGTTTCGAAGAAGGATGCTTCTCCCTCCCACCACGCTTCGCCCTTCGACTCGAGGGCTTCCAGGCGTTTCCGGGAATCTTCGCGATAGCGATTCATGAACCCGATGCGGGTCTCCGTCTCAGGCAATGGAGGTGCTTGGACGTCGATGCCCAGAATATTCCGAAACCACAGATCTTCGCTCACGCACTGGTGGACCATCTGCTCCAATACGCTTCGCCCTCTCCTGTCCTCCGGGTTGGGGCGGACTCCAAGGTCTTCATCCCCGAACATGCTCCACATGCTCAGGACCTTGAAGCGCTCCGTACGGTAGGTATCAATCAGAAACTGGTAGGTCATAACGCTCCTCGAGAATCGCCTAGGAAAGACTAGCGAAATAATTCTCAAGGTAGAAACAAAATCTCAAAGCCAACAATGCTCGATTGCGCCCGCGTGGGGGGACCGTGCGGCGACCGAGCTATCGTAAGCCAATGGTCCGCTTGAACGTCCGAGCTCTCACTGAGGTTGGAGCTGGAGCGGGACGGTGGACCCGACGTTAAGAGCTAAGAGCTGCTGAACTTCACAAAGATGGAGACTGCTGGTAATCTGGCATCGGCACGCGCCGAATCGAGAAGCATGACGACCCCCACAACCGCAACATCAATTCTGGACCACGAACTCCAACCCTATTTTAAGGACCTGGCGGGATTCGAAAGCACGAAGGAATGTGAGGATTCGGAACTCTTCCGTCGCCTGAAGCCGGAACTGGACCGGATTCTCAACAGTGTCGAACAAGAAAATTTCGCGATGGGCGAATCCTTCGCAAATAGGAGTCACATTCACGCGACTTCGTGGAATCTGGAGCGTGGCAGCCACCTGGATGGAATCATTCGCGAGTTGCGAGAACACCAGGTAATGAGGCGGAGTGATGTTCTTCTCTTGCCGGAAGTCGACTACGGAATGGCCCGGGCGGCCAATCGGTACGTTGCGCGTGAGTTAGCCGTCGCGCTCAAACTGAACTATGTATTTGCTCCGTGCTATCTGGCCTTGAACAAAGGGTCAGGTGCGGAAGCCGATGCGAAAGGTGACAACACGCTGGCTTTGCACGGCAACGCGCTGATGTCCAGATTCCCGCTCCTGCGGTCCCACTCCCTGGCGCTCCCCAACGGAAAAGACAAGATGCGGGGCCGGGAAAAGAGGCTGGGTTCGCAGCGTGCGGTGATCGCGGATGTGGATCACCCACTCGGCATGTTTCGCGCCGTGACCCTACATGTGGACGCACATTCGAGTCAGAGCCATCGTCATCTCCAGATGAAGCTGTTGCTGGATCACATCGATCGGCTCGACCCGGCCCTTCCCGTCGTGATCGGCGGAGACTGGAACACGACCACCCACAACGCGAGTCGGGCCCTGTACTCGATCGGCGGTTTTTGTCGCAGGGTGCTGATGGGAGTTCGGAACGCCGTCGCCAACCACTATCCCTATCCGGATCGCTGGTTCGAACGCCACCTTTTCCGTGAATTGGAAACCAGAGGTTATCACTACAAGGATCTGAATGTTCCGGGGGAGTGTACGCTGCACTACTCGATCCGCGACCTCGCCGCGAATCGAAACATGGGCGAGTGGGTGCCGCAATGGTGTTTCTGGTTCATCAACTGGGCCCTGGAGCCTCAGGGAGGCATCTGTTCGTTGAAGCTGGACTGGTTTACGGGCAAGGGAATTCGGGTCGATCCCAACGACCCGGACCAGGGTCCGGAGGTTCTGTCCGATGTCAGAGACAGGGAGACTCCCCTGTCCGACCACGACCCCATTACGCTTGGGTTCGTTATAGAGTAGGACCGGTGGGACGGGAAGGGACTTTAAGGGAGACGCAGAGGCGCAGAGACGCAAAGGGGAGAAAATTAGCTGTCTGCTTTTGGCTGATCACAGGAGAGCGCTACGTAAACGAAGCGGTGACGAATAGGGCCCTCTTGTTGTCCCGAAAAAACTACTTTGCGTCTCTGCGCCTCTGCGTCTTCGGCTCCTTTCCCGAACCCCGGCAGTCCCCATAAGGAGGTTTGATGAGGGAATTGTTCATCGTGTTGCTTGTCTTCGTGGTGGCGGGGTGTGGTCCTGCTGTGGAGCCTGAGCCCGAACCGGATCCTGCTGCCGAAGCGGATGATCTGTATCAGAGTGCGGTGGCGGCGGACGAAGCCGGCAAATTCGGCGACAGCGAAGAACTTCTGGAGCAGATCGTCGCCCAGCATTCCTCGAGTACGGCTGCCGACGATGCGAGCGAAATGCTCGCGCGGGTTCGGGAGAGCAGCGAAGCGGCGGCTCTCGAAGCCGTTCGTGACATCATCGAGGCGCAAGTCATCTACATGGCGACTCAGCGGCGCTATGGCCTGAACGTCGAAGATCTCGTCGGACAGATCCTTCTTCCTGAAGACCCGTCACGAGCGGGACTGGGTTACAGGTTCTCCCTCCGTGGCAGTCCTTCGGCCGACAGCTACACGCTCACGGCGGAGCCGAGTTCCGGAGTTGGCGAGAAGCGATCCTTCTTTGCCGATTCAACCGGTGTGATCCGCTCGGAGTTGGGTCAGCCGGCCACGGTGGAAAGTCCCGAGTTGGACGCCGATTCCGACCGGAGCAGCCTGTGGTGGAAGTCTGTAGGGTCGCGCGCAGGGGTATTCGGGTCTCAGGCGCGAAGAGAGGAGCGGAACGATGCTTTGTCATCGTGACCGACGAACGACAAAGCCTGTGGCCCGAAGACCCCTGCGCCCTACGGGTTACGACGGCATGGGGCGGTCGACGTCTTCGATGGGAACCATCGCCGTCGTCGTGGCGCCTTGCATCTGGCCCCATGGCGCTCGTAACGCGACCCTACAGACTTCCGCCACAGGCTGCTAGTTCATGAACCGTCCGCAGGGTCCAGATCCAGAGCTGCCGAGTTGATGCAATAGCGGAGTCCCGTGGGTCTTGGACCGTCCGGAAAGACGTGTCCGAGGTGCGCCCCACAGGAGTTGCACGTCACTTCGGTACGCCGCATGCCGAGAGTCACGTCTTCTTCGGTCGCGACATTTTCCGCCGAAGCGGGTTCGTAGAAACTCGGCCAGCCCGATCCCGAATCGAATTTGGTGTTCGAGTCGAAGAGCTCGTTTCCACAACACGCGCACGTGTAAACACCCGGCTCCTTCGAATCGTGGTACTTGCCGGTAAATGGGCGCTCGGTCCCTTTCTGCCTGCAGACGTGGTACTGCTCCGGTGTCAACTCCTCCCGCCATTCCTCGTCCGTCTTTTCGATCTTATTCGTTTCTGACACTTTGCATTTTCTCCTCGTTCTTAGTTTACCTCTATGGGAGGAAATCGAGCGATTCCGAGCAGTTTCTTCCGAGTCCGAGCGCGGAATCGGTAACCCTTCGGTATCATCATCGGTCTCTTGACTGGTTGGGACCTAGCCGTCATGCGAGTCCGCCTGAAGCGCCAGCGCTTGATCGACTTTCTATCCCGGAGCCGACTGAGCCAGAACGGGTGGGCCCAGAGGGTGGGGATGTCCAGTGGGCATCTCTCGGATCTGGTCAACGGACGTCAGTGAACCATGAAGGCGCTTAAGCGAAACGTACGGGACAGCGTGTCGGGGTGGCCGTCCCTGGCCACCCGCGGGTAAAGCGACCCAGAAAATGGACTGCCTCGGTCTGTCCTCGGGTGGTCCCCCCGTTGCCCCGGCCGCCTCCCTGCTTTCCGATCATCTCGACTGGCTCTGAGCGCGGCTCGATTGCCGTTCGGGGACTCGTGCGCCTGGGTCCGGTTCGATGTCGAGGACCAGGAGCGATTTTCGGTCTATCGGGGCGATCTTCTCTCTTGATTCCACCGTTCTGCCTCGCGCAACTTTCACACAACATCCCACCAGCGACATTTCCACCGTGACGGTTGCCTCTCGTATCCGAAAACCGCGCTTGTTTTGCTTATCGCAGCGGGCGAACTCGACGCTGCCTGCCGCTAATGGCTCCGTCCGCTCGGGCCCGCTCCCGATCGTTCACAATCTTCAAGCAAAACGGGGGGTTTTCCTTTTCGGGGCGACTACTTCCTGGAACGACTCACTCCCCGCACCCGGGTTACGAGTGGGATGGTGCCTCACGCCGAATCTAAAACAAGAAGATCTGGACCAACCAATGTCCAGCAAACAACGAGAGGATATCAAATGAGAAGTTTAACCACCCAATCTGCAAGACACGCAGGTTTCGCTACAGTCGCATTGGCAGTAATTGCGCTCCTGTTCTGCGCAGAGAACGTTGCGGCTCAGGGCGGTCGCATGTACGAAGTCACGATTACCAATTTGACCCGAGGCCAGCGGTTTACGCCGATTCTGGTGGCGACCCACCATGACGGAGTGAATCTTTTCGATCTTGGAACACCAGCGAGCGCCGAACTCGAGACTCTCGCTGAGACCGGAAATACCACCCCGCTTACCAATCTGCTCCTTGGAACAGGCGGAGTCTTCGATGTTGCCACGTCTGCGGGTTTGTTGGATCCGGGGGCTTCCGTGACCGTCCAGATTCGAGGTGGCGTCGACGGCTTCAATCGGTTGAGTCTGGCTTCTATGCTGATACCCACCAACGATGCTTTCATCGCCTTGGATGGCGTCTCGTTGCCGTTTGCTTGGATTTGTCCGATTTGCCGCTCTCAGCCGGTTGTGATCACCTCGCCGGCCTACGATTCCGGAAGCGAACCGAACGACGAGCTGTGTGCATCCATTCCCGGCCCGTTCTTCGTGGAGTGTGGCGGACCGGGTGGGGGAGGCGCCCCAGCCGGGGGAGAGGGCTACGTGCATATCCACGCGGGAATCCACGGAGTCGGTGACCTCGACCCGTCCGTCCGGGATTGGCGTAACCCTGTTGCAAGCATCACTATTCGAGAGGTTAATTGATCCCACCGTCCCCGCGCGGCTGACGGTCGCCCGGGAGGTCTGGCGGGGAACGACTTGTGATGGTCTTTCTGGCCGACAGCAGGAATCAAAGCGAGTTGTGTCATGCCTCACCATGGGCATAAACGCGCGATGTGCGACACGGTAACTTTCCAGCTTGTCGGTCACGAGTCGGAACGGTTTCCGTCGCTGGCTCTTTAGAGCTTTCGGAAAGAATCTCCGCGCCGCACGCCCGTCCCGACGGGCCTGGACGATGATGTCGATCACGTCGCCGTCTTCAGGACGTTTTATCGTGTACGATGGATCCGACGAGCAGGGCGCCCCCAGCCAGGGTGGAAGGGTCTGCGGAGCGATTCAATATGAAGACTCTCATCATCGGGACCCTGATCTGTGTGACCGTTCATCTCAATGCGGGCAGGCTCTCGGCGCAAGGGGGGCAAGGTTACTTTGGTGTGATCGTTGGCATCTCCACCTTGTCGGCAGATGGACGATCCGTCACGACGCCGGACCGCTCGGCTGTCTCGCTGTACAATCCCATGAACGGGCTTGCCCTCGACATCCTCGGGTGTGACGACGGCATATCCCACCTGGACGGCACCGGCTCCGGTCAACTCGACCCGGTACACGCCGTCTGCCGCGATCTGATAATTCCCTTCCGAGGCGGCGACGCCATCCCAGTCCACCTGGAGTGGCGACCCATCCGATCCCACCAGTTGGATGCGGCCCGTGGCGGCGGCAGTAGTCCGGTTGATCAGGATCACCTGAGTCCGGTACCCCCCACCCACGGCCAGATGGGGAAACACGACGGGGTCGGTTCCCACTGTTCGATCCAGATCCACGACCGGCAGTGTGGTGTAGAGCGGTTCCCCCCTCGAGTTGCGGCTCTCCCGCAGCATGATCGCTCCCAACCCGGAGGCACTTTCGAACGCGACGCTCCCCCGAAAGTCCCCCGACTGGGCACCGAACAGCTCATCGACGAAGCTGGCGCTGTGCTGGCCGGGGCCCAGCATGAGGATCTGCTGGCCGACCTGGTTGCCCGTGCCGTCGCGCAGTGTCAGTATCGCCGGAACGGTGGCCGGGCCGGTGTTGAACGTTGTCGTTGAAACCACTGCTGGCAAGATTCAGAGCGCCGAAACCAGCTACGGTGCTGATGAGCCCGGTTCCCGCGTCAACCTTCCGGATTCGGCTCACGGATCGGTCCGCGATAAGGAGCGATCCGTCAGGCGCGATGGTAATCCCGCTGGGAGAAAACAGACGGGCTGCCCATGCCTGCTCGCCGTCACCCAGGGGCAGACTACCTCCGGCATACTCGGTCACGTCGGTCGAGCTGTCGATTCTCAATACTCTCGAGCTGAACTCACCCGTCCCCTCAGCCGGCGCATCGGAGGCGAACAGGTCCCCGCTGCTGTCTACTGCGAGTCCTTTCGCGAACGTTGGGACACCGGACTGACCCGACAGCACCGTCGTGACCAGACCGTCGCCAAACCGCACGATACCTGCCGCTGCCACGAAAACGTCGCCTTCAGCCGACAGCGCCAGACCGAGTGGTTCCGAGATCCCGAATTCCGTCGCTACACCGTTCGTGACAGAGAAGGTGGTGACGCGTTCACCGTTGCCCAACACGGTGGAGATCACACCCGATGCATCGACTTTTCGGACACGAAGATTATCGGTATCTGAAATGAGCAGGTTGCCGTCACGGTCCAGGCCGACCGCCCGCGGGCCATTGAGGCTCGCGCTGGTGGCCGGCCCTCCGTCACCGGAGAAACCCGCACCCGAAAAACCAGCAGTACTGCTTCCGGCAACGGTCGTGATGATTCCAGTTTCCCCGTCTACCTTGCGAACGTTATGGTTTCCTGCGTCGGCGATGAACCAGTCGCCCTCATCGTCGACAACGAGACCGAGAGGCCAGCGCATATGGTGCCAGGATCGATTTGAAGCACTGAAGACCTTTGTTTACCCACTAATCATTCCCCGGGGGCATCCGGTAGAACTTCGTACACTTCGACCAGCTCTGCCTTGCCCTTGACCGCCTCGCTTCCACGATGCTTCGTTCGGATTGCGTCTCCGACCGATTCGAAGGTCTCGCTGCTGATCAAGATATCCGCGTCCAACCTGCGGGTCAGGCTTTCGATGCGCGACGCGGTGTTCACGACGTCGCCGATCGCGGTGTAGTCCATCTTTTCCGGTGACCCCATGTTCCCGACGACGGCTTCACCGGTATGGATGCCGATCCCGATCCGAATCGGTTGGGCGCCATGTTCGGCGAGCTTCTTGTTCACTTGATCGAGTGCCTGGATCATCGCCATCGCCGCCTCAACCGAGTGTCGCGGCGCATCGGGATCATCGAGCGGCGCCCCGAACAAGGCCATGATTCCGTCACCGATGAACTTGTCGACCATGCCGCCGCGATCCTGGATCGCACGTACCATTCCGTGGAAATACGCATTGAGCTGCCCGACCAGCACCTCGGCCTCCAGACCCTCTGAGCGTCGGGTAAAACCTCGGATGTCGGCGAACAGCACACTGACCCGCTTCCGGTTCCCTTCCAGATGCAAGCCGTCGGGAGACGCCAGTATTTGCTCGATCACCGCGTCGTTCACGTAGCGCTTGAACACGCTACGCAGATACCTCTTCTCCCGGCCCACGCGTAAGTAATTCGACACCTGGGACGCCCCCACCGCCAGGGCGGCACCCGAAACCGGCGCGACCACGTGTAACCAGTACCCTTCCGGGAACAGCAATGAGAATGCCGTATAGAGGAACCCGATCAATACCAGGACGCTCGCCGAAATGGCCCATAGAGGAGAGAACCGCAAACACAGAAGTGTGACCAGCGAGACGAGAACAAGCGCCGCCTGCAACTGACCTGTTCCTTCGATCTCGCGGATGAAGCTCCCTTCGAGCAGTGTTGCAATGGTGCTGCCGTGGATCTCGACGCCCGGTGTGCGCCAGGCTCGTGTCCTGTCGGTTCGATCCGTCCAGTAGTATTGCGGCGTGGAGTGAAAGTCCTCATCGCCCCTCTCGCCGACGCGCCCGATCAGTACAATGCGCCCACCGAAGTTTTGTTCGAAAAACTCCAGGTCGCCTCTGTTCGCCGCATCGACAGCCGCGGAAAACGACACCTGTGGGAAATGGTCGGGACCCCGAAAGTTGATCAGGATCGTAGGTTCGGAGTCCGCGTCGACGGGCAATGTCTGGCCCATTCCCCCCTGCGTACGCACTGGCGACCGCCAGGGGGAAACTGGATTGTAGGTCGTCACCGGAACGTGCGGCGATTTCCTGGCCCCGGACAAAATCGTCGTTGTCGGTCGTCAGGTTGATATAAGCCAGCGAATGGCCGACGGCGAGAGCGGCGAAACGAATGGCTTCCGGGGGCTGTTCCACTCCACGAGCTGTGACTCGGTATGCCAGAACCACCGGCAATCCCGCAGCGCCGGACCGCAACAGGGCCTGGCTGAACGCCTGTTGTCCACTGGGATCGAAGCGGCTGATATCGGAAAAAATAAAATCGAGTTCCACAACCGCGGCCCGGCCTTCCGCCAGCTTCTCGATAACGCCGGCGAAATGCCGGTGCCAGAGCATCAGCGGATCCGGGATCTCCGAGAGCGTTTCCTCGTCGATCGCGAGAACGGTGATGGGGGCCTCGGGGGAGGGGGGGAGCGATCCGCGGAAGGCGAAGCGCAGATCGTACGTGCGTTGCTCGATCCAGGTGCCGATCGAGGACGACTGGATCAGGAGGCCGCCCCCAGTGGCTCCGAGGGTGATCGCCACCCAGAGAAAGAGGCTCGTGACAAGTTTCTTCTTGGGCGGCATTGCCTGTTCGGCAGACCGGGCACTACTGCAGACGGTCCAATTCCTCGTTGGCGGCGGCGATTAACCCGGCGTTCCAGTAGAGCCAGGCCAACCGGCGCCCGATGCGCGCATCCGCCCCTTCGCCCCGAACGCGCGAGTACAAAGCGGCCGCCTCAGCGTAGTAGCCGGCGTTTTCGAAAGCAGCGGCGTGCAGCAGCCGGGCACCCTGGTCGTCGCCATCCGCTGCGGGCAGAGATGGATCGGCCTTGACTGTGAAGTTTGCGGCCTGCTGGCCCGCGACCTCCGTCCCACGCTCGGCCAGAACCTCCCACCTGTAATTCTTCTGCTCCAGCGGAGGCATCGTTTCCGGGTAGCGGATCGACGTGGACGGCACGGTTTCTTCCCAAACCGGGAGACCGTCCTCGGTAGTCAGTGTCAGCCGGTAGGACTCCACTCCGTCGACCTCGCCCCACCGGAAAACGGGTCGAGACTGGCTGATCGGTCCTCCAAGATAGAGCGGGATCGCGGGGTATCCGCGCCCGCGGAGACCGCCGACACGCTCCATACTCTCTGCCCCGAGGGCAACCTGGGGAAGGACGCAGATCGAGGGACTGATAGCGGGTTCGGGTCCGGTTACCCGCGTGACCTCCGTTGTGGTCAGTTCGACGAGGCTTCCGGTCGAAAGTCCGATGCGTCTTTCCGTCGGACAAAACAAGAACGCTACTTCTCCAGCAGCGGCCAGAACCCTGTCCCCCGCGAAGAGCAGGTCCGCCAGTTGGGCAGGGCTCCTGGCCCCGGCACGCTCGATCTCTACTGTACCGACGGTCTCGAGCACCATTCCTACGGCCGGTCCGCCCTGAGCGAACGAGGAATGCACAAGAAAAACGAAGGCCTGAACAGCCAACATTCCGACACGAATTGCAGTGACCTTTTTCATCTGGGCTCAGAAACCGAACTTCAGGGCGAACCGAATCGAACGCGCGTCGAGCTGGGTGTCGAAGGAACGTCCAAAGCCGGGCGATTCAAGGGTCCTCACGGGAATTCCGAAGCTCGTCCGGTTCAGCAGGTTGAATGTTTCCACTCGAAACTCGATACTCGCTGTTTCACTAACCGGAAAACTGCGGGATATGGCCACATCGATGGTACCGATTCCCTGGGCCCTGAAACTGTTTCTACCGACTCTCCCATTCTGTCCGAGGGCCGCAGTCAGATTCAACAACGAAACGCCGGGGCCGACACGGATACTGTGCTGCTCGGCGGGAGAGAGCGTGAGGCCGGCGGTGGAGTCCAGCCGGTCCGTAAGGTTTCCATCTCGATTGCGGTCCAGGGACGTATTCACCGTGTAGGGCTGGCCGGTCTGGAACTCGGCCACCAGAGCGAGCCTCCAGTCACGTACCACACGGCGATCACCGGGAAGGTTCCAGAGCACGAAACCAGAGAGACGGTGCCGCGCATCGAAGTTCGCGGATGCACGCTCATCCGCGTGGTTGGCAATGTCCTGGGACAGCGAGGAGAAGCCCCGGCCGTCGAACGGGTCGGACACCTCATCGATCGTATGCGCCCACGTCCAGCTCGAACGAAACTGAAAACCCTGGCTGAGCCGCTTTTCCACCGACAGTTGCAAAGAATCGTAGGTCGAGCTCGCCGAATCATCGAGCAATGTGAAGGCCCCCAGTCCCGGCGTCGGCCGGTTCCCGAGTTCGCCGCCAACCGACGGTGGCAGGTTCAGGAGGAGCAGCGGGCGCAGCGAGGAGGACAGCAGGACGGGTGTGGCGATCAGGCCGGCGTTCGGTGTCGTGAAGCGCGACAGGTGAAAGCCCCTCGTACCGACATAACTCAGCGAAACGAGCAGGTTTTCGCGAATTTGTCTTTCCACCGAAAAAACGAAATGCTGTGCGTAACTGGCCTTGAAGTCGTCGACGGGCAACGTGAACGCAAGCCCGTTGCTGCTGAGGCTGGCTCCCGGAACCGGCGGCGCTTGGACGAAGAGCGTTCCCAGGCCCGTCGCAAAGGAGTCTCCGCCGAGGTTATAGGTGTTCAAGGTTCCCGGGCGAATCAGCGGCTCCCCTGTCGGCGTAAATGAGAAAAAAGTCGGGCTGTTGACCAACTGTCCCGTGGCGGCACGGAAGTTGAGGTCCAGGTCGAGGGGCACGAACCTCGGAAAGACGTTGCGGGACTGGCTGGTAAAGGCTCCCAGGTTGGCGTCGAACTGGAGGCTGAAGCCGGCACGAACCGCCATCCTGCCGTCTCCGTTCGGGTCCCACGCCAGGCCGATGCGAGGCGCCAGGTTGTCCCGGTCCGAGCCGTAAATGCCCTCCCGGTTTCCGACGTACTGATTCAGTGACGCGAGAGCTTGATCGAACGCCGCATTGCCGGCACTGATGATCGCACGGTTTCTGGCGCTGCCTGACGGAGAGAGGTGCCCGAACTGGTCGGGTGTGAGGCCGAAGGAGTCCTCAATTCGTCTGTTCACTTCACGCGGCACCGTCTGGAGCTCGTGACGCAGCCCCAGGTTCAACGTCAAGTTGGGCCGCACCTTCAAGTCCGACTGGGCGAAGAAATCGTACTGAGTCAACCGCAGGCCGATGGTGGTGTCGGCCTCAGGCTGCGTGCTGATGGTCTGGAGGAAAGCGGCCGGTGCCCCGAGGGCGGCCAGATCCGTGCCGTGCAACTGACCGTCGGCGGTCGCGAACGGGCACAGCGGGTTGTTCAGGCAGCCGGACGCAACCGAACCGGGGCCGAACAACAGCATCGGGCGGCTGTTCCGGTCGGCAAAACTGTTCAGCTGTGAGCGCCGTATGTCGAAACCGACCTTCGTCGTGTGCCGCCGACCGGTCCATGTCACGAAATCGCTGAACTGGAAGGTGTTGTCGACCCTTCCCTGAGGAAAGTTAAAGACATCGATGCCGATCGTGCTGTAGGGAACAATCGTGAGCTGCCCGATTGGGCCGGTCGCACCGAACGGACCGAACCGCCCATAAGGCGTGTCGATGAGTCGTGCGAATTCGGGCGGCAGCTCGTCGGAAGGATCGGAGCCGAACAGCATCGGGCTGCTCTTGTCCGTAGGGAAGGCCAGCCGGGTCCGGCCGTAAGAGAATCGAAATACGTTGCCGAATTGCCCTGTCGTCGTGTTGACGAACAGAGAGAGGTTCTGTGTTCGCGTGTCGGTGGCCAGCGTCGAGCGAATCGCTTCACCTGTGAAGGGAATGATGGAGTCGTCGTCGGTGAAGTTGTAACGGGCAGTCACGCCGTGATCGGGCGACGGGTACCAGTCGATCTTGGTAGAAAACACCGAGCCGTTACCTTCATATGGACGGGCGTCGGAAAAGTTGTTCTGCCCGAACGGGCCAGCGAGGTTATTAGGTAGTGGGTAGACCGAATACACTCCGCGGCCGGCTCCGTCGGAGTGGGGAATGCCGCGTTCCGAGAAGAAGTTTCCCAGTTCTCCGATCGGGATGAACCCGTCCCGGATGCGCAGCCCCCTTTCCGCAGCACTCGGGACGACGAAGTGACCCACCGCCGTACCTCTATTCCGCTGGCGTTCGGCGGAGACGAAATAAAAAAGCCGCTCATCGAGGACGGGACCGCCGAGAGTCCCGCCGATCAGCTGGCCCGCCGAGTCGGGCCCCGCCGAGCGACCGCCGCTGAGACTGCCCTTGTTCACCGTATCTTCGAATGGCTGGTCAAAAAAGTCGCCGGCACTGATGGCGTCGTCGGTGAAGAAGCCGTACAGGTTCCCGTGGACGTTCTTCTGTCCCGACCGCGACACCGCGTTCACCATGGATCCGGTGTTGCGTCCGAATTCGGCGGGGAAGCCCGCCGTCACGATCTGGAAGTCCTGAACGCTTTCGATGCTCTGCGGAACCAGTGCAACGAAACCCTGCCTGCGGACACCGATGTCTTCGTCGTTGTTGTCCGATCCGTCCACCGTGAAGTTGTTGCTCCGGCTCCTCATGCCGTTGACGGAAAACTGACCGGTCGAGCCCACACCGATTCCGACCGCAGGGCCGTTGCCGGAACCGAACGGCACACGGAAAACACCGGGTGACAGGAGGGAAAGCTGATCGAACGTTCGCCCGCCTCGTAACGGCAGGGCGTGGATTTCAAGGCTGTTGTAGTTTGACCGCAGCGTCCAGTCCAGCGTGGAGGCGAGCGACGTGAAGCCGGGTTCGTTCAGGAAAGCCAGGATCGACGGATCCGGGCCCGGGGCCGTCAGGTCGACCAGCGCGATTCGTGTTTGCTCGCCCTGAACGGTAATCTGTTGCGTCGGCGTCGACACGAGACTCCGAAGATCGAACGGCGGCACGACGACCTTGGGCTGGTTGAGCCGAATCAGCACATTGGTCCGTTCGCTCGAGTAGTAGCCCTCCTTTTCCGCAGTGACTGTGTAATTGCCGGGCTCGAGCTGGATGAAAACATAGTTGCCGTCCGGACTGGTCGGGATCTGCTTGCTCCACCCTCTCGCGACGTTGACCAGGGTCATTGTGGCGTCCGCGAGGGGCTCCCCGCTGACGATATCTCGAACCGTACCCCGGGCTTCGCCGTTCAGGGTGTCGGCCCTGAGGGCGAAGGGGCTGCTCGAGAGCAGGATGGCAAGGCCCAGATGCGGACAGCGCCGGAAGAGGAGCAGTAGCGGAAACGGGAAGCTGTGACGCCGGGGCCAGGGTGCGGTTATCACCTTGCTCCCTGCCGCATTCTTCGGAGTGCGTCGCTGATTCCTTCGTCATCCGGAAATAGTTGTAGCCCGGACTCCAGAGTTTCGATCCCCCCGGCGCAGTGCCCCGTTTCGCATTGCATCTCGGCCAGGAGCGCGTAGGCCCCGGGAAGCCGCTCCCGGTCGCGAACCCGACCCTGGCCGGCAACGACATCGTCGAGGAAACCGATCGCTTCTTCCGGACGTCCCGCGTTGCGAAGCGTTCGGGCCAGGAGCATCCGCGCACCGACGTCGGGTCCGGCCCCCTCCAGGGCTTCCAGGTAGATTCCAACACCGTCTGTGTCACTCACCACCGTTGCGGCGGCGTAGATTTCGTGGACCCGACGGTCCGGGTGGTAGGCGATCTCGAAGTCCGCGAACTCGCTCGGGTCGAGGGCATCTTCCGGGTACATCAGGCTGTCGATGGTCAACGGGGAAAAGTCAGGCACGATGCCGTAGATGTTCATCTCGACGGCCCGGTCCATCAACCCGAGCGCTCGGGTGTATTCGCCGGACTCGACCGACCGCAGGGCCCAGTCGTACACGATTTGATGGATGCCGTACGCATCGTTGCCCAGGTTGAATTCAGTCCCGGCAACCAGCGCCAGTTCAGATCGATCGAGGGTGTCGATGGTTTCGAAGAACGCATCAATCGCCGAAATGCCTCCCCGGGATCGCCATGCTTCTTCGGCCTGCCGCCGGAGACCCCAGAACCGCGTCCCGACGACGTCAGCAAGGTTCGAAGGCCCCAGATCGGTCAGGTCGGCGGCCGAAGAGAATTCATCGTCGAACTGGAGTATCGCGTTCCGCAACGCCATGTCCCCGGGAGCCGTCGTGGCGGCTTCCGCATAGATCCGCCAGGCCTCGTCGTAGCGGCGACCCTCGATTGCCTCGGCCGCAGAATCGAGTCCCACTCCGACAATCGCGCCGCGAGTCGCGGTGATGAGTTCGGTCAGCTCCAACTGTTGATCCGGCTCGATAGTCAGTTCGAGAGCCGTCTCGTAGTCCACCAGTGCCTCGGCGTAGCGTTCCTGGGCGAACCGGATCTGCCCCCGGAGCTTTTGGGGCGCCCCATAGCGAGGATCGGCTTCGATCGCGCGTTCAAGCCCCTGTTCCGCATCATCGAGGTTTTCGAGTGCCAGGTGCAGGCTGGCGAGGTTGTGATGTGCAAAAGCGTTCGCTGAATCCAGTTCGATGGCACGACGATATTCGTCTTCGGCGTCATCGATCCTATTCTCTCGACGAAGGAAAGTGCCATAGAGGACACGCAAGTTTGCATCGTCGGGGGCCACCTCGATCGCGCGTGCGAACAACCGGTCGGCCTCGTCGTTACGGCCCTCAGAAGTCAGGAAGCGACTGTACATCTCGACGACTGGAATGCTGGCCGGATCCGCCGCTGCAACATCCGCGAAGACCGGTTCGGCCTCGTTTCCACGTCCAGCATCAACCAACAGGTCGCCGAGACTGGCGCGGAACGAAGTCTCGTCCGGTTCGAGACGGATTGCCAGGCGGAACATTTCTTCGGCGTCGACGAGCTGACCGGTTCGCTGCCGCAGCTTCCCGTAGGTATGGTAGGCGTAGGCATTCCCCGGGTTGAACTCGACTGCACGTTCCAACTGCGCTTCGGCCTCGTCATTGCGTCCGAGCAGCAGGTACAGCTGTCCCAGACCGTGGTAGGCCGTGCTGTCCTCATCGTCGTTCGCCAACGCGGCCTGAAATCCGAGTTCCGTCTCGTCGTACCGGCGCTGTTCCAGGTAGACCAGGGACAGGGTGTAGCGCGGGTAGTTCCATTCCGGAGTCAGGGCGATCGCCTGTTGGAGCGGGGGAATTGCTACGTCAAACAAGCCCTGCTGCCAGTACGCAAGTCCGATGGCGTTGTGGGCATGGCTGGCCTGGGCGTCAAGTGCGATCGCCTGCCCCAGCTGCTGAACCGCGGCAGCGTACTGCCCGTCCTCGATCAGCGCTCGCCCGTCGAAGAAACGCTGCTGGGACTCCATTTCAGCGGCGTTCGGGAACAGCCCGCGAACGCGATCGGTTAACAGCGCACCCTCCTCGAAGATTTCCGTACTCCAACGGATGTCACCACCACGTCGATACTTGAGGATCGTCCGCTGCGCCCGGTTCCCCATCGCGACAACGAGACGATTTCGGATGTCGGTTTCAATGTTGGCCGGAAGACCACCCTGCAGCTGGTTGTAGTAATCCCACGCGGATTGTCCTTCCGGCTCGATGAGGTCGTCGGACCAGAGCGCCCGTTCGAAGTCCTGATAGGTCCCGACGAGCCCGGCCGGCACGCCGAAGGGGACCGCGGTCTGGGAAGGCTGGAGCGGTCTTGCCGTCACGAAGCGGAGCTCGCCGCTGGCAAGGTCGAATATGTGAGGTCCGCTGAACAGCTCAAGCCGGAAACGGTATTCCCGGTCCGGAGACGGGACGAGCCTCAGGTTGTGGACACCGGGGTTCAGTCCTCGGAGCTGGACGAGTTGGCCGCCAGTTCCACTGTTGCCGAAATAAGCATCGTCCAGGTAGACATCCGACGGATTGTCCATACGGATCAGGAGGGCCGTGGAAGACCCGCCCGCCGGCAGTGCCTGGGCAGGCTCGGGGACGACGGGTGAAAGCGACGCGGTGCGGAGGATTGGTGCGGGTTGGAAGATCGAACCGAGGACATCAATGCTCAGTGTGTTGGAGCCCTCTTCCAACATCACGGTAATCGTGCGTTCCCGGTTCTCGGCATCATAGAGCCGGAGTTCCAGTTCGCCGGGCTGAAGCTCACCGATTTCGATGTCGCCGGCCTCGCCAGCCACCTGTTGTATGGCTTGCGAGTCGGTTCGAGGATCCAGCCATGAGACACGCAAATAACCCTGTGCCGCGGCACCGGTAATGAGCAAACGCGTCGTCTCGGCTGGAATCTCGGGAGGTGGGCCTGGCAGGTTCAGATAGGCCAGGATCAGGCCCGGTTCGAAATCGTCATTGGACATCGGGTTCTGCTGGTTGGCGGTGTATTTCGGAACCTCAGAGCGGACGTAGTCGACGACATCGCGCGCGGCTGCAACCGTTGAGCCGGGCTCGACGCCCTGGCCGTTGAGCGCTTCGAGCAACGTGTATGTGAACACACCGCTACCCAGGTCGTCCCGTTCCCATGAGGCTTCGGTCGGTCGGCTGGCCAGCAGGTTAAGGAAGGTTCCCCCTCCCGCATCGATGGCGAGAAGATCGTCGTTGAGCAGGTTCTGAATTCTTGCTGCCAGTTCCGTCTGTTGCGGACCGATCCGGCCGGCATTGCACATGTCTGTGACAAGAATACGGGTGTTGGCGTGAGCCAGTCCGGCCTCGACCATGTCTTTGAGGTGCGAGAAGTTTACAGCGGTCGCCGCCGGGAGATTCAACGTGCCGTCGCTCGGTATGAAGTAGCCGACCCGGTTCTTGATGAAGCCGTGGCCGGCGAGGTACACGTAGACGGTGGCGCCCGCCTGAACCTTGCCCTGCAGTTCCTCGAGCGCGACCAGGACGCCGACCCGCGTTGCTTGATCTTCGAGTAGCGTAAAGATGTTGTCTTCCGGTATGCCGCCACCACGGGGGCTCTGGAGGAACGCGCCGAACGCGTCCGCGTCGGAGGCGGCAAACTGGAGTGGTTCAGCGTGTGCGTAGTTGGACACACCGATCACGATCGCCCAGAGTCGATTGCTTTCGGCCTGTGGCGCTTCCAGGGCCATAAAGGGCGTCGTCAGAACGACCATGGCGAAAACGATGATCCCCGTGAGTCGATGGCTCATAACTGTAACCATTTAGCACATTACACAGCGTTGCGCGCCTCAATTGAGACGAAGGAATTTTTTTTGGCCGATGAGGTTTGCCCTGTGATATTCGGTTGGACGCGTGCCAGCGGTCAAATCCGTCGGCAGGAAGGTAACGAATCAGGGTGTTGAGTGCTCTGCCTCCTGATTACGGATTCTTCTGGTGGGCGGAGACCTTCGTGCCACTGTAATCGGCGCGATGGCCACATTCGTCTTCGCTGCAGGTGAGAAACAGCTTCTCTGGTGGTTCGAACGGACCGCGGCCTTCGGTTCGATCCAGACCGAACAGGATGGGTGTGCGACATTTTGGACAGTTCACACCGAGGTACCACCGCTTGTCAGGGGACTTTGCCGGGATAGGTGTGCCTCCGCAAGGCGGAAATGTGAATTGAATCCGCCGCCTACCCGAGAAATCCTGCTTTGAATCTCCCTCCGACGGCCTGCGGCCGCGCGCGGGTTGACATAACACCCACACGACGACAATGTCCGTGCCGCAATTGATCTCAGAAACCGCTTATCCGCCTCGGTGACGCCGTCAGCGTGGCCTTCTCATAGTCGGCATAAGCCTTCACCGCTTTCAACAACTGAGGTGCCAGATCGTGGCGACGAGTGAGTTGCACATCGACATCGCTCCAGGCGGTCGAGCGAACCTGGTTGCGCTCTTTGATCAGCCGGATGTTGATCCGGACAACCAATTTCGCGAGGACTACAACGATGATTACGAATGGAGTCATTTCGGCGTTGAGACTGAAAGAATACGGCGAATTACGGTGTCGTCATTCGGGAGCAGTCCAGAGAGTGGAAGACGCGGGACCAGCGTCGCCCAGTTGGCATCCTTGTCAAAATCCAGCTTGAAGATCGTCGCGGTCGGGCATGGAGACCGGTGGCGATTTGTCCCGCTACCGATATCCCCCCCACCGCTTGCCAAGAAAAAAGGAGGTTGGCGACCGACCTCTTGTCAATCGCCAACCTCCTGGGGAAGTTCGTCACATACTACCCTTTGCAGAACACTAGAACTCGTACCGTAGCGCCAGCTGGATTTGCCGGTTGATCGTCGACGTCCGTCCCACGGCCCCGAACGACCCCGAGTTCCAGGTCAGGTTCGGGAAACCGAAGTTCGGGTGGTTCAGGGCGTTGAAAAACTCCGCCCGGAGCTGCAGCCGAGACCCTTCGGTCACCTGGAACGACTTCGCGAGGGTCAGGTCGAGCAACTGCAGGCCATCCGAGGTGGCTGTGCCACGCGCCGAGTTACCGAACGTATTCGGAGCCGGCATCGCGTACGCCGCGGGGTTGATCCAGAGGATCGGATCGGGACTGTCCAGCTTCGGATTTCCCACAAGGTTCGGCCGATCCGACCGGATCAGGACGCCGCTGTTGTCCCCGCTGAGCCGTGGTGTCAGGGGGAACCCCGATTGCGCTGTGAGGATACCGGTGAACTGCCATCCTCCAAGGATGAAATTGGCGGCTTCAGGAATATCGGCGCCGAACGCTTTCCCGTGGCCGAACGGCAGCTCCGCCACCCAGCTGAAGCGATAGACGTGCCGGACATCGAAATCCGACAAGCCGCGCTCGGCGGAGAGGTTGTAGCTGTCCTGCGGCGTACCGGAAGATCCCCTCCCCTGGCCGCCGGTGTTGTCGATCGATTTGCCCCAGGTGTAGGACGAAATGAAGGTTAACCCGTCGGCAAACCGCTTTTCGACGCGAGCCTGGAGTGAGTGGAAGTTCGACTGACCGGTCCATTCGGCAAGCCGCAGCCGACCCCAAGCGGGATACGGCCTCGGACCGACGACCCCGTCGACCAACTGAGGCTGGTTGAAGAACCGATTGCGTTTCAGGTTGGTGGTCTTCGACCCCACATAGCTCGTATCGATCAGCACCCCCGAGGCCAGTTCGTGCTGGATCCCGAAGTTCCACTGGGTCGAGTAGGTGTCGCGGAAATCCCGACTGACTCCGTTGACGTTGGTGACGCTCGCCACCCGGGCCGCAGCGTCCGGGAAGGCACCGTCGGGGGTGAACTCCAGGGGAAACAGTTTGTCGTCGAACTGCGTGAACGTGAAGCGTGGGTGGTTGACGATGATGCTGAAATTGTGCCGCTCGTCGTTGTCGTAGAAGATGCCGGTGGCGGCCTTGATCACGGTTCTCGATCCACCAAAGGGTCGGTACGCGAAACCCAGTCGAGGTGCAAAGTTGTTGTGATCGCCGTTGACCAGCGAGCTTCCTTCACCACCCTCTCCCGCGATGATCAGCTGCCCGGTGGCCGGATCGAAGCTGGAGAATCGGTTACCCTCCTCGGTCATCCTCTTGTAGAACTCGTAGCGCAGCCCCCAGTTGATCGTCAGGTTTGGCGTGGCCTTCCAGTCGTCCTGGATGTAGACGGCCATTTCGAGCTTCCGGGGATGGCCCTGTGGGTCGCCCCGGCCAACGTTCGTGGAGTCCGGCAGTCCAAGCAGGAAGTCGGCGAACGCGAATCCCGTCTGGCCCTCCCGGCTGACCGAACGGAACTGGAAAGCCGACGCGCCTCCGGTGAAGGCGTTAAACAGGTACCGCCGCACGTCCACGCCGTACTTGAACGTGTGGTTGCCCTTGATATGAGTGATGTTACCCAGGTAGTTGTAAGTGTTCACGGCGCGGTTGAAGCCGCCGCCGCGTCCGATCTCGTCCAGGCCCTGGATCGAGACCGGATTGAATGAGGTCCGCGGGCTTTCGAACGCACGCAGTTCGTCGGGACCCAGTTCGAGCGGTTTGAACGGCTGGTTCAGGCGGCTGTACCCCGACCGAAGCTGGACGATCATGTTGGTGGAGGCGGTCCAGGTCAGGCTCAGGCCGATGTTCGTGCGGTATTGATCGGACGAAGTTGGATATCCGTCGATCCGACGGCTCGGGTTCGAGCTGATCTGGTCACCGTACGGGTCGAAAATCGGGTTCGCCGTGTAGCTGCCCCGGCCGCTGACCCGGACATTCTCGCTGAACTGATGGTCGATCTTGACCGAAAGGTCGTTGATGTCGTCTTCGGTGACGGGATTGCCCACGTAGTTGTTGACCGCAGCGTTCGGTTCTAAGAGCCGGAGGTTCGGCGCCGGGAAGCTCGTCTTTCCGTCTGCTTTGACGTAGTTGAGAATCGCCCGGGAGGTCGCGTTGAAACGGTCCGTGGGAATACGGTTGCCCGGGAACGGCTGTCCGGTCGCCGGATCGATGATGGTCTGGGAAATGGCCGAAAAGTCTCCCTGCCTCCAGGCCATTGGCGGCACGCTCCCAACGCGGGTCTGGGCCTCGCGGGCGCGGAGACCTTCGTAGAGAACGAAGAAGAACGTCTTGTCGCTCTTGATGGGCCCACCGACCGCTCCCCCGAACTGGTTCTTCACCTGGCGCGGGATGTCCTTCTCGGGCGAATCGAAGAAGTTCTTCGCGTTCAAGGCGGAGCCCCGATAGAACTCCCAGAGAGCTCCGTGAAACTCGTTCGTACCGGACTTGGTCGTGACGTTGACCACGGCGCCGGAGTTGCGGCCGAACTCCGCCGCGTACGCCGATGTTTGCACCTTGAACTCCTCGATCAGGTCGATCGAGGGTCTGTAGGCGTAGATGCGCACGACTGGATCGATGTTGTCCACTCCGTCCAGGATGAAGCTGCTCGTGACCTCACGCTGCCCGACGACGTTGAACAGGCCTCGGTTGGCGTTGAGCGACCCCTCAACCGACATCGTGGCGCCTGGAATGAGGCTGACCAGTTGCTCGAACTTCCGGCCATTGAGTGGAAGCTGGGTGACTTTCTGGCGGTCGACGACGAACCCGACGGAGCTGTCCTCGGTCTGCACCAGAGGCGCCGCGCTCGTGACCTCGATTGTTTCGGTGAGCTGCCCCACCTGCAGGCCGAAGTCGATCCGCGCGCGGGCGTCCACGTTGAGCGTAATCCCGGTCCGGATTTCGGTCCGGAAGCCCGGAAGCCCGGTTTCGAGCGTGTACGTACCCACGGGAAGCAGAGGGATCGTGTAGTTGCCACTTTCGTTGGTGAAGACCTCCCGTCGAAGACCGGTGCCTTCGTTCGTGGCCGTGACGGTCACACCGGGAAGGACCGCACCGGTTGCGTCGGTGATCGTTCCAACGATCGATGCCGTCACTCCCTGTGAATACGAGGGAGTTGTCAGGAGGACCAGGGCAATGATCACAGCCGCTGTCCATCGCAGTCTTCCGCATTCTCTGATGATGCTCATGTAGCTTTCCTCCATCTGGAAATTGTTAGTTTGAGCCGGCTCCGGCCATCCTTTCCAGCAGCCGACGCTCTTGGTTCAGGGCCTTCCATTGACGAGTGAATTCCATAGATCAATGGTTGGGTTCCGCTCGAACTCGATCCCTTCCCTTTGTTCTTCCATCAGCTTCTTGATGTCGTGGTCTGCTCCGAGCATGAACTTGTCGAACATGCGGCTCATCGCAGTTAGCGATCTTTCCACGCTGTCGGGCCGCCAGTGATACCAGCCGTGAGGCTCTTTCTCGTAGATTGCCCAGTCGAACCAGTTGCCGTGGATCAGGGCTTGGACACCGTACTGTTCGATCTGTTGAAATCGGGCGGCGCCGTCTCCCTGAGCGTAGAGGAACAGCAGTGGAACCTTCACGCGATCGGCGTGGTAGATGATGGAGCGGCTGTAGTAGTTCTCCGGATTTTCCATTGGATCTTTGCCGATCAGAAAACGGTTCCAACCCTGCATACCTCCGTAGGTGGATAGCGTGACCAGGTCCGTCGAGCCGTACCAGACGACGCCCGCCTTAAACCGTTGGGGGTCCTTGGTGACCGCGGTCGTGGTGAAGAACCCCCCGGTCGAGCCGCCGAAGGCGCCGACGCGATTCGGGTCCACCCAGCCCTCTGAGGCGAGCAGGTCCATCCCGGCGAACGCGTCGCGCAAGTCATGATCTCCCCCGTGCGTGTGGACTAACTGCCGGTATTCCTTACCTCGACCGGTGCTCCCACGGAAGTTCGGGGCGAAGACCAGGTAGCCGCGGCTCACGAAGTACTGGATATAGGGATGCCACTGCATCGGGTGTTGGCCGTTCGAGTTGGCTCGGAAGAAGAAAAGGGCCGGCAGCCGATCGCCCGCCTGGCTCCCCTTTGGTTTGTAGACCAGTCCGGCGACCTCACGTCCGTCGAAGCTCTTGTACTCGATGAACTCCGGCCACACGAACAGGTCCGGATCTCTCAAGGCCGCTGCCTGATGGTTCGTGATCTGCCGTTCGCCGCCGCCCGATGCCGACATGATCCAGACGTCGCCCGTCATCGTCGGATCGGAATGGTAGTAGACGATGTGGCTTCCGGACGGATGCCACATATGGTTGCCGCGAGTCTGTCCGGTTGCCGAGGAACCGCCGCTGACGCCACCTTTCTCCGTCAGTTGGACGGCTTCGCCGCCGTCGGCTGGGATCTTGAAGATGTGGTACTGGTAGTCCAGGTTCTTGGTGAAGGTCAACCACTGGCCGTCGGGAGACCATCGGGGCTCACTGTGTTCCACCGACTCGGTCAGCAGCATGCGAGCGCGTCCCGTTTCGACATCGATGACGCCGAGGTTGTTCCATCCGTTCCGATCTGAAGTGAAGGCGATCTTCGAGCTGTCCGGAGACCAGACAGGCGCTCGATCGAGGGCGTCGAACGTGTCGGGTGTCAGTAGCCGTGCGCCGCCGCCGTCGGCCGACATCACATAAATGTCCTGGTTGCTCTGGTCGTCATCACGCGGTTTGGCGTTTCCCGTCAGGACGATCCACTTTCCGTCGGGCGAGAGTTGTGGGCCGCCGCCGCCCCTGCCAACACGCGTGATCTCCCGCGTCTCGACGTCGATGACGGCAACCGAGGAATCGAAGTACATCCCGGTACTGAAGTAGATGCTATTGCCATCCGGGGCCCAGGACGGACTGCTGTCGTTGAGGGGGTGGTCGGTCAGGCGAATCGCGTCGCCCCCGCCGGTCGCGATCAGGTAGAGGTCCCTGACGTTCACGCCACCGGAATCTGCTTCGAACACGATCCACTGGCTGTCGGGGCTGAACTTTGGCGCCATTTCCCGTCCGGGCATCGTCGTCAGGCGGTTCGGTTCGCCGCCTGAGGTAGGAGCAGTCCATATGTCGTATGTCCCGGCCTTTGCCGATTTGTAGGCGATCTGGTTCCCATCCGGCGAGACGTCGAACTCCTCCACCCAGACGGTCTGGGCGAGCGCGTCGATGGGGAGTCCCGCTTGCGGGGTCGTTTGGCCAACCAACCCGGTGGATGACAGAACCCAGGCTGAAACACCGAGGGCGAGGACCGCAATCGCTCCAAGACTTCGTTTTCGTGAGCTTCCCATTAGATAATCCGCAGTTTGCGAACCGGACACACGATCGCGGTCGGCTCATCATAGTCATGCCTGCCCCGTCGGCGGCTTCCTGCCTCACCGGTACGGCGATTCATAATGAAATAATGATAATTAATGAAATGCTATCACAGGATCGACCGGGCGCGGCAATCATAGGGCTGGTACGGTCAAGTTAAGCTCTTTCGTGCCGTTTTCGCCGCCCTCAGCCCTGGCTAAGCCACTGATTCCTGGTCTCAGACCCAAATAGAATCCAGCCCCGAAACGGAGCTAGCCTGACAATGCCTTCAAGACTCTCGCAACTAAGCTTTCGATCCAGCTGAATGACCCGCCTGGTCGAAACTGGCTATAGCCACATCTTCGAAAGTATGGATCTCAAAAATCGAAGTCAACCGCATGATGTACATCACTTGGTAGACTCTCCTGGTTACGTTCAACAGTTTGACTTTCCCGTTCCTTTCGTGTGCGGCCTTGTACACCTGAATCAGCGATTCAATGCCGGCGCTGTCGATATAATCAACAGCGGATAAGCGATTCAAGCAGGGTCTGCGGCTTATGACCGAAAGATTCTGCCAGTTCGATTTTGAACGATACTTCTGAATCAGCCGCCAGACTGGTGCGTCAATTGCTTGGGTTTAGTCGACAACAGATTTTGTCGCCGAAAGTACTGGGACTTACTCATCTGATTGACAATTCCAGGGTATTTCTGGAATCCAACCCGCTGCGCCAATCGATTCCCCACAGCCGTCCTGCCTGCAGTGTTCAGTCGATGTATCCTTTGAGCCACTCTATTGCGTCTTTTTCGGAAGTAAACAGCCTGGTCGGGAAAAGGGGCTTGTTGAGCCCTAAAAACAAATTCCCTAAGACCTTGCTCAGAGGCGATTGAGCCAGCAGCGCAGCAGCTGAGTGCACTTTCTTGGATTCTGATCCGGCGAAATAGACCCGGGCATCTCGCGTCATCGCCCTTACCTGTCGGATGTCAACAAGGGTGGGCAGTGGCTTGCCGCTTCCGATTTACACTCGGGCGACAGTTCCCAATAAGAGTGACGCATGACAACGGCCTCTGGTCCAACATTGATCAGGCATCATTCGAGCAGATTCTGTTGAACCTGTGCATTAACGCACGGGATGCCATGCCTGCCGGCGGTGAGCTTGTGATAGAGGTCCACAGTGCCCTGATAGATGAGGCGTTTTGTCTCGCGCACCACGAAGCCAGAGTGGGTGAGTTCGTTCGGGTATCGGTTTCCGACAGCGGTGAGGGGATGTCCGAGCAAGTGATGGAACGTATGTTCGAGCCCCTCTACACGACGAAAGGGCCCGACCAGGGATCGGGTCTGGGGTTGTCCATGGTGTATGGTCTCATGCAGCAGCACCTGGGGTTTATCCATGTCACGAGCAACGTCGGCGAGGGAACCACCGTCGACCTCTATTTTCCTGCTGCGAAAGGAGACGGTATTCAGGGGGCGGTTGAAGACGAAGAGCGCAGGGGGACGATCCTCTTGGTAGAGGATGACCCAGGCGTGCGATCCATGTCCCGAGAAGGCCTGGAGATTTCCGGATACACGGTTATCAGTGCGTCGGAGGGACTTGAAGCGCTGAGATTGTTGGCCAATCACGCCGGTCAGGTTGACCTCGTGCTATTGGATATAGTTATGCCCCTCATGGGGGGCGCTGAGGTATATCGGAAAATGAAGGCAACAAAGCCCGACATCAAGTTCCTATTCCACAGCGCTCAGCCCCCGGACACAGCCACCCGGGAGATCATCAAGAACGAGAGATTCCTGCTGAAACCCTACAATCTCAACCTGCTTTCAGAGATCGTGAACGACATGTTCGGGAATAATCGGGAGGAATGAGCCCTACACCCGATCCTAGCTAGAGTTTCGCTTGTTTCCGGCACCGAGACCTCTTCGGGGCTGATAGCTGATGGCTGATCGGCCACCCGAAAATTTCAAATTTTCTTGGGTAGAATTAGTGTTCATGATTGACGCTAATTCGGGGACGGAGGCGCAGTTACGCTAACTACTCATGACGCGAAGGTTACGAGCTAGAGTTGTTCCTCCGTCCCCGAATTAGCCGCGATCACCTCCAGATTGCGAACAACGGCATCAACAGTCTTCTCATCCTGAAGAAACGATATCCGATCGATACCGGCAAGATACCGTTCGATCTTTCGGATCGCCTCGAGAATATCCGAGACGAGCAGATCCGGATCGCGTTTAGGATTGAACTCGGGCATGTCAACGTGGATAGAATCACTTTTGACCTCCGCGTGAACCTGACAGCGGAACCTGCGGTAACTCGGATCGCCACCTTTTGAGAAGCTTTTGAATGGGACCCTACATTCGCTTACGCCGGCTCGTCGGGATTGGATTTGCGCTTGTCCTGATTCAATCAACGTGTACGACTGTGCTGGAGGCACAAACAACCTCGATTCCGTTCCTGGTGAACAACGGTGGCTCCGATTCGGAAACCACGGCCGGCACCGCCGACACGGTTTCGGTGGGCTACGGGAGGATGCAGCCCGGCACCGGACGTAGTACTCCATCGGGCGTCGCCATCTTCGGGTTCCGCGAAAATGATATTCTTGTCAGCGAGGCTGGCGTTCCCGCCTCGGCAGCCACGACAGCCGGGCGCATCCGGGCCGAGGTCAACGGGCCCCTCACCACCGGCCTGGCTCTGGCCAACCCCGGCAGTTCCGACGCGGTGGTCACCTTCTACTTCTCGGATCAGACGCGCAACAGTTTCGACAGCGGCACGACTACGATCCCAGCAGGCGGCCAGATTGCGAAGTTCCTGAACGAAGCCCCGTTCAACGGCGGCTCGTCGATCGATGGCACCTTCACGTTCACCTCCAACTTGCCGATCGCCGCTGTAGCACTGCGCGGGTTCACCAATGAACGCGGCGAGTTCCTCCTGACGACGCTGCCGGTGAGTCCGCTCACCGCGGCAACAGGTGAAGTGGTGTACTTCCCCCATTTTGCCGACGGCGGAGGATGGACGACCGAGGTCGTTCTGGTCAACCCAACCAACAGCACCATCAGCGGGACCGTCGAATTCTTCGAGCAAGGCACGGCGGGGATGACGGCTCAACCCGTCACGTTGACGATCAACTCTCAGACGGCCTCCACTTTCAGCTACACCATCCCCGGACGCAGTTCCGCAAGCTTTCCGACGGCCGGTACCGGTGGGACGACTCAATCAGGCTCGGTCCGGGTGACCCCGTCCCAAAACTCCCAGACCCCGTCCGGCGTGGCCGTCTTCTCTTTCAGGAGCGGGAACATCACCGTGTCGCAGGCCGGCGTTCCTGCTTCTTCCACCGGTCAGGCATTCCGGCTGCACGTCGAAGCGACGGATGCGACGGCGGGGACGATTCAGGCTGGAATCGCGATCGTGAACCCGTCGAGCAGCGACATCACGGTGATGTTTGCTCTGCTGCTGCCCGGCGGCGGGTCTACGGGAATGACGGGCTCGGTCACGGTGCCGGGAAACGGGCAGATAGCCCAGTTCCTGGGGCAGATTCAGGGTCTGGACTCGTTGACGACACCGTTTGAAGGTGTGCTGCGAATATCGACTGCCGCGGCCGGTGGAATCGCCCTGGTCGGCCTGCGAAGTCGGGTGAACGAGCGGGAAGACTTCCTGATCACGACGACGACGCTGGTGGACGAATCTGCAGCCGCCGGCACCGACGAACTGTACTTCCCGCACCTGGTCGACGGCGGCGGCTACACGACGCAGTTCATCCAGTTGAGCGGTTCGGCCAACCAGGCAATGCTCGGCACGCTCGGGTTCTTCTCCCAGACCGGCCCGGCGCTCGACCTGCCGCTGGCCACACCGGCTTCGAGCCAAGTGCAGTGGCAGAACGAAGGGACCGGCTGGTCCGCCTTGTCGACGCCTCCCAACTGCGAAAGCCCCCTCGTGCTTCCCACGCCGGTGGCGCTGTCGCGGGCCACGTCGGTTCTCTACCCAGGTCAGCTTCGCGGCGGGACCAGCTACAAGGCTCACGGAGGATTTCGCTTCGACGGTCAGGGCCAAGGGAACGACGTTGCGATCTTCGCGCCGATGGACGCGAACATCTGGCGCGGCGCCCGCTACCTCGAGGGCGGCATCCTGCAACACATGTTCGACTTCGTCAACGAATGCGGAATCATGTACCGGATCGACCATCTTCTGGATCTTTCCCCTCGCTTACAGGCGATCGCCGACACGCTTCCCGGGGCAGCAGAGGGTCAGAGCCAGACGACAAACCTGCCTCCAGGCATGCGAATTCGCGCCGGGGAGGCCCTCGCGACGTCGATCGGCTCGAGCGGCAACGTCTTCTTCGACTGGGGCGTTTACGATCTCCGATCGATGAATGCCGCCAGCAACGATGCTGGCTGGCTGGCGGCGCACCCCGGCGAGCAGGCGCCTTACGGGATCTGCTGGCTGGAATTCCTGTCGACCACGGACGGTGCCATCGTCAACATGCTTCCGGCTGCGGACGGGGTCGCTGGGTCGACGAGCGACTACTGCAACTGAGCGACTCTGAAGAAAGCTCCGAATGAACGATACGTTCGCACACTCTGGTGAGTTCCAACGAACAGGCGAGAACAGCCGGGAAGCCGGACTCGACGAACTTCATTAGTTTATTGAAGTTTTACGACAGGGTTCGGCACATCTGGCACAAGTGGCTCAACCGGAGGACGCGTGGAAACCGTTTGCCTTGGCTCGCCTACCTGCGGCTTCTCCGACGGCATCCGTTGTTGCGCCCTCGTCTCTCGCGACCTTGGAAACCTAAATCAGCGCCGGTCGGTTCGACTTGAGGAACCGAGTGCATCAACGTGCACGCTCGGGTCTGTGAGGGTTGCGCCTTGCAAGCGCATGAGATCTTGTCGCCTGAGATGGCGGCCGTGGCAAAGCCTAGCCGGCAGCCGCGAACCGAGTCTTGCGTGGGGGCCGGTGACGGTCACTGCGAAGCGTAGACAGGGAGGAAGTAGGCCGGAACGCAAGTGAACGGAAAGATAGCCCCGAAATCGACCGTGGTTGAAGTAGCTGACCTTGTCTCTCTATGGGGAAGGCGGAATCGCAGGGCGCGCAATGGCGAGTGCTCTGGGGTGCTTCCGGGGTTCGTACCGCCGGCCTGGGCTGGGTGCCCACCATGCACTGGCGACCCTCCATGAGGTGATCGCTGGACGCAAGGGGGGTGGGTGTTGGAGGCGGACCTGAAGAACTTTTTCGGGAGCTTAGACCATGGATGGCTACTCCGCTTTGTAGAGCATCGAGTCGGAGATCCGCGGATCATCAGCCTGATTCGACGATGGTTGAAGGCTGGCGTTTTGGAAGACGGGGAATTGCATCCAAACGAAGAGGGAACCCCACAAGGAGGGTCGATCAGCGTCTTGCTGAGCAGCCTGTACCTGCACTATGTGCTCGACCTGTGGTTTGACCGGATGGTTCGGCCACACCTGAAAGGTGAAGCCTACCTGGTGCGGTATATCGACGACTTTGTGGTGTGTTTCCAATATCGGGCCGATGCGCTTCGTTTCCAGAACGTCCTGCGCAAGCGGTTGGGAAAGTTTGGGCTGGTTCTGGAGCCGACTACGACGAAGCTCGTTGAATTCGGTCGCTTTGCCCCAACGGTATGCGGCCAAGAACGGGAGAAAACGTCCAGAAACGATCTACTTTCTGGGCATGATCCTGTACTGTGCCGAGAACCGCAAAGGCAATTTTCGGGTGGGATTGCGGACCGAGAAGTCTCGACTTCAACGCAGTCTGAACCATCCCCGCGACCTGATGAGACGAATGCGTCACTTGCCGGTCCGGGAGCAAGTCTACAATCTGAACCGGGTCTTGCGTGGTCATTACGCCTACTATGGCATCGCTGGGAACTTCCGGGCCCTTCAGCACGTCGCTCGGGTCGTGGAGCGTTACTGGCGTCAGATGCTGAGCAGCCGTAGTCGAGCAGGTTACGTCCGGTGGGAAGTATTCCATCGGATTAAGACGCGCTTTCCGATGCAGCGGCCAAAACTGGCACTTCCGTATCGGGAGTTCCAGTCTCTCGCTGTGTTGTGAATCCGTTTCTGAAGAGCGTAGTGCGGGAAATCCGCACGCTACGTTCTGTGGGAGCCGGAGGTGGGTAACTGCCTCCGGCCACCCGGTGGGAGGTCCCTGTCGGTCACGGAGAACCTAAACGGGCACGATGCCGGAAACGGCGGATACGGCCAAGGGGATACCTACGGACCGATAGTGGCTTCCTCCATTCGGCAGCAGGGTCCGACGTCTTTGGAGGCGCGGACAGTGTCGTTGTATGGGTGTTATGTCAACCCGCCCGCGGCCGCAGGCCGTCGGGCGGTCGCCCTAGCTTCGCGTCTTGCGCCCGCCACACGGATCCCATGCCGCCCTCTCCGAGTTTGTCGGTGATCTCGTAGTGGCCGAGTGTTTTGCCGATCATGGCACTGGCACCCGTTCCTTCAGTTCTTCAAACCAGTTCTGGATGAAGTGGATCTCCGGGCTGCTGTTTTCGACAACTACCTGCGTCATCAAGAACCGCTTACCATCCGGATGGATATCAAACGATTGCGCATTCGCGCCGTTTGTAACGAAGGGACCGGGGTGGATTCGGTGTGGGTCATCGAGCCTACGGAAAACCGGTGCCGTTTGGACTGGCACTGCCATCAAGACCCCGTCTTTGAGGAAATACAGTTCTCCCCCGTGGGGGGCCCACACCGGACTTATGCCCTCCGCGATCGGATGCTTGAGGGCGGTGTTGTCTGGATAGGGTTTCACAAAGATCTCCTGTCGTCCGTTCTCATCAGACACGTACGCCAACCAGTTACCTTGGGGTGAGAAAGCTGGAGCACGCTCCATTGCGGGAGTGGCGAGGAATTCCTGGGAGTCCCCACTTTGAACGTCCAGAATCCAGATGTCATACCGCTGTTGATCGCCGCCCCATTCGTACGAAGCTATCCGATCGTGCACCGACCAGGAATTCGGGTTTGAATCCACGGGACGTGATACCAGCAGTTCGCGACCAGCGCTCTTGTCCGCCGGCATCTCGTAGAAACCAGAAGACCCTTCTTCATCGATGGACATGACGATTCGGCTCCCGTCCGGGCTCCATACGGGATGTGTTGCGCCTTCGAGCGTCAGTCGATCGAATAACCCATCCTGATAGATCCAGATGTCCCCTGCGTCTTCACTTCGCAACTGCGTCGCGACTTGTTCGCCGTTCGGGGAGATTCGAGGCCATTGAAAGACGCCGACTCTTTCGCCGAGCGGAGTCTCCTCCCCCGTCTCGGCATCCAGCCAAACCAGCTTCGTGCTCTGCGTGCGGTCAGGAACGAAGACAAACGAACCTGTGCTGGAGATGCCCATATTGTCCCGATCGATACTTTCCGCAAGTTGAACAGGATCTCCCGTCCGTTCGAGACGGTTCAGATCGAAAGGTGCGACCATCATGCCCTGGCCATTTCCGGGGGAATAAACCAGATGGTCGGTTGGCAGAAAACGGGCATACTGTCCCCGCCCTATGTCTGTCCTCTCGCCGCTGCTTAGGTCCTCCACAACGATTCGGAACAGGTTTGGATCGCGGTGCGCGACCGAATAGAGCAATCGATTGCCAGGCAGGAACTGAGGCCTGTGATGGTCAATTTCGCCACGGTCGGCGTCCAACGTCGTGAGTGGGCGGGGTGTACCACCCCCGTCGGGGACCTGGACCAACGCAGTGTTGGCCAAGTTGTTGGCCCTGGGACTATAGGCGATGACACCGTTCGAGCCCCAAACAGCGCCACAGCCCCCACCTTCCCGGGTTAATTGTTCCGGTGAGCCGCCGGCAATGCGCACTCTCATCAGACCGGTATCCGTCGAGTAACCGATCCACTGGCCGTCGGCCGAGAAGAAGGGTCCTCTCGCACCTTCCGTGCCGGGGATTAGTCGGGCTTCCCTGTCGGCCATCCGCCGCAGGTACAGTCGGTCGTTGGCAACATACGCCAGGTGGGTTCCGTCCGGGGACAGATCGAGAACTACGGGGCAGCCGGCGAACGAAACAGAGTCGGTTGGCAATAATGGAATGATCGATCTGGTCACCAGGCGAGGCGGTGTTGGTATGAGACTCCATGTTGTGAAGCCGCCCACAGCGGCAAAGAGGAGACCGGCCAGAGCTACGGCGATGTGGGGCCGCCTCGCCTGGACCGCCGTCGCTGGAGGGGAAAATAGTTTCCCGATTGGGTCGCGTTCGACTGCTTCCAATTCCACCCGCAGGTCGCCGACATGGTAGAAGCGGTTCCGCGGGTCCTTCTCCACGCATCGACGCAGCAACTCAGGAAGCCGAGGATGGATCGTGATGGGCAGGTTCGACAAGTCCGCGTCCTTCGCAACGACGGCTGCGATCAGGTCCGCCACATTCGAGCCAACCCAGAGGCGCCTTCCTGCCAGCAATTCGTAGAACACGCATCCGAACGCCCATACGTCGGTCCGCTTGTCGACCTCCTGTCCACGTGCCTGCTCGGGGCTCATGTAAGCCGCGGTTCCGAGGATTACGCCTTGTTGGGTCGCCGCCAGACTCAACGTCGGTGACTGTGACAGGTTCACGTCCGCCCCGTCACCGGCGAGCGCCTTCGCCAGCCCGAAGTCGAGCACCTTTACCCTGCCGTCGGGTGTGACTTTGATGTTGGCAGGTTTCAGGTCCCGATGGATGACACCCTTCTCGTGTGCAGCCTCGAGAGCCTCAGCGATCTGAAGTGCGAGTTTGACGGATTCTTCGACAGGGATGGCGCCGCGCTCCAGTCGGTCTGCTAGCGTGTCGCCTTCGACTAGTTCCAACACGAGGAATCGCGTACCACCATCTTCTTCGAGGCCGTGGATCGTGGCGATGTTGGGGTGGTTCAACGAGGCCAGGAGCGTGGCTTCCCGCTCGAAGCGGGCCAGCCGCTCTTTGTCATTGGCGAATTCTTCGGGGAGGGTCTTGACGGCCACCTCACGCTTGAGTTTGGAGTCTCGCGCACGCCACACCTCACCCATCCCGCCCCGACCCAGCGGAGAGAGGATTTCGAAAGTCCCGATTCTGCGGCCTTCCAGCCGTGGCCGTTTCTCCTGGGCCAGTTCCCGCGCTTCACCCTCCATCGCCGGTGTTTCCATGAAGCCGGACTCGGCCTCCTCGGCGAGCAGCGATTCGACTTCCCGACGCAGAGCCGCATCGCCGGCGCAAGCCTCGTCCAGAAACGCAGCCCGATCCGGCTCCTCGCGTTCCAGCGCGCGGTGAAACATCTCCTCGATCTGGCGCCATCTGTCCGCCATCGTCTGGCCCTCACTCGGCTCGATCAATCCCGTGGTGCGAATGCGGTTTAAATGTGGGACGAATTATAACACCCTTCAGGCTCCTGACAGACACCCTAAACCCTTTGAACACTGAGTGTTGACCGTCAGGGTGAATGTCCTCGGGCGTGTTGACTGGCAGTGGCGACATCCGTGTCAGCAAGAAAATTTCTTACACCCGTTCAAGTTTTCCCATTCGGTTCTCGCTTTCCCGGTAAGCGCACATCGCGCTGACACAACGGGAGGCAGCGATGACACGATTGGGACACGGTCTTCTCACTTCGATTCTGGTTTGGACTTTCACTGCGGCTTTGCTTCGGTCGACGGCCTTCGCCGAGCCGAACGACGCCTGCCGAATACTGATTCTCAACGTCCTGAACAACGCTGGAATCCCGAACGGAGTACTCACCCCGGCAAGAGATCACGTCGAACGGATCTACCGGAACATCGGAATTCAAATCGTCTGGCGGATGGATGACGCCGACGATGGAACACTCACGACGGATGGATCCGGGTTCGTTTCATCCGACTCGAGTGTTCTCCAACTGACCATCGCTCTCACACCTGAAGCCGTTGCCGAGCAGCTGGACCCCGGGAGCACCCGTACCGGTTTCGCCGTCGGCAACAGCGCCCGTGGCGCTCGCCGGGCTTACGTGTTTTCCGGACGCGTGAACGCTCAGGCCGACCAGGTGCGCCACCAGATGCACTTCCTGAACCTGAAGGCCGCCCGCGGGCTCGTGCTGGGCCATGTGATCGCGCACGAGGCCGGACATCTGATGCTTCCGCATGGCGGGCATAACAGAAAAGGGATCATGAAGGCGCGCACGGATCTCCGGAGTTGGGAAAAGGCGTTCCGGGAGAGTCTTCTGTTCACGCCCGAAGAGGCAAAGTTGATCCGCGCGGCCTTGTCCGGTCAGACCGAGCAGTGAACGGCAGGGGGTCAGTCGTCGGCTTCTTGTTGCTCCTTCAGATGGCGCTTCAACCAGGCTTTGGCTAACCTCCAGTCGCGGAATACCGTGTCTTCTGAAACCTTCAGTGCCTCGGCTGTCTCGCGGACGCTGAGACCGACAAAGAACCGCAGCTCGACAATGCGCACTTTCCTCGGATCGACGGCGGCCAGGGCGTTCAGGGCATCATCGATCGCGACCAGATCCTGAGGCTGATCCGGAGCTCCAACCAACTCCTCGTTCAGTGTCACGGGCGGCACTCCCCCGCCCCGCTTCTCGTACCGTCGCCGCCGGGCAAAATCGACGAGAATGCGCCGCATCAGCTGGGCGGACACGCCGAAGAAATGCACCCGGTTCTGCCACTCCACGCGTCGGACATCGACGAGTTTCAAGTAGGCTTCGTTGACCAACGCCGAAGTCTGCAGCGTGTGCCCTTGACGCTCCCCGACCATGTACATATGAGCCAGGCGGCGAAGCTCCCGGTTGACGAGCGGCATCAGGCGCTGCAAGGCGTCCTGGTCGCCTTCACCCCAGGCCAACAGCAGCTGGGTCACTTCCGCCGATGCTCGTTTCGTCACTTCAGTTTCACAGCCCAGGGTTCCGGCCCATTCTCGGCCGGTTAAAGATTGTGGCCGGTGCTGACCCCAGTTTCAGTGATAGAAAGGTACGCCACGAAGCGCTTTACCTGACAGGATCCAGATACCGATCAAACCAATCCAGAGTTTCGCGGATGAGAATCTCGCGCAGTACAAAGTGGCCCCCTCGCTCAATCACATGCTTCTTGTCCGGCGTTCCGAGCGATCCGAAAAAGGGCTTGGCGGATGTTTCCAATGGAAAGACGGAATCGAGTTCACCGCTGAACATGAGCACAGGGACAGCGACTCGGGACAGAAAAGTCAGAGAGTCAATCTCCGGCAGCAGGTTCGCCGGCAGAAGCCCCGCTAGATAGAACATCCCGACGCGTAACCGCGGCTCGACGACGAGAAAGATCGGTCCAAGAACTCCGCCCGTGCTGTAGCCGTAATAACCGAGTTTGGTTGAATTGATTTCCTCCCGTGTCGCCAGATAATCAATGGTACGGCGCAGATCGTTGATTACTTGAAAACGACGCTGCCGCCGGGCATTGGGCCCCTGAAGAGGCCTTTCGTCACGACGATCAAAATAGCCCTTGAAAACCGGAAACGCCACGGCTCGGCCGCTCTTGAGAATGAAATCGAAGTGAATCGGCCGATACTCATCGACTGAGTCCACAAGCCTCGCCACTTCGCCAGGATAGTAAAGAAGGGTCTGGTATGGTGGAGATCCACTGCGCGGCAAATAGAGATAAACAGCTGTTCTCTCTTCGTACGAGCTGTCGAATGACACCCGCTCCCGGATCCAGTTCCTCGATGAATCCGTCGCTTCAATCTCTGCATTTAGCGGTAGAGGATCGTACGCATACATTCTTCGGTAGATCTCGAAAGCTTCATTGGACACCGGCTCTTCGGTCGCAACATCGCGCGGGTTTACCTCGGGCAGGGGAAGACGGAACTCTGCGGCCGCAGCGGGATCATCATGGGTGTCCGCGAGGCGGAAACCGTTTGTGGCGGAGCGATCCAGAGGTGGGAGGGCGGATTGGATTGTGGCGGGGTCATAAAATGCAGATTCATCGCTCCATCCACCCCCCGCAATCACGCGATTGTTGCCGATCGCATTAAAACACCACTCGCGTACATTCCCGATCATGTCGTAAGCGCCGGACCAAGCGATTCCCTTGAGCCGCCCAACTGGCACAGGGCCATCCGCATCCAGATTGCTTGCGGGCAAAATCCAAGCTTCCGACTGGAACGGGCCAACCAGGGTCGACGCGAAACGCCAGTGATGGATCGTGGGTAGCTCCTGACCAACGAAGCGCGCGTAAGCGGCCGCTTCGTACCAGCTCACGCCACTAACCGGATATTCGCCTCGACCCTCTGGATAATCGCCCGCCTCCCACGTGCTTGGGCCTAAGCGGCCGGTCTTGTCCGTGAAGAGGGTCATGGCTTCCTCCCACGAAATATCCTTTCCGCCGTGAATGAAGGGATGCTCCCAAAATTCTCTCCGCTCGTAGCCCCCGCCGTCGACGAATACTTTGTACTCGCGATTTGTGACTTCGTATTTGCCCAGGAAAAAATCGCGGCGTGGAGCGCGATCGAACCAGCCGAATTCCGGCGGCTTTCCCGGTACCCGGACCTTGTCCTCGGGGAGACTTTCACTCGTATCGAGCTTGAATGCACCCAGCCGCATCACTTGCTGGCTTCCTTCCGTGGGAAAGCCAAACGCTCGCAGAAGTGGACGGTGCCCGGGAAGCTCGAAACGCACGACAGAATAACCAAATGGAAGATGGATGCGGTCCAGTGGCGTCGTGCCCAGTTCCTGCCAATGCTCCTCGTCTGCGGAGTACGCTCGCCGGAAAACTTTCGCGCCGGGCGGATCTGATGGAATCGTAATCAGCCAAGAGAATCTTGGCCAGAGATCAGCCAACGCCGGATCGTTCGGGATCAGCTCTTGCGCTCTCTTCGCCATGCCGTAGGCGGCTTCCCAATCTCCTGCGTCCGCATACATTTCAATTTGTGGCATCCCTTCGTTTCGTGCCCATCGAACTTGCTCGGCGCGCTGAATCCAAAACCACGTCACAATGGCGGTCGCAATGAGGATTGCGGTGATCGAAATCGCAACGGCGGGCTGTTTCACGACGGTGATCAAGGCATTCACGCGGCTGGCTAATCGCTTCTACAATCTCAACTCTTCCTTTCCGTGCATGGTGTCGTTCTGAATCTATTCCGAGTGGGACGAAACCGGCTGAAATCGGTTGCATCACCGGATGCTCCGAGAACGTTCTTTCGCGACTTGGAATGTGGTCACGGTAGGTTGGTCAACCGGTGACCGCAGCCTATCGGTTTGGCTGTTGGGAACCAAGTTGACAATACCCCTCCACGGGCTGCTCATCAGCCCACCTGAGCTGGACGGCCTGCTGCGTAGACGACGCCGAGCAACGTCACGGTGAGCCATCCCATGGCGGCGAGTAACCAGCCGAAGCCTGGCGTGATGCCAGAGAAGAGGGAAACGGGGAGGACCGCTCTCCACAGCGCGGACCCGATCCCGATCGGCCCGAAGCCGAGAAGCTGGCCCACCAGCGGGGTGGACATCAGAACGAGGATCAAACCACTGAAAGGGATGGCGATGACCCAGGCCAACGGGTGTCGGCTCAAGAGGGCGACGATCGTGCTTCCAAGATAGACGGTCGCCGGCCCCGTGAGAAACGTGATCCAGAACCAGGGTGCGAGCTGGGAGATGATTCCGGACGAGTCCGCGGCGAGGATGAAGCCGGAACCCAGGAGCAACATCAGAGCGATCGCCATGAACATCCAGGCACCGCCCATCGAGATGCGCGCCAGGTCGTGAACCCGGCGGTCGATCGGCATCGCCTGATGGTAGGCGCGCCAGGTCGCACCCGGGTCCCGCCAGACCACAAGAGGCCACAACACCGCAAATACGAGCAGAAACGGGTAGACGAGCATCAGACGCGGCAACTCGAGAACCGATTGTCCGCCGACGGCGACCCGCATCGAGACGTTGATCGTACCGAACACGGCCAGCAACCCGCCGATGATCATGAACACCAGCAACTCGCGCTGGTACCGCGGACCGATCGTGTGAAACTGCTCCCGGATGGCGGTCCGCCAACCTACCGGGTGTCGTATTACGTTCTCCATCGGTCATCCCTCCTGATTCTTGAGCAACGCCAGTGTGGCGTCTTCGACCGAAAGCCGTGAGACATCATCGATCTCGGCGCCGGATGCCTTGAGAACGTCGACAACGACGGGCTCTTCTCCCCAGATCGTCCACGAGATCTCGCGGTCGTTGCCGTTGCGATTGACGACGTTCAAATCCAACGGCTCCGGCTCTTTCCACTTTTCGGGTACGCGGGCCCGGTACCGTCGCAGCCTGGAATCCAGGTCGTCCGTGCGGACCTGTGCCAGCATCCTCCCGTTGTGGATCAGCCCAACGTGGTCGACGAGCCGGGAGACGACGTGGACGTAGTGCGTGGCGACCAGGACGGTCGTCGGTGTCGTCGCCATGTGCTCGACGAGCAATCCCAGGACCCGATCCCGTATCAGGGGATCCAGACCGTCGGTCATTTCATCGAGAAGCAGGAGCGGCGGTCGGTGCGCCAGACACATGACCAGTTGGACGCGACGCGTCTCTCCTTTCGACAGGTTGCCGAATCGGGTCCGGACAGGCACGGTCAGCACCCGGGCCAGTTTTTCGGCGTAGGCCGTATCCCAGGCGGGATAGTACGCCGCGTGATGGCGGAGAAGCTGCTCCACCGTCATCCAGCCATATCCGAAGACCGGCCGTTCGGACAGGTAACCGACATGTGCCCGGACGTCGGGGCCTTCCGAACGGGTGTCGCGACCGAACACCGTGGCGTGGCCCGCGTTCGCCCGAACCAGGTCGAGCAGAATCCCGAACGTGGTCGTCTTGCCAGCGCCGTTGGCGCCGACCAGTGCGTATGTCGCACCTTCAGGGACGGTCAGCCTCAGATTATCGAGAACGATTCGGCCGTCGTAAGACTTGGTCAGATTGTCCGTTCGCACCGCCAGGGACGAATCGGACAGGCTATCAGGTATTGTCGGCCTCATTACCGCCTCCTTCGATTACTCCAGGTTTTTCCGAAGCTTTCGGCTTCCGGAGATCCCGGATCGCCTGGATCAACTCTTCTGGTGTCAGCCCGTTCCTGCCGGCTTCTTCTACCGCGCGCTGGGCGATCCCCCGGAAGATCTTCGTGCGTTCGCTTCGAGCGCTGTCAGCTTTCGCCAGGTACGTTCCCTGACCACGCCGCACATAGACCACTCCCTCCCGCTCGAGCTCCCGGTACGCCTGTTTCACCGTGTTCGGATTGACCCGCAGTTCCAGCGCTAGTTGCCTGATCGACGGCAGGCACTCATCCGATTGAATCGTGCCCTGGGCGCCACCGCGGACAACCTCGTCAAAGATCTGTTTGTAGATCGGGCGAGGATCCGTATCGCTGAGTGTGATGATCATTGGTGTATCAGTAAGCTAGCACAGTCTAGATCTGAGCTTCCAGAAATGCAACTATTTCTTTTTGATGTCACCAGCATAATAGGCGTTAAACTAGTTACTATAAACCTGTTATAAGCGGTCAATTCCTATTTTACTTGACTGGGCCCGAGCTTCGAGTGTACTAGTACACTATTACACTAACGAAGTGCTGCATGTCGGTACGCATTGGAGGAAACCTTGATGAATCGTTTAGAAACGATTTCACGAGCTCGGAGCATCACGTCCGCAAGTCTGCTCCTGGTCAGTTTGTTCATCCTGGGAGGTTGCAATTCCGTTAACACGCTCCTTTTCTACTACGCCAACGATGGCAGCCCGGCCCGATGGAATTCTTCTGGCGACCAGATTCGCTTGCCGTTCAAGGTCGGGAATTTCGTTACGATTCCTGTGAGAATCAACAACTCGGACACGATGGATTTTATTCTCGACACGGGCGCGCCCGTGATCGGGCTGATGGGAACAGACCTCGTAGACCGGCTCGGCCTGGACCGCGGTCGTTCGGTCCGGGTCGGTGGATCGGGTTCCGGGCAATCTCCGAGCGCCAACCTCATCGAGGGTCTGACCGTATCGGTTGGCGACGTCCAGATCTTTGATCAAACCGCGGCCGAGCTTCCGTGGGAGGAGATTTCCTTTATCGAGTTCGAAGAGGAGCCAGACTTCGAGGGAATCATCGGTTATGACCTGCTGAAGCGATACGTCGTTCGGTTGGATTTCGACCAGAACGTCCTCACGTTGTACAAAGCCGACTCTTTTGCATATGAAGGAAGCGGCGAAATCCTCCCTCTCTAAATGTCCCAGCGGAAACCATACACTCATGCCGGGGTGACGCTTTCGGGTTCAACGGATGTGACGGTAAAACTTCACGTGGATCTCGGCAGCCGGAGCCATCTTTCGTTGATTCCAGGTTCTCTTCCCCAGATCACCCTTCCCGCCGATGCGGTTCGTGCTGACGGAGTCGGGTTGTCGGGAAGCGTCCAGGGCTACCGCGGTCGGGTCGAGGAGCTCCGATTGGGAGCCCACGCCCTTAAGAACGTCGTCACCAAGTTCCACACCCGGGGACACGCGACTGCCAACGGACGCCAGGGCGTTCTCGGCTTGAGAGTCCTCGAACGCTTCAACGTCATTTTCGACTACCCCAGGAACCGAATGATCCTGGAAACCAGAAACTAGCGTGCTTGTCCTCAATAATGGAACGCATTGCCGGATCGCGGTGTCTAACTAGAGAGCACGCGTTCCGTACACATGTGGGTGAATCTCTCCGAGAACCGGGGGCTGAACATCACTAAGCTGCTACTGATTTGGCTCATCGTCGGCTTGCAGGAGCCGGCAGTGGAACAGACCGAGAAAGCCACTCTCACCGGTGTCGTCACCCGCATAGGCACAGGCGACCCCCTCACCAAGGCACAACTTCGACTGACCCCATGGGACAGGGGCGGAAACCAACAAACAATTACAGCGACAACGGATTCAGGCGGCCGGTTCGTCCTAGCCGACGTCGTTCCCGGAAAGTACCGTTTGCTGATCACTCGCAACGGCTACGTTCGTCAGGAATATCTGGCGAAGCGGCCCGGAGGACGGGGAAGAGGCCTCGAACTGGCTGCCGGAGAGGACAAGGAACTGCCGATCCTGATGTCGCCTGCGCCTACGATCTCGGGTCGGGTTTTCGACATGGACGGGGAACCCCTGGCGAACGTCACGGTCGAGGCTCTCGAACCCCGGTACGGAAGCGATGGGAAGAAAACACTGGTACAAACCAAGCGTGGGGTGACGAACGATCTGGGTGAATACCGTCTCTTCTGGCTGACGCCGGGGGACTACTTCTTGAGCGCCACACGAAACGGAAACAGGTCCAACAGCAACCTGGAAGTTTACGTCCCGGTCTACTACCCGAACGTCACCGACGCCGGATCCGCGGCGGCCCTGACCCTGTCGTCGGGTAACGACCTTCCGGGGGTGGACTTGACGTTTCGACCCGTCCGTTCGGTCGCGGTTTCCGGAACGGTGTTCGACACGACTACCGGAGAGCCTGCCAGAGGGGTCGCGCTTGGCATCTACCGGAACGACGGCCTGAGTCGGGCGGTTCGAACAGGCGCCAGAACCGACTCCGAAGGCCGGTTCGAACTTAGAGGTGTGACATCGGGGTCCCTGGTGATTCGTGCTTCGTTCGGTCCCAGCCGGGACCGGTACGAAACGGCGCTTCCGATCGAGGTTTCCGGTGCGGACGTTCGAGATCTCGTCTTGATGATCGGCCCGGGTCTGGCGATCGAAGGCCAGCTCTATTTCGAGGGAACGGCGCCCGGAGCCGTCAGCACCACAATCCCGGACGACGCCGGCGTGACTGTGTTTCTCCGCCAGGCGGAGAATTCCGTCTTGACCATGCCCAGTGCGACTCCGGACGAGTCGGGGAAGTTTACGCTCGAGAATGTCCCGGTCGGAGCATACCAGTTGTGGGTGACCGGGCTGGATCCGAACTACTACGTGAAGAGGGCCCTGCTTGGATCGGAGGAAATCCCGGACAGCCTCGTCGTAGTTGACGCCCGGTCGACTCTCGCGCTCAGCGTCCTGATCAGCCCAAACGCGGGGGTCCTGGATGGCACGGTGACAGGGCTCGATGAAGACACATTCGGTAGTGCCCGGGTCGTACTCGTGCCCGAAGCCCGTCTTCGCCGAAGGACCATCCTGTACAGGATATCCGCGGTCGACGAAACGGGTCGTTTTTCCATGAGCGGAATCGTACCCGGTGACTACACGATCTTCGCGTGGGAGGAACTGGAAGGTTCGGTGTATTTCGATCCCGATTTTATCCGGCGCTTCGAGACCGAAGGCGAACCGGTTCGGATCGAGGAAGGGAGCAATCCATCCGTGACGGTCCGTGTAGCAAAATAACCACGTGCCCATCTCTATCGTGAAGTTCGGGTCTTCCCGAACACGGCGCCCATCCATCATGCTGTGACCACACATCCAGCGTTACTCGCCGGTAACAAGCCGCGACTGGCCGAAAATCAGGTGCATACACGTCTGGAGATTCCATATTCTATCTCTGTCGGAAGCCCGACTCCGCAGTAGCCGACAGGAGAATAGCCCCATGAGAAGAAGAGCCCACATAAGACGATCGTACAGAGCCGAAGTACACTCCCCGACTCAACTGTGGTTCGGAATCGTCGCGGTCCTTGCGGGGATCTTGTTGACACTCGACAACCTTGGCTTCATCGATGCGCGCTTGTTCTTCCGGTGGTGGCCGGCCCTGTTTATCTGGGCCGGCATCAATCTCGCCGTTCGAAAAGACCGCCCACTGGCCGGTTCGATATTCACGCTCCTGGGCCTCTTCCTGTTACTGGACAACCTGAATTACATCGATCTCGATTTTTCCGACCTCTGGCCCCTGGTCCTGATCCTACTGGGTGTAAAGATCATCTGGAGGCACAGGGAAGAGCGAGATGGGGAGGATACTCGCTCCGGGGCGAACCCGGATGGATCTGTTCCAAGCTCGGGCGGTGAAGAGAGATCCACGGGCTGGACGTCCGAGGATCCCACAATAAACGCCGTTGCCATCCTGGGGGGTGTCGACCGCAAGTGCTCTTCCCAGAGGTTCAAAGGGGGACAGTTGACCGCGGTCATGGGAGGATGCGAAATCGACCTCCGGGAAGCTTCGATCGTGGATAGTCCGGCGGTGATCGACGTCTTTGCTTTGTGGGGTGGCGTGGAATTGACGGTCCCCGAAGACTGGACCGTGACCATGAAGACCCAACCGATCATGGGAGGTATTTCCGACAAGACCACCGCTCCGAAGGGTGGCTCGGAAAAGAATCTGATCCTGAAGGGGAGCGTCGTCATGGGCGGCCTCGAGGTCAGCAACTAAACCAATCGCGGGCGGCATTTGAATGCATCCGTTACTCGCAGAAAGAAAACGTCTGGTCCTGTACCTGGCCGCCTGGGTTCCGATCGCGGCTTTGCTCACCGCGCTGTTGACTCTGTCGGGATCGCTTGCATGGTGGGACGCTTCCCTGCTGGCCCTTCCGCTGGCCTTCTTCTACGCCTTTCTCTGCCTTCCCGCCTGGTACCTGTGCCGTGCCTTTCCACTCGACACGACGGAGTGGCCGCGGCTAATCGCGATGGGACTCGTCGCGTCCTTTATGACCGCGATACTGTGGCTGATCCTTGGAGAAAGCTGGGCGGCGCTTCTCGACCGGATCTATTCCCCCGGCATCGAGGCCCAATATGTCGCAGCCTTGCCTCTTCTGCTCGGCCTGGGTGAAGTCATGTTTCTCCTTTCGCTCGTCGTGCACTACCTGTTCATCGTGTTCGAGGCGGCTCGCGACGCCGAGAAACGGTCGCTCGAGAGCCAGGTGCTGGCACGGGAGATCGAACTCAAGGTCCTGAAGGCGCAGGTCGACCCGCATTTTCTGTTCAACAGCCTCAATTCGGTCAGTTCGCTGATCGGATCGGACCCCCAGGGCGCCCGTGAAATGTGTGTGCTGCTCGCCGAATTCCTGCGAACCAGCCTGAAGCTCGTCAGTCAGCCGAACATCCCGTTGTCGGAGGAACTCGCTCTGGTCGAGCGTTTTCTCACGATAGAGCGCGTTCGATTCGGGTCCCGGCTCCGGCTGGAAATAGATGTCGACCCGAGGAGCGACGCCTGCCTGGTCCCTCCGCTCATTCTGCAGCCTCTCGTGGAAAATGCCGTCAAACATGGCGTTGCGCATCGACTGGAGGGGGCCACCGTGCGCATTCGTTCGGAGATCGTCGGCGATGATTTGCGCCTGTCGGTTGAAAACGAGTGCGATGCGGATCGGCCCGAAATCGTTTCGACGGGGATCGGTTTGAAGAACGTTCGAAGCCGCCTCCAGACTCTCTATCCGAACGACGCGCGAATGGATTTCCATGAGTCAGGCCAGCGATTTGTTGTGGAACTGCGCCTGCGTGCGCTCGCCGGGTCAGGAGAAGCCCGCAGCGTGCCTGCCGTTCGATCTTCCCTTGATGGAATCAGGGCCGAGAGGAGTACGGGCTGATGAAAGGCCGTGTCTTCAATCATTACGAGATTCGTGAAAAATTGGGTGCCGGTGGAATGGGGCAGGTGTATGAGGCCTGCGACACGCGCCTCGACCGTAAGGTCGCTCTCAAACTTCTTTCCAGCGAACTGGTTGCCGATCGATCGGCGCTCGATCGGTTCGAAAGAGAGGCGCGCGCGGCGTCGGCTTTGAATCACCCGAACATCTGCACGATCTACGACGTCGGAGAGTACGAAGACCAACCCTATATCGTCATGGAGCTGCTTGAAGGTGAGACGCTGGCCGAGCGGATCTCCGGGGGGGAGTTAGGGACCGATGAAGTGCTCGCTATTGGAATCCAGGTGGCCGACGCTCTCGACGCGGCACATGGTGCGGACATCATCCACCGCGACATCAAGCCGGAGAACGTGATCATCAACTCTCGCGGACACTCCAAGGTTCTCGACTTCGGCCTGGCGACCACGTCCACAAGCCGAACGCAGGCGGATGCTGCCGGATCCGCCCCCGGGACGGTTCTGACCGAACGGTACGCTTTGATGGGCACCGCCCCTTACATGTCGCCCGAACAGGCGCGTGGCGAAGATGTCGATGCACGATCCGACCTGTTTTCCCTGGGCGCTGTGCTCTATGAGATGGGTACCGGCCATCGTGCCTTCGGAGGCGAAACGGCCGCCGCAACCTTTGAGGCGATTCTATTCAGGAATCCGACGGCCCCTGTTCGTTTGAATCCGGCTTTCAACGGCGAGTTGGAAACCATGATCCTCAAGGCCCTGGAGAAGGATCCGGACGTACGTTACCAATCTTCCGGGGACTTGACGGCGGATCTTCGCAGGCTACAGCGCAACGTCGCTTTCGCCGCCGAGGCCGAAAGACGGATGCCGTCGCCTTCGCCCACGCTGGCCATGTTCCCTCGCGAGCAGATCCGATGCGTCATCGTCGATGACGAGGAACCCGCCCGGAACCTGTTGCGCGAATTCCTGGACCCCAATCCGACCATTGAGATCGTCGCCGAGTGCGCCAATGGATTCGAGGCCGTCAAGGCCGTTGCAGAAATGAAGCCCGACCTCGTGCTTCTTGATATCCAGATGCCGAAGCTGACCGGATTCGAGGTTCTCGAACTGATCGGTGATGACGTTGCCGTGATATTTGCGACCGCCTACGACGATTACGCCCTGAAGGCTTTCGAAGTGCATGCGGTGGACTACCTGCTCAAGCCCTTCAGCCGCAGGCGACTGGAGCAGGCTCTGGCTCGTGTCCAAAAGCAGATCGGGGGCGACAGGGATCCGTCGATTTCAAACCTCGTCGAGGACCGCCGCGCCAACAGAACGCCCTCGGAACGGATCCTGGTACGGGACGGTTCCCATGTTCATGTCATCGCGGTCGCGAAAATCGACTACGTCGAAGCGCAGGATGACTACGTGTCTTTCAAGACATCGGAACGGTCCTATCTGAAACAGGAGACAATGAACGATGTCGAGGCACAGCTCGATCCGGCACGCTTCGTCCGGATCCACCGGTCCTACATTCTGAACCTCGACCGTCTCACCAGGATCGAACTCCAGTCGAAAGACAACCGCGTCGCGATCCTGTCCGATGGAAGCCAGCTCCCGGTCAGCCGGTCCGGCTACGCTCGCCTGAAGCCCCTTCTTTAACCCTCGAAACACGGCCCACACGAGGACGATACGGATCGAGGCCGCTTGTATAATGCAGACGTATGTCTGAACCCAACCCAGCCGTAGATGTGATCGTTATCGGGGCCGGTCCGGCGGGTTCGGTCACGGCAACGCTATTGGAGAGGCTCGGCTTTTCGGTCGAAATCTGGGAGATGCGCGCCTTTCCGCGATTTCGCATCGGGGAGTCCCTCCCGCCTCGTGCGGTTGCTCTTCTCGACCACCTCGGTTTCGGGGACGTGGTCGAAGCGGAAGGGTTTGCCGTGATGGAAGGCCACACCTCGGTGTGGTCTGACGCCGAGCCGAAACGAGCCGTGTTCGAATCCGGAGCAGGCCTGCAGGTCGAACGGGCTCGTTTCGATCAAATCCTGTTGGAGGCCTGCGGTGGACGCGTCCGGATGGGGCGGACGGCAACCGGCTTGATCCGGGAAGACGGTCGAGTTTCCGGTGCGTGCTTCGTTGAAGGCGGCCGGCGAAGTCAGAGTCGGGCGGGGGCTGTCGTCGTTGCCGCTGGATCGCGGTCTCGGTTCGGCCGCAGTACCGGACCCCGGATCACGCACTTGAAGCAATGGGGAATCGTCGGCTACTGGAAGGACTCGGTCCATCCCGAAGGTAGCCAGATGAACGACACGATCATCGAAAGCTTCTCCGACGGCTGGGTCTGGTCGCTCCGTCTGTCGTCGGATCTTCGCAACGCCACCGTCCTGTTCGGCCCCGACCAGCTGGAGCGAGTCCGTCAAGCTGGCGTCGGATCTTTCTATGAGGCCGCACTTCGATCGACTTCCTTTACCAAGCGGCTTCTGGCCGGAGCCTGCCTGAACGCCAGACCTGTCGGTATCGATGCGTCGTGGCTGTGTTCCCAACGCTTCGTCGAGCCGGGTCTCCTGCTGGTTGGCGACGCAGGATCGGTGATCGATCCGCTGTCTTCCCAGGGCGTCTACAAGGCGCTGTGTTCCGCAACGACGGCTGTCGCAGTCATCAATACGTGTCTTCGAAAGCCGGGAATGGAAGACGTCGCACTCGGATATTTCGATGAAGAAGAACATCGGATTTTCAATGGATACGCTGCCGGTTCCGCTTCGATCTTTCGTGAAGAACAGCGGTGGAGTGATCGTCCTTTCTGGGCCGAACGACACTCGCTTAGCGTTGGAGACGTTCCAGTCGCTGCGCCGGTGTCGGAGCAGCGAAAAGAATTTCCACCCGAGCTCACGGCATCCATCGAGGCCGGACGTGCCGGGAGTTTGCTGCTCGCTGTTCGAGAGGAGGTGTCGATCGAAGCCCGGCCATTTCTCGCAGGAGGTGAGGTCGTCCTTGCCGATTGCATCGTGACCGAATCGTTCACATACGGCTATCGTGGTCCACAGCACGATTTTCTCACCGACCTCGTCAGGAGGTTCGAACGTGGGACCAGGATCGGCGATGTACTCGAATCCACCAGGGACCGAGCTTCGTCCGACGTCTTGAAATCCATCTCGTACCTGTGTCGAGAGGGTCTCCTCCGCCGGATTTTCAATTAGGGACGGGGTCCTGATTTCATTAAAACGCAGAATTGTAAGGGGTTACGATTAATTCGCCCCCGTTCCTATTTAAATGTACAATAGCGCCTCGCTCCTATATCCCAGATGGGAGGCTAGTTTGCCCAGACGCCTTTTTTCCTGTTTCGTGTGGATACATCTGTTTGCCTCGGTTGTCCTGGCCCAGGACGACGTCGTTGGAAACGGCATTCCAGTAACAAACCAGACGACGCGAAACGCCTGTTCGTCCTGTCACGCGATCGACAATGAAGGCCGGATGACGCGCATCTCCTTCATGCGCAAGACACCGGAAGGGTGGCAGGAGACCATCAAACGGATGGTTCGCGAGCAGGACGTTGTGGTCTCGCCGGACGTTGCGCGGGAGATCGTCAGGTACCTCAGCAATGACCATGGCCTGGCTCCTGAAGAAGCGCGTCCCGCGTTCTATGAGGTGGAACGGCGGATGATCCGGGAGGTCATCCCCGATGAAAGCCTCGAGGCGGCCTGTGTCGCCTGTCACAGCATCGGACGTATCCTGTCTCAAAGACGCGATCGGGACGAGTGGGAACTGCTCACGAATTTCCACCTCGCGTTGTATCCGTTGACGGAGTTTCAGGCCTTCCGGGGGACCCGTAGACCGACCTCGCGGACGCTCCCGGCGGTGGGGGAAGCCCAGGTCGGTGACGATCCCCGGCGTCCCGGGCCCATCCCGCCGACCCGAGCCATCTCCTCCACGATGTCCCCCGACGACCAGAGGGATCCCGTGGATCGGGCCCTGGATTATCTGGGGCGGGCGCTACCCCTCGACACCCCCGAATGGCGGGCCTGGCGTGCGAACTTTCGTGTGCCCCGCATCGAAGGCACATGGGCCGTTCAGGTCTACATGGTCGGCAAAGGGCGCGGCTACGGACAGATGGTCATTTCTCCAGGTCCCTCTGAAGACGAGTTTCGTACCGAGACAACGATCGAATTCGGCGACGGTACCCGTACGGCGAGAACGGGTCGGGTCCTCCTCTATGCCGGCTATAGCTGGCGCGGAAGCTCGAACGATCCCGGCGCCCGAACCGAGCGTCTCGAACAGCTTCGTGAAGTCATGTTCCTTGCTGCCGATAGCGAGACGTTGAACGGGCGCTGGTTCAACGGAGCCTACGACGAGTTTGGAATAGACGTTGTCGCCCGAAGAGTTCGTCGGGACATCCATGTCTCAGGAACCGACAAGAGCGCAGTGATGGCCGGTTCCACCGACTCTGTGAGAATCTACGGTGCTAATTTCACCACGGATCTTTCCGCCGAAGACATCGACTTCGGTCCGGGCGTAACCGTCGACAGTGTCCGCGTCACGTCCGACATGATCACGGTCGATATCGCAGTGGCATCGGAGGCCCTTCCCGGACAGAGGGATGTCGTCGTCGGCGGAATCGTTTCCAGGGGCGCTCTGGCCGTCTTCGACACAATCGACTATGTCCGTGTCTTACCCGAGCAGGGCATGGCGCGACTGGGCGGCGGGGCCATGCCGAAACAGTTCCAGCAGTTCGACGCCGTGGCCTATCACGAGGGGCCTGACGGGATGTCCGGAACAGACGACGATATTGAGCTTGGAGCCGTACCGGTCACCTGGTCGGTCGAGGAATTTCATGCAAGGTTGAACGACGACGACATACTCTATGTCGGAACGCTGGGTCCGAACGGGCTGTTTACGCCGAACATCGATGGCCCGAACCCGGAACGAAAAGGCCAGACAAACAACTATGGCGACGTGCGCGTGATCGCCACATATGGAGGAGAAGGAACCGACAGACCGATCCGGGGCGGTGCCCACCTGGTTGTCACGGTTCCCTTGTACGTAAGATGGCTACAACTGGAAGTACTGCCGTAGCCGGATATCGGCTCACCGACGTCCGGCGATTTCGAGCCGTGGAACAGGAGTTTCTATTCATCGTGGATTCTTCGGTCGTCGTGGGTCTGGATCCTTTGACGTCCGTCGTAGTGGATGCTTTCGAAGCGGGGCCTCGGAATTCCACCGATGTCCTCGACAAACTTGTGTCCCGATTTCCCCGCGAGGCTCTCGTTGAGGGCTTTTCCGAACTGAACCAACTTGGCGTCCTCGTGCCGGAGGACGACTCCGGTTCTGTGCCGCCGTTTGTGCCACTCGACAAACTGCCGTTGAGCACGATCGTCCTCAACGTGACGAACAAGTGCAATCTCAGCTGCAAGTACTGTTACGAGTATGGCCAGGACCGGATTGCCGAAGAGTTGCCGTCGGCCTACATGGACGAAGAGACGGCATTCGAGAGCGTCGAGTTCCTGATCGCCAACAGTGGTTCCATGCCGCGGCTCAACCTGACGTTCTTCGGTGGAGAGACTCTGCTGAATTTCAAGGTGGTCCGGTCCACGGTCGAGTATGCCCGACGCCGGGCGCGTGAAAGCGGCAAGACGATCGATTTCAGCCTGACGACCAATGCCACGCTACTGACCGATGAGGTGGTGCGGTTCCTGTCGGAGAACCACGTCGGCGTCACGGTCAGCATTGACGGGCCCAAAGACCTTCAGGACAAGTTGCGGACTTTCAGCAACGGTCAGGGAAGCTACGACCAGATTCTACCGCGCATCCGGGGGTTGCTCGGAAACCATCGCACTCGCCCGATCGGGGCGCGCGTGACTCTGACCGCGCAAGTGCTGGATATTGGCCGGATATTCGAGCACCTGACCGAGGAGATCGGTTTCTACGAGGTCGGGTTTGCCCCTGTCACCACATCTCCGGATACCTTGTACGCGATCGGTGACGACGGTTTCGATTCCATGCTCGGTCAGTTTCGAAAGCTTGGGAAGCTCTATCTGGAAAAGGCCGTTCGCGGCGAGTACCTTGGCTTCTCCAACATGACCGACACGCTCGCCGAGATCCATACGGGGATCAGCAAGAACTACGCCTGTGGCGCCGGTCTCGGACTGCTCGGTGTCTCACCGTCCGGAGACATCGCGCTCTGCCACAGGTTCGTCGATTCCCCCGAACACGTTCTTGGCAACATCCAGACCGGACTCGACGAGGAGAAGCGGGACGAGTTTGCCCGGAAGACGCATTTGTCCAACAAGGCCGACTGCCACACGTGCTGGGTGCGGGGCCTTTGTTCGGGCGGCTGCTACCACGAGGCTCAGGTTCGTTACGGCGACATCGGACATGCCAACCTTCATTACTGCGACTGGATCCGCGGGTGGATAATGACCTGTCTGGAAACGTACGTTGAGATATCAGAACGGAATCCGGCGTTCTTCGACCGATTCGATGAGAGGAAGGGTTATGCGACATCTTAAGGCTGTCAACCGGAAGGCCCAGCGGATCGAAAGGCTCATGCTTTCGGGAGGCGACGTCTACGCCGTCCATCAGGGTCCTCCCAGTGGCCCCCAATTTCCGATGGGTTGTTCACTTGTCTTCGACCCCGGATGGGAAGTGGATTCCGGGGGAGGTACCGCTGGGCTGTGCCAACCGGTCGAGCGCGATCTTTACGACTGCTATATCACCTGCTACTGGCCGGCACAGGTGCCCGATCACCTGAACAACTACCCGGACTGGTCCAAGTCGTGCAGCGCGGCCGCCAAGGACTGGCGGAATATCGATCTGGTGTTTCCTTGAGACAAGATCTTGATTAATAGAATTGTCAGAGTTCTGGCTGAATTTCTGGCCCTCACGTTCCTGTCGGCGTCTCTCGTTGCGCAGGATTCGCCCATTGGAACGATGTATTCGGCGGTATGGCCGGGCGAGATCCTGGTCATGGATGAGGCCAGCGGTGAGATTCAGGACAAGATCCCGCTCAAGCAGGGTGCGGCGTTCTCACTCGAGCTCTCACCGGACCGCAAGCGTTTCTATGCCAATACGGGCTTGATGGAGGGCGTCGAGGTTATCGACATCGAATCGCGCAAGGTCATCGACGCGTTCAAGTTGTCCGAGGGGAATCGGAAGATCCGGGTCGTCCGGCGATTTACGGCACACCCGGACAACAACCGTTTGTTTGCCGTCGTCAGAGTCGCGGTCGGGGAAATCGATCGTTACACCATCGAAAAACCTCAACTCGTAGAAATCGACCTCACACAACGCAAGATAACGAAATCAATGGAGATTCCCCGGGAATACTCGCGGGGACAAAGCCCTCTGATGCGTGTTTCCCCCGACGGCAAGCTTCTCTACTATTTGTATCGAGATTTCCTGCTTATCGACCTGGATAGTTTTGAGATCGTCGATAAGATCGAGATGTCGCAGCCCGTCTACCCGGGAAATGGCGCCATTCGGCTTGGCCGGTCGTTTGAATCCTACGACGAACCGAACGCGATGACGTTCCTGTTCAACTCGGCCGACCCGACGACCGGCCGCGGCATCATGGGCATCGCACGCTTCGATTTTTCCAACGGCACCCTCGAGCATTTTGAAACGAACCCGAGTATCGGCCTGGGTGACTTTGCAGTGTCACCGGACGGGAAACTCGCGTACGGGGTTCGGAACGCCGTGGATGAACACGAAATTTACGTCTTCGATCTGGAACAGAAGCGGTTCCTGCGCAAGCAGGCCTATGAAGGCAGACCGCGCACGTCGTTGAAGGTCAGCAGTGACGGTCAGAAGGTGTACCTGCACCATGCGGGGAACACGATCGATTATTTTGACGCCGAGACTTTGACATTCGAGAAGCGAGTGGAGCTCCCGGCCGACTTCACAGCTCGGATGGTCGTCATCCCGAACTGATGAAGTGTGGTTCCGCGGTGAAGGCTTGCATCCGATGCCTCGCCCCTTTTCTGACCACTGACCACTGACACCGCTGACCACTTTTTCCATGCGAAAGGAAGACACCACACGAATCCTCGAATTCATCCGCCCCTACTGGCGACAACTGCTTCTTGTCCTCATTCTCGGCACCGTCGCCACGCTGTCGGGTCTGGCCCAGCCCTACTTCACAAAGATCCTGATCGATGACGCCTTGCTCGAGAGCAACTTCAGCCTCCTGGTCTGGATATCACTTGCGATGCTTGCCTTGATGGCGATTTCCTATGCGCTCAACGCCTGGACCGGGTATCGATATATACAGGTGTCGGCCGCGATCCTGTTCGACATGCGCCGGACGGTCTACCGGCATCTGCAGAAGCTGTCTCCGCGCTTTTACGCCGACAAGCGACTCGGGGACGTCATCTCGCGATTGAACAACGACGTCGGCGAGATTCAGAGGATATCCGCCGACACGCTGCTTGCACTGACCAGCAACGTCCTGTTCCTGGTCGGGGCCGTGGTGATCCTCCTCTATCTGAACCTGATCCTGTCGCTACTGACCTTTGCGCTGCTGCCGTTCATCGTGATCGCGTTGTCGAGAGTACGCCGGCGGTTGGAGAGAGATACCGACCAGGTCCGGCAACGGAGCGCAGACATCGGAAGTTTTCTCGTCGAGACGCTGATGGGGCTTCGCACCACGGTCGTGATGACACGGGAGGAGCGGGAAGTCGAGCGTTTCGGCCGCCACAACGCCCGATTTGTCGCGGCCATGCTCGATCGGCAGAAGACCTCGATTCTTGCCGGGCTGATTCCTTCGGCCGGCCTGACCATCGGCGTTCTGACGGTCTTCCTCATCGGTGGATATCAGGTCATCCAGGGAGCTATGACGCTCGGGGCGTTCGTCGCGTTCATCTCGTACCAGGCGCGCTTGATGGCGCCTATTCAGAACATCATGACCCTCTATACCAACATCGCTTCGTTGAAAGTGTCCGCGAGGCGGGTGACGGAGCTGCTGGATGCCGAACCCGAAGTCACCGACGGAGACAACGACCTCGACGGCCCTGTTGAGGCCATCGAATTCCGCCAGGTTTCCTTTCGCCATGAACGGGACGAGGTGTTAAAGGACGCCACGTTTCGAATATCGGCCGGAACGCTTTCCGTCGTTACGGGGTCGAGTGGCGCCGGTAAGTCCTCGATTGCCGACCTGCTCGTCCGTTTGTACGATCCGGACAGCGGCACGATTCTCCTCAACGGTCTGGATACGCGTCGCTACAGCCTGGCAGCGCTCAGAAAGAAGGTCGTTCTTGTCGAACAGGACACGTTTCTTTTTAACGGCACCGTAGAGGACAACATCCGGTATGGGGGGACGGCTCGAACGGAAATGCCCGGGTTTCTCGCCGTCCCGACGGACGCGCCTGTCGGCGACCGCGGCCTCGCCCTGTCGGGTGGGGAAAAGCAAACGATTGGGATCGCCAGGGCCCTGGCGCGCGACCCGGAGGTGTTGATCCTCGACGAAGCGACTTCCGCGATGGACGTGGAGCTGGAATCGAAAGTACTGTCGGAACTACGCCGCATCATGATGGGTCGAACGATCCTCCTGATCACCCACCGGTCCTACCTGACGGCGCACGCCGATCTGATTTTTGATGTCCGTGATGGCCGCGTTCTGGAGGCGTCAACGCCCCGGACTGAACGTGCCTAGCTCGCTTAAGGTCGCCGTTGTCGATAGCGGAATCAATCCCGACCATCCTCACGTCGATATGGTCGCGGGCGGAGTCGGCCTGGTTCGTGGAAACGACGACCCCACGCCTGCGTGGAACGACAGGCTCGGGCATGGAACCGCTGTGGCCGCGGCGATCAAACAATGGGCTCCCTCGATCGACCTCTATGCTGTCCGTGTCTTCGATCGGTCTTTTTCAACCCGGATCGAAGATGTGGTTCGGGGATTGCAGTGGTGCGTCGAAAACGGAATGGACGTCGTGAACCTCAGCCTCGCAACGTTGAAAGACACGCATCGTTCCGCTCTCGAAGCAGTCAGTCGCGAGGTCCCGATTCTCGTCGCGCCATACGACTTCACCGGAATCCCTGCCTACCCGGGAAGTTTCGATTGGGTCTTCGGAGTTTCCGTAGACAGGAATTCGCAGCCGGACTCCTTCGGACTTGTCCCCGATCCCAGCCCCCACTTTTCCGCCTCACCGTATCCTCGCCAGTTCGACGACCTGCCACTCGAGGGGAACTTCAGTGGTCCAAGTTTTGCGACCGCAAATTTCACCGGCCATAGTTGCCGCCTTCTCGCCGAGGAGGGCATCCGGGGGTCTCTGGCTTTGAGAACCCGACTGATGGCCCGAAACCGTGGCGGGCCGGAATAGAAATCACGCGGCGAAGGCCCGCGTGTCTTGTCGGCAAAACTCGAGGTTCACAACCGATTGGAAGCGGTGGCCTACGCCAACCGGCACGGTCTATGACCGGCGTTCACCGATCCTCCTACCAAGTGTGTTGACCGACGCCAGGTTCTTCCTGGCGTCGCCCCCCTACTGAGCCATCGCGGACTCACGGAGTTGTTTGCCTCCCGTGGGGTTCGGTATGGGTGTCGTTCTGCCTCGGCGACTCGACATGACATCCCAACGACGACATTGCTGCCGTGCCTGTTATACCGCGAACCTCGCTTGTCTACTTACGAATGCCGGGACGGTAGTGGGCCGTGTTCAGATCCATCCGCTGTAGTGGTAAGGAGGGGGGTGGCCGGGGCGAGCGGTGGCGAACGGGAAGGTAGCCCGAGGCATTTGCTCCGGAAGTTTCAGGGATGCCGCCAGTCGGGCTTAGTGACTGAAGGATCAGGACTTCGGCCACCCTCAAGCAAGTTGCCAAAGCGAAGATCTTAGCATATCATCTACGCGTGATTCCGGTCCCCTTCTGGCTGGGGCCGTGTGATTCAGGGGCATCGATCCGATCGGCGTCTCGATTTATTAGGAGGATAGCTAATGAAGAAGTATTTTCTGCTCCTCCCGCTCGTGGTGTTTGTTTCGGCCTCGCTGGCTTTCGGCCAGCTATCGGCGCCGGGCACTGACAACACCCCGACGGTGGGGGAGCGTGCCCCGGAATTCGGGCTCCTCGGCGAGCTCCAGGGCGAAACCAAGGTCCTTCTCGCGTTCTTTCCCGCCGCTTTTACCGGTGGCTGAACGCGGGAATTCACCGAGTTCGGTGAACGGTACGACGAGTTCTTGGATCTGGGTGTCGAAATCATCGGCATTTCGAGAGACCTGGGTCCGTCTCAGCGAGTTTTCGGGGAACAGGTAGGGGCCAAGAACCGCTTCCTGAGCGACGTCGACATGGAGGTCATTAACCTTTACGGTGCGGGCCGAGAGGGCCGTAGCGCAGCCTCGGCGAACCGCTACTATTTCCTGATCGACGAAGAGGGAACGCTGATCTGGAAAAATACCTCCGGCGGCCTCATTCCCGCCGATAAGCTTCTGACCGATTTTGCGGAGCTCATCGGGGGGAACTAGGGTCCTGTCCCCTGTATCGCAATACCATCGTCGATGGGTCTTGCGGGTGAGATCGAGTAACCATAAAGAGATCGCCCGCAACCCCCGGCGGCCGGAAGTTTGCGGCGGAACGGCACCGTCTTCGTTGTCGTTCGCTACGCCGGTCCGGTCGCAAGACCAAGGTGCGCGCCTACGACGCGATGATCGCCGCCACCGCCTTGGCCAACGACCTCCCTGGGTTTGTCCACCCGGTCTGGCCCACTTTTGATCGTCTGATTTGGCCCACCCCCTCCTGTTAATAATTCCGAGTAGTGATAATTACCGTCGGGCCTGTGTTGTAGATGTGTCTGGATCTCGATGTCGGAGGCCTATCCCTATGCCGACGTCTTTGCTCTCATAGGAAAGATCCGAAAAACAGCGCCTCTCATCTGCCCGAGCGCCCTTGGCGAGGCTTTTCCAAGCGCTGTGGGAATCCTGGTTTTTAGGATTTCCACAGCGCGTCATCTTCCACAGGCCTCCGTTTCTTTCTTTTTGGTTCTTTTTCTTTCTTTCGGGAAAAAACTCCGTTTCCAGGATCGCCCAGGATCGACGACCGCGCGGCGATCCGACCCTCAGGACGTGGTTTGTTTCGCGGGTTTCTCCTTTCCAGGCGGATGCCGTGGTTTCTGTCGTTTCTCCAACGTGCGCCGAAACCGGAAGGATTCGGTTCCGGTCTCGATGATGTGAGCGCGATCGGTTATCCGGTCCAGCAACGCCTTGCACAGCCGAACATTGGGAAACACCTGGGTCCATTCCGAGAACGGCAGATTCGTTGTCAAGATCACCGTCGCCCGCTCGGCTCGATCCGAGATGACTTGAAAGAGGAGTTCGGCGCCGAGGTCTGCCATCGGGACATAGCCGACTTCGTCGATGGCAATCAACTCGTATCGGAACCATCGGGCCAGAACCCGGCGGAACTGGTCGTTGTGTTGGGCCTCGACCAACTCGTTGATCAAGCCGGCGGCCGTCGTAAAGCGAACCCGCTTCTTCTGCCGACAAGCGGCCACGCACAGTCCTGTGGCCAGGTGCGTCTTGCCCGTTCCACACTCCCCGATCAGGACGACAGGTTCGGCGTGTTCTAAATAGCCACCGTCTGCGAGTCCACGGATCCGGTTGGCTGGAACCTTCGACCGCGAGAAGTCAAAGTCCTCGAGTGTCTTCATTCGAGGGAAACGTGCGGCTTGAATCCGCCGGGCCACGGTGTTCCGTTCGCGTTCTTCAACTTCCATCGCCAGCAAGGCTTCCAGATACCGTGTGTAGGTGTGCTCTTCCCGCTGGGCCTGCTCGGCCATGGCCGCAAACTGCGTTCCGATCGTGGGCGTCCGGAGAGCTTTACAGTACTGCTGAATCGCCGCCTGTTCGACCCCGCCGGCTGTGGCGGACACTAGACCACCTCCGCAGTGAGCAGTGCATCGTAAGTATTCACCTCCGGCAGGGGCCGCTCATAAGCGCGTAGTGCGGCCACTTCCAGTCGCGGCGCCGCCGGCCGGTCGAATCGGGCCTCGGTCATCAGGTAGCGCGCCGCGGCGGCATCGGAGCATCCCAGGCGCAGGGCTTGTTGGAATGCGGAATCCAGCTCGCTATAGCCATGTTCCCGGCCCAGTAGGAGCAACTCCACCATTGCGCGGGTCCCATTCTGTTTTCCGTTGCGATCGATCAACGTCTGCCAGAACTCGTCATAGCTTTTCGGCCATCGGCCCTGTTGCCGCCATTGCTCCAGAGGCTTGCTCCCGGCCAGCGCGCCCGGCTTCCGCTCCAACACCTCCAGATAATGTTCCAGATTGAAGAAGTGCTGGCCGTTTCCATATCCTCGCTCATGCCGCGCCACGCATCCGCCATCGTGCCAGACCTCCACGTAGGCCGGAAAAACGCTCGCCCGCACCACAGTCCCGGCCTTGACGGGGGCGGAGTAGAAGTTGTTACGCACCCGTACACATCCCTTACCATCGACTCGTGGAAAGCTGTCCTCGGCCAGAGGGAACCCTTCGGTCGATAACGCGAGCAGATGGGGCTGTTCGATCTGCATCCCTTCACCCACCGTCTGGACCCGATCGCCGATCTTGCGCCGTTCATCGGCACGGCAACCGGCCAGCAGCTGCGCATTCAGATCCGCCAGGTCCTTCGCCTTCGGCACCGGTACCAGGTGATTGCGCCGGAAGTATCCGGCTTCGCCTTCCACACCGCCTTTCTCGTGGCCCTCGCCGGGTGTGCAGAACTCGGCTTGAAACTTCCAATGCGACCGAAACGCGATGAACCGTTCGGTCTCTACACGCCGGTATCCCCGCAGAATCTTCTTCACCGCGCTGGTCAGGTTGTCATAACGCAGCACCCCGAAGACCCCCGCAAAATAGCGGAAACCCAACTCATGAGCCTCCAGGAATGCCTGTTGTGTCGCCCGAGGATAAGCTCGATGGAATGCGCCACCACTGCCCATGCTCCGCATACAGAAAACCTGGAGCTTCTGCCGTTCGCCATCCAACTCCGCGACGGCTTCGTACCAGTCGATCTGTGCTTCCTGACCCCAGGCGTAGCTTTGCGGCACGAACGTCTCCTGTCGGATGAAACCCATCTCCCGCTTCCGCCGCCCGACATACCGGCGAACCGTCGATTCCCCAATCGGATGTTTCGGAAATTCCATCCGGATCCGTTCGTAGATCCGGTGACTGGTGTGCCGCTGCTTCCGCGGGGCCTGCCTGTCCGCCTCCAACACCCCGTTGATAAATTCCATAACCGGCTCCAGCCTCGGCCTCTTCCGCTCCGGGCTCTTCCTCGCCGGCGGCACGGCGTTTCCCAGCGCTTGACGCACCATCCGCCGATGCACCCCCAGCCGCCGGGCCACACCCTGGATCGTTCCCACACCAAACTCGTGCTCTCGCCGAATCTCTTCAAATAATTCCACCTTCGATCTCCTTGACACCGGGTCCCTCCATTCCGACTCTTTGTTCGGAACAGCCTCTCCGGTTCAGTCGTCAGGGGTGGGCCAAATCAAACGATCAAAAGTGGGCCAATTTAGAGTAGCGAAATCACTCCCCGTGTACACCTGCACCCCGAACGACTTCGCCGGCATTGACGGCCTGGAAGTCGTCGCGATACCCATTCCCGCCACCGGCCGCTATCCCCTTCGCGGCAAGAAGGAATCTACTGCGAAAGCGGTAGGAATCGATCCATATTTCCCCCATATTGCGTTAAATAGAACCACTATTCGCCTCAAAATCGAGAAAATGCCTCATAGTCGAGGAAATCTGGTCTCGATCCCCCGCTTTCTCGCTACGATCCTTTCTGACGCACTGGCCTGAAGGATTTTCAGGCCGGAAGCCTCAAATCGACGAAAGTCGGCGGCGTTTTCAGTTGCCAGCGGCACATCGGCCGCCAGGGCGGCTGCGGCGACCATGCAGTCCACCAGCGTTCCAGACGATCCCTATGTCCTTGGCCGACTACCCTGTTCAGTTTAGGATTCAATCTTCACCGACGAAATCGAACAGGTCTTCAAACTGGGAGTCGGTACTCTCGGATTTCCTTCTACCCGGGTCGGTTTATTCCTGGGTCCAGGATGTCGTCGGCGACAACGATTGACCGGAATAGCTGCCCCTGTTTCGGTGTGCGGCGGCGCCAACCCCTCCGTTTATCAAGACCCGACTCTCACGCACTGGCTGTAGCGTGGAACACAGAAAGGCACTCTTAAATTCTGTATAGTTGTTCTTGTCCTTCTTCGATTTCGGGGCCATGATGTCTCGGATTCCGACGAAGCTTGAGGTCCTCAGGAGGCTCATGGAGATTTTCGTCCGCGATCATCTGAAGAACATTTCAAGCCCGGCCAACCTCAGGATCAACGATCAAATCTCGGCCTATCGGGCGGAATGTCTCAAAATGGGATGCGATCGGGACTATCATCACTTTGCCTTCGGTCAATCGCCATTCTCCCCGCCTCCAACCCTTGTTCAAGCTGTGGCTGCCAATTCGTCGAAACACGCGTACCTCCCGACCGGCGGCATGGCTCCCCTGAGGGACAGAATCGCCCAGTACTACAGCAACAAATTCGGGATCGACTGCACCGGTGAACAGGTCGTTGTCGGCCCGGGCAGCAAGGAGATGATCTCTATTGCGCTCACGGTTCTCGATGGAGCTTTGATCATCCCGACACCCTCCTGGGTCAGCTATCTGCCGCAGGCCAAGATCATTCAGAAAGAGGTGATCTCGCTTCGCACGAACCGGACGGATGACTACAAGCTCACGCCGGACCTGCTCATCCACGGGCTCGGGCATGTGCAGTCCACCCGAAAAATCCTGCTGCTGAACCATCCCCACAACCCGACGGGAATCGTTTACACCGCCGAAGAACTGACGGCCCTGGCAGAGGTATGCAGAGCCGAGGGTGTCATCGTCATCTCCGATGAGATCTACGCCCAAACGACATTCGACATGGACTCTTTTACGAGCATGGCGCGAGTCTACCCGGAGGGAACGCTGTTGACCGGCGGCCTTTCGAAAGATCGTTCATGTGGGGGGTATCGATTCGGTCTCTTGATAGCACCCGGACAGGCGAATGATTTGACTGAAAACATCCTGAAGGTTGCCGGTTCCACTTATTCGTGTGTTGCGGCGCCGTTCCAATATGCAGCCATGGAAGCATATTCGGGTAACGACCAGGTGGAGAGCCATATTCGGGACTGTACGAAGATCCATGCCCTGGCAGGCCGGAAGACGTCGGCCCTGCTGTCGCGGATCCCTGGGGTTCGGACGACAACACCTCGAGGAGCCTTTTATCTTCTCGTAGATTTCAACGAGCACAAAGTTCATTTCAGGGAATTAGGTCTGAACACGTGTGTGGAGTTCTGCGAGAATTTGCTCAGCCTGGAACACACGGCGCTGCTGCCCGGAAGTGCGCTGCTTTTGCCCGAGGACGATTTTTCCGTCCGGTGCTCCTACGTGGACTACGACGGCGACGCGGCTCTACGCAGGTGGCGGGCGAATCCGCCCGCTTCGCGAGAGGCAGAAAATGCATTCGTTGAACACAACTTTCCGTTGATCACCGGTGGCGTGGGGTCGATCGAGCGGTATATCCGGTGCATTGCCGCTGGGAAACGTCCGGGTCATTCGGATGTCCCGGCCGCGTGTTCTCTCGAAGGTCTGCATTAGGTCTGACGGTGAAGCTCTGAATGGAAAAACCATATTCACTGGGGTGCAACGAAGTATGGGGTGGAAACCGGGAGGTTGCCCGTACAGTCGCTCTCTCAGGCCTGGTCGCCTGGGTTTATTCGTCTCCCCTGCGTACCCACAGCGGGGGCGACCTGCACTACCTGTCGGTGTGTGACTACGGTGTCTTTTCAAGGGTACTGTCCCGGGTCCTGCTGGCTGATGTGATGGGCCACGGCGAGAGCGTGAGCCATGTCGCGACGGACTTGCACGCCATGATGCACAAACACATCAACACCTGGGATCAATCCGAACTCATGAGAGAACTGAACCGGTCGTTCCACGGCGGCGTCCCGGGATTCAATTACGCCACCCTGGTCATATTGGGCTACAACAGCACCAACCGCCAATTGGTAATCACGAACGCAGGCCATCCGCCGCCCCTGTGGTATCGTGCCGCCGACGGAGGGTGGAGTTGGCTTGAGGATGACCATACTTCCAGTGGCGACAATCCAGAGGACTTGCCGGTCGGCATGATTCCGGGGACGGACTACCGCCAGAGTGTCATCTCCTTCACTCTTTCCGACAAGCTCATACTGTATACGGATGGCATCACGGACGCGGAGAATAGTTCGGGCGAACCACTGGGGCGCGACAGGCTGCAGGAGTGGGCGCGTCTGCTTCCGGGGGACACACCGGATGAAACAGGCCGGGCATTGCTCGACCGGCTCCGGACGTTTCGGTCCGGGCCTCCGACCGATGATGAGTCGCTCGTTGTCCTTCAGGCAGTCACTGGTTAGGGTCCGCGAATAACTTCGCACCTGATCGTCCCTCTCCACCGTGTGGTTTCAAGCGCTGTCACGCATGTGTGGGATCTTTTGGCTTCTACCGCGTCCACGCGAACATCTTGCGCAGGAATTTCTTCTTGCCCTCGGTCAGAGTCGTTTTTCGCCAGGCGTTGGCGACCCTTTTGATCACCTCGGCTTGGGTGGGATATGGGTGGATGGTGCCGGTGATCGTGCTTAAGCCCAGTCCTCCTTTCATGGCCAGGGTCAACTCACTAATCATGTCGCCGGCATTGACCGCCACGATCGTGGCGCCCACGATCTGGTCCGTGCCCTTCTTTACATGGACCCTGGCAAATCCTTCATCCTCTCCATCCAGGATTGCGCGGTCCACTTCATCCAGGTTAAAGGTGAACGTGTCCATCTCGATGCCTTCTTCCCCGGCCCCGGTTTCGTACATTCCCACATGAGCGATTTCGGGTTCCGTATAGGTGCACCATGGAATAATCAGCGAGTTCGTGCTTCGGTATCCCAGGCCCAAAGGATGCGGGAATAAGGCGTTTTGAATGATGATCTGGGCCATAGCGTCGGCGGTGTGTGTGAACTTGAAGGGGAAACAGATATCCCCGCCCGCAAAGATCCGCGGGTTGGTGGTCTGCAGTCTCGCGTTCACCTTGACGCCCGTCGAGGCGTCATACTCCACGCCGACCCTTTCTAATCCTAATGCCTCGACATTAGGCGCCCGCCCGACGCTTACCAGGATTTCATCAACCACCAATTCGTCTTCGCGGCCATTCACGTCGTAGTGGATGACCCTTTCCCGCCCGCGCTTTTCCACACGGGTAACCTTCGAATCGAACGTGAAACAGACCCCATCTTTGGTCATCTGAGCTTGCACGACCTTCGCGGCATCCGCATCTTCACGGGGCAGAATGTGGTCGGTTCTCTCAAAGATGCAGACCTGGCTTCCAAACCGCGCAAAGCACTGCGCCATTTCACAGCCAATCGGGCCGGCCCCAATCACCGCCAGTTTCGGAGGTCGCTCGGTAAGGCTGAAAACGGTTTCGTTGGTGAGGTATCCGGTTGTTTCTAAGCCCGGAATCGGAGGCGCCGCGGCACGGGCGCCGGTGCAAATCGCCGCCTTCGCAAATTGGAGGGTTTTCCCATCCACATCGACCGTGTCCGGGCCGGTAAACAGGCCGGCCCCCACGAAGACATCGACACCAAGTTTCTTGTACCGGTGAGCGGAGTCGACATGACTGATTCGGGCTCGGAGCTTACGCATCCGAGCCATGACAGCGCCAAAATCCTTTCTGACTCCATCAGGAATGTGCAGCCCAAACTCACTCGCCCCACCGACCTCGGCCCAGGCCCGGGAAGCCCGGATGAGACCCTTGGACGGGACGCACCCCACGTTCAAGCAATCCCCGCCCAGGAGATGCCGTTCAATCAAGGCGACCTTCGCTCCGAGACCCGCGGCGATGGCAGCGGTAACCAGGCCCGCGGTTCCGGCGCCGATGATCACAATGTTGTATCGACCGGAAGGTTCGGGGTTGACCCAGTCCGGCGGATGCACGTTATTGATCAGCTCTCGATTGAATTCATCCATGGGAGGAACTTCGACCGGGGGAGGAACCGCCACTGGTGGGTCTACGTGGCTTGATCTGTCCACAGTTTGTTCCTTGCTCTCCGGGCCAGCCTCAACTTGATTGAGGCGGTCGAAACACAGGTCCGCGTTGAGGCGTTCAACCGGCAGTCACCACCGATCCGGATCCGCGGCGTTCCAGTCGGCAAGCCAGGCCGACGGCACGTCGTCCTCCTTTAAGAGTTGTCCTGGTTCGAGAAACTCATAGATGAGGTCGAAGCTCCGCACTTCGAGATCCCCCACTCGTCGAAAGATGTGGCATGGACGAAGATCGCGGGGATGGGCTAGCCCCATTGCCGCGAGCATTTCGAGAAATCCATGCACTGTCGCCTTGTGAAACCGGGTAACCCGCTCGGTTTTGTCCGTCACGTCCAACCCATGCATCAGAGCCGGATCCTGGGTTGCGACACCCGTGGGGCACTTGTTTGTGTTGCAACGAAGCGCCTGGATACAGCCGAGGGCGAGCATCATGCCGCGGGCGGACACGCACAGATCCGCGCCCAGCGCCAGAGCGCGGACCATGTGAAATCCGGTGAGTATCTTCCCCGCGGCGATGATACGGATTCGGTCGCGCAGTCCAAAGCCGGTCAAGGCGTTGTGGACGAACGTCCACGCGTCCCGAGCGGGCATACCGAGCGAGTTCGAAAATTCCAGAGGAGCCGCACCCGTTCCACCCTCGCCCCCGTCGACGGTGATGAAGTCGGGGGTCATGCCTGTCTCGATCATGGCCTTGCAGATCGCCAGAAACTCCGCCTGGTGTCCGACCGAAAGCTTGAAGCCCACGGGCTTCCCTCCCGAGAGGTCGCGAAGCTTGAGGAGGAACTCGATCAGGCCGCGTGGAGTCCGAAAGGTTTGATGAGCTGGAGGCGAAAATACCGTCTTGCCGACTGGGACACCTCGAATGCGCGCGATTTCTTCGGTGACCTTACCGGCCGGCAGGATGCCCCCGTGTCCCGGCTTGGCGCCCTGTGAAAGTTTCAGCTCGATCATACGAATCGAATCTTGAGCGACCTGCTCTTCAAATCGTTTCGGATCGAAGCCACCGTCCTCGTCACGGCACCCGAAATATCCCGTGCCGACCTGCCAGATCAGATCACCACCGGGTTCGAGATGGAATGGTGACAATCCGCCTTCCCCGGTGTTGTGCGCAAACCCACCCTTTCGGGCGCCTCGATTGAGCGCGAGGATCGCGTTGCTCGACAACGAGCCGAAGCTCATTGCCGAGATGTTGAGCAGCGAGGCGGCATACGGCTGCTTACAATCGGGCCCACCCACAGTGAGACGAGGCGGATCTTCAAGCGGGATTACCGGCGCGATCGAATGTGCGGCCCACTCGTAGCCGACGCGATACACGTCGCGCTGGGTGCCGAACGGCTTCGTTTCGAGTTCGCCCTTTGCACGCTGATACACGATGCTGCGCAACTCCCGCTCGATCGGAAACGCGTCGATATTGGATTCGATGAAGTATTGCTGGATCTCGGGTCGAACCATCTCGAGCAGATAGCGTCCGTGCCCGATCAAAGGGAAATTTCTCAGAACGGTTCGTTGCCGCTGGAGGGCATCGCGCATCCCGATCGCAACAAGCGGTCCAACAACCAGCAGTAGCCACAGGATTTGCGGCCGGACGAAAGCGCCGGCCACGATGATGGCGAGGACTAGAGCGGAGATCGCATAAAAACGTCGACGAAACAAGGCTGGCTCCTTAGACGATAGTGTGGGTTACACAGGCCACTTCTTAGTTTGAAGCATTCGCTCAAGAGATTCCGCGAAGTAGACGGCACAAGTCAATCGAAACTTGCCGTAAACAAACCTGGCGCTTGGCCCTTTGTTTGGCCGATGGAAAAGTATCTGTCCGGCCCGAACCCGCGCGTGAGTCGGCGGATCCATCAACTGCGGCTGGAAACAGAAAGGCCACACGGCGGACTGTCACGGGTGATCGGCCTTGCGGGGCCCGTCCTGTGGTGGAGTTCCAGGCGGGACGCCGCCCTCTACCCATCCGGCCGCCCACTGGAACCGCAGACATTTGTCGAGCGGGGGTAGCTATCGCCAGTCTCCGACGTCCGAGGCCCGTAGTCGATCGATCTCGGACGGAATTCCCGCCGTCGCTTATTATCGATAACCTTCCCGCATTTAAGCGTTTGCCTGGAATCCCAGCCTTTTTTGACCAAATCGTTTGCACAAATTCGTTAACCCATTGAACATGCCCGCGTTTCACTACGTATAGACACATAGTTGACAATCTGGCAGAGGGGAATCAGCCAGCAACCACGATTCGGGACGACCACGTCAGGCCACCAAAGACCGGAGTTGCACCTTAATGATGGACCAGGTTTCGAAGGATATTCGTTTCGCCTTTCGGGGACTCATCAGGAACCCCGGTTTCACCGTGACCGTCGTGTTGATACTGGCGCTTGGAGTAGGGGCGACGACAGCTATTTTCACCATGGCGAACGCCGCATTTCTGCGACCGCTTCCGGTTGGAAATCCGAATGAATTAGTGGCTGTCTACACGACGGATGAAAAGAATCCGGGTTTCTTCAGTGTGGCCGGTGACAACTTTCTCGATTTTCGCGAGCAAAGCAATTCCTTCGTCGATCTGGTTGCCTCGAGCAATGTGTTTGTCAACATGGCCGGCGAAGGAGAGCCCGTTCAAGTGTCCGGAGGAATGGTCACCGCCGGTTACTTTGATTTGCTTGGATTACGTCCGTCCGCGGGCCGTTTTTTTCTCCCGGAAGAAGACAAAACTCCAGGCACGCATCCCGTCATGGTCCTCAGCTATAGCAGTTGGGAAGGTCGCTTTGGAAAAGAGCCGTCGGTCATCGGTCGGGAGCTGACGCTGAATGGTCATGTGTTTATGGTGATCGGAGTGGGGCCGGAAGGCTTCCAGGGTACCGAGATCGCGCCTGATCCCGAATTCTTTGTGCCCACGATGATGTTCGAGCAGGTGACGCCGCGACCCGACTGGATATTTGAACGCCGTGCGTTGATGTTCGACGTGATCGGAAGGCTCAAGCCCGGAGTGACGATCGGCACGGCCCAGGCCGAGATGAAGACGATCGCCCGGAATCTGGAAGCAGAGTATCCGGAGCCGAACGGCGGGCGTTCGGTAATGCTCGCCCCTCTGTCCCGGATCGACCCCGGCGCAAGCGCCCAGATCGGCCTGGCCATGGCCTTGCTCACCGGGATCGCAGGGCTGTGCTGGCGATAGCGGCAGCCAATGTTGCAAACCTGCTGATGGTTCGTGCCGCAGCCCGGAAGCGGGAGATCGCGGTCCGCGTGTCGCTCGGCGCAGGCCGGATGAGGCTGGTACGGCAGTTGTTGACCGAGAGCATGATGCTGGCCGCTCTGGGCGGGGCCCTCGGAATCGTCATTGCCGTCTGGACCCGCGAACTCCTCTGGTCACTGATTCCTCCGAGTCCTTTTACCATTGCGCTCGATACCAGCGTCGACGTTCGCGTGCTCGGATTCGCCATGCTGATCACGCTCGCCGCCGGGCTCTTTTTCGGCATCGTTCCGGCAATCGGGGCGTCTCGGCCCAACCTGTCGAACGCCCTCAAGAGTGGCCAGCAACGCGAGGGAACGATGCGGCGATTGAGCCTCCGCAACACCCTGGTTGTCGCACAGGTTTCCCTGTCATTGATCGCGCTGATCACGGCCGGCCTGATGATGCGCAGCATAGAGAATGTCTTTGGCGTCGATCCCGGGTTCGAATCCGACAAGCTGCTTACTGTCAGCTTTCCCCTCGCGGATCGGCAGTATGCGGACGAAGCTCACGGTCAGGCATTTCTGGATCGTTTGAACGAAGAGATCGCAGCTTTGCCGGGTGTCGAATTGACTACTGTTTCCAACAAGCTTCCGATGGGGTTCGGCGGATTGCGACGGACTGTTCTGGTAGAGGGGAGGGACGTCGGTGAGGGCGAAAACGGAATTCTTGTTGGAGCGACAACTGTTGGAGACCGTTATTTTGAAGCCACGGGAATAGGGTTGATCCGGGGCCGAATCTTCCGGAGCGAGGAGCCGAGCCCGACTCCGCGGGTGGCCATAATCAATGAAACAATGGCCGGCCGTTTCTGGCCGGGCGAAGATCCGATCGGGCGCCGGTTCACGTTCTACGGTGATGAACTGACCGTGGAAGTGATCGGTATCGCGAAAGACTCCAAGTACGGAAACCTCGCCGAAGACCCCCAGCCTTTCGCGTATCTCCCGTTGCGACAGAGCTACCGTGATACGACCGCCAGCTCCCACTTGTTTATACGTACCAGCGGAGAGCCCCTTTCGGTGGCGGCGAGCGTTCGCTCGGCCATCGGGCGGATCGATCCGAACCTTCCCATCACCAGCCTTCGGCCGATGAACGACATCATCGAGTTGTCGATGTTTAACGCACAGATTGGAGTGTGGCTGGTTTCCGCATTCGGTTTCCTCGCTCTATTGCTCGCCGGCGTCGGGGTCTACGGTGTCATTTCCTATTCGGTCAGCCAGAGGACCCACGAGATCGGCATCCGAATGGCTCTGGGAGCCCTACCCGGGGATGCGCTCAATATGATCGTCAGACAGGGCATTGTACTGTCCCTGGTAGGACTCAGTATCGGCCTGGCGGCATCTGTCGGGGTGACGCGCTTGATGTCGACTTTCCTGTTCGGCGTGAGCGCAGTCGATCCGGTAGTCTTCGTCAGCATATCTCTCCTGCTGGCCGCAGTGGCAGTCGGCGCATCGGTTATTCCTGCCAGACGCGCGACCAAGATCGATCCGGTCTTGGCGCTCCGCTTTGATTGAGGGCCCACTCAACAACTTGACGTCTCACGCCATCTCGGCCGCTCCTCAATCGCAGATCCTAAGAACTCGACGCAGAGACGCAAAGACGCAAAGCTCGGAGGGAGATTGTCGGAGACCATTTGCCGGGAATAAGAAAATCAGAACTCTCGCCTCTGCGCCTCTGCGGTGAAAATTTGCCTCCGTTTCCTCTGTCCTCCGCGTTGAATCCGAAATAGTGCGAGAATGGAACCATGTCTGTGGCGACCGCGAAATGGCCGGTGCGAGGGTGGATCGGACTGACGCTCGTGGCGGTGTTCTGGATTCTCAACTGGTCGTTGGAGGGTCTTCGGACACACTGGGGGTTCTTCCCGCTCTGGCTCGGTTACTGTTTGGCGGTCGACGCGATGGTCTTCGCCCGGTGTGGGACTTCGCTGTGGGAACGGAGTCGATGGGGTTTTGTCGGGTTGTTCGTCGTATCGGCCCCGGCCTGGTGGCTGTTTGAAGCTATCAACTGGCGGACGGGGAACTGGTACTACGAAGGGCGGGAAGCTTTCTCCGACCTGGAATACCTGCTGACCGGGTCGCTCAGCTTTTCGACCGTCATTCCAGCAGTGTTCGGGACCGCCGAACTGGCGAGTACTTTCAGGTGGATTCGGCGTTTTCCCAGACGCCGAAGTCTTCGGCTGCAGGCGAGGGGTCTTGCCGGCCTGTTCGTGGGCGGCATCTTGATGATGACCCTGTTGCTCGGCTGGCCCCGATACTTCTTCCCGCTGGTTTGGATTTCGCTCTTCTGTATCCTCGACCCCGTCAATGCGCGACTTGGAAATCGCTCGCTGTTCCGGTACCTGGCCATGGGCGAGTGGAGGCCCGTACTGGCCTTATCCACAGGGTGTCTCGTGTGTGGATTCTTCTGGGAGATGTGGAACTTCTTCTCTTATCCCAAATGGATCTATGTCATCCCGTTTGTCGACTTCCTGAAAGTCTTCGAGATGCCCATCCTCGGATACGGCGGATACATTCCATTCGCACTCGAGCTCTTTGCTCTGTATCACCTCGTTGCCGGAGCGGTCCGGATCGGGCCGGAGTCGGAGCGGAGCTTTGTCGATCTTCTGGCGGGCGAGAGCGAGTAGCAGGCTGCGAGCAGCTTTTCGCCCGCCCTCCGGCTATGCGCAGCCCGGTACACAGTCCTAGCCCGGATGGATCACCAATCGGAGAATCGATCGGTGTTCGGATACGAGAAGCGATTTGCGGCGAGACTTGGAGCTGAGAGTGAGCGAGCCGTGGACATTGGCGGATTTTGAGCCTGTGACACGGCGACATTTGGCGGGAGATCGGCATGAATGGGCGAGTGCAGGCAGGCCTCGCCGGGAGGCAGATGAGAGGCGCTGTTTTTCGGATCTGAAGGTTCGGTGTCGTCAGCAACGAAGCGGAATTGATTGCAGGTTTCTCACTATGAGAGCAAAGACGTCGGCATAGGGATAGGCCTCCGACATCGAGATCCAGACGTTGCGGACCGTGAGGCGGATACGCGCACCGATCTTAAGAAGCTTCAGACGGATGGTTCCGCATTGGGCATGGGCCATCGCGGTATCTTTGAGACCGAGACGACGCAACGCCTGCATAAGCATGTAGGCGGCTGAGGACAGATACAGTCGGAGCTGATTGGCGCGCATGGTTCCCGCACTGGTGCGGTCGGCAAATAGATCCAGTTGCTGTTCTTTGATCCGGTTCTCCATGTCGCCGCGTGCGCAATAGAAATCTTCGTAGAGCGCTTGGGCTCCGAGTCGTTCCGGTGGCAGTGAGGTCACCACGAATCGGGGATTGGCGCCCTTGGCCAGGAACTCGGCTTTGCCAACAACGCGACGAGTGCGGCTCCAGCTCTTTCGAGTCCGGTACAGGAAATCCTTAAACACTCGTGCCGATTTCCCAGTGGTCTGAAACTCCGCTTCAGCCTGAATCATCTGGTCAGCGATCTCTCGCTTGAGGCGGTCGTTCTTGGCCAACCCCATCACATAATCGACCTGGTGGGTTTCACACCAGTCCAGTAATGCATCCCGGCAGAATCCGGAATCGGCCCGAATGATGATCGACACGTCCGGCCAGCTCTGACGGATCTGGCCGACGATACGTTCCAATTCATCGACTGATCCTGCCGCCCCATCGATATTGGACGGGCGCAGCCGAGCGCACAACAGATGCTCTCCACAGAAGATGTACAAGGGCAGATAGCAGTAGTTGCGGTAGTAGCCGTGAAAGAACCGGCCTTCCTGTTGACCATGGATCGGATCATCGGTCGCGTCCAGATCCAGAACGATCTCTTCGGGCGCCGTGTTGTCATGGGCTGCCACAAACGCATCGACCATCCAACGATCGATCTTGTCCCCATCCATAGCGATCTTCTTGTACCGCTCCTGGTCGCCGACTTCGGCGCCGGTCAACTCCAATCGGTTTAGCGTGCTCTTGCCCGCCAACGCCTTTCCCCAGTCGCCGGCCTGTCGTCGATTCGTTCCCAGCGGATCCGCTTTGTCCACCGCCAACGCAAGCATCGGGTCGGTCCGTAACTGATCGTGATCGTTCAGGTCTTCATATCCCAGGCACAGCCCGTAGACCCGCTGTCCCAACAGCTCCTTCACGGTGTGTTCGATCAACCGTTGGTCGCGATGATCGCTAAAACACCCCGCCAATCCATCGATCAAACCGGTCCGCTTTTCGACTTCACGCAGCAGCAGAACTCCAGCGTCAGACGTGATCTTGCCGCCGTCGAAACGCGCCTTCATTTTTCGTTGAAGAAGTCCGTGAAATTCGAACGTGGTTTGTTTACACTCTGTACTCATAAGGGCCGCCTCCGTTTGGTTTCTGAACCGTTCTCGACAAACGATTTATGCCAAACAGGGCGGCCTTTTCTGGTCCTTTCGGTGATTTATGCGGGCTAGGAGCCTGCGCGGCAGAAGAGATCTACTGCGAAAGCGGTATAATCGGTCCAGATTTCCCCGATTTTTCGTTGAATAGAACGACTATTCGGCTCAAAATCGAGAAAATCTGGCCTCGATTCTCCACTTTCTCGCTACGATCCCTTCTGCCGCGCAGGCTCCTTGCCAAAAGGCGTAAGATGTGTGGACCGAAATCGCCTTTGAAGGGGACGAATCATGAGACCTGTTCTTCCAGCCGTGTTGCTGATGCTTACGGTCAGTTGCTCGCCGTCGGCTACCGAACCCGAGGCCCCTTCCGGGGCTTCTGCTGCGAACCTGCCGGTCGCGTTCGTCGGAGTCAGCGTGGTTCCGATGGATTCGGACCGTGTCGTTCCCGGACAGACCGTTATTGTCGAGGACGGACGTATAACCGCCATGGGGCCGGCCGAAGAGGCCGAGATCCCGGATGGTGCCGTCCTGGTGGACGGAGGCGGAAAATACCTGATGCCCGGGCTGGCCGAAATGCACGGTCACATTCCGCCGCTCGACGAGTCTGGCGAATACATCGAGTCCGTTCTGTTCATGTACGTTGCGAATGGCATCACGACTGTTCGCGGCATGCTCGGGACCGACGGCCAACTGGAGCTGCGGGACCGGGCGAACAACGGTGAAAGCACCATTCCAAGCCTTTATCTTGCCGGGCCGAGTTTTAACGACAACTCGATCAACTCGCCCGAGGAGGCAATCGAAAAGGTTCGGACGCAGAAAGCCGAAGGATGGGATCTGCTCAAGATCCATCCCGGATTGACCATGGAGGAATACGATGCCATGGCCGGCACGGCGGCCGAGGTGGGAATCCGGTTCGGTGGCCACGTACCGGCCGATGTCGGGCTGGCCCACGCTATCGAGATGGGACAGGAGACGTTCGACCACCTCGATGGCTACGTCGAGTATCTCAACGGGGATCAGGGTCCCGTCGACGAGAACCGGCTGGCGGATATCGTAGAACGGACTCGGGATGCCGGTGCCTGGGTCGTGCCAACGATGGCACTCTGGGAAACCCTGATGGGCACCAGCGAGTTGGAGACGCTGACGAGTCTCCCTGAGCTCCAGTACATGCCGCCACAGTTGGTAGAGCAATGGACCAGCCAGCACGAGGCCAGGCTTTCCAGTCCCAACTTCGACTCGGCGGCGGCCCGACACATCGTCGATAATCGCAAACGGGTGCTCGCCGCGCTCAACAACGGAGACGTTTCCATATTGATGGGAACCGATGCGCCCCAGCAGTTCAGCGTGCCCGGTTTTTCGATTCATCGGGAGCTCGAGGTGATGGCCGACGCGGGGATGACGCCTTATGAAATTATCAAGTCCGGGACCGCTAACGTCGGGCGGTATTTCGAGGGACAAGACAGCTTCGGCACTATCAAAGTAGGCAACCGTGCGGACCTGATTCTGACGAATGCAAATCCTCTCGATGACGTGGCCAACATTGCCGAGCGATCCGGAGTCATGGTGCGTGGCGCCTGGCTGCCGGAGGACAGGATTCAGGAAAGGCTGGCCGAAATCGCCGCCTCCTATCAGTAGATTCAGATTGTTGAAAGGAACAAGCCGAATTAATGATGTTGAAACAGTTGCTTCGTCGTAAACCCGGGCAGTATCGGCCGGTAGCATGTGGGGTATTTCTCCTGACAGTCCTGGTGTTCGGCGGATGCAGTAAAACGCCCCCGATTGAAACCGAGATCCTCTGGGACACCTGGGGCGTACCTCACATATTTGCCGGCAACTGGGAGGGGCTTTACCATTCCTTCGGGTGGGCCCAGACAGCGAGCCACGGAGACCTCATTCTCAAGCTTTACGGTGAAGCGCGTGGCCGGGCGGCGGAGTACTGGGGCGAGGGGTATGCCGAGTCTGACAGATACATCCGAACGATGGGGGTGCCGGGGCGCGCCGAGGAGTGGCTTGAGGCGCAACGTCCTGATATTCGTGCGTATCTGGAGGCCTTCGTTGCGGGAATCAACGACTACGCCCGAGAGCATCCGAACTTGATCGACGATGAAATGGAACTCGTCTTGCCGGTACTGGCCTCGGATGTGCTGGCGCACTTGCAGCGTGTCATTCATCTGGAATTCGTCGGGCAGTCGATCCGTCCCAGCGCCCAGAGCTACGGTGTTCCCGGTTCGAATGCCTGGGCCATAGGTCCTTCGAAGTCCGAGAGCGGCAACGCCATGCTCCTGGCGAACCCCCATCTTCCCTGGTCCGGTCTCTTTACATTCTACGAGGCGCATCTGGTGGCGCCGGATCTCGACGCTTCCGGTGTCGCACTGGTGGGTACTCCCACGCTCGCTATCGGCTTTAACGACAACCTGGGATGGACCCACACGGTGAACACCATGGACGGCGCCGATCTTTACGAGGTGTTCCTCGAAGGTGAAGGGTATAGCTGGCCACCCCAGGGCGCAGGCCCGGATTTCATCCGGGAGTTCGACGTCCGGACCGAGGTCCTCCGGATCAAGCAGGAAGACGGGACATTGATTGAAGAAGAACTGCGGATTCGAAGCACGGATCACGGCCCGGTTGTCGCCGAACGTTCCGGCAGCGTGTTGACGGCCCGGTTGGTGGGGCTGGATCAGCCCCACTTCGTCGGGCAATACTGGGACATGATGCGGGCGAACGATCTCGAGGAGTTTGAGCAGAGTTTCGGCGAACTGCAGAATCCCTTCTTCAACGTGATCTACGCCGATCGCGACGGCCACATCATGTATCTGTTCGGAGGCCGGACTCCGATCCGAAACGACGCCCCCTGGGATTTCTGGCAGGGAACGATTCCCGGAAATCATCCCGTGACGTTGTGGAGCGAAACGCATTCCTACGGCGACTTGCCGCGAGTGGTCGACCCGGAAAGCGGATGGGTTCAAAACGCCAACGACCCGCCGTGGACTTCCACGTTTCCGATGGCCCTCGATCCCCTGGATTACCCGGCCTACATGGCTCCTCGTGGCATGGGCTTCCGCCCCCAACGCTCGGTGCGCATGCTGGACGAAGACGACTCGATCAGTTTCGACGAACTCGTCGAGTACAAGCATTCGACGCGCATGGAACTGGCCGATCGAATTCTGGATGACTTGATTCCCGCCGCCAGGCGGCGCGGTGGCTTGGCTCGACAAGCGGCCGAAGTACTGGATTCCTGGGACCGCGGAGCGGATGCTGACAGTCGTGGCGCCGTACTCTTCGAAGCCTGGGTGCGGGAAATCGGGATTGGACCGGACGTGTTCCGAACTCCGTGGGACGAGGAGAGTCCCCGTGTGACGCCCGATGGTTTGAAAAGCCCTAACGCGGCCGCCGCGGTGCTCGAAGCCGCGGCCGACACAGTTCGGGAGACACACGGGACACTCGATGTGGCCTGGGGTGATGTCTACCGGCTCCGGTACGCGGGCAGAGACCTTCCGGCAAACGGGGGCCCCGGTGCTCTCGGTATTTTTCGAGTACTCGGCTTTGTCCAGGACGGAGAGGTCCAGAGAGCAGGCGGAGGGGACGGCTATGTCGCCGCAATCGAGTTTTCAGATCCGGTTCGGGCAAGGGTCCTGTTAAGTTACGGAAACGCAACTCAGTCCGGTTCCTCGCATCGCGGAGATCAACTGGAGTTGTTTGCGAAGAAGGAACTCCGACCCGCGTGGCGAACCCGTTCGGAGATCGAGGCAAACATGGAACAGTTGGAGACCGTGCAATTCAGGCCGTGAGTCAAACTTCAGGGCTGTTTCTTGAGGCGTCGGTTCCTCGTTCCCAGCGGACGATGCCGGACGGATCGACAAAGAAATGCTTCTTGGTGTCCTTGTTCATTATGGGAATCGCGTCCACGGTGTAGTCGGAGCTGTCGTCACTCGCCGAGATCCGGAACCTGTATCCGGTCAGCGTCACCGCGCTCAACTCCGCTTCGACAAGGTCTGCGGCGACTAACTCCACCAGGGTATAGGCGTAACGTCCTTCCTTCACTGCGGCGAATTGTTCCTGGGCTCGATGAATCGTTTCCAGCCCGGAAACGGCGATGCCTTCCAACCGTTGTTCGAACTCTTCATACGCCTCAATGGCTCTAGGAGCCACCCGGGTATCGGGGTAATCCCGGATGATCCGCGTCAGCAGTTGCTCCGCCTCCAGCGGTTCGCGGATTTCGAGAGCTCTCGTGGCTGCCCTGTAAATGATCGCGGCCTGGTCCTCCGGGTCCCCGCAGCCGGCCAGAAGCAGCAAAAGGATGACGGGCAGTTGTTTCATGAGAATCCCCACGAGAGTATCCAGGAATACCCCCCACGCGGCAAGTCTTTGTGCCGGAGAAAATCACCGGGAATCCGCCTCAATGAATCGAAAGCGCTTTCCGACACAGTTGTTCAAGGTGGGCAAACCGGATATCCTTTTCTTCGGAGCGAGCGTTGCTCTTGGTCAAGCCCAACAATTTTGGTCGGAAGGAAGATCCTAAGCATGTCAGGCGTCCATCAATCATTGAAAACGCAGGCGGGAGAGATTGCGTTCCGCAAGCTGGCCGCTTTTGGAGAACCCGAAAAGGTTCTCGAGATCACCAGGGCCAAAATTGAGGCACGAAGGACGATTTTCGAGGGCCTTGGATCCCGAGGCGTGGCGCTCACGCCCTTCCTGGAAATTGGTGCGGATATCGGTGCGACGACGCTGGTTTTGCGGAACGAATTCGAAGGGCAGGGTTTTGCTGTCGACATTTCCCGGGATGCCCTGAAGGTCACCCCGGAAGTTGCCGAGCGCCTCGGTTATGATCGACTGCCCATCCGGATTTGCTGTGACGCGAGGTGGTTGCCAGTCGTCGACGACGCTGTAAGTTTTGTCTACTGTTTGCAAACCCTGCATCACTTTGCCGATCCCGAGCCAGTCATCCACGAGGTAGCCCGTGTTCTCGGGCCGGGGGGACATTTCTATTTCGACGAAGAGCCGATCCGGAGATGGTTGTGTTTGAACCTGTACCGCTGTGATCGTCCCGAATCCCTCACGGGATTTGATCGCTGGCTGTTCAGGACTGGACTGATCCGTTATGTAGCCGAAGCCTATATTGGCAGTCTTCAGGAGGTGGAGTACGGTTGCGTCGAGAATCAGACAGTTTCGCTTGGTCAGTGGGAGCGGTTTTTTTCGGCTATCGGAGAAGTGGAGACCCGGCTGTCGCTTTTTACCAGAGACGCCCAATATCTCCAGCGGGCATTCCGCCGTCTCGGAGTTCCCGACACCACTAGCTTGCGATTGTTGGCCAACCTCTTTGGCGCGACGCTGGGCGGGCTCTGCACATCGACAAAGTCGGGCGAGCCTGCCGAAACGAAGGATCTGACGAAACTCGTGTGCTGTCCGGATTGCAAGCGGCCTCTTGAATTGCTACACAAGCCGTCAACGCATTTCGCCTGCTCAAGATGTGGGGCATTTGATGTGTTTCATGGAGTTCACGTACTGCTCCGGAAGGAGCGATCGAAGGTCTTGTATCCCAAGATGCCCGAATCCAGCCCGGAAACCTCGAGCAAGCAAGAGTTCCGCTGGAAGGAGGACGGGCCTCCCGCGACCGTCGCCAAAGAGCACAGGCAGCCAACGGAACGTCGAAGCCCCCATCCCCTCACCAAGGGAGCCGTGATCAAGTCCGTGTCTCTGCTCAACCGAAACGACGAATCGGTGGACTCGATCCGGAGTGGGGAGTTGACGACTATTCGCGTCGAAATCGAATTCAAAGAGGACGTCCCGAAACCGGTGGTCGGGTTTATCATTCGGACGATCGAGAACGGGACGGCCAGTATCGTGTACGACACCAATACGATGTGGCGGGCGCAACCTACAGCCGATTTTCACGGAGGGGATACCGCTGTTGTCACCTACGCCCAGCAGATGAACCTGGGTCCCGGTACATATTACCTGAGCACCGCGATCGCGTCCGAGGGTGCGGAAAAGTTTTACGACTGGCGCGAAGCTGTCCTGTCGTTCGAAGTGGAGCCTGCGCCCGGAATGCAAGGCTCTGTGAACCTGAATTCTAAGATCCGCATGGAGCTTTCTTGAGTGGGCCCTTACTCGGTAACCCCGCTTGATCTATCTATCTGTCCAGGCTTTCTGAAATGATCCGGCCCGCGATCTCTTTCAGAATCTTCGCGGCGACAATCGAAGTGATGTTGTTCACATCCTTCCGCGGATTAACTTCGACGATGTCGGCGCCAACCAGGTTGCCCTTGAACGTCTGGATCGTATCCAGGACTTGCCTCGTCGAAAGCCCACCTGGCTCCGGGTGGGATACCCCGGGCGCAAAGGCGGGGTCGAGGCCGTCGATGTCCACCGAGACATACACGGGACCCTCGAAGGCGATTCTGGCGTCGCTATCGAAGTGGCGCATCTCGATCATCTCGACCCCGAATTTGGCCGCTTGTTCACGCTGATGGCCGGTTGCTGTCCGAATCCCGATCTGGACAAGCCGTTGGGCGAGCCCGTTTTCCATGATCCTGGCGAACGGGGATGCGTGCGAGTTGGGGTTGTTCTCAAAATTATGATAGAGGTCGGGATGGGCATCGAAATGTAAGATATTGAGTCGTGCAAACTTCTGGTGGAAAGCCCGAACGACCGGATAACTGATCGCGTGGTCGCCGCCGAGCACAATCGGGGGGACATCACGTCTGAGAAGCAAGTGGATTGCTTCTTCCACGGTGTCCCACGGATCTTCTTCCAGAGCGAGGTCTCCCGCGTCGAGGAAGGTCCCGTCGACTCCAAGGTCGACTCCCGTTTCGGTCCACATGTTTGCAGCCTCCGAGAACAACGCTTCCCGGATGAAGGGAGGTGCTTCGGCAGTTCCAGTCAAATACGATGAGTTGACATCGCTTGGAACACCGATCAGAGACAACTTTCCAGACTTGTCTTGATCCAGCCGGGTGCGCAGATCGTCGATCGTCATAGGTACCAATGAAACCACAGAACCGAAACGACATGTAGCCCAATCAGTCATCACCGGCGTGTATGCCGGATCAAGGCGAACAGGGAATCAATTTCATGGTTTCGTTTCTGGAGCCGGCGTGATAAGAAGCGAATTGAGGGAAGGGTGATTGAGTATGAGACCGAGACTCGTAGCGATTTCTGGTCCCCTGGAAGGGCAGTTGATCGAATTGAGTGAGACCGAGGTGACCACCGTCGGGAGGGATCCGGAGAACTCTGTCTACATCGAGGACGACCTGGTTTCGAGACGTCATTGTGAGATCCGATGCGAGGATGAGGAGTTCAAGATTCGAGATCTGGAAAGTCGAAACGAGACCCTCGTGAACGGCGTTCCCGTCGATGCGCAGTTGTTGCGCCACGGCGATCGCATCGAGATGGGCTACTCCCACTTTTACTTTTACATCTTCGAATCCGAAGACATGCCGGCGGATGAGATGCGATTGGAAACCGTACAGGATTCGGAAGTCGAGAGAGCCCGGACCGTGACATGGTTGCAAGTGGAGGATTCTCGCTTCCTCCAGCCACCAGCGGGGCGGGCCTCGGGGAATACTGTTCCGACGACAACTCCGAGCGACCGAACAGTCCGAGGCTTCCGGGTCCTTCTGGAGATCAGCCGTGAGATCAGTGCTGCCGAGGGATTGGAAAACCTGCAGGAGAGGCTGTTGGAATTGAATTGATCTTTGAAGCCCTTCCGGCCGAAAACGCGGCCATCCTTCTGGATCCGATCGGGGAACCGGACAACCCCCGGTTCTCATCGGTGTTTCTTCGACAAAGGAATCCGAAGGGACGAGGAAAATTCCAGGTCAGCAGGACGGTAATCGAAAAGGTCTTGTCCGATAAACAGGCCATTTTGAGCAATGACGTTTCGCACGATGAGCAGTTGCTTGGCGCGGAAAGCCTGAAGCTGGGCGAGGTACATTCCCTTCTCTGTGCGCCTTTCCGAGATCAGCGTGATGTGAGAGGTGTGCTCTACCTGGACACGACAAATCCAAAGGAATCTTTCGACCAGGAACGATCTGGAACTCCTGACCGGGGTGGTGGGAATCGCGTCCACCCCGCTTGAGAACGCACGGTACAGAGAGTGGTTAGAGGAGGAGAACGACCGATACCTGGACGAAGCTATAGAGCACAACATGGTCGGAGAGAGCGCAGGTGTGCGAGCTCTTCTCGACAGGTTGGTCCGGTGCGCCGCGAGCAACCGGGGCGTTCCGATCCTGGGTGAGAGTGGAACGGGGAAGGAACTGGTTGCTCGAGCGATACACAGGAACAGCGCGCGTTCACGAAAGCCTTTCGTGCCCGTAAATTGTGCCGCCCTGGTGGACACGCTGGTGGAGACAGAACTCTTCGGCACCGTCCGGGGAGCGTTTACCGGTGCAGTGGACCGGAGAGGCAAGCTGGAGTGTGCGAACGGCGGAACAATCTTTCTCGACGAGATCGGGGAGATGAAGCCTGAACTCCAGGCGAAATTGCTCCGGGTCATCGAGGAGAAGCAGTTCGAGCGAGTCGGCGGACATGAACCGATTACCGTGGATGTACGGATCATTGCCGCCACGAACGTGGATTTGAAGAAGGCGATGGCCGAGAAGGCCTTTCGCGAAGACCTCTATTACAGGCTGAGCGTGTTGACCCTGGACGTCCCGTCACTGAGAGACCGGCGGGAAGACATCCCCGTTCTGGCCAGTCATTTTTTGAGAGAGGCCTCCAGGGAATCGTCCCGCCGCATCGTCGGTATATCCAAGGATGCCCGCGCCTTCCTGGCTCACTACGATTGGCCCGGAAACATCCGGCAGCTCAAGAACGCGATTGAGTACGCCGTCGACATGGGATCCGCTGAACTCATCATGCCAGAGGACCTGCCTGCCGACATCGTGCAGGGAGATTTTCCCGGAACCGTCCGCGTTCCGGGCCTGCAGCAGGGCATGAAAGAGGCCAAGAAGCGGTTGATCCAGGACGCCATTTGTACGGCCGGGAGCAACATCACCGAGGCTGCTCGGCTCTTGCAAGATTCACCCGAATAATCTGCATCGGGAGATCCGAACCCTTGGGCTACGCGACTGGTAGAAGAACTCCGAAAGGGTGCGTCGGCCTGAATCAATGCGTGCCGGGGCAGGCGATCGATCTCCCATAACGGCTGTCCTGGCTAACAATACATGGCGTGAAGTTTCCAGACAGCGTACGCATGCCTCGCTTTTTTAATTTCCTGTGTGGACGATTTCGCTTCTCCACAAGCCTGGTTTGCGGTTCGAGAGTCGAGCCGCTGGTGTCCAACGAGGTATACAACCGCGCCGTGGATGTGGACATAAAACCAGGCTCCGTGGGTGACGAGACTGAAGAAATCCTCTCGTTTGGTGTCCGGTACGATCTGAAGTTTGTTGTCAAGTGCTGCTCTCAGCTCCGAAACCCGAGCTTGGAGTGTTGGATTCAGAGGCTCAATTCGAAAATGATCCGGCGGCCGCCACAAGACTGTTGAGTGGTTCATGTTAGTGGTCCCCCTGCGCCATCCTGGCTGCTTCGCCGCTCCTCGGCGATACAGTCCTTTGTAATGGAAGAACAGGCAATCGAGAAGCCAGGTTGGAACAATAGTCGAATCTTCCGTTGTTGCTGCCGTATCTGATTGATGTGGCGTGACTTGTATTTGAGTGGGCGTGAAGGGCCCGGGGTCGAGGCTTCCAGATGTCGAGTGTCTTGAATATCGGTTCCGATAGCCGGCCTATCTTTTCTCTGTAGCGTAGAATCTTCGGTATGCTTCGAATCAACAAGTGGAACACTGATCGGGATGGCCCCATGTCGGAACAAGCGATGCGAGAGAAGTTCGAGACTCGGGGCTACGACGTCTCGTGTTACACCTACCCACCCGGAACATATTTCCCGGATCACACGCATGATGTCGATAAGATCGACGGTGTCCTGTCCGGCCGCTTCCGAATGACTGTTCTGGGCGAGACCGCCGTCCTCGAAGCCGGCGACTGTCTGGAAGTCCCCCGCAGCACGGTCCACAGTGCCGAAGTCCTCGGCGACGAACCCGTCGTCAGCGTCGACGCGACAAAGGCCTGAAAAGTCCTCAACGCAAAAACGCAAAGGCGCAATGATCGCCAAGAAATTAATATACTTAGCGTTTTTGCGCTTTTGAGCTGAAGGAAGATTGACGGCTCACCGCGTGTGGGCGCCTACCCGAACATGTCGAAGGATTCGAACTCGCCGTTGAGGATTTCCCGGGTATTGCCGTGACCCAGCCAGCCTTCGATCACGGTGGCGTAGACGCGGCGGAAGTCTGTCGTGTAGACCAGGTTGTCGCCTTCGTCCAGTTCGGTCAGGCTGGGCACGTCGCCGTAGTGGCCACCCTGGACCGGGTTGCCGACCACAAACATCAGGTTGGCGGCTCCGTGGTCGGTGCCCAGGCTGACATTTTCGGGAACACGGCGCCCGAACTCGGAAAAAACCATGACGACGACGTCGTCGGCGCGGCCGATCCGTTCCATGTCCTGCATGAAACCCGACAGCGCATCCGACGCGTAGGTCAGCAGACGTCGGTGCAGATCGTTCTGGAATACGTGCGTGTCGAACGCGTTGTTGCGGTATGCGGTGTAGTAGAGACGCGTGGGCATGTCCGCTTCGATCAGCGCCGCAATCTTCGGGAGGTCCGACCCGACGATCCCGTAGTCGACCGGCGATCGATAGTTGGCCCATGCCTCCCGCACCAGTGCCGAAGCGCTGTTTGCGCTTCTCGCTATGTCCAGCAGAAAGCTTCGTGAGGCATTTCCCCCGCCCACGTCATCGGCGACACGCCCGAGCGCTTCGCGTTCCTGGTAGAAACTTTCACGGGCAAACTTGTTCGGGTCGTTAAAGACCACCGGGACATGCTCGCGACTGCGTACGGCAAGAGACTGCCTGGAGTCGATGTTGACCACGAAATTCGGAGTGCCGCCGGGGACCAGTTCGTCCGCCAGCCTTCCGATCCATCCGTATGCCTCCCCGCTGTTTGGAGCGGCAGTGTGCCAGTAGGCCATCGAACTGAAATGGGAGAAAGAAGGGTCTTCATACCCGCAGCCGTGGACGACGGCCATCTTGCCGTCTTTGTACAGGCGTTCGAACCCGGGCATTCCCGGATTGAACCCAAAATGGTCGTCGATTTTGCGAAGGCCGTCGGCGGCAAGACCGATGTGAGGCCGATGGTTGTAGTAGGCGTCGTCGCCGTACGGTACGAGTGTATTCAGGCCGTCGTTGCCACCTGACAGCTCATAGACGACGAGGATCCGGCCTTCGTTGGTGGTCTGTGCGGCAACCGCTTCGGCCGCGCGCGCAAACAATGTTGGAGCGCGGAGAGTGCCCGCCGCGCCTGCTCCAATTCCTAGAAGTCCGGCGCGCATCAAATCGCGGCGCGTCATACGAGAAAGATCTGGCTTACTCATAGGTACTCCTATCCAAGCTGATACTCGGGCTGGCTCATGATCAGGTGTAACAACAGGCGCAGTGGATCTTCGAGGTAGGTTTCTGCCCGACGGATATCGCTGGTGCCGAGTTCGCCGGTCAGGAAATCAACGAGCATGAGCCGCTCGGTTTCCGCTGGAGCGACCCGCATGAATCGATAAATGAAATAATCGACCACCTGAGCCGTGTCGTCGAAACCCTTGTCGAGGACCATTCCGGTCAGGTCTATTTGTGCCGCGTGGCGGGGGATCGGTTTGACCCGTTGAATGGCCATCTGCCATCCGCGGAAGCTTCCATACCGTGTGTTGAAATCTTCATCGCGGTCGGCCAGCATGTTGGATTCCGCCATCTCACCGTTCCCTCCGGTTTCCGGCATGGTCGAGGTTGTGATGTCCATACCCTGGGCGATTTTGGCCGCAACAGTTCGAATCGTTCCGCTTCCGTTGTAACGGTCCGGCGGAATGAAATTGATGTCGGGGAACAGGATGTCGCGCGCGAAGTTGCCCCGTTCGAGAAGGAGCCCGGGCGTGATCCAGCTTCGGCCCTGGGCCCAACCGGCAACCGTTGGCGGGCGGAACAGCAACTGTCCGAGCGCCGATGTCGCCCGATTGAAGTCGGGAACGCCGGGCACTTCATCCAGCCCAAGCTTCCGGAAGGTCGAGATCGCCAACTGTATGGGGCTCTTGATGTGAGTGCCCGCCGATCGATCGCTGTAGAAGTCCCGGGACAGAAAGATGGTCTCGAGCAGCGGCCGGATCTGATAGTTGTTTTCGCCGAGGACCTTGCCGAGGTTCGATCTCGTGTCAGCAGAGAGTTGCTCGCGAACGAAGTAACGGTAAATCTTGCCCGCAATGTATTCCGATGTGACCGGCTGATCGAGGATGATGTCGATGGCCCCTTCGCCGTCAAACGCCCCGGTCTGGCCGAGGAGCGTCTTTTCTGCATCATCGTGCTGTTCTTGGTTTACGACGAAGTCGAGGTCCTCGTAGTTCCACCCGGTAAACGCACGTGCGGCCTCACGGATATCCGTCTCGGTGTAGTTGCCCACGCCCATCGTGAACAGTTCCATGATTTCCCGGGCGAAGTTTTCATTCGGGGCTCCCTTGACGTTGACACCGGCGTCGAGGAACGACAGCATTGCCGGATCCTTCGCCACTGCCAGCATCAAAGTCTTGAAATTGTCCGTCCCGTGCCGATAGAACAATTCGAGCAGTCCGAGTCCTTTCCGATAGTCCCGGATCTTGCTCTCGGTGACGGCGAAGTGGCCATGCCAGAACAGCGCCATCTTTTCTTCGAGCGGACGATTCGTCCGAACCATCCGGTTTGCCCACCAGTAGGAGACGCGGTTGGTTTCGAGGACGCTTGCGCGAAGCCAGTAGAAGAACTTGTTGACGACAGGCTGCAGGCGTCTATTGCCGGCGGGCTTGACCCGGATGCCCAGGGCCTCGCCGGTTTCCTTCGCCAGGTCGGTGACGGCAGGCCGGCTGGGTGGAAATGGTTCGAGACCCGAATCGTGCACCCCGGAATGGTCGAACGGTTCGAGGTGGGAGTTGTCGACGTCCTCAAAGTTGACGAGATAACGGACCGCTTCGACCGGCGTCATCGCCGCCAGCTTTTCGATCTCTTCCGGTGTTCCACCAAACCCGGCCCGTTCGAGCAGGTGAGCCGCCCGGTCATAGTTCCAATCCGCCGGCCCGATCGGTTGCAGATCGTCCGTCCATCCGCTCTGCGCCAGGCCCGCCCCAGCCATTTGTTGCATATTCATCGATACTCCTCCCGAGGGATCCTTATGCGGGAATGAAATCGAGTTTATTCTAATTTCGGACGGTCAAGTGAATCAAATCTATTGGACTCGGGAGGGAGAGGATTTTTCACCGCAGAGACGCAGAGGCGCAGAGGGGTAGGAACGAAAGCAACTGGCACAAAGACGATCTCGAATGACGGAGTGGAAAAGAACAGGATTCACGCTTGCCCACCTCTCCTGAAAAAGATTTCCCCCCTGCGCCTCTGCGGTGGAATAGATCTTCTCGACGCTGAGCACGGCTGTGCTACTCGTGGCGCAAGGCGTCCAGGGGGTCGACGCCTATGGCCCGTCGGGCCGGGATGTAGCTGGCCAGGAATGAAACGGCCGTGAGGAGTGCGGCGATTGAGACGAAGCTCCACGTATCGGTCGGGCTGACCTCGAAGAGCATCTGGTCCATCAGTCGAGTCAAGGCCAGGGCGCCCGCGATCCCGACGATGGTTCCCAGGCCGGCGAGCAGCATGCCCTGACCGATGATGAGTCGGAAGACGCTCTTTCGTCCGGCGCCGAGTGCCACGCGAACCCCGATTTCGTGGGTCCGCTCGGCGACCGAGTACGAGATCACACCGTAAACACCAATCATGGCCAGGACGAGCGCCAGGCCTGCGAATATGACGAGCATGGCCATGGAGAAACGCCGATCCGCCATGGATACGGCGACAAGCTCTTCCATCGGCTGGACGCCCCAGATCGGCTGATCCGGATCCAGTTCGGCCACCGCGGCGCGCAGGGACGGGACCAGGCTGGCCGGCGGGAGACTGCTTCGGATCGCCAGGCTCATGCCTCGACCGACCCGTTGGGCGTGTGGCAGGTATATCTGGAACTTGTTTTCATCGTCAAGCCCGCCATGTCGGACGTTTGTGACGACCCCAACGATCTCCCTCCAGATCGGTTCGTCCGTTTCGTAGTAGGACAGGCGTTGCCCGATCGGGTTTTCCCCGGGGAACAGCGTCTCGGCGAGGTGTTCGTTGACGACGGTCACCAACGTTTGATCTGCTCCATCCCTGGCGGAGAACCCCCGTCCGCGAAGCATGGCGATTCCCATGGTTCTGAAATAGTCCGGGGTGATGACCCGTCGGTCGCCGTGCAGTTCGGAAACATCGATTTCGGTCGAACCGTCGTTGATGCGGAATGATGCCTGAGACCTTCCACCGGCAAGGGGAATCATGTTCGTTCCCGCCACGCTCTCGACGCCCGGTATAGCCGCGATGCGCTCGCGCAGACCATCGTAGAAGGCCATGATCGGTTCTTCGGTGTCGTATCTTCCAGGCGGCAGCGATACGTTCATCTTCAACAATCCGGCCGGCCGGAACCCGGCGTCCACCCCTTGAAGCCGGACGAAGCTTTTGATCATGAGAGCGGACCCGACCAGCAGCACCAGAGCGAGGGCGACCTCCGATATGACCAACACGCCGCGCAGCCGCGTCAGCTTCCGTCCGCTGCCGGCACTCTTGGAGTTGTCCTTCAGACCTTCCACGAGACCAATTCCGGAAGACTGAAAGATCGGGGCCAGACCGAAGACAATACCTGTGATTACCGAGAGGCCCAGCGTCAGCGTCAGTATCCGGGTGTCCAGAGTCAAGGTTTGGAGCCGTGGGATGTTCTGAACGGCAAAGTCCGGCAGCAAGCCGATGCCGACCCGGGCCAGCCAGAAACCGATCAGCCCCCCGGCCAGGCTCAGGATCAGGGTTTCGCTTAGAAACAGGCGTATCAGTCGAGACCGTCCGGCCCCAATTGCAGTCCGCACTGCTATTTCGCGTCGCCGGGTTGCGGATCGAACCAACAAGAGGTTCGCAACGTTCGCGCACGCGATCAGGAGGACGAATCCCACCGTGCCGAGCAGCATCAATAGGGCCGGGCGCACGTCACCGACGACCTGTTCCTGCAGTGGGACCAGTCGGACGTGCCACTCTCCGAATCCGATGTCGCTGTAATAGCGCTCACGCAACCGGGCCGAAAGCGTGTCCATTGCAGACTGCGCCTGGGAGACCGTCGTGCTGGACTTGATGCGCCCGATGACTGCCAGATATTCCGACCCACGCCGGGAAGGGTCTCTCGCTGCTTGGGAGAAAGCGATCGGAGAGACCACATCGGGGACACCCGCCGGCAGCCAGAGATCTTCCGGAAGAACGCCGACGACGACATAGCTGTTGCCGTTGATTGTCAGGTTGCTCCCGACGACTTCGGGATCGGCTCCGAAGCGGCGTTTCCAGAAACCGTTCCCCAGAAGCAGCACCTTGTCATTCCCTGGTTCGTCCTCTTCTTCCATGAAATCGCGTCCCAGCACAGGCTCGATCCCGAGAGTTCTGAAGAAAGACCACGATACCAGCTGCCCCGGGAGACGTTCCGGTTGATCGACCCCGGTCAGGTTGGCACTCCATCCACTGTATACGGACAGGCTGTCGAAAACCTCCGCGTGGTCCCGGTAGTCGAGGAACCCCGGAACCGAGACCGCAGCGGTCAGGTCCAGTGACGGGTACCGATGATAGAGACGGACGAGTTGCTCCGGATTCTCGTAGGGCAGTGGATCGAGCAGAACAAGGTCGACGACGCTGAATATCGCGGTGTTCGCTCCAATACCCAGGGCGAGAGTCAAAAGCGCCGTTGCGGTAAAAGCGGGGGTCTTGATCAGTCCGCGAAAAGCGTATCGAATGTCCTGAAACGTCATTTCCAGTGTGCTCCCTTTCTGGTGATTCGGTCGCGTCGGCGATGTGCCGAGGTGTTCCCTGAAGATGGAGGCGGGAAGGTCGGACAGCACCAGGTACCAAGCTTTGATCCATCCCCTCTCGATCGAGAGTTGGTGGAAGTCCGCCACCATGTCGGCCCCGAAACGAGCCCGGAATTCCGCGGGCAGTCCGCTCAGCAGGAATCGATAGATCCCGCCCGACAATCCATAGTTGGTTTTCTCCGCGGGCGTGTTCATTTTGATGACGCCTCCTTCGGGAACAGGTTCCGGGAGCGCACGATATCGGCCAGTCGCGTCAGGCGGGCCGATTCGTTTTCGAGTGCATGCCGGCCCATTGACGTGATCGCGAAAGTCCGGCGAGGCCGGCCCCGACCGCCCCGTACCGACTCCACCTCCTCGACCAGACCGGCTTCCTCCATCCGCTGAATGGATCCGTAGATCGTGCCCGGCCCCATTCGCAGAGCCTTTGGCCCGGAGCTTTTTTCCACGGCTTGCATGATCGCGTAGCCGTGCCGTGCTCCGTCGGCTAATGCCAGCAGGATGTGAAACACGGCGGCCGTCAGTGGCGTCTTTGTATCTGATTTCCCAGTCATTGATTGTTCCTCTCCCAAATGAAGACTAGAGAACAATACTTCCGTTACAATATTTCTGCAACGGATATTACTGTTACAGAACTAATCATCATCTGTGAGGCTGACGAACTACCGTTCATCTGCACCTGTGTGATTAAATCTACGGTCTATGAGACACCTACTTCTTGCTCTGCTGGTCCTCGCGCCGAAACTCCTGCCGGCCCAGGACCCCGCTGTCGAAGTCGTCCGGGACTACCGAAGCGAGAACGGTTCGGCGATACTGGCCGACTTTGCCGAATTGCTGTCGATACCCAATGTTGCCAGTGATACTGAAGGCATTGGAAGAAACGCAGTCTACATCCGGGATCAGTTTCGCGAGCGTGGTATCGAGATGGAACTGCTGACGCTGCCTGATGTGCCGCCCATCATCTTCGGGGAGATCACGCGTCCAAACGCGACCCGGACGCTCGCCATCTACGTGCATTACGACGGCCAGCCAGCCGACCCGACTCAGTGGACGCACGATCCGTGGGAAGCGACCCTCTACACGGCCGCGATGGAAGAGGGTGGGGAACCGCGGCCCTTTCCGAACCCGGGAGAGGAAATCGATCCGGAATGGCGCCTCTACGCGCGGTCCGCCGGGGACGACAAGGCTCCGATCGCGGCGTTGCTGGCCGTCCTGGATGCTTTCCGAGAGAGTGACATCGCGATCACTTCCAACATCAAGTTTTTCTTCGAAGGCGAGGAGGAGGCCGGTTCGGCCCGTCTGCCCGAGTACCTGGAGACCTATCGCGACCGGCTGGGCGATATCGACGTCTGGCTGTTCTGCGATGGCCCCGTACACCAGAGTCGATCACCGCAACTGGTGTTCGGTGCCCGCGGAGTGACCGGAATGGAGGTCACGATTTACGGCGCCAACCGGCCCCTCCACAGCGGCCACTACGGCAACTGGGCACCGGTTCCGGGCACCATGCTGGCACTTTTGCTGGCTAGTATGAAGGACGGCACCGGCAGAGTCCTGGTCGAAGGCTTCTATGACAGCGTCGAACCGGTGGGTGAAGAGGAACGCGACGCGATCCGAAACCTGCCCGACATCGACCGCGAGCTTCGCGCCTCGTTCGGACTGGCCCGAACCGAAGCCGACAACACGTCCATCGCCGAGCGACTGCTCCTGCCCGCCCTCACGGTCCGGGGCCTGTCGAGTGGCAACGTCGGCCGATTGGCCCGCAACATCATCCCGTCGACCGCAACGGCCAGCCTGGGAATTCGTCTGGTGAAAGGGAACGATCCGGAGAGAATGAAGGACCTGGTGGAAAACCACATTCGCGCCCAGGGCTACCACGTCGTAAGGGAAGATCCCGACGCCGCCACGCGTCTGGAATATCCCCGGATCGCGAAGATCACCCGGGGAGGTGGCTACCCGGCGGCCCGAACTCCCATGGACCTGCCTATCTCCAGGCAGTTGTTCGAAGCCGTCGGGCGCGCCGCCGGCAACGCCGCCCTCCAGGTGCCAGCCCTCGGCGGATCGTTACCCCTGTACCTGTTTTCCGACCCCGCCTACATGAACCAACCGGCGGTCATCGTTCCTGTAGCCAACCACGACAACAACCAGCACGCCCCCGACGAGAACCTGAGAATCGCAAACCTCTGGTACGCCATCGACCTCTACGCCGCCTTGCTGACCATGCCTTGAACCTTAGTTGCAGCGGGCAAGGGCAAGGGCCTTAGACGCAGAGACGCAAAGACGCAGAAAGACATGTCAGGAGAGGGATTTGGATTTCCGGTCCTGACATTTCCTCTCTGCGCCTCTGCGCCTCTGCGTCAAAAATCTGTTTCGGGATTGCTACTCGTTCCGGTTCAAGTCGGCAATCGCCCGTGCCCGCCGTATGAGTTCGATGAACTCGGCCCGGTAGCCTTCCTTGTCGGGTCCGATGCTGGACTCGGCCAGTTCGAGGATCGAATCGTAGGTGGCGTTGCCCTTGTGGGGTGAATCTCTCAACAGCATTCCGAAGCCGGCGACGGAGGCGGCAAAGCGGTAGTCGGTGCCGGCGTCGGCCAACCGGTTTTGACGGTCCACCACCGGGACTTCTATCAGCTTGCTTTCATCCCCGTCTGGTTCCTTGTATCGTACCTTCATTGTCAGCAACTCGCCACTTTCGGTCCGAGTACTGCGTTCCACCGGTGTTTGATACTTGAGCGGGTCGATTCCCGGCAGGGGCATGTCAACTCCGGTCGGAACAACTTCAAACAACGCCGTGACGGTATGTCCCGAACCGATCTCGCCCGCGTCCTTAGTGTCGTCGTTGAAGTCCTGATGTTCGAGCACCCGGTTCTCGTATCCGATCAGCCGGTACGCGTTCACCTCGGCGGGATTGAACTCCACCTGAATCTTGACGTCCTTGGCTATCGTCACCAGCGTGCTGCCCATTTCGTGCACGAGAACCTTGCGGGCTTCCTTTATCGTATCGATGTAGGCGTAGTTGCCGTTTCCCTTATCGGCAAGGGCTTCCAGGCCCGCATCGTTGTAATTGCCCATTCCGAAACCCAGAACGCTCAGGAAGACGCCGGTCCGCGCCTTCTCTTCGATCAACCGGGTCAGTGCACCGTTGTGGGTCACACCGACGTTAAAATCCCCGTCGGTCGCAAGTATCACGCGATTGATTCCGCCTTCGATGAAATTGGCAACCGCCGTGTCATAGGCGAGTTCGATACCCGCTCCCCCGTTTGTGGAGCCCCCGGCGGACAGTCGTTCCAGCGCGGCCAGAATCCGACCGTTCTTATCTCCTCCGGTTGAAGGCAGTACCATGCCCGACGCGCCCGCATAGACGACGATCGCGACGCGGTCGTTTTCTCCCAGTTGTTCGACCAGTAGTTTCATCCCGCTCTTGAGCAGGGGCAACTTGTTCTGATCACGCATCGAACCGGAGACATCGACCAGAAAAACCAGGTTGCTGGGCGCCCGCTCGTCGACGGGGATTTCTATCCCCTTGATTTCGAGACGGACGAGCCGGTGTTGCGGGTTCCATGGGGCTGCCGATACGTCGGCGTTGACGCTTACCGGCCGTCCGTCTTCCGGTGCGGCATAGTTGTAGGTAAAGTAGTTGATCATCTCTTCGATCCGCACGGCGTCGGGTGGTGGCAGGGTCTTCTGGTTCAGAAAGCGGCGAACGTTCGCGTAGGATGCCGTATCCACGTCGATCGAAAGTGTTGCCAGCGGATCCTGACTGACGGCGATGAACGAGTTGTCGACGATGCGGTTGTACTCTTCGGTGTTGAACCCTCCGCCCGGGCGCCGGTCGAAGCCGACCCTCGAGGGTGCCGGTGGCGGTGGGGGGGCCGCGTTGGCCGAGACGAAGGAATTGGCGACCGCCAACCCACCGACAACACCCGACGGTGCTATCTTGGCGAGTCTTCGCCGAATGGACTCATCAGCGCTCGCGGCCCTCAGTTCGGCCGGAGCATCCGATCCAACCGGAGCTTCGGCAACAAGATCAACCTCGGACTTCTTTATTTCGGCGAATCTCAGTACTTCGCCCAGTGTTGCCGCCGGATCGACTTCGGCAACCTCTCTACTTGCGGTCGTGACAGTTTGCCCGTCATTCGGCGAGCCGGCCGGTTCGTTGGCGGTATAGACGGGAAGTGCGATCGGAGCCTCGACCGGTGAAGTGATCCCCTGTTGCGAGACGTTGTCCGCGATCGAAGTGACCGGAGCCACCACCACGCTCGCCGATCGCGAACGCATCAGGTTCGGCGTGACGAACGACACGACGCCCATCAGAACGACGGCTGCCGCCGCCAGCCCGCCCGCCCATGCCAGCTTGCTTCGGCCTGCACCGACCGTGGGCTTCACGTGGAATTCGATCTTCTGCCGCTGATCGTCGGACAGGTGCGCCGGTTCGCCCGCAGACAGGCTCCGCGCAACCAGACCGACTGTTTCGCGGATCTCGCTGAGAATCTCCTCTGCCTCCGGCGTCGTTCGGAACTCCGCCTCGAACCGAGTGCGTTCGGCGGCATCCATTTCGTCAAGAACATAAGCGGTCCACCTGGGATCGTTGCGATCGATAGTCATGTCACTCTCCTTACCAGGGACGGTATCGGGGAAGTTTCCTTCTTCATCCGTTCGCGGACGTTCTTTACGCCCGTGTGAATGAGGAATCCGACGTTGGTGACCGACAGGTGCGTGATGGCTGAGATTTCCTTGTAACTGAGGTCGCACTGGAACTTCAGATAGAGGACCTCCCGCTGGTTATCCGGAAGTGTCTCGACCACATCGAAGACCTGGCTGAGCGTCTCTTCCTGTTCCAGTTGCTCGAGTGGCCGCGGTCCAAGGCTGGCGCGGGTGCTCAAATCGACCTCGGTCGACGGAGTCATCGGGCTGTCTTTCTTCCGAACGTCGAACGCCCGGTTGCGGCACACGGTGAAGAGCCGCTGCGCCAGGTGATCCCGGACCTTGTCGGCCCGTTCCCGGCAGAGTTTCAGAAACGTATCCTGGACCACCTCTCTGGCACGCTCAACATCCCCGAGAATCCGGGTGGCGTATCGAATCAGCGGTGATTCGTAGCGTTCCAGGGCCAGGGTCAACAGATCAGATCTCGAAACATTGTCAGTCAACACGCGATGTCCATCCCCCTTTCACCCATGACTACGATCCGGTGGAGAGTTTCTTAGTTATTGGACACTGTTTTTGTGGAAAAGGTTCCTCGGACCCGGGTGTTGGGGCGTAGGAGCGACCGGTTCACCGGTTCATTCACTCCACGGGCGACATCGAATTCCAGCATCAGGTTTGAACAGATCAGCCCGGATACCGAGAGTGGCGAATTCTCAGCCATTTCGGAAGAGCAGCTCGGTCGAAGTTGAATGAGGCCCGGCCAGCGGGCATTTGAGTCGAATTCAAACCCATTGTTAAGGAAGTTCTATTTTCGCATTGTTGAAATCGATATGGTGTCGGCGGTATCTTGTGGTATATATACCGTCAGATGAAGAAGAAAAAGATATGGCTTGAGTTGAATCAGGTAAAGGGAGCGGTTGCGTCGCGACTGCGACGGCGGAAGTACAGCCTGATCGAGCGCCATGAGATACCCGACGGTTTGCTGCCTGGCTCGGTGTCGATTAGTTACACCCGGTGCGGTAAGCCGACGTGCCGGTGTGTGTCGGGTGAAGGGCACCCATCCTGGTCCTGGACATTCATGATGGACGGGAAGAAGCATGTCGAACACGTTCCAGCTGCCATGGTTGAGGAGATTCAAAAGCGTGTCGGAGCGGGACGGGAGTTTCAGGATGCGATCCGGGAGGTGCTGACAGCGAACGCGAAGTTGTTGGTGCTGGAGCGCCAGCAACAACGTGAGAAGCGGAAGCGCCGGTGAAAGGTCCGTCGGCACGAGGGATACGACGGTACGCGCGAAAGTGTTTGCGGCTGAAGGGGTATTTGAATCACCCCGGAGATGGGCGGGTGCGACCGCAGATCGGAAGTGGGCATCTGATCTGGTCTCTGGTGATCGGGTATCTGCTGCGGGAATCGAGCTTCCTGGCCATCGAGTCGCTCGCACGATCCTCGGCGTGTCGGGCCTTGGGAATCGGACGCCGCTTTAGCGACGACACGCTGGGCTATTTTACCGAGAAGCTGAATCCGGAATTCACGCGCGGCGCGTTGACCACAGCCATCAAGCAGGCCAAGCGCAATAAAGCGTTCGACGATTGCCGATTCATCGGCCTGGCGCTGGACGGGACAACCGTGGGGCGTGTCGGTGAGGCCGGGTGTCAGTGGTGTCGACCCCATCGCAACGCCGAGGGGGAGGTGACCACCTACTTACACCACGTCGTGATGGCCACCATCGTGGGCACCGGGTTCACTTTACCGGTCGATGTGGAACCCTACGGTAGTGGGGATAGCGAATGGTCGGGGGGGCAACGACTGCTTCGTCGGGTGGTGGGGCAGTTGGGGCCGCGTTTTGCCGATTATGTTGTTGTCGATGGGGGCTATGCGTCGGCTCCGTTCCTGCACTTGGCCGACGAGTTGGGATTGAAGACCATCGTCCGTCTCAAAGCCAATCTTCCGAGCTTGTTCAACGCCGCCAAAAGCCGGTTTGCTTGTCAGCCGCCGTCCCGGGTTTTCAAGGATGGAGCCGATCGGGTGGAAATCTGGGATGCAGACGACTTCGATCCCTGGGGCCGATTGAACTGGCCGACCGTGCGCGTGATCCGCTACCGGCAAGAGAAACCCGATGGATCGGTGGTCGAAGCCTACTGGCTGACCAATTTCTCGATGAACCAAGTGGGAGCGCCCACTTTATTTCGCATGGCCAAGAGTCGTTGGGAAGTCGAAAACCAAGGTTTCAACGATGCCAAGAACCGTTATGGGATGGCCCATATCCCCCATCACCACGCCAACAGCTTGCTTCTCCACTGGCTCCTCATAAGCCTGGCTCTCACGATCGAACGTCTGTATCGATTGCGTCATTTGCATCGCGGGCGCCATCGCCCGCATACCTCCATCGAGCTTCTTCGTTTGCTTCGCCTCGCTCTGTCTGCCCCAACCCCAGCCGACTCCAGCTGAACTGACTCGTTTCCCTGGTCTCCACGCGCCTGCCTGACCCCAATCACCGGGCTGGACCCGCTACGGATACCTGTCTCTCGAAAATACCCCTCACTTCAAATTCCTCTCCCTCCTCGACCTTTTCCCTTCCAGAGCCCCTTCCAGACACTCCGTCCTCCCTGACTTCCGAAATGGCTGGCGAATTCTTTCGCTCGTTGCGTGACGTGCCGCCCGAAGCTAGAATATTTCCTTCGACTAACGTTTCGATGGTTGCCCATAAATTTCCAATTGCTTCGCCGACCTCCGACGTTCCGCGGTTTGCGACGCGGTACCTGGGTGGAGGATTCAAAGAATGACCTCGCTGCTTGCTCGTGTTGCAGGCGTCACTGTCTTTACCGCGGCCTTGCTTTTCAGCTCACAGGTCCTCGATCCGAAATTTCAAGGCGAAGAAGTCGAAGACTTTCTGGTGAACGCCGAGATCGTGGACATGGAAAGGACAGAGCGCGGCATCACGTTGCCCCAAAAAGCCACGCTCGAACGGGATTCGATGAGGCACTTCGCCATTTTTAAGACGATCGACGTGTTCAAGAGGGGGCTGACAAAACTAGCGAGCGGCGCCTTCGAAGTCGATTTTCAGGACAGTTGGAGGACGGAGGTCGCGGCCTACGAACTCGACAAGATGATTGGCCTTGGAATGGTCCCTGCGACAGTGGAGCGCCGGCATCGTCGCGACCGGGGATCCATGCAGTGGTGGATCGACAATTCGATGTCGGAATCCGATCGGCTCGAACGGAATATGCCGCCTCCGGATGTTGCTGCCTGGAGCAACCAGATGTACACGATGAGATTGTTTGATAACCTGATCTATAACGTCGACCGTAACGCAGGCAACATGCTGATCACAGAGGACTGGGATGTCTGCCTGATCGACCACTCCCGGAGTTTCCGACTCTCGAATGATCTGTGGCAGGCGACTTCGATGTTGAGGTTCTCTGAATCCGTACTGGAGGGTATCGAACAGCTCACGGAAGACAATATGAAAGAGAGGTTGGGAGATTACCTGTCGATCCATCAGATTCGAGCGGTTCTGGTGCGCCGTGACTTGATACTCGAAAAGGCCGCCGCTCGCATCGCAGAGGTCGGCGAAGACCGAGCCCTATTCAATTAAGGGCCCACTCAAGAAATCCGGTTCCTTTGCGTGGCTTCGCGGTGAAGTCCCACCCTCTTGTTCTTATTCGTATCTCAACGCAACGGTTGGATCCACACGCGCGGCTCGCCGTGCCGGCAAATAGCACGCCAGGAGTGCGACCCCGATCAGAGTTGTCGTTATTGGGACGAACGCCATGGGATCGGTCGGATCGATCAGCGGGGATATTGCCGCCGACAACCCACGGCCGACCCAATAGCCGCCAAAGAGACCCACCGCCAACCCGGCCAGCGTTACGGTCATTCCCTGGTGGATAACCCGTTTGTATATGTTGTTGGGCTTTGCGCCCAGCGCCATCCGGACGCCGATTTCGTGCGTTTGCTCGCTCACTGAGTAGCTGACGACACTGTAGACGCCCACTGCTGAGAGTACTAGGGCGAAGCTCGCTAACGTCCCCAACAATTTCAGCAGGACAAAGTCCGCCGCAGCTTCGGCATCGACAACCTGCCGCACTGTTTGCACATTGAAGACCGGCAGGTTGGGATCCAACTGGCTGAGCCGGTTCCGCAGGTTTCGAGTGAGTGCAAGCGGATCCCCTTCGGCTCGGGCCGCCAGCGACATCGCTCGGACGGGGTTCTGCGCATGCGGCCGGTAAACCTTTGAAAGAGGCGGCTGGTCGATGTCGTCGTTTCGAACGTCCTTCACGATTCCGACAACCGTGACCCACTCGCCCGCAAACTCTGCTCGGCCCATCCGGACTCGCTTGCCGATCGCGTCGGCATCCCCCCAATATCGCTCAGCCATGGCCTGGGTAATCAATGCAACCCGAGTTGTCTCCGGGGAGTCGCCCGGGGAGAGGTGTCTTCCTTCGAGAAGCGCGATGTCCATCAGGCGAAGGTAGTCCGCGGTGACCGTGAGATCCACTGCTGTCGGTTGTTCACTGGCCGTCGGGTTGGGCCGGCCTTCAATCGTGACGGGGCTTTCATTCAATCCACCGATGACGTTGACGGGCAGCAGATTGGTCGCTCCGGCCAGTTCGATGCCCGCAATGGCAGAGATTTCCTCGATCGCTTCCCGATAAAAATTCCGTACCTGGGGATCGTCCGGATATTCATTTTCGGATAGAGAAGTCCGCATCGTCAGAACGCTGTCCATATTGAAGCCCGGATCGGCGGTCCGCACCTTGATCACCGAGTTGATCATCACTCCCTCCGTAATCAGAAGGACACCGGCCATGGCGACCTCCGAAAACACGAGTGCGGTTCTCAGGCGTCCGTGGCTCGACCCACCGGATCGATGCCCGATTTCCTTGAGCGTTCCATGGAGATCCGCCCTGGATCCCCGCCATGCCGGAACCAGTGCGAAGAAGAGCGTGCTGACAACCGACAGGCTCAGGGTGAAGAGGAGCACCTTCCAGTCGATCTGCATGGCACGACCCATCAGTTGGGTGCCGGGAGCTGCCGCAAACGATCCGCGCAGAAAGCTTATTCCCCAGACCGACAGTACGAGGCCTCCGATCGCGCCCGCCAGCGACAGGAGGATCCCTTCGGTCAGGAATTGTCGAACCAGGCGCAGTCGACCGGCGCCCATGGCAACGCGGATCGATACCTCGGAGTTTCTGGACGACATCCGCGCCAGCATCAAGTTCGATACGTTGACGCAGCCGATCAGGAGAACAAACAGCACCGCGCCTTGTAACATGGCCATGATGATGGCCGTGTTGCCGTTAAGGAGGAGTTCCGGCCAGGTCTGGATTTCGATCGCCCATCCCTCGTTCGTTTCCGGGTACTCCTCCGCCAGCCGCGTGGCGATCGTCTGAAATTCGGCGCGCGCCTGGTCGGGTAGAACGCCGTCGGCGAGGCGTGCGTTGGCGACAAGGTTTCGATTCCCACGATCGGACTCGTTCGGGTCCAGTGTGAGCGGGACGTATACATCCGTCCCCAGGGAAAGGGCGAAATCACTGGGGAGGACTCCGATGACCGTGTGGGAAACCCCGTCCAGGGTCAGAGTTTTGCCAAGGATTTCGGGATCCGATGCGAGTTCGCGTTCCCACAAACCCTCGGTGACTATCACCACGGGATCGGCTCCTGGCAGGTCTTCGCCCGGTAGAAACGCTCTTCCCAGGACCGGATCCACGGCGAACACCGAAAAATATTCGGAAGTGACCCGAACCCCGGATGCGCGCACGGGCTCTTCGCCGCCGGTAAGGTTGAAGCTCGCTCCTCTGTTAGCGGATATGAATTCGAAGGATTTGCTCTGTTCCTTCCAATCGATGAATTCAGGCAGGGAGGTCGCTACAAAATTCGGGACGGCGATTGTCTGGTTCAGGGTTCGGATCTGGACTACACGGTCGGGCTCGTCAAAACCGAACGGAAAAAACAGGATGCCGCTGACCAGGGAAAAAATCGACGTGTTGGCGCCGATTCCCAGTGCTAAGGTCAACACGGCGACGGTCGTAAAGCCGCGGCTTTTTATCAGCGTTCAAAATCCATAACGAATGTCTTCCATCAAAGCCTGCATCCCGCTGTCTCCTTTTCGCACTTCAGAAGTAACTTTCCTGGCATTCCCCTGGCCTGCCACCGCTCCCGGCATCCGTTCCAGAGTCCTGCACCGATTTCCATCAGCCAGAGTCGAAGGAATCCGGTCCGCCTGCCGTGTCGAGCGGCGGAAATCCGGTCTCTGAACGTCATCCACATCTCCACTCCGCATTGCTGGCGAACTCCCGATGGATAGGCCATCAGCAAGATCCGGAACAGCCGCCGAGACCATGGATATCGAATCGGTTCGTCACTCATGGCGTTTCGTTTCCCAGCCCGGCGATCGATGACATACCGATGAGCTGTTTTCTCAGGGCCGCGTCAACCATCGACAACAACCGGTTTGTTTCCGCCACGGCGACCTGCCGGCCGAACGGCGTTATCTTGTAATAACGTCTTCGGCTGTCTTCTCCCGCCGGTCTCTGCTTCCAGGCATTGGCGATCATGCGTTGCTCTTCCATGCGCCCCAGCGCGAGATACAGCGTGCCCGTCGCCGGTTTCATGCTCCCGCCGGTCTGGCTTTCGATCTCTTTCAACATGCCGTAGCCGTGTCGTTGACTGTCGCTGAGTGCCAGCAGAATCTGGAAATAAAGGGGTGTCAGAGGCAGAAGTGATTCCGGGCTTCGATTCATGCTGTTCTCCGCTTTAAGTTAGACGTGAGGCCGGTCGATGTATTAACAATACATTGTCAAACTATCTAGTGTCTACGGAGAGTTGAGGTGGGTCTGACGATGAGTGTGAAGTCTGTGGCGGCCATGGGGGAGCCTCCACAGGCTCCTACCGGAGCAGCTGGACCACGTTGGACGCTGCCTGGTTTGCCTGGCTCAACGCCAACATCCCACTCTGGGTAAGGATGTTGAACTTCGTCAATTACTGGTTGTGCATGTATTGAAGGTTTGGTTTCCGGGGACCCGGCGTGCAACCTCCGATCCCTGTAAAAAGTTGTGTAGTGAATTGCGATCGCGCTATTCGCTGTTCCAATTTGATAAGATCTGTGGATCTTTTAATTTGGATGTACGGAGGAGTGATTTTATGAGAGTGAGAATTTTAGGCTTGGTTTGTTTCCTGATGGTGGCCACGTTGGCCATGTCTCAGATGGGCGATCCTTTGAGCGGTTCGTGGTCTGGTGACTGGGGACCGAGTGCACGCGATCGAAACGATGTGACGCTGGAACTCAAATGGGATGGTCACGAGTTGAGCGGTACGGTCAACCCCGGACCGAACGCCATCACATTGAAGAGTGCGTCGTTTGATGCCGAGACCGGAGTGGTGAAGATGACCGCTGAAGCGCCCGGGCGCCGCGGCGCCATGCTCCAGTACTCCATTGAGGGTAAGCTGGAAGGCAACGCCCTGACGGGTAGCTGGAGCCACGATAGCGTCGACGGCGATTTCAAGATCACCAAGAACTGAGAGCGTTTCAAAAGGCAAAAGCCCGACGGAGCATCATGCTTCGTCGGGCTTTCTTGTCTCTAGTGTCCTTCGTCGCCCACGTTTGTGGTTCCGCGCGTGAACTCCTTTCACGTGGGCTCCGCCCTTGCAGTTCATCCTGAATCCGTAACGTTTGCGACTACCGTCCCTGGCCGGACCTGCCTGTTGCTTCTAGAGTCCGAACGGGCCGTAGTCAGCCGCGTTATGTCTCTTACATAAGCACACAGGCTGCCAAGATCGGCGACGATTTCATGATCCATTTAATACAATGAGTTAGGGCTTGTAGGCTGGCGCCCACTCCGCGATATCCCTATTTATCGACAAAAACTGAAGAAACTTTAACAAAATTGTTGTCGACAGGAAGGAAGACCTCAGGCTTGTTCTGGAAAAGGAAAAGCCCGACGGAGCATCATGCTTCGTCGGGCTTTCTTGTCTCTAGTGTCCTTCGTCGCCCACGTTTGTGGTTCCGCGCGTGAACTCCTTTCACGTGGGCTCCGCCCTTGCAGTTCATCCTGAATCCGTAACGTTTGCGACTACCGGACCTGGCCGGACTTGCCTGTTGCTACTAGAGTCCGAACGGGCCGTAGTCAGCCGCGTTATGTCTCTTACATAAGCACGCAGGCTGCCAAGATCGGCAACGATTTCATGATCCATTTAATACAATGAGTTAGGGCTTGTAGGCTGGCGCCCACTCCGCGATATCCCTATTTATCGACAAAAACTGAAGAAACTTTAACAAAATTGTTGTCGACAGGAAGGAAGACCTCAGGGCTTGTTCTGGAAAAGGAAAAGCCCGACGGAGCATCATGCTTCGTCGGGCTTTCTTGTCTCTAGTGTCCTTCGTCGCCCACGTTTGTGGTTCCGCGCGTGAACTCCTTTCACGTGGGCTCCGCCCTTGCAGTTCATCCTGAATCCGTAACGTTTGCGACTACCGTCCCTGGCCGGACCTGCCTGTTGCTTCTAGAGTCCGAACGGGCCGTAGTCAGCCGCGTTATGTCTTTCACATAAGCACGGGCCATGCCAAAAACTCCGAAATTCGGCCGCCACAATGAATCCAACAAGTTGAAGCTCGTGGTCCAGGCCTCAATTCGCCGTATCCCCTATTTATCGACAAAACTTGAGGATTCTTTAACAAAATTGTTGACGACACGGAAGGATCGACGAGGAGCCCGTGGTGGAAGTCTGTAGGGTCGCGTTACGAGCGCCATGGGGCTAGATGCAAGGCGGCACGACGACGTCGATGCTCGCCATCGATCTAGGAGTGCCAACGCCGCAGCTGGCCCCATGCCGTCGTAACCCGAAGGGCGCAGGGGTCTTCGGGCCACAGGCTTTGTCATTCGTCGGTCACGATGACAAAGCATCGTTCCGCTCCTCATTTCGCGCCTGTGACCCGAATACCCCTGCGCGCGACCCTACAGACTTCCACCACGGGCTCCTAGCGGCGTGTCCTCAATGCAGGGTCTCTAACATCCGGACGTCGTACTCCTCGAACGGACCGCCATCACGAATCTTTCCGCCATCAGGATCTTGTTAGGGAGTTCGAAGTCCGTCCCCAGCCGGAACGGCTGGAGCAGGGTTTTCGCGGCGTCGCCCACATGGGTCGTTGAAGATTCAGACATTTGATCATTCTCCTCCGAATGACACAGACTACACGGACATCGGACGAATCCGTGTAGTCTGCGCAACTGACTTCAATTCTGGACCAGCTCGAGATAGCTTTTCTCAACGTTCCATTTGTGGATTCCGCTGATGAAAGGCCAGAAGGCGACGAGCGGTGAGTTGGAGGGGAACTCGTACGCTTTGCCCAGGTCGGCCTCCATGACCGTTGCAAGCGATTGCCCGGAGCGTTTGGCTGCCCTCAACGATTCGATCAACTCGCTGAGGTAACCGACATAGCGCCGGAAGATCGCCGCAGTGGTCGGAGCTCCGTGACCGGGGATGACCGTCCGTACCTCCAGTGTGCTCGCGAAGCGGGACACTGTTTCCAGGTATGTGCCAGGCCGCCCCTCGATGAGAAAAGGGATCAAGCCTTCGCCCAGGATGAGATTCCCGGTCCATGCGGTTTCGGACCGTGGCTCATAGACGACTGTGTCTCCCAGCGTGTTGCCCGGTCCGAAATGGTAAACGTGTACCTGGCGGTCGCCGAGGTCCAGCCGCAGGTGGTCGTCGAAGATGACATCCGGAAGCCTGAGTTCGACATCAGCCAGGACAGAGCGATCACCGTTCACGGTCGCCAGCAGGAAGCTTCGTTCCTCCTCGAAGTGTCGCATCTGACGCGCCGTTTCCCGGTGTGCCACGATCCGCGTTTCGGCCGGAAACGCATAGTTGCCGAACGTATGGTCGCCGTGGTAGTTCGTGTTGACGAGATAGAGGATGGGTTTGGACGTGACGCGCCGAACAGCCTTCTGAATCTGGCGTGCCATGTCTCCGTTGATGTGGGAGTCAATGACCAGGACGCCGCGTTCGCCGACAATAAACCCGCTGTTGTCCACGGCAGGCTGGTTCGAGAGCAGAGCGTAGACGCCGGGCCCAAGCTCTCTGGTTTCGAGTTCGATTCCGGATGGATCGAGAGGCGGTGGAATGAAACCATCGGGCCCATCCAACGTTCTCGAATGCTGGGCCGTTGCCGGTGATGCGATGACCAGGAGCAGCAAGAGTGTCGCTACGGAAGTGAATTTCATGATCTTCTCCTTTGAGTTGTTGACTTGTCGTTCCAAAAATAGGCAAAAATATTTCAGGTTCGTTGGTTACAGCAGTTCCGGTTGCATCGCCTTGTGGGCGATGCCGCTAAAGACACGGGCCATCCTGCTGCGTGAGAAAACCCGCTTGCCGAGCAAGCCCATGATGTTGTTGATGGCTCCCGGAATGACCGATGGCTGCCGCCCCAGCTTCCGGATCGCGGTTCGAACGACCGGCTCCACGTCCATGAGTGGTATGGGTGTCTTCCCGAAGTCGACTCCATCCATGTCTCCCGCCATGGCCGTGTCGGTCAGGCCCGGCGACAGAACGGTCACGTCGACCCCTTTCTTCTTCAGCTCAAAGTGCAGCGCTTCGCCGAGTGAAAGAATGTAGGCCTTTGATGAGGCGTAGTTCGCGAAATAGGGGACAGGCTGGTAGGCGAGCGTGCTCGACACGAAGAGGATTCCGCCCCTCCCGCGCCGCGCCATTTTCTGGCCGAAGACGTGGGCCAGCTCCATTGGCCGGACAACGTTTAATTGGAGCAGCGCGTTTTCTCTGTCCAGATCAGACTTCAGAAAAGCGCCGTGGGTTTCCACTCCGGCATTGTTGACGAGCAGCCCGATTTCGAGATCGGCAGTCGCTTCTTCGAGGACTTCAGTGGAGCCCGTATTACTGAGGTCGACCGGAACGGTTCGGATAGCCACGCCATAACGGTGCGTCAGTTCCTCTGCGAGTGCTTCCAGCCGCTCGCGGTTTCGGGATGCCAGAACCAGGTTCAATCCGTCGGCCGCGAGCTGCCGCGCGAACTCCCGACCGATCCCGGCCGAAGCGCCCGTCACCAGAGCCCACGGCCCGTACTTGACGTTCGACTTCGTGGTTTGAGAATCCGGATCGGCAGGCGCGAAATCAGGGATCCCCGGGGCTTGTGCTGTGTCGTTTGACTGAGTCAGAGCATTCATTTGATCGTATCCTTGTTATGGAATATACGTTCCAAAATAAGCCAAAAAAATATAGCGCTCTATTTGAGCGCCGACATTGCGACGTCGATGACGTCGATGAGTTCCTTCCGGGTGCGTCCGGACTTACCCAGAACCGTCAATCCCTGGACCGTTGCCATCACGAATCGGGTTTGAGCCCTCGTGTTCGCGTTCCCGGCCATCTCGCCCGCCTCCACTGCGCGGTCCAGTGTGCGCCTGACGTTAGCGCCCATCCGCTCGAAAACCGATCCCAGCGCATCGGCAACCATCGGGTCACAGGACGCCAGCTCCACGATGGAGTTCGTCACCATGCATCCCCGTTGTTGCCCGTCCGTGGCCACCCGGCTCACCCAATCGAGCATATTCCGAACGTTTCCCAGTGGGGAACCCGGGCTTTCGAGCACGGAGGCCAGTTGACCCGACTGCATCTCGATGTAGTGGTCGAACGCCGCCGCAAACAGTGCATGTTTGTCACCGAATGTGTCATACATGCTGCCGCGGTTGATACCCATGGCATTCAGCAGGTCCTGGACACTGGCCGCCTCGTACCCTTTGGTCCAGAACGTGTCCATCGCCTTTTCCAGGGCTTCGTCCCGATCGAACTGTCTGGGTCGTCCAACTACCATGACCCGACTATGGCATGTTTTGGAACGAACGGTCAAGAACTATTCCAGCTGGGCCCCGAATCCCCAGTTTCTCTGCGCCCGAAGCGCTTGCAACGCGGGACCGGAACGTTCTGCCCCCCGAAGCAGGCCCGTTGAAACTTGGCTTTACCTTCCCTGTTTTGTATATTGGCCACCTTGCGCCTACCGGTGCGCCAACAACCGCATACAACGAGGAGACTCCCTATGAAACGTGCAGCGTTAACCATCGCCCTTGGATTACTGATGCACTCCAGCGCTTTCGCAACGTGGTCCCTGCTCGCCCTGGACACTAGAACCGGCCAGGTGATCATTGCGTCGGCGACCTGCGTACCCCAATCACGCTTTCCCCCGCGACCGTCCAGAGATCTGATGGACATCCAGGCCGTCATTGTCCCCGGAATCGGAGTCGCCGCCTGTCAGGCCAACGTCGACAACACGGGCGAAAATCAGCAGTTGGTTTTCGAGGAGTTGAAGAAAGGGACGTCACCAGACGAGATCATCGTAATGCTGCGGGAATTCGAAAAGGCAAAAGGACCCGAAGATGATCGCATGGAACGCCGTCAGTTCGGAATCCTCGACATGCAGGGACGGCGTTCCGGGCACAGTGGTTCGGGCAATGGCCATGCATCGCTGGACGTTTCAGGCAATGTTGGCGACTTCATCTTTTACCAGTTTCAGGGGAACTCCCTGCTCAGTGACGATGTGATGCAGAACGCCGAAGTGGCCTTCACCAAGACCAAGGGGACACTGGCCGATCGCGTGATGGCGGCAATGGAAGGAGCCGACGAGAAAGGAGGAGACGGGCGCTGCACCTGCGAGGAGGCGCCCTATCCCATGGCCCCCTGCGACGGCAAGACCGCCCACGTGGCCTACATTCTGATCGCGAACAGCGAAGACACCACCGGCACCGGTTTCAACGGCGGGAAATACTTCGCCTACATCAGTGCCACCGACGAGAACATCCAGCCCTGGGAAAACGCGAGTCCCGTCAAGACTCTTCGCCTGCGATACGACATCTGGAAGGATTCCGGAAGCCCGAGGATGGATTTCGACGCGGAATGGTCTCCCGAGGGATGAATTGAAACGGCCGTGAGGAGATTTTCGTATTGAATGCCGCCGGCCGCGGTCCTTAGTTTTCCCGGAGCGCGTCCATCGGGTCGACTCGGGTGGCGCGCCGGGCTGGAATCAGGCAGGCGATCAACCCGGTCAGGACCAGGACCGAGACGACGAGAGCGAACACCGAGGTATCCCAGGGTTCGACGCCGTAGAGTTGGCGTGACAGTTCCATCGGCAGCCAGAACGCCAGGGCGGATCCGAGGGTGATGCCGATTCCAACCTGGCCGAGACCCTCACGAAGGGTTCCCGCCACGATGTCAGCGCGCGTCGCGCCCAGAGCAGCCCGGATTCCGAATTCCGCGGTGCGGCTGCTCACCGAGAACGCCATCACGCCATACAGTCCAATCGAAGCCAGAAACAGGGCGACGCCACCAAACACCATGAAGAACGACCCATAGATTCGGTATTGCCCAACACCCTGGGCAATCACCTGTTCCATCGGACGAATCAGGTAGACAGGCAAGTTCGGGTCGATCTGGTGCACGGCGTCGATGAGGAGTCCCGCCGACATCATCGGGTTGCCGTCCACCCGGAGGGCGGCGCTCATGTTCCGCAGACCGAACCTCCCCAGGCGCGCACGGGCGCTTGGTTGGACGCTCTGTTCGAGGGGGAAGTACAACCCTTCGCGCTCCCGGTCGCGTGCCCCGTCCATCCACATATCCGGTGCGAGGCCGACGACTCGCATCCACTGTTCCCCCGAGTCTTCCCCACCGAGTCTTCCCCACCGAGTCTTCCCCACCGAGTCGAATCTGTTTGTTCAGAGGGTCTTCGTCGTGGAAATAGCGTGAGGCAAAGCTCTCGTTGACGATGACGACAGGCGCGCCCCCTGAACCATCCGCGGCGGTAAATTCCCGCCCCCGGATCAATTCAATCTCGAACGCGCTAAAGAACTCCTCGGTGATCGCCGCGGTCCGGACCCGTGGATAATCGTCGCCCGTTTCATAGATTGCACCTTCGATTGCGAATGATGCCGTTCGTGCGGGAGTCAGCGGAAGACTGGACGTGATCGTTGCGGCCTCGACTCCTGGAATCGCTCGAAGAGCAGGCACGAGCTCGTTCAAGAATCGCAAACGAGCCGGGTCATCCCCATAGCCCGGGCCGGATGGGTCGATCCGCACTGTCAGCACGTTGTCCACGCCAAAGTCCGTTCCGAGCCTGCCGACGTTCGCCACGCTCTTGATCATCAGACCGGAGACCACAAGCAGCCCCATGGTCAGGGCGACTTCGCCGATGACGAGCGTGCGCGTCAGACCCTTCAGGCGGAATCCTGTCGTTCTGCCCTCGACGCTCCCAGCGCCGGTAAGAGCCCGGCCAGCAACGTCGTAATAAACGTGACGCCCACGACAAAGGCCATGGGAACCAGACCCACCTGGATGTCCCACCAGAACAGAGCATCCGTCCCGTGAGGAAGCCGCAGGACGCCCGCCTCGGCGCCCGCCCGATCGAACCACGCCACACCTTCCCTGGCAATGAGAATTCCCAGCGCACCGCCGGCGGCAGCCAGGAGGAACGCTTCCGACAGCAGAAGCGATATCAGGCGCCACCGAGTCGCTCCGACAGCGGTTCGAATGGCCATTTCGTGGTTCCTGCCGGCAGCATGTGCCAGGAGAAGGTTCGTCACGTTTGCCGAGGAGATGATCAGAACCAGAACGGCGCCAAGCAGCATCATATAGAGCGTGCGCGTGAATTCCTCACCCACGTACTCCTGCTCGAAAGTCTGGAGAACCGCGGTGATGCCCGTGTTCGAATCGGGATAGGCGAATTCGAGCCGCCTGGTTATGGTTTCGAACTCCGTACGGGCTTGCTCTATCGATACTCCTGGTTTGAGCCTGCCAAAAACGTCCAACCGGCCGCCGCCACGCTGAATGTTCGACATGTCCAGGCGTAAGGGAATCCAGAATTGCTCGGCGATCGGAAACCCGAACTCGGGCGGCATGACGCCGATAACCGTTGTCGTCTCGTTATCGACGAGCACCTCCCGACCGACGATCGTGGCGTCGGCCCCGAAGCGTCGTGACCAGACTCCATGGCTCAGGAGGATCACGTCCGGTCCGCCGGGTTGACTCTCTTCATCGCTGAAGAGTCGGCCGATCGCGGGGCGGACACGAAGCAGGTCGAAGGCAGCCCGATCGATCGAAACGCCCAGGAGGCGCTCCGGGTCCCCGGCATCGCCCGTCATGTGGACCAGAGCCTCGACATATGCCGCGAGGCCTACGAAGCGCTCCTGCTGGTCGCGCCATGCAACGTAGTCGCGCGGTGTGACGGCCAGGCTCAGTTGTCCTTCCGAAAGGTTCTGTCGCTCGAAATGAACGAGTTCCTCGGCCCGGTCGAACGGGAGCCCACGAATCAACGTTCCGTGAATGATGCTGAAGGCCGTCGCGGTCAGGCCGATGCCGAGGGCAAAGGCGATGACCGAAATGGCCGTCAGCCCCGGCTTCCTGAACAGCGTTCGGATTGCGAACCGAAGATCGCGGCCGAATGTCGTCACCGTAGTCCCTCCCCTGTTGCCTTCCCGCTCCCATGATGCTGGATGTCGAAAACGGAGTCCCCAGGACCTTCGTTCGAACCCGGCGGGCATCCACCGAGCCAGGACGGACTCGATTGCATGCCGCCAGAACCATCTCCGCGCATGTCGTCCGCCCCATTTACCGACCATGTCGGCGTATTCCTCATGTAGATCGCCAACGATGATCTCGGATGATTCTCCCGACAGGAAGAATCGCAGCAGTAAACGGGCCAGTGTGGGTGGGCTCTTCACCTTACGATCCACCGAGCAATTCCTCCAGCTTCGCCGCCTGCCCCTTCGCCATTTCGCGCAGTGCCGAGTACGACCGGTTCAACGCCTGAGCGCCAGCAGGTTCCAGTTGGTAAAACTTCTTGCGCCGGCCGCCTCGCGCCGGTGTCGACTCGCCGAACCGTGACGCGACATACCCTCGATCCTCCAATCGCTCAAGAGTCGTATAGATCGCTCCCGCCGAGACATTCCTTCCCGTTCGCTCCTCTATCTGTTGTCTCACCGTGACGCCATACGCGTCATCGCTGAGGCGTAGCAGCGAGAACAGGATCAGTTGTTCGAACTCTCCAAGGTGTTCCGGCATGGTGATATCCAATACTCACACTGTAGTTAAAATACGTCCTGGTAGTCAACAGAGAGATAGTCGAGTAACTTTATGCTCCCTTGAAAGTCTTCTTTACTTAATAGGAGGCCACCCCGAAATGACCCTGCTTCAGGATCTCCGGTACGGTATCCGTACCCTTCGAAAGAGTCCGGGCTTTACTGGTGCTGTCGTGTTGAGCCTGGCGCTCGGATTTGGCGCGAACACGGCTATTTTCAGCGTGATCGATCATGTGCTGCTCTCGCCGCTGGACTTCGAAGAGCCAGACCGGATGGTCATGTTGTGGACCGCGCCGACCGGGGATCCCTCCATACGGTCTCAGGTTTCCGTCCCGGACTTTCGGGACTGGGTTTCCGAAGCCACCAGCTTTGAATCGGTTGGATCATTTCAAAACCGGAGTGGCAACTTGACAGGAGAAGGAATACCCGTCCGCGTTCGCTTCGCTGCGGTGTCTCCCGGCTTCTTCCCGGCCATCGGAGCCGAACCGGTTCTGGGCCGGACGTTCATCGCCGAAGACGATCGACCGGGGAACGGCGATCGTATCGTCATTGCGTACAGCTTCTGGCAGAGACACTTTGGCGGAGCGCCCGATGTGATCGGGGACACGATCGTTCTTGACGACCGAGCCCGTACGGTCATCGGCGTCGCCCCGGAAGGTTTTGCCTTTCCCGACACACGCACCGAGATCTGGACGCCTATCGGCATTGTCGGGGATACGAACTCGCGCGGCGCGCGTTTTCTCACGGTCGTTGCACGCCTGGCGGACCCCGCCACCGTCGTTGCCGCACAAGCGGAAATGAGTGCGATCGCCGCCCGGCTCGCCGCGGCCTATCCCGCATCGAACCAGGATCGCGACGCCTTTGTTCAGCCCCTTCACGAAACCGTTGTCGGCAACGTCCGTCCGGCCTTGATGGTCGTATGGGGAGCTGTTGGATTCGTCCTCCTGATCGTTTGTGCGAATGTTATCAACATGCTGCTGGCCCGGCCCCGGTCCAGAGAACGTGAGATTGCAGTTCGCATGGCCATCGGAGCGGGTCGTGGCCGCGTCGTCCGCCAACTGCTGACCGAAAGCCTTCTGCTGGCAGCGGCCGGAGGAGGCGTTGGCATTCCGTTGGCCATCGCCGGAGTCGATCTCATCCCGCGTATCGGTGGAACGGCTATCCCTCGAATCAATGAACTTCAGGTGGACACGAGTGTGTTCGCATTCTCCTTTTTTCTGACGCTGGCGACCGGAATTCTCTTTGGTCTCCTGCCGGCGCTTGGATCCTCGCGCGCGGATGTGAACCAGGGACTGAAATCCGGATCGGGCAATTTCGCACGCTCGACCCACGGAATGACCGGCGCCATATTTGGTCGCGGGAGAAATTGCGCTCGCCCTGATGGTCCTGATCGGCGCCGGTCTCCTGATCCGTACCTTCCAGGGTCTGACCGAGGTCGACCCCGGCTTCAACATGACCAATCTCATGACGATGCGCGTGGAGCCCCCGTTTACTTCCAACGTTCCCGAGGACCCCGACGACATTCCGGGCTGGATTGCAGTGGAGCGCACGAAAGCGGCCCTCTTCTACAGGGAGGTCCAGGAGAGAGTTGGAGCGCTGCCCGGTGTTCGGGCCGTCGCGGCGGTCAATCGCATGCCGCTTTCGGGAAACTGGTGGGGATCCAGTTTCAGAATCGAAGGAAGGGAAGCAGACACGCCGTCGGGTTCTGTTCTCCACATTCGCCCGGCCGGTCCTGCCCGGCTATTTCCAGACGATGGAAATCCCTCTCGTCGGTGGCCGTCGATTCACCATGCAGGATGAAAGCAGTGCGATGCCCGTCGTTTTGATCAACCAGACGGCGGCGCGCCGTTACTGGCCGGACCAGGATCCGATCGGTCGCCAGCTGATCTTTGATCCATCCCCACCGTTCACGATCGTCGGCATCGTCGGCGACGTTCGACAAGAAACGGCGGTCCGCGATCGATCCGGCCAGAACGTCGTCCATGGAACGGACGTCAAAGAGCGGGAGGTTCGGATTGAGGGATTGGACCGTTTCCCGAATGGGCTCGACAAGAGTGGAGGGATCGGCCTGGAACCGGACGACCATGTCCATTCCGAAATCCCCTGAAAAACCCTCGACCGCTTGAGCCAACGGTGTACAACCGTGTGGAATCCGACCCCGAACCCATCGTCTACAACCCGGGGAGAAGTGGGATATCGGAGTGACAACCCTCTGTCTACTCGATATGGGCCGAGCACGACCGGGGTCACTCTTCGCGAAGGACGACCCCCGGGTCCACCTTCGCGGCCCGCCGTGCAGGAACACAGCAGGACACCAGGGCGACCAGGGTCAGACCGGCGGCGATGATGGCGAAAGTCGAAGGATCGGTTGGCGTTACGCCAAACAGCACGCCCCCCAACACCCGTGTCAGGGCAAAGGCGCCACCCAGTCCGACGACTATACCGATGAGCGTCAACCCGACCCCCCGTCCGACGACCAGCTTCAGGATCTCGACGCGTCCGGCACCGAGCGCCACACGGATACCGAGTTCGCGCATCCTCTGGCTGGTGGAATACGCGATCACGCTGTAGGTCCCGATCGCGGAAAGCACCAGCGTCAGCGCTCCCATCAGCGTCAGAAGGATCATGTATGTTCTTGGAGTCTTCGTTTGAAGAGAAACCCCGGATTCCATCTAACCCATCTCGATCAGTTGTGTAAGATAAACAAGCACGCCTAGTCTAGGAGCCTCGGCGGCAGAAGGGATCGTAGCGAGAAAGTTGGATTATACCGCTTTCGCAGTAGATCTCTTCTGCCGCCGCGGCTCCTACCACCGAATGGACAGGCCCACACATCATGAGTTGGACGCGTAGATTCGATCGTTATTTCTCGGCCCGGATTCGCACCCGCGGCCTCGGGTACTACCGCGCCGGCAGGGTCCACATCCGCGCCGGTGATGCGTACAACGTCGAGGCCGAGGTTTTCGGGACCGATAGGTATCGCGTGCGTCTCCGCCTGGACGATGGCGATCTCCGGGTCGACTGCACGTGTCCTTACTACGACTCCGAGTACGAAAACTGCAAACACATGTGGGCCGTGATGGCCGCTGCCGAACGGGATGGGCACCTGTCTGCCCTGATCTACGCTTCGAACCCCCGCCTTCTCGATGATGCATTGGACGACGAAGTCGCGTTCGACGAGAAGTTCGAGACCCGCCCACCTGCCGAGTGGGAGGGGACGTCGCCTCTCGACATGACGCGTGACCCTGCATGGAAACGCCAGATGACCGGCCTGACCCCTCTTGTTCCCCCTCGTTCAGATCATGGTCCCGAGCGCGATGTTGGGTATGTGATCGAATCCCAGGAGTCCCGCAACCGTGGAGTTCCAGTCATCCGCGCCCTGACGCGAAGAAGAAAAAAGAACGGCGACTGGGGCGTGTTCAATTTCCGCCAGACCCGCATCGATGCATTCTCTTCCCTGGCCGAGGAAGACCGGCGGATACTCGCCCTGCTGTCCGGATCAAAGGAATACTCACCATACGGCTACTACTATCCGGGTGCGGACTCCCGTCCCGCGGCGTATCACGTTCCACCCGAGGTGCTTTCCTTCGTGATGCCGCTGCTTTGCGGAACAGGGCGATGCTACCTTGGAGGGGATTTATCCTCCAGGGAACTGACGTCCATCACCTGGGACGACGGTCCCGCCTGGGAGTTCTGGCTCGAGAGCCGGGAAGAGGCCTCGAGCGGTGACTACATGATTTCCGGCTCTCTTCGACGAGGCGAGGAGCGGATCCCTCTGATCGAGCCGTCCCTGCTTCTTCCGGATGTGATCTTCATCGGCGACCGTGCTGCGCGTTTTGATGATCACGGGGGGTTTGCCTGGATCCCGATGTTGCGCGAAGACGGCGCCGTGACCGTTCCGGCCGGGGACCGGGAGAGTTTTCTTCGTGAACTGTTGGCCCTGGGCGCCCTTCCCCGTCTGGACATGCACTCGGAACTCCGTGTCGAACGTGCCGTCCTGGAGACGCCCGGGCTCTATGTCCTCGCATCCGAACCATCCGGCGGTGTTGCCGGCATTGCCTGCGACCTCCGATTCAAGTACGGAGGGACGATCCTTGGGTGGTCGGACCCCGGCCTCTACGCCCAAGACGAGGAAGCCGGCCGGTTTTTCTGGCGTGATGTCGAAGGCGAGCGAGCCGCCGTGTCCCGGCTTCGCGAAGAGGGTTTCAAAGTAGCAGGCAAGCGTCACGGTTCAACGTGGACCATCATGCCTGAAGGATTTGCCGATGCCGTCGGTAATCTCCTCGATGACGGCTGGAATGTGGAGGCATCGGGAAAACCGCTCCGAAGGGCAGGAAGTGTTCGGGTCGAGGTCCGCTCCGGAGTCGACTGGTTCGACCTGGAAGGTGCGGCGGACTTCGACGGGCAGAGCGTCGGGCTGCCCCAATTGCTCAAGGCGGTCCGGCGCGGGGAGCGTACCGTGGCTCTGGGAGATGGCACGGTCGGATTGCTTCCTGAAAAATGGCTGGAGCGGTACAGCAGGGCCGCGGCCCTGGCCAGTTCGAAAGACGGGACGATTCGGTTTTCCCAGAGCCAGGTTGCGCTCCTGGACTTTCTTCTCGCGTCCGAAGAGACAGCGGTCTTCGACGACGAGTTTATCCGCCTGCGTGAGCAGATCCGTGACTTCGCCGGGGTTCGTCCGGCCGATCCCGCCGCCGGGTTCACGGGCATCCTCCGCAACTACCAGCGTGAGGGACTCGGTTGGATGGAGTTTTTGCGACAGTTCGGATTCGGTGGCTGTCTGGCTGACGACATGGGTCTCGGGAAGACCGTCCAGGTTCTCGCCCTGCTGGCCTCCCGGTATGCCGCCGACAACGGATTCGACCACCGGCCGTCTCTGGTTGTCGCCCCGCGCTCCGTGGTCTTTAACTGGAAGGACGAGGCCGAACGGTTCGTGCCGGGGCTACGCGTCCTGGACTACACCGGAACCGGCCGCCGTGCCAAGCGGGATGATTTCGGCAAGTACGACCTGATCGTGACCACCTATGCAACAGTCCGTCTCGACGTTTCGTTTTTGAAAGATCACACTTTCGATACCCTCATCCTGGACGAAGCCCAGGCGATCAAGAACGCTGCCACAGCCTCTGCCAAGGCGGCGCGCCTTCTGAGAGCGAATCACCGGCTGGCGTTGAGCGGCACCCCGGTTGAAAACCACCTTGGGGAATTGTGGAGCGTTTTCGACGTTCTCAACCCCGGGATGCTGGGTTCGATTCGGGCGTTCGAAAGCGCGCTCTCGAACGGGACGAGCAACGATGGCGATCTGGAAATGTTATCCCGCGCTCTCCGACCTTTTATCCTGCGGCGGACAAAGAGCCAGGTGGCGCCCGAGCTCCCTGCCAAAGTCGAACAAACCATTTATTGCGAGATGAAGCCGCCTCAGCGCCGACTCTACAACGAACTCAGGAAATATTACCGTCAGTCGTTATTGAGGAATGCCGACGACGCGACAATAAAAAGGTCGAAGATCCGTGTCCTGGAGGCGTTGCTCCGCCTGCGCCAGGCTGCCTGCCATCCGGGCCTGATCGACAAAGAACGACGAAACGAACCCAGCGCCAAGCTGGACGCGCTGATCCCCCAGATCGTGGAAGTCATCGAGGGCGGAAGGAAGGCTCTCGTGTTTTCGCAGTTCACGAGCCTCCTCGGAATCGTGAGAGACCGTCTGGACGAACAGGGAATTACATACGAATACCTCGACGGACGAACCAGAAACCGCGCCGCCCCCGTCGCCCGATTTCAATCCGACGCTTCGTGCAGCCTTTTTCTGATCAGCCTGAAGGCGGGAGGTCTGGGCTTGAACCTCACCGCTGCGGAGTACGTCTTCATCCTCGACCCGTGGTGGAACCCCGCTGTTGAAGCCCAGGCCATCGACCGCACCCACCGTATCGGTCAGATTCACCAGGTGTTTGCATACCGCCTGATCGCCCGCGACACGGTCGAAGATCGCATCCTCGAACTCCAGCAGACAAAACGCTCACTTGCCGATGCCATCATCGGAAGCGACAACAGCCTGATCAGCACCCTCGGCAGGGAACACCTGGAAATGTTGTTCTCCTAGGCGGACAAACTAATCTATTGCAAAATGGCGTGTCTCGTCTGGCCGACAGGTAAGGAGGATTCGATGCTGGAACTACTTCGACCGGCGGCGCTGCTGGCCGCCACGATAACCATGGGAATATCGGCGGGGGTGTTCCAACTCTATTCTTTCGCCATCATGCCCGGGCTGGGCAGAACCGACGATCGCACCTTCGTCACCGCTTTCCAGCAGATCGACAGAGCGATCATCGGTCCCTGGTTGTTAGTCTTTTTCTTCGGTCCCCTGGCCTTCGCCGCCTTGTCGGCGGCGCTCCACCTTGGAGCGGGCGAGCGACCCGTGCTGCCCTGGATCGGCAGCGCGTTCGTCCTGTACCTGACGGTTTTCGTCATCACTATAGTTGTCAACGTACCGCTCAACGACGCGATCAAGGCGGCCGGGGAGTCGGGCCCGATCGCCGATTTCGCCGCCGTACGCGAGCGGTTCCACGAAGCGAGGTGGGTCGGCTGGAACCACTTCCGGTCCGTGGCCTCGACGATCGCATTCGCCTGCCTCGCATGGGCTCTGTTGTTGGACGGGCGCCCTTAGCAACTGCCCACTGGATCCGTTACCGCTGGCGGCCGGCGGATCACTGTGTTCCCCGGGCCGCAGTATTCTTCGGTGGGTGTGGTCGATTCGATCCAGACAGTGGATCCCGGCCGGATAACGTATTCGCTGGCGCCAACCCTGGTGTTGGGACTCCCCCAGTCCAGAGTGTAACCGAGTCGACTCCAGGGCAGTGCGTTGGCTTCATAGTAACGCTCGAACTGCTCTTTGAACCAGCGCGCGTGCTCGAGTGCGGCCTCACCCGGGTCCGTCGGGATATCGGGCAGTCCGACCCTGCAATCCCGATCGTCAATCTCGGGATCTGGACACGGACGAAACAGATCCTCCGGATGGACCCACATTTCAACGACCGTTGCCCGTCCGCCACTGGGTGCAAGTCCCAGGTATTGCTCCAGGCGGTTGGAGAGTGCTGCCCCGGCAAGCCCGAACCGACGGCAACGGTCCTGCACCTGAGGGACAGGAGTGACCCAAACTTCGACTTCCAGACTGCATGCCCTGGACAAGTTCCTCTCATACCCGGAGTAGCTCGTCCAGGTCGCGGCCAATACCTATGGAGCACCTGTGCTCTGGTCCCAGAACAGGCTGGGATCATCTTGCCTGAGCGCCACCAGTTCGCGGCTGACCTCGTCGATGCCGGAGTCCCGCGCATCTTGTAGCGCGATGTCAAAGCTGGCGTTCCCGGCGGGACCTTCGGCCTCCACCGGAGCGTCCGGTGCTTTCGCAACATAGTAAGCGAAAGCCACCACGAGGCCCGCATTGATAACAAGCAGGAGGACGCCGACGCTGCTGATCCTAGGCCATCTCATGATTCGGTCCTCCGCGGTCCGACCCGTTGCACGCCTGATTCACCCTCACTCTTCGGGGCCCCCGTCCGGCTCCTTGATCTCCAATCCCACGACGTCAGATTGCTCCTCCACACCAGGTGTTTCCACTCGGAAATCGATGGTTCTGGCCTGGGCAAGATCGGTGGATTGCAACTGTAAGGAGAGTTCGGCTTCGCTGATGAACCGGGGTTTACGAAGTTCAGTTCCGATCCGTACACGCGTGGTGGGTCTGAAATTCTGCCCCAGTAGCTTGATGTGGGCACCTTCGGTGCCGGCCGTCAGGACATCCGGATCGATCTTGCTTAAAACGGGCAGCGGGACGTTCTTGTCTCCCAGACTTGCGTCTCTGTTCGTTCGGAAGAGCGTTTCGAACACCTCGCCCAACTTGTTCGAGGCCTTCTTGGCAAACATGCCGGCCAGGGCGGACAAACCAACCATGCCGTATGGAGGAACGTCCGGGTCCGGCGCCGTGGCCATTCCGGTGAGGACGCCACCTCGCAACAGCAAATAGATGAGCAGTGCGAGGCTCGATCCGACCGGCATTCTGAGGAGATACCAATAGATCCAACTACGAACCAGTTTCCGATCGCCTATATAGTCGCCCGCCGAAGTGGCGACGTGGATGAAACTGCCCAGGGCACCCGCGACGACAACAAGAACGAACAGACGCACCTCAAGACCGGGTCTGCCCAGGTACACACCGAGAAAACTGACATCCTGGGGAGCGGCAGCGCTTCCAGATTCGGGCCAGAAACTAAACAGTATGCCTATCAGAGACAGGAAAATCAGAAGCAGTGCCGAGACGAACAGAAAGATGTCTGTAGGCGAGGCCAGCACATTATCGGACCGCCCAGACTGCGCTCTCGCCTGGCTCTCATCGTTGCCGTTTGTCACATCTGTTGCGTTGCTCATGCTATCTCAACTCCAAATTTCAATTCCTCGCAATACGATCCTCAAGCGCGGACCTACAGACTTCCATCACGGGCTCCTAGTTGTGCGAGGTCATCGAACACGCCTCGCAACTCGCTCTGAACGTTCTCGTCGTCGAGGAGATCGATCGCCTGCTTCAGGTCGCTGAGGGTGGTGGCGAGTTTCCATTTGTCGGCGCCTTCGCGCCGAATTTCGCTGCAGAGAGTTTTTGCTTCAGCGACGTTGCCGTCGTCAAAGGCTGCGCCCAGCAGTGTGGGCCGGATCCACTCATCATCTGGATGAAGCGCCCTGGCACGGTGTACGGCTGCCAGGGCGATGGTGGCGGCGGACTGCGCGAGCTTTTCGTCCTCATCCCGTCCCCTGGCGCGATAGAGTCGCGGAAGGTTGGAGCTGGGATAGTAGTCGTTGAGGTCGAGGTTGGTGCCGAGCTGGTAGTTCTCGATGGCCCTGTTGAGGTAGTGAAGGCGATCGTCGGTCGACTCGGCGTCCTGCATCAGCTTCTTGAAGCGTCCGCCGAGCAGACCTCGGCGCTCGGAGGTCTCGCCCGAGAGTTGGACGAGCGTCTCGAGGCCTGAGATGGCCTCGTCATGACTCCCCGACTTGGATTGCGCCAGGGCGAGCTGTTCCAGAACGACAGGAATATCTCGCATCGCGGCTGGAAGCTTCTCGATGTATTGCTTCGTCTCCTGCCAGCCGGCGACATCACGCAGGAGAAACAACAGTTCGAGAGAAACCGAAGGGAGAGTTTCGCCGCCCTCCGCAACGGTTTCGGCCAGGGCGAGCGCCATCTGCTCACGCCGTGACGGGGCAGCGCTTCGGATCGCACGCATTTTCCCCTGGACGGTGGAGAGTTGTCGAACGAATGCCTTGAAGGCTTCGGCGGAATCGAGCTGTGGGTTTGGATAGCCGGTGACGGCCTGGTAAACCGGGGACGTGCCATCGGCGAGTGTCGGGAAATGCTCGACGATGAGGTCGTGAACCTCGATGGCGCAGCCGTCCGGGACGGATCCGTCTGCCAGCGGGTACACGAGACGCGGCATCTGGGCGACGTCGAAGAGCGGCTTGGCCCAATCGGCCGCGAGCATCACGCAGCCCTTCTCCTGGGCGGCGTGTCTTACGCCGATTTCGTAGTAGACGTTTCCGTTGGGGATGGAGATGTCGGCACACACGAGATGGGCAATCACGAGACGCTCGAGCATCTCCTTGATGATGAGCGCGCCGAGATCCATGTCGGCTCGCACAGGCTCATATCCGAGCTTTAGCAGCGCCGGCCGATAGGCCTCCTCCCACAGCCGATCGAAGTCGACTTCCTTCGGAGCTTTCGGGGCATCCACGCCGGTCAATCGCTTGCCGTAAGGCATGACCATGAAACAAACTTTTCTCGGGCCATCGCCAAGCGTAGTCGTCATGGGGCACCCTCCTTGACGAGATGAGGATAACGCTTCTGGTCGCCAAAGGGGAAGGAAGCTGAGCATATGCGAAACAAGAGCCCTGTTGCCTGCGAAAATGAAGCAATGCCGCAGAAATGCGCAGACGGGCGCGCTGTCGCCGCTTCCTATTTCCACTGACGCTTGACGAAATCCTCTACTTCGGGCAGGCCCCCCTGCAGGATGAGGTAGCCGTTGTGAGGTTCCCGGTCCGCGACTTCGCGAGCGATCGTCGATCGCATCATCTTGAGAACTTCGTCGTGGTCGCCGGTGTGTCCGAGGACCCAACCCAGTTTCATCAGGGCCGTCTCGGGCAGCATGTTGTCGAGTGGTACCACGCCGAGTTCGGTAGCCAAAGGTGGCCGTTTGACGCGTGCCATGACTGGCGGCATGATAACATTCCGAGGTTGATCGAAGCGTACGATCCCAACAGAACGCAACCCAGAAGCCTGAGGAGAAATGATGAACCTGATTCTGTACCACAAACCCGGCTGAGGGCCGTGCGACGATACGAAAGCGTGGCTTTCGCAACAAGAGATTCCCTTCGAACCACGACTGCTTCTTGAGAATCCTCCTTCGAGGCAAGAACTGGGCGTGTTCGCCCGGGCAACCCCGGGAGGGGCGCCGGCGATGGTGACCCCGAACACCCATTTCCCCGAGTATCAGGAACACATTGCCGGCAAGGATCTGACCGAGGATCAACTCCTCGACATCCTGGCGCGGGTCCCCAACCTCCTGAAGAAGCCGATCATAACGGACGGGAGCAGGATCCTTCTGGGAACCAGCGATCCGAAGCTGATCGCCGGGTTCGTCGGCTCGAAGGTCGGTTGATTCGCCCTACCCCCCTGAGGGGCGATCGGTTTCGGGAGTTAGTGCGCGGGCGACCGTTCCTGGTCGCCCGCTTTTTCGAAAATGACAATGGAGATTCCGATGCCGAAATGCCTGCGATTGTCGTTCATGCTTATTCTGGGAACGGCCCTGTCGTCCTGCACGGTTGCCGTCGAGCAGGATGCTCGTGCCGACCAGGTACGTGATGCCGATCCTGCCGCGGACATCCAGTCGATTCACGATCTTCAGACACAACTCACCCTCGCCTACAACACCGGAGATGCGGAGTTGCTGGCGTCTCTCCATACTCCCAACGTGATTCGGATGCCGCCGGGTGCCGAAGATGTGGTGGGGAGGGACGCGGTTCTCGAAGGTAACCAGCGGAGCTTCGCGCTTGCGGAGGTCGAACTGTCGAATGCGAGCGATGAGATCGTGGTTTCCGGTGACCTCGCTTTTGCGCGTTGCGTCGCCACGAGCGCCAGCACTCCCAAAGACGGAAGTGCCGGCGCCCGTTCCAGCACCCGATACCTGCACATTTACGAGCGTCAGCCCGACGGCGGATGGCTGATATCGCGCGTAATTTTTAGCCCATATGGAACGGACGAGTGACATCCGAATTCTGAGGCTGGAACTAAATGACAACTGTCCTTTTCCCGGCGCTGTTCACCTTTCTTGCCATGCTTCTTGGGCAAGGCACGGACTTCCGGCCCGACGTGCCCCCCTTCTACAGCTCGCTGGCCGAGGTCCGGGCCGCGGTCGAAGACCGTTGCGATGAGATAGAGGTACGCGACCTGGACCTTCTGTTGGACGTCGCGCGGGAAAGCCAGCGACAGATCGACTGCACGGGGTTCGAGTACCGCGGCAGGAAACGCTTCATGGAACTCATGTTCAGCGACGACGAGTTGGACCTGGTCATCGTCCTGATCGAGCCTGAGGAGTACGAGTCGCTGGCGTTACAGTTTCGCGAAACCTATGGCGAGGTCACGCACGACTCCGTCGTTGGACAGTTCTTTTACTACTCGGCCGTCGCGAGCCGGACCCGGCCTCACGAGGTGGTGTTCGTTTCCAAACGCGCCCGCGCCAACTACCAGGTCTATATGGACTCCATGGCCCGGGAAGCGGGCGGTGGATAGAACCGGGGGCAGGACCGATGGATCTCTGGTTCGGCCGGGATCGAGTGGGCGCATACATTTGATCAATCCTAGCGGGTGGCCAGGGACGGCCACCCCGACACGCTGTCCTCAGGGTTTCGTCGATATGATGAAGGCCGGTCCCCACCTAGTCTAGAGGATCACGGTTGAGTGCGGCCAGCCGACTGACGCCTCAGTTGGTTCGCCGTTCGGGTGAATCCCGATTCCGTCTTTTCAAGAATTCCGATGATCGCTCCCCTGTCCGAATCCGACAGATGCGCGAAGGTGTCAGTCCTGTCTTCGCCGACGAGAACCTCCCACAGTAGCTGGTAAACCTGGCCCCTGGCTACTTCTGGCAGAGACTGGAAAGATTCGGAGTAGATGAGGTAGCTCAGCGGGTAGCGGAACAGCCTCCGGGTAAGGTCAAACTGTCGGAGGGAACGACCCTTGTCGTCCCAGGGCCCCTGGCTGGCGAAATGATCGGCAAAACCGGACGTGCCGTCGATGGGAGAGGTCAACCTCACTTCGCCGGAGAACAGCCTTGCACCGACCAGCAACTCAGCCGCCGCATTGATGCGTGTCAGTGTGACCGGCGATATTGGACCCTCTTCGCGGCCCAATTCTGTGTCGAGGGTGCTTTCCAGGTGAAGAGCCTTACGCGTCTCGTAGCCCAGGTGTGTGATCTGGTTGCTCACATTCACCTGATGTCCCAGGACCATCAATGCCACGATATCGCTATGCCGGCCGAGATACGGCGTGGTGTCCACCAAACTTGACGCCAACTGCGTCAGGTTGGCGCCTTCGCTCCGGTCCACCTTGACCTTGACTCGAGATATTCCGGGAGGTGACGGCGGAATGTCTGCGATCAGGTTCCCCATGTGTACCTGACCACCATGGGTGCCGGTGACATACCACCCACCCCATCGCTCCGGGAAGGGACTCTGGTCGCTCGTGCTGAAAAGACCCGCAGTGAAGACGGGCAGGCCGCCCTTGTCGGGGATCACGGATGTCATGATGTGGCTGGGCATTGACGGATCATGGCATTGGAGACACAGTCCCATCTCGTGTTCGAACCTCGCTCCACCCCCTTCACCCCCAGCGACGGTGTAAAAGGTAGCTCCCAACTTGGCATCGACCGCCGAGAGTTCGACGAGCGGACTCCCCTGCACCCACCCGACGTAGACGCTGTCGTTGAAGTAGATGGCCCGGGGAGTTTCGGGAGAAATCTGGTCAATCTGGAGGCTCGTCTTCGAAGCGACGAGCAATTGAGACGAGACGTCGATCCCCAGTTCGTCGAGAAGGGATGCCAGGTATCCGCCTTTGGTGTCATAGCGAAGCTGGACCTCGCCTCGATCTACCCGGTCCATCAGTTTCGCGACCGGGTCGGTCGGGGCGGTCTGATAGTACTGGATCGCGGGGTGCTGCAATTCGGCAAATGGTCTGGACACCGGGGAACGCTGCATCATCGTAAACCCAGTGACGGGAAGCAGGAAGATCAGAGTCGCGCTCGAAATCGTCCTGCCGAACGGTCGGGATAAGCGATTCAGGGGTCGCATGTGTGAATTCCTCCGGTGATAGAAGATGTCTCGTCGCGTGGTATGGCAATTCACAGTCCAGAATCTCTGTTCGACATAAACTGATGATAAATAGTGTAGTTGCGGCTTAGAGCAGACTTCGGGTCTCGCGCCAAAATGACAACAACGGCAATGCAGGGAGCGTTTCGAATGTCACATTGTCAACCCGGGGGACAGAGAGTCAGGAGGTCCCTAAGACAGGACAGGAACAGCGGTTTTTCCTGTCGTGCTACCATTCCTCCAACTCGACGACCGAGCCATGAATCGATTAATAGCAGCACTCACCGTAATTGCCTGGAGTTCCGCGAACCTCGCCGCCGGACAGGACGGGGACCGCTCGACTTCCGATCCAATTACGAATTTCGAAATCCTCCGGACCGAAAAGGTCTATCACGCTGTGCGAACGAATGACCCGATTCGGATCGACGGCATCATTGACGAAGCGGGGTGGGAGGCTGCGGACTGGGTCGGCGACTTCTACCAGGATGATCCGGTGCGCGGCGCCCCGGCTACGGAAGATACCCGGTTTCGTATCCTCTACGACGACGATAACGTTTACATCGCATTCATCCTGGAGCAGGCCGGGCCAACGATCGTAAGCGAGATGAAGCGTGACTTCGCTCCAAGCAACGGCGACATCATCGCCTTATTGATCGACACCTTCGATGACGATCGCAACGGGTTTGCTTTTCAGACCAACCCGAGCGGCGCCAAGCGCGACCACCAGATCGCCGCGGGTGTCCGAAGCCCGGACTGGAATGGCGTCTACGATGTGGCCACCAGTATCGAGGACTTCGGATGGACGGCGGAATTTGCCATTCCGTTCCGGACTCTGAGGTTTGACGACTCGAAACCCGTTCAGCGTTGGGGGCTGAACATCCTGCGTGTTATCCGCAATTCGAACGAACGTCTGTTGTGGGTTCCCGGGCCACGCCCGTTCGGCTTCTGGGACATCTTCCTTGGAGGCGCGATCGAAGGCATCGAGGGTGTGAATCAGGGACGGAATCTCTACGTGAAACCGTTCGCGGTGAGCAGCTACCGTCCGGACAGGGAAGACGATCGGTCCGAGACGGACGTCGGGCTGGACCTGAAGTATGGTGTGACGGCCGACCTGACGCTCGATCTGACCGTGAATACGGATTTCTCACAGGTGGAAGTCGACACGCAGCAGGTCAACCTGACCCGCTTCAACCTGTTCTTCCCGGAGAAGCGCGAGTTCTTCCTCGAGAACGCCGGCCTCTTCGATGTGGGCGGGAACACGGGTACGTTTTCGGGAGGGGGAGGCGGGGCCCGGAGTCGGGACCTGGTTCCGTTTTTCAGCCGTCGGATCGGGCTGTCTGAAAGTGGCCAGCCGTTGCCCATAAGGGGCGGCGCACGCCTGACCGGCAAACTAGGTGGCTTCGATGTCGGCGCCATGAACATCCAGGTGGGCCGGGAAGCAGATACCCCTGCGGACAACTGGAACATCCTGCGACTCCGCCGTGAGATCCTGACCAATTCGGACGTGGGAACGTTCTTGTTCAATCGGCAGACGTCGGACACGGGTTACTGGAATCGGTCGACGGGCGCCGACGCTAATTTGCGGTTCCTGGGCCAGCGTCTCACTTTTTCCGGGTTCGGAATGAAGACCTTCACGCCGGGAGATGATGTCGGCAACTCCGCCGGCCGAATCGGTGCGTCATTTCAAGACAACCTTTTCACGGCGCGTACATCCTATGTGACTATTGAGGAAGGCTTCCACAACGACTTCGGCTTTACGCCTCGCGAATCGATCCGAAAGACAGATCTTCTGATCGGCGTCCGCCCCCGGCCCACCCGTGGACCGATCCGGCAGATCTTTCCACGGTTTGAATCCAGCTATGTGACAGATCAGTCCAACGAGTTGCTCACTCGCGAGCATCTCTTAGGCGTCAGTATCAACTTTCACGCAGGGGACACGATCAACCTCACCCGCAACATGAGATTTGAACGTTTGAATGCACCGTTTGACATCCGGAGCGGCATCACTGTCCCCGTCGGGGACCATTCCTTCAACGATTGGGAAGCCAGGTTCCAGACCTCAGGCGGTCGACGTCTTGCCTTCAATGCCAGCGTCAAGCGAGGGGATTTCTGGACCGGTACGCTCCGCAGGAACCGGCTGGGCATGAACTTTCGCCACGGTATCCATTTTTCGAGCCAGTTGACCTGGTCGCGGAACAAGGTCGATCTCGTCGCGGGAAGTTTCAAAACTGATCTCGTGGCTCTTCGCGCGAACGTGGCGATCTCGCCGCGAATCGTGTTCGAAAACTTCGTCCAGTACAACAGCGAGTCCAAAACGATATCTTCCAATTTTCGTTTCCGTTTCATCCATCGGCCGCTGAGCGATTTCTTCATCGTGTACACCGAATCGCGCGGCGTCAGTGGAAACGATCGACTGATCCGGCTGCTTACCGTTAAGTTCACCCGTCTATTGAGTTTTTAGAATACAGTCATCTCCGCAAGAACTGCTCGTCCCGGCGACGTTGTGCGTGGCATGTTCATGTTCGTGCTACCATTCATACACTTGAACCCCGTTCGTGTCGTGTTAGGAGACCCATGAGAATTTTGCTGGCGTTGACATTGCTTGCGTGCTGCCCGGTGACGTCGCTCGCCCACGGGCAGGACCAGGATTCAATGCCCGCGGAGACAGGTGTGAACTACGAAGCCGTTCGGGCCGAGAAGGTTCACCGGGCGAGCCGCGCGCTGGGCGCCATCACGATCGACGGCGTCATGTCCGAGTCTGCCTGGGAAGAAGCCGAGGTCGGCGGCGGGTTTTACCAGTCCGAGCCCAATCGCGGCGATCCCGTAAAGGAAGAGACCGAGTTTCGGATCCTGTACGACGACGAGAACATCTACGTCGGCGTCATGTTGTACCAGGACGGACCGACGATCGTGAGCGAGCTCAAACGCGATTTTTCCTGGAGGGATGGCGATGGCATTGCGCTGTTGTTTGATACCTTCGACAACGACCGCGACGGATTCGTCTTCCAGACAAATCCCGGCAGCGCCAAGCGGGACCATCAGATCGCGGCCGGTATCCGGAACTCGGACTGGAATGGCGTCTACGATGTCGCCACCAGCATCGGAGAATCCGGGTGGATGGCTGAATTCGCCATTCCGCTGGGCACGTTGCGTTTCGATGACACGAAACCGGTCCAGCGCTGGGGCTTTAACATGTTGCGCGTCGTCCGTTATTCAAACGAAAGGCATCTGTGGGTTCCGGGCCCGCGCCCATTTGGCTTCTGGGACGTTTTTCTCGGCGGTGCAATCGAAGGCATCGAGGGTGTGACGCAGGGACGGAATCTTTATGTGAAGCCCTTTGTCGTGTCCAACTACCGCCCGGATGCGGCAGACAATCGGACCGACGCGGATGCCGGGCTGGATGTGAAGTACGGCTTGACGGCGGATCTGACCCTGGACCTGACGCTGAACACGGACTTCTCGCAAGTGGAAGTCGATGAGCAGCAAGTGAACCTGACGCGGTTCAACTTGTTCTTTCCAGAGAAACGCGAGTTCTTCCTCGAGAACGCGGGGCTGTTCGACGTTGGGGGGACCACCGGTAGATTTCTGGGTGCCGGTGGCGGCGCCCGGAGCCGAGATCTAATCCCGTTCTTCAGCCGTCGGATCGGGTTGTCCGAAAGCGGGCAGCCCCTGCCCATCCGGGGCGGCGCGCGCTTGACCGGTAAACTCGGCGGCTTCGACGTCGGCGCCATGAACATCCAGGTTGGCCGGGAAGGGGAGACCCCTGCGGACAACTGGAGCATCCTTCGGCTCCGGCGCGAGGTCCTGTCCAACTCGGATGTCGGAACATTCTTCTTCAATCGGAGGACATCGGACACGGGCTACTGGAATCGGTCGTCTGGAGCCGACGCCAATTTTCGGTTCCTCGGCCAGCGTCTTACTTTTTCCGGGTTCGGAATGAAGACCTACACGCCGGGAGACGACATTGGCAACTCCGCCGGCCGTATCGAGACGTCGTATCAGGACAACTTCTTTACCGCACGGACCTCTTACATGACTATTGAAGAGGGCTTCCAGAACGATTTCGGTTTCGTCCCGCGGGATTCGATCCGGAAAACCGATTTTCTGGCCGGTGTTCGCCCTCGCCCCGGTGCCGGCCCCATCCGACAGATTTTCCCGCAATTCCAGTCCAGCTACGTGACCGACCAGTCCAACGAGGTCCTCACTCGCGAGCATCGCGTTGGTGTCAACATCGAGACTCACGCCGGAGACACGATCAACTTCAACCGCAACATGAGGTTCGAACGCCTGACCGAGCCGTTTCGAATCCGGAGTGGCATCAACGTGCCCGCCGGAGATCACGCCTTCAACGATTGGGAGGCAGGTTTCCAGACTACAAGGGGGCGGCGCGTTGCGTTCAACGCCAGCATGAAGCGTGGAGATTTCTGGACCGGCACGTTGCGACAGAATCGGCTCGGGTTCAATTATCGCCACAACATCCACTTTCTGACGCAATTGACCTGGTCGCGAAACACCGTTGAGTTCCCTGACGGGAATTTCAGAACCAACCTGGTGGCCCTGCGCGCAAACATCGCCCTCTCGCCGCGAATCGTGTTCGAAAACTTCGTCCAGTACAACAGCGAGTCCGGAACGATATCGTCGAATTTCCGCTTCCGCTTCATCCACCGTCCGCTGAGCGATTTCTACGTGGTCTACACCGAATCGCGCGGTATCAGCGGAAACGATCAACTGAACCGACTCCTCACCGTCAAGTTCACCCACCTGCTCAGCTTCTAATACAGCTTCTAATAAAGGGACGGAGGAGTAATTGCAACTAACCCATAGATTCGGTGGGAGTTCCAATAATTGCGCCTCCGTCCCCGTAATTCTGAACCTGGGACTGGCGACCGAGGTGTTTCTCCTCGAGGACTTGGCGGGCGCCCTTTCCAGGCACAGACGCCATATGGCGATCCGGCTAAAATCGGTCGCAGAGAACGAATGCAGTCAACGTTCCCGAACAACAGATCACCGGCACCCCCTTAGCCGACACCTTCCGGTCACTTCTGAGCAGACAAGCCTCTGGCAGTTTTGTGCCGCAGGGACGGCTCAAAAGGCCAACAAGAAATGGTCGCCTGGTCCGATGCGGTAATCCCGTCGACATGCTTGAATGGATGAAGTCGGTGGCAGGAAGCCAGCGGTTCCAGGTGACGATCCCCTCGTATCCTGTCGAAACATGGAGAGGGGAACACAAGCAGGAGACGACATGCGTGTCCCGGCATCGGTGAATGGATTCCCGAGGGTCGCGGGTGTCCTCCTCCTCGAAACGCTCCTTCCGCGGTAGCGAGTACGACGTTGGTACGTCCTGCCGCCGAAAGGGGGCCCTTAACTGGTGAGGTGAATCGTGGCAAGAGCGCAACAGATGCCGACAGCCCTGGTTCCGGCCTTTTTCTGCGCTGCGATTCGCAACAAGCTTGCGATCATACAGCTTGCCAACGATCGGATAGCCGACGGTCCTGCCAGCGCTCTGACTTCAGAAAGCACGGCAAGGATTGACCGCGCAGTCAGCGAGGCCATCATGGTGCTTAGTGAGTTGGCCGCTTCGAGTCAGCGAGATGACTTGATGGGCGGCTGATTTCCCCCGCTCAAGCGACTCTGACCATCCCCTACTCCGCCCGCAAGCTCCCCAGCAGATCCACTCGCGTGGCTCGCCGCGCGGGACGTATCATAGCCAGTAGAATCACGATCGACAGAACGGCTGCTGCTGCCAGGAACGTGGGAATGTCCATCGTGCCAACGCCGAACAGGAACCGTTCCAGGAATCGGGTGAGGAGCAGGGCGCCTGCGAAGCCCGCCAGCAGGCCCGCTCCAGACACGACCAGACCCTCCCTTAGAACCATCCGAAAGATTTCCGTACGATCGGCCCCGAGCGCCTGACGGATTCCCAACTCGCGGGTTCGCATCCCAACCGAATGCGCCATCGTTCCATAGAGTCCGACGCCGGCCAGCAGCAAAGCGACGGATGCAAAGCTTCCGAGAAGCATGGCGTTAAACCGAGGTTCGGTCCGCACGGCTCCGATACGGCTTCTGATCGGGCCGAGATCCTGAACCGGTACTAGTGAACTGAACAGGGAAGCCGCCCGCCGCAGATCCCCGGCCAGGGACTCGCCGTCCCGATCGCTTCGAACGGCAACGCGTGCGATCGGCCAATCCCTTTGCGTGTACGGCACGTAAACCGCCGGCCGGGGCCCTTCCTCGGCTCGGGTCTGAATGACATTGCCCACGACCCCGACGATTTCGAGGTTGGTCTCTTCCTCACCGCCAAACCGAATCGAAGATCCCAGGGGCTCCCGGCCGTCCAGATGCATTCGAACGAACTCTTCGTTGACGACGACCGCCCGGGCTCCATCCGGTCCGTCCTCACTACCGAACGACCGACCACGGATGAGGGGGATCCCCATCGTTCCGAAAAAGTCCATCGTGACGACATAACCCGCGATTCCGGAACGGTCGAACTCGGGAGGGTCGCCGGGCAGGAGGACCCGAGGGCCCCAGTTTGGCCCCTGGAATGGGAGATTCGAACCGGCGTCGACCGAATCGACACCCGGTATCGCCCTGACATGGTTCAACAACTCGTCCCAATCCTGCCACATAGCCTGATTCCATCCGTCCGGGCGTTTCATGGGCATGGCGAATACCATAAGCTGGTCGGGCCTGAATCCGGGATCCACTGCTCGAACCCGCATGAAGGAATTGAAGAGGAGGCTCGCGCCCACGCCCAGCACCAGGGCCAGCGCCAGTTGCGCGACGACCATGACGGTTCGGATTCGAGCCCCCTTTTGTGCGACCGTGGTTCCGGAAGCCTCCCTGATTTTCATTGCCAGGTTTCGACTGGTCAGTCGGAACGCGGGAATGATCCCCACCAGTACGCCAACGGCAAGCGATGCGATCGCGCTGATCGCGAGGATTCGTGAGTCCACGGCCACTTCACCCAACCGCGGCAACGACGATGGGCCGAACCTCAGGAATGCCCCAATCCCCGCGTACGAAAACAGGACACCCAGGGCGCCGCCGCCCGCGGCGAGAATCACGCTCTCGGCGAGCAACCCACGGACCAGCCGACCTCGGCCGGCTCCGAGAGCCTGTCGGACGCCCAACTCCCCTTCCCGATCCATGCCCCGCACCAGAAGAAGGTTCGCGGCATTCAGACCGGAGATCAGGAGCAAGAGCCCGGAGGCGCCGAAGAAGATCAGCAGCGTCCGTCGGGATGTTCCGACGGTCTCGGAATGGAGCGTGTTCACGCCTGCCCCAAAGCGTCTGATCCCGTCCGGATACACGTTGCCGTCCGGAAACTCTTCGGCCAGACTTTCCTGGATCGCATCGATCTCATTGCGTGCGGCGCCGACGCTTACACCTGGCCGGAGCTGCCCGAGGACGTTGAGACGGCGGGTGCCACGACCGCGGTAGCGACCGTGACCCAGGTCGAGCGGCATCCAGAATTCCGGTCCACTGTCCAGTAGGGCTTCGGGTGACTGGAAGTCCGCCGGCAAGACACCGATAATCGAATACGGCCGCCCCGCAGTGGGCATCAACTTTCCGACGACCGAAGGATCACCACCGTATCGCTTGAGCCAGGTTCGGTGACTTAAGATGACGACAGTTTCGGCCTCTGGCGCCAGATCCTCGGAAAGAAACGATCTCCCGATAAAAGGTGTGCCCGAGAGAAGCTCGAAAAAGTTCTCCGTGACCCGCGCCATCGTCACCAGTTCGGTACCCTGTCCCGTGTCGGGAAGCAGGACCGCCGACTCTTCCACCGCCGCAAGCTTCGCGAATGAGCGAGCGCGCTCTCTCCAGTCCTGGAAGTTCGCCCCCGATACACTTGCCAGATGCTGGAGGTCGGCGTACTGGTCGTCCCATTCCTGGTCCGGGAACGTGATTCCCACCCTGACGAGACGGGCCGCGCCCTCATATGGAAGCGGCCGGACCACGACCGCGTCAACGACACTGTAGATCGTGACCGCGGAACCAATGCCCAGACCCAGAGTCAGCACCGCGACAATCGTGAACGCCGGTCTTCGGACAAGACTCCGGCCCGCGTACCAAACGTCGGATAAGGATCCGCCGATTCCCATCGCTTCCTGCCTCCCGTATGTCGACTGAATGCCGCTTCGGGCACGCGCCCGCCGTCGGACGGCGTTCGGGCTCCACCACGCGACGACTGATCGAAGCACGTCGAAGAAATAGGACAGTCCGGCACTTGCTCCCGCCCGCCGGCTGTCGTTATCTACCCGTCGCCGGAAGGACTCTTCAATATCGCCTCTAAGAATGTCCGCGTCCGAACCTCTCAGCAACGATGACAGGAGGCGTCCCAGCAAGGGTGGTCGACGAATCATGCGTCCTCGTTACCTGCCAGACGAGCCCGCAGCCGGGGCGGCAGCCCCCGCGACATCGAGTTGAAAGTTCGCACCGACCGATCCAGAGCCTCGGCCCCCTTCGGCCCCAGTTGATACAGCCGCTTCCGCCGCCCGCCTCTCTCGGCGGTGGGTTCTCCGACGTGGCTCGACACCAGACCCTGTTCCTGCAGCCGTTCCAGCCCCGTATACACGGCGCCTGAAGAAACCGCACGCCCTGTCCGCCGCTCGATCGCTTCGCGGATGAGCACACCGTAGGACTCGCTGCCATCCAGGTCCAGGAGCGCAAACAGAATCAGTTGTTCAAACTCACCCAGGTTCTTCGTCATTCCGAATCTTCTCCAAGAGGGGGGCAGCAGCCATTTCGGAAGAGCAGCTCGGTCGAAGTTGAATGAGGCCCGGCCAGCGGGCATTTGAGTCGAATTCAAACCCATTGTTAAGGAAGTTCTATTTTCGCATTGTTGAAATCGATATGGTGTCGGCGGTATCTTGTGGTATATATACCGTCAGATGAAGAAGAAAAAGATATGGCTTGAGTTGAATCAGGTAAGGGGAGCGGTTGCGTCGCGACTGCGACGGCGGAAGTACAGCCTGATCGAGCGCCATGAGATACCCGACGGTTTGCTGCCTGGCTCGGTGTCGATTAGTTACACCCGGTGCGGTAAGCCGACGTGCCGGTGTGTGTCGGGTGAAGGGCACCCATCCTGGTCCTGGACATTCATGATGGACGGGAAGAAGCATGTCGAACACGTTCCAGCTGCCATGGTTGAGGAGATTCAAAAGCGTGTCGGAGCGGGACGGGAGTTTCAGGATGCGATCCGGGAGGTGCTGACAGCGAACGCGAAGTTGTTGGTGCTGGAGCGCCAGCAACAACGTGAGAAGCGGAAGCGCCGGTGAAAGGTCCGTCGGCACGAGGGATACGACGGTACGCGCGAAAGTGTTTGCGGCTGAAGGGGTATTTGAATCACCCCGGAGATGGGCGGGTGCGACCGCAGATCGGAAGTGGGCATCTGATCTGGTCTCTGGTGATCGGGTATCTGCTGCGGGAATCGAGCTTCCTGGCCATCGAGTCGCTCGCACGATCCTCGGCGTGTCGGGCCTTGGGAATCGGACGCCGCTTTAGCGACGACACGCTGGGCTATTTTACCGAGAAGCTGAATCCGGAATTCACGCGCGGCGCGTTGACCACAGCCATCAAGCAGGCCAAGCGCAATAAAGCGTTCGACGATTGCCGATTCATCGGCCTGGCGCTGGACGGGACAACCGTGGGGCGTGTCGGTGAGGCCGGGTGTCAGTGGTGTCGACCCCATCGCAACGCCGAGGGGGAGGTGACCACCTACTTACACCACGTCGTGATGGCCACCATCGTGGGCACCGGGTTCACTTTACCGGTCGATGTGGAACCCTACGGTAGTGGGGATAGCGAATGGTCGGGGGGGCAACGACTGCTTCGTCGGGTGGTGGGGCAGTTGGGGCCGCGTTTTGCCGATTATGTTGTTGTCGATGGGGGCTATGCGTCGGCTCCGTTCCTGCACTTGGCCGACGAGTTGGGATTGAAGACCATCGTCCGTCTCAAAGCCAATCTTCCGAGCTTGTTCAACGCCGCCAAAAGCCGGTTTGCTTGTCAGCCGCCGTCCCGGGTTTTCAAGGATGGAGCCGATCGGGTGGAAATCTGGGATGCAGACGACTTCGATCCCTGGGGCCGATTGAACTGGCCGACCGTGCGCGTGATCCGCTACCGGCAAGAGAAACCCGATGGATCGGTGGTCGAAGCCTACTGGCTGACCAATTTCTCGATGAACCAAGTGGGAGCGCCCACTTTATTTCGCATGGCCAAGAGTCGTTGGGAAGTCGAAAACCAAGGTTTCAACGATGCCAAGAACCGTTATGGGATGGCCCATATCCCCCATCACCACGCCAACAGCTTGCTTCTCCACTGGCTCCTCATAAGCCTGGCTCTCACGATCGAACGTCTGTATCGATTGCGTCATTTGCATCGCGGGCGCCATCGCCCGCATACCTCCATCGAGCTTCTTCGTTTGCTTCGCCTCGCTCTGTCTGCCCCAACCCCAGCCGACTCCAGCTGAACTGACTCGTTTCCCTGGTCTCCACGCGCCTGCCTGACCCCAATCACCGGGCTGGACCCGCTACGGATACCTGTCTCTCGAAAATACCCCTCACTTCAAATTCCTCTCCCTCCTCGACCTTTTCCCTTCCAGAGCCCCTTCCAGACACTCCGTCCTCCCTGACTTCCGAAATGGCTGCCCCACCCCCAGCCATTTCGGAAGAGCAGCTCGGTCGAAGTTGAATGAGGCCCGGCCAGCGGGCATTTGAGTCGAATTCAAACCCATTGTTAAGGAAGTTCTATTTTCGCATTGTTGAAATCGATATGGTGTCGGCGGTATCTTGTGGTATATATACCGTCAGATGAAGAAGAAAAAGATATGGCTTGAGTTGAATCAGGTAAAGGGAGCGGTTGCGTCGCGACTGCGACGGCGGAAGTACAGCCTGATCGAGCGCCATGAGATACCCGACGGTTTGCTGCCTGGCTCGGTGTCGATTAGTTACACCCGGTGCGGTAAGCCGACGTGCCGGTGTGTGTCGGGTGAAGGGCACGCATCCTGGTCCTGGACATTCATGATGGACGGGAAGAAGCATGTCGAACACGTTCCAGCTGCCATGGTTGAGGAGATTCAAAAGCGTGTCGGAGCGGGACGGGAGTTTCAGGATGCGATCCGGGAGGTGCTGACAGCGAACGCGAAGTTGTTGGTGCTGGAGCGCCAGCAACAACGTGAGAAGCGGAAGCGCCGGTGAAAGGTCCGTCGGCACGAGGGATACGACGGTACGCGCGAAAGTGTTTGCGGCTGAAGGGGTATTTGAATCACCCCGGAGATGGGCGGGTGCGACCGCAGATCGGAAGTGGGCATCTGATCTGGTCTCTGGTGATCGGGTATCTGCTGCGGGAATCGAGCTTCCTGGCCATCGAGTCGCTCGCACGATCCTCGGCGTGTCGGGCCTTGGGAATCGGACGCCGCTTTAGCGACGACACGCTGGGCTATTTTACCGAGAAGCTGAATCCGGAATTCACGCGCGGCGCGTTGACCACAGCCATCAAGCAGGCCAAGCGCAATAAAGCGTTCGACGATTGCCGATTCATCGGCCTGGCGCTGGACGGGACAACCGTGGGGCGTGTCGGTGAGGCCGGGTGTCAGTGGTGTCGACCCCATCGCAACGCCGAGGGGGAGGTGACCACCTACTTACACCACGTCGTGATGGCCACCATCGTGGGCACCGGGTTCACTTTACCGGTCGATGTGGAACCCTACGGTAGTGGGGATAGCGAATGGTCGGGGGGGCAACGACTGCTTCGTCGGGTGGTGGGGCAGTTGGGGCCGCGTTTTGCCGATTATGTTGTTGTCGATGGGGGCTATGCGTCGGCTCCGTTCCTGCACTTGGCCGACGAGTTGGGATTGAAGACCATCGTCCGTCTCAAAGCCAATCTTCCGAGCTTGTTCAACGCCGCCAAAAGCCGGTTTGCTTGTCAGCCGCCGTCCCGGGTTTTCAAGGATGGAGCCGATCGGGTGGAAATCTGGGATGCAGACGACTTCGATCCCTGGGGCCGATTGAACTGGCCGACCGTGCGCGTGATCCGCTACCGGCAAGAGAAACCCGATGGATCGGTGGTCGAAGCCTACTGGCTGACCAATTTCTCGATGAACCAAGTGGGAGCGCCCACTTTATTTCGCATGGCCAAGAGTCGTTGGGAAGTCGAAAACCAAGGTTTCAACGATGCCAAGAACCGTTATGGGATGGCCCATATCCCCCATCACCACGCCAACAGCTTGCTTCTCCACTGGCTCCTCATAAGCCTGGCTCTCACGATCGAACGTCTGTATCGATTGCGTCATTTGCATCGCGGGCGCCATCGCCCGCATACCTCCATCGAGCTTCTTCGTTTGCTTCGCCTCGCTCTGTCTGCCCCAACCCCAGCCGACTCCAGCTGAACTGACTCGTTTCCCTGGTCTCCACGCGCCTGCCTGACCCCAATCACCGGGCTGGACCCGCTACGGATACCTGTCTCTCGAAAATACCCCTCACTTCAAATTCCTCTCCCTCCTCGACCTTTTCCCTTCCAGAGCCCCTTCCAGACACTCCGTCCTCCCTGACTTCCGAAATGGCTGCCCCACCCCCTCACCAGTTGCACCCCCCCTCACTCTGCGATAAGCTGCCAGTTCGGCAGCCTTTCTTTAAGGAGACAAAAGTGGCTATCACCTCCGGCACCCGCATCGACACCAACCCCGACGTTGTCAAGGGGTCCAGCGTCACCAGACGCGGCATTCAACGCCACATTCCCGTCGTGGGCGACATCCACGACAAGAGTCCACTGGCCTATGCCGCGACTCGAGGTGCCGTTGGACTGACGAACCTGGTGCAAATGGCTTTTGCGGAAGCCTACGTCCATGGGATGGAGCTTCCCGACCCGGTGATGCGAGGGATTTTCAACACGACCATGCCGATCATCTTCAAGCATTTTCCGGCGCTCCTGACCCCGTACGAGTGGGTGTTGGAAGAGACGCCCCACATGGCGGAAGGCTCGAAGGACTTGATGAAGACCCAGTACGACCTGCCACAGGGAATGTTAAACAGGATGCTGGGCGACGGGAAACTGATCTACCCCAAGTACAGCATGGGATTGTGGGAGAGAGGCGCCACTAATCTCGAGCAGTCCCAGGAGCACATGATCGACGGCATCATTGAAAAGCTCGGGATCGAGGATGGCGACAACATCCTGGACTTTGGCTGTGGCTGGGGTTGTGTGCCGAACTACATTCTGTCCAAGTTCCCCAATTGCAGGTTCACTGGACTGAACCTGAGCCATGAGCAATGCGAATACATGCGTCGCCAGATGCAGAATCCGGAGAGTCATCTCAGCTCGGGTCGATTTACTCTTGTTGAAGGCGATCTCAACGTGACGGAATTCGACGAACAGTTCGACAAGATCCTCTCCGTTGGGGTTTTCTGCCATGTGGGGAACCTGACCCAATCTTTCGCCAAACTTGCTTCTTTCCTGAAGCCAGGCGGAAAATTTTTCCTTCACATCATCTCCGTTCGGACTCCCAACAACATCTCCAGCGCGTACACCCACAAGTACATCTTCCCCCACGGCCGCTACTGGAGTTTTGATTCGATCCCGACCTATAACAAGGATTTCAGAACAGTCGAACGCTGGTATCTCAACGGCATGAACTATTCCAAAACACTCGAACGGTGGCTGGAGAACTTTGACGCGAGTTATCCCGATGTCAAAGGTCTCGAGTACGGCATGGATTTCGCCAAGTTCCGGCGCATCTGGAGGTTCTACCTGATCTGGTTTGTGGCCAACTTCGCAAGCTGTGACGGTGAGATCAACGGCAACGCCCAGTATCTGATGGTTCACTCTTGATCGGTCGGGTCTTTGTATGACTCCAGTTGGACGATTTAACTTCCGCACGATTGTTGCCTTCGCGCCGTTGCATGCCGCCTGCCTTCTCTTGTTGTGGACACCGTTCAAATGGTCTCTCCTCGTGTGGCTCGTCGCCACCTACGGCATTCGAATGTTCGGGGTCACGGCCGGCTATCACCGTTACTTCGCCCATCGCTCGTTCAAGCTCGATCGTTTTTCTCAGTTCCTTCTAGCCTTTCTTGCCCAGACCAGCGCGCAAATGGGCGTGTTGTGGTGGGCGGCGCACCATCGAACGCACCATCGCTACTCCGACACCGAAAAAGATATCCACTCGCCGGTACAGAAGAGCCTCTGGTGGTCCCACATGGGATGGCTGCTCGACGGTAGGTCCACCTCGTATGACAGCGGGATCACACAGGACTTTGCGAAGTTTCCCGAACTCCGGCTCCTGGACAAATACCACAGGGTGCCGGCGATCTTGTTTGGCGCCACGGTGTTTGCGCTGGGAGGCTTTCCGGCTTTCGTCTGGGGTTTCGTCGTTTCGACGGTTCTCCTCTGGCACGGCACGTTCACCATCAACTCCCTCTCCCATGTCTGGGGTTCCCAACCCTTTGACACGGGAGACCAGAGCCGGAACAATTTCTTGCTCGCACTGATCACTCTCGGTGAAGGCTGGCACAACAATCATCACAAGTTCATGTCCAGCGTCCGGCAGGGACTGCGATGGTGGGAAATCGATATCTCCTACTACATCCTGAGAATCCTCGGTCTGATCGGAATCGCCCGCGAATTACGCACGCCCGACCCCTCCGAAGTCTTCAAATACCGAACCGCAACAGCAGATTCACAAATCCCCACCCCACTCTAGTCCCCGCCCGAAGGAGGCCCAAGCAGATGCAAACGCGACTTTACTACCAGATCAAAGGGATCCGCCGGATGTACAGAGCGTACACGTTCGCCATCATGATGATGTTTGCCGGGGTTCAGTTCGGTCACGGTCAAGGCGTCGATCTGACGGCACTGGAGAACCAGGCCGTTACACGCGTCCAGGAATACATCCAGGTCAACACGATCAATCCGCCCGGAAACGAATCCCGAGCGGTGGAGTTCCTCGGCAGAATCTTCGAGGATGAGGGGATTCCCTTTGAGACCGTCGAGACGGCGCCGGGGCGTGGCAACATCTGGGCGCGTATCCCCGGAGGTTCGGAACCCGCTCTGGTCCTTCTGCATCATTCTGACGTCGTGCCGGCCGATGAGGATTTCTGGGATTCGGATCCGCTCTCCGGGGAGATTCGTGATGGGTACATCTACGGGCGCGGAGCGTTGGACACCAAATCCCTCGGCATTCTCCACTTGCAGACCTTCCTCGCGCTCCACCGGGCGGGGCGACCGCTGAACCGCGACGTTATCTTTATGGCCACCGCGGACGAGGAGGCCGGCGGATTCTTCGGAGCGGGTTGGATGGTCGAGAACCGGCCGGAGGTCTTCGACGATGTCGGCATCCTCCTCAATGAGGGTGGCGGTGGTTCCCTCGACGGAAACCTGATCGAATTTGGAGTGGAAGTGACCCAGAAGGTGCCCTACTGGTTTCGCCTCGTCGCGAAGGGGCCTCCGGGTCACGGATCGACACCGAGGGTCGAGTCCGCGGTTACGCGTCTGATCCGTGCGCTGTCGAACGTCCGGGGCCATAACTTCCCGCCGCGCATCATTCCCCCGGTCGACGCCTACTTCAAAGGCATCGCACCCAACGCCGACGAACAGTGGCGCGACGCGTTCATGGACATGGGGTCGGCGATCAAGGATCCCGAGTTTCTCCTCAAGCTGCAGATCCACAATCCTTTTCTACACGCCATCACGCGCAATACCTGTTCGATCACGCGTCTGGAGGGCAGCAGCAAGATCAACGTGGTTCCGCCGAGCGCCACTGCCGAACTCGATTGCCGTTTACTGCCGGATCAAGATCCCGCGGCATTTATTCGAACGCTCGGTAGTGTCATCAACGATCCCGCCGTCGAGATCGAGCAGATCATGGGGTTCTCACCGGCCGTTTCCACCACGGAAACGAGCCTCTACCGGGCTATGGAGACAGTTACAAAACGGCACTTTCCTACGGCTGCCTTTCTCCCGACCATCCAGAGCGGATTCACCGACAGTCATTTCTTTCGCGACCTGGGTATCGTGAGCTACGGGTTTTCCACAACGCTCATTCCGATAGCCGACGACGGAGGAGTTCACGGAAACAACGAACGGATCTCACTGGAAAACGTAAAGCGGGGGACGAGAATGATGCTCGAGATTGTCCAGAGCGTCGTGTACTAACATCACTGTGTCGTGGGCAGCGTTGGCCCCACAGCTCGGCTTTCGGACCAGGCTCACCTGGTGCGGGAGTTTCGCGAGTTTTCTCACATGACGCCGGTCGAACTGATGCGCCGACGCGAAGAAGACCGCGCGAGCTGTCCCCAGTCGGTGGCTACGGGCTGACGTACGGGCCGAGCGCATAGGCGGCGCTTAAGATAACGATCCCCCCGTCCCTCCACACAGCAAGCGGGTACTCCATCGCGTAGCTCCTGAGCTCCCGTATCATCCAGTGATGGAGGCCCTCGACCCCGCCGCGCCCGCGGAAGAAGGGCTCACCGCCAACAGTCAGCAGAAGGTCGCCCGTCCTGAGGCCGGCGCTGTCCGCCGTGCCTCCCGGCTCCACCGAAGTGATGCGCACGGCCACCTGTTCCGGAGCCCCGGCTTGCGCCCCGGTGGGGAGCTCGACCTGGGTGCCGTCGAAGCCCAGCGTGGGTACACGCTCTTCGAGCGCCCGCACCGCATACATCTCCCAGAACGAGAGTTGGCCCTCTGGATGGACGGGCCCGAGCTCACTCCACAGTGCGGCGCCAGCGTCTGTCGACTGGGGCGTCGTGGGCACCTCCACGGTCAGCTTCACCGGATACACGCGCGTCGGGTCGTTTAGACGGCGTGCTTCCTCGAGCGCGGTGGGAATCGACCGGGGCAGGGTGCTCTCGAAGACCTGGGTGCCGTTGACCCGGACCTGGACGGTCTCGTCCAGGTTCACGAGACGGTCATTCAGATACAGCGTGATCGAGCCCGCCCAGCGGGCCGTGATGTCGATGCGGGTGGGGCTCACCACACGGGCTCGAACCAGAGCCTGGCGGGTGTCGGTTTCGATCCAGTGTAGCCGGCGAGAGAGCCCCATGATGCCCTCATGAGGCACGCGCAAAACCTCGCGGGGCGCCGTGTTGCGAGGCCGGCTGTCGAGCCAGCGCAGTACGTCCCCGTAGTGCTCCGAAAAGCCCTCGTGAGCCCGGTCGCCGAACTCGCGGTAGGTCAGGTCGTAGCCGAACGCGTGCATGATGTTGTCGAGTGCCCTGGGTCCTCCGACGCCACGGATGTTTCGGTCTTGCGTTCCCTCCAGGATGTAGACGGGCACGGAGGCCAGGTTGCGCAGCAAGTGTTCCCGGGACTCTCCTTCGGTGGACACGGGCACGATGGCCGAGAACCAGTCGGGCTGAGCGGCTGCGTAGCCGATGGAGAAGTTCGAGCCCAGCGATATGCCCGTGGAAACGATCCGGTCGGGGGCCACGTTAAACCGCTCTCCGACGGCGTCGATTACCGCCCGGGCCTCTTCGGGGTGGAAGATCTCATACGGCAGGCGCTCGGCGGTACGGCCGTCCTCCGCCACCACGTTCACCATAGCGGGAGAGGCTACGATCCAACCGGCCTGCTCGGCGGACTCGACCCAGACGTCGATCATGTTCCCCGCGCTCCGGTTCGCGCCTTCCACGCTCCCCGGAGGTCCGCCGTGCATGGCGAACATGAGTGGCCAGGGCGTCTCGGGTGTATAGCGACTCGGCAGACGTACGGTGACGGGGACGATCCGGCCGCCCGGGGTTTCCACGTTGAAGCGGTTGAGGACGTCGCCCACGCCCGGCGGTGGCGCGCCTCGGCCAATCCGCGGCCGTCCCGCGCGCATGAGCTCTTCGACGTCGTGGATGACCATGCGGCCGACGCCCACCAGAGAGTCGTTCGCCATCAGCCCGGCCTCTGCGCTCTTGAACTCGGCGTCCGATTGGGGCCAGAGGTAGGCCCGGACGAACTCCGTTGGGATGCGGACGGGACTCTCGACCTGCGGGTCTCCAGTCGTGGCACCCTGGCCGAAGAGGGGCGTGGGCGAAGCGAACGAGAAGGTGATCAGGAGCAGAATCGCCACGTGTGTCGAGACCCGAATTCCTCTCCACCACCGAGGGGTCGCCATTATTCCCAACGTTTTCATACCCGATGTCCTCCACTCCCCCGGTCCAGAATCCGCGTTCCGCGAGCCTATCACGACCCTACAGACTTTCACCACGGGCTGCTCGGGTTTAGACTCCGGACATGCCCCGTCGACAGCCGCTCCCCGACGAGATTGAAGATTACCGCGATTCACACTGGTGGCGTTCAGAAACACTGCCTGTGAACACGGCGCAACAAGCGGAGCGCTTTATTGAACAAGTCGGCTTCGCGGGCTGCCTGACAGACTCGCGACGGCCCGGTCCGTCGCTTTACATCGCCGTCTGCGGGAGGCGCGACGCCGTCATGCCTCGCAATGTCCAGAAAGACCCGGAGAGCTCGCACACGTGGCTGTTGAAAGACGAGCTCATGAGACGCGGGAATGTTTACTACGCCAAGCTTTCCCGGGGCAGATCCATGTTTCTGGCGCCGCGGATGATCCGTTATTTCAAAGCCATCTGGGGAGTCCCGCGGCGCCAGGAGAAGATGCGTTTAAGCAAGGCGGCCCTCACCATCGTCGCGGTGTTGCGTCGTGAGTGGGAAATGGCCACCGCCGAGCTGCGTTCTGAATCTGGCCTGACGGATCGGAAAGCGTTCACACAGGCCATGGATGAACTTCAGAGAGTCATGCTCGTCGTCCCCAGCGAAGCTATTTATCTCCCCAGGTTCACCTACCTGTGGGAGTTGGCCACGGAGCGTTTTCCTGAAGAACTCGCTCTAAGAACGCACCAGCTGACAGCTGTACGGGAAATAGCGCGATGCTTCCTGGACGGTGCGGGACTCACTGTGCCCGGTGAACTCGCGCGTGTCACAGGTTTGTCGCGTGTCGAAGCTGGAGCCGGGAATCAGGTCCTGGTCAAGGAGGGGTATGCGACAGCGGTCGGACGGGGAACGTATCGCCTGGCCGGTCTCCAGTGAGCCCGCCCGCCCGAGCGAGTGGGTTGCTGCCGGTGTGCCCGCGGGCGCCCACGGAGGGACGCCCCGACACGCTTTCCCCACCATGGCAAATGTAGCGGACGGGGTGTCGGGGTGGCCGTCCCTGGCCACCCGCCCTCATGAGCGGATGCCAAGCCCAATCCAACACAACACAGTGCCCTCTGAAACCCTCTTTGATCGTCTAGTCGTATTCGGAGGTCCGTCAGCGTCCTTTTTTCTGGCTCCAAACGTCCCAGTACGACATAGTGCTCCAGAGCAAATCACACTCAGGAGTTGCACTCATGAAGACCCCATTCGTCGTGGCGTTGATCACAGTCTTCGCGCTGATCGGGCCGCTTTCTGTCTCCGCCCAGACTCCCGCCGCAGATGGTGGCACGTTGGGTGTCTATCGCTTCCCCGCGCTACACGACGACCTGCTGGTGTTTGCGGCAGAAGGTGACTTGTGGCGCGTCTCCGCGAGTGGCGGCGTGGCATATCGATTGACCACGCATGCGGCGGAGGAACGTTCTCCGGTTATCTCGCCCGACGGCAGGACTTTGGCGTTTGCGGCGCAGTACGAAGGGCCGACCGAGGTCTACACCATGCCCGTCGAGGGCGGCACGCCAACGCGGTGGACGTATGAATCGACTCCGTCGATTCCGTCCACATGGACGAACGACGGGCGGCTTGTTTATGAGTCGCAGCAATACTCGACACTGCCGCACTTTCAGTTGGTCACACTCGATCTTCAGCAGAATTCGCGGGAGCGCGTTCCCTTAGCGACTGCGACCAGTGCCAGCTACGACGAGTCGGGAAGCGACCTTTATTTCGTGCGCCCGGCGTTCCACAACAACGTCACCAAGCGTTACGTGGGTGGGACCGCTCGCGACGTGTGGAAGTTCTCCGAAGGCGCGGAAGAGGCGGTGGAGCTTACCGGTGACTTCGATGGCGAGAGCCATTCCCCGATGGCGTTCTCCGGCCGGGTGTATCACGTGACCGATCGTGACGGGACCATGAACATCTGGTCGATCGACGAGAACGGTGGTGACCTCACCCAACACACCCGGCATTCGGGCTGGGACGTTCGGAATCCGCGGCTCGAAGGTGGTCGAATCGCCTATGAGGCTGGTGCGGACATCTGGATCTACGACATCGCCCGAGACTCGAACTCCGAGGTTCCAATCACGCTCGCGTCCGACTTCGATCAGCTGCGCGAGAAGTGGGACGACAATCCGATGCAGAATCTCTCGTCCGCCGGTTTCCATCCTGACGGTGAGAGCGTGGTGCTCACGGCGCGCGGCCGTGTCTTTGTTGCCCCCGCCAACGGCGGCCGCCTCGTTCAGGCGTCGAGGGCCGAGGGTGTCCGATACCGCAACGTGATGTTCATGCCGGACGGCGAGACGCTCATTGGGCTCTCCGACGAGTCGGGTGAGATGGAGTGGGAGACGATCCCCGCCGATGGTGTGGGCGATCGCCGCCAGATCACCACAGAAGCCGAAGCCGAGCACTTTGCCGGCCAGGTGTCTCCGGATGGACGCTGGCTCGCCTACGACGACACGGAAGCGGATCTCTGGGTCGTCGATGTGGCGTCTGGTGAGAAGACCCTGGTGTCGGAAGGGAAGAACGGAATCGCGACGTTCTCGTGGGCGCCGGATTCCAGTTGGCTCGCGTTTGCCGAGGTCGCGGACAACACCTTCAGGCAGGTGAAGCTCTACAACATGGAGACCCGTGAGCGCGTGGATGTCACGAGCGATCGTGTGAACAGTTCCTACGCGGATTGGGATCCGGACGGGGACTTCCTCTACTTCTTGTCGGACCGGAATCTGGTCTCGCTCGTGCCGGCTCCGTGGGGCCCGCGCCAGCCCGAGCCGTTCTTCGACAAGCAGTGGGAGGTCTATCACGTCTCTCTCCGGCCGGGGTTGCGATCTCCGTTCGCCCCCGATGACGAGTTGTCTTCGGATGACGAGGCGGACGCCGGCGAGGACGCCGAGGCCGAAGACGCCCCGATCACAATCGAAACGGCCGGCCTTGCCCGGCGTGTGAAGCGTGTGCCCGTGCCGGCAGGCAACTACTCGGGCCTCGAAACCAACGGGAAGGCGCTCTTCTTCTCCGGTCGCGACGCGGACGGGGAAGGCGGAACCCGCCTCGAAGCCGTCGCGATCACCAACGACGACCCTGAGATCGTCACCGTGGCCGACCGTGTTCGTCGGTGGGAGCTGTCGGGAAGCGGTGAGCACCTCCTCATTCAGCAGGGAGGCAACTTCGCGGTCGTGGGTGCACGCGCAGCCCCGGCGGGCTCGCTGGCGGACCATCGGGTAGACCTCTCCAACTGGGCCTTCGCCATGGATGTCCGTGAAGACTGGCGAGAGATCTATCGGGACCTCTGGCGTCAGGAACGCGACTGGTTCTACGACCCGAACATGCACGGCGTGGATTGGGACGGCGTGTACGACAAATACATGGCGCTCGTCGAGCGCGTCACGACGCGCGTCGAACTGAACGACGTGATCGGGCGCGTGGTAGGTGAGCTCTCCGCGCTGCACACACGCGTTTCGGGCGGCGGCGTACGGACGGGTGACGACAACGTTCGAGTCTCGTCTCTGGGTGCGCGTATCATGCGGACGGCGGAAGGCGACAGGATCGACTACATCTACCAGACGGACCCGGACTATCCGGATGAAATGTCCCCGTTGGCCGATCCCGACCTCGGTATCTCCGCAGGTGACGTCATCACAGCGGTGAACGGGCGGAGCGTTCTTGATGCAGTCGACATCGGGGCATTGCTGCGGAACCAGACCCGGCCCGTACGGCTCGCATTGCGTGGTGGCAACGGAGAGGCACGCGAGGTGATGGTCACGCCTACGACGAACGAAAGGAATATCCGTCATGCGGACTGGGAGTACACGCGCCGAGTCGAGGTAGAGGAAGACGGCGAGGGTGACATCGGGTACGTGCACCTCCGCGCCATGGGTGGCCGGAACCTCACCGAGTGGTACCGACAGTTCTACCCGGTCTTCAACAGGCCGGGCCTGATACTGGATGTGCGCCGGAACAACGGCGGAAACATCGACAGCTTCATCCTGGAGAAGCTCATGCGGCAGGCATGGATGTACTTCCAGGACCGTGAAGGTGGGACGAGGTGGAACATGCAATACGCGTTCCGTGGCCACATGGTCGTCATCATCGACCAGAACACCGCGTCTGATGGCGAAGTGTTCGCGGACGGTTTTCGCAGACTCGGCCTCGGTGAGGTGATCGGCATGCGGAGTTGGGGCGGCGAAATCTGGCTCTCGAACAACACGCGGGCGAGTGACTCCGGTCTGGCGCGGACACCTCAGACCGGAGTGTTCGGACCGGAGGGGGAGTGGCTGATCGAGCAGATTGGCGTTGTGCCCGACATGGAGGTCGACAACCTCCCCCACGCCACCTTCAACGGAGAGGACGCACAACTCGACGCTGCCATTCGTTACTTTCGGCAGAAGATTGCTGAGGACCCGCGGGCTGTACCACAGCCTCCGGCGTATCCGAATCGAGGGTTCCAGTACCGGACACAGGACGATACGGGGTCGAGCGGCCGAAGGCCGGGCGGCCCCTGAGGGAGTGCCCGCCCGCTTCCTGAAGTTTTTCCTAAGTGCTGTGCCGATGAGAATCCTCAGAAGAGCCATCCGGGTCGGTGTCGTCATGGCGGGGGTGACGTTGTCAACCGGAGCCGGGTTCGGGCAGTCGCCTCTTCCGCGGTGGGAACAGCTGCTCGTGCAGGTGGAGCAGCACCTCGACCGTGGCGACCCGAGTCAGGCGCTTTCACTCGTGAATGCACTGGAGCGGGAGGCGCGCTCGCTCGATCCGGACAGTCCGGGAAATGTTCGGGTTGCCGTGGGGTTGGCCCGGCTCGCCGGGATCCTCCGTTTACGTGACCGCTATAACGAGGCCGAACAGGTCTACATGCGGCTGCTCGCGTCACGAGAGCGGACGCTCGGCGGCTCCCACCCGGGAGTGGGCCAGACTCTGAACGAAATCGGTCTGTTCTATCGCGATCAATCGAAGTTCACCGAAGCCGGAGCGGTCTTGACCAGGGCGCTGTCGATCGCCGAAGATAACTTCGGTTCCCAACACGCTGAAGTGGCCGCCGCGGTGAACAAGCTCGGAATGGTGTACCGCGACCAGGGCAACAACCGGATGGCCGGTCCGCTGTTCGGTCAGGCGCTGGAGATTCGCGAGAACGTGCTGGGGCCGAATCACCCCGACGTCGCATCGACCTTGAACAGCCTGGCACTGCTCCACCATACGGAAGGAAGGCACAGAGAGGCAGAGCCGCTCTACCGCCGCGCGATCGAAATCAGGGAGGCGGCGCTCGGCCCCTCACACCCGAGCCTGGCGATTACGCTGGAGAACCTCAGTGCTCTGCTGCGAGAAACGGGACGGGAGGCCGAAGCCAGGGAGTTGGCCGAGCGCGCCAGGACGATCCGTTCGGGGGGAGCCTAGGAGCCTGCGCGGCAGATCTCTTCTGCCGCGCAAGCTCCTCGTGTCCTTCAAAGGACACCTGCAGATCCGCAAGAAAGCATATCCCCTTGCGATAGTTCTCAGCTTCCTCTGCCTCCAGGCAAAGACTAGTCCAGCATCGGCAAGTCCAACCCGTGGCTTCGCGCACAGTCGATGGCCAGTTCGTATCCGGCATCGGCGTGGCGCATCACCCCGCTGGCCGGGTCGTTCCAAAATGTGCGGGCAATCCGAGCGTCGGCCGCTTCGGTGCCATCGACGACCACAGCGATGCCGGCATGCTGCGAATACCCGATGCCGACCCCACCTCCATCGTGGAACGACACCCAGGTTGCACCGTTCGCCGTGTTCAGGAGCGCGTTGAGGAACGGCCAATCCGAGATCGCGTCCGAACCATCCTTCATGCCCTCTGTCTCGCGGGTCGGGCTGGCGACCGAGCCCGAATCCATGTGGTCGCGACCGATCACCACCGGCGCACTGAGTTCACCGGTGCGGACCATCTCGTTGAACGCGAGGGCGATCCGGTGACGGTCGCCGAGACCCACCCAGCAGATCCGCGCCGGCAGGCCCTGGAACTGTATGTGCCGACGCGCCTTGTTGAGCCAGTTGTCGAGCGCCGGCGCGTCCGGCATCACCTCGCGCACCTTGGCGTCGGTCTTGTAGATGTCCTCGGGATCGCCCGACAGCGCCAGCCATCGGAACGGGCCCTTACCCTCCGAGAACAGCGGCCGGACATAGGCTTCGACGAAGCCGGGGAACGCGTGGGTATCGGTCGCGCCGCCCTCGGCGGCCATGCCGCGCAGGTTGTTGCCATACTCGAACACGACGGCGCGCCGGGCCTTGAACGCCTTCATCGCCGCGACATGCCGGGCCATGGTGGCCTTCGCCGCCGTAGCGACGCCCGCCGGGTCACTCTCCTGGCGATTCTCCCAATCCGCCACGGTCCAGTCCAACGGCAGGTAGCCATGGACCGGGTCGTGCGCGGAGGTTTGGTCGGTCACCACGTCGGCCGCCACGTCGCGATCCAGCATCTCCTCGAGCACCGGAACCACGTTGCCCAGCAACCCGACCGAGACGGGCTTCCCGGCTGCCCGCGCCTCGGCCACGATCGCCCGCGCCTCGTCCAGAGTGTCGGCGCGGCAGTCGAGATATCCGGTGCGGAGACGGAACTCGATCTTCCTCTGCCGGCATTCGACCACGATCGCGTTGAACCCGGTCATGGTCGCGGCCAGCGGCTGCGCACCCCCCATGCCCCCCAACCCTCCGGAGACCACGAGCCGTCCGGCCGCGTCGCCGTCGAAATGCTGCCGCGCGATCTCCGAGAACGTCTCGTAGGTTCCCTGCACGATGCCTTGGCTGCCGATGTAGATCCACGACCCGGCAGTCATCTGCCCGTACATGGTCAGGCCCATCCGGTCGAGCTTATTGAACTGTTCCCAGGTCGCCCAGTTCGGTACCAGATTGGCGTTGGCGATCAGTACCCGGGGCGCCCAGGCGTGCGTGCGGAACACGCCGACCGGCTTGCCGGACTGGATCAGCAGGGTCTCGTCGCCCTTCAGGCGCTTGAGCGTCGCGATGATGCGGTCGAAGCTGTTCCAGTCGCGCGCCGCGCGGCCGATACCACCGTAGACCACCAGATCATCGGGGCGCTCGGCCACGTCCGGGGCGAGGTTGTTCATCAGCAGCCTGAGCGGCCCCTCGGTTTCCCACGACAGAGCGTTCAGCTTGGGGCCGCGCGGAGCACGGATCACTCGCGGATTGGCGTGGTCGGTCGGCATGGCGATCTTTCTCCGTCAGATAATATTTCGGGCGCGAAGGTTGTCGCGTGCGTCGTCGTCGAGTCCAAGTTCGTCGGCCAGGACCGAATCGGTGTCCTCGCCGAGCATTGGCATGCGCGGCGTCTCGACCGCATCGATGTCTGAGAACTTCACTGGCTGTCCCACAAGCGGCACGACGCCGAAACGGCTGTGCCGGCCCTCCATCACCAACCCACGCGCGGCAACATGATCCGACTCGGCGAGTTGCTTGAGGTCCCAGACCGGTGCGGCGGGAATGTTAGCGCCGCCGAGCATCGAAAGCACGTCGGCGGCGGGCAACGGGCGGGTCCAATCGGTGATCACGGCCCGCAATTCGTCCTCGTGGGCGTTGCGGTCGGCATTGGTGCGAAAACGCGGGTCGTCAGCCAGTTCCGGTCGACCCATCACTCGACATAGCGCCCGGAACGCACCCTGCGAAAAACAAACCATTACGATGTCGCCGGTCCGGGTCGGAAAGCTGTCGACCGGATAGGTCACCGGATGGCGGTTTCCGACCGGCGTCGGCGTGTCGTCGAAGTAGAGCTGTCGGCTGAGTCCAGTGAGCTGCATCGCCATCATCGAGTCGAGCATCGACACGTCGAGCTGCCGACCGGCACCGGTGCGCTCGCGGTTGAACAACGCCGCGACCACTCCGAAAGCGGCGAACATGCCGGTCGAAACATCAGCGACCGACTCGCCGACCGCCGTCGCCGGCCCGTCCTTGGGGCCGGTCAGGCTCATCAGCCCGCTCATCGCCTGGATCACCAGGTCGAAAGCCGGAAGATCGCGTAGCGGACTCTCCTTCCCAAAGCCCGAAATCGAGGCGTAGACAATCGCCGGGTTCACCTCCTTCACGGTCTCATAACCGAGGCCCAGCCGGTTCATCACCCCGGGACGGAAGTTCTCCAGCAGCACGTCGGCCGAAGCGGCGAGCTTCATCACCAGCTCTCGGCCTTCTTCGGTTTTCATGTCGATGGTGACGCTCTTCTTGCCGCGGTTGAGCATCATGAAGTAGGTGCTCTCACCATCCCGGTAGGGCCCGAAGGCGCGGCCTTCGTCGCCACGACCCGGCATCTCGATCTTGATCACCTCGGCACCCAGGTCGGCCAGCATCGACGTGCAGAACGGTCCGGACATCACCCGCGAGAGGTCCAGCACACGGACGCCGTCGAGGATCTGGCGGGGCGAGGTTTCGGCGTCTTGGGTCATCGCACTATCCGTCACAGGTTCGAGATCCGCAACGCCAGCTTCCCGACGCTGCGGCGGTTCTCCAAATCGTCGAGGGCACACGGGAGGTCTTCGAGTTCATAGTCGGCGCGAACCACCGGGTTGATCCGCCGGTCCGCGAGCCAGGTAACCAGCGTCTCACCCATCCGCGCCAGCATCGGACCATCATGATCGTGGGTCCAATAGACCCCCTTGACCGAGGCACGCTTGAGCAGCAGTCGTCCGGCCCCGAATTGCGGAATGCGGCCACTGGCGAAGCCGACCACCAGCAGCACACCATCCCGGGAGATGCAATGCAAGCTCTGTTCGCCGATGTCGCCGCCAACCGGATCGACAATCACGTCGGCGCCGCGCCCGCCGGTCAGGTGCTTGACTTCGTCGATCCAGCCGTCATGGCCGTAGTCGACTGCGTCGTCCGCGCCATGCTCCCGGGCAAGCGCGCGTTTTTCGGCGTTGCCCGCAGTGCCGATCACCCGCGCCCCCAGCACCCTGGCGATCTCGACCGCCGCGATCCCAACGCCCCCCGCCGCGGCGTGCACCAGAACCGTGTCGCCAGGCTTCACCACGGCGCACTCGGTCAACGCCACCAGCGCCGTCATATAGACGACCGGCAGCGCCAATGCTTCGATCAGATTGGCACCCTCGGGGACCCGGATCGCCATGTCGGTACGCACATGGGCACGCTCGGCGAAGCCGCCCCATTCGAGCTTGCTGACGATTCGGTCACCCGCGGCAAAGCCCGATCCTTCGGGTGCTGCCTCGACGACACCCGCGATTTCCTGGCCGGGAGTGAACGGGATCGGCGGCCGCACCTGGTACTTGCCGTCGATCATCAGAGTGTCGGAGAAATTCAGCGCCGCGGCGACCACACGGATCAACAGGTTCTCGCCATCCCAGTCCAGCGTTGGGCGATCTTCGAGCCGGAGCGAAGCGCGCCCCGGCGGCTCGCCGCTGATCCATGCCCTCATGCCGGAGCCTCCGCCCGCGGCGCGGCGGCGGTATGGCGCGGCGTCATCTGGCCATCCCGATCACCGGTTCACACGTCCCGCGCGAGAGTCGTTCGGGCAACAACTGCCGAGCGCACCCCACTAATGGCCACTTGGCCCACGTAGCCGCCAGGGTCGGTCCATTTCGTGTCAGGCATGGTGCGGATATCAACCGGGGACCACTAAGACCCGTCCTCGGCGGCTGTGAAATGCTCGGCGAACCAGTCGAACATGCGTTGCCAATGATCGACGAAGTCCTCGGAGGTGCTGGCGCGACCGGCGCCGTGCCCGCCGCTGGTGTAGTGCACCCACACCACCTCTTTCCCCAGTCGGCGCAAGGCGTAGTACATCTCCCGCTGGTTGGTGGCCGGAACGTTCCAGTCGCCTTCACCCGAGAGCATGAGCAGGGGCGTTTCGATTCTGTCGGCGAACATCACAGCGGAGTGCTCGATGTACTTTTGCGGCTGCTCCCACAACGTCGCGCCGATGCGATCCTGGCCGACTTCGGCCGCCGCGTAGTTGCGCGTCGTGATCTTCGGCGAGTCACCGAGAAACGAGACCATGTTCACCTTCCCCGACACGTTCGCCGCGGCGGCGAAGCGGTTGGTCTGGGTGATGAGTAGATTCGTGGCGTAGCCGCCGTAGCTCTGTCCGTATACGCCGACTTTGTCTTCGTCCACGAAGCCACGCTCGATGAGCTTGTTGATGGCGCTGGGTACGGCCTTGAGCCACGCCTCGCCGGGGTAGCCCTCTTCGAACTGCACCGACGGACGGAAGCCGAACCAGCCCTGGGCGGTGATCAGGTTCATGTTTTCGTTGTAGCCGTTGTCGAAGAACTCCTCGTAAATCTCCGCGACCAGCGGGTAGGTACGGCCCTCTTCGTAATCGGCCGGGTAATAAAGGATGCCGTAGAGCGTGTTGCCGTCGACGTCAAGGTAGTCGACCAGCTCGGTGCGGGCAAGCGCGACGTCCGCAAGGTCGGGGTTGGAGGCGGTCAATGCCTTCGGCGCCGGGTAGTCGTGCCCGGTGACCCAGATCTCGTCGGGGCGGCTCCCGTCGGACATCGTGTAGACGACCGTGTTGCCGTCATCGGAGATGTTCCACGAGCCGTAGCGATTCCGGTCGAGCAACAGCGTGTCGATTTCGCCGGATTCGACGTCGAGGCGCTTCAGGCCGCGCTCCCAGTGATCGTGTGCCGAGTAGCTGAAGAAGATATGGCGCCCGTCTTCGCTCCACGCCTGCACACTGCGACGGGGGCGGACGTCCTCGTCTTCTTCCAGCACGAGCAGGTCGGAAACCGTGTCGGTCGCGAGATCGAGCAGATGCCAGCCCTTCTCGGTGGTGAGCAGGAGCTCGGTGCCCGAGCGGTTCCAGCGATTGACGGAAAACTGGGGTTCCAGCTTGCTGCGATCCGGCTCCGGCTCTACCTCCGCCGTGCCGGCCTCTTCGTCCTCCTTGGGGGTACGATGTGTCGCCGTAACGTCCACGGCTTCTTCTTCGCCGAGGCGCCCGACGAATACGGAGCCGTCTTCGCTGTAAGCGAAGGCATCACGCGCCTCGGTCCACGACACGTTGATGCGCTCTTCGCCCGGGCCACGGAGCGACGCGGGCTCGCTACCGTCCAGGGCGAGCATGAGAAGCTCGTAGTCGGTGCCGTCGCGGCGTGTGTATGACGTCTTGGTGCGGGTCGCCGTGGAGTAGGTGATGGCTGCGCCGTCCTCGGTGAAGCCCACGCCCCGCGGCGTTCGATCACTCAGGATCTCGCGGACCGTGCCGTCAGCCACGGACACCAGCGCCGTGACTTGCTGGGCGGCTATGTTGCGGACGCGGTCCCAGGCCAGGAAGTCGTTGCGCGAGTCCTGCACGATGACCGCAGCCTCGGTTAGGGCGACAAACGCCCGTCGGGCCTCTTCCGCCCATCCATCCGGGCGCAGTCCGAGGAGGATCATGGCGCCGTCGGGCGACCACTCCAGCAACGACGACGCCGCGATTTCCTTGTTGGTGTTCACCGCAACGGCTGTCGTATTTCCCGAAGCCGCATCGAAGATGCGCAGTGTGTAGCGGTCGTTTTCGACCATGAAGTAACCGAGACGCATGCCGTCCGGAGACCAGGTAAATCCTCGGATCCGGGCAGGCTCCTCGTGCACCCAGGTCTGATCACCTGAACCCGTGTCGATGACCATCAAGCGGGTCGAGACCGGCGAGATGTAGGTCGGATCGCCGTAGCGCTCGTGGTTCACGTCGGTCCGCTCGCGTCGCGTTTGCACCGTGGCGGCAACGCGGCCACCGTCGTCGGCGACCGCCGCGATTCGCGCGGACCGCACGTCGAGGGCGATCTCCGGGTCGAAGGCGCGCATCTGCTGGGTCCCCGACTGGGCAGAGAGCACAACGGTGAATACGAAAAGCAGGAGGAAAGTGGGTCGGTAGTTCATCAGTTGGCTCCTTCGCTTTGAACCTGTTGAGACAAAGAAAATGCTAGGAGCCTGCGCGGCAGAAGGGATCGTAGCGAGAAAGTGGAGAATCGAGGCCAGATTTTCTCGATTTTGAGGCGAATAGTGGTTCTATTTAACGAAAAATCGGGGAAACCTGGACCGATTATACCGCTTTCGCAGTAGATCTCTTCTGCCGCGCAGGCTCCTGGAGGATTATAGGCGGATTCGAGGGACGGCGGCCAAGGAAAACTCGGTGCATTACCCGAGTCGAGCAAGCGTGGGTCATTGCGCGGAGCGAGGCTTGAATCTGCGCATTAGAAAAAGGTAGGACGGAAACGTGACAATCAAGCCGACGATCCAGGAATAGTTGAGGAAGACGAGGGCGATACCTGCGCCTGCGATCATGCTGATGAAAGCTATGGGATTGAAGCCGGCCCGAAACCAGAACGGGCTCTTTGTGGAGGTATCGAACAGCCCTTCGAGATCCACTTTCTGACGATTGAGGATCCAGTAGTCAGCCAGCATGATCGCGAGAATGGGTCCCAGGAAAGCGGAATACAGGATGATGAAAAACTGGAAGTTCCCGCTGTCGAGCAGGATCCATGGGAACGTCAGGCTGGCGGCCGCTCCTACGACAACGACGGCCATGCCCCAACTCATTCCGGTGAGATCCATCAGGATAAGCGCGGGCGGCAAGATGTTGATCGTCAGGTTCGTCGTCATCTGAGCCATCGTGACGAAGAACAACAGCACGATGCTGAGCCCAAGGCCCGGAGACATGTCCATGAGTGCATCGATCGGATTCCAGGTGCCGACGCTCGATGCTGCCATGATTCCAAAAACCGTCATGGCGATCAGCGGTGGATTGATGCCGACGGCATGGCCGATCCAGTTCGTGGATGGCCGATTCCGGACATACCGGGTCAGGTCCGAGATGCTGATCATCTCGGTCGAGAGGATGCCTACACTGGTGTTCAATGCGAACAGAAAAGGCAAGCCCCACGTTCCGGGAAAGTTCCACGACTCCTGGATTTGCACACCGTGGACCCCGAACAGTCGGGACATCATCCAGCCCATGATGGCGAAAATCACGACCGCCATGGCCGACTCAAACCATTTGATCGTCTGAATCCCGAAATACGCCAGCCCTGTCTGAAAAATCTGAAAGAGCAGGAAATAGACGGGTACACTGCCGAAACCAAAAAGCGGCTGCGTGATGCCGGCGACGGCCATCGCGCCAATCCAGCTTCCGATGCCATACCACGCGATCGCCGGCACGGCGCGGATCACCGCCGGAATTTTGGCGCCCCGAATCCCAAAGCTCGACCGCAACTGCACCGCATATGCCAGTCCGTGCCGTTGACCGAACATTCCGTTCAGGCTGAACACCAGGGTGACAATCAAGCCCGTCACCACGACAACCATGATGGCCTGCAGAATGTTCAATCCTCCGTGTGGTGGCAGAAAGGACTGCCCCAGGATAAACATCTGGATGGGTTTCAGCGAAGACCACCACAGAAAGATGTATGTGGTCAGCGAAAAAATGCGCTCCGTGTCCGGGACCGGCAGAAAGTTGTCACGCTTGCTATCAGATTTGAGGAGGGCCATGGCCGACAGGATAACAAGAGCAGAAAGGCAGGGTTAAGAAAAGATATCGCCATTCAATCGCAATGCTTCTTAGGCGGCGGCCTCAATGACGCCTCCGTTCCCGAATTCGTCTCGAATCAGTCTCGGGAATCGCTACGAAATGCTTCCAGGGAGCCAGGCGTTCGCCGACGAGCAAAGGCCGTCTCTTAGAGATTCTCCGTCTGATACACTTCCTCTCGCTTTCTTTTCCGGGGACAGTTTTTGATGGACTCAGCAATTCAATTGACGGGCATCACCAAGACGTTCGGAGAGACCACAGCCGTCGATAGCCTGGACCTGGTGATTCCGCCGGGCGGGCTCTACGGGTTCATTGGACCGAACGGGGCGGGGAAAACCACTACGATCCGGATGATCATGTCCATCCTGTTTCCGGATTCTGGAACGCTGTCGGTACTGGGACATCCCTCCGCGCTCGATGCTAAGGACCGCATCGGTTACCTGCCCGAAGAACGGGGTGTATACAAGAAGATGCGCGTCGGGGCTTTCCTTTCCTATCTCGCGCGGCTTAAGGGAGTGGAAGGTGCCGATCTGGTCGCGCGCATTTCGGAGTCACTCGAGCGGGTCGGCCTTCCCAACATCGAGCGCAAGCGATGCGACGAACTTTCGAAAGGCATGTCTCAGAAAGTGCAATTCATCGCGGCGATTATCCACAAGCCCGATCTTCTGATTCTGGACGAGCCCTTCAGCGGACTCGACCCGGTCAGCATGCGGATGTTGCGGGATATGATTCTCGAAGAGCACGGACGCGGAGCCACTATCTTGTTTTCTACCCACGTCATGCCCCAGGCCGAAGAGATCTGCGAACACGTCGTCATGGTGTACCAGGGGAAGAAAGTACTCGACGAAGAGATCGGATCGATCCGCAGCCATTACGACCCTCGTGCGATCCAGTTCGATCCCCTTGATCCGGAAGCCGATGCGTCACCGCTCCTGTCGTTGACAGACGTGGAGAGCCTCAAACCGAAGGATCGTGGCTATGACATTCTGCTGCGCGAGGGTGCCGATCCTTCGACTGCCATGCGCAGGATAATGGACCGGGTCCCCGCGGCGCGCATCGAACTGGCGCGACCACGTCTCGAAGACGTTTTCATCCAACTCGTCTCGGACAGCGCGACAGACGACGAAGTGCGGTTGAGGAAGGAACTGGAAGACTCGAATACGAAAGAGGCGACGATGTGAAACGCATTCTCAGAATCGCATCACGAGACTTCGTCGCCGTGATTTCGACCAAGGGCTTTATTATCGGCCTCCTGATCATGCCCGCGATGATGGTCTTGATGGTCATCCTCGGACCGCGTCTCTTCGACGACGCAAGCTTCCAGGTCGAAGGCAAATTTGCGCTGGTCGACCCGACCGGAAGCATTGCACCAGAGCTCCACGCGGCGCTGGATCCGGAAGCCATTGCCCGAAGGCGCCTCGAAGAGTTCCAGCGTGAACTGGAACAGGCTCCGGAAGTTGTACAGGATCTGGCCGGCATCGCCGTCAATCAGTCGATGGACGACCTCCTGGGACCCGCTCCGAATATCCGTTTGATCGAACGGCCCGTGGATGTGGACATCGAGGTGGAGAAAGAGTGGTTGAACGAAGAGTCCGAGGGATTGCGACATACCGCTCTGATCGTAATCCACGACAATGCGGTTCGGCCCCGAATGGGCGAATCAACCTTTGGCACCTATGACCTGTACGTTCCTCCCGGCCTCGATGACCGCGTTCTGGACTTCATCTACAGTAACGTTCGGGAGGCGATCGTTAACGCCCGGGTTTCCGCCCAGGCGCTCGACCGCGACACCATTGACTCCATCGTGCGGGTTCCCCGCCAGCGATCGATCACGGTGAGCGAAGGCCAGGAGCGCCAGACCGTGGACGAGTTCAGCTTCGTTCTCCCGATGGCTTTCATGATGCTGATGTTCATGGGAGTCATGGTCGGTGGACAGTCGATGCTCACCTCGACGATCGAAGAAAAATCGAGCCGGGTCGTTGAAGTCCTGCTCTCGGCGGTATCCCCCATCGAACTCATGGCCGGAAAGTTGCTCGGCAACATGGCCGTCAGCATGGTGGCGATGGGCCTCTACGCTTTGATGGGACTGGCGCTGCTGTCTTCCTTCTCCCTGTTTGGCCTTCTCGATCCATGGCTGATTCTGTACCTGATCATTTTCTTCGTCATCGGTTTCCTGGTGATGGGATCCCTGATGATGGCGGTGGGGGCGGCGGTCAACGAGATGAGCGAGGCTCAGTCCCTGATGATGCCTCTGATGCTGGTCATGATCGTTCCGATGATTCTGTGGCCGGCGCTATCGCGCAGCCCAAATTCCATGCTGGCCGTCGTCGTCAGCTTTGTTCCGCCGATCAATTCGTTCGGCATGCTGATCCGGATGGCGTCGAGCCAGCCGCCGCCGTTGTGGCAAGTGTGGCTGTCGATTGGAATAGGCGCCGCGTCGGTTCTCGGGACGCTGTGGGTCGCGGCGAAGATTTTCAGAATTGGCCTGTTGATGTACGGCAAACCGCCCAACTTCAAGACTCTGATCCGGTGGGTCCGGGCTGCTTAGGGCCTGCTCATGAATAACTTCGCATTCTCCCACACTGGGCATCCCCAGCGTTGGGCGATCCTGTGGATTCTGTGCGGCTCCCTCGTGCTGGTCGTAGTGAGCGTCAGCTCACTCAACGTCGCCATCCCGGCAATCCAACGGGCTCTCGGTGCGACTGGCAGCGAGCTTCAGTGGATCATTGACGCTTACGCGCTTCTATTCGCAGGGCTGCTGCTGCCGGCTGGCGCGCTCGGAGATCGCTTTGGACGTCGCGAAGCCCTCGTGGCGGGATTGAGTGTTTTCGCAATCGCTTCGCTTGGCGGGATGCTGTCGGACACACCCGCGAAGCTCATCTTCTGGCGCGGCTTGACCGGAGCAGGGGCTGCATTCATCATGCCCGCGACGCTTTCCATTGTGGCGACCGTCTTTCCAGATAACGAGCGTGGTCGCGCCATCGCCATATGGGCGGGTTTCGCCGGCGCTGGCGGTGCGATCGGGTTGATCGGAAGCGGACTACTCCTGGAATGGTTCTGGTGGGGGTCTGTGTTTTTGATCAACCTTCCCATCGTCGCGGTCATGCTGATTCTAGTGGCGCGCATTGTCCCAACCTCTCGCGATGAGCAAGGCACTCCTCTCGATCCCGCTGGCGCCGCGCTATCCATGGTGGGTCTGGTGGCTCTGGTGTACGGGATCATAGAAGTACCTGAGCTGGGGTGGACGTCGGCTCCGGTGCTCGGAGCTTTCGGCGTTGCGGGCGTGTCGCTCGGCGCATTCATTTTATGGGAGCTTCGCATCCCGCACCCCATGCTCGACCCGCGCTTTTTCACAAACCGAATGTTTGGTCTCAGTTCGCTCGCGATCACGGCGGCGTTCTTCGGAATCTTTGGCATGTTCTTCGTGATTACGCAGTATTTTCAGTTCGTCCAGGGGCACTCGGTGCTCGGAGCGGGGCTTCGAATTCTTCCTTACCCTTTGGTCTTCTTCGTTGTAGCGCCCCGCGCCGCCGTCTTGTCAGAACGGTTCGGTGCAAGAGCGGTGATGACCGTCGGGATGCTCATTGCCGCATTCGGATTCACACTACTCGCGCTCTCTCGACCGGAGACGGCCTACACGCTGGTTGGGGCTGCCTTAGCTGTCGTCGCAGGCGGGATGGCCCTGCTGATGCCCCCGGCCACCTCAGCGCTCGTCACATCGCTACCACCTTCGAAAGCGGGTGTCGGCTCCGCGGTCAACGACACCACGCGAGAGGTTGGCGGAGCGATCGGGATCGCAATCGTAGGTGCCCTCGTGTCGGTCGGCTACCGCAACAGCCTGGGAGACTCTCTGGACAGTTTGGACCCGTCCATCGCAGCGCTCGGTCAGGACTCCATCGGCGCGCTGCTGGCTGCTACGACGAATCTTGCGCCTGAGCGTGCCGATCCCGTGATCGCGATTGCTGGCCAGGCGTTCAGCAATGGCGTCCGCCTGGGCATGTTCGTGGCGGCTGGCGTACTGGTTGCAACCGCCGCCCTCGTCTTAGCCCTGTACCCGAGAGCGAAAGGATCTCAACATGGCTGAGGACATGTGCCTGGCCGCCATAGTCGGCTCGGGTTGAAGGGATGCGCATTGCTGTGTCTGGCACTCACCGTACGGGAAAGTCCACCCTGGTTGAGGAACTCTGCCTGCGCTTGCCCGACCATCGCTGAACCGCATGAACTGATGCTTGAGGATGGACACGACTTCTCGCATCCGCCATCATTGGAAGACTTCGAAGCGCAACTGGCGCTTTCCCTTCAGTTGCTCAGCGAGCGTCGCTCGAATGCAGTTTTTGACCGATGCCCACTCGATCTTATCGCCTACCTGTCAGTGCATCCTGAGGCCGAAGCCTTTGACATCGAGGATTGGCGCTCTCGAGTGCACCACGCTGTTCAGACGCTCAACTTCTTGGTCTTCGTTCCTATTGAGGAGTACGACCGCATCGTGCTGGCGTCTGCTGAGTTCCAGGACCACTCGAGAGGAGAGGTGGACGAGGCGCTGAGGGAACTCCTCATTGAGGACTCCCTCGATCTTGGTGTCGAAGTGCTCGAGGTCGAGGGCCGGACCGCCGCCAGGGTCAACGCGGTGTTGCAGTGGTTCGAGAGGAGATCATCGTAACGGTACCGAGGACGACGCACATCAAGAGGCCTGAGCCGTTCAACCGAATCGGCAGGACGGCGTGTCGGGGTGGCCGTCCCTGGCCACCCGCTAAACAAGACGTCAAACCTACCTAGCCGCCCGGAAAATGGCCCTCTCGGAAATCATTCGCGCCATGCGAGCGCAGTACGAATAAGGAGCCGGCTCATCGCGGCCGGTTCCCCCCGATCGGAGGATCGCCCTTCATCAAGTTGAGTTGAGTAATGTCAGAATCCCAGTGCAAGTCGCCGAGTAGATGCTCGACGAAGTATTCGGCGCGGAGCCAGAACCAGTAGTCACCCATTTCCCTGTAGCTGTGACGCATGCCGGGGAACATGAAGAAGTCGAAGCGCTTGTTCGCCTTGATGAGCGCCTCGGCCATCCTGAGCGTACCGACCGGGTGCACGTTGTTGTCGATGTCGCCCGTCGTCAGCAGGAGGTGCCCCTTGAGGTTTCCAGCGAGATCCGTGTTCTTGTCGATGTCATACTCGAAGCTGATCTCGCCGTCCTCTCCCACGACCTCCTTGACGCCATCGTGCTTCTCCGACCAGGAGGTGTTGTAGACGTCGTTGTTGTGGTTCCCGGACGACGACACAGCAACCTTGAAGAGGTCCGGATAGACGAGCATCGCGGCGGTCGACATGAACCCTCCGCCAGAGTGTCCATAAATGCCCACGCGGTCCGCGTCGATGAAGTCGTGGCGATCGGCGAGCTGCTCGATGGCCGCCTTCTTGTCTGCCAGGCCGTAATCACGCAAGTTGCCGTAGCCGTAGTTGTGGTACCACTTCGAGCGTGCGGGATGTCCGCCCCGGTTTCCGATGGTCACGACGATGAAGCCGAACTGTGCGAGCGCGGTTTCGTAGCGATTCGTCGAGAACGACTTCGAGACCGATTCGGTCTGCGGACCGGGATAGACGAATTCAATGATCGGATACTTCTTCGACGGGTCGAAGTTGAACGGTTTGTACATGACGCCGTACAGGTCGGTCACGCGATCGGCCGCCTTGATCCTGTACGGCTCAGGGAACTGATACCCCGCGGCGGTGAGCTGGCTGAAGTCGGCGGCTTCGAGATCGAGCACCTTGGTGCCGTCGGCCCCGATCAGCGTCGCGCTGGGAGTTGTGTTCACCCTCGAGTAGTTGTCGACGAAGAACTTGCCCGACTCCCCCATCTCAACTCGATGGTCGAAATCTCCGGCATCGAGTAACTTCAGGTCGTCGCCGTCGAGGTTCACGCTGTACAGATGCTGGTAGTAGGGGTCTTCGTCGGTCTCTCGAGCGTTCGCCGTGAAGTACACGACCCCGGCCTCTTCGTCGATCCCCTGGACCTGTCGCACGCCCCAGGGGCCTTCGGTCAACCGAGTCTTGAGGGTCCCGTCCGAACCGTAGAGATAGAGATGCGACCAGCCGTCCCGCTCCGACCACCAGATCAGGTCGCCCGAACTGAGACGTTCGAGCCGCTGGATCTCCACGTAGGTGTTGAGCTCTTCCTCGAGGACGACGCGCACCTCACCGGTCGTTGCGTCGGCCACACACACCTCGAGTCGGTGTCGATCGCGACTCTGGCGCCAGAAGTACAGTTCGTTCGGGTCGTCCGACAGCCAGCGGTTCCGATCAGGCTCATGTCGGTCCGGATACACGAACTTCCGGGCGTTCAATAGCGCAATGTTCTGGTCCTTGAACTTGGCCGCGTCTACCGCGACCATCTGCCGTGTCGCCAGGTCGTACACGCCCAGGTCCCGCTGCGTGATGTTCTCTTCTCCAGCCATGTCGTACCGGTACGTCTCGAGCTCGGGCCGGCGGTTACCGACCGAATGGATAACCCAGAGGTCCCCCGTCTTTCGCTGATCACGCCGGACTATGGCGAAGCGACCGGAATCGTGCGACCACGAGATCGTGACCCTCTTCCGCTCGTCCTTGGTTTTCTCCCGCTCCGGGTCGGTGTCGCCCCGATCGAAGTTGGCGTAGCTGTAGTGCTGCTCACCGTCGGTCGTCAGCCCGATCTCCTCCACCTCGACGGCCTGGTCCGCCTCGTCGGCGTCATCACCATCCTTGCCACGCCGAGCGTCGAGGATCTGCTGGTAGGAGTCCCCGCTCATCATGAAGAGGTTGTCGTTGCGAGCGAAGATTACCGTCTGACCGTCTGGCGACACGTTCGCCCAGCTCGGATGGTCGTCGGGCTTTTCCCAATCCTCGAGCATGCGAAGGGTCCGGCCGTTGATGTCGTACTCGAAGTGAAACAGATGCTTTTTCGCCCGTTCCTCCTGGGTCTCCCCGTCATCCTCTTCCTGCTGCTGTTCCTGATCGGTCTCGTCCGCCGTCTCGGATTCCTCCGCTTCTGCATCCTGGGACGACTCGACTTCGAATTGCAGCGTGTCCGCGTCGATGAACGTGATGCCCCGGATCGGCAAGTGCTGGCCGTCCCATGGATCCTTCGTCAAGCGAGTCAGTTCGGCCGCGATTCGGTCGTTGTCGAACATGGCGGTCTTCGTGCCGCGTGCCGGGTCGACCAGGTAGTAGGTCTTACCGCCCGAGGTCTCCCACTCGTACCAGAATCGGTCACTGCCGTCGTCGATCCAGCGTGGCCGAACCGCCGTGCTGTAGATGAGGCGGTCGATCTTGTATGGCGCGAAGCGCCCCGCCAGATCGTAGTTCGCAGTCGTGACCGGCTGGCGTTCCTGATTCGCAGCCTCGGTCTGGACCTGACCGGTTCTTGCCCCGGCTTCGAGACTTAGCGTAAGCGCACCGACGACTAGCGGGAGGATGAGGAAACAGGCGTACCGAGTCATGGCGGCCTTTCGAACGGGTCGACCTAGGTGACCAAGACGTCCGAGGCGACGACATGCCTGAAGTTGAATGGAGCGAGTGGATAGGAAAATCATCGGCCCTCCCTTGGCAACGATCGGCCATGAGGTTGTGGAATATTGACCTTTCAGAGTCACACCAGCGGATTATAGGCGGATCTCAGGGACGGCTGCCAAAGAAAATGACCTTCCGCCGGGCTGGTTGCCACCCCCGGTTCTTGCATCTGACTGTTTGATTGCGTTCAATCCCTACGTTCCGCAATACTTAACGAACTTGCTCAAAACATAACGGGGTACGGTGTGTCGCTTCAGGCCGGCGGACCCGGTATTCCTCATCCCGGTGGGCCGAGACGGGGTGGGTTGATTGGTGGATAGACGCCCGCCCGCGTTCCTCAAAGCTGGAGACTTTAGCTATGGCGATGATTATGACGATTGTAATGATGATCTCATTCTCGGTCATGTCCGGGTTGGCCTTTGGGCAGACCCAGTTCAGACTTGAGGAAGCGACTATTGGGGACATACACCGCGCGATTCAGAAGGGGCAAATCACCTGCCAGGGATTGGTGCAAGCCTATATCAATCGAGCAAGCACCCACAATGGGATGTGTACTCAGCTTGTCACCAGAGATGGCGCACCAATTCCCGTTGCTCAGGGTTTTGTTCGGGCGGGTGCGCCACTGGTATTCCCGAGTGCGACGGTCCCGGTCTCGGACGTGCTTCCGGACTTTGATCAGTATGAAGGGCCGCCACTTGATTTTGGCAGAATGGAAGCAACCGCATCGGACCCCAGCGTGCCGCAACAGTTCGGGATGGTTGTCGGTATCCCGAAGGCAGGCCAACTGAGCGCGTTTAGCACTCTGAACATTCGCGGCGAGCGATCGGTGACATGTAAAGCTGCATGCGATATGCATCCGGGTCAGGGACCGATTCCGGGAGGATGCCCGGCCGCCTGCGAACAGTTCCGTCGGCAACCCGACGCCCTGGAGCGAGCGGCTGAACTGGATGCGCAATATGGTCGCAATCCTGATCTGGCGACGTTGCCGATGTATTGCATTCCCATGGCGTTTAAAGATGTATTTGATACCAAGGACATGCGGACAACCGCGGCGGCCGACATCAACTTCGCCATGGATGCCCCCCCGGCGGACTCCACCATTGTGGCTCGGCTTCGAGCCAAAGCCGCGATCATTTTTGCGAAGGCGAACGAGGCTGAATTCAACGGAGGTATAGGGAATCCGGGTGGCGATGCTTCGTCAACATCACGTTACTTGGGGTATGCGGAGCGCAGTACGTGGGCCGGCCAGAGTTGCAATCCCTATGATACGGAGCGGTCGCCCAGAGGGTCGAGCACCGGTTCGGGCGTATCGGTCGCCGCTAATCTGGTGGTGTGCGCCTTTTGCGAACAGACCGGAGGCTCCTGTAAAGGGCCCGCATCCAGGAACGGCGTGGTAAGCCTGTTGACCACCAAAGGACTGATACCGTATGGCGGTGGGATTGGTTCGAACCCACTTGTGGACCGAGCCGGCATCACGTGTCGCACGGTCAAGGACGCAGCCCTTGTTCTCGATGCCCTCGAGGATCCGCAGCTGGGTTACTTCGATCCGAAGGACATCTACACGGCGCTACCCGATGCTCTGGTCTCTCGCGAGCCATACGCCAGTTTCGTCACCGCTCCTGTAGATGCCGACAGCAAACCGCTGGCCGGCATGCGCATTGGCATTGTGCGCGAGTACATGGTCAAGCACAGCGAAAACGATGTGGCGATCAGCGATCAAATCGACAGGGAGATCAAGATGGTCCTCGGCGATCAACTCGGTGCGGAACTGGTTGAATCGGTCGATCCACGGTACCCCGACGATCCGACGGTGCCCAATATGAGGTATACGTTCCAGGATGCCCTGGCAGAGATCATGCCGATACATATGCCGGAGTACTTCTCCAAGACAACCGGGTCGGGTGCCCTTGAATTTGCCGTGCCAGACTACGATGTGACGTCAAAGGAGTATCTGGTCCAGCTAGCCGCGGGTAAGGCACCGCTCTCGGAGAATATGAATCTCCGGCGCGTCACAAGCTCACCACGGAGCCGGAGCTTCGCCTTCCATATTGACCAGTATCTGGACCGAAGAGGCGATGAGCGGGTCCACGACATGGCCAGCCTGAACGCCAACACCAAATACTTCAGTGACTCTTCGAGAGCGGGCTCCGAAAATTGGGTGAGCATCGATGACATTCGGTCAGCAGGAAACATCGAGCGCATGCAGATGCGCGAGGTGATGAGGCTTGTGGTGGTCAAGGTAATGAAAGAGAACAACCTCGATGTGCTGGTGAATCCGGAGAATACGATCCCTCACGCGAAAGTTGGGGGCCCGAGGCAACCCTCCGCCAATGGCCGAGGCGCGTCGGGAGCAACTCAGGCCATTACCGCCCTCTTAGGAATCCCGGAGATCGTCGTTCCGGCTGGCTTCAACCAGATCGTTTACGAACCCCGGTTCGGTTTGAATTCAGCCCGGGACAACTACAGTTCAGTCGACGGCACCGAGCAGTCGTTACTGGAAACGCCACTTCCCATCAGCATGATGTTCTGGGCTGGTCCCGGCGAGGAGCCAACGGTCTTGAAGGCCGCTTCGGCCTATGAAGCGGCGACGAAACATCGAATACCACCCCCCGACTTCGGACCGCTTGCAGGCGAACCGTAGGAGAAACGGGAGGAGACGGGCCGGAACTTGGAAGCTGGACCGGTTGAAGGTTGGCGCGACGGATGTCGATGCCATGGATGCCACTGTGGGTGAAGCCGAACCGAAGGCATCGAATCTCTCGGGAACGTCGTGGCCACTGACGATCCGGACAGCGTGTCGGGGTGGCCGTCCCTGGCCACCAGCGGGTAAAGCGACCCTGCGGGTCCAGACCCGCAAGCTCTCCGAGCGTGTCCTGGCACTCGAATACGGGTTCGCCTGGTTCAATTGGGTCTGGGCCGCCACTCCCGAGCGTGCTTCCATGCTTCCTGGTCAGGCGACACGCGGATGATTCGGATCTCATCCTTTACCTCTCGCCATCAGTCCAGCAAGGTCTCCACATGTGCGGCAGCGGCCAGGGTATTGCCTTCGACGTTGTAGCCACCCTCCAGGAGCGAGACGAGTCGTCCGTCGGTGTAGTCATCAGCCAGATCCATGGCCGTGCGGGTCATGCGCCTGAACACGTCGTCCGTCAAGTTGAAGCATCCCAGCAGATCGTCCCGGCGGCTGTCGAAGCCGGCCGACACGATGATGAAGTCCGGCCGGAACCGGGTCGCCGCAGACAGAAGCTTCGCGTCCCAGTGCCGCAGCATATCCACATCGCGGGATCCGCAATCCAGGTGGGCGTTGATGTTGAGGCCGGATCCCTCTCCCTCTCCTGTCAGGGACGGGTCGCCGGTTCCAGGGTAGGCCTGCCAGTCATGGGTGCTGAAAAAAAGCACGCTCGGGTCATCGTAGAATGCGTTTTGTGTGCCGTTCCCGTGGTGGTAGTCCCAGTCGATGATGAGCACCCGCCGGAAGCCGTGGACCCGCTGGGCATAGCGCGTCGCGACCGCGGCGTTGCTGTAGAAGCAGAAACCTTCCCCGGCACCCGTGTTGTTGGCGTGGTGCCCGGGAGGCCGGCTGGCGCAGAAGGCGTTCTTGACCTGTCCGCGAGCCACTGCGTCCACCGCCCCGAGGGCACCCGCGACGGCAAGCTCGGCTACGGGCCCCGTCACCTCGATGCCGCGAATCGACTCCACGTGCTCGGGCGTGTGATGGGCTCGAATGGCGGGCAGGGGATCGGCCGCGAGCGAGAGTGGAGTCAACTCCTGGTCGAGACCTCGCTCGGCGAACACCTCCATCATCCGGACCAGACGAAGGCCTCGCTCGGGATGCGTCTCACCCCGACGAAGCGGGAGCACGTGATCCAGATACCGGGCGTCGTAGACCAGCCCCGTGCCTGTGGCCGGCTCCCCGAGGGTTGGAGTCTCCTCGGGGGCGGGGTTTTGTCCCAGGGCGGAGATCCGCCCGAAGTCGGGGATCGCTCCGAGGCCCAGCAGCCCCTTCGAAGCGCCGGAAATGAATTCTCTTCGTGTCGTCACCGTAGCCTCCCATCGCGTGGATCCCAACGTAGCGGCCAACAGCAACACATGCTACGCGGTCCGCATCATATCATCAGTAATTAGGGCTCTGCCCCCTGATTACCACACCGGTGGCGTGGGAGTGCTGTTCGGACTCGTCGGTGCCGCGCGGGCGAGTCGGCTCGTCGCCGGTTTCTTCCCTTTTACCCGGACTTCAGCGAACAGAAAATCGCGGTCTCCTAGCCGACCCGTTGCCGGTTCTTCCGAAACTCCTCTCGCGTAGCCTAACGGGAAACAGTAGCCGCCAACATCGAAGGCGGCCTTAACAAAGACTTTACGTTCTTCGACACTATAGTGCTGGCGTAGCGCGTGAGGTTTTGTTCAACATGTATGTGTGACAGAGTTCAACAACTGGATGAATGACCAGATTGCTTCACGTACCTCGGATCTCAAGGAGCGAAACCCGATGAAATCGATCGTCCTGTTCTTGACTTTGATGCTGATACCTCCGGCGGCGGCCCAACAGCTGCCCGGGGATGGTTCGCTCGAGGGATTCGTCATCCGTATCGGGATCGCCGATCCCGTGCCGCGGGCCGAGGTGGTCTTGACGAGCGAAAGAGGCTCATCGATAACACTCGGCACGACAACGGATGGGGGAGGCCGGTACCGCTTCGAGAGCGTGCCTGTTGGAACGTACCGGCTGCGCGTGGCTCGTCAGGGTTTCGTTGCCGCCGAGTTCGGCCAGCGTGGTCCAACGAGCCCGGGAACGCCGATCACGGTCGGCCCGGGTCAGGAACTCGAAGATGTGTTGATCCAGTTGACGCCCACGGGAGCCATCGCGGGGAGAGTCTATGATCGATACGACGACCCCTCGGTTAGGGCGCGCGTGGAGGCGCTGAGGTATACATTCCAGGACGGAAGACGCGTCCTGACCGTCGTCGGAAGCGCAGAAACCAACGACCTGGGCGAGTACCGGCTGTACTGGATGCAACCGGGCCAGTACGTGGTCCGGGCAATGCCAACACCAGGCTCGGGCATCAAAAGCCTGGCGTCCGCCACCCGTGCGGTTTCCTTGCTGGGAGACATGATGGTGGTCCGTGGCGCCACGGCCGGCAGCGCGTACCGACTGTCGGCGGGCATGCCGGGAACCCCGACGGGTGACCCGGACTCGGATGAGACCTATGTCCCGGTCTACTACCCAGGGTCGACAGATCCGGCGACAGCCGCTCCGATCGACCTCCGACCCGGGGCAAACTACACGGGTGTGGACCTGCTGGTTACGGAAACGCGGACCGTTTCCGTCCGCGGGCGCGTTATCAACGGCGCCACCGTCGGGAGTTCGGGCATTTCGGTAACGCTGCTGCCTCGAGAATCAATTGTGGGCGGCCCCCAGAAAGGACTCCAGGCAACGGTCTCCGAGACCGCCGAGTTCGAGGTTCGCCGCGTCGTCCCGGGGTCTTACGATCTCGTTGCCAGTGTTGGAAGCCAGACCTTCGTGACGGTGGGCGCGAGCGGACAGACATCAGTCAAGGAAGTGATGATCCTCCGAAGTTCAACGCGACGACCCGAACCGGGCAGGCTTTCGGGGGATTCACCGCCCGCCCGGCTTAGAGGTGTGGTGCGGATCGACGTTGGGAACGCCGACGTTCGGAACATCACTGTCGCCCTCCAGGCCGGGGTCGACATCACGGGCCACGTGAGCATCGATCAAGGGCCCCTTGCTGAAGGGGATCCGGACGCGGGTCGCATTCGCGTACTTCTCAGACCGGTTCCGTTGATTCCGCAGCTGACACCGGTTCCTCCCCGGACCGACCCGGCTGGGACGTTCATCGTTGCCGGAGTCATTCCTTTTGAGTACCGCCTGCAGGTTACAGGACTCGGCAAGAATCACTACGTTCGATCGGCTCGTCTCGGAGAAGCAGACGTCCTCAATTCCCTACTTCGTCTGGACGGTCCGCCCCGAGGGGCGATGGAGGTCGTCATCGGGGCGGACCCCGGGACCCTCGACGCCATCGTACGCGACGATCGTCAGCACCTCGTTCCCGGGGTGCGAGTGGTTCTGGTCCCGGATCCGGCACGGCGCCTGCGGTCCGACCTGTTTCGTGCCGCTACCGCGGATGCAGATGGCCGGATTCACATGGAGGGTATCCCGCCGGGTGACTACACGCTGTTCGCCTGGGAGGAGGTTGAAGAGGGTGCCTGGCAGGACCCGAATTTCCTGAGCATCTATGAGCCGCTGGGAAGGGCGGTTCGGATTGGGGCGAACGGCAGGGAGAGCGTCGAACTGGGGTTGATTCCTTACAGGTAGCGCGGTGTTGCTGGCGCTTGGGCCATTTCGGATTGGAACCGGCCCGGAGAAGAACAAGCTGCCACTTTTTCTCATCCTTATATGAAGGCCCCCGCCATTTTTATTGTCGGCCGATTTGCTGGGATTCGAAGCGAACAGAACCGATGACAGCCCTGCCAAGGTCCCGGTGCTCGGGGCTGCCGAATCGCACGACCATGGTGAAGCCGGTTTGATCGACAACGATGGGTACATGCACTGCGACGAGATCTTCCGTTTCAATGAACCTTGCAGGTCTCCCGTCCAGAGTATCGTTGCTCGAACTCACCAACTGGTCGTCGTACTCGGTCAGAGGGCTTGAATACCAGCCATAGTCGTAGAGGATCTCGATGCGTTCGTCGCTCAAGGTAGCGGCGAGTGAGTCCGCTGCCTGCGCGTCTTGTTGACGGACGCTATCGGGCGCCGAGAAGGAAAAGGCGCGATCGACTTCGATGAGGCGCCATCCTTCTGGGATTTCCTGACTGCTAGCCGTGGTGCAGCCAGCCACCAGTCCACCGACGCAGAAGAGCACGGATACTATGCGCAGCTCGAATCGATACATTCTGAGCCTCCGTGGTTTTCGGCACGCATGCCACGCAGGTAATAAGCTCCCAAGTTTATCCAAACGATCCAGAGGACGCTGGAGCCGGTCAATGTCGCCCGCACTCCTTCCTGAATATATGGCAAATCCGAACATGACTTCGAGAACTCCAACCGGCTTCATTGATTAGACCATCGGGCCCATTGACCAGGCTGTGATTTCGCTACTCTAAATTGGCCCACTTTTGATCGTTTGATTTGGCCCACCCCTGACGACTGAACCGGAGAGGCTGTTCCGAACAAAGAGTCGGAATGGAGGGACCCGGTGTCAAGGAGATCGAAGGTGGAATTATTTGAAGAGATTCGGCGAGAGCACGAGTTTGGTGTGGGAACGATCCAGGGTGTGGCCCGGCGGCTGGGGGTGCATCGGCGGATGGTGCGTCAAGCGCTGGGAAACGCCGTGCCGCCGGCGAGGAAGAGCCCGGAGCGGAAGAGGCCGAGGCTGGAGCCGGTTATGGAATTTATCAACGGGGTGTTGGAGGCGGACAGGCAGGCCCCGCGGAAGCAGCGGCACACCAGTCACCGGATCTACGAACGGATCCGGATGGAATTTCCGAAACATCCGATTGGGGAATCGACGGTTCGCCGGTATGTCGGGCGGCGGAAGCGGGAGATGGGTTTCATCCGACAGGAGACGTTCGTGCCGCAAAGCTACGCCTGGGGTCAGGAAGCACAGATCGACTGGTACGAAGCCGTCGCGGAGTTGGATGGCGAACGGCAGAAGCTCCAGGTTTTCTGTATGCGGAGCATGGGCAGTGGTGGCGCATTCCATCGAGCTTATCCTCGGGCGACACAACAGGCATTCCTGGAGGCTCATGAGTTGGGTTTCCGCTATTTTGCGGGGGTCTTCGGGGTGCTGCGTTATGACAACCTGACCAGCGCGGTGAAGAAGATTCTGCGGGGATACCGGCGTGTAGAGACCGAACGGTTCATCGCGTTTCGGTCGCATTGGAAGTTTCAAGCCGAGTTCTGCACACCCGGCGAGGGCCACGAGAAAGGCGGTGTGGAAGGCGAAGCCGGATACTTCCGGCGCAATCACCTGGTACCGGTGCCGAAGGCGAAGGACCTGGCGGATCTGAATGCGCAGCTGCTGGCCGGTTGCCGTGCCGATGAACGGCGCAAGATCGGCGATCGGGTCCAGACGGTGGGTGAAGGGATGCAGATCGAACAGCCCCATCTGCTCGCGTTATCGACCGAAGGGTTCCCTCTGGCCGAGGACAGCTTTCCACGAGTCGATGGTAAGGGATGTGTACGGGTGCGTAACAACTTCTACTCCGCCCCCGTCAAGGCCGGGACTGTGGTGCGGGCGAGCGTTTTTCCGGCCTACGTGGAGGTCTGGCACGATGGCGGATGCGTGGCGCGGCATGAGCGAGGATATGGAAACGGCCAGCACTTCTTCAATCTGGAACATTATCTGGAGGTGTTGGAGCGGAAGCCGGGCGCGCTGGCCGGGAGCAAGCCTCTGGAGCAATGGCGGCAACAGGGCCGATGGCCGAAAAGCTATGACGAGTTCTGGCAGACGTTGATCGATCGCAACGGAAAACAGAATGGGACCCGCGCAATGGTGGAGTTGCTCCTACTGGGCCGGGAACATGGCTATAGCGAGCTGGATTCCGCATTCCAACAAGCCCTGCGCCTGGGATGCTCCGATGCCGCCGCGGCGCGCTACCTGATGACCGAGGCCCGATTCGACCGGCCGGCGGCGCCGCGACTGGAAGTGGCCGCACTACGCGCTTATGAGCGGCCCCTGCCGGAGGTGAATACTTACGATGCACTGCTCACTGCGGAGGTGGTCTAGTGTCCGCCACAGCCGGCGGGGTCGAACAGGCGGCGATTCAGCAGTACTGTAAAGCTCTCCGGACGCCCACGATCGGAACGCAGTTTGCGGCCATGGCCGAGCAGGCCCAGCGGGAAGAGCACACCTACACACGGTATCTGGAAGCCTTGCTGGCGATGGAAGTTGAAGAACGCGAACGGAACACCGTGGCCCGGCGGATTCAAGCCGCACGTTTCCCTCGAATGAAGACACTCGAGGACTTTGACTTCTCGCGGTCGAAGGTTCCAGCCAACCGGATCCGTGGACTCGCAGACGGTGGCTATTTAGAACACGCCGAACCTGTCGTCCTGATCGGGGAGTGTGGAACGGGCAAGACGCACCTGGCCACAGGACTGTGCGTGGCCGCTTGTCGGCAGAAGAAGCGGGTTCGCTTTACGACGGCCGCCGGCTTGATCAACGAGTTGGTCGAGGCCCAACACAACGACCAGTTCCGCCGGGTTCTGGCCCGATGGTTCCGATACGAGTTGATTGCCATCGACGAAGTCGGCTATGTCCCGATGGCAGACCTCGGCGCCGAACTCCTCTTTCAAGTCATCTCGGATCGAGCCGAGCGGGCGACGGTGATCTTGACAACGAATCTGCCGTTCTCGGAATGGACCCAGGTGTTTCCCAATGTTCGGCTGTGCAAGGCGTTGCTGGACCGGATAACCGATCGCGCTCACATCATCGAGACCGGAACCGAATCCTTCCGGTTTCGGCGCACGTTGGAGAAACGACAGAAACCACGGCATCCGCCTGGAAAGGAGAAACCCGCGAAACAAACCACGTCCTGAGGGTCGGATCGCCGCGCGGTCGTCGATCCTGGGCGATCCTGGAAACGGAGTTTTTTCCCGAAAGAAAGAAAAAGAACCAAAAAGAAAGAAACGGAGGCCTGTGGAAGATGACGCGCTGTGGAAATCCTAAAAACCAGGATTCCCACAGCGCTTGGAAAAGCCTCGCCAAGGGCGCTCGGCTTTCCCACATCTACAACACAGGCCCGACGGTAATTATCACTACTCGGAATTATTAACAGGAGGGGGTGGGCCAAATCAGACGATCAAAAGTGGGCCAGACCGGGTGGACAAACCCAGGCTGTAACCGGACTTACATTCTGACCGGTCTAATTTAGCTATCGTTAGATACAGGAGGCCACATCCACGGCATGAGCCTGGCTCTGACAAGATTGCAATTACCATCTTCGTTGATTGGAGGCACAGCGGCATTCCTGAAATGGCTTGCCAGGATCATTGTGACTTTGACGTTTCTATGGCTGATTTTGTTCAGATATCTTGACGCCACTCTCGGGGAATTCTTCGGTCCACTGAATTGGACTGCGATTCTGTTAGTGGCGGTTGCCGGATGGTTGATCGCTTTTGTCCTCAGTTCCGTGGCGAAACGAATCTTGATCGCAGATCAATCTGCTGGTCGCGCCTCTCACACCAATCCCAGCTAGTCGTTCCGGGTAAGCGTCTTAGTGCACCGATGGCTGCGAGCAGCGCTGAATTTCGGTGGTCACGTCCTGTGAACTCCTGCCGTCAAACTGTTCACGGATCACATCAGCGGTGTCAGGGCTCAAGTGGAGAATATTTTCGTTGATTCGGAAGAGTCCCGTCCAGGACCCGTTGAGGGCATAGCGCGGGATGCCCCTCACATCGGGGAGATCGGTTCGGGCCTCGTCGGCTAGAAAAAGGATGTAGCGCTCTGCCGGCTGCATCAGATGGTACTGAATCGGCAATTCCGAGTACGAGCCAACTACGCCGCCCTTTTGAGATATGACGACTTGTCGGATCGATTCCGATCCTCTCAACACCCGGCTGACCGCCAATATCGAATCTGTTTCCAGAAAACGGAAAAACGGAAAAGATCCTTCCTGAAGAATCCCTATGCCGGAGAGATTTCTGACGCCCTCTCTCGGAGACAAGACCGATTGAACATAAACCTCGGCTATCAATATCGAAGAGTCGCACAGTTCCTCAATCGACCTGGGCAGAAGACCAGGAGCATGTGGCAGGGAGAAACTAACACTGTCTGGTGGCGGACCGGCAAGTGGCAGGGCGAGACTAACGCTGTTTGATGGCCAACTGGGGGGAGGCGGCGGTCCGCCACCCTCATTGGGCTCCGTGAAGGCTTCAGCAGGGCGCTGACCGAAAATCCTCCGGTAAACCAAGGGGACGTCCGACTGAATTGTCAGTGTATTGCCTTGCAGCGTGCCTTCGAAACCGTCGTCACCCACCTCGACCTTGAAGATGATGCTTGTGCCCTGCTCCAAATAGGTGCCGCGGCCCGAGCTATCACGATTATAGGTGCGACGACCCTCGGTGTAGCGGTACCGCGTGGTCCAGGCATGGGTACCGTCTGCTTGAAGTCGGACCGAACCGCCCAAAACCTCTTGCCTGGTGGCGCCTCCGCTCTCGGAGACGACTGCCGGGAGCTCCTGAGAGTTCGCGCGAACCAGAAAGTACTCGCCCACAGCGCTAACGGTCTCATTCGGCGTTATCTCTTGCGCAAAGGCGCTGTATGTGGGACCCGATAAGGCGGTCAGAAGAAAGCTAATGGACAGAGATCTTGAAAACAACATTTCACCTCGAACCTGTAAGCGACATTGTGAATATCCCGGCGTTGCAGTCGTGTGAACTTCACGTCGTGACCCTCATGCTAACTTCACGGTCATCTTGCGACAGGATACGAGTGCGATCAATGCACTACCCCTCGATTCCTTCTGTACTGCTTCTGAACAGCTATCGAGAGGCCCCTGAGGGACGATGAGCTACCTCCTTACAACCCGCGCGCCCAGGCACTTGTACGGTTTCGGGTTCTACGTCCATTTGACCTTCTGATTGACCCGAAGTTCTTTCTGTAGTGTTATGTACGGGTGTTTCAGTCCGGATCAGAACTCGCGCACCGTTAAGTCGTTTTTGCCCTCGGAAAGACTAGTATGGACGAGGTTTAGAATGCTCGCGAGAATCCACCCTGACAATCAATGCGACGGTTCAAATCTGCATGAGTCGACCAGCGGGGACCGAGAGAAGGCCAAGCGACGCAGACTGGACTGCTGAAACTCAGTTTGTGTGCCCTATAGCGTTAAAGTACGCAACGAAACATGAGTGACAAACCCCAGATCGACTACCGGGGGGTTCGGCGTTACTTTGCTCAAGCTGGCGGGGACACGGCGGCTTGTGCAAGCTACATGGCCCACGCACAAGACTTGCCCGAAAACGCGGTTCGTTATCGCTTCCAGAAGGAACGCCGAGCGATACGCGACTGGCTCGATGTTGGGGGCCGCAAGCGCGTGTACTCGACTTAGGCTGTGGGTCGGGGACCTGGACTGAGTTCTTCGCTCAGCGCTTCGGCATTGTCATCGGGATTGAACAGAGCCCGGCGATGCTAGCCGCTGCAAAGACGAAGCTCACGGACTTGTCGAACGTGGAGCTTCTGAACCAGGACGTTCGAGAGCCATTGCCGCCGGGGCCATTCGATCTCGTCTTTTTAGGTGGAATTTGCAAAGCAAAGCGGGCGGGCGACACACACGTTGGTAAGGAGGCCGTATGCGTCTGATATATGCATTGGTGGTGCTGAGTGCAGCGATGGTACCTATGTTGCTGTATGGTGCAGCGGAACGAGGTGAGGGAATTCAGGCGGGGAGCGAAGCCGTGGAACCGTTCCGCGTCATAGGCAATATCTACTATGTGGGTGGCCAATATGGCTCCTATCTCATCACCACGCCGGAGGGCCACATTCTCCACGACACGGGCAGCGCCGACATGCACGCGCTCATCGTATCGAACGTCGAGAAACTCGGGTTCAACGTCCGGGACATCCGGATCATGATCTCGAGCCATGCGCATTGGGACCACGTCGAGGGGCACGCGGCTATGAAGCGCGTGACCGGTGCCGAGGTTGTCGCGCTCGGCGGCGACGCGGTGGCGCTCCAATCAGGCCAGGACAACTCGGCCCTCGGGGCCCGAGGCTGGGAGCCTGTCACGGTGGATCGCGTGGTCGAGGACGGTGACACGGTCACGCTGGGCGCGGTGACGTTGCGCGCCCTCTGGACGGGAGGCCACACGCAGGGAGCAACGATGTGGATGACAACCGTCCAGGAGGGTGGGGACACCTACTCGGTCGCCTTCCGCGGCGGTGAAATTCCGAACGCGGGGGTTCAGCTCTCGAACAATCCCCGGCACCCGACGGTTGTCGCCGACACGCAGAGGACGCTTCAAAGGCTGAAGGAGCTCGAACCTCCCGACCTGTTCCTCCACAATCATCCGCAGAGTCCGCCCCGCGAGTTGGACCCGGCTCTTCCTGTCGACCCGAGGTGTGTAACCTGTCTGGACGCGGAAGGGTGGAGGAGTTTCGTGGCGGGTGTCGAAGCCAGATTCGAAACGATGCTCCGGGAAGCGGGGGGGCGACCGGACCGTTAGGGTCAGAGTCGCCACCGGGCGGCGATTGGATCACGCTCTAACGGCTGGAGAACCTGAAGACTGGTCCCAACGCTTCGGTCCGCCGCGGCTTAGCCATGATGTGTTTGAGGTAGTTGACTTTGTAAGGCGACGGCCCAAACTGAGGAGAACGCTGGTGTTCGATGTCCTGAACAACTGGGCTGGCGCAGGCATCGGCGAAATCATGATTTGCTACATCTGTCTGGGTTGCTGGGCCAGTCTGTCGGCGATCGACATCAAGCGGAGTGGCTTGTTCCCGAACTGGCTTGCCTGGTGGTGGCTTTCTGGGCTTGGCGTGCTGTACGGAACGACCGAGTGGATCGGGCTTCCTGCATCGGCTGCCATCAACGCCAACGCAGGCATGCTCGCGATGGCAGGGATGGTGATCGCAGGCGTCATCTTGCTTCGAGCGCCTTCGACGTCCGCTTCAGATTCGACATGAGCCCAAGACGTGTAAGCATAACCGTAAGTGCCGGCGTCGCACGATCGCCGGATGAGGTCTTCGACTTCGTGTCGAATTACGCGAATGATCCGGGCTGGCGTGCCGGCGTGACCTCGATGCGCCATGACCCACCCGGACCAGTCCACGTGGGCATGCACACGCACGAAGTCATGCGCTTCTTCGGCCGCACGATCGAGGTCGAGGCCGCGATCATCGGACTCGAACCTGGCCGCAGCGTCTCCTTTCGTGCTGTGGCGGGTCCTCTTCAGGCTGAGGGTATTCGAAGAGTCGAAGCAAGAGGCTCGGGTGCGATCGTCACGTACGAGGCGGTCGCTGACCTGACGGGGTTTCTTGCCCTCCTGGGCCCGGTCGTCGTCCGGTCCTTCCGGACGCGAGTCGAATCGGACCTCGACCGATTGAAGCTCCTGTTGGAGGAATCGCCGAGAGGGGAATCTCCCTAACAAGGCCTTGCCTTCGATGTCTTTCAACGACGCTCATAGGTCGCCGGGCAGCACATGCCTGGTGTGTCGCGTTCGGGGAAAAGGGGATCAGAGAAGACACGATTTAATATGGGTTCTCATCCGATCAACCTTCTCATTCGTTTCTTTCTAGAACTTGCCGCACTACTAGCCATGGGTTGGTGGGGTTGGCGACAGGGTGGGGGCTGGACGAGGTTCATCCTCGCTGCTGGAGTTCCGCTGATCTTGGCGACGATGTGGGGCGTTTTCGCCGTCGCCAACGATCCGAGTCGATCGGGTAACGCACCGATTCCTGTGCCAGGAGTTCTTCGGCTGGGAATAGAGTTGGGGATCTTCTCCCTTGCTTGCTGGTTTCTCTATGACCTTGACGCCCGGGCGTTGGCATGGACCTTGGGCATTGCTACCGCTGTACACTACGCACTTTCCTACGACCGCATACTGTGGCTGGTGTCTCGGTAGATCCGTGAACGCCATGGCACGAGTGTCACATCCCCGATAAGTCGCTAGCGTTGATGTGGAAATGTCGGTCCATCGCATCGGCCCGACTAATGGCACTTCGACGGTTTGGCGGTTAACCAACCGACTGGTTGTCTGATTGACCCCAACTCCCGCCATTCGAGTTGCCGTTCCAGGACGGGCAGGCCCCGACCGGCGTTTGGTTCGAGCTGACCCGGGATGGTTCGGCTCTCATCTATGTGGGTTCCGGAGAGACGGGCGGAGGGTCGCAGCTGTGGATGCGGAACTGGAACGGACTGGAGGCACGGCCGATTCCGGGAACTGCAGGAGTCAGAAGAAACAGCATCTTTGCGGTTTCACCGGACGTTGCTCTAGCTAGTCTGTTCCGTTCGTGGCTTCGCGGTAGAGCCCGACCAATAAATGGCGCAAGAGGTTCTCAAGGGCGGGTCTGTCACCGGCAGAGAGCTTCGCAGCGGCACTCTGTGCCTCTGCAAAGCGCACCTCGACTGCCTGATCGACCAGCTCGACGCCACGCTCCGTTAGGACAACGTGCACGCCGCGACGATCGCCCGGGTCTACCTCACGCCGTACGAGAGCCTTGACTTCGAGCCGGTCGAGACGGTTCGTCATCGCTCCCGACGTCAACATGGTCGCGCGGCTCAGTTCGGTCGGGGTCAGACGGTAGGGCGCGCCCTGACGGCGCAGGGTCGCCAGGACGTCGAAGGCCCACAGGCTGAGGTCGAGGGGGACCAAGGCCCGAGTCACTCGCCGTTCTAGCAGCTTGCCAAGCATGAGCACGCGAGCCGCGATCGCGAAACCGCTCGAGTCGAGCTCGGGACGCTCGCGGGACCACTGCTCCAGGATTCGATCGAGGGGGTCGATAGGATCGGCGTCCGGCATACCCTATAAAATAGCCAAAATAAATTGTATGTCAAGAAACTTGACACAAAGCTTTATATCAAGTATCTTGATATAAAGTTACTTGATGGCGCTGGCCAGGTCAGTCGGGACGAGATGCACCAACTCGCCACGCTGTGTGAAAGGCTTTTTGAGGAAACTTCCGATTCCCGGACGCGAAAAGGACCTGGCTCCACAACCCAATTAGGAGGACAGAACAATGAGAGCTTCAACGATGATCCTGCTGGTGATGGCCATGCTCGGATTGTACGCACCGTTCACCGCGGCCGTCGGGCAGGAAGGCCCCGGCCAGGCGACACGGGCCTCCGAGCTAGGCGTCAGCCCCTGGGGGCCCGAGGACGAGATCGGCCGACTCAATCTCATGACCGACGAATCCCGGGAGGCCATCCTGTCCCGGGTGGCAGGAGGCACAAGTTATGACCTATCGGTTGAATACTTCATTGGCATGCCGAGCTGGCAAGCCGCCGGTGATCCACACTACCGCATCTGGATGACCCACACGCCGAACGGCACGGTCAACGACGATCCGCTCTCGCTTGGCAGGGCGATGAACGAGCACGTGAGTTACACCGGTGCCGCAGTCTCGATGTACACGCACATGGGTACCCACATTGATTCCCTTAACCACTTTGGATTGAACGGTAAGATCTGGAACGGTTTCAGTGCCGACGAACACCTCGGTGATCGGGGTTGGAAAGTGGCGGGTGCCGAAAACATTCCACCGATCATCGCTCGTGGTCTCCTGATTGATGTTGCGGCGGCTAAAGGCGTCGATATGCTGGCGGACGGCTATCGAGTGACCCGTGACGATCTCGTCAATGCTGTCGACCAACAGGGCGTCGAACTCCGCGATGGTGATGTAGTTTTGATCCGCACGGGACGCATGAACCTCTATGAGAATGCGTCGGCTTATATGGCCAATCCGCCAGGACTGGGAATGGCCGCAGCAAGATTCTTGGTCGAGGAAAGCGGTGCCATGATTGTCGGCGCCGACAACTTGAGTTTCGAGGCCTTTCCTTCCGAAGTTAGCGACAACTATGTCCCACTTCATACCTATCTATTAGCGCAACACGGTGTGCCGATCTTGGAACTCGTCAATCTCGAGGATCTGGCCGAGGACCGCGTCTATGAATTCGCGTTTATTGGGGGTTCACTAAAATTGCGAGGGGCGGATGCCGCACCCATTCGGCCCATCGCCATCCCCGTGCGCTAATGACCAACAACTACCGAGAGGAATTCACTATGAGCATACGAACAATATTGTTTGCGCTATGGACAGCAATTGTCCTGACCGGACCAGCGATTGCCAGCGCCCAAGACCTTAAAAGGGCCATCAATCCCGAACATCTCGCGAATACAACTCAGTACGGTTATTCACAAGCGACCGTCGCCGCATCGAACGCAAACATCATTTACATCGCCGGTCAAATCGGAATCAGCGATGAAGGACCCAACCACTTCGAAGCCCAGGTTGACCGGTCGTTTGAGAATCTGATCGCGGCGTTGGAAGCGGCCGGCGGTCGGGTGGCCGATGTCGTCAAAATCACGCTGCTGATCAAAGATCATGATGAAGAAAAACTACAGTACCTCGTCAAGAAGCGCCTCGAGGTGTTCGGAGATGACCCACCGGCAAGTACGTTGATTCCGGTGACAACCCTCGCCCTGGAGGCACTTGAATTCGAAATTGATGCCGTCGCAGTAACGGTCTCTAACGATAAACGGAGTGCCAAGCAATAATGGGGAAGATCACAATGTCCACAGATGAAAAGAAGGAATTGAACGTAATGGAGACGCTGCTCAACGATCAGTCTTACCACATCGAGTTCAACGTCTTCTTAACCAATCACGTTAAGCATGCGGTTATTGCCCTCAATCGTCTTGGGGCATCGCCTCAAAGGATCCGGGAATATTATGAAACCTACGCAAAATGTACGCCTTATGGCTATGGCTTGGAGCCTCCGAGACCCTCAGAGCACACAATCACCCGGGACAACTGGCAGGGTTACTTTGGGAAGCACTGCAGTTTCACTTCCTACTGCCAGTTTTTCGATCAGAAGGAAAAGGAACTGGGAATGGAGCGCCTGCTGAGAGAATACGTCCACACGCTCCTGCCAGGCTGCGTCGGCTCACTCATGCACGGGACCATACACCTCGGGTGGGCCTTGGATTCCGGAAACCGGTGGATGATCATCGAAGGTCTGGCCTACATGGCGTTTTCGTACCTCTCGTGCAACCCGGACAAGACGTATCCTGCGACGCATGGCTCGGTTAAAGACACGTCAGTGCTGGAATCCTTTCTCCGCATTGCGGACGCCTGGGAATCCGATCGCGAAGCGCTCCACGGTTGGCTCGAAGCCACGCTCGCCGACGACAAGTATGAAGCATCCACAGGTTTTCACCCCGAGCTCGCCGTCACAGGGACGCAGTTCAACGTCGCCAAGGTGTTAGCCGAGGGGCACCCGCTGATCCACGAAACACCCGCTTGGATAGAGGAACAGGATATGGCCACCATTTGGGAAGGGCTCTATGAAGCCGTGACGCTGCTATTCATGACTAAGCCTGGAGACTTCCTGATCCTCCACCTGATCACGTCGCTGCATGCGATGGAGCAGATCGCAAACCGGATTCCCGTCGACCAGCAGAAATCCGCCATCAAATGCTATTGGACAGCCATGCTTGCGGTTATATTTTCTAGCGGCGAAGTTCCAACCCGAGCAACGCTTGAAGCGCTTTACTCACACTACCAGGATGCCGTCGATCATGAGGAAAGCCCGATGGAAGGAGAGGAGTGGGAGCACATTGTCGCCCGAGCCCTTATCGAAGCGGAGGAGCATAATCCGAAGTTAGTGTACGTGCAGCGCTTGCTGTGGAAGAGATTTGGCCATCGGTCTCTGTTTCGCATCGCGGCGGGTAATTTCACCAACACACCGGAGATATTAGAAATCGTTGAGCTGACCCTGGCGATTTAAATTTCTGCATCTTTCGCTCTCGCCATCGACGACGATTAGTCCTGAGTAACGCTTAGCGTTCATCGGGAGTGCCGAGCGATAAGGCGCGGTGGTGACGAGATCTTCGGGCACTTTCGATAACGACGTTTGAAGGAAGGCGCTGGCGTTTGCGGCGAACGCGGTGGGCTATGGAGAAAGTACGGGGTTGGGGGTTGAAGTTCTCACGAGTGAGACTCGACCAGCGAGTGTGGCCAGGCGGCGACAATGAATGTATGGCGGCCGATCGTCCGTTTTGGAGAGTTCACCGAGCAGGTCCAGGCCCGATCGGTACGAACTTTTGACATCAAGGCGCACGTGGGCGTTGGCGTGCACCAGCACGTCTGGAAGGCATGGATTTGGAATCCCTGTTACGACGTGTCTAAAAAGCATTTCGAAGCGAATCTCCATGCGAGTTCGGTCGCAGTGAGCCTCTCGATAACGGTCATCGGGGCATGACAGATTGGACACAGCCAGGCGGAGCTGGTTGACGGGACTTCCTCAGGAGGAGGGACCGGCGCCATTCCCAATAACCGATGACAAAGTTCCATGGATACGGATCGTTGGGAGTTCGCCATGAAACCGAAGTGCCGGATGCGGACAAAGCCTTTCGGCAGTACGTGGAGCAGGAATCGGCGGATGAACTCGGCGGCGGAAACCGTCATCGTCCTTGCTTTGTTACCGCGAGAGTAATCCCGCCAACGGAATGTGACATGGTTGCCGTCGAAGGAAAGCAATCGATGATTGGAGATGGCGACGCGGTGTGTGTAGCGTCCGAGGTATCGAAGAACCTGTTCGGGGCCGCCGAATGCCGGCTTCGCATAGACGACCCAATCTTGGCGGAATAACGGTCGCAAGAAAGCCGCAAAGTGCTTCGGTTCGGAAAGGTGCTGGATCTGTCCGGCGAAGGTCAGGCTCTTCTTGCGAAAAGCCTTCTGCAATCCGTCAACGAACTTGCCGCGGAATAGTTTTCCCAGAACCTTCACAGGTAGGAAGAACGGGTATCGCGGATGAATCCAACGCGCACGGCCCGGTGCGATTCCTCCGGCGGGAATGACGCAGTGGATGTGAGGATGAAACAGCACGTTCTGACCCCACGTGTGCAGGATGAGGAAGAAGCCGATTTTCGCGCCAAGATGTTTGGGATTTCGAGCGACCTCCAGAAGAGTCTCGGCCACAGTGCGGAACAGCAGGTTGTAGAGCTCGACCTGGTTCTGTCGGACGAGCGAATGCAATTGGTGCGGCAGGGTGAACACGACATGGAAGTATCGTGTTGCCAGAAGCTCTCGTTCTCTGGCCGCGATCCAACGCTGACGCGCCTGAGCCTGGCATTTGGGACAATGGCGATTACGGCATGAGTTATAGGAGAGGACCCGATCGCCACCACATCGTGAGCAGGCATCGATATGACCGCCGAGAGCCGCTGTGCGGCAATGCTGGATGGCGTGCATCACCTTGAGCTGCTGGAAATGGATTCGTTTTCGATGGCGGTCGATAAAGTCGTTGCCCGCGGCGCGAAGGATGTCGGCCACCTCCACGGTGGGCCGGGTCATTGTTTCTGCTTCCTTCTTTTGGACCGCTTCACCGCATCGAGGCTGGAAACCGCCATGGTCTCCACCGGATTGGTGACCGCCTGCAGGTGACGTCGAGACAGGTGCAGATAGACGCTGGTGGCTCGCAGGTCCGCGTGACCCATTAACATCTGAATGGTGCGGAGATCGGTGCCATTTTCAAGTAGGTGAGTGGCCCAGCTGTGACGCAGCGTGTGCGGGGATACGCGTTTCTTGATTCCGGCACGTTTCGCCGCATCGTGTACGGCGGACCACACGCACTTGGGGGTGAGGGGTTTGTCGGCGCGCCAGTTGTTCACCATGCCCGGAAACAAATAGGTCTTGGGCTTCATCCAACACCAGTATTCTCGTAGCGTCTGCAAGAGCTTTGGTGTCAATGGCACGTCGCGATCACGATGACCCTTGCCCTGACGGATGTGGATGATCATGCGCTCGCTATCAACATCCTCGGCCTTCAACCGGATCAACTCGGCTCGGCGCATCCCGGTGGCGTACAAGGTCATGAGCATCGCGTAATCCAGCAAATTCTTTGCCGAGTCGATCAGTCGTGCGACCTCGTCCTGGCTCAAAACCGTCGGCAATCGTTTCGGGGTTCTGGGATATGGGAGATCCAGCTTCAGGTATGGACGCCGCAGCGTCTTTACAAAAAAGAACCGCAAGGCGGCAATGTACAAGCCGACAGTCTTGGCCGCGAGCTTTCGCTCCCGGATCAGATGTAGGTGATACTGCCGCAGGTCTTCCTGACTGAGACGATCGGGGCGCGTGCCAAAATAGCCCGCGAAGTCTTCAACGACTCGCAGGTAACTTCGGATGGTGATCGGAGAGAAATTACGACGCTGGAGTTCCTCCAGCATCCGTTTACGCAGGTCCGTCATGTAGGCCTCCTTTGAAGCCCACACTCTACAGTTTGCTTAGCACCGTTCGCTCAGCCCACGCGTAGCGTCCGCCGCGACAGCGGCTTCGTTCAAACGCCGCAGTGTTTATCTATTTTCCCAACGCCTCATTGGTCGGCTCTTCGACGCTGCCCTTGAAAATCCATTGAGATGATACCCCCACGTTACCCCTGGGCCCCAATGTTGATCTAGTCGACTGATTTCATGGATCAATTACCTTTGGAACCGACTGACTACTTATCAGTTCCGCATGTTCCGCATCTCAAAGTAGCGAAATCGTGGTGAGTTGGGTTCTCACTTCTCCGAGTACGGGATGATACAGGAAGTGACCCTCTGATTGCTGTTAACCCACTCCTGTAGTTACATGTACGGGTGAGCCCGCCCGGCTCCAAAAGCTTGCGCACTGCGAGATCGTTGCAGCCATCGAAAAGCCGAAATGGAGGCCCTACGACAACCGGCTCACGAGCCATGCTCGCGCCACCTTCCAATCGCGTTTCACCGTGATTTCCGATCAAGTTGACACTGCCCTCTTGATGTTTGCTAACGTACGGAGAGCGTCGGCCCGACTCTACGAAATGACCGAGACACCTGTATGGAATCAAAGGAGACTGAACCGGTGAACGATAACAGCAACATCGACCGGATGGAAGAAACCGACGAGCATCCTTTGGGAACTATCGCCTTGTCCCTCTCCGGAGGTGGCGAGCGTGCAGCCGGATTCCACCTGGGCGTTCTCGCCTACCTGGAGCGGGTCGACCTGCTGAAGGACGTTTCGATCCTTTCGTCGGTTTCCGGCGGCAGCCTCGTTGCGGCCAAGTACGCGCTCACCCTGAAGACGGCACCCGAAGAAGAACCGCTCCATGATACGTTCCGCCGTTTCTATGAGGAGTACTTCGCGTTTACCATGCGGTCGGACTTCATATCCCGGGTCTTCAAGAAACTCGGTGCTCCTCCGGAGCGACGCCCGACTGGTAGGAATTCCATACTGGCGGTCGCGGACATCTTCGACGAGTCGGAACAGTACATGAACGGCGCGCGATTCGACGTCTTCTGGGGCCCCCGTGAAATTCACATTCAGGACCTCATCATCAACGCGGTAGAGTTCAAGACGGGAATGCCCTTCCGGTTTCACTACAAGAACAAGCAGAGTCGCAGGAGCGGCAATCGCTTTGTTCCGTTCCCGGAAATCTGGGCGCGAAAGGCGCGCCTGGCCGATATCGTCGCCGCATCCTCTTGTGTTCCCGTATTGGCGGAGCCGATCTTTTTCCCGCGGGACTTCCGCTGGCCGAAAGACGAACCGAAGCTACGCGGCGAAATCGAGGAGTACATCGCTTACCAGTGCGGCAACGACATGCAGGGCAACAGGGTGAGGTCCGTGGCCCTGATGGACGGCGGACTTTACGACCTGGGAACCGATTCCGTGGCAGTCGCCCTCTCGGAGGAATCGCATGAGGATCTGGAAAAGGAGGACATGGTCGCCGCACGATTCGTCCAGAAGTACGACGAAATACCGATCGTGGCGCCGCTCGGAGTTTTCATCATATCCGACGCCCCGATCCTGAACGACAACATCTATCCGGTACCGGCCGGGGACGACCCGGCCGGCGCGGGAGGCGGGCTGACGCTCGGCCATCTGAACATAGTCACGCTCGCGTTTGTACTGATTGCCGCATTCATCTTTGTTCTGAACGCCGGTGAGTTTATCGGGGCCCTGGTGATGATTGGAAGAGACCTGGCGGGAGCATCGCCGCTCACGACGGTGTTGGGCCAGCTATGGACCTTTCTGACCTTCGGAATGCCCGTCATCATCAGCTTGTCCTTGCTCATTATGGTTGAGCTAATACGAGGCAAGGTCGTTGCCTTCCTTTCGGAGTTGCCCGAATCCGACCCGGTTGAGAACGCGAAACTCGACAAGGCGCGCGCCGAGGGAGGTCTCGGCTGGTTGGAGCGCCACCGCATCGCGCGCCGGAGATGGAAGGAGTTTCGGGGACTGGGGCTGGAGGAGTTGCTAAAAATGATAAGCCTACGCCTGTCCTCCACCTGGGCTCTGACCGGCGCCATGTTCCTGAACCGAATCCGTTCCCTGGGGTTCGCGCTGCTGGAGAATCGTGACGACCTCAAGGGCCGGCTGATCAAGAATGTAATCTATGACATCGTGGAACTGGGCGACAAGGCCTCCAGACTTGCGCCGTCGGCCCCGATGCTGGCGGTGGCTCAGCGGGCGTCCTCGATGAGAATGGAGCTCTGGTGGAAAGATGTCGACGAGTTGCGAGACCTGATCGCCTGCGGGAATTTCACCATCTGCTACAACCTCCTCGAGTACATCGATAACCTGCGCCTGGCCGAGGGCCAGGAGGACCTGAAGGCCACTCTGTACGTCAGGTTGGAGAGCGACTGGAATATCCTGAAAGAGGATCCATTTGCGTTAATTGACGAATTGGAACGCGAGAACAGCGGGCGGGAGACGCCCGACGCCAGCTACGGGCGATAGGTCGCGATCCGCATCCGCCTGAGGAGGATCAAGACAAGACACTCCTCCGTGGAGCCTACGGGACTACGTCGACCCGCGCCGCTGGGATGTCAGTGCCGATGGCGAGCGATTCTTGATGATTAAGCGACTCGGCGATGTTGGCACGACAGGGAATGAAGTAGGTTCCAAATCAACATCGTCCTGAACATCTTTGAATTACTGAAGGAACGGGTACCGATGCCTTAACGCCCTTCCGTCTGGCTGTCTGAACCCTCTAACCACCGAAAACCTTCCCCAAAGGCTCCTGACCAGGGTTGTAGGAATTCCACTTGTCCGTACGGTCGCCGACACGGACAAGTGGATTTTCACGAAGACCCCGCAAACAAGGGCGTTTCAGGTCTCCGACTACGCGGTACTACGCTATGAGAGAGGACGCCCCTTTGTGCACAGACCCCCACGGAAAACTTCCGCCGACCTTTGTCCTTCAGACGCGGTCGAAGCCTTCTCCTCTTACTCCGACTTGAGCGCCGCCGCAGGCTCGATCGCGAGTGCCCGCCGGACCGGGACCAGGCACGCCGCCAGACCTGCCCCGAGCAGGAGGGCGGAGACGATCACAAGCGAGCGGGGGCCCTCGTCCGCCACCGTGTTCCACAGGACGGGCGCCGCGAACAGAGCCCCCAGGGCCACTCCGCCCAGGAGCTGGACCACGGCTCTCCCGAAAACGACGCTCACGATCTGTCCGCGCCCGGCTCCCACCGCCGTCCGGATCGCGATCTCGCGGGTACGCCGCGAGACGGCGAAGGACATGAGCGAGTAGACGCCCGCCACCGAAAGCATCAGCACGATCGCCACGAGTGCCATGAAGACCGCCGCCCCTATGCGCCCACCTGTGTGAACGGGTCCCCACGCGTCCGCCGCGGTGCCGACTTCCGAGAGGCGAAGCGTGGGGTCCACGGCTGAGACGATCCCGTAGAGGCGACCGACCAGCGTATCGGCCTCGGGGCCCATGCGTACGAAGAGCTGTGCCGTGGGGGGCTGCGGCATGCCGACGAGTCCAACGGCGCGGGGAGTCACGGGCGCCAGGTCCAGCGGCGCGTAGATCACCGCGTGGGTCCCGGGGCCGAACGCATCGATCCCGGGGTTGCCGACGACGCCGGTGATCTCGACTGACGTCCCGTCAGCCGGGATCTTGACGATGGACGCCTCCGATCCGGGCTCTCGCTCCGCGAATCGGAGTCGGCCTCCCACGGGGTTCCGCCCGCCCAGGATGACATCGACGAACGCCTCGTTCACGACCACCGACCGGGAGTCGGGTCCGAAGTCGGCCGGCCCGAGCGGCTGGCCGGCGGCGACGGTCGCGTTCATCAACTCGAGGTACGACTGGTCGACCAGCAGGATGCGCGCGCGGCCGCTGACGGGAGGACCGGGGCCGTCGCCCACGAACTCGACTGGGGCGAGGATGTGGTTCATTGCCGACAGGCCGCTCGCGAGCGCCACACCCCGCACATCCGGGTCGGCTGCAATCCGGTCCTTTACCTCTTCGAAGAGCCGCCGCGAACCCTCGAAGAACTGTGCCCGTTCCTCCGGCGTCCGCGGGACGATCGCGTCGCGCCCAAGCTGGGCTGTGACATACTCATCCGCCGCAAAGTCGGTTCCGAAGTCGCCGCACGCCGCGAAAGGCCCCCCGCACCTTACGCTCCCGGCTTGGGAGACCGCCAGGGGTAGGAACGCCACCGAGAGTGCGACCTGAAAGACGATCACGACCGTCCACATGCCACCGAAACGGAGGCTCCCCCCGCCGGCCGCGAGCTGACCGAGCCGGGGCTGCATTGCGCCACTCGTGGCCTTGAGCGCCGGGACGACGCCGATCATCAGGGCCCCGACCACGGCAAGGACGATCGCATACACGATCGTGGAGGAGGAGAGAGCGTCGTTCCACCAGAAAGGGGGCTGCGGCGCCTGCTGGACCGTGAAGAAGATGCGGCTGATGCGGCCGAGGGCCATCCACGCTACCGACATTCCGAGCAGCGTCGCCCCGAGCGACGTTCGTACCGCGATCTCACCCTCGCGCATCACGGTGCGTGCGAACGCGAGCGTCGCCACGTTCGCGCAGACGACGATCAGCAGGAAGATGAAGAGAAGCCGCGCTCCCGAAAGGACCAACGCCATCACACCGTTCGACGCGCGGCGGGCGAAACCGTCGATCCTGGGGCTGAGCTTCCCGTAGACCTCGGGAAAATCGGCGGCGGCGCGGCGGCCCGACACGTCCAACTCGGCCTGAGCGGAGTCCAGGGTCGCACCCGGCGCCAGTCGGGCGAACAACGCCGCGCGCGGTGCGGATTCGGGCCCGAGGGCGCCCGGGTCAAGGGGGAGTGGCACCCACGCGTTCTGCACTTGCGGGAAGGCATACCCCTCCGGCATGACCCCGACCACCGTGGCGTTCGTCCCCCCCAACTGGACCGTCCGGCCGATCGGGTTCGGATCGCCGGCCAGAAGCGTCTGCCACGGGCCGTAGCCCAGCACGACCACGGGCAATGCCCCCGGTTGTTCGTCGGCGTCGGCCAGGAATCGCCCTATCTGCGGCGGAACTCGCGTCAGCCGGAATGCGGACGCGCTGATGCGCGCGAGGCTCACCGTTCCCGCCTCCCTGCGGTCGCTCAGGAGCCCCTGCTCCATGGTCGCATAGGCACCCAGGTCCTCAAGCGAAGAGACCGATTCCCGCCAGACCTCCAGGTCGTAGAGGGACGCCGGAACCGACGTTCCGGCCTCAGAATCGATGTGGTAGAGACGGACGATCCGGTCGCCGTCTTCGAGTGGCAGGTTCGGGGTGAGCATGTCCCGTACGAACTCGGTCGCGCCGACACCGATGGCGGTTGCGACCGTAATCGCCAGGCCGCCGACCAGGGTCAGCCCCCAGGCCTTTCGCAGCATCCGGAAGCCCAACTTGATGTCCAGCCACACTGTGTCAACGATCACAAGTCACCTTCACTTGACGAAGTTGGGAGTGTTCCCTCGAGAACATTACTGTTGTTGACCTGCGGCGTAGAAATATATTAACAACCGTCCATGAAATCCGCGTCCACCGAGTTGTGGTTAAACGAGTTCCGTACAGCACCCGAAACGATAGAGGTCCATTCTTTTCGCAACGGTAAGCCTAGATTTATCAAAGGGACGGCGCGAATGGGCGGGGCGGCTCGGGGACGAAATCACTTCTCCGACTACGGGGAAATACGACCCGGTGACTGATTGATTGCTGTCAACCCTCGACTGTAGTTAGATGTACGGGTGATTCAGCCCGGTTCAACACTTGCACACTATGAAGTCGCTTCAGCCCTCGGCAAAGGTGGCATGGGCGAGGTGTGGCGTGATCCGAAGCTCCTTGGGCGTGATTGACCAGTCCGGCCGGTTGGGAACAACGATCGATCCCAGCAAGCACCGAGAAGGAGGGCGACCATGAGTGACGCGACAGGCTACAAACCTCGAATCCTCGTGACTTCAGCTGCAGGCCGGACGGCGGCACCCGCTGTGTTGGAGTTGTTGAAGATGGGCTTTCCCGTCCGTGCCTTCGTGCGTCGCGACGACGGCCGTGCAGATGTCCTGCGGAAGGCCGGCGCAGAAGTATTCGCCGGCAGTATCTTTGATCCGCGCGACCTCGGTAGGTCTCTCGTCGACGTCCAGCGAGCCTACTATTGCCCACCGATGGGCGCGAACCTCCTTCACGGTGCGATGCTCTTCGCGCTTGCCGCCGAGGAGGCGAGGCTCGAGACCGTGGCGCTGATGAGCCAGTGGAATCCCCATCCAACCCACCCGGTGGCCATCACGCGCGAGCACTGGATCGCGAACAACCTCTACCGCTGGATGCCCACCGTCGACGTCATCTACGTCAATCCCGGTCTCTTCGCGTTCCTCTACCTGTTGAGCCTGCCGATGATTGTCCATCTGGGGATGCTCCCCTTGCCATTCGGCGATGGTCTCAACGCACCGCCCTCCAACAGGACATCGGGCGGGTCGCGGCTGGACTCCTAGCCGATCCCGGCCCACATGTGGGAAGGTGCTACCGCCCGACCGGGCCTGAGCTCGTTTCCCCCCGGGACGTTGCGAAAATCCTCACCGACGTGGTCGGTCGCAAAGTCAAGTATCAGGATATCCCGCTGAAGATGTTCATAAAGGCCGCGACGGCACAGGGTCTGGCCACCCCCTTCGACATCGCGAGCATCCGGTACTATGCCCAGGACCTCCAGGGCGGGACCTTCGCCATCGGAGCACCGACCACTCACGTAGAAGAGATCACCGGGACACCACCGGAGTCTTTCGAGACGATCGCCCGCAGGTACGTCGCTCAACCGGAATTGATCGTGCCAGGGCTACGGGTGGGGACGAAGATAGGAACACTTGCCTTCATGTTGAAGATGATGCTCACGCGCGCGCCTGATCTCGATCGGTGGGAGCGGGAACGTGGTCATCCGATGATAGAGGCGCCAGTGCTCGCCCACGAGAGCGATGAATGGCGAACGGTGGCCGAGGAGAAGCGGCTTCTCCTTCAGAGGACGCACGACGAACCGACGGGAATGGCGTCGGGCACGTGAGCCCGCAATCAACGACGAACGACGTGGGGCCTACCTTGTTCTTGGTCCGACCGAGAGAGACCAACTCTTGCAAATCTCTCAGCGAGGAATGATGAGCGTTTCACTGGAAGACAAACGGAGGCCTGACCGATGACGCCACAAGCAATCTTTGTTTTGCAGTTTCTGTTGAGCCTGATTGTTACTAGTCTTTTGGCCAGATGGACGTTAGCACCCTGGTTGGACAGCCTTCCTCAACGCGAAGCGCTGTTCTGGCTCAGCGTACCGCATGCGTTTCGCCACGTTGGCATGGTGTTCCTTGTTCCTGGCGTCGTGGCGCAGCCGTTGCCTGAAGGTTTCGCGGTTCCGGCGGCCTACGGCGACCTAGCGGCCGGACTACTCGCGCTGCTGGCCCTGATTTTCTTGCGAACCGGTTGGGCGGGAGTCTTGGCGTTGGTCTGGCTATTCAACATTGTGGGAACAGCCGATCTGCTCAATGCCCTGCGTCACGTGGACGTAGTACCAGGCTTCGGAGCAACGTGGTACATACCGACGATGTTGGTTCCACTGCTTCTCGTTACGCACTTCATGATATTCGTGCGACTGCTGAGAAAGGCTCGCTCCTAAACCAGATCCAGCACGAACGGTCACCGAACTCGGACTGATAGAACTCTTTGACTCTGCTGCTGCAGTAACAGAACAGCACAGGCTTGCCTATTCTCCGCGGATCGTTGTTGGGGATTAGCTCACGAGCACAACGAGGACCACCCCGATCACGACAGTGACAGACCGGCGTGGAGAGTTTGGAAAGTCCTGGAAATGAATCTCCCAGCGTTCCCACTGTGTCCAGTCGGCCGCTAATTCGGGGACGGAGGCGCAATTACTCTATCCAAAACCCCTCAATGGTTCCCGAGCGGACTTGTAGGAATTCCACTTGCCCGGATGGTCGCTAGCGTTCATCGGAAGTGCTGGGGCGCGAGACTGCACAGGACCGGCCAAAATGTAGATCCGCAGCAGTTCGGATAACAAGACTAGAAGGAAGGCGCTGGCTGTTTGCGGCGGACGCGGTGGGCTATGCAGAAAGTAGGGGAAGGAGGCCGGATCTGGAGCCCGTTAGGTGGTGCGGAACGGGACCTGCGGTCGATGACCGCGTCGATGATGCGAATCGGAATGCGTTTAGGTCGGCGGATTGGTGGGCTGGAAGGACGGGATCTAACGGGATTTTGGGGTAGAGGCAGACTCCGGCGCGGACGTGTCTGAAGCACACGTCGGTATTCGGGATGTGAAGTCGGATCAGGACGTATCGCATAGGAATGTGAGCCTCGCTAGTTGCTGGGCGGTGAAGCGTTGGATGAGAGTCATCGGTCCCTGACAGTGAGGACAGGACCAGGAGGAGTCCGACGAGGTTGTGGGGTCCGGTTCGTCGATGGGTACCGTATCGAGAAGTCGGCGGCAGAGAGCAAACGAGTCGCTTCGTCGGTAGTTGGCCATGAATCCGAAGTGGCGGATGCGAACGAAGCCTTTTGGTAGAACGTGTAACAAGAACCGCCGGATGAACTCGTCTGCGGCGAGTGACATGATGCGGCTCTTGTTGTCATGACGATAATCCCGCCAACGGAACTGAACCTGGTTCCGGTCAAACGAGACTAATCGATGATTGGAGATGGCGACCCGATGGGTGTAGCGGCCCAGGTAGCGGAGCACCTGATCGGGCCCCCCAAAGGGACGTTTGATGTAGACGATCCATTTGCGGGAATGCATTTGGCGACGGAACCGAGCGAAGTGTTTAGGTTCACCCAGGTGTCGAATCGATCCGGACAGTTCGATCGAACCGCTGGCGATGGCGCGACCGAGTCCCTCTAGAAACTTGCCACGGAAGACTCGGGCGAGCACGTGCTTTGGCAGGAAGAAGCGTGGAGAGCCTGGAATCCATCGGGACTGATCCGGAGCCAGTCCGCCAGCCGGTACGACACAATGGATGTGGGGATGGAACTCCAGGTTCTGCCCCCAGGTATGGAGGATGCCGAAGAATCCGATCCGGGCACCGAGTCGTTTCGGATTGGCCGCCACCTCGAGCAAGGTGTCGGCGACCGAGCGAAACAGCAGGCTGTAGAGTGCGGCGGGGTTCTGGAAGAAAAACGGATGGAACTGGTGCGGGACGGTAAACACGACGTGGAAGTAGGGGCTGGGTAGGAGTTCAGCTTGCCGCGCTTGGAGCCAGCGTCGTCGGGCCTGGGCCTGACACTTTGGACAATGGCGGTTGCGACAGGAGTTGAACGAGATTCCGGACTCCCGGCCACAATCCCCACAGCGGTCGATGTGACCGCCCATGGCCGCGGTACGACAGTTGATGATCGCGCGCAGGACTTTGTGTTTCTGAATACCGAGGCGGTGATGTCGGAGGAAACCGCGAACCCGAGCGCGAAAGATGTCGGCCACCTCCACGGTGGGCCGGTTCATTCGCCTTTCGGCTTTCTTAAACGGGGAGACGGGCCCAGATCGGGAACCGAAAGAGAGTCCACCGGGTTCACCACCCGCTGCATGTGCGCCTGGGACAGATGCAGGTAGAGGCTTGTGGATTCCAGATCGACATGACCGAGCAGGAGCTGGATGGTTCGCAGATCCGTTCCCCGCTCCAGCAGGTGAGTGGCCCAGCTGTGGCGGAGCGTATGCGGAGATATTTTCTTTTTGATGCCGGCACGTTGGGCGGCCTGTTGAACCGCATACCACACCGTCTTCGGGTCGATGGGTTTTCCAGGGCGGGTGCGGAGCAAACTGGGGAACAAGTACTCTCCGGGCTTGCGCCAGCGCCAGTAGTCCCTGAGGACTTCCAGCAACTTCGGCGACAGCGTCACGTCGCGATCGCGATCGCCTTTCCCCTCCCTCACATGGACCACCATGCGTTCGCTGTCGATGTCTTCGACCTTCAGACGACACAGTTCGCCCCGCCGCAGTCCTGTGGAATACAAGGTCATCAGGATGACGAAGTGATAGGAGCTGTTGGCTGAGGCCAACAGTCGGGACACTTCCTCTTCGCTCAGAATCGTGGGCAAACGGAACGGTTGCTTGGGATAGACCAGATCGACCTGCCGGTAGGGTCGGCCAAGCACCTTCACGAAGAAAAACCGAAGTGCGGCGATCCGTCCGATGATGCTGCCTACCGCCAGTTTCCGATCGTGCAGCAGATGCAGCTGGTACCGCCGCATGTCTTCCTGTTTGAGCTTGTCGGGCGACTTACCGAAGTAGCGGGAAAAGTTTTCGACCGTGAGCAGGTATACCCGGGTGGTCTCGGGTGAGTAGTTCCGGCGCTGGAGTTCCTCCAGCATCCGCTTTCGTAGTTTCGACATGTGAGCCTCCTTGAGGCTCACACTCTATGGGACCGCATTACTCTTCAGTCAGCACACGCGTAGCGTCCGCCGCGCCAGCGGCTTCGTTCTAGTCGCCAAACCGTAGATGTGGCTTTTGAAGTCGCTAACGTCCTGCGGTTCAGCCGCGAGCGGTTGACTTTGATCCGTGCCGCTCGGCGGCTGCAGTGGCTTGACACGGTGCTAAGAACTGCCGTCATGCGCCGTAGAGCAATACGCTGGCGCGAACGCTCCCGTAGCGGACGATCGATCGAGCGATTATTCCTACTCCAGCGCCAATGACCGCGGGGATCGCAAAGAACGCGTAGATGATGAACTCGATACCGAGAAGCGAATGAGACTGTGGCCCGGCCATCGCAGCGTCCAGTAGAGACCAGAGGGGAAACAGCACCATCGTCGCGGCACCCACCAGCCAGGGAGGAGCACCGGTCACGAAGGTCCCTGCCAATCCCGCAAGGAAGACGTACGCCATTCTGGAACGAACGTACCGCGTCAGGAGCATAACGGCATTCCCGACGACCGGCAAGAACACCGCCGCAGTAGGTCTGAGCGGTGGCTCAAAGAGGGAGGGCAACACCACCGCTGTAAACCCGAATGCCGCGGCAGTTGCCCCGCCCAAGAACCACACACTTGGCCTGAAACCGTGAGGAAATTCGGAAGCCATAGCTGCACTCCTTTGCAATGCTACGCCATCAGTAGACCGTAGAGACTAAGATCATAATGAGCTGCCCATCTGTGAAGCAAAGGCAGCAGCAGGTCGCCGTCTAACGCCCACACGCCGGGCTCGACTCCGAGACTTATCTGATTACAGAAAACAATCTTATATCAGTGAGAGAAAAGGAAGGTGCGGATTTACAGGGCGACTTCCGTCGGCATAGTTCCCAACTTTTCAGGCCGTTCTGGGCTCGAACCGTCTTGGGAAATCCACCCGGACGTATTGTCGCTAGCGTTCATCGGAAGTGCTGCGGCGCGAGACTGCACAGGACGGGCGAAAATGTGAACCCGCAGCAGTTCGGATAACAAGACTAGAAGGAAGGCGCTGGCTGTTTGCGGCGGACGCGGTGGGCTATGCAGAAAGTAGGGGAAGGAGGCCGGATCTGGAGCCCGTTAGGTGGTGCGGAACGGGACCTGCGGTCGATGACCGCGTCGATGGTGCGAATCGGAATGCGTTTAGGTCGGCGGATTGGTGGGCTGGAAGGACGGGATCTAACGGGATTTTGGGGTAGAGGCAGACTCCGGCGCGGACGTGTCTGAAGCACACGTCGGTATTCGGGATGTGAAGTCGGATCAGGACGTATCGCATAGGAATGTGAGCCTCGCTAGTTGCTGGGCGGTGAAGCGTTGGATGAGAGTCATCGGTCCCTGACAGTGAGGACAGGACCAGGAGGAGTCCGACGAGGTTGTGGGGTCCGGTTCGTCGATGGGTACCGTATCGAGAAGTCGGCGGCAGAGAGCAAACGAGTCGCTTCGTCGGTAGTTGGCCATGAATCCGAAGTGGCGGATGCGAACGAAGCCTTTTGGTAGAACGTGTAACAAGAACCGCCGGATGAACTCGTCTGCGGCGAGTGACATGATGCGGCTCTTGTTGTCATGACGATAATCCCGCCAACGGAACTGAACCTGGTTCCGGTCAAACGAGACTAATCGATGATTGGAGATGGCGACCCGATGGGTGTAGCGGCCCAGGTAGCGGAGCACCTGCTCGGGCCCCCCAAAGGGACGTTTGATGTAGACGATCCATTTGCGGGAATGCATTTGGCGACGGAACCGAGCGAAGTGTTTAGGTTCACCCAGGTGTCGAATCGATCCGGACAGTTCGATCGAACCGCTGGCGATGGCGCGACCGAGTCCCTCTAGAAACTTGCCACGGAAGACTCGGGCGAGCATGTGCTTTGGCAGGAAGAAGCGTGGAGAGCCTGGAATCCATCGGGACTGATCCGGAGCCAGTCCGCCAGCCGGTACGACACAATGGATGTGGGGATGGAACTCCAGGTTCTGCCCCCAGGTATGGAGGATGCCGAAGAATCCGATCCGGGCACCGAGTCGTTTCGGATTGGCCGCCACCTCGAGCAAGGTGTCGGCGACCGAGCGAAACAGCAGGCTGTAGAGTGCGGCGGGGTTCTGGAAGAAAAACGGATGGAACTGGTGCGGGACGGTAAACACGACGTGGAAGTAGGGGCTGGGTAGGGGTTCAGCTTGCCGCGCTTGGAGCCAGCGTCGTCGGGCCTGGGCCTGACACTTTGGACAATGGCGGTTGCGACAGGAGTTGAACGAGATTCCGGACTCCCGGCCACAATCCCCACAGCGGTCGATGTGACCGCCCATGGCCGCGGTACGACAGTTGATGATCGCGCGCAGGACTTTGTGTTTCTGAATACCGAGGCGGTGATGTCGGAGGAAACCGCGAACCCGAGCGCGAAAGATGTCGGCCACCTCCACGGTGGGCCGGTTCATTCGCCTTTCGGCTTTCTTAAACGGGGAGACGGGCCCAGATCGGGAACCGAAAGAGAGTCCACCGGGTTCACCACCCGCTGCATGTGCGCCTGGGACAGATGCAGGTAGAGGCTTGTGGATTCCAGATCGACATGACCGAGCAGGAGCTGGATGGTTCGCAGATCCGTTCCCCGCTCCAGCAGGTGAGTGGCCCAGCTGTGGCGGAGCGTATGCGGAGATATTTTCTTTTTGATGCCGGCACGTTGGGCGGCCTGTTGAACCGCATACCACACCGTCTTCGGGTCGATGGGTTTTCCAGGGCGGGTGCGGAGCAAACTGGGGAACAAGTACTCTCCGGGCTTGCGCCAGCGCCAGTAGTCCCTGAGGACTTCCAGCAACTTCGGCGACAGCGTCACGTCGCGATCGCGATCGCCTTTCCCCTCCCTCACATGGACCACCATGCGTTCGCTGTCGATGTCTTCGACCTTCAGACGACACAGTTCGCCCCGCCGCAGTCCTGTGGAATACAAGGTCATCAGGATGACGAAGTGATAGGAGCTGTTGGCTGAGGCCAACAGTCGGGACACTTCCTCTTCGCTCAGAATCGTGGGCAAACGGAACGGTTGCTTGGGATAGACCAGATCGACCTGCCGGTAGGGTCGGCCAAGCACCTTCACGAAGAAAAACCGAAGTGCGGCGATCCGTCCGATGATGCTGCCTACCGCCAGTTTCCGATCGTGCAGCAGATGCAGCTGGTACCGCCGCATGTCTTCCTGTTTGAGCTTGTCGGGCGACTTACCGAAGTAGCGGGAAAAGTTTTCGACCGTGAGCAGGTATACCCGGGTGGTCTCGGGTGAGTAGTTCCGGCGCTGGAGTTCCTCCAGCATCCGCTTTCGTAGTTTCGACATGTGAGCCTCCTTGAGGCTCACACTCTATGGGACCGCATTACTCTTCAGTCAGCACACGCGTAGCGTCCGCCGCGCCAGCGGCTTCGTTCTGGTCGTCTACTCGGAGATGTGAATTCCGGCGACTGGCCCAGACGCTCAGGGAAAATGAATCGGCATCGTATGACCAGCGCGTGTGTGGACGTGATAGCAAGCCCGGCCAAGCTTCTAGCAACAAATTACCATCTAGTAACCTGTTAGATGTTTCGATACTTGCTCCATCGTGGTGTGATTACGAAGCCTGGACAGGAGGGGTTTGGAGTGCTATAAGGAACTAGCTGATACGTAGTTAGGCCGACCCCGGAACCGACACGAAGTGTGACCTCACCCGGCACGATTTTTCGAGAAGGTCTCCACCCCTGCCTCGACAATCGTCGCCGCGATGACCATTGAAGTACGATATCTGGCCAATGAGCCTTTCACTCCCACGCAATGTCAATTAGGACGCAAACCATGAGTGACCCCTTTGCTCCACGCGTCGGCGGAGTCCTCAGCGCCGACATCGCCGTTCCCGAACACGAACGTGAAGTGCGTTTCTACTCGCGTGTACTCAGCACGGGTGAGAGCCCGCTTTGGCGCGAGGATCTAATGAACAACCTCGGCATGCCGATCATCGGATTGGGCGCGCGTAGCACGGAGCATGAGATGCTCCCTCTCCAATGGATGCCGCACATTCAGGTCGCTGATGTCGCAACGAGTGTTGAGCGTGCCCTGAGTCTGGGCGGGAGCGAGCTCATGCATGGCAAGGACGACGATGGAAAGAGCCAGTGGGCGGTGCTGCTCGATCCCAATGGGGCGGCGTTCGGGATCATTCCAGTCGTTTCTGCGGAAGAAATTTCCGCATCAGACGGCGCCGCATCGCGCGACCCGTCGGCGCCTGTGGGATGCGTCGCCTGGCTCGACTTGACGGTATCTGACGCCACGGCAACTCATGAGTTCTACGGACAGGTCGTTGGCTGGAGCGCGAAGGACGTCGAGATGGACGACGCGAGCAAGCGCTACGCCGACTACAATATGCTCGGCGATGATGGAAACGCCGCGGCGGGCGTCTGCCATGCCCGCGGCGTGAACCTGGATGTGCCGCCTGTCTGGATGCTCTACCTCCCCGTTGGCGACCTCGCCGAAAGTCTCCGTCGCGTACCGCAGGAAGGGGGTAAGATCATCAAGGAGACACCGGCGAACGATCGGGGGTACCCATATGCGGTGCTTCAGGATCCAGTGGGGGCGTACGTGACGTTGGTGCCCGGATAAAGAAGGTGCAGTGGCCTAATCGCTTGAAGACTGACAGCGCTTCGCGCTGCAGCTTAAGCGAGTGTCCGTTAGACAGTGGACTTAGTTAGGCGGATAAGAGACCGTCAGAACCAGGGCAGTGGGGTGCTCGAGGTCGAGGTGCAGGGCATTTCGCGCGACTCTGGGAGGAGCGTCCTTGTCGCGTGTGTTGCCGCCCACATCCCATCGAGGGTTGTTGCTGCCGGAGAGGATCAGTCGCACTTTGTGTCCGCGCAGGAAGGTGTGGGCTATGGGAATCGTGTCGACGACGCCCGTGTAGATCTCGCCGGGGGTCAGGAACTCGTAGCGCTCAAACGAGTTGCGCAAACTGACTCGGAGGATCCCGTCGCGAAGGAGCATGGAGCGCCCGTCGGGATACACGTCGGTCAGGCGGAAGGCGAGGTCGGTGTCCTCGGCGTCGGAGGACAGGTGAAAGCGCAGATCGAGATCGCCGGCGATATCGAGGTTCTCTTCGAGCGGAGCGGAGGAGAAGACGACGACGTCGGGGTGGCTCTCTACCTTGTGGCGCTGGTCGTGGGGTCCCTTGCCGGCGACGTTGGTCCTGTTCTGCCCACCAACCGTAGGGACCGGGTTGTCGGGATCGCTCTTAAAGAAGACCGGGTCGGCGCCGGCAGCCGGTAGCTCGACCGACAGCGAGCTGTCGGACTCAAGGTAAAACGAGACCTCACTCGAGCCGGAGGGGGGCCAGGTCGAGGTCGTGCGCCACTCGTTCGAGCCCATCTGGTAGTAGGAGATCGCTGGGGCCCCGAGCTCCCCGTTGTCGATCCGCCGCAGCCAGTGATCGAAGAACCGCTTCTCCAACTTCCGATAGTGCTCGGCGGTGTTCTCGAACAGCAGCTCACCGTGGAGCCCATCGCTGTACATCGAATTGTGGATCCATGGCGCGATGAGCAGCCTGTGGTGCTCGCGCAGCTCGTCGCTCGCCGCGCTCCGCAGTGCCTCGAAAGTTCGTATTCCGGCCCGGTTGACGTCGTTGTCGAACCAGGCGCCGACAGCCATGACCGGGACCTCGATGTCAGCGACGGTCGGGGCGTTGGGATCCTCCCGCCCCCAGAACGATGGGTCGTAGAGGGGATGGCTCAGGACCTGCCTGACCGCCGGGCTGGAGGTGGGCAGGGGATCGATGAGCTCGCGCCGCAACACTCCGCCCATGTAGAGCTGCTCGTAGCTGCGGGGGAGACGCTCGTCCTCCTTGGTGTCGGGCGTCGTCAGCGCCGGCATGATGCAGACGAGATGGGGGGGAGCGGCCTGTGCCGTCGCGTACTGGTTCTTGCCTTCGTTCGATCCTCCCCACATTCCGACCCTGCCATTGCTCCAATCCTGGCGTGCCACCCACTCCACGACATCGTACCCGTCTTGGCCGAACGGGTTGACGCCCCCTCTTGCAGGATTGTCTCGTGAGGCCCTTCTGCCGCGAGTGTTGACGACGACCACCGCATAGTCGCCCGAGCGGGAGAACGAGCTACGGGGGAAGTGAGATTGGCGCCATTTTTCGAACGAGGCCTGGGTGATCGTGACGATGACCGGAAACCGCCCCGGTCCAGGAACATACAGAACGCCGGACAGCCGAGCACCGTCGGCCATTGGAATCGAGACTTGCTGGAGCTCGAAGGGAAAGAGGGCGTCCGCGCTCGGCTCCTGAGACACCCCGGGTGACGTCGTCGCCGCGACGACCGCCAGCGCCAGCCCAAAGACAGCCTTCATAAGCAGGAACCTCCGAAAAGTAGACCGATCGGTATCGTACACGACATCGGTCAAGAACCTACAGACTCAGCGCGGGCGTTCGCCGCCGACCCACCAGGGGCTCGACCACGCCAGATGCCCGTCGATCTTGCTCCACCCGCACATAGTACCAGTTGGCGGTTTCACGGGGGAACGATTCGCGATAGTCGACAGTAGAGCCGACACCCCGGTTCGTCTCAGATCAACATCATCCTCAACTGGTTCGAAGAACTGAAGGAACAGGTGCCGGTGCGGTAGCTGCTCGCCGATTCGAGCCTTCCGATCCCTCGCAAATTCCCCGGTTCGCCCGCCTATTCCAATCCACTCGGACGTATATAGTCGCCGACTCGGAAAGGTGGATTCCCTCAAGGTCTCCGTGGCCACGCGGGGACTGAACCGGAACTGTAACCAGCGCCTGAAGACCGCTTTCACCTCGGCTGCCACGGCACGACGGTGTGCGCCAATTCTGGCAGCCGCATCTCGATCGTCTCGAGAATAAGGGCAAGCGACCGGAAATGGCGTGGCTGACCGTGGCACGGAAGATCGCGACGGTGGCTCTCGCGCCGCCGAAAGATGCGTTAGCCCGGCAACTCCTCCTGGACTGCATCGCCACGCCAAGACATAATTCCGTGTGGCCGCCGGGAGACAACGTCCTACAAACAATAGAACTGTCGTGCTTCTGTCGTAAAGTCGTCGTACCGGGTACGTCGATACGCCGTATCGGTTTCCCCGGCAGTGTTGGAAGCTGGACATCCCAATACAACTAGGAGGTCAAAGGCTATCGATGAAGATCAATGCAGAGCTGGTGCTCGAAGCGAGAAAAGGGAAATCCTGGTCCCAGGAGGAACTGGCGATCGCGTCCGGGCTCAACTTGAGGACGATACAGCGAATTGAAAGCGAGGCCGCAGCCTCGCTTCAGTCCAAGAAGGCCCTCGCAGCGGCATTGGATATCGATATTCACGACCTCGACTACGAGGAGACCCGCATGAAACGATGTCCGGAATGCGACTCGAATCACGTGTATGAGTATGATGGCTATATCGACACGAACACGATTGGCGGAGAGCTCCTACCGAAGCTGAGGTCGGGATTCTTCGCATCTGCCAAAGTGCGTCCGGTGGTGTGTTCCCAGTGTGGATTCTTGAGATACTATGCGGCGAAGGAGGCTATCGAGAAGCTCAGCGCCTCAAAGCACTGGAAGCTGGCATGAATACGACGTTAGCCCCATTGCACGGCGCGGGCCTAATTGACTTCTCGAAACATCGATCTCGATGAGTAGAGCGGTCTAAGGGAGCTGAAAGAACGTGCGCCGGTGCCGTAGCCCTCGCTGATCGAGTCTTTCAGACCCAGCACGACCTCCAATTCGTTGACCGGTTCGATCCAGATGCCTGGTAAGTCGCTAGCGTTCAAGTCGCGATACCGGAGATGTGCCGTTGTGATTGACCCCGACCCCTTCGGGTAGTTTCATTCATCCAATGGAACCTGGTGCCACACTTGGGAACTAGAGATTTCTTCTCCTCTTGGCAGGGCCGGGACAACGGTCCTTTTATTTAGGCGCGAATAATGAGGGCAATTCGGAAAGAAATAGCGGAAGAGATCAGACAGGCTGCGCTTGAGGTTTTGCTCCTTCGCGCAAGGTCTGACTCGTTCTCTGGGGCATCGTACGGAGAATTACAATGAAGAGATACCTAGGAGCCTGCGCGGCAGAAGGGATCTACTGCGAAAGCAGTAGAATCGGTCCATATTTCCCCAATTTTTCGTTGAGTAGAACCACTATTCGCCTCAAAATCGAGAAAATCTGGCCTCGATTCCCCACTTTCTCGCTACAATCCCTTCTGCCGCGCAGGCTCCTAGTTACGATCCTCGTGGCCGGCCTCGCGGCCCCCGTCGGGTACGGCCAGCAGGCGCCGGACACGATCCTGACGAATGGCAAGGTCATTACGGTCGACGATCAGTTCCGGATCGCAGAGGCAATCGCGATCCGGGGAGATCGATTCGTTGCGGTCGGTACGAATGCCGAGATTATCGAGCTCGCGGGACCGAACACGGAGCGCATCGATCTCGAGGGGCGGTCCGCCGTCCCGGGTTTCATCGACAATCATGCGCACTTCATGGAGGAGGGTGCGTACTGGGATCTCGAGCTGCGGTTCGACGGCGTGGAGTCTCGCCAAGAGGCGTTGAACAGGCTCCGCGCAAAAGCGGACGAGACGCCGGACGGCGAATGGATATTCAACTTCGGAGGCTGGTCACCGGACCAGTTCGTCGAAGACAAATCTCCGTTTACGTGGGATGAGCTCGACCAGTACTCGCCGGACAATCCGGTCTATCTCATATTCTCCCGCTCGGACGCCTACATCAACAGCCGGGCCATCGATGCCATCGGCCTCGAAGAGATGAACGAGTCGTGGATTTACCGTGACGCCAACGGCAGAGCCACGGGTCAGATTGCACCGCAGGGTGCGGGCGCCGTGAGGCGGATGGCCAACTTCATCGACGCGCCGAACGGGGCGCGGGCGAACCTGCCGATGGACGTGGTGCGTTCCAGCAGCCTTGCGATGCTCCACGATCTCAACGCCGCGGGTCTGACGGCTTCAGGCGGCGCATGCCAGTGGGATGATCTCTATCACGAGTTCCAGAAAGAGGGCGTCGGGAGCATGCGGTTTTTCTGCATGCAGGGGCCGAGTGCCGGGCGCGGGCCCGATGCACCTCAGCGTTTTCTCGCCGGGCTTTCGGAACTGACCTGGCACGACGGCGACGAGTGGATGGACAACACCACCCTTGGAGAGAACATTCCGGGCGGCGGTGGGGACAACCTCTACTCGGCAACCCAGGAGCCCGTGTCGCAGGAGCAGTGGGATCTGTTCGGTGATCTTGCGCTCGAAGTGGCAAAGACAGGCGCCCAGGCGTTGATCCACACTCAGACCGAGGTTGCGATCGAAGGCAAGATCCGCCAGTTCGAGCGGATAAACGAGGTCGTTCCGCTCAGATCCTTACGTTGGGGTCTCATGCATATGGAAGGCGTTACGGTCGATCAAATCGAACGGCTCCGTGATCTGAACATGGTCATTGCGGTGCATCCGCGCGAGATCGTTACTGGCGGGCTGCTGCTTCGGGTATGGGGCAATAAGAAGTACGCGATGCCGCCGCTGCGCGAGATTCAGGACAGCGGCATCATGTGGGGCCTCGGTACCGACGCGTTCGAGGTTAATCAGTACCGTCCCTTCCAGACCCTCTACTGGGCCGTGACGGGGAAGATGGTTGGCGGTCACGTAGTCAACACCCACCCGGTGACGCGCGAGGAGGCCCTGATCGCCCATACGCGCAGCAACGCCTTTATCTTGTTCCGCGAGCACGATATCGGCTCGATCCAGGCGGGGCATCTAGCCGACCTGGTCGTGACCGACCGCGACTACCTGACGGTGCCGGCGGATGAGATCAAGGACATCAATCCGGTCATGACGATGGTGGGCGGCCGGATCGTCTACGATGGGGAAGGCGGTAACGAATAATCGATCGACGCGACGGCGGAGGGGGCTTCGGCCCCCTCTGTCATTTCCGGAGTGCCGACGGACCGAATTGTTCCTCAGGACGATAACGGCGCGGACGAGCGGGCAAATTCTGTAAGGTTGTCGAAGTTGCAACGGAACCCGCTTTGACACACGCAGCTGAGCAGACGCTGCCGATCCAGGAGTTCAACGTAGCGCGCTTTTGCCGGGACTACGATTCAAAGCCGGACGGCGAACACCTTTTAATGGTTTATTCAGCGGCCGGGACGGATGCCCTCGAGTCAGCGACACATCAAATCAACATCGTCCTGCACTAGGCGCAAGAGGTGCTCGATTGAGCGCGTGCCGGTCGAGTGACGTTGCAAGCGCAACTCATGGTAAGTCGCCAAACCGGTAATGTGCATCGCCGTCGAAAGCTCGCGATTCTCGACGGTTCCACTTTTCCGTATCAGCGGCACATCCACGCGCGGATTGACCCGGGCATTTGAACAACAGTCAATGGCCTTCCATCCGTGAGTCGTGGTCCATCACAACCTGCTGCGAAAGATCGCATCACGGGTGGTCAGAATCAATTGCAGTCAGGGGTGTGCAGTGAATCAGCGCAAACGATCGGCGATTCCCTCCACGGTTTCAGAAAGTGCTAGAAATCTTGCTCGCGTCGCATCACTTTGACCCGCAACTTCTTCGGAGAGCGCATCGGCCAACGAATCGAGCTGGGTCGCGGCTGCCGAGTTGTTGCCACCCCCACCGGAGAGCGCATTGTCGGCAAGATCAAGTGCTTGCCTCAATGCCCCTGACTGCTCGCTCGAAATGAGGTTGGCACGTTCAAGCTGGTCGAGGTAGGCGCGTGCGACCACGGGCTCGGCCGGCCAGGTGTATCGACGTTGCGTTTGTGCGTTGACGATGGCATCCGGATCCTGGAACGAGGCCGCGGCTATCTCATCTGCGCTCAGATACTCACTGGGCAGCAGGGACAATACATCGAGGCCGCGTGCTATTTCAGTTCCATAGATGAGACCACCAAACCAGTATGCGGACCAGTATCCACCCATGACCAGTTCCTCGCCATCAATGGGACCGCGGTCAAAGAAGGCAATTTCGACGGGGTTTGAAGAGTCCGTAAAATCTATAACCGAGATGCCTCCCTGGTACCAGGCCTGAACGAAGATGTCCCGACCGGGAACAGGTATGAGCGAGCCATTGTGGGCCACGCAGTTTTCCTGCGCCGATTGCGGCGCAGGCATCTTGTAATGGCTCCGAAACTGGAGTTTGTCGTCAACGATGTCGTAGATGGCATCGGCGCCCCAGTCCTGGGGATCAGAGGCACGGCAACGCGGCCGGCCACCACCGCCCCATTCATCGGTGAAAAGCACCTTGGTCCCATCATTGTTGAAAGTCGCCGAGTGCCAGTATGCGAATCCTGGGTCAATGACCTGATCCAAACGGACTGGATTGACCGGATCGCTGATATCGAGAAGGATCCCGTTACCAGCGCAGGCTCCGGCAGCCAGTCCAATTTCAGGGTAGGTTGTGATGTCGTGGCACTGGTTGGTCAGCCTCGTAGTCTGGGTACCCTCACCGTGATCACCACCTTCCCACAGACCTGCGATGACCCCGGACTCCGGGTCCGAGAAGATGCGGGGACGGTTGACGATGCGCGCCTCTTCGGGCCGCGCCAGAGGAATCTGGATCACGTCGATACTGAACAGAGCCGTTTCGGAATCCTCAAATGGTGATTCGTCTGAACAACCCTCAAGCTCTTCACCGGAACGGACCGAACCGGTGCCCGACGCATAGACATAGATGCTTCCATCATTGTCAGGGTCAGTCACGATGGTATGGGTGTGCGATCCTCTGCAGGTTTGCACAGCCCCGACCTGCCTGGGTGCTCGAAAGTCACTGATGTCGAAGATCCGGATTCCCCGGAATCGATCAGCGCTCACCGGTTCGGCGACGCCCTGAAGGCCACAGTCAAGCCGCCCCCGTGTTTGCTCGACAGAATAGATGAGGAGATTTCCGACGACCGACACATCACCCTGTCCACCAGGACATACAACAGAACTCACCAGTTCAGGCAAGCCGGGCACCCCGATGTTATAGGCGTTGAAACCGTGATAGTTCCCGGCAACAAGCACATCGCCTGCAAAGGCCATGTCACTGTTGGCAAAATTAAGAATACTGGGCCGCAGCTCTTGGGCTCCATCAGCTTCCGCATCCTCTGCGCTCGATGTTTCGGCTCCCGGTTCCGGCCTGTTCAATGGCAGCCCGCCGGGATTCGAGGGATCGAAGAAGCCGTCCGGTTTGGAAAGAGCAGACACAAGTTCCATATTCATTAGAGCCTGGCCAGCATCCTCAAAACCTGCGCTCAGGTTGACTCTCGGGTCGGGAGAAAATCCAGTCAGCATGGAGAGCATGCGATCGATTTCACTGGTCTGATCCGATGTGATGTCTGCGGTAAAGGCAAAGAGCACCGAATCCTGGGCCGACCCAGATTGATTCAGAAGATTCTCGACCATGGTTAGGGCGCCTTCATGATGCATGATCATCAGCTCAAGAAACAGGGAGTCAAATTCGGATCCGTCGCTCTGCTCAAGTTGTTCCAGCTCGTCAACGGTCAACATGCCTGGCATCAAACGAAATCCCGGAGCAAGGTGCGCATCTACGGCGGTTACGGGGAGATTCCGATCACCCAGCCAGCCCTGCATCATTGCTATTTCGTCTTCCTGCGAAAGAGTGATGCGCTCGGACAGGAGCTCCATCGCTTCGCGGTTGGTCCTGGAATCGACAAACACCGTCATCTCCAGAGCCTGTGCATGATGGGAGATCATCCCTTGCATGAAGCGTACGTCGGCTTCGGTAAACTCGATGCTGGCGAGATCGGATGCCTCCGCCACAGAAATCTCCCGGCTTGGCTGCCCCGGAATGCCAGGCTGAATGATTGGTGCCTGTGCAATGCTTCCAGTAACCCCCAACAGAATCAGGGCAACAATGCCTGCCGTGTACGTGCTCAGACGAGGGACGAATAACGAGGACTTGGTCATGATTATCTCTCCAGCAGAAGTATTCATTGCGCACTTGCTCCAAGACCGGCTGGGCCTTCGGTTTTTTAATTTCAGAAAGAATAGAAGAGATTTAGAGTTCATGCCACCCTGAAATACCTGAAGTTCTCCCTTATCTCATTGCGACGGACAACGCCGGCGGCGAACGTGACCGTATTCGAAGGGGGCGCCGAACATCTCTGTGTCGACTGGGAAGCCTTCCGTCGAACGGGAAAACGCCATTTCATCAAGGATCACGACTCTCGCACGAATTCCACGGACGGCAACCGGGCGGCACGGATAGATAGCCAAGACCGCGTTGTTTTGAAGTGTCAGCGTAGCTTTCAACGAAACGACACAAAACCCTGGAGCTCACGGTGATGGCTCAATCCACGGCCGCGCAGACTCCGGTTGTCGATCCGGAACCTCGTCCAAGAGCCAGTCGCCGACCCATACAGGGCAGAGAGAAACACCAGCCACAGTCGCCACGTGCTCAAGTCACGGAAGGTAGGCAATGCGCCCAGGGCGCGATCGTTTCGCCAGACTGTTTCAATCCGCTCGGACGTATGGTCGCCATCACGTACATGTGAAAAAGACCGGCCATAGCCTCGGTCCGACTACAGGCAGATGGAAGAGTACGGGGTTAGAACGAAGCGGCCTACGCCTGCGGCTTGGCGCGCGGACGCTTCGCGTGGCTTGACTGCGACGTAAAGCTAAATGAGGTGAGAGAGCAAAAGTAAAATGTGGATCATAAGGAGGCCACCCTATGACCCACTTGAAGCAGCGGATGCTGGAGGAACTCCAGCGCCGCAACTACAGCGAGAGTACCATCCGGGGCTACCTGCGGGTAGTGGCGGATTTCGCCAAGTATTTCAGCACCTCACCGGACCAACTCGGAGGCGAACACCTCCGGCAATATCACCTGCATCTGATCCAGGAACGGAAACTTTCCACGGGAACGGTACAGGTCTACATATCGGCGCTACGTTTCTTCTATGTGAAGACGCTGAAGCGTCCGGAACCGGAACTGGACCTGCTGAATCCGAAACGGGCCAAACGGTTACCGGTCGTGTTGAGTCGGGACGAGGTTGCGTCCTTGATTGGGGCGGCCAGGGATCTGTTCGAACACACGATCTTGTGGCTGTGCTATGTCACCGCGGTGCGCCGAGGAGAACTCTGTCGGTTGACGGTGGATCATATCGACAGCGCTCGCATGATGATCTTGGTGCGTGTCGGTAAGGGCCGTCGCGATCGGAATCTACCGATCGACTCCAGACAGCTTCAACTGCTCCGGGACTATTGGTGTTGGAAGCGACCTCCAAAGTATCTGTTTCCGGGTGGATTCAATCACAACCACTTCGATCAGCCCATCCACTCCAAAAACCGTTTGGAGCATCGTGCATTCGGCGGCCGCAGGCGCAGGCATCAAGAAACGCGTTTCACCCCACACGCTACGACACAGCCGTGCGACTCATGGGCTGGAAGCCGGTGTCGACCTGCCAACCATTCAGCGTCTGCTGGGCCATACCCGACTCGAACACACCATGGTCTATCTGCATCTGTCGGACCGACACCTGCGGGCCCGTACCGAACCGCTCGAGGTGATCCCGGACTTTGGATGGCGGAAGCCTTTGAGGCCGAGATCATGAGCCGCCCGAACGTGGAGGTGGCCGACATCTTTCGTGCCGCCGGAAACCACTACCTGGAGAGTTGCCGCCAGTTCACCGACCGCCAACAGCGCAAGGTCATGCGTGCCATCACCGGTTGCCGCACCGCCGCGCTGGGCGGTCATATCGACGTGTGCACCGGTTGCGGCGAGGAAACGGGGCTATCGTTCAACTCGTGCCGTGACCGCCATTGTCCCAAGTGTCAGGCTCAGGCCCGCCAACGATGGTTGGAAGCGCGCCAGAGTGAGTTGCTTCCCATTCCGTATTTCCACGTCGTGTTCACTCTGCCCCATCAGTTGCATCCGCTGATCCGCCGCAACCAGGCCGCACTCTACACCGTGATGTTTCGCACCGTGGCCGCGACCCTGAAGGAAGTGGCCGCCAATCCGAAACGTCTCGGCGCTCAGATTGGCTTCTTCGCTATCCTCCACACCTGGAGTCAGAATCTGTTGTTTCATCCCCATCTCCACTGTGTGGTTCCTGCCGGCGGTCTCGATGCCGACCACACGCGCTGGGTCCAGGGATCAAAGAAGTTCCTGTTGCCCATTCCCGTACTCCGCGACGTGTTCCGTGGCAAGTTCGTCGATGCTCTCGAGGCTGCCTTCGACAACAACGAACTCCGCTTTTCCGGATCCATTCAGTTCCTCAAACTCCCGCGCTGCTTTCGCGCCCTGATCCGCAGCATCCATACCCACCATTGGGTCGTCTATGTCAAACCTCCCTTCGGTGGGCCCAAACAGGTGCTCCGTTACCTGGGCCGCTACACCCACCGGGTCGCCATCTCCAATCATCGATTGATTTCCTTTGATGACAACCAGGTCCAGTTTCACTGGAGGGATTACCGCAATGGCAACACGACACGCAAAATGACACTCACTGCCGAAGAGTTCATCCGGCGTTTCCTCTTGCATGTGTTACCGAAACGCTTCGTCCGCATTCGCTATTTCGGCATCATGGCCAATGCGCACCGCAAGCCCTTGCTCGCGCTCTGCCGAGAGTTCTTGTCCCCGGTCCAACAACCTTCAGAGAAAGCCATCCCTGAACCATCCACTCTGACAACGAATTCCACTTGGACCTGTCCGAGTTGTGGTGGGCTCATCCGGATCCTCGAACGACTATCCGCACTCCAAATCGCTTTACGAGAGAGACGATCACTGTGTACCGCTTTCAATACGTCATAGCGCACGAAGAACAATCCCAACACACGGGCCTATTCACACAGGCCGACGCACCGGTGCGTTTACAGACAGAAGATGGACCCCCCAACGGATTTTTCGCCCCCCTATGTCACTTGAAAGTCTCTTTTTCTCTCCATTGTCGGCACCCAGGCTCGACCCCTCATCCTGCCAGAGCCCCAACTTCAGCTCGATATCGACCCCTCGGAGCCTACCTTCTCCATAGCCCTACCATGCCTGCCTGATTCCGGCCCCTTCCTTCAAACTTCGTTATCGGAATTGCCCGGTCCGTGGGTTTTCGCCCGATCCTGCAACCGGGTCGACGCCGGGCAATTCCGATCAACACTAGCGGTTAACCAACCGACTGGTTGTTTGATTGACCCCAACTCCCGCCTTTCGTATCATCTACGGAGTTTTTCACGGATCGCTCGGTCGCAGACGAAAAGATGCAACCCGGCAGCCAATCGGGACACTAACATGAGTGTGTTTGGGCGTGGTTACTGTTGAGATTGTTGACGAACAGCCGACTAATGATGCGCCCCACTGAAAGGGTTTCCTCATGCTGAAAGATCTCCGGTTTGCGATTCGATCATTCTTGAAGCAACCCACGTTCACGGCCGTCGTCGTGATCACGCTTGCGTTGGGCATCGGAGCGAACACAGCCATATTCAGTGTCGTAAACGCGGCCCTGCTTCAACCGCTGCCGTTCCCCGAGCCCGACCAGCTGTACTTCTTGCGTACGGCCATGACGGACGGCCGACCGACTTCAGGCAAGGTTTCTCCCGTCCAGCTGACGCGCCTCAACACTGTGTCCAAAACGGTCAAGGTCGCATCCGGAACTTACTTGTACGAACTGTCTCTCATGCCGCCGGACGGAGGGGTGATCAAGACCCTGGCTTATGGAGTGGCGGAAGGCTTCTTCGAGGTATTTGGTGTGCAGATGGCCCTCGGTCGCGCGCCAGGCCCGGAGGAACATGTGGTCGGAGGCCCCGGCGGGATCGTCGTGTCCTACCGGGTGTGGCGAGATGTGCTGGGCTCGAATCCGAACATCATCGGAACGAACGTGAGAATGGACTCCGGGACGGGCGCCGGCCAGACGGTTGTTGGTGTAGCCCCACCCGAATTCGACTTTCCTGTCGGGACCGATGTGTGGTTTGCGCTCGCGTTTCCGCCCGAGATGCCGGGCCATTTGTATGATGGATACCTCAGAGCGGCGCCCGGGATGTCGCTGAACCAGCTGCGTAGTGAAGGACGCACCATCATGGAAGCGTTGGGCGAGGTAAACCCGGACTTCAACCTGAACCGTGAGTTTGTCTTCGAACCTCTTCTCGAATCCGTGGTCGGTGACATGGGCCAAACGATAAAGATTCTTTTTGGGGCCACGGCCGTTTTGTTATTGATCGCCTGCATAAACGTGACGAACCTCCTTCTTTCACGGGGGACCGTCCGGGCTCGGGAAATCGCCCTCCGGGTCGCTGTTGGGGCCAGTCGCGCCCGCATCGTCCGGCAGCTCCTGACTGAGAGCTTCCTTTTGACCTTGATTGGCGCAACCTTGGGACTGGGCCTGTCCGTCGTGGGAGTGCGGCTCCTGCTTCTTGTTGGACCCGCGGACCTGCCGAGACTGGAGTCGGTACCGATCGATGGCAACGTGTTGCTGTTTACCCTTGGAAGCGCGCTCCTGGTCGCACTGCTCATGGGGTTCGCACCTGCGTTGCGCCTTGCCCGGAGCGACCTGCGTAGCCTGGTGAATGAAGGGGGACGCGGCGGATCGGCTGGCCCCGGTCGAAATCGGCTGCTCGGGGCCCTGGTAACTGCTGAAATCGCCATGGCCGTCGTCCTGGTCATCGGTGCCGGTCTGCTGGTCCGCAGTTTCTTCAATATGCTCGAAACCGATCGAGGCTTCAGGTCGGAACGAAGACTGACGCTGGAAATAGCACTTCCTTTCGCCACCTATCCACCGAACTCCGAGGACTATTCCGGAATGGCCCGTTTTTACACGGAGTTGCTCGAGAGTCTCCGCCAGATGAACGGCGTCGAAGCAGTGACCGTCACATCGAGCCTCCCGGCCGGCCGGGATGTCGATAGCGTCAACGCCTACGAGGTCTTCGGGCAGATTACTCCCGAAGGGGTCGAGCCGCTAAGGGCCAAGAGACGTACCGTCGGTCCTGACTTTTTCTCGACGATGGGAACGTCGCTCGTGGCCGGGCATGGGTTTTCATCATTCGACCAGCGAGATACACGCGGCGTTGCGGTGGTGAACGAAGAGTTCGCCAAGCGCTTCTTTCCTGGGCAGGATCCTCTGGGTCAGCGAATCGTCATGAACATCTTAAAGAACCCTCTCCTGGAAGTCGCAACGGAACAAGTCGAAGTTGTCGGTGTCGTCGGCCCGATGAAGTACGGCTCTTTGAACGACCAGCCAGAGCCGACGATGTACACCGTCTACACCCAGACGCCGCGTCGACTCATGCACATCGTCCTCCGTTCGCCGGGTAATCCGAACCTGGTGATTCCATCGGTTCGGGAGCAGATCAGCTCTATGGATCCGAACCTCCCTGTCGAGTTTCATCTGTACTCGGACCTGATCAATGCATCGCTCGGCCGCGAACGTATGGGCATGATGCTCCTGGTCGTTTTCGGCGCCGTCGCGTTGATGTTGGCAGCGGTCGGCACCTACGGCGTGATCGCGTATACGGTGACACAGCGGAGAGGAGAGATCGCGATCCGGGCCGCAATGGGCGCGTCCGGTTCGCAGGTCCTGGGACTTATCATGCAACACGGCCTCCTGTTGGCACTCGTTGGCGTCGTAGCCGGAATCATCGGCGCCGTTGCTCTGCGTCAGGTTATTGCCAGCCAGTTGTACGGGATGGGCGTGCTGGATGTTCGGGTCTTCATGTCGGTGCCGACCGTGCTTCTGCTGGTTGCGCTTCTGGCTACGTTATTTCCTGCCTTGAGGGCAATGAAAATTGATCCCGCGATCATGCTGAGAACAGAGTGAACAAGATCAAGGAACGGGCCCCCAAAGCCCTTCCGTCTCGCTGGACCGAACCCTCCAACCACCGAACCTGCTCCAATGGCTCGTGAGCAAGGTTGTAGAAATTCCACTTGCCCGTCATCACGTACATGTGGAAAAGACCGGCCATCGCCTCGGTCCGACTACAGGCAGATGTCCGAGTCGGCGGTTTCACGACCGGGTGACTGGCTGATTGACCTCAACTCCCGCCTTTCGTATCATCTACGGAGTTTTTCACGGATCGCCCAAGAGACACTAAACGATGCAACCTGGCACGCAGCTTGGCCACTACGAGATCCTCTCTGCCCTCGGCAAGGGTGGCATGGGTGAAGTGTGGCGAGCTCGGGATTCCAAACTCGGGCGCGAAGTCGCCATCAAGACGCTCCCGGAAGAATTCGCCAAGGACGAAGGACGGCTGGCACGGTTTGAGCGGGAGGCCAGGCTACTGGCGTCGCTGAACCACCCCAACATCGCCGCGATCTACGGGCTGGAAGAGCACGAAGGCACACGGTTCCTGGTCCTCGAACTCGTCGAAGGCGACACGTTAGCTGAACGGCTGAAGCGCGGTGCCATCCCCGTCGAAGAATCCCTCAAGCTGGCCCTTCAGATCGCCGAAGCCCTCGAAGCCGCCCACGAGAAAGGTGTCATCCACCGCGACCTGAAACCCGCCAACATTATGGTTACGGCCGACGGCAACGTGAAGGTGTTGGACTTCGGGCTGGCGAAAGCGTTCGTCGGAGATCATGACGGTCAGGATCTGTCCATGATGCCGACGGTCACCGTGGATGGAACCGAAGCCGGACGGATTCTGGGGACTCCGGCCTACATGAGCCCCGAGCAGACCCGGGGCGGATCCGTCGACCACCGTATCGACATCTGGGCATTCGGGTGCCTGCTCTATGAACTGTTGACCGGTCGTGTTGCGTTCCGCGGAGAAAGCCTCGGGGATTTGTTCGTCGCCATCGTGGGGCAGGAACCGGAGGCGATCTCGAGGGTCAATCCCATGGTTCCTGAGGAGTTGGAGCGGATCGTCAGGTACGCCTTGCGGAAAGAGTCGGATTCCCGCTACGCGTCCGCAGCGGATGTGCTGGCGGACCTGGAACGCTTCCGCGACAAGCTCGTGGCGGAAGAAATCGGAACCCTCGGCCTATGGACATCCCTTCGGCGTATTCCGACGCCCCGGATAGCAGTCCCGGCCGTCCTCGCGGTTCTCGGATTCCTTACCATCACAGTCTGGTTCCTCGACCGTCAGGCCGACATCCGTTGGGCGGAAGAGGAGGCTCTGCCGGAAATTGCACGGCTCGTGGAGGCTAGTTGGCGGGACTATACCGACGCCTACGCTCTGGCGGAGCAGGCGGAGCAGTACATCCCAAACCACCCGGAGCTCACAGACTTGTTTTCCAGAAGCTCCCTGAGGATCAACATCCGGACGGAACCTGCCGGGGCCGACATTTATGTAGAGGAATACGCGACCCCGGACGCGGAATGGGAGTGGCTGGGAGTGTCGCCTGTCGAAGATATCCGGATGCCGATCGGAATATTTCGATGGAAGCTGGAAAAGGAAGGTTACGAGACCGTGTTGGCCGCAGCTTCCACGTGGGACCTGGACTTGGTCGGGGAAAATTTCTTTGTCCCGAACGATTTCGTCAGAGCGTTGGATGCCGCCGAGGATATCCCCGAGGGGATGGTGCGCGTACCCGGTGCGCCGACGCCTGCGGGTGACCTGGACGATTTCTTCATCGACCGGAACGAAGTGACGAACGCGCAGTACAAGGAATTCGTGGACGGCGGCGGATACCGCAACCGCGAATACTGGGAGCACGAATTCATCCGGGATGGAAGAACTTTGACCTGGGAGGAAGCCGCTTTGGAGTTCGTCGATCAGACGGGTCGGCCGGGCCCGGCGAACTGGCAAGCCGGGGACTATCCCGAAGGGGAGGCGAACCACCCGGTCTCGGGCGTCAGTTGGTACGAGGCCGCGGCGTATGGGAAGTTCGTCGGGAAGAGCTTGCCGACGGAACAGCATTGGGGGTTGGCCAGGGGCGAGGCCACCCCTTTGATCCAGTGGCCTCAGCTCGGGGGATTTGCAGTCTTTGCTCCTTTCAGCAATTTCGAGGGCGCCGGTCCGGTCGCGGCGGGGAGTCTTCCCGGCGTCACCTCGTACGGCGCCTATGACATGGCCGGAAACGTGCGCGAGTGGTGCTGGAACGACACGCCAGAAGGCAAGCTGGTTCGGGGGGGCGCCTGGGGCGACAACACCTACCGGTTCACCGAATTGAGTCAGGCGCCGGCGTTCGAGCGTTCGCCCATGATCGGGTTTCGATGCGCACGATACCCGGACCCCGAGACGATCCCTGAAGCCGCTCTGGCGATGGTGAATTTCGGCCTGCCCCCGAATTTCTACAAAGAAGATCCCGTTTCGGACGAGGTTTTCCAGGTTTACAAGGAGCAGTTTTCTTACGACCCAACGGGCCTGAATGCGCGGCTGGACTCAAGAGACGAGAGCCACGCAGACTGGGTTCATGAGCGGATTCTATTCGACGCTGCCTACGGAAATGAGGAAGTGATCGCCCATCTCTTCATGCCCAGAAACACGCAGCCCCCGTACCAGACAGTGGTTTATGTCCCGGGCGGTGGCGCAACGGTGGGGACGTCGAGCGATGACATTGGCAACTACTACGAGTTTCCGGCTTTCCTTTCCTTTCTCGTAAAAAACGGCCGCGCGGTCCTGTTTCCGGTCTACAAAGGAACGTTTGAACGAAGCCGCTGTCGCGGCGGACGCTACGCGTGGGCTGAGCGAACGGTGCTAAGCAAACTGTAGAGTGTGGGCTTCAAAGGAGGCCTACATGACGGACCTGCGTAAACGGATGCTGGAGGAACTCCAGCGTCGTAATTTCTCTCCGATCACCATCCGAAGTTACCTGCGAGTCGTTGAAGACTTCGCGGGCTATTTTGGCACGCGCCCCGATCGTCTCAGTCAGGAAGACCTGCGGCAGTATCACCTACATCTGATCCGGGAGCGAAAGCTCGCGGCCAAGACTGTCGGCTTGTACATTGCCGCCTTGCGGTTCTTTTTTGTAAAGACGCTGCGGCGTCCATACCTGAAGCTGGATCTCCCATATCCCAGAACCCCGAAACGATTGCCGACGGTTTTGAGCCAGGACGAGGTCGCACGACTGATCGACTCGGCAAAGAATTTGCTGGATTACGCGATGCTCATGACCTTGTACGCCACCGGGATGCGCCGAGCCGAGTTGATCCGGTTGAAGGCCGAGGATGTTGATAGCGAGCGCATGATCATCCACATCCGTCAGGGCAAGGGTCATCGTGATCGCGACGTGCCATTGACACCAAAGCTCTTGCAGACGCTACGAGAATACTGGTGTTGGATGAAGCCCAAGACCTATTTGTTTCCGGGCATGGTGAACAACTGGCGCGCCGACAAACCCCTCACCCCCAAGTGCGTGTGGTCCGCCGTACACGATGCGGCGAAACGTGCCGGAATCAAGAAACGCGTATCCCCGCACACGCTGCGTCACAGCTGGGCCACTCACCTACTTGAAAATGGCACCGATCTCCGCACCATTCAGATGTTAATGGGTCACGCGGACCTGCGAGCCACCAGCGTCTATCTGCACCTGTCTCGACGTCACCTGCAGGCGGTCACCAATCCGGTGGAGACCATGGCGGTTTCCAGCCTCGATGCGGTGAAGCGGTCCAAAAGAAGGAAGCAGAAACAATGACCCGGCCCACCGTGGAGGTGGCCGACATCCTTCGCGCCGCGGGCAACGACTTTATCGACCGCCATCGAAAACGAATCCATTTCCAGCAGCTCAAGGTGATGCACGCCATCCAGCATTGCCGCACAGCGGCTCTCGGCGGTCATATCGATGCCTGCTCACGATGTGGTGGCGATCGGGTCCTCTCCTATAACTCATGCCGTAATCGCCATTGTCCCAAATGCCAGGCTCAGGCGCGTCAGCGTTGGATCGCGGCCAGAGAACGAGAGCTTCTGGCAACACGATACTTCCATGTCGTGTTCACCCTGCCGCACCAATTGCATTCGCTCGTCCGACAGAACCAGGTCGAGCTCTACAACCTGCTGTTCCGCACTGTGGCCGAGACTCTTCTGGAGGTCGCTCGAAATCCCAAACATCTTGGCGCGAGAATCGGCTTCTTCCTCATCCTGCACACGTGGGGTCAGAACGTGCTGTTTCATCCTCACATCCACTGCGTCATTCCCGCCGGAGGAATCGCACCGGGCCGTGCGCGTTGGATTCATCCGCGATACCCGTTCTTCCTACCTGTGAAGGTTCTGGGAAAACTATTCCGCGGCAAGTTCGTTGACGGATTGCAGAAGGCTTTTCGCAAGAAGAGCCTGACCTTCGCCGGACAGATCCAGCACCTTTCCGAACCGAAGCACTTTGCGGCTTTCTTGCGACCGTTATTCCGCCAAGATTGGGTCGTCTATGCGAAGCCGGCATTCGGCGGCCCCGAACAGGTTCTTCGATACCTCGGACGCTACACACACCGCGTCGCCATCTCCAATCATCGATTGCTTTCCTTCGACGGCAGCCATGTCACATTCCGTTGGCGGGATTACTCTCGCGGTAACAAAGCAAGGACGATGACGGTTTCCGCCGCCGAGTTCATCCGCCGATTCCTGCTCCACGTACTGCCGAAAGGCTTTGTCCGCATCCGGCACTTCGGTTTCATGGCGAACTCCCAACGATCCGTATCCATGGAACTTTGTCATCGGTTATTGGGAATGGCGCCGGTCCCTCCTCCTGAGGAAGGCCCGTCAACCAGCTCCGCCTGGCTGTGTCCAATCTGTCATGCCCCGATGACCGTTATCGAGAGGCTCACTGCGACCGAACTCGCATGGAGATTCGCTTCGAAATGCTTTTTAGACACGTCGTAACAGGGATTCCAAATCCATGCCTTCCAGACGTGCTGGTGCACGCCAACGCCCACGTGCGCCTTGATGTCAAAAGTTCGTACCGATCGGGCCTGGACCTGCTCGGTGAACTCTCCAAAACGGACGATCGGCCGCCATACATTCATTGTCGCCGCCTGGCCACACTCGCTGGTCGAGTCTCACTCGTGAGAACTTCAACCCCCAACCCCGTACTTTCTCCATAGCCCACCGCGTTCGCCGCAAACGCCAGCGCCTTCCTTCAAACGTCGTTATCGAAAGTGCCCGAAGATCTCGTCACCACCACGCCTTATCGCTCGGCACTCCCGATGAACGCTAAGCGTTTGAACGGAGAAACGTCCCTTATATAAACCCCAGGGGGGACGATTCCCGTTCGTACACGGAATTCCTGATTCAGGTCGGAAAAGACTTCAAGCGAAGCGTCGATTATCTGGAGACCCGCGACGATATCGACGCGGAACGGCTTGCCTACTACGGGATGAGCTGGGGCGGTCGGCTCGGCGCGATCATCCCGGCGGTGGAGGAACGGATCCGGGCTTCGGTTCTTCTGGCCGGAGGGCTCACCGGGCGGGGGCGTCCTGAGACGAATCAGTACAATTATGTGACCCGGGTGCGAACGCCGACCCTGATGTTGAACGGCCGTTACGACACGATGATCCCTTACGGGGCACAGCCGGGTTTCGATCTTCTGGGTACGCCAGATGAGCACAAGGAACTGAAGTTGTACGAAACCGACCACATCCCGCCGCGGAATGAGTTCATCAGGGAAACCCTCGCCTGGTTGGATCGTTATCTTGGACCAGTGAGGTAGGGCGAGAGAGAGATGGGATGGGAGGCTTCCGAAGTCGTCTGGCGTTGCAGTTGATCACTTAGTATTGTCGCAGACACGTACATCTGGAAAAGACCGGCCATCGCCTCGGTCCGACTACAGGCAGATGGAAGAGTAGGCGGTGATACGTCCGGGTGACTGATTGATTGACCTCGAGTCCAACCTGCAGCTACATTTACCGAGCCTTTTCGTTTGGGGGCCAAGCATCCTGTGAGGCACCGCATGATCCCAAAGCTGGTCGCAAGTTCTCCCGACTAACTGGCCAAGGGAATCACTGAGGTTCCCTTGAGCAAAGAGAACCGAGTTATGACGAACGATAGACCTGACGAGGCTTCCCAACTGTACTCAACTGCACCTCAACGCGACGATTACGGAGCCGACATCAAGGAGAACTTGCCGGAGGCGGAACAGGGAGACGCTGTTGCCCAGTTTCACGTTGGCCTATTTCTAACTTTTCCGGGAGAACAGCAGGACTGCACCGCTGCGTTGGGTTGGCTGCAGAAGTCAGCCGAGCAGGGGTACGGACAGGCCCAGACCCTACTCGGCAATCTGTACGGCGGAATCGTACCCGGCTTAGGTGCTTTAGAGAACCCGAGGGAAGCCGTGCGTTGGTGGGACAAAGCGGCTGAGCTGCAGGAGGCCCCCGCTCTTTTTAATCTGGGTCGCGCATATGCCTACGGACAAGGCGTTCCACCCGATCGTTCCAGGGCCTACCAGTACTTCGGGCTCGCGGTGACAGCTTATCAAGATTTGATTGATGAGGGATTGCCCGTGCAGCGGCACAAAAAGGATGCCAGGAAGGCACGGAGACGGGTTGCTTGGGCACCGAAGTTGGATCGCCTCGTCCCGTTCTTCCTGTTCCTATCGACTGGCAATCGTGTTCTTAGCAAGCTTTTGGGTGCAGCGCAAGAGGCCAACGTGACCAAATTGAAGGCCGCGCTGAATGGAGGTGCCGATGTCGACGGAAGGGGTCGAGGCGGCGATACCGCGCTCATGGTGGCATCAAGCCGTGGACACCTTGAGACTATCAAGGCTCTGCTTGCGGCCGGAGCTGATGTGAATGCAATGCACAAGGAAGGGGGCACCGCCCTTATGTTTGCTTCACAGGATGGCCGCTCTGAAGCGGTCGAGCTGTTGCTGAGCGCGGGTGCCGACCCGGGCATCAAGACTGAGAGCGGCCATACAGCTTTGATGGGGGCCGCGGCGCGCAATCACGTTGACGCAGTCTGCTTGTTGCTGGCGAAAGGCGCTCGCGTAGATGAGGAATGGATGGAGGGGGACACAGCCCTGATGCTCGCATCGAACGAGGGACACACCAATACCGCGAAGGTGCTCCTGGCTGCTGATGCTGACATCAACACCACTAACAGACTTGGCCGGACCGCCGTGATGCTGGCCGCGCTTGGAGGGTTCTCTGCCACGCTCAAGATGTTGCTCGAAGCGGGTGCCGACGTGAATATATCAGACGCCAACGGTGGCACTGCACTGATCATGTCGGCAATCAGTGGCGATGCTGAGGCTGCTCGCCTCCTTCTGGATGCTGCAGCCGAGATCGAGGCCAGAGACATAGAAGGCTCCTCGGCACTAGTGGTTGCACTTGCACAGGGGAATGACGAGGTTGCAAGAATGTTGCGAACTGCCATCGATGAGAGGCTGCGGTGACAAAGAACCGCGTACAAACTTGGCTTCATTGAGTCGATTGATGGATGGAGTACGACCGGGAACGGCGTTGCCCTCATCGTAGGGACCAGATCTTTGATCTGGGATACTTCGAGAAACATCAGGCCTGAACCGGCCGGGTTGTCTTAGACGGTAGGTATGTACCATGAACGATTTGGAATGCGATGATTTTTTGACTTACTACTATCGGTCTCCTGTTCCAGAACGGGCGACGGAAGCACTGCGCTTCTTGATGTCGGGTTCGCATGTCGAAGATGCCTGTGGCCGCGTCCCTACAGCGTACTTCTTTGCAAGAATGGCGCAGGAGAATCCCGGTTTGCTTCGGGACTATGAACAACTCTTTGGGGAAACTCAGTTCGAGGGTGATGCTTTACTTTCAGAGATCATCGCAGACCTGAAATCCATTCCTCAGGCACCAAGCAATGCGCTGGCACGAACCGTTCGGACGCCCACCGGCAATGACCTTCTATGGGCTGAGTTTTTTGTGACCGGAAGCAACGAGCCAATTGAGCGACTCATCGAGGTGCTTGAACGGCCCGACCGCATTCGGCAGAAGCTGGAAGCCTGGCTCACGTCCCCCCTTCGGTTCTTTAGATCTGCCACGCGCTGCAAACGGACATACGAGAGGTTGAGAACCGCAGCCGGAGTCGCATGCAATACAGAATTGACACGGATTGAGACTTTGGGGGATCTGGATTGCTTGTGCCTGATGCAGGGTGTCGATTTGGCCACCGAGATCCGATTCTTTGAGGTTCGCCGAGCACTGCCGTTTCGTCTGACCGAGAACGAAATCATCCAGATGAGCATCAAAGCGACAGCAAAATGGAGTTTGGCAAGCAATGCAAACCGGCATCCGTGCGTTTTGGAAACGTGCGAAGAACAGCTCGCCAAACGACAAGGCAGTGTCAAGATGGCACTGCAGGAGATTGTCGACAAAGCCCGCCTGAACCAGGATGACTACGCCGAGGCAATGAAAACCCGGCAGACGGCCGACACCGGTGATCCCCACGCACAACAGAAACTCGCGATCATGTATCAGAAGGGCAGAGGCGTTCATTGTGACCCTAGGCTGGCGGCCATCTGGTTCCGAAAGGCGGCCGAACAGGGAGAAGCGGAAGCACAGCACGAGCTGGGGCTTGCGCACCGTTACGGCGAAGGTGTGCAAGAGGACAAGTTGGAGGCCGAAAAGTGGACTAGAAAGGCGGCCGAACAAGGAATGGCAAGGGCCCAGCGTCTACTTGGCCAGCTGACTAATGGTGATGAGGCTTTGAAGTGGACTCGAAGGGCTGCTGAGCAGGGACTATCGGAAGCTCAGTACGACCTAGGTGTTAAGTATTGGAGCGGCGATGGCGTCTCGACGGACTACAACGAGGCGGTAAGGTGGTACAGACAAGCTGCTGAACAGGGGCTGCCAGATGGCCAATACGCCCTCGGCGATATGTACTACAACGGCCTCGGCGTTCGGGAGGATTACGCCGAAGCAGCGAAGTGGTTTAGGAAGGGCGCTGAGCAGGGCGACACTTATTGCGAAGCGGAACTCGAAGACATGTATGCGAACGGCTTGGCACTCCCGCCAGACCCCGAAGCAGACAAATAGGATGCTATTCGCGGCATCATCTCACCTCAGCGAGTTGACCCTCCGACAGTCTGAGAAGCTCTTTCATTATTGCGAGGTTTTGAGGCCGCAACAATCCACATGTCAGGTATGTCGCTAGCGTTCATCGGAAGTGCTGCGGCGCGAGACTGCACAGGACGGGCCAAAATGTGAACCCGCAGCAGTTCGGATAACAAGACTTGAAGGAAGGCGCTGGCTGTTTGCGGCGGACGCGGTGGGCTATGGAGAAAGTAGGGGCAACGGGCCGGATCTGGAGGCCGTTAGGGGGTGAGGAAGGGTACCGGCAGTTGATGACGGCGTCGATGGTGTGAATCGGAATGCGTTTGGGTCGGCGGATTGGTGTGTTGGAAGGACGGGATCTAACGGGATATTTGGGTAGAGGCAGACTCCGGCGCGGCCGTGTCTGAACGACACGTCGGTATTCGGGTTGTGAAGTCGGATCAGGACGTATCGCATATGAATGTGAGCCTCGCTAGTTGCTGGGCGGTGAAGCGTTGAATGAGAGTCATCGGTCCCTGACAGTGTGGACAGGACCAGGAGGAGTTCGACGAGGTCGTTTCGTCCGGTTCGACGGGTACCGCATGGAGAAGCCGGCGGCAGAGAGCGAACGAGTCGCTTCGTCGGTAGTTGGCCATGAATCCGAAGTGGCGGATGCGAACGAAACCTTTTGGTAGAACGTGTAACAAGAACCGCCGGATGAACTCATCTGCGGCGAGTGTCATGATGCGGCTCTTGTTGCCATGACGATAATCCCGCCAACGGAACTGAACCTGGTTCCGGTCAAACGAGACTAATCGATGATTGGAGATGGCGACCCGATGGGTGTAGCGGCCCAGGTAGCGGAGCACGTGCCCGGGACCCCCAAAGGGACGTTTGATGTAGACGACCCATTTGCGGGAATGCATTTGGCGACGGAACCGACCGAAGTGTTTAGGTTCACCCAGGTGTCGAATCGATCCGGACAGTTCGATCGAACCGTTGGCGATGGCGCGACCGAGTCCATCCAGAAACTTGCCACGGAAGACTCGGGCGAGCACCTGCTTGGGCAGGAAGAAGCGTGGAGAGCCTGGAATCCAACGGGACTGATCCGGAGCCAGTCCGCCAGCCGGTACGACACAATGGATGTGGGGATGGAACTGCAGGTTCTGACTCCAGGTATGCAGGATGCCGAAGAAACCGATCCGTGCGCCGAGTCGCTTGGGATTGGCGGCAACTTCCATCAACGTATCGGCCACGCTGCGAAACAGCAGGGTATAGAGTGCGGCCGGGTGCTGGAAGAAGAATGGGTGGAACTGGTGGGGGAGAGTGAACACAACGTGGAAGTAGGGGCTGGGCAGGAGTTCCGCTTGCCGCGCTTGGAGCCAACGTCGTCGGGCCTGGGTCTGACACTTTGGACAATGGCGGTTGCGATAGGAGTTGAACGAGATTCCGGATTCACGACCGCACTTGCCACACCGGTCGATGTGACCGCCCATCGCAGCGGTGCGACAGTGCATGATCGCGCGCAGGACTTTGTGTTTCTGAATACCGAGGCGGTGATGTCGGAGGAAACCGCGAACCCGAACGCGAAAGATGTCGGCCACCTCCACGGTGGGTCGGTTCATTCGCCTTTCGGCTTTCTCAAACGGGGAGACGGTCCCAGATCGGGAACCGATAGAGAGTCGACCGGGTTCACTACCCCCTGCATGTGCGCCTGGGACAGATGCAGGTAGATGCTTGTGGATTCCAGATCGACATGACCCAGCAGGAGCTGGATGGTTCTCAGATCCGTTCCCCGCTCTAGTGCGTATTCCGGACGATCGTGATCACTGATTCCGATTTAACGTGATCACCGATTCCGGGATCATGATCAGCGATTCCGGGCATCGTGATCACTGATTCCGGGATCATGATCAGTGATTCCGGGCATCGTGATCACCGATTCCGGCGATCATGATCACCCGTCGGTAGCGAAGTTTAGAACTGTAAGGTTCTTCTTTGAAAAAAGGAGAACTTGATGGGGACAAGACGGCTATCGATGAGACAGATACGCGAGATTCTACGACTCAAATACGAACAGAAACTCAGCCACCGGGCCATCGCCCTAGCCTGCCGGGTGGGAGTAGGGACGGTTTCGGAGTACGTCCGACGTGCGGCCGGGGCCGGGCTCGAGTGGCCGCTACCTGAAGAACTGGACGAGGCCGCACTTGAAGCACGGCTGTTTCCGCGCGCTGGATCCGGTTCCCGGGAACGGGTGCCTCCTGATGTCGAGCTGATCCACCAGGAGTTGAAGCGTGTTGGAGTCACCCTCCACCTCCTGTGGGAGGAGTACCGGGAAACGAATCCAAAGGGATATGCCTACAGCCAGTTCTGTGAGATCTACCGGCGGTGGGCCAAGAAACTCAAACCCTCGATGCGCCAGGTGCACCGTGCCGGAGAGAAGACCTTCATCGACTTTTCCGGCAAACGGCCAGAGCTGACGGATCCGCGGACGGGCAAAGCCATTCCAGTCGAGTTGTTCGTGGCCGCGCTGGGCGCCAGCGGTTACACCTACGCCGAAGCGACACCGAGCCAGAAACTTCCCGACTGGGTCGGCGTGCATATCCGCATGGTGGAGTTCTTCGGTGGATCGAGCCGCATCTGGGTGCCCGACCAACTCAAGAGTGCGATTACCCTGTCCTGCCGCTATGAAGCAGGCGTGAACAGGACTTACCAGGATCAGGCTGAACATTACGGCGCCGTTGTTATTGCTGCCCGGCCTCGAAAAGCCAAGGACAAGGCGAAGATCGAGTCGACCGTCCTGGTTGCGCAGCGCTGGATCCTGGCCAAAATCCGGAATCGCACATTCTTCAGTCTCGCGGACTTGAACGGGGCGATTCGAAACTTGCTGGTGGAACTAAACCAGCGGCCGATGCAGAAGCTTCACGTGTCCCGCCTGGAACTCTACGAAAGGCTGGATCGACCGGCCCTCCAGCCACTACCGACCAACCGGTATGAACAGGCCGAGTGGAAGGGCTGTCGTGTCAATATCGACTACCACGTGACCGTGGATCACCATCCCTACAGCGTGCCCTACCAGTTGATCGATGAGACCCTGGAAGCGCGTTACACCGCCTCGATTGTCGAGGTCTACCACAAAGGCCGGCGCGTCGCCGCTCATCGCCGGCGTTACGATCACCAGCCGTCGACTCTGCCTGAACATATGCCCAGTTCCCATCGGGCCCATGCGGAATGGACACCGTCCCGGCTGATTGGTTGGGCCAAGCAGACCGGCCCCCAGACCGGTCGCCTGGTCGAGCAGATCATGAAACAGTGGCCCCATCCCGAACAGGGGTACCGCGCCTGCCTGGGATTGATGAGTCTGGGACGCCGCCACGGCGCCCAGCGGCTTGAAGCCGCCAGTGCCCGAGCGCTGCACTTAGAGTCCTATAGCTACCGCACCGTCAAGAACATCCTGTCGTCGGCCCAGGAGCGGTTGCCTTTCGAGGAGACCGAAACCCCACCCATGCCCCATCACGACAACATTCGTGGCGCCGCCTATTATGCGGACCCAAAGGAGAGTACTCATGCTTATGGAACAAACCCTGGAGAAGATGAACCAGATGAAACTATCGGCGATGGTCGAGGCCCTCGAGCAACAACGACGCTCGAATCAGTACACGGATCTCAGCTTCGAGGAACGTCTGGGTCTACTAATCGATGAGGAGTGGACAGCCCGAGAGCACCGCAAGCTCACCCGGCGCCTGCGCGTGGCCAAGCTGCGCTACAGCTCCGCATCGCTGGAGAACGTCGACTTCAAACATCGTCGCAGCCTGGACCGTTCCCAGGTCCTTGCCCTGGGCTCGTGTGGATGGATCCAGGACCGGCACAATCTAATCATTACCGGTCCGACCGGCATCGGGAAAAGTTTTCTGGCTTCGGCTTTCGTCGAACGCGCCTGCCGGCGAGGTCTTAACGCCGCCTATGTCCGCATGCCTCGGCTTTTGCACCAACTGGCCGTCGGTCGCGGCGACGGCTCCTACACGCGAGTCCTGGCCCGCCTCGCCAAGACCGATCTGCTGGCCATCGACGACTGGCTCCTGTCCCCGCTGCGGGACTCGGAACGCCGAGACTTGATCGAAGTCGTCGAGGAGCGCAGCGAACGCTCCGCTATCTTGATTGCCAGCCAGCTCCCTGTCTCCGACTGGCACGGCGTCATCGGCGACCCGAACCAGGCTGACGCGATCTGTGATCGCCTCCTCCACAATGCACATCGCATCGAACTGAAGGGGCGCTCCATGAGACGGACCAAAGCCGCGCCGAAAGCCTCTGCCAAGGAACCGACATGAAACCGTCCAACCAACAGGTAGTCCCGCTCGGGCCCGCGCCCGATCGTCGCGGATACGCGATCCTCGCGAAGACTTTTCAGGCATTCGGTCAGGAACGGATGAAGAATGAAAAAGAACCAAGAAAGAACGAAGCAATGGCCTGTGGAAAATGACGGCTATGGAAATCCACAAAAAACGTGGATTCCCACAGCCTTGGAAAAGCCTGCGGCTTTCCCACATTTACACACAGGCCCGGCGATGAATATCAAGATTATGGAAGCATTCAAAACAAGAATCGTGGACTTCGGGAGGTCTAAACTGAGATCCTAACCCTCACTTCGCTCCGACGGGTGATCACGATGGCCGGAATCACTGATCATGTTCCCGGAACTGGTGATCACGATCAGCGGAATACGCACTAGCCCGCATAAATCACCGAAAGGACCAGAAAAGGCCGCCCTGTTTGGCATAAATCGTTTGTCGAGAACGGTTCAGAAACCAAACGGAGGCGGCCCTTATGAGTACAGAGTGTAAACAAACCACGTTCGAATTTCACGGACTTCTTCAACGAAAAATGAAGGCGCGTTTCGACGGCGGCAAGATCACGTCTGACGCTGGAGTTCTGCTGCTGCGTGAAGTCGAAAAGCGGACCGGTTTGATCGATGGATTGGCGGGGTGTTTTAGCGATCATCGCGACCAACGGTTGATCGAACACACCGTGAAGGAGCTGTTGGGACAGCGGGTCTACGGGCTGTGCCTGGGATATGAAGACCTGAACGATCACGATCAGTTACGGACCGACCCGATGCTTGCGTTGGCGGTGGACAAAGCGGATCCGCTGGGAACGAATCGACGACAGGCCGGCGACTGGGGAAAGGCGTTGGCGGGCAAGAGCACGCTAAACCGATTGGAGTTGACCGGCGCCGAAGTCGGCGACCAGGAGCGGTACAAGAAGATCGCTATGGATGGGGACAAGATCGATCGTTGGATGGTCGATGCGTTTGTGGCAGCCCATGACAACACGGCGCCCGAAGAGATCGTTCTGGATCTGGACGCGACCGATGATCCGATCCATGGTCAACAGGAAGGCCGGTTCTTTCACGGCTACTACCGCAACTACTGCTATCTGCCCTTGTACATCTTCTGTGGAGAGCATCTGTTGTGCGCTCGGCTGCGCCCGTCCAATATCGATGGGGCGGCAGGATCAGTCGATGAATTGGAACGTATCGTCGGCCAGATCCGTCAGAGCTGGCCGGACGTGTCGATCATCATTCGGGCCGATTCCGGATTCTGCCGGGATGCATTACTGGACTGGTGTGAAACCCACCAGGTCGATTATGTGATGGGGTTGGCCAAGAACGACCGCCTCAAGCGAGAGATCGCTGACCAGATGATTCAGGCTGAAGCGGAGTTTCAGACCACTGGGAAATCGGCACGAGTGTTTAAGGATTTCCTGTACCGGACTCGAAAGAGCTGGAGCCGCACTCGTCGCGTTGTTGGCAAAGCCGAGTTCCTGGCCAAGGGCGCCAATCCCCGATTCGTGGTGACCTCACTGCCACCGGAACGACTCGGAGCCCAAGCGCTCTACGAAGATTTCTATTGCGCACGCGGCGACATGGAGAACCGGATCAAAGAACAGCAACTGGATCTATTTGCCGACCGCACCAGTGCGGGAACCATGCGCGCCAATCAGCTCCGACTGTATCTGTCCTCAGCCGCCTACATGCTTATGCAGGCGTTGCGTCGTCTCGGTCTCAAAGATACCGCGATGGCCCATGCCCAATGCGGAACCATCCGTCTGAAGCTTCTTAAGATCGGTGCGCGTATCCGCCTCACGGTCCGCAACGTCTGGATCTCGATGTCGGAGGCCTATCCCTATGCCGACGTCTTTGCTCTCATAGTGAGAAACCTGCAATCAATTCCGCTTCGTTGCTGACGACACCGAACCTTCAGATCCGAAAAACAGCGCCTCTCATCTGCCTCCCGGCGAGGCCTGCCTGCACTCGCCCATTCATGCCGATCTCCCGCCAAATGTCGCCGTGTCACAGGCTCAAAATCCGCCAATGTCCACGGCTCGCTCACTCTCAGCTCCAAGTCTCGCCGCAAATCGCTTCTCGTATCCGAACACCGATCGATTCTCCGATTGGTGATCCATCCGGGCTAGCAGGTGAGTGGCCCAGCTGTGACGCAGAGTGTGCGGCGAAATCTTCTTTTCGATGCCGGCACGCAGGGCGGCCTGTTGGACGGCATACCACACCGTCTTCGGGGTGATGGGTTTTCCCGGACGGGTCCGGAGCAAACTGGGGAACAAATACTCCCCGGGTTTGCGCCAACGCCAGTAGTCACGCAGGACTTCCAGCAGTTTCGGCGACAGCGTCACGTCGCGATCGCGATTGCCTTTCCCCTGCCTCACATGGATCACCATGCATTCGCTGTCGACGTCTTCGACCTTTAGACGACACAACTCGGCCCGCCGCAGTCCCGTCGAATACAAGGTTATCAGGATGACGAAGTGATAGGAGCTGTTAGCCGAGGCCAACAGTCGTGCCACTTCCTCTTCGCTCAGAATCGTGGGCAACCGGGACGGCTGTTTCGGATAGACCAGATCGATCTGGCGATACGGTCTGCGAAGCACCTTCACGAAGAAAAACCGGAGTGCGGCGATCCGTGCGATGATGCTGCCTACCGCCAGTTTCCGATCGTGCAGCAGATGCAGCTGGTACCGCCGCATGTCTTCCTGTCCGAGCTTGTCGGGCGACTTGCCGAAGTAGCGGGAAAAGTCTTCGACCGTGTAAAGGTACGGCCGGATGGTCTCGGGTGAGTAGTTCCGGCGCTGGAGTTCCTCCAGCATCCGCTGTCGTAGTTTCGTCATGTGAGCCTCCTTGAGGCTCACACTTTATCGGGACCGCATCACTCTTCAGTCAGCACACGCGTAGCGTCCGCCGCGCCAGCGGCTTCGTTCAAGTCGCGTTCTCGGAGATGTGCCCACTGCTCGGTGCCCATTTCCTGGGGCTATCAGGCCGTTTGTTCCCCAGCGTGGACCGTTTGCGAGGAATCGACGCGAAATAAGCAGTTTACGGTTTAGGTGTCGTATCCCATGCCGGACGTCGCGGGTTCGTTCTCAGTCTTCCCTTCGCCATCTGTCCGTGTTCTGTCCGTCTGTACCCGACGACAGGAATCTACTGGGACCCACAACGGCTCACTGATCACGCTCCGATGGCTGCGCCGCGAAGAGGAACGCAGCGGGTGTTAGGCTTGTCCTGAAGGCAGCGGCAGGTGTGGAGAGACGAAGCTCTGCTCGCTCCGGGCAACCGTCCGGCTACTGAACGATGGCACTTATTGCCCGTCACACCGCGGACTAAGCATGTCCAGGTTGGTCAAGCTTATGCGATCACCGCTCGGCCGGCTGATCAACGCGCCTCTCGCCAGCATCCGGTGACCCTCGTGAGCGGCGGGGTCGAAATCGCCAAGCATGAAGAAGTTGGCCAGATCGAACGTCAGGTCGCCCATCGCGATTTTTCGAGATGTGTCCAGCTCTTCCGGCGTCGATTCCCTCTCCGGGTCCGAGTTTCGGTTCCGGCTGGGATTGCTGACCCGGGTCAGCGTCCATTGGTCCCCTTCTGCCAGCGTCAGGCAACCAACAGCCTGAACCAGCGAATTGGGTGGCAGCGGCTTTGGCCCGTCTTTGCCTTCGATTCGAATGTTGCCAGCGGAACTGGGATTCAACTCGACGTCTCCGGCGGGAAAGCCGAGCTTCTCCTGCAGGTACGCTACGGCAACAAGGTATTCCGGATCGCTCAATGGGGCTTCGCGACGGGGCATGGTCGATCGGACCTTCGTGTACAGACTACCGACGGTGTCCTCTCGCCAGTTCTCGAAGAAGACGGGCTCGTTGAGCCTCGTACCCTCCCGCCCTCCGCCTCTGGCCGTGTCTCCGTGGCAACCGTCGCAGTTGGCCTCGAATACCACCTGGCCCGCCCGCGCCTGAGCCTCCGTGTAGACGCCTTCCCAGGCGGTCTTGCTTTCCGCTCCGGTTTGAAGGATCGTCCGCGCGGCCTCCCCTTTTGAAACCGGGCTCCACATCCCCACAATGATCAGTGCGGCAATTAAGAGCACCCCCCCTCTTCGGTGACTCCTGGCCTTCGTCTTCTTTTGGTAGTGCTGCATGATCGTGTTCTCCCCGGGGTGTCGCCGAACGGAGCTTGTCCGCAGACACCCGACATCAATTCCTTTCCACAGACCGATCTCAAGCCCATCGAGGTCCTCGCAGCGACCCTCCGGTCCGACCGGTACCTTGGAAGAAGATTTGGTAAATACTACGCAAGGTCGCGGTTCAGGGCAAGCAAAGTCTCGTCACAACAGCCATTTCGGAAGTCAGGGAGGACGGAGTGTCTGGAAGGGGCTCTGGAAGGGAAAAGGTCGAGGAGGGAGAGGAATTTGAAGTGAGGGGTATTTTCGAGAGACAGGTATCCGTAGCGGGTCCAGCCCGGTGATTGGGGTCAGGCAGGCGCGTGGAGACCAGGGAAACGAGTCAGTTCAGCTGGAGTCGGCTGGGGTTGGGGCAGACAGAGCGAGGCGAAGCAAACGAAGAAGCTCGATGGAGGTATGCGGGCGATGGCGCCCGCGATGCAAATGACGCAATCGATACAGACGTTCGATCGTGAGAGCCAGGCTTATGAGGAGCCAGTGGAGAAGCAAGCTGTTGGCGTGGTGATGGGGGATATGGGCCATCCCATAACGGTTCTTGGCATCGTTGAAACCTTGGTTTTCGACTTCCCAACGACTCTTGGCCATGCGAAATAAAGTGGGCGCTCCCACTTGGTTCATCGAGAAATTGGTCAGCCAGTAGGCTTCGACCACCGATCCATCGGGTTTCTCTTGCCGGTAGCGGATCACGCGCACGGTCGGCCAGTTCAATCGGCCCCAGGGATCGAAGTCGTCTGCATCCCAGATTTCCACCCGATCGGCTCCATCCTTGAAAACCCGGGACGGCGGCTGACAAGCAAACCGGCTTTTGGCGGCGTTGAACAAGCTCGGAAGATTGGCTTTGAGACGGACGATGGTCTTCAATCCCAACTCGTCGGCCAAGTGCAGGAACGGAGCCGACGCATAGCCCCCATCGACAACAACATAATCGGCAAAACGCGGCCCCAACTGCCCCACCACCCGACGAAGCAGTCGTTGCCCCCCCGACCATTCGCTATCCCCACTACCGTAGGGTTCCACATCGACCGGTAAAGTGAACCCGGTGCCCACGATGGTGGCCATCACGACGTGGTGTAAGTAGGTGGTCACCTCCCCCTCGGCGTTGCGATGGGGTCGACACCACTGACACCCGGCCTCACCGACACGCCCCACGGTTGTCCCGTCCAGCGCCAGGCCGATGAATCGGCAATCGTCGAACGCTTTATTGCGCTTGGCCTGCTTGATGGCTGTGGTCAACGCGCCGCGCGTGAATTCCGGATTCAGCTTCTCGGTAAAATAGCCCAGCGTGTCGTCGCTAAAGCGGCGTCCGATTCCCAAGGCCCGACACGCCGAGGATCGTGCGAGCGACTCGATGGCCAGGAAGCTCGATTCCCGCAGCAGATACCCGATCACCAGAGACCAGATCAGATGCCCACTTCCGATCTGCGGTCGCACCCGCCCATCTCCGGGGTGATTCAAATACCCCTTCAGCCGCAAACACTTTCGCGCGTACCGTCGTATCCCTCGTGCCGACGGACCTTTCACCGGCGCTTCCGCTTCTCACGTTGTTGCTGGCGCTCCAGCACCAACAACTTCGCGTTCGCTGTCAGCACCTCCCGGATCGCATCCTGAAACTCCCTTCCCGCTCCGACACGCTTTTGAATCTCCTCAACCATGGCAGCTGGAACGTGTTCGACATGCTTCTTCCCGTCCATCATGAATGTCCAGGACCAGGATGGGTGCCCTTCACCCGACACACACCGGCACGTCGGCTTACCGCACCGGGTGTAACTAATCGACACCGAGCCAGGCAGCAAACCGTCGGGTATCTCATGGCGCTCGATCAGGCTGTACTTCCGCCGTCGCAGTCGCGACGCAACCGCTCCCCTTACCTGATTCAACTCAAGCCATATCTTTTTCTTCTTCATCTGACGGTATATATACCACAAGATACCGCCGACACCATATCGATTTCAACAATGCGAAAATAGAACTTCCTTAACAATGGGTTTGAATTCGACTCAAATGCCCGCTGGCCGGGCCTCATTCAACTTCGACCGAGCTGCTCTTCCGAAATGGCTGTCGTCACAACAGCCATTTCGGAAGTCAGGGAGGACGGAGTGTCTGGAAGGGGCTCTGGAAGGGAAAAGGTCGAGGAGGGAGAGGAATTTGAAGTGAGGGGTATTTTCGAGAGACAGGTATCCGTAGCGGGTCCAGCCCGGTGATTGGGGTCAGGCAGGCGCGTGGAGACCAGGGAAACGAGTCAGTTCAGCTGGAGTCGGCTGGGGTTGGGGCAGACAGAGCGAGGCGAAGCAAACGAAGAAGCTCGATGGAGGTATGCGGGCGATGGCGCCCGCGATGCAAATGACGCAATCGATACAGACGTTCGATCGTGAGAGCCAGGCTTATGAGGAGCCAGTGGAGAAGCAAGCTGTTGGCGTGGTGATGGGGGATATGGGCCATCCCATAACGGTTCTTGGCATCGTTGAAACCTTGGTTTTCGACTTCCCAACGACTCTTGGCCATGCGAAATAAAGTGGGCGCTCCCACTTGGTTCATCGAGAAATTGGTCAGCCAGTAGGCTTCGACCACCGATCCATCGGGTTTCTCTTGCCGGTAGCGGATCACGCGCACGGTCGGCCAGTTCAATCGGCCCCAGGGATCGAAGTCGTCTGCATCCCAGATTTCCACCCGATCGGCTCCATCCTTGAAAACCCGGGACGGCGGCTGACAAGCAAACCGGCTTTTGGCGGCGTTGAACAAGCTCGGAAGATTGGCTTTGAGACGGACGATGGTCTTCAATCCCAACTCGTCGGCCAAGTGCAGGAACGGAGCCGACGCATAGCCCCCATCGACAACAACATAATCGGCAAAACGCGGCCCCAACTGCCCCACCACCCGACGAAGCAGTCGTTGCCCCCCCGACCATTCGCTATCCCCACTACCGTAGGGTTCCACATCGACCGGTAAAGTGAACCCGGTGCCCACGATGGTGGCCATCACGACGTGGTGTAAGTAGGTGGTCACCTCCCCCTCGGCGTTGCGATGGGGTCGACACCACTGACACCCGGCCTCACCGACACGCCCCACGGTTGTCCCGTCCAGCGCCAGGCCGATGAATCGGCAATCGTCGAACGCTTTATTGCGCTTGGCCTGCTTGATGGCTGTGGTCAACGCGCCGCGCGTGAATTCCGGATTCAGCTTCTCGGTAAAATAGCCCAGCGTGTCGTCGCTAAAGCGGCGTCCGATTCCCAAGGCCCGACACGCCGAGGATCGTGCGAGCGACTCGATGGCCAGGAAGCTCGATTCCCGCAGCAGATACCCGATCACCAGAGACCAGATCAGATGCCCACTTCCGATCTGCGGTCGCACCCGCCCATCTCCGGGGTGATTCAAATACCCCTTCAGCCGCAAACACTTTCGCGCGTACCGTCGTATCCCTCGTGCCGACGGACCTTTCACCGGCGCTTCCGCTTCTCACGTTGTTGCTGGCGCTCCAGCACCAACAACTTCGCGTTCGCTGTCAGCACCTCCCGGATCGCATCCTGAAACTCCCGTCCCGCTCCGACACGCTTTTGAATCTCCTCAACCATGGCAGCTGGAACGTGTTCGACATGCTTCTTCCCGTCCATCATGAATGTCCAGGACCAGGATGGGTGCCCTTCACCCGACACACACCGGCACGTCGGCTTACCGCACCGGGTGTAACTAATCGACACCGAGCCAGGCAGCAAACCGTCGGGTATCTCATGGCGCTCGATCAGGCTGTACTTCCGCCGTCGCAGTCGCGACGCAACCGCTCCCTTTACCTGATTCAACTCAAGCCATATCTTTTTCTTCTTCATCTGACGGTATATATACCACAAGATACCGCCGACACCATATCGATTTCAACAATGCGAAAATAGAACTTCCTTAACAATGGGTTTGAATTCGACTCAAATGCCCGCTGGCCGGGCCTCATTCAACTTCGACCGAGCTGCTCTTCCGAAATGGCTGCAGTTCCATGACGATGAAGGGCTGACCCTCGTGCTCGTCAATGTCGTGGATCGTGCAGATGTTGGGATGGTTGAGCGCGGAAGCCGCGCGGGCTTCCATCTGGAATCGTTCCAACGCCGTTCGGTCGTGGGCCAACTGATCAGGAAGAAACTTCAGCGCCACCTGGCGCTGCAGTTTCGTATCCTCGGCCCGGTAGACGACGCCCATTCCGCCGCCACCGATCTGTTCGAGGACCTTGTAGTGGGAAATGGTTTGGCCGATCACGCTGCGCTTCCTGCTCTCTTAAGGAGAAACTGATAGTTACAGGTTTTGTATCACATCCCTGTGACGGGGTCTACGAGGACCTTTTCGAGAGAGCAAACACGTCGGAGACCTTGTCCAAATCGACATTGCCGCCTGAAACAAGGGACACCACCGTCGATCCTGAGGGGATCTTGATCTTCCCATTCAGCAACGCAGCTGTCGCAGCGGCGCCGGAACCCTCAACGTACAGCTTCGCGCGAGTCATCAGGAGCTTCATCGCCCCTATGATTTCCTCTTCGCTGACCGTCACTATCTCGTTGACGGCGTCGCGGGCGATCTCCATCGGGAGCTGACCGACAAATGGGGGTGTCATGCCGTCCGCAATCGTGCCGTATGGCCGGTCGACGTGAATGGGTTTCCCCGCATCGATGGCGGGCTGCAACCCCGGGCCGGCTTCGAGTTCGACCGCGAACACCTGGACCTCAGGTTTCAAACCCTTGAGGGCCGACGTCACACCGCCCATGAGTCCACCGCCCCCAACGGGGACGATCACGACATCGACATCCGGACAATCCTCTACGATTTCAAGGCCGGCCGTCCCTGCTCCGGCCAGAAGGACCGGATCGTCAAACGGGTGAACGAACGTCGATCCCCTTTTGTCCTTTTCCTCGTTCAGTTTGTCGAACAACGTGGCGCGATCGTCGTGGAAGATGACTTCACCCCCGTATCCTCTTACCGCGTCAATTTTGGACCCGGGTGCATCGGCCGGCATCACCACGGCACAGGGAGCCGAAACCTGCAGGGCGGCCCACGCCACGGCCTGGGCATGATTCCCGGCAGACACCGTGATGAGGCCGCGGTTCCGTTCCTCGTCGGAAAGAGAAAGGACCTTGTTGAGCGCCCCGCGCGGCTTGAACGATCCGGTCTTCTGAAAACATTCGCATTTCAGGAAGAGCTCGACGCCGACACGATCGCCGAGAGTCTTGCTCGAAAGGATGGGCGTGCGGTGGATCTTACCCGCAAGGCGTTCTGCTGCTTTTTGGATTTCGGAAAGTTCGATCATGGTTGGGTATTATCGCGGATGTGAACTTCGCAGCCCGAACTTTCCGGGACAGAGTGTCGGGGGGGCCGTCCCTGGCCGCCCGCCCGGCTGGCCGGCGGGTTTCGTCAATCGCCCACTCATCAGAACGGTTTCGAGCGTCGATCGGCCTGTGACTCCGCGTCAGAACCGCGGGTGGCCTGGGACGGCCACCCCGACACGCTGTCCCGTAATTCGTTACCTTGCCGATTCGTTAAAAAGATTTAACTAAACCCGACATCCTTCGGGCTGTCTATATCGGTATCCATGAAGTTTCCGGGAGGAAGAACGGTGTACAGATCGATTCAACCCCAGTCATCCACCATGAGTTTGTTCGGGAATCGATGACTACAACGTTCGGTGACCGACGCCCGAGATCCTGGATTTCGATACTTCTGATCGGAACTCTTCTGATCCTTCTCCCTTTGTTGGCCTACCTGCAATACCGCTGGATCGGCCAGGTCAGTGCGGCCGAACAGACGCGATTACAGGAAAGCCTGGACATCTCCACGCGCCGGTTCGTCGAGGATCTTCGGAACGAGTTCACCCGCATCGCTGTCGGGTTTCGTCCGAGTGGATCGGATTCCTGGACAGCTCTAGCGGATCGTCTGTCTCACTCGTATGATCAATGGGCCGCAACGGCGGCCTATCCACGACTGATCCGACACATCTTCGTGACCGACTTATCACAAGAAGATAATCCACAGATACTGGAATTTGATCCAGGTTCCGGCGGCCTCGGTGAGGCGGAGTGGCCGGAAGCTCTGGGAGGGCTCCGGGATCGAGGTTTTCCCAGGCCCCCACGGCCGGGAGGTGACGACCGGTTCGAGGTAGACAGCCTGCACCTGGTCATCCCCATCCCACCGGCCGACCGGGGCCGGTGGCAATTCGACGAGACGCCACCGGCAATGGACTGGGCCATCGTCGAGCTCGACCGCGCCCGGGTCACCGAAGAACTGCTTCCGGACCTGGTGGACAGGCATTTCGATTCGACGCGCTACGCAATCGGAATCGTCGAAACAACGGACCCGCCCACGACGGTCTACCGGTCGGGTGAAGAGTTTTCAATCGGGGACCTCGAATCGCCCGATGTCGCTTTCGAACTTTTCACCTCTCCGGGCGGACGAAGGGGGCGCGGAGGGTTCGGGACTTCGTCCCGGCGTCGCGGAAGGGGGCGAGGTCTGGATCCAGAAGATCTCTCCTCAGCCGCGCTGGGGACGCCGGGACGAGGGGACGGACGCGGCGCCCCTCCGGCCATGTTACTCGGGGCGTCGTGGCAACTCGTGGCGAAGCACCGGTCCGGCTCGCTCGAGAACGCCGTGGGCGAGCTGCGCAATCGGAACCTGGCCATCAGTTTTGGCACTCTCCTGCTGCTCGGCATCGCCGGGTCGATGATCGTCATCTGGGCGGAACGAGTGCGGTCGGCCGGTCGGTTGCAGATGGAATTCTCGGCCGGGGTGTCTCATGAACTTCGCACGCCGCTGGCGATCATTCGATCCGCAGCGCACAACATCGAGAACGGTGTCGTCGTCAAACCCGGAGAGATCCGGGAATACGCGGGCATGATCGGGGAGGAAGGCCGACGCCTCTCCAACATGGTCGACCAGGTCATCCTGTTCGCACAGACCGAATCCGGCCGTCGCCCTTACGTCATGGAACCGGTCCTGCTCGACGAGGTTGTGGAGAGGGCGACGGGCACGTTGTCGTCTTTGCTCGACGACGCCCGCTGCCAGGTTCGAACCCTCATCGACCCGGATCTGCCGCCGGTGCTGGCAGACCCTACGGCTCTCGCCCACTGCGTCCAGAACCTCATCAGCAATGCGGTCAAATACGGCGGATCGGGTGGACGAACCTCGATCACGATTCAGGCCGTCCGCGATGACGAAAGCAACAATGTACGTCTCAGCATCGTCGACCAGGGACCGGGAATCGAACCTGACGATCTTCCTCATCTGTTCGACGCCTTCTACAGAGGTCGGAACGTTCCCGAGAAAACACACGGGAATGGCCTTGGCTTGAACCTGGTAAAACGCATCATGGAAGGCCATCGCGGTCGCGTGACCGTGTCGACCGAAAGCGGAGCGGGCAGTTGTTTCACCCTGCACATTCCGAAAGGAGCGACGTCTTGAAAGAACTGGTTTTCGAACCCATTGCACCCTCCATACCCACACGGATCCTTCTCGTCGAGGACGAGTCCTCTCTGGCCAGGACCCTCTGCGATCTGTTTCGAAACCTGGGCTACTCCGTGGAAGTGCGATCTGACGGCGCCCAGGCGCTGGAGGCCGGCTCGAACGAAGCCTTCGATCTGATTCTGCTCGATGTCATGCTTCCTTCGATGAACGGGTTCGATGTTTGCCGGAACCTGCGTCAACGGGGCGTCGACACGCCGGTTCTCATGCTCACGGCGCGCAGCGAAGTTGCCGACAAGGTCGTGGGTTTCAAAACCGGCGCCGACGACTACGTGACGAAACCTTTCGACACCGACGAGCTCCAGGCCCGCATGGAAGCCCTGCTCAGAAGAACATCAAGGAGTGTGACCGACGGGTGGTCGTATGAATTCGGCGCCGTGAAGGTGGATTTCCGAAAGGGCCGGATTGTTCGCGACAACCGCGTCGTCGATCTCTTCGATCAGGAGTGCCGCCTCCTGCGCTACTTCGTGGAACACCGTGGCCAGGTGTTGTCACGCGAGACCCTTCTCACCGAAGTCTGGAACTACAAGGCCGTGCCCATGACGAGGACAGTGGATGTGCACATCGTCTGGCTGAGGCAGAAGGTGGAAACGGATCCGAAGAATCCGCAGTTCATCAAGACTGTACACGGGAAAGGGTACCGGTTTGATGGGTAGAGAGGCAACTGGCTGTCGGCCTCTCGGCCAACAGCCAATTGCAGCCCGTGTTGGAACTGATTAACCGGCTGGCGGAGGGCTGGAAGGACGGCCGCCGCGACGGCCACGACGCCCCCGACCGGAGCCCGAATCACCATCCTCTCCCGAACCTCCTCGGCCGGCAGCCTGGATGGCGTCGAGTTTGCCCTGCTGCTCTGCGGTGAGCAGATTTTTCAGGGCCGTCTGAAATTGATCCCTGGACGCCTTCGCCTGGCCTTGAATGGCGTGGATCCCAAGCACCGCGTTACCTATGTCGGTCGCACTGGCTCCCTGTTCGATGAGATTATGCAGGTTTTCCCGCGCCTGTCCGACCTCGGCCCGGATCGCTTCCTGAGTTGCCTGATTGGTCTCTACCAACGCCTGGAGACTCGCCACTTGCGCGGCATTGAGTCCCAGCGCCTCCTCCAGGAGATCTATCGGGTTCCGTTCGCGCCTCGGACCTCGTTCCTCTCCTGATTCGAGTCCGGATTCGACCCGGCCTCCGAAGCCTCCCTGCCCACCCTGGGGGCGACCAGGTCCTCTCTGAGCAAACGACGGAATCGCCAGAGCACTAAAAAGGACGGCAAGCATCATGTTTCTAACAGTCATCGGTAAACATCCTCCTGTTTTGTTTCTCGAGGGCCGCCGTCGCGAAGGGCGATTTCCGACCGCTCTGCAGGGTTAGACAGGAGGGTGAGAGATGGGATGTGTTAAAGGATGTTAAAGCTGGCAGTCGGGAATTGAGGGCCTAAGAACTCGACGCAGAGACGCCGAGACGCAGAGATCGGAGGGAGATTGTCGGAGACCTTTTAGCCGGGAACAAGAAAATCAGATCTCTGCGTCTCTGCGTCTCTGCGCCTCTGCGTCGAAAATCCCTCTCTTACAATGCGAAGTTATTCAGGAGCGGACCCTAATCGTGTGAGTCGACTGTCAGGCGAACGACGTCTACGGCGGCTTCCTCGAGGGCTCTGTCGGTCATGTCCACTACGGGCCAGTTCGCCCAGACGAAGGTATCATCGGCGTGCGCCACTTCTTTTCGGATGTGGTCGAGGCTGGTGTAGGTCTTGGTCGCTTCGGTCCCATATTTTTTGAGCCTCTTTTCACGAAGCTGCCGCAATCGCTCCGGCTCCACGCGCAACCCCACAAGCTTCTTCTGATCAACGTTGAACAACTCCGATGGAAGGTCCAGATCCGGCACGATCGGGATGTTCATCACGCGATATCCGCGAACCGCCAGATAGACGGACAACGGCGTCTTGGAAGTCCGAGAAACCCCGACCAGGACAATGTCCGCCCTCCGGATGTCCTTGAGACCGAGGCCATCGTCATGTTTGACCGCGAACGTCAACGCGTCCACCATTTTGCGGTCTGCCGGCCTCTGCATTCCACCGGGCACCCCTTCAGGTCGTGCTCCAAGAAAGTCACCCAGAAAGCTGAGCAGGTGGCCGAAAAGGTCCACCGATGGGATGCCTCTTTCCGAAGCCCGCGAATAGAGCAGTTCTCGCAGATCCGTAGTAGCCAGGGTGTGCACAAGGATGCTGTCGGATGCACTGGCATCGTCGATAACCTCCTCAAGTTGCTCCGGACTTCGGACACGCGCACGAACCAGGATGTCGACCTTCAGGTCGGTTGGAAACTGGGCAAGCGCCGCGCGCAGAAGGTGCTGGCCCCTGGCCCCGGTACCGTCTGAAACGATAAAAATTGTCTTCATAATCCACTGTTGGGGCGCTGCAGGAGATCGGTAATGAGCGCTAGGAGCCTGCGTGGGTCTCGGCCGCCTCGTGAATCCGCAGGAGTTCCGCTCCGATCCTCTTGCTCAAATACAACTTCGATTCACGTGTGTCCTTCAGGTCGGGCTGAAACTTGACGACGTTGAACTCCATGTGGTCGAGCGTCTTCCTCATGGGATAAAATTTGTTTTTCGTCTTCACGACAAGCTCGTGGTACCCGTGCTGGTGGGCCCACTCTTCCTGCTGCTCGGACAGCGCACGATAGTGGCCGGCCCCTCGCCAACCCTTCCGGGTTCCCCCTATCCAGCTGTAGAAAATCTTCCGGTCCGAAAACTGGACACAGCCGGACAACTGGCTGACCAGGTCCACGAGCTTGGCCTGGGTTTCGAACTCCTTGAGTTCGTGACCTACCTTGAACGCAACGGGTATGAGCGCTTCTTCATCGTCGGGCGACGGAGCCATCGACAGAAGAATCAGGCATTCGCGGTCCTTCAAGCGTTCTATTATTTCGTCCGCGGCCTTCTTGCTCTGAAACTCGGAGAAGTTCTCTTCGATATACTGAACTTCCAGAGCACCCTGTTCTAGAGCATACTGCCGAATGGTGTGTTTCATCCCGAACCGTCTCCGTCTGTGAACAATCAGTATGAACGTGCCAAAGATAACATGTTTCGCCCAGAACAAGGGGTCAGGGCCCGCTCGGGAATCGATGACAATCTTGACCGCATAACGGCGATGCGATACCTTCCCATCGACATATGAACCTGCTCCACACGATGACCGTCCTGGTATGCCTCTCGGCGGCATTTGGCTACATCAACCACAGGTTCCTCAAGCTGCCAATCAAGATCGGACTCATGATAATCGCGCTGGCGATGTCACTGGCGCTGGTCCTGCTCAACAGCATTGGCGTCGGTGTGGCTGCCGAAGCCCAGGCGTTCGTTTCCGGCATCGATTTCAACCTGGCCCTGATGCAGGGAATGCTGAGCTTCCTGTTGTTCGCCGGGGCGCTCCAGGTCAACCTCGATGATCTTCTCAAGCAGAAGTGGGTCGTTTTGACGCTGGCCTCGTTCGGCATCGTGATGTCAACATTCATCGTTGGGACACTCAGCTACTTCCTGTTCGACCTCGTCGGCCTTGGACTTCGATACATCGACTGCCTTCTGTTCGGCGCACTGATCTCGCCCACGGACCCGATCGCCGTTGTAGGCATTCTGAAACTGGCGAAGGCGCCCAAAACGCTTGAAACCAAGATCACCGGAGAGTCTTTGTTCAACGACGGCGTCGGGATCGTCATTTTTCTCGTCCTGCTCGATGTCGCAGTTCGGGGAGAGGTTTCGGCCGGCGACGTTCTGCTGCTTTTTGCTGAAGAGGTGATCGGCGGCCTCCTGGTCGGTCTGGTGATCGGATATGTAGCGTACCGGATGCTGCGATCCACCGACGAGTATCAAGTGGAAATCCTGATCACCCTGGCACTGGTCATGGGTGGTTCCTCCCTTTCGAGTTTCCTGCATGCGTCAGGGCCGATCGCCGTCGTCATCGCCGGGCTGATGATCGGAAACCACGGACGCAGCTTCGCCATGTCGAAAGTTACGGTGGAACACCTGGACTCGTTCTGGGAATTGGTGGATGAGCTGTTGAATGCGATCCTGTTCGTGCTGATCGGCCTGGTCGTTGTGACGGTGAGCTTCCGGGTTGACTACCTTGAAGCGATCCTGCTCGCCATCCCAATCGTTCTGCTCTCGCGCTTTATTTCAGTCGGCATCCCCATCCAGTTGTTCAGCCTCGTTCGCGAGTTCAGCAACCGGGCCACCCTGATCCTCACGTGGGGAGGCCTGCGGGGAGGGATTTCCGTGGCGCTGGCCCTGTCGCTACCGCCAGGTCCATCCCGAGATGCCCTGGTAACGATCACATATGGCGTCGTCGCCTTCTCGATCATCGTGCAGGGCCTGACGATCAGCGGTGTGGTCGCCAGAGCGGAAACCCACCCCAACTGAAGGCTCGGGTCATCCCTTGAAGATTAGAAGATTCACCGCGAAGACGCTGATAAGACGGAGAAAGAATTTTCACCGCAGAGGCGCAGAGCGGAAGGGATAAATATAAAAAAGACCTCCGCGCCTCCGCGCCTTTGCGGTAAAAACATCCCCTCTGCGTCCTCGTGTCTTCACGGCGAGGTCCAAAACGTTTCGGCGCCTCTATGAAACAAATCCGCGGTCACGCATTAAGGCTTCAATCCGGGCGTCACGACCGCGGAATGCCCGGTAGGCTTCGGCGGGATCGACCGCGTTACGGACCGCGAACAGGTTGTGGACCGCCTTCTTTGCCAGATCCTTGTCGTAGAACCCCCCCGGGGCTTCGGCGAAGGCTTCGGCGGCGTCCGCGGTGAGCACGTCGGCCCACATGTAGCCGTAATATCCGGCCGCATAGCTTTCGGTGGAAAAGACATGCCCGAAGTGGGGGCTTCGATGGCGCATGACGATTTCCGAGGGCATGTCGAGTGCGGCCAGGACGGTGCCTTCGGCGGTGTTCGGGTCCATGCCCGCGGGACCCATCGTGTGGTACTTCATGTCGACGAGAGCGGAGGCGAGGTACTCCGTCGTCCCGAATCCCTGGTTGAACGTCGCGGCCTTCTTGATCTTTCCGCCCAGTTCGGCGGGAATCGGCTCGCCCGATTCAACATGAACCAGATAACCGTCTATCACCTTGTCGGTCACCAACCAGCGCTCCAGCAGTTGCGATTGAAGCTCCGTGTAGTCACGCACACCGCTGTTCAGGGTCGGATACTCGACCGTCGACGAAAGATAGTGCAGGGCATGGCCGAACTCGTGGAACAGTGTTCTTGCATCGTCCAGTGAAACCAGGACAGGCTCACCCGGCGCGCCTTTGATGAAGTTCGAGTTGTTCGAGGCCAGTACCGTCCTTTTGCCCTCGAACGTTTCGTGGCCGCGGTAGGATGTCGCCCAGGCGCCCGAACTTTTACCTGGGCGGGCGTAGGGATCGAGGTACCAAAGACCAACATGATCTCCCGAGACCTTGTCCACAACTTCCCAGACCCGGACATCGTCGTGGAAAACGGGAACCGAGTCTTCCTTCACCGGTCTGAAGTCAAAATCGAACAGCTCGCCTGCAACAAAGAACATCGCCTCGCGAAGCTTGTCCAGCTGCAGATACTGCCGGACCTCATCGGAATCCAGATCGTATTTTTTCTTCCGGACTTTCTCCGAGTAGTACAGATAGTCCCAGGGGGCTATCCTGATGCCGTCGCCACGTGCGTCGGCCAGAGCCTGCATGTCGGCGACCTCTTCCCGAACACGCGAAAGGGCGGCGGGCCACACGGATTCCAACAGGTCCATCGCCTGACCGGGAGTCTTGGCCATGCGGTCTTCGAGTTGCCACTCGGCGTAATTTCGATACCCCAAAAGTCCCACCCGTTCATGCCTCAAGCTCAGAATTTCGGCAAGGAGCGCCTTGTTGTCGTGTTCGTCACCGTTGTCGCCCCGGCTCGAGTATGTGCGCCACACCTTCTCCCGTAGCTCGCGCTCATCGGAGGACTTCAGGAACGGATCGGTCGACGAACGTGTGTTGGTGACGGCATACTCCCCTCGACGGCCACGCTCGGCAGCGGCGAGAGCCGCGGCCTCGACAAATGATTCCGACAGACCGCCGAGCTGGTCCGCGCGGAGGTAATGAACATATTTTTCCTCATCGGCAAGAACGTTGTTCGAAAAACGGGTGTGAAGCTCGGCGAGTCGCTGGTTGATCGCCACATATCGTTGCTTCGCTTCGTCATCCAGAGTCGCGCCGTGACGCGCGAACGTATCGAACACCAGCCAGACGAGACGCTTCTGATCGCTGCGCAACCCCACCATCTCCGGACCTTCATACACGGTACGGACACGGTCGAACAGCGCCTGGTTCTGCAGGATTTTCGACTGAAACTCGGCAAGGCGGGGAGCCATTTCTCCCTGGATTTCCCTGAACTCGGGCGTCGACAGGTTCGAGCTCCAGATCCCCCAGAATGGGAACACTCGATCAAGATCCCGCCCACACCGCTCCATGGCAACGATTGTGTTGTCGAACGTGGGCGGTTCGGATTTGTTCGCAATCGCGTCGATTTCCGCGAGGTGGCTCGCCATACCGGCCTCGAGCGCCGGCCTCAGAGCTCCGAGGCTCATTTTGTCGAAGGCGGGAACACCGCCGTACTGGCCAGTCCATTCCGCCAGCAGGATATTGTCGTCAGTCGTCATTTAGTGTGTCTCTCCGTAGGTGCTCGACCTTGTGGTCGTTCAGCGCCCTCACAATCGTTTCTAGGCTGCCTGTCTCCATTCCCGGTGGATTATAGCGCGTTAGTCGCGCCACAATCGGGAACCGGAGTGTGGAAATTTTACGGTAGGCTCGAAGCCAACTCTTTTCCCTCGAACGGGTTCTCTAATTTTTAGGGTCCGCTTCAAGAATAACTTCGCAGAATTGACGCCCAGATTTCGGTCAGTTTGCGACCGAAGGTCACTGGGGGGTGGAATGGCGACAATAGGACAGGACATTCGTTACGCGCTACGCGTTCTGGGAAACAATCCCCGGTTCACAGCCATCGCGGTGCTGACTCTGGCGATCGGTATCGGCGCCAACACGGCGATATTCAGCGTCGTGAACTCGATTCTCCTCAACCCACTTCCCTACGCGAACCCCGAGCGCCTCGTGGCAATTTTCACTCACGAGGTGGACAAGTCCGAGACACGCAACGCGACTTCTCCCGCCGATTTCGTCGCCTGGGCCGATCGCAACAATGTCTTCGAAAACATGACCGCGGCGCAACCCTGGGCGCCGGTTCTCACGGGCAGCGACCGACCGGTCCAGCCTCCCGGCTTGAAGGCGTCAGTCAGCCTGTTCGAACTGCTCGGCGTCTCGCCATTGCTCGGACGCACGTTAGTCGCCGATGACGGATCTGCCGGCAGCGAACATGTGGTGGTTCTCGGTTACCCGTTGTGGCAGCAGAACTTCGGAGGTGACGGCGGAATCGTCGGTCGCTCCGTGACACTGGACGGCGAATCTCATTCAGTTATCGGCGTGATGCCGGAGGGATTCCAATTCCCACCGTTCTGGGCGAGCGAAGCCATGCTCTGGGCTCCTCTTGTTCTGGGACCCGAAGCGGCAACGGATCACTCCCGCGGGCTACGGATATTTGCCGGGCTGCGTCCGGGCGTTTCCCCCGACCAGGCCCAGGCGAATATGGATTTGATTGCACAGGGCCTAGTCGAGGATCGGCCGCGGACGAACACGGACATCGGCGTCAATGTGGAACGCTTGCGGGAGCCGGTCGTTTCCGGAGTACGGACCGCGCTGGTCGCGCTCCTTGGGGCGGTCGGCTTCGTTCTGCTGATAGCCTGCTCTAACGTGTCGGGTCTCATCTTGTCCCGGGCTGCCGGACGAAGGCGGGAAATCGCGGTTCGTGCCGCGCTTGGCGCTGGCCGATCGAGACTGGCACGCCAGCTTCTGGCCGAAAGTGCGACTCTATCGCTGCTGGGTGCCGTGACAGGCCTCGGAATGGCGTATGCCGGAGTGGAATTGCTTGTGGCACTGGCGCCCGGCGAAATCCCGCGACTGGGCGAAATCGGGATCGATCTGTCCGCCCTCGCCTTCACCCTGCTGGTTTCGGTAATCGCCGCGGTGGTGTTCGGGTTGTTTCCCGCCCTCCAGGTTTCGAAATCGGATCTGACCGACTCGCTCAAACAGCGATCGACGACACAAGCGGGGACGACCGGGCGGCGCCTCGGTCAATACTTGACGGCGTCGGAAGTGGCCCTGGCGATGGTCTTGCTCGTAGGCGCCTCTCTGATGGTCCACACGATGGTCCGGCTCGGGCGTACCGCCACCGGATTCGATTCGGCGAACGCGATGACGATGTCGATCTCACTGGCCGGATCGCAGTTTGCCCCACCGGAACGGCAACAGGCCTTCTTCAACGATGTCCTCGGAGGCGTCGGTTCGCTGCCAGGGGTCGTGTCCGCAGGTTTGGTCAATCACGTTCCGGTGGGTGGGGACACCTGGAGGCTGGACTTCACAGTGGACGGATCGGTGGGGGCACGCGATCCTGGCCGAAGACCGAATGCCGTTTTCAGAGTGGCAACGCCGGGCTACGAGAAGGCATTCGGGTTGAGACTGATTGGCGGTCGGTGGTTTGAGAACCGAGACCGGTCCGACTCGCCAGGAGTGGTCGTGGTCAACGAATTGTTGGCCCGGAGGTATTGGGGACGGAAAGACCCGGAAGGAATGCGGCTGAGGTTGGGGGCGACGGACTCGGAAGCGGAATGGCTTCGGGTTGTTGGGGTTGTCGGCGACACCATACAGTCGGGTGTCGGCCAGAGCCCGGTTCCAGAGATCTACTTTCCGTACACACAGAATCCGGTCTCGTTCTGGACAAACACCAGCCTGGTCGTCCGGGCTGCGGGAAATCCGGCCGGCATGGGATCGGCCCTGCGTGAAGCGGTCTGGGACATCGATCCGAATCTTCCGGTCTCCAACGTTCAGACCGTGGTCCAGGTTCTGAGGAATTCCCTGGGACAACAACGCTTCAACACGACCCTGCTGGCCTTGCTGGCGTCAATCGCCCTCCTGCTCGCCCTGGTCGGGATTTACGGAGTGATCTCCTATTCGGTAAGTCAGCGCCGGCATGAGATAGGAGTTAGAACAGCCCTGGGCGCCGGAACCGGGGACATCGTCAGGCTGTTTCTGACACAAGGGATGAAACCGGTCCTGATCGGACTCGCGGTCGGACTGCTGGCATCCCTGTGGCTCACTCGCTTCATCTCCAGCCTCCTGTTCGGGGTCGGCAGGACCGATGCACCCACGCTCGCCGTCGCCGCTCTTCTGATGGCAACGACCGCACTCGCCGCCAGTTACCTGCCCGCCCGTGCCGCATCCCGCAAGGACCCGCTCGAAGCGCTTCGGTCGGAGTGATGGGGGTGGGGGGGAAGTGGTCAGTGGTCAGTGGTCAGTTGAGGGAAGCTGGGAGCATGCGGTTGTGAATTGACGGCCGGTGTGCCCGGCGGGCGCCCACGGAGGGACGCCCCGACACGCTCTCTTGACATGTCGGCTCCACCGACCGACGATGGACTCGTGGAACTATCCTCCCTGGATCAGGACTTACAGGCCGGCACGCACGGGCCGGCGGCACAAATGGCCATGTCGATCATTCTTCGGATGGCCGAATTCCAGCGGGCCGATCGTTTGCTCGACATTACTCAAGCACATATTGACAGTTCGATCTACATGGGTGAGGCCGGGCTGGAGTTCGCCGAAAAACTGGCGGGCCTCGGGGCATCGGTGCGTGTCCCTACGACGCTCAACGTCAGTGCGGTCGACGAGCACAACTGGCAGGATTGGGCAGTTCCTCGAGAGTTCGCCGTGGCCTCTCGACGGCAGATGGCGGCGTACGAGAAGATGGGGTGTCGGCCCACCTGGACGTGTGCGCCTTACCAGACCGGGCTCATTCCGAAGTTCGGCCAACAGATCGCGTGGGGTGAATCCAACGCCATCGTATTCGCCAACTCGGTTATCGGCGCCAGAACGGAGCGGTATCCGGATCTGATGGATATCTGTGCGGCTATCACAGGACGCGTGCCTGCGGTCGGATTGCATCTTTCCGAGAACCGATCAGGACAGGTGCTGATGCAACTCGAAGGGATCCCTCGCCAATTGCAGGAGACGGACGAGTTCTATCCGGTGCTCGGACACCTGATGGGAAAGATCGCCAGAGACAAGATCCCCGTGATCTCCGGCCTGGAGCCGAAACCGACCGAAGACCAGTTCAAAGCCATGGGGGCTGCGGGTTCGGCATCCGGGACCGTGGCGCTCTTCCACGTTGTCGGCCATACACCCGAGGCCCGGAGCATGGATGAGGCTTTCGGCGGAGAGGGACCACGGCAGATCGAATCGATTACCCTGGACGACTTGCGCGAGGCACGTCGGGAACTGACGACGGCAACCGGCGAGGCTCTCGACATGGTCATCCTGGGCAGCCCCCATTTTTCTCTCGCGGAGTTCAAACAACTGTCTCCTCTCGTCGCCGGAAAACGCCGTAACGCCGACGTACAATTTCTCGTGACATCGAGCCGGACCATGGTGGAGTTGGCACGTGCGGCCGGACACCTCGATCCGCTGGAAGATTTCGGAGGTCAGGTGACCGTCGACACGTGCATCCTCGCTTCACCGATGCTTCCACCTGAAATAAAAATCTTAATGACGAACTCCGCCAAGTACGCCTACTACGCTCCCGGCTTGCTCGACGCCGAAATTACCTTCGGCAGCCTGGCCGATTGCGTTCAATCCGCGGTCTCCGGCCACGTTGTAAGGGACGGATCGTCATGGGAATAGAGATCAGGGGGACCCCGCTCATCGCCGGAAAAGCCACGGGACCGTTGCTGGTTTCCGACGAGCCGCTCAGCTTCTGGGGCGGATACGATTACAAGACCGGAACGATCATCGACCAGAGACATCCGCTCGCAGGAGAGCGAGCAGGAGGGCGAATCCTTGCCCTTCCATTCACTCGTGGGTCGAGCAGCACAACGGCCGTTCTACTCGAAGCGGTAAAGGCCGGTACGGCGCCGGCGGCGATCCTGTCGACCGAACCGGATTCGTTCTTCGCCCTGGCTTCCATCGTCTCCGATGAGATGTATGGAGAGGCCATCCCGCTGGTGCAGCTCTCGGTTGAAGACTTCGGAAAACTTCGCTCAGGCCGGCCCGCTCGGGTCACCGAGGATGGAGTCGTAGCGATCGATTAGCTGCAGGAAGATTCACCCCGATTCTCCCTACAGTTCGGCCAGGAACCCATCCACGATGCGATTCGATTCCTCATGCGCTCGATGCTCGCTGTGCGGGCTGTGCCCTCCACCCTCGATCACATGAATGGTCACCTGGGGCAGAAGTGCCCGGATGGCATCGAGTTCACCGGGCTCCGTCCGTGGATCCTCGGAGCCGTGAATCAGGATCGTCGGAACTGAAAGCTCTGACAATCGTCCGCCGTAGAGGTCCTCGGCCGGGTCCTTCGAACCGTAGTGGATGTCGAGCCACGCCTGCCCATGGTTTTCCAGTAGCTTCCGCCAGTAGTCTTCACCGTGTTCCTGAGCCAGGATCGAGACGGCCTTCTCTCCGAATTTGTCCGGATTCGTGGCTGCCGTCTCAAAGAAGCCCTTGGACCGGGGCTTCTGACGGTCGTAATGAGCAGCTTCCATGACGATGCCGCTGACGCGATCCGGCGACTCGATCCCCGCCAGGGCGGCCGTAACCGCTCCGTCGCTGTGTCCCCACAACACCGACCGTTCGATCCCAAGGGCATCCAGAAAGGCGACCGTCTCGCTTGCGGCCCGTTGATGAAAGCCTCTCGGGAAGGCCGCCCCCCTGGACGACCGGCCGTATCCGGAACGATCCGGTATGAGTATGCGGAAGTTGTGATGAAACTCCCTGATCTGGTTGTCGAACGGGTACATCTCATAGCCCCACCCTCCATGCAGGAAGATCATCGGGGGGCCTTCGCCAAATTCCCTGTAGAAGATGGATGGCTTTCGGGTTTCGAGGTCCAGTTCTATGTACATACGTTGCTTGAATGGAATCGGTCCAGTGTCATGGCAGGTTCACTCCCGCCGACTCGCCGGATTGTGAAAATAAAGTCAGCGCACCTCGGCCCATCGCTCCAGCCGACCCGCTGAAGAGAATAAACTGGGTCGTATAGTCCATGCCGTCGGCGAAATGGGGGAAAATGCGTTCGGCCGTGCTTGCCGCGCTGTTTTCATCGACAGGCAGGATCGTCGTGATCAGAAACTCTCCACGCTCGTTGTAACGCCCACGCAATCCGACGACGGATAATGCGGTCGATCCCGTGATCCGTAGAATCCCTCGAAAAGGAAACGGAAGGGCCCGGAAACCCTCGAACTGATTCACGAAAGCCGACACCTGGCCGTTGCCGGCCAATGTGACGCTACCAGAAAAGCCAGTTGGATTGCCGTTTGCATCCAGCAACTCGAGTTCTACGGTAGATGGAACGCCCTCGCGATTCCGGAGAGCCATTCCGGACTGAATCGAACCCGGTTCCCCCGCGCCAAAATCGCCAGTCCCTTCCACCCAGACGCGAAGAATGGATGCCTGCCCGGAAGCAGGCACACTGGCTTCCGAGACGGTGATTCCATTCTGGCGAAACGAAAAGATGCCAAAACCCGACGGCGTCGGACTCCCTGCGTCGGCTGCGACGGTGACCGAACCTGTCAGGATCATGCCTCCGTCACCGGACGTTCGAAACCGTTGGGTGCTCCGCGGGTTGATGGCAAATGGAAACGTACCGCCAGTCTGTCCGCCGACGGACAGACTCACCTCTTCTGCCGGAGTGGAAGCGGTCCCCTGCCCGAAAAACGTAAGGCTCCCCGTGAGTGTTTCATCCGTTGGATTCACGAGAATGATCTGGGTGGCCCATCCACCCCCATCGGCGAAATGCGGCATCACCAACGTTTGACCGACCGGAGAGGAGAGCGCAGAAACCGGCAGCGTGGTGACGAGAAACTCGGACCGCTCATTGGTAACGCCTCGCAACGCCACAACGCCGACCCGAAGCGATGAGATGAACGTGAAACTCGTTGCGCGGTCGGGTTCGACGTCAAACGGCGGCTCGTCAAGGAATCTGGCGATCTGGCCGTTCGCCGGAACACTCAGGGTGCCATTTCCGAAATTCGTGCCGTCGGATCCGGTAAAGAAGAAAGATACCGTCGCGTCCTGGACATTCGGGTTGGCGATGGCGACCCCGGTGTTGACCGCACCACCGACCTCCGCGTAGAAGCGGCCGGACAATGTCGGGACTGTGGCTTGAACCCCGGCCTCGGACACGACAACACCGTTCGGCTTAAATGAAAAGATGGCCACGCCTGCCGGCACGATCCCCACACCATCCGCCCGGAGCCGGCCATACCCGACCTGCAAACCGTCACCGGTACCTGGTGTCACAGACGAAACGCTTCCCCGATCTCCGATATCAAAGCTCAACGTCGACGCATCCGGGTTGAGTATGCGGTGGATAGCGCCTCCGATGTCGACGACATAGATCTCGCCACTCTCGTCCTCTCCGAACGAGGCCAGACCGAGCGTCGTGTCCAAGAGAACCGACACGGCTCCGTCACGAAACATGAAAATCTCACCGGAACAGAAGTCTCCGTAGACATAGGCTCCTTCAGGAAGACTTCCCCTTATTCCCCGGTAGACGTACCCTCCGGTTACCGAGCAACGACCCGCCTGGCCGGTGTTGGAGTACTCCGCAACTGGGCCCACGAAATTAGATTCCACGCAGGCAGCGGGACCCAGGCCCGTACAGCGGGCACCTTCAAATACCCTCCATCCGAAGTTCCCACCCGAGATGATAACGTCGATCTCTTCGACCGAGTTCTGGCCGACATCGCCGGCATACAACGCACCCGTGGATCGATCGAACGAGAATCGCCAGGGATTTCTCAAGCCTACGGAATAGATCTCGCCGCGCGCCGCCGAGGCGCCAACGAACGGGTTCGATTCCGGAATGGAGTAAGGGATGGTCTCACTGGCCGGGCGATCGACATCGATTCGGAGGATCTTTCCGAGAAGCTCATTCATGTCCTGAGCACGGTTGCCCGGGTCGTTTGCGGACCCCCCGTCTCCCATCCCAATATAGAGGAAGCCATCCGGACCGAACGCGATCATCCCGCCGTTGTGGTTCCCGAACGGCTGATCCACCATCAACAGGACGGTCTCTTCGGCTCCCGCCACATTGGGACTCGTCGCCGACACGCGGTATTGGGCGATGACTGTCGCACCGTCGGGGTCTCTCGTGTAGTTCACGAAAAAGCGCCCATTGGATTCAAAATTCGGGTGAAAAGCCAGGCCCAGCAGACCGCGCTCACCTCCGAACCGCACACGGCTCGTGATGTCCAGGAAAAGGGTAGGCGAGGTCTCCCCCGAGGAGAGAGTCTGAATACGTCCCGGCTGTTCGACGATGAACAGACGGTTTGTAGCGTCGTTGGCGTGAGTGAGGAATACAGGCGCGGAGAGTCCGTCGAGCACCGGTTGTAGTTCGACCGCCGTGACCTGAGCCACCGCTCCGACTGGAATGAACGAAATCGCCGCTATGAGCGAAATCGCCGCTATGAGCATGGTGGCGACCCGTGTACATGTCAGCGCCATACAACTTTGGACTTTCATGAGACATGGAAGTGTAGCAGCCGGAACGCGAAATACTCTCCGGACCGGAACTTTTCAGGCTTCGAAGGCGTATCCTATGGAGGAGGCTGACTAGATATGAAGTTCTTGTTGTGGTGCGTCCTGCTTGTCCTGTCCTGGCCGCTCGCCCTGCTGGCGCTGGTCCTCTATCCGTTCGTCTGGCTCATTCTGCTGCCCTTTCGGCTGGTTGGAATCGTCGTCACGGGTGCGCTGGAGTTCTTTCGAAGCCTCATCATGCTGCCCGCGCGTCTGGTTGGAGGTCGCCGGTTCGCCTGAGCGAACATCTCATTCAGGCGGAAGCGGATCGCGACCGGACGTCGGGACTTGAATCGGATGTCTTCTTCCCGCTGTCCTTAGTGTCCAATTCTTCGATGAACCTGAACGGATTCTTTCTCAGCATTTTCCAGTCGTTTTCCAGTTCCGCGTAGAGAGCGGCCTTCAGGCCGTCGTCCCCGCTGGCTGCGCGCAGCTTATCGATATGCTCGAGGAGGTTGTAGCAAATAGTGAACTGGCCGCAGGCGACCAGGTCGTTCAACTGGGCGTCATCGTCGTACCAGAGTTGCGTTTCCATTGTGGAGGCACGTTGAGCCACGGCCAGCATCTGGGCCGACGGCGCATGTCTGGAAGCTTTGTTTTCCTGCTCCACGACGCAATAGATCTCGTTCTTGATGACCCGATTCTTGACGTCGTCACGATTGTGGAGCAGCGAGTACCCGAGCGAACGGATTCGGTCCAGGAATATGGTGCTGGTCAACGCCCAGGTCGAGGTCATGCGCAGGCCCATCATTTCCATCAGCATGCTGACCTTTAAGCCCCTTACGCTCTTCCATCTGTTCCACGCGCCAAGGCGGCGCGCAAACCAGCCGAGAGTTCCCGGCTTGGGTTTCGCCTTTCGAGGCTTGGCTCCCTCACCCGCATCGGATTCGGGTAGCTTCAACAGGACCGCCCGCACCCTGGATCGGACCCGCGAAAAGATACCGAGCATCAACAGACCGACGATGATGGGCATACCCGAGGCGAGGAAGTTCAGGGCTTGGCCTGATGTGATTTCTCTCCAGAAGAACTGTACGGTCTCCCACACGCTCCTATCGGCCTCCGCAGCCACCTGGGAAATGATCTGCCCCATTTCGCCCATATTCGAGACAAAATCAACGACGTTCAGGAGAACCATCAGCAAAGCGAGAACCGTCAAGGTGAGCATCATGCGGTTCAGATGGCCGAGCGTCAGTCGACCCTTCGGTGCGGCGTGGGCCGGATCCGGCGCTGGATAGACATTGTCGTTCAGGATCGGAGTGTCCGATATGATCAGGAGGCCGAGCGAAGCTGTGATCGGTATTTCGTCGTATTTGCGAACGAATCGGGCGGCGATCATATCCGCCCTTTCCAGATCCTGGCTCGAATCCGGCGCGAGCGCGATCGCCACCGAGTCCGTCCCCTGGTTGTCGTACACGCCTCCGTCCATCAGGGACACAGACTCCACCCTGTTGCCATGCGTGTCGCTGCCGCAATGGTAGGCGATGTAGCCTTCGATCTCACCGCACAGCTTCGGTTCATCTTCCGGCCAGCGAAAGTCCTGCGGGAAAAACATGGGATCGAGTCCGACCGGAATACAGGAGGACGCGGCGACGATGTCGGCGAGGCGCGCCTTGCGCGCGTAGTCCTCCGGAAGCGGTACAAAGCGGTTGCCACTCCTGCGGCTGAATGCCCCCTTATGAAAACGGAAGGCCACTCCCGTCTTGAACTCTGTCGTGTTGATGATGAGCTCCTTAATGTGGATCTCACGAGGCCCCCAGAAGACATCGAATCGCGCGCCGTTCAGGAAGTCTTTCGACTCGTCGTAGATGTCCGCCAGCGCCAGCACCGCGTTCTGGCGCCCGGATTTCCGGGTTGCATCGGGTTTGGACCGTGCGCTTAGTTTCTTGAAGACCCGCGGCACCAGGTTCGCACGCATCAGGAACCCGAAGTACTCCTCGTAGAAACGACGAAAGGTGTCGTGGAGGCTTTCTTCCTCTGGCGCCGTCTTCAGCGTGAGCGCGTATTTGGCCGCAACGTGGCTTCCACCGGACACCGACGATAGGATCGAAACGTCCTTCAGCAAGTCGACGCGATCCAGATAGGCGAGAGTACCCATGTGGAATCCGGCGGCACGACCTCCGCCGCCGGACAGGGACAACGCAATGGTCCCCAACGGGTGCTCGTCGGTTTCCAGCATTTGGCCGGCGATGACTTCATCGTTCACGAGTCTCCCCCCTAGGCTTTGGCTGCCCGAACCTTCAGCTTGTCAGTAGGAGTGTCCTTGTTGCCGCCCCCGACCTCGTGTCGTTCCAACTCGTCGATCAATGCGAAGGGATCCTCTTTCAGGATCTCCCAGTCATCGCTTACCTTCCTGTAGAGAGTCGCCCATAGGTTAGCGTCGTCCCTTACCACGCGCAGCCTGTCCATGTGCTCGAGGAGGTTGTAGCAGATGGTGAACTGCCCGCAGGCGACCAGATCCTTCAACTGGTCGTCGTCGTCGTACCAGAGCTGCGTTTCCATGGTGGAGGCCCGCTGGGCCACCGCCAGCATCTGGGCCGATGGCTCATGTGTGGAAGCCTGGTTCTCCTGCTCCACGATGGCAAAGATCTCGTTCTTGAGCATGCGATCCTTGAGGTCGTTACGATTTTCCAGCAGCGAGTACCCCATCGAACGGATTCGGTTCAGGAAGATGGTGCTGGTCATCGCCCAGGTGGAGGACAGGCGCAGGCTCATCATTTCCATCAGGTCCCCCACCTTCAAACCCCGAAGTTGCTTCCACCTCCGGGCCACGACACGGCGGCGGGACAACCAGCCCAGACCTCCGTGCTTGAGCCTCTCGTCAAGTTTCGCTTTCTCGACCAGGTCGGATTCCGGCAATTGCAGCAGGAATGCGTTGACCTTGCTTCGAATTCGCGCAATCGCAATGAGCAAGAACGAACCGACGAGGACGGGCATAGCCTCTCCCGTAAAGTCCCACATCAGCCTGATGGCGTCGCCGAGGAGATCCAGAAAGCCTGCCGAGACACTCCGATTGAACGCCTCAGGAAGTGTGGGCGCGAGGGACACCAGCGTCGTTACATGCTCCACGAAGTCCAAGCCGTTCACAAAAATCATCATCACGGCAAGAGTCGCCAGTGTCGTCGCGATCAAGTTCAGATGACTGAGCGACAAGCGACGACGGGCCGGGTCCCGAACGTCATTGTCCGGGTCCGGCGCCGGATAGATGTTATCGTTCAGGACCGGAGTGTCCGATATGATGAGGAGGCCGAGCGAGCCCACCATCGGTATTTCGTCGTACCTGCGGATGAAGCGTGCGGCCACCATGTCGGCCCGTACCAGATCCGCGTGCGACTCCATCGCGAGGGCGATCGCCACCGAGTCCGTGCCCTGGTTGTCGTAGACTCCCCCGTCCATCAGGGACACGGAATCCACCTTGTTGCCATGCGTGTCGCTGCCGCAGTGGTAGGTGATGTACCCCTCGATTTCACGGCGTAACTTCGGTTCATCCTCCGGCCAGCGAAAGTCCTGCGGAAAGAACATCGGTTCGAGTCCGATGGGAATACAGGAGGAAGCGGCGACGATATCGGCCAGTCGCGCCTTTCGTGCCCAGCTTTCCGGAAGCGGGACAAAGCGGTTGCCACTCCTGCGGCGGCTTGTGCTCCTGTGAAATCGAAAGTCCAGTCCCGTCTTGAACTCCGTCGCGTTGAGAATGAGATCCTTGATGTGGATCTCACGGGGGCCCCAGAAGACATTGAAACGCGCTCCGTTCAGGAAGTCCTCCGACTCGTCGTAAATGTCGGCCAGCGCCAGCACCGCATTCCGGCGCCGGAATTTCCCGGATGGTGAGTCACGCTCAGGCTTGGCCCCGAGCTTCCGGAGGACCCGGCGCACCAGATCCGCATGCATCAGAAACCCGAAGTACTCCTTATAAAATCGACGAAACGTGTCGTGAAGCGGTTCGTCTGCGGGTGCGGTCTTCAAGGTGAGCGCGTACTTGGCCGCAACGTGACTGCCACCGGATACCGACGAAAGGATCGAAACATCCTTCAGCAAGTTGACGCGGTCCAGGTAAGCGAGGGTCCCCATATGGAAGCCGGCGGCCCGGCTGCCCCCGCCGGACAGGGACAAGGCAATGCTTCCCAACGGTTGCTCGTCGGTTTCTTCCTTCCGGCCAGTGATGATCTGATCCTTCATCGGTCCAACCCTCCCGCTCGTCGCCCGTTCCTGTTCTCGCTGGAGCACCCCGGCGAAACCCTTCCCTGGATTCAGACTCCGGCCGCCCGAACCTTCGGTTTCTCGGTAGAAGAATTCTTCTCGCCGCTCCCGCCCTCGGCTCGGTCCATTCCTTCGATAAACGCGAAGGGATCCTCTTTCAGGATCTCCCACAGCCATTTCGGAAGAGCAGCTCGGTCGAAGTTGAATGAGGCCCGGCCAGCGGGCATTTGAGTCGAATTCAAACCCATTGTTAAGGAAGTTCTATTTTCGCATTGTTGAAATCGATATGGTGTCGGCGGTATCTTGTGGTATATATACCGTCAGATGAAGAAGAAAAAGATATGGCTTGAGTTGAATCAGGTAAAGGGAGCGGTTGCGTCGCGACTGCGACGGCGGAAGTACAGCCTGATCGAGCGCCATGAGATACCCGACGGTTTGCTGCCTGGCTCGGTGTCGATTAGTTACACCCGGTGCGGTAAGCCGACGTGCCGGTGTGTGTCGGGTGAAGGGCACCCATCCTGGTCCTGGACATTCATGATGGACGGGAAGAAGCATGTCGAACACGTTCCAGCTGCCATGGTTGAGGAGATTCAAAAGCGTGTCGGAGCGGGACGGGAGTTTCAGGATGCGATCCGGGAGGTGCTGACAGCGAACGCGAAGTTGTTGGTGCTGGAGCGCCAGCAACAACGTGAGAAGCGGAAGCGCCGGTGAAAGGTCCGTCGGCACGAGGGATACGACGGTACGCGCGAAAGTGTTTGCGGCTGAAGGGGTATTTGAATCACCCCGGAGATGGGCGGGTGCGACCGCAGATCGGAAGTGGGCATCTGATCTGGTCTCTGGTGATCGGGTATCTGCTGCGGGAATCGAGCTTCCTGGCCATCGAGTCGCTCGCACGATCCTCGGCGTGTCGGGCCTTGGGAATCGGACGCCGCTTTAGCGACGACACGCTGGGCTATTTTACCGAGAAGCTGAATCCGGAATTCACGCGCGGCGCGTTGACCACAGCCATCAAGCAGGCCAAGCGCAATAAAGCGTTCGACGATTGCCGATTCATCGGCCTGGCGCTGGACGGGACAACCGTGGGGCGTGTCGGTGAGGCCGGGTGTCAGTGGTGTCGACCCCATCGCAACGCCGAGGGGGAGGTGACCACCTACTTACACCACGTCGTGATGGCCACCATCGTGGGCACCGGGTTCACTTTACCGGTCGATGTGGAACCCTACGGTAGTGGGGATAGCGAATGGTCGGGGGGGCAACGACTGCTTCGTCGGGTGGTGGGGCAGTTGGGGCCGCGTTTTGCCGATTATGTTGTTGTCGATGGGGGCTATGCGTCGGCTCCGTTCCTGCACTTGGCCGACGAGTTGGGATTGAAGACCATCGTCCGTCTCAAAGCCAATCTTCCGAGCTTGTTCAACGCCGCCAAAAGCCGGTTTGCTTGTCAGCCGCCGTCCCGGGTTTTCAAGGATGGAGCCGATCGGGTGGAAATCTGGGATGCAGACGACTTCGATCCCTGGGGCCAATTGAACTGGCCGACCGTGCGCGTGATCCGCTACCGGCAAGAGAAACCCGATGGATCGGTGGTCGAAGCCTACTGGCTGACCAATTTCTCGATGAACCAAGTGGGAGCGCCCACTTTATTTCGCATGGCCAAGAGTCGTTGGGAAGTCGAAAACCAAGGTTTCAACGATGCCAAGAACCGTTATGGGATGGCCCATATCCCCCATCACCACGCCAACAGCTTGCTTCTCCACTGGCTCCTCATAAGCCTGGCTCTCACGATCGAACGTCTGTATCGATTGCGTCATTTGCATCGCGGGCGCCATCGCCCGCATACCTCCATCGAGCTTCTTCGTTTGCTTCGCCTCGCTCTGTCTGCCCCAACCCCAGCCGACTCCAGCTGAACTGACTCGTTTCCCTGGTCTCCACGCGCCTGCCTGACCCCAATCACCGGGCTGGACCCGCTACGGATACCTGTCTCTCGAAAATACCCCTCACTTCAAATTCCTCTCCCTCCTCGACCTTTTCCCTTCCAGAGCCCCTTCCAGACACTCCGTCCTCCCTGACTTCCGAAATGGCTGATGGAACTGATGCAGACTTGCTTCCTACCCAACGGCCCGGTAGACTTTTCCTTTCGAACCTGAGATCAGATTATGAAGAGACCCCGTACCTTGTTGTTGACAGTTTTTCTGGCTACTTTCTTTGTGGCCGGTTGTGGTTCCACCGAAGATCCCGCGGCTGTGGAGCCGAGCGCCGCTCCAACGGCTCCCGCCGGCACCCCGGAGGGTCCGCTGCTGGTTTCAGCCGACGTCGGGTTTGCTCCGCACGCGATGGCTCGGCCCGACGGAACGGCCGAAGGCTTCAACATCGATCTTGCGGACGAGATTGCGAAGAGGCTGGGCCGCCCGGGTTATGAGATCGTCGATCAGGAATGGTCGGGGATGTTCGCGGGCCTCAATGCCAACAGGTTCGAGTTCATCATCGCCCCGACAACGATGACGTACGAACGCTCGCAAGAGGTGTTGTTCGTCGAGGGGTACCTCGACACCGACTACACGTTCCTGATCAAGGATGCCGCTCCGGAAATCGAAACGCTCGAAGACATTCGCGGTCAGGCGATTGCCGTGAACAACGGTTCCGCATACGACTTGTGGGTGACGGAGAACCAGGAAGAATACGACCTGGAAGTTCAACGGTACGGGAAAAACGCGGATGCCGTTCAGGCCGTCGTCACGGGGCGCGCTTTTGCCAACCTGGCGGGGGAGACCGTGGCCAAGTGGGCTGCCAATCAGAGTTCTCTCGTAAGGACAACGTACACGATCAAGAGCGGCAGCAAGTTCTCAGCACCGTTTCGTCAGGACGACGTCGAATACCGGAACCGCGTCGAAGAGATCATGGAGTGTATGAAGATCGACGGGACGATGGCCCGGCTTCATGAGCAGTGGTTTGGCGACACGCCCGTCGAAGGCGCCGCGGTAATCACACCGCTGGAAGGGTACGGTGAGCCCGGTATGGAAGGCTACGACCCGACCCCCCATCCCGCCGCCTGCAACTGATCCACAGGTTATGGGACAGCCGATTCTCAAGATCGATGGACTTCGAAAGTCCTTCGGTAGAGCCGAAGTGTTGAAGGGCATCGATCTCGTGGTTGCTCGCGAGGAACTGGTCTTTATCATTGGCCCCTCTGGGTCGGGGAAAAGCACGCTCCTTCGTTGCTGTAACCGTCTGGAAGAGCCCACGGGCGGATCGATCCACTTCAACGGCGCCGATATCACCGCCTCGGGTGTGGATATCAACCAGATGCGGCAGCATATCGGCATGGTCTTTCAGTCCTTCAACCTGTATCCCCATCTGTCGGCTCTGGGAAACGTGACGCTCGCCTTGCGGAAAGCGGTGGGTCGACCGAAGAGCGAGTCAGAGGAGAGGGGAAGGGCGGCGCTGGACCGGGTCGGGTTGCTCGAAAAGATGGACGCCTATCCCGGCGAGCTCTCCGGAGGACAACAGCAGCGGGTCGCTATCGCGCGTGCTCTCGCGCTCGAACCTCAGATACTCCTGATGGACGAGCCCACGAGCGCATTGGACCCGGAACTGGTCGGGGGCGTGTTGAAAGTGATCCGGGAATTGCGGGAATCGGGCATGACGATGGTGGTCGTCAGCCACGAGATGCAGTTTGCGCGTGAAGCGGCCGACCGGGTGGTGTTCATCAACGAAGGGGAGATTGTCGAGCAGGGGACACCCGAGCGGATGTTCGGCTCACCCGAGCATGCCCGCACGCGGGAATTCCTGAAACGGATTCTCTCGACCGGAACATGATCGAGAACTTCTTCAACATCGAAGTGATGGCGAGGGTTCTGCCATCGATTATCAGCGGCCTGTGGGTCACGTTGGCGCTTTCGGTCCTGATCATCCTGACCGGGATGATACTGGGATTGGTCCTGGCTACGATTCGCGCCCTGCAGTACCGGGCTGTGAACCTCTTCATTGTTCTGTTTGTCGATGCTTTTCGAGCGATACCGCCCCTGGTGATCCTCATCGTTGTTTTCTTTGCCTTGCCCTATGTCGATGTCCAGTTATCCGGATTCGTCTCCGCCTGGCTCAGCTTGAGCCTCGTCCTGGCCGCATTCTGCGAGGAGATTTTCTGGGCGAGCATTCTGTCGGTCGACCGGGGGCAGTGGGAAGCGGCTCGTTCAACGGGATTCACCTTTCTCGGGACGCTGCAGTTCGTCGTCCTTCCACAGGCCATGCGCCTGGCTTTGCCGCCTTTGACTAACCGTGCGATCGCGATCGGCAAGAGCACGGCCCTGGCGTCTGTCATCGCGGTGCCGGAGATACTGAATCAGGCATCGAGCGCCCAGGCCCAGGCGGCGAACCCCTCGCCCCTGACGCTGGCTGCCATCGCATATCTGGTGATCTTCATTCCGCTCGTGGTGATGAGCCGGTGGGTCGAATCACGTTTCGCCTGGAGGCACTGAAGGACGGACGATGGAACAGTTGATTGACAGCTTTCTGAATCCCGAAGTGATGCGGACCAGTGTTCCGTATCTGGTCCGGGGCTTCTGGATGACGGTTCGACTGTGCGCCCTGGTCATTCCCCTGGGAATCTTGAGTGGTCTGGTTCTGGCCATCCTTCACAATCTGGGCCACCGTTGGCTCAACGTGATCCTGATCGTTTACGTGGATCTGTTCCGGGCGTTCCCGCCGCTCGTTCTATTGATATTCGTGTATTACGGTTTGCCGTCCCTGGGTATCGACCTGTCTCCGCTGTCAGCGGTCGTGTTGGCGTTCATGCTCAACACGTCGAGCTACTATGGCGAGATCCTGCGGGCCGGGATCGAAAGCATTCCGACCGGTCAGTGGGAAGCGGCGCGCTCTACCGGACTGACCCGCTTCGGGACCATGGTCCACGTCGTGTTGCCCCAAGCCGTCCGGACCGTTCTTCCTGATCTGGTCAGTAACACCCTGGAGGTGGTGAAACTTACCTCGCTCGCCAGTGTCGTGGCGCTACCTGAGCTGTTACGGATGGCACGGGTGGCGCAGGGAATCACTTTCAATCCCACCCCTCTCATCCTTGCCGCTGTCCTCTATTTCCTGATGTTGTGGCCGTTTGTCCGGCTCCTGAGTCGGATGGAACGCCGGATGTTGGTCAGTGCGACCTGAGATCGGCCGACGATCATCCCCTCATACCAGGCATGCGTGAATTGATGGAATTGTAGCTATTGTTCTTAATGTGCCCCTTTGCTAGGGTTGAAAGTGTAGGACGCGAATTCTGGGTAGGAGTCCCCGGTCTCCAGCTCGGAGGAGGTGTCGACGGTGCCCCGTTTTACGATAGGAGACAGCGTTCGACCGACAACGGTGGGTATTAGAAAGTACTGCACCCTGTTGGGTGTTATTCAAGCAGTCAACCCCCATCCGGGCGGTGTGACCGGTCTGGACGAATACTCGATTCGCTTTGAGAACGGTGACGAAGCAACCTGTTGCTCGTTCCAGATAGAAGCCTCGTCTCCGGACGGACCGGTCGAAGGCGATCTGAGTATTCCAGGGTCGTCCCCGGAAATGGAGGGTGACAGGCTTTGAAAAGATCTCGCCATCCCCGGGCGCGAACATGTTAGGTTGGGCTTCGGTCGAGCCCAATGAATCCCATAGTCGTCATCAATCCCAACTCCACCCAGGCCGTGACCGATGGAATCGATCAGGCGGTAGAACCCCTGCGCATGGATGGCGGTCCGCCGGTCCAGTGCGTGACGCTGGCCGAAGGTCCCCCCGGAATTCAGTCGGATGAGGATGCGGCCTCGGTCGTCGCCCCAACCTGCAACCTCATTCGATCAAGAGCCGACGCTGCCGCGTTTATCATTGCCTGCTACAGTGATCCCGGATTAGGCGAAGCCCGGAAGAGCACGTCCAGGCCAGTCCTCGGCATTGCGGAATCCGCGATGCTCACTTCGCTCACCCGAGGGAGCCGTTTCGGCGTCATCTCAATCCTCGAACAATCCCTCCCCCGCCACGAACGCTATGTTCGTGCGCTGGGACTGGAATCCCGATCGGCCGGCGACCGGGCCATTGGCATCGGGGTCACCGAACTGACCAACGAATCCCGTGTCCTGGAACGAATGGTTTCGGTGGGAAAACAACTGCGTGAGGAAGACGGCGCCGATGTCCTCATCATGGGCTGCGCGGGAATGGCCCGCTACCGCAGGCGTCTTGAAACCGCCACCGGGCTTCCTGTCATAGACCCCACCCAGGCCGCCGTCACGTTGGCGATAGGCGCGGTCCAGCTCAAATAAGAATCGACGCAGAGACGCAAAGGCGCAGAGAAAATATTTCAGGAAAGAGAGGGTGCGGCCTATCCCTGGCAATTCCTCAAAAGCCAGACATCTTTTTCAACACGAAGACACGAAGTCAACGAAGGGTGCAAAGTAAGAAAACAAATCCCCTTCGTGTCCTTCGTGTCTTCGTGTTGAATCCCCTTCTTTGCGAAGCGAAAAAAGCAGATAGTCGTCTTTGCGTCTCTGCGCCTCTGCGTCGAGCCCCTCACTCACCTGGAGGGATGACTCCGGTTTGCGACGTGATCAAACCGTAATGTTCGATACGGCGGTGCATATCGAAGTTGAAGATGTTTTCTTTGATGTCTTTGCCTAGATCCAGGTCACAGTTGTAGGTGATGACTTCGTCTTCCTCGCTCAAGGCCTGGGCGACGATTTCGCCGGTTGGTGACACGATGGCCGTGCCGCCGATCAGGCCGTGGCCGTCTTCTGAACCGGCCTTGGCCGTCGCCACCACCCATGTTCCGTTCTGGTAGGCCCCGGCCTGAAGAGAGAGCATGTGGTGGAACATGCGCTGGTGGACCGGTTGGGGATGGAAGATGTTGGCGTCGGGGGTGTTGTATCCGAGGACGACCATTTCGACCCCCTGCAGGCCCATGACGCGGAAGGTCTCGGGCCACCGCCGGTCGTTACAGATGCACATGCCGATGATGCCGTCAAACGCCCGCCAAACACGAAAACCCAGGTCTCCGATCTCGAAGTAGCGTTTTTCCAGGTGCTGGAATGGCTTGCCGGGCAAATATTCAGCGTGTCCCGGCAGGTGAATCTTTCGATATTTGCCGATGATGTTTCCGTCGGTACCGACCAGGATCGCCGTGTTGAACCGCCGGGTCTCACCTTCTTCCTCAGCCAGTTCCGCGTAGCCGAGATGAAAGCCGATCCCCAGTCGCCGGGCTTCGTCAAACAAGGGTTGGGTCGCCGCCCCCGGCATGTTCCGTTCGAAATACGAATCGATCTCGACCTGGTCTTCGATGAAATACCGGGGAAAGAAGGTGGTGAGCGTCAGTTCGGAAAACACGACGAACTTCGCCCCGCACTCGTGCGCTTCCCGAAGCATCGCGATCAGCCGCACGACGACCGCCTCCCTGCTATCCGCCTTCTGAATCGGCCCCATCTGTCCCGCTGCAACTCTCAAATATCGCGACATCTCTCTCCTTCAAATAATTGTCTGCACACTGTCCCGGTCTGCCCAAAAGTTGACCAAAGTGTGTCGGGGCGTCCCTCCGTGGGCGCCCGCGGGCTTGGAACGGAGTATCCATTTGCGCAAGCGGCAGCCCGGGAGGCCGCGGGACCGATTGTCAGTTGCGTCATTCCCAGGGCGCCACGGGACCCGATTGTCAGTTGCGTCATTCCCGCGGGTGGCCAGGGACGGCCACCCCGACACTCTGTCCTCTAAAGTCGCGCCGGCTAAAAGACATCCTCAGCCCCGAAACGTTTGGCCAGTTCCTGCGCCTCGGAATCGCGGCCGAGTGGTTTCGCTGAATCCGGACGTCCACAGGCGACGAACCGTCCACTGCCGCGTTCCACCCTCAATTCACCGTCGTTCACAACGACCCGTCCCCTGCTGATGACGGTTGTCGGTACCCCCTTTACCCGGCGCCCTTCATACGGTGTATAGCCGACATTGTCGTGCATGTCCCCGGCCGTGATCGTGACTTCTTTGTCCGGATCCCAAATCGCCAGGTCGGCGTCGGACCCTTCGGCGATCGTCCCTTTCTGAGGGTAGATGCCGTAGAGTCTGGCCGCCCGGGTTGCGGTCAGGTCGACAAAACGATGGATGTCGAGCCGTCCCCCTCCGACGCCTTCGGAAAACAGCAGGGGCATGCGAACCTCCAGGCCCGGCACACCGTTGGCGATTTGTTTGAACGATGCGTCGGGCCCCTGGGAGAGTTTCCCCGTTTCGTCGAAGCGATATGGCGCGTGGTCGGAAGAAAACACCTGGAACGTACCGTCCGCCAGACCCTGCCACATGGCTTCCTGAGACGACGCGTCACGCGGCGGTGGGCTGCAGCAGCACATCGCCCCGTGCATCCCCTCCTTGTCCAGGTCGTCCGCGGTGAGGAAGAGATACTGCGGGCATGTTTCGCCGTAGATCTTCAGGCCGCGTTCCTGCGCCCGGTGAATCGCACGCATGGGTTCTTCCGTCGAGACGTGCACGACGAGCAACGGCGTATCGATCAATTCCGCCAAGCTGATTGCGCGTGCCGTCGCTTCCCCCTCAGCCAGCTTGGCGTGGCTGACGGCGTGGAACTTCGGGGCCCGGTGCCCGGCGTCCAGAAGCCGCTTGCTGAGCCACTGGATCATGTCGTGATTTTCCGCATGGACCATCGTCAGCGCGCCTTCCCGGCGAGCCAGCGAGAGGATTTCCAGCATTTGATAATCGTCGAGCCGGAGTGCGTCGTACGTCATGTAGACCTTGAACGACGTGCAGCCCTGTCCGATCAACTCCGGAAGTTCCTCGCCCATCACGGTCTCGGTCGGATCCGAAATGATCATATGGAAGGCGTAATCCACAACCGCCTTCGGTCTGGCGCGCTCATGATAATCGGCCACGACTTGCTTCAACGATTGTCCTCGATGCTGGGCGGCAAAGGGAATGATCGTTGTGGTTCCCCCAAACGCCGCTGAAACAGTGCCGGAATAGAAGTCGTCGGCACAGACGATTCCGAACGAAGAGAGTTGCTCGATGTGACAGTGGCTGTCGATGCCACCCGGCAGGACGAGCTTACCTTGTGCGTCGATGGTCTCCTTGGCGTCCAGATCGTGCCCGAGTGTATGAATCTTCCCCTGCGAGATGCCAATATCGCAATCGAATCGTTCGTTGGCCGTCACGACCGATCCGTTTCGGATGACCAGGTCCAGCTTTTTCATGTGTGATCGTACCCCCGCGGATCACCTATCTCATACATTTCGTTTCGGAATGGCTAAGCAAGTTAGTTCAAAATGGGCTGCATCGTACTCTTGGCGCGGCCTTCGGTGCTTGCCATTCCTATAAAAACTAAAGTTCCTGAGTTTCTGACCGATTAGAGCTAATGTAGCATGTGATCTCCCTTTTAGTGTGGAGCGGGGGATACTCCGAGAAGTTTGACTTGCCCCCGTTCCACCTTCTTTTTCACTGATCCCGGTTTCGTCTACAGCTTTGCATCAACGTACTCGATAGTTACCAACGTGATGTCATCGCTCTGCGCGTGGCCACCGGTGAAGCGCTCGATCAGGTCGAGAAGATCATATTTCAACTTCTCAGCGCCATTTGCTCCGCTTCGTTCCATGACCTGGCGAACGGCATCCTCCCCAAGCAGCTGACCTTCCGTATTCTCGGCGTCGGAGAGACCGTCTGAATAGATCAGAAGTACATCACCGGACTGAAGCGTAATCGGTTCACTCTGGAATGTGGCGAAGTCGAATGCGCCGACAAGCATGCAGGTGGAGGGGACTTCCTCCAACCCGGCCGAGGCGCTGAGATAGACATAGGCCGTGTTGTGACCGGCGCTGATAAACTGGCCACAGCCCTGCCGATCGAGTTGGAGGAGGAACAGCGTCACGAAACGGTCCGGTGTCATGTCCAACAGCAACTGGTTGAGCGCCCCGGTCGCCTCGGCGAGGGGACAACCGGTGCGCAGTTGCAAGCGCATACATCCCAGGACCATCGAACTGAGCAGCGAAGCGGACACACCTTTACCGGAGACGTCTCCCAAGAGCGCGTAAAAGCTTCCTCCCGTTGTAGGAATGAAGTCGTAAAAATCTCCTCCGACGTAGCGTGTCGGTTTGGAGTAGGCGGAGATTCGGAAACCTTCGATCTGTGGCATCTCTTGTGGAAGCAGTGCCTTTTGCGTTTCCTCCGCGAGCGCCAGCTCCCGTTCGAGCAACTGGCGCTGTTCAATGCTCTTCACAAGTTCCACCCGTTCGAGAACATTTCCAGCCTCGATCGCCAACCTCCCAAGGATCTTTTCATCGAGACCAGAAAGGGAGTGCATCTGTTTGTGGCTGTCCAGATAGAGGATGCCCAGGACGACTGGAACGTCGGCTTCGGCCGGGAGCCCGTGGAGTGGTATGCAGGCGACGGTTCTCACTCCCATCTCCACGATGCTTTGCTGGACGGCCAGCTGTTGGTCCAGCTTTTCGGTCATGAAAAGGGGCTTACCGCTCTCGACAACGCGGGATACAACAGTGTGACTGGTTTGAAACTCGGATTCCCTGATGCTTCGCCCATTCGAATCCATTCCCGAAGCGTAAACAAAGTCGAGGTCTTTCCGAACGAGGATAAACCCGCGTTCGGCGCCGCTGATCTTCAGCAGGGAATCGAGGATTTGTTCGAAAGCGACATCGGGCGTGAACAAGTGCTCCCACCGGTACTTGAAATCGAGAATGTAAGAGATCTTTTCGAGGATGGAGGATGCGCTTGACGCCGTCTGAATATCGCTGATCGAGCGTTTAATGACATCGGTGTAGTCCTTGGGCCGGAAACCCCCGCCGACACCGAAGTGGATGGATAGCTTTTCTTTTCCGAGTTCGATCCGGTCCCCGAACTCCAGAAAGTGCGATTTGATGTTCGCCCCGTTGACGATCGTTCCGTGTTTGCTGTCGTCGTCGATCAGTTGAAATCGACCATCCACGCGAATGATGCTCGCATGCCGCCGGGACACGGACGGATGGGACAGCATGATGTCGCATCCCTGCCGGCCCATAGTCGTCAGTTCCTGGTCCAACGCATGAAAACAGTCCTGCCCATTCGGATCCTGCCAGTAGAGGGTGGGTGGCGAGACTTTAGCTTTCAATGGCCTTTCTTCTTCGTTGTGACCGAACGATATCGCCGGTGCCGGGGAGCACTAGAACGGCCCCTTGAACTTGTTCTCGTAGCTGTAGAAATCCTCGTTCGACAGGTCGCTTTCGGGAAGACTCAGCTGGGATTCGATCGCCCGTATGATGTCGATAGCGTTTGGGTAGAACTCGTTCTCCAGGGGACGCGTGCAGGGGCATTGGGACGCGGCGAACCCAATACGATCGATGGGAGCCCGGAGCCTGCCAAAGCAACCCTCATATACTTGAGCCGCGATCTCGGCGCTGAAGCCACAATGGAGCCAGTCATTGTCGGCCACGACACAGCGCCGCGTCTTCTCGACCGAACGAATGACTAAGCCGTGGTCAAACGGTGCGATCGAACGGCAATCGACGACCTCAACCCCGATTCCGCGCCTCGCGAGAATTTTTGCCGCATGAACGGCCTCCACGTTCATCCATGAAGTCGCAACAACCGTGACGTCCGATCCGGGGTGCAGGATGCTGGCCCCTTCGAGAGGCAATGCCTCGTCGCCCTCGGGAACTTCCCCCTCGGCGTCGTAGAGCCACCGATGCTCGATGAACACGACCGGTCCGTCATCACGGATCGCCGCAATCAGCATCCCTTTGGCATCCGCCGGCGTGGACGGCATGACAACCTTGAGACCCGGGATGTGGGCAAACCAGGATTGCAGCGACTTGCTGTGCTGAAACGACTGCCCCCATCCCCGGCCGATGATCGCGCGGATCACCATGGGTACTCCCATGCGACCACCCGAGCCGTACCGATGTGTCGCGATCATGTTGACGAGCTGGTTGAGTCCGAGCAGCAAGAAATCCATCCGCATGTGCACATGTACCGGACGCATGCCGTTAATGGCAGCGCCCAGGCCGAACCCCGTCATCGCATCTTCGGCGAGCGGTGTGCTGAAGCAGCGGGTCGGACCGAATTCTTCCACGAGGTTCCGGGTGCTGTTGAAGATCCTCTTGTGATCAGCGACGTCGATCCCGTAGGTGAACACGGTGGGATCTCGACGCATCTCAACCGCCAAGGCTTCGTTCAAGGCATCGCGGTATGAAAGTGTCCGTGTCATGCGGTCAGATCCCGGTACAGTTCGTCACTCGACGGGAACGGCGCTTCCTTGGCCTTCTTCACGCTCTCGGTGATCTGCCGGTCGATGGTTCGCTCGATTTCTTCGACCTCGGATTCGGTCCACCATCGGAGCAACTTCGTCCGCATAAGTCGAACCGGATCGACCTTATCCCATGCCTCGTACTCTTCGCGAGATCGGTAGCCCTGGTCGAAGTCTTCGTTCACACCGACATGCTCCAGCTGGCGATAGTACTGGAGGTAGAGAAATGCAGGTCGTCCATTGTCACGGACGGATCGAGCGGCCTGCCGCGTCAGGTTGTGAATAACTTCCGCGTCGGTGGATTGTTCCTCGAAAACGTCACACTGGAATTTCGACGCGATGCCGGTGATCGAATCGTATCCATGACGGGAGGAGACGGGGCTGTGCACCGCATAACCATTGTCCTCACAGACAAAGAGAACGGGCAGCTTCATCAGGCACGCGGAATTGAGGCTTTCCCAGAACGCTCCCTCGTCGATCGCTCCATCGCCGAAAAACACAACAGCGAGCCGGTCGTCACCCCGACACTTGTTCGCGAACGCGACTCCCAAGGCAACCGGAATGGTCGTCGCGACGACGGCCGAAGTACAGACCAGACCGTCGTTCGGGGCAGTCAAATGCATCGAGCCGCCCTTTCCCTTCGCCATACCCGTTGATTTGCCGAACATTTCGGCGAAGAAACGATCGGTTTCACCCGTCTTCGCCAGATACAGGCCATGGGATCGGTACGTACCGAGAACCTGGTCGGATGGCGCGAGTGCCTCGCACACGCCGGCCGCGATCGCCTCTTCCCCTGACGACATGTGCATGGGGGTCTTCATCATGTCGTCCATGTACTGATCGCGTATCAACTCCTCGGCCGCGCGGATCAGATAGAGCTTCCGGTAGAGTGCTCGATTCAGGTTCGCGGTCTCGTCCCGTTCCCGTTCACGCGACTCGTTCATTCACAACTCCTCATTAGATCCGGACCGATCCAGTCCGGGCAGCAACTCGGACATCAGGTACCTTCCAATGACCGCTACCGGAGTAGTCACATACACCGAGCCGTCCTCTATCGCCCGGACCACGTCCCTGAAGCTGAACCGCTCGACGGCGGATACCTCGTCATCATGGTTCTTTCGTTCGTCATACTCCCGCTGGTCGAGATCGATCCGGAACACGAAGACAAGTTGGGGTGTGCGACCGGGAGAATGAGCCAGTGGCGGCATTGGAACGAACCGTGTCAGGTCCCCGACTTCGATCCCCGTCTCTTCAGCCAGTTCGCGCCCGGCGCCTTGCTCGGGGGCTTCTCCGTTTTCGATTTGCCCCGCAGGTAGCTCCAGCGGATCGTCTCCGACTACCGGTCGTTTCGCCCGAACCATGACGACGGAATCCTGATTGACGATCGGGAGAACGATGACGTGCGATTGGCGATGCTCGACGGTGTAGTATCCGCCTCGATTGCGTACTCGAAACCACGGATTCTCATGAAGCGTTTCGACCGGCACGAGCCCCGCACACGCGGGTTCCTTCAAACGAGGATCCCAGGGGGCATGGGGCGGATAGGCGACTCGGGAATATTTCATAATCGTTCAGCGCGTTCAGCGCATCAGCGGAACCTCTCCCGCCCGAACGCGCTTGCGCCAGTACTCCAGAAGATCGTTCATCGTTGTTTCAAACGGTATTTTGGGTTCCCAACCCGTGTGGCTCCTGAACTTCGAGGTATCCGGAACCTGAAGGTCCGCGTCGATCGGGCGCAGGCGAGCCGGATCGACTTCCACCCGGATGTCCTTGAATGTGGAGATCGTAAGCAGGTGGTTCAGCATATCTCCAACCGAGCAAGAGTACTTCCCACCAATGTTGTAGTACTCGCCCGGAATCGGATCGACGGTGACCAGCATGTAGTAGGCCCGCACGGCGTCGCGGACATCCGACCACGTACGCAACGAATCCAGGTTGCCGACCCGGATCACCGGCGGTATCAATTCGGCCTCAATCATCGCGATCTGTTTCGCGAACGTGGATTCCGCAAACACATCTCCCCGTCGCGGCCCGGTGTGTGTGAACATGCGGGTGATCAGCACTTTCTGCCCGTAGGCTTCGGCATGGAATCGCCCGAGGAGATCGGTACCCACCTTCGAAATCGCATAGGGTGAAGCTGGATGAAAAGTACACTCTTCGTCGATCGGGAGCTTTTCTCTAGGGACGCGTCCAAACACTTCAGACGAGGAGCACACGTGAATCATGGGATCGATGCCCTCGCACCGCCGGAGCGCCTCGAGCAGACGTTCGGTGCCCTGGATATTGGTGTCGAACGTATCGAGAGGCGATGTGAAACTCGTTTGTGGATAGCTCTGGGCCGCGAGGTGAAAAACGAAGTCTGGACGGACTTCTTCGATGACGTTCTGAAGGGAGATGTAGTCGTGAAGATCGCCAGTCGAAAAATGGACACGGTCTCCACGGTTGGCCCGATCCACAAGGTGCCTGACGTTGTCGAGTGGACTACGCCACCGGCACATACCGTACAGATCCCAGTCCGTCTCCTCGATCAGGTGGTCTGCGAGATGCGAACCGACCATGCCGCTCATTCCAGTAATCAGGGCCCGGGGCGTCTTCATGAATCAATACTCGTCATCACGGGAATGATAGATGATCTGACTCCCGAGATGATCGAAGCGTGCCGGAACGTACAGAAGGTCCTTGAGTGCCGCCTTGACCGCTGCCTGCTGTCCCGGTCGGACGAAGAACAGCATGAATCCCCCACCTCCGGCGCCAAGCAACTTGCCACCGAGAGCCCCCGCTTTCAAACCGAGGTCATAGATCTGGTCGATGCGGTCGGTTGAAACCTCCGAAGACATCGTCCGCTTGAGAAGCCACTGCTGATGGAGCAGTCGTCCAAACTCGTCCATATGTGAGTCCACATCGCACAGGATTTCTATCGCCCGACCCGCCAACGGCATCATCTGGTGCAACTTGTCCTGGTTCGCTGGTATCTGTTCGATCTGCCCCTTCGCCACCTCCGAGGCCGTTCTCGAAAGCCCTGTAAAAAAACAACATCAAGTGCTCTTCGAAACGTTCGAGTCGGGACGGGGGCAGAATGATGGGTTGGACCAGCACTTCCTGCGGTCCGCCGAATTCGATCCTGTTCAGGCCTCCGAAGGCCGCGGCCGTCTGATCCTGAGACCCCACGCTTTCCTTCATTCGATCCTGTTCGATACGGATGGCATTGAGCGCGAGATCCCGTTTCGTCGGCATTTCGTGATTCAGTGCGTACAGCGCATGCAGCAGACCGACTGTAAATGTCGAACTGGACCCCAGACCGGATTGGGCTGGCAAATCTGCATGATGAACCAGATCCACGCCTTTATCGATTTTCATGAATCGCAGACATTCCCGCACCGAGGGATGCGCAATCTGATCGATGCTGTTGGCCTCTTCCCGCTGGTAATATCGGACCCTGTACTTGAATTCGAAAAACGGCGGCAGATAGCGACACGTGATGTAGCAGTACTTATTGATCGTGGCGCTGAGGACCGATCCTCCGTGCTCCCTGTACCACGCCGGGTAGTCGGTGCCCCCACCGAAGAAGGAGACACGAAACGGTGTCCTGCTAATGATCATTGACGTTCTGCTGGCGGCCGTCGGGCTTGTTGTCCAATCGTGTCGCGGTACCACGCCACGGTCTTTCTCAGCCCCTCTTCGATCGATGTCGCCGGACGGAAACCGAGCAGGGTTTCTGCTCTTGAAGGATCAATCAGCCGCTTCGGAATCATGGTGGGTTTGGACGTATCGAATTCGACCCTGGCCTGGTCGTATCCGTCGATTTCGAGCAGCGCCTGTATGATTTCCTTCACAGTTGTCGGGTTGCCCGCGGCGATATTGATCGGCTCGAATCCGTCGATCTTTTCCATCGCAAGGAGCATACCGTCGATGAAGTCCTGGACATAGATAAACTCCTTGAGGTCTTTCCCGTCGCCCCACACTTCCACAGGACTGTGGCGCTCGACGACCTTCCGTATCAGCGCAGGAATCACGTGGGAGGTTTCCCATTCGAAGTCGTCGAACTCCCCGTAAATGTTGGCCGGCCGGACCACGCAAACCTTCATCGGTTCCTTGATCCTGGTCGCATACATTTCACAGACGATCTCGGTGAACCGCTTCATCCACGCGACGACGAAGTACTTTTCGAAAAACTCGTTCGTGACGTCCGTTTCCTTGACCGGATAGTCGGTCACCGGATAAACGGCATTGCTGCTCACGAAAAGGAACTTCTTCACCCCGGCCTGATACGCGGCTTCGAGCATCGAGACGTTCATCAGCACATTCGGCGTCAGGTGGGCCAGGGGGGTGGTCTCCATTACTGCGGCGCCGGAGGTATTCGCCGCGCACATGAATATGTAGTCGGCGCCATCGACGACGGTGGCACAGTCTGCCTGGAGAGTCAGGTCTCCTTGAATGTAGCGAATGCGCGGATCGTCGACCACCGCCCCCTTGCGATGCAACGTCGCCGTCACGTTCGCACCAAGGTCCAGCAAACGCTGGATCAGATTGACGCCGACGAAACCGGCGCCGCCTGTGACCAGTATTCTCCTATTCCTAAACATGTTGGAAACTCGGGGAGGCAAGTTGCGGAAACCGACATATTCGTTGGAACGGGGTCGAAGACATCTTCAGTCCACGAACCCACCGGCCTCGTCCCGGCGAGAAAGAATCGGATTCTGGATCGGCCACCACATGGCGTATTCGGGATCGTTCCACTTGATCGTGAACTGTCTGCGAGGATTGTAGTAAGTGTTCTGCTTGTAATGAAATATCGCGCTTTCGGTAAGGACCAGGTGCCCGTTGCCGAAGTTTGGAGGCACGAGAATCTGGTGACGATTGCCCGCCGAAAGCGTATGGCCTTCCCATTCGCGATACTGGTTCGAGCCGGGGTCGTTGTTCACGACCATCAGATAAAAGCTTCCGTGAAGACACGAGATCAGTTTCCAGGTTTCGGCGTCTCCATGAATGCCTCGCAGGACGTGGCGGGATGACCGGGAGATGTCGTCCTGCACGAACTTCACGTCGATGCCGTTCTTCCGATACAGTGCCTCGTTGTAGGTTTCGACGTACTGTCCCCTGAAGTCTTCGGACACGTCGAGCGTGATCAACGACACGCCATCGAGTTTGGTCTGTCTGACCTGCATCGTGAATTCTTTGTTTGCCTCAGGCTGCGCCGTCTTTGAAATAGTTTTGCTTCCGCAGGTATTCGTCCTGATTGTCGATGTACCAATTCCATGTGGCTTCGAGCCCGTCTTTAAGTAAGGTGGTCGGATTGTAGTCGATAAGTTTCCGGGCGAGGCTGATGTCCATGACGCGCCGTTTGAAGCCGGATGGCTTGTCCCGGTCGAACACGTAGTTGAAATCAAGGAAGGAGTGCAGGGCTTCGACCAGTTCCCGAATCGAGTAACCGCTTCCACTCCCAAGGTTGACGAACCCTCCCCGGGTGCCGTGGTACAACGCCAGGATCACGCCTTCGGCGACGTCCTGGCTAAAGGCGAAGTCGCGCACCGCGGAACCGTCACCCCAGACGACGACAGGATCTTCCTTGCCGAAAATCCGTGACATGAGACTCGGGATCACCATCGCGTTGGCCGGGTCGAAATTGTCTCCGGGGCCATAGACGTTACATGGCCTCACGACCGCAAAGTTTTCGAGCCCATACTGGATCTGGTACGCATTGATCTGCAATTCGGCCATTCGCTTGGCCCACCCGGGAAACATGTCCATGGGAGGGCCTTCGAGGTTCTCGGTCTCGCGGAAGTCCTCGGCGCTCGAGTAGGCACCGATGGAACTGGTGTAGACCACCTTCTGAACACGGTTCAGGCGGCAGGCCTCCAGGACGTTCGTGTTGAACATCAGAAGCGGCACGAAGAAGCTTGCAGGCCTGGACTTTGTAACCTCTATCGAACCCTTGATTCCCGCGACGTGGAAGACGAAGTCCATATCCCTTGTCAGCTCCCTGCAGAGGGCGAAGTCGGTGAGATCCCCGCGGACGTGTTCGGCGCGAGGGTCGACTTCGATACGATCAAGCGAGACTATTCGAACATGTGCGCCGGCTTTGCACAGTGTGTGGACGATACCCCGCCCGATCAGGCCGGTTCCACCTGTCACCAGGACGTTTCTTCCTCCAAAGCTGTCCAGGACTTCTTCCTTGATCATGACTCACCCTCTGCAGCCTGTTGCGACCCTCGATAGTTCCACCACCGGTTCCTAGGCCGCTCCCATATTAGCGGATTCATGGAATCATTTACTTACATTTTGATCACCGAGCGGACGACGTTCCAATTGCATTAGAATGCCCTTATGGCTGTCGAGCGACTCCGACTTGCACCGACCCGGTCCGGCTCACAGACCGTCGAGGTCGATGGCGTCCCATATCACAGCGCGTATAATCCTTTGCGTGAAGTGGAGCGTTTCTATGGGTCTGTGAACCTGGAAAAGGCCGACGTCGTTCTTCATTTCGGCTGGGGTCTGGGATACGCGGCCGACGTTCTACGCACCCGAGTCCGGTCCGACGCGCGCGTGATCGTGTTCGAGCCCGACGAGGAGTTGTTCAAACTCTCCGAGGTCGAAGCCCCGGACCGCACGACATTCGAAGATCCACGCTTTCGTTTTGTCGTTGGCGAGCAAGTCGGTCGTTTTTTCGACGACTGGAACCTCGGCGCCTGGCAGGAAACCGATCGGTTTCTGTGGGTGGAGTGGCCGGCAGCCGTCCAGGGGCACGGGACTCTGCTCGAGTCCCTGAAGACCAAGTTCAAGACACAGCTTCGAGACCGTGCGGCCAACCTGCTGACACATTTCCAGAACGGTGAAACGTACTTCCGCAACGTGATCAGCAATCTCGAGTTCCAGGGCGATCCGGATGCAGGCCGTTTGTTCGGGCGCTTCCAGGACTTTCCGCTGGTGCTTGTTTCCGCGGGTCCGTCGCTGGATCGCAACTTGGGACACTTGCGTGGGAGGGAAACGCAATGCTTCATGCTGGCGGTCGATACCGCACTGCGACCATTGTTGGCTGCGGGAATCACGCCTCACGCCGTCATTACGGAGGATCCGAGCGAGCTTAACGCCCAACATGTTGCCGGGGCCCTGCCCGAGTCGGTGTATCTGATCGCGGAACAGGCGATCCATCCGTCGGCCATTCGTGCGGCGACACGGCGTTTCATTTTTGGCCTGGGACTTTTTCCCGATTCGCTTTTTTCGAAGTTCGGGTTCGGGAAAAGCAGCCTCGAAGCATGGGGGTCGGTAGCTACAACGGCTTTGGATCTGGCGTGTCGCATGGGTGCCAACCCGATCCTTTTCGTGGGCCAGGACTTCGCATATTCGTGGTTTCGCAACTACGCAAGCAACACGATTTATCATGCCAGTACGTTCTACGCCGAAAAATCGAGCACGGCGCGAGCGGACGATCTGTTCGGAAACTCCACGTTCACCACCGAAAACATGATCGCCTACCGCGACTACTTCGTCCGCCGGATGAAACAGCAGCCGGAGGTTCGTTTCATCAACGCCACCGAAGGCGGTATCCTTACCGAAGGCGTCGAGATACTGCCCCTTTGGGAGGCACTCGATCAGGGGCTTGGACATCATGTCGACGTTTCCGGCACGCTCGCCAATTGCGTTCGACCTCAGAAGGTTTCGACCGAGGCATTGAAGCATCTGTCGCAGGTCCTGAAATATCGCCGCACCGATTGCGACTGTCTCAACGGTTTCCTCGAGCTCACCGCAAAAGAGCACTTGCTCGGTAAGGACGAAGACAAGATTGAAGAAGTGATTCGGAGGGGAATCGAGATTATCTCGGCGTGATATTTTGCCCGGCGAATGTCTAGGGTTGTCGATCCATTGAGGCCAGCCGTTTTACCGCCGCCACCTGGTAGGGCTGAGCTTCCGGGCGCTCCAGTCCCGCCAGAGCCGCCAGCATCGTTCGGGCTCGATCCGGGTCTTCCGCTTGAAAGGCGCTACGTACGCGTGGGTTGTCCAGCCGCAGCACTCCTTCGGGTCGTCCATAGTCCCACCGCTCCTGGTCGCTTTCGATGCTCCCGAGAAGCTGTATCGCCCGTTCCTGGTCCAGCAAGCTGAGTCGTCCGTACGCGCGGATGAACAAGCTCATCAGACCGCGCCCGCCAATTGCCGCGACGATTTCCGGCGTTACGGAGAGTTTCTCGGATTCGAAGCACCTGCGGATGAACATCCGTTCCAGCGCAGGCCCCATCGTACCGCTATTGAATTCTTCGTTGCCCCCGTGACGCCGTGAACGGTGCAACAAACGATCGATGGATACGATCGGATACCGCAACGCGATCTGGAGCCAGTAGTAGTACTCGGCTGCGCGCCACATTTCCGGGAACTCCGGATCGGTTTCAAGGAACGGGCCCACTTCTTCGAGGACCTCCCGTCGGATCAGAACCGTGTTGCCGTTGATGAAGTTTCCATCGAGCAGAGCCGTGAACACATCGGTCTCGAAATTGATCGGGGGATGGAATTCACCGATCGTGTCACCCTTCGTATCGATTGCGATGTAGGAGGAGTGAACCAGGCCCACTTCCGGACATTCGTCAAGCAACCGAACCTGGGCCTCGATCTTTTCAGGTTCGAAAGCGTCGTCAGAACTCAGCCACGCGAAGTACTCCCCGCGCATGTGGCGGATGCCGATGTTGATGGGTGTCGGGGTCCCGGACGGACCCTGTGGATGGACCACCAGCGAGATGTTCCGATCCGGATGGCGCTCAATATATCCTTGGACAACCTCCCATGACTCGTCGGTCGACCCGTCATCGACAACCATCAGTTCCCAATCGGTGTACGTCTGGCGAATGACGCTCTCGATTGTTTCGCCGATGAAGCACGCGTTGTTGTAATTGGGAACGACGACACTGACTCTTGGTTCCATAAAATTCCTTCAGCTCCTGTGATGAGAGAACAGCAAGCGGCTGTCCACACGCCTGCTTGCTTTGTATCAATCACTTACGTCACAGGGGAAGCCCTCGGGCCTCCGATATTTGACAGCAGGTGTCAGGCTGCCGGATCGTAGCGGTCTAAGGGGGGCCGAGTGGGATGCTACGTGCCTGCAGCTTAACGACGAAATCATCTGTCGCTGTCCGACACTCACACGGGCCATGTGCAAACATCCGGGCACGCATCAACTGCAGCAGGCCGCGGAGACCGGGCTCATATCCATTGGCCGCGAATTCGCGTTTGTACCTCTCGAAATAGTCCGTGAGTCGGCCATCGCTCCGCCCGTAGACATAGCGATCGCCCATGACTTCCTTCAGGCCAAAAAACGATTCCTTGAGAGAGCCGATCGATACCCAGTCTCTGCCCTGCACACTCCCGGAAATTGCCTCCATCCAGTCCAGGTCGCCCGCGTCCGGTGCATCGACGAGCTCAAAGAAATCCAACTGGCACCCGCTGGCGCGATCATGGAACGTGGTGTTGAACGTGGGATCGAAGACGTAATGCTTCCAGGTCGCGCCGTCCCAAATAGGCACGCTGACAGCCACGTGGTTCAGGTCGTTTCTCAAGTCGCCGAAATTGATCGTAAACGAATCGTATCCGAAGAGTTTGAGGACGCGGTCGTAGAATCCCGCCATACCACCACAGAAGATGGCGCCTCGATTGGGCAGGAACTGCTCATAGTACGTTTCCGCCGCGGATGCGCTGGCAATGACCTGGGCGGTCTCCGTCGCGATCCGCCCGCCCACCGCGAAGTTCGCGGCGTTTGAAGCCCAGTCGAGGAGCATGCGGGCGGCGAGCAGCCGATCCGTCTCGAGAGCCTCTCCCAGGTCCTCGATCTCGATCAAGAGGTGCTGTTCGAATGCACTATCCGGCACCTTCGGTATTTTCTCAGCGGTGGCACGGGCGTCGGGAACGCCCGACTCGACCATCGGGTGGAATGCCGGGCGAACCACGTGCGATCGATCCCGGGGATGTTCACAAGTTCCAGAGCGCGAGCCTGATCGGCAGCCGAGAGCGCGCGGAACGCCCTGGTAGAAACTCCAATGAGACCGCTACGACCCAGGGCGGCGACTATCTCGGGAGTCGGAGTGACCGCCTCTTCTTCGAAACAGTCGGCGACGAACCCTCGTTCCAGTGGCGTCCACAGTGAAAGGCGGCTGTATTTCATGTCGAGGCTCCAGGAACGCGATCGCTGGAGCACAAGGTCGATACAGCCGATCTCAGACCTCAGGGCGATCCGGAGCGTGTGGCGGTAGGCGGTCGCTCTCCATAGTTCAGGAAACGTCCGGTCGGTTTCGATAAACGGACCGACCTCGTCAAGGATGCGGCGACGGACAAGGGCAGTATTGGGATTGATCGAATCGCCCTCCAGCAACAGGAGAAAGGCATTGGGCCCGCCATTGGGAGGGTGAAATTCGCCGTCCTCATCCCCATTCGGATCGATCGTAATACAGGCGGAATGAACCAGCCCCACCCGTGGATTCTCCTCTAGGAAACGCACTTGTACTTCGAACTTCTCAGGCACTAGAAGTTCACCGGGGTTCAACCACGCGAAGTACTTACCCTCCATGTGACGGATGCCGCTGTTGACGAGAGCCGGGATTCCAGAGGGCTTGTCGGAATCAATAACCAGTGAAATGGTCCGGTCGGTGTATCGATCGCCGTAGCGGTGGACCATTTCGGATAAATCGGAATTGGAAACATCGTCCACGACCATGAGCTCCCACTCCTTCATCGTTTGCCGGAGGAGGTTTTCGATGGTTTCGGCCACAAGCGGGGCGTTCTTCTGATTGGGAATGATGACGCTGACCTTCGGCATCACGTCTGGACCCATTGGTGCGAGTCGGCACGAGGCCGTAACGGATTCATCGGATAGGGAGAAGCAATCCCCTTGCCAAACGGAACGATCACCACGGGGCTCCCCGCCGCCCACCGCAGGCGATTCACGGACCGGTCTCTTTGGCGAACCCCGAAAGCCGCATGGCGATCCCAAGGCCTAGGAGCCTGCGCGGCAGAAGAGATCTACTGCGAAAGCGGTATAATCGGCCCATATTTCCCCGATTTTTCGTTAAATAGAACGACTATTCGCCTCAAAATCGAGAAAATATGGCCTCGATTCTCCACTTTCTCGTTACGATCCCTTCTGCCGCGCAGGCTCCTAGCGGCTGTTTCAATAAATTGACCAAATCACCGTCCTCTACGACGAAACCTTGACAGTACCTGCTCCCACGCGGATGGGCACGCCGGTCCAACCCGCCGCTAATAGGTGTACCCGCCTGAAGTAGACCCTTTGGCAGTCTGCGTGCTCAATTCGCCGCGGAGGCTCAGTCGAAACTGTGAACAGCACACGTTTAGGTACGGCCATCGTAACTGGCGGCGCCGGTGCAATCGGTTCCCGCCTGGTCCGGAAACTCCTGGACCGGGGAGCGGATCGCGTCATCGTCGTCGACGACCTTTCATCGGGGTACGATTGGCTTCTACCCGGCGACCCCCGCGTGACGTTCATTCCGTCGGATGTTTGCGATTTAGACTCGTTCAAACTCGATGCCGATGATGCGCTTGTCTTCCATCTCGCTGCGTTCTTCGCAAACCAGAACAGCGTGGATTATCCTCTCGACGACTTGCACACCAACGGCAAAGGAACCCTTTCGGTTCTGTCATGGGCCGCGAAGAACCAGGTTCGCCGGGTCGTCTATGCCTCTGCCGGATGCTCGATCGCCGGACACGGAATTGATGCCCCGATCCGCGAAGACATGCCCGTCAGCCTCCACCTGGACACGCCGTACCAGATTACCAAGGCGCTTGGAGAGTTCTATTGCAACTACTTCGACCAGTACGTCAGCACCGTACGATGTCGATTTTTTAATTCCTACGGTCCGGGTGAAGTGCCGGGTCGGTACCGCAATGTGATACCGAATTTTACCTGGTGTGCGCTGAACGACGAGCCTCTGGTAATCACAGGCACAGGAGAAGAGACGCGGGACTTCATCTTTGTCGACGACCTGGTTGACGGTCTCATCCTCGCGGCCACCACAGAACTTTCCGGCGGCGGCGCATTTAACCTGGGCACCGGAATTCAGACTGATGTCCGCACGCTTGCCTACATGATCATCGAGGCATGCGACTCGAAGAGCACCCTGGAGTTCGCTCCACGGCGTTCGTGGGACCACAGTCCCAGGCGGCAGGCTGATATTTCCCGGGCACGAAGTGTGCTGGGGTTCAATCCGGGCATCCGAATCACTGAAGGCATCCGTCAGACCGTCGATTGGTTTGTCGAAGAAAGAGAAAGGATCGAGGCGTCGATTCACGCAATGGCATGAAGATATTAGTCACAGGAGCAGCTGGCTTTATTGGATCCCACCTCGTCGATCGGTTGGCGGGAGAGGGAGCTGACGTTCTCGCCCTCGACAGCCTGGATCCAGACGTACATCACGGTGCGCCGGAGTACCTGCGCGACGATGTGGATTACTGTTTTTCGGATCTTCGCTATCTGGAGCCGGATTCCCGTTTCGAAGACGTCGCAGCGATCGTCCACCTAGCCGCGCTCGGCGGGGTTGGGCGCGCGTCTCGGGAACCCGCGAACATCATCGACGCGAACTGTCGCGGGACCGCACGACTGCTGGAACATGCGAGGAGTTGGCCAAGGCTCAAACGTGTGGTTCTTGCCGGAAGCTTCAGTGTCTACGGATCCAACTACACCTATGCGTGTCCGCATTGCGGTACCCGTACGGACGGCTCGCGCCAGGAATCGAACCTGCTCGCCGAGCGTTACGAAGTTTATTGCCCGGACTGTGGCGCCGTCGCCGAGATCGTTCCCATTCAGGAGAATGCTCCCGCGGCTCCACTGGAAACTTACGGTGCATCGAAGTACATGCAGGAACTCTGCTTTAACGGTTTTGATCACTGTCCGGTAAACATCCTGCGATTCTCTTCGGTCTATGGCACGCGGCTGCGATTGTACGATGGGGAATCCACGATCATTGCCCAGATGGCCGGATGGATCCGGTCCGGCCAACGGCCACGTTTGTTCGAAGACGGACGCCAGATGCGCGACTGGGTCTACGTCGGCGATCTCGTTTCGGCCGTTGTTCGGCTGCTTAACGGCGCACAGGCTCCCCGGGTCATGAACGTTTGTTCCGGAGTCGGGACCAGCCTCGCCGAAGCTTGTTTGGCGATTGCATCGGCCTACGGCGTCCGGTGCGACCCGGAAGTTGTCGGGGGATTCCGAGTAGGAGACATGCGTCATTGCCTGGGTGATCCCAGCCATTTCAAAAACCTCATAGGGCGCGATCCCGTTTCGTTTGCGGAAGGGTCTGCTCTCGCCTTCTCCCCTGATTCTCAACAAGGAAGCGAAACATGTGCGGCATTCTCATCACCCACAGCGTAAACAAGCCGTTCAGTCATAAGTCCCTCGACAGCCTGCGGAGGCGCGGACCGGACCAGATCGGATTCTGGGCAGACAGTTACGTCCAGATCGCCCACTCCCGCCTCGCCATCATCGGGCTCGACGAACGGAGCGCTGAGCCGCTGGAAAACGAGAGGCATGTCCTTGCGTTCAACGGCGAGATTTACAATTTCAACGAAATCCGCTTGAGGTTGCAGGCGAAGGGCGTGCAAATTCAAGGTGGTAACGACGCCGAAGTCCTCCTGCATGCCTGGTCCGAGTGGGGGCCGGCAGTGCTCGGAGAACTGACCGGATTCTGGTCTTTCGTCATCTATGACAAGGTGGAGCGTCGACTGACGCTCGTGCGCGATCAGTTTGGAGTCAAGCCCCTCTACTACTCCTACGACGAGACCGGGTTGTGCATCTCTTCTATGATCCGCACCATCCGGGAAGTTGTCGGCGAGTCCTTCGATCTGGATTACACGACCATCTCCGAATACGTCCGGTACCAACTCACGTTCGGCGACAAGACGTTTTTCAAGCAGGTCAAGAAGGTCATGCCGGGTCACATGGTGGATATCGATCTCCGAACCGGAAATGTCAAGAACACCTCATATGAGGATATCTTGACGCCCAGTCACGACGCCGAAAACACCGCCACGCCGCGTTGGATCGAGGAGACGCGCCAACTGCTCGCCGAATGCGTGTCCGAATCGACGATCGGAGACACGCCGTTCAGCACCCTGTGCAGTGGCGGTATCGATTCCAGTCTGGTGACGCGCCTGGCCGGTCCCGAGATGGCGTACCACTGCAACTACTCCGATCCGGATTGCAACGAGACTTTTTATGCCCGGAAGGTCGTCGAAGACACCGACTCCCGCCTGTTCGTGGTGAATGCTCAGGAGTCTTTCGACCTTGTGTCACGACTCCAGAACATACTGGACGACTTCGACGAACTGACCGTCGGTTCAGTGATCCTTCCGCTCGATGATCTGCTTGGTCAGGTCAGCCGGCGTTACAAGGTGGTTCTGACCGGAACCGGTGGAGACGAGCTCTTCGGCGGTTACGTTCGATATCAGTTGGCGATGGGGGAGTGTCACCAGGAATCGTATCGCGGGCTGCATGAAAAAGTGCGGCGGCTTCCGCGTCTGGCGGACCGGTTCGAGTTCACACACCGTAAAGGCAACCCGGCGTTCTACACGTTTTACGACCCCACGGTCGAAGACACGTTTAAACAGGCGCTCGCCGAACCCGCGGCCGACGCCGATGCTTTCGAGGTCATGCTGCAGTTCGACCGCCGTTATTTTCTTCCCGCCCTGCTCAACATCGACGACAAGATGTGTGCCCGGCACTCGATGGAAAGCCGGCCAAGCTTCCTGCATCAGAAACTAGTCCGTCACCTCAATCAACTGGATCCGCGAGCCCTTCGTCGCGGTGGCGAACTCAAGCCGCTTCTGTGCGACCTGGCTACTGGCGTCCTGCCGCATGACGTGGTTCACCGCCAGGATAAAATGGGATTTACAACACCCATCGGAACGTTCGTCAACGAGTCATCGGACCGGATTCGCGAACAGATCACCGGATCGCGTTTCAAAGACCTGTACAATGTGCGTGGACTGAACATGCGGGCGGAAAACAAGTTCTCTCGAGAAGTGTTCGGACTCCTGATGCTCGACCTCTGGTTGAACAGGTATGCGACGGCGCCCACACATGAAGTCGTCGACGACCCGATCATGGTCTCTGGCGCGCCGGGCGCCGTGGTTGTGGGGCAGGTCCATGGAGGAGACTCTCCGAGGATATCGTAAGCGGTGTGTGAAAGGGCTTGATAGAACCACAAGTTCAAGACAGTGGCATGAACAACATCACCGAGCCCCGGTGAACGGGGAATGAAGGAGGATATCGTGGACGTGGGTACGAATGGCAGTATCGCAAGCCTTGAGGATCGATGCCACCAATTGGGGCAGCGCATGTTGCGAATGTGCATTGAGGGCGGGAAGGGGCACGTGTCGTCATCTCTGTCTTGTCTGGAGATTTTTGTGGCCCTGTACCATGGGGGCATTCTCAGGAGTTGACCGAGATAACCCGGATTGGCCCGGTCGCGATCGGTTTGTATTGAGCAAGGGACAGGCTAGTCCGATGCTCTACAACGTCCTCGCGGATTTTGGGTTCTTCGACACCGCCTGGTTAGACACGTTCAACAAGGAGGGTGGCAGGTTTGCAGTGCATCTGCAGAAGTCTGTGCCTGGTGTGGAAATAACAGCCGGCTCACTTGGGCAGGGCTTCGGTACGGCGGTGGGTATGGCCCTAGCGGCCAGACAGAATATGAAAACTCATATGGTTTATGCCGTACTCGGCGACGGTGAGTTGTACGAGGGAAGCATCTGGGAAACCGCGATGTTCGCGAGCCACCAACGGTTAAATAATCTTGTCACCATCATTGACAGGAATAACCAATGTACGACGGATTTTACGGAAAACCTCATTGAACTCGAGCCCCTTGCCGATCGGTGGAAGGCATTTGGCTACGAAGTGGTGGAAGTCGATGGCCACTCGGTTAAGGACCTCCTCGGTACTTTGACGCCCCTCAAGAGTCGTCGGAGCCATCGGCCGACTGTGGTGATCGCCCACACGGAGAAGGCACATGGTATTCCTTCCATGTCTTATGATCCGATGTGGCATGGACGTACTCCATTAGGGAACGATGCTCGAATCGCTACGAAGGAATTGAGCCAAAAGAAGGACGGTCAAAGATGGACGGTTTAACTCAGCGCGACGCCTTGTTCGGACGTCTTTATGAAATCGCCAGGGACGACTCCGATGTTGTGATTGTTGCTGCGGACATGAGTGCACCTGCGCTCGATCGTTTCCGAGTGGAGATGCCGCAGCAGTTCGTAAACGTTGGCATTGCAGAACAGAATGCCATTCTGGTTGGATCTGGTCTGGCGCTCGAGGGTAAGAAGGTCTTCACCTATGCGATCAGCCCTTTCATCACGTTGCGTTGCATCGAGATCATCCGCGTGTCCTGCCTGATACAGGATGCGCCTATAACGGTAATCGGCATGAGTACGGGGCTTGGTTACTCCACGGATGGTCCGACGCATCATTTGCTTGAAGACATTGCTGTCATGAGAGCATTTCCAGGTATTCGAACGATCAGTTTGACAGACAGCGCCATGGCCGGGGCTTATGCGGACATCTCCGTCCGGAACACAAGTGGAGTGCTTTACCTGCGTGTCGACAAAGATATCTACCCCGACGTCTACTCTCCAGCTTCTGATTTCTCAAGGGGGCTTTCTCGGCTCAGAGAGGGCTCAATGGGGACGATCGTGGCAACTGGCCCGATGGTGCATCAAGCCCTCGAGGTCGCCGACAATCTACGCGAAGAGGGCATTGACGTTGGTGTTGTCGATCTTTTCGAGATCCCGATTCACACTTCGGAGTTTCTCGACGCGGTCGCAGGCACGCCCGCAATCGTGACCGTCGAGGAGCACTTCCTGCCCGGCGGCCTCGGTAGTGCTGTCGTTGAGACGCTGAGCGACGCCGACATGAAGATGCCCGTGCGGCGAGTCGGACTTTCCATGGCCGATGGTTACGAGCCGTCCTATCAGTACGGTGGCCGCGAGATAACTCGTGCTCACTACGGTCTTGACGCGGAGTGCATCACCAGGGCGGTCAAAGAGACCGTTGGGCGACCGGTCGCAATGGCGTAGAAGGGACACATAAGCAGGAATTACTTCAGCAATTGGGTGGACGAATTATGAAACAGGTCACATTCGGTGGAATGAACTACGGAAGCGGCGAGGAGAACGAGGCTCGCGACCACTTTGTGGAGCACTACAGGAACAGTCCAATCCCGGATGACCAGGTCATCATGAACCTGGGAATGTTCTTGAACTCCAAGAGCCTGTCGAGGCTCCTGTTCATGGATTTCCTGTATAGACAGGCCATTGACGTTCAAGGCGTCATCATGGACTTCGGTACTCGATGGGGTCAGAACATGTCGATGTTCACGGCCATGCGGGGGATTTACGAACCCTTCAATCGCCACAAGAAAATAATCGGATTTGACACGTTCGAGGGCTTTCCTTCCGTGAGTGCGGTCGATGGGTCTTCAGAGATGATGCGGGAAGGCAATATCAAAGTCACGGAAGGGTACGTTCATTACCTGGACAGGTTGCTTGAGTTACAGGAAAAGGACAACCCACTCGGCCACATCCGGAAGCACGATTTCGCGGTTGGCGATGCATGTGTGACCGTCAATCAATACCTGGAAGATAGTCCCGAAACAATCGTGGCTCTTGCGTACTTTGACTTCGATCTGTATGAACCCACCAAGGCGTGCCTTGAGGCGATTCGCCCCAGACTGGTCAAAGGGTCCGTCCTGGGTTTCGACGAACTGAACGACCCGGACTCCCCCGGAGAGACAGCGGCATTGATGGAGGTTTTTGGATTGAATAATATCTCTCTGCGAAGGTATCGATACGCCTCCCGTGTGTCGTACTTCATCGTCGAATAACAGCGACGTCGTGCCGTGAACGCGTCATACCTGACATTCTGCAGATCTTGCCCCCCAAGACTGCCGGCAACACTAAATGAAAATTCTGTACACCATTGATGAGCTCGGCTACGCGGACCATATTGCCATCTCATATCTGTCCGGCGTGTCAAACTCCCTGGGTCATGAAAGTCATTTTTGTACGATTGACCGAATGAACCTGGATGATGAAGTGAAGAGAGTCCGTCCGGACGTTGTTGCCTATTCATTTCATAATTCTGGTTTCAATGACATCGTCAAAGCACATCATGAGGCGAGGCAACATCATCAATTTGTCTCCATTGGAGGTGGCCCCGACCCTACTTTTTCTCCAGAGAAATTTCCTGAAACAGGGATGGATGCCTACTGCGTAGGAGAAGGAGAAGGGCCCTGGGCGGATTTCCTGAATGCGATCGAAGCGGGAAGGCCTTTCGACGACATCCCCAACTTGATTACGGACAAAGGTGCGAACCCCGTTAGATCATTACCACAAAATCTTGACGACCTGCCCATGCCGGACAGGGATCTGGTGATCGCCAACTCCTACCTGAAGAACGCTTCCAAAAAGACCTTTTATCTGACGCGCGGCTGTCCCTTCAAATGCACGTACTGCTACAACAACATGTTTCACTCCATGTACAGAGGGAAGGGAAAGTTCGTCCGCAGGTTTTCCGTCGACCGAGTGATCGCGGAAATGAAAGACGTTCAATCAAAGTACAAGATGGACTTTGTCAGAATTGGCGATGATCTTTTCGCGATCAGAATCGATGACTGGCTTGAAGAATTCGCCGAAAAATATTCCAGGGAAATCGGCGTTCCCTTCAATTGCTATCTCCGACTGGATATTGTTGACCGACGCCTGCTGAAAGCTCTTAAAAAAGCCGGGTGCTATTCCGTCAAGTTGTCACTGGACAGTACGAATGAGAACGTCAGGGAAAACATATTGAAAAGAGGGGCCGGCCGCGGCCGTGACTTAAACCAGTTGGTAGAAAACGTGAGGTTGTTCAGGGAATACGGAATCAATACATGGGTGAATTACATGCTGGCTGTTCCCGGGTCATCCTTGCAGGACGACATTGATACAATTCATTTCAGCAAGAAAGCCAATGTGACATTGCCGCACTACTCCACCCTTGTCCCAACGAAGGGCGTGGCCATTCATGATTATTGCAAGGAAAAGGGCCTCCTTGATCCGAATGTGGACTATGACGATATGAGTGGAGTTGCCGAACCTTCCAAACTGCTCGGATTCTCGGAGAAGAGAAAAAGAGTTTCATACAATGTTTATTTGTTAGGACCTTTTGTTACGAGGTTCCCGGGCCAGCTATATCGGTTAGGCATACTGATAATTAGATTTGTGCCACCCAATCGTCTTTTCAAATGGATCAGAAATCGTTTCTTTGAATATTACAACGAACACAAGATTTTCAAGCTGGATCCCAAGGAAGACTCCTTGGCCAAGCCTTCTCGAGAGGCTTTTGGAGAAAGGAAACAGGAAAAGACTGTCGTAAATTCTTTTCTTCATGGGAAAAAGATAACTTCACAACGGTTGACTGAGTTTGCCGAGTCCGATTTTTGGAAATAGTGAAGTAAAATTTTGGTTCACGTCTCCATACCGTCAATAAGTTCCTGAACGAAATCCATGTACTTGGCGCCCAGACCCTGGGGTCGAAATTCGGCTTGGAAGCGGGTCTTGAGGATCTGGCCGTAGTGGGTCCGAAGATGCGGGGCGTCGATCAATCTGTCTGCGATTCGAACGTATTCATCTTCGTCGTCGGCGAGCAGGTCGGGTATTTCGGCCAGTTCCGCGCCGACGTTGTGATGCGTGGCATGGGGATACTTCCGGATGACCGTCGGGATCGATGCGGCCATCGCTTCGAGGACCGACTGACCAGCCGACACCGGGAAGGAGTTGAGGTAGACGTCGACCATTCCCAGCAACCCTGCAACATCGGGAACGAAGTCTACAAACCGTATCCGGTCGATTAGTTTCTCGGTTTCAAAGAACTTTCGAATCGGAACCTGGTCTCCGGCTCCGGCAATGACATGGTAAAGATCCGGATGTCGGCGAAGAATCCGGGCGATGGTTTCCAGATGTATCGTTTCGGAAACCTTGAAGAGGTTCCCGAAAGTGGCTGAAACTGTCCCGGCCGCTTCCAGCCCGAGTTCAGAACGCGACATTGGCGTCGCGACGGCCAGCCGATCTTCGATATCCGATATCAATGGGATCCATCGTTTGGGTCGGTGCGGCAGGAGGGTTCGCTCCAGGCCATTCTGAAACAGGTGTGCAAAGCCTTCGAACAGGTCCGCGCTGACTTCCTCGGCGTGGTTGACGTTGATTTGAATCGATGCGGGATGGAGCGCGGCGACGCGAACGGTAATCTGTTCCGACGCCCCGCAGTGATAGAGGACGATGTCGATGTCACTCGCACGAATCGCTTTCCCAATGCGAGCAGCACGCTCGAAAAAGTCGCCTTCGATTTCCGCAACAGTGACGCCGGCTTCAACCGGTGGCGGTTTGGATTGAACGATGCCCGGCGGGTTCAGGAACCACGCCGCGGTCCATTCGGTCGTAAAAACATGAGATTCGACGCCGGACTGCCGTAAGGACTTGGCTAACAGTTGGATGTACAAACTCGGCGCATGACCGGGAAGAAAACAGCCGATCACGTGTGCGACCCTGTCGGTGCGGATGTCGCCTCGAGCCTTGTGTACTCCCGGACGAGCCATGGAGCCGTGCCAGTCCGAGATTTCCTGAACTTTCTCCAGATCGACGCCGGTGAGAATCGAGCGCTGGAAATAGTCGGCTGCCAATCCGGGGTTCCTTGCCGACAGGGTGTCGCCGATCTTGAACGAGACGTCCCGTAACGCGGGGCTGTTTATCTGGTGGAGTGCTACCGTGTATGCGTGGTTCAGAACATCAGAGCCGAACCGGTTCTTCTCAACCAGACTTCCAAGTAGACCGGCGGCTTTCTCGAAATTACCGGCCCGTAGCGCCTCGAGTGCTTCTTGCTGCGACATCCGGTGTCCTCACATCTCCATGCAGTTCTTGCAAGCTCCATTCCTTCTGATCCACAAACCGAGTGTAACGATACTACGGCCGAGTGTTCCGGACCAATAGGACCAGACACGGCAGCCTTCTCCGGCATGAAGCGTTTTCGGAGAACGCCGATCAGAAGAAATCGACATGGAAGTCGCCAGGTCTATTTCTGCTCACATTTTGTTACGATCTGTCTAGGGAGCCGGAAATTTGTCAGGGAGACCTTACTGGGTTTGTCCACCCGGTCTGGCCCACTTTTGATCGTCTGATTTGGCCCACCCCCTCCTGTTAATAATTCCGAGTAGTGATAATTACCGTCGGGCCTGTGTTGTAGATGTGGGAAAGCCGAGCGCCCTTGGCGAGGCTTTTCCAAGCGCTGTGGGAATCCTGGTTTTTAGGATTTCCACAGCGCGTCATCTTCCACAGGCCTCCGTTTCTTTCTTTTTGGTTCTTTTTCTTTCTTTCGGGAAAAAACTCCGTTTCCAGGATCGCCCAGGATCGACGACCGCGCGGCGATCCGACCCTCAGGACGTGGTTTGTTTCGCGGGTTTCTCCTTTCCAGGCGGATGCCGTGGTTTCTGTCGTTTCTCCAACGTGCGCCGAAACCGGAAGGATTCGGTTCCGGTCTCGATGATGTGAGCGCGATCGGTTATCCGGTCCAGCAACGCCTTGCACAGCCGAACATTGGGAAACACCTGGGTCCATTCCGAGAACGGCAGATTCGTTGTCAAGATCACCGTCGCCCGCTCGGCTCGATCCGAGATGACTTGAAAGAGGAGTTCGGCGCCGAGGTCTGCCATCGGGACATAGCCGACTTCGTCGATGGCAATCAACTCGTATCGGAACCATCGGGCCAGAACCCGGCGGAACTGGTCGTTGTGTTGGGCCTCGACCAACTCGTTGATCAAGCCGGCGGCCGTCGTAAAGCGAACCCGCTTCTTCTGCCGACAAGCGGCCACGCACAGTCCTGTGGCCAGGTGCGTCTTGCCCGTTCCACACTCCCCGATCAGGACGACAGGTTCGGCGTGTTCTAAATAGCCACCGTCTGCGAGTCCACGGATCCGGTTGGCTGGAACCTTCGACCGCGAGAAGTCAAAGTCCTCGAGTGTCTTCATTCGAGGGAAACGTGCGGCTTGAATCCGCCGGGCCACGGTGTTCCGTTCGCGTTCTTCAACTTCCATCGCCAGCAAGGCTTCCAGATACCGTGTGTAGGTGTGCTCTTCCCGCTGGGCCTGCTCGGCCATGGCCGCAAACTGCGTTCCGATCGTGGGCGTCCGGAGAGCTTTACAGTACTGCTGAATCGCCGCCTGTTCGACCCCGCCGGCTGTGGCGGACACTAGCCCGCATAAATCACCGAAAGGACCAGAAAAGGCCGCCCTGTTTGGCATAAATCGTTTGTCGAGAACAGTTCAGAAACCAAACGGAGGCGGCCCTTATGAGTACAGAGTGTAAACAAACCACGTTCGAATTTCACGGACTTCTTCAACGAAAAATGAAGGCGCGTTTCGACGGCGGCAAGATCACGTCTGACGCTGGAGTTCTGCTGCTGCGTGAAGTCGAAAAGCGGACCGGTTTGATCGATGGATTGGCGGGGTGTTTTAGCGATCATCGCGACCAACGGTTGATCGAACACACCGTGAAGGAGCTGTTGGGACAGCGGGTCTACGGGCTGTGCCTGGGATATGAAGACCTGAACGATCACGATCAGTTACGGACCGACCCGATGCTTGCGTTGGCGGTGGACAAAGCGGATCCGCTGGGAACGAATCGACGACAGGCCGGCGACTGGGGAAAGGCGTTGGCGGGCAAGAGCACGCTAAACCGATTGGAGTTGACCGGCGCCGAAGTCGGCGACCAGGAGCGGTACAAGAAGATCGCTATGGATGGGGACAAGATCGATCGTTGGATGGTCGATGCGTTTGTGGCAGCCCATGACAACACGGCGCCCGAAGAGATCGTTCTGGATCTGGACGCGACCGATGATCCGATCCATGGTCAACAGGAAGGCCGGTTCTTTCACGGCTACTACCGCAACTACTGCTATCTGCCCTTGTACATCTTCTGTGGAGAGCATCTGTTGTGCGTTCGGCTGCGCCCGTCCAATATCGATGGGGCGGCAGGATCAGTCGATGAATTGGAACGTATCGTCGGCCAGATCCGTCAGAGCTGGCCGGACGTGTCGATCATCATTCGGGCCGATTCCGGATTCTGCCGGGATGCATTACTGGACTGGTGTGAAACCCACCAGGTCGATTATGTGATGGGGTTGGCCAAGAACGACCGCCTCAAGCGAGAGATCGCTGACCAGATGATTCAGGCTGAAGCGGAGTTTCAGACCACTGGGAAATCGGCACGAGTGTTTAAGGATTTCCTGTACCGGACTCGAAAGAGCTGGAGCCGCACTCGTCGCGTTGTTGGCAAAGCCGAGTTCCTGGCCAAGGGCGCCAATCCCCGATTCGTGGTGACCTCACTGCCACCGGAACGACTCGGAGCCCAAGCGCTCTACGAAGATTTCTATTGCGCACGCGGCGACATGGAGAACCGGATCAAAGAACAGCAACTGGATCTATTTGCCGACCGCACCAGTGCGGGAACCATGCGCGCCAATCAGCTCCGACTGTATCTGTCCTCAGCCGCCTACATGCTTATGCAGGCGTTGCGTCGTCTCGGTCTCAAAGATACCGCGATGGCCCATGCCCAATGCGGAACCATCCGTCTGAAGCTTCTTAAGATCGGTGCGCGTATCCGCCTCACGGTCCGCAACGTCTGGATCTCGATGTCGGAGGCCTATCCCTATGCCGACGTCTTTGCTCTCATAGTGAGAAACCTGCAATCAATTCCGCTTCGTTGCTGACGACACCGAACCTTCAGATCCGAAAAACAGCGCCTCTCATCTGCCTCCCGGCGAGGCCTGCCTGCACTCGCCCATTCATGCCGATCTCCCGCCAAATGTCGCCGTGTCACAGGCTCAAAATCCGCCAATGTCCACGGCTCGCTCACTCTCAGCTCCAAGTCTCGCCGCAAATCGCTTCTCGTATCCGAACACCGATCGATTCTCCGATTGGTGATCCATCCGGGCTAGACCACCTCCGCAGTGAGCAGTGCATCGTAAGTATTCACCTCCGGCAGGGGCCGCTCATAAGCGCGTAGTGCGGCCACTTCCAGTCGCGGCGCCGCCGGCCGGTCGAATCGGGCCTCGGTCATCAGGTAGCGCGCCGCGGCGGCATCGGAGCATCCCAGGCGCAGGGCTTGTTGGAATGCGGAATCCAGCTCGCTATAGCCATGTTCCCGGCCCAGTAGGAGCAACTCCACCATTGCGCGGGTCCCATTCTGTTTTCCGTTGCGATCGATCAACGTCTGCCAGAACTCGTCATAGCTTTTCGGCCATCGGCCCTGTTGCCGCCATTGCTCCAGAGGCTTGCTCCCGGCCAGCGCGCCCGGCTTCCGCTCCAACACCTCCAGATAATGTTCCAGATTGAAGAAGTGCTGGCCGTTTCCATATCCTCGCTCATGCCGCGCCACGCATCCGCCATCGTGCCAGACCTCCACGTAGGCCGGAAAAACGCTCGCCCGCACCACAGTCCCGGCCTTGACGGGGGCGGAGTAGAAGTTGTTACGCACCCGTACACATCCCTTACCATCGACTCGTGGAAAGCTGTCCTCGGCCAGAGGGAACCCTTCGGTCGATAACGCGAGCAGATGGGGCTGTTCGATCTGCATCCCTTCACCCACCGTCTGGACCCGATCGCCGATCTTGCGCCGTTCATCGGCCCGGCAACCGGCCAGCAGCTGCGCATTCAGATCCGCCAGGTCCTTCGCCTTCGGCACCGGTACCAGGTGATTGCGCCGGAAGTATCCGGCTTCGCCTTCCACACCGCCTTTCTCGTGGCCCTCGCCGGGTGTGCAGAACTCGGCTTGAAACTTCCAATGCGACCGAAACGCGATGAACCGTTCGGTCTCTACACGCCGGTATCCCCGCAGAATCTTCTTCACCGCGCTGGTCAGGTTGTCATAACGCAGCACCCCGAAGACCCCCGCAAAATAGCGGAAACCCAACTCATGAGCCTCCAGGAATGCCTGTTTTGTCGCCCGAGGATAAGCTCGATGGAATGCGCCACCACTGCCCATGCTCCGCATACAGAAAACCTGGAGCTTCTGCCGTTCGCCATCCAACTCCGCGACGGCTTCGTACCAGTCGATCTGTGCTTCCTGACCCCAGGCGTAGCTTTGCGGCACGAACGTCTCCTGTCGGATGAAACCCATCTCCCGCTTCCGCCGCCCGACATACCGGCGAACCGTCGATTCCCCAATCGGATGTTTCGGAAATTCCATCCGGATCCGTTCGTAGATCCGGTGACTGGTGTGCCGCTGCTTCCGCGGGGCCTGCCTGTCCGCCTCCAACACCCCGTTGATAAATTCCATAACCGGCTCCAGCCTCGGCCTCTTCCGCTCCGGGCTCTTCCTCGCCGGCGGCACGGCGTTTCCCAGCGCTTGACGCACCATCCGCCGATGCACCCCCAGCCGCCGGGCCACACCCTGGATCGTTCCCACACCAAACTCGTGCTCTCGCCGAATCTCTTCAAATAATTCCACCTTCGATCTCCTTGACACCGGGTCCCTCCATTCCGACTCTTTGTTCGGAACAGCCTCTCCGGTTCAGTCGTCAGGGGTGGGCCAAATCAAACGATCAAAAGTGGGCCAATTTAGAGTAGCGAAATCACCTTACGTTTCATTCGTCCTGTATTGCAGGAACGACAACTATGGCGGTGACTTTACCGGGAAACTGGAGTTGTCGCTCAACTTTCTCATCGGTCAGCTCACCGATCATGAACTGGACGCCGAAATCATCATTGTGGAGTGGAATCCCCCGGAACGTGAGCCGCTGCTGCAGAGAGTGCTGCGACTACGACGGAGTGAACGCGTTGCTGTTCGCTTCATCATCGTGCCCAGACGCTTCCACCGCCGTTTGCGTGAGTGGAACAAGATGCCGGGGTCTCCGGTCGCCGCTGTCAACGTTGGAATTCGCCGCGCTCGTGGCCAGTTCGTTCTGGTCCGGGCCAGTGATGTTTTCTATTCCGAACAATTGGTGCAGTTCCTTGCACGGCGAGAGTTACGAACAGATCGTGTATATCGGCTGAATCGGGTGGACGTTCCTGCCAAGGTGTTGGACGCGCCCGTCGACGATCGCCGGGCGTTCCTGGACCGCTGTGTGGGGTCGGACTTCCTGGAACACCTGGAGCTCGAGCGTCCGCACTACGCTGGCGGTGTGTCTCTGCACACGAATGCTTGCGGTGACTTCATACTGGTATCCCGGAAGTCCTGGGAGCAGGTGCGTGGTTTTCCAGAAACCGGTACCCCGGTGACGCTCGACGCCGATGGGCTGGCACTGTACGCACTTTTCGCCAGCGGTCTGGAGCAGGAGATCCTTCCCTCGCCCCACCGAGTCTTCAAGATTCGGCACGCCATGGTCACCCGTCTGAGGAACCAAGAGGAGCCCCTGACACCATTGCTGAGCGAGTTCGAAGAATCAGTCATTTCGGACTTTGAGGGAGAGTTCCATCGGTCCGGTTTGAGTATCAAGAATTTTGGAGACGCCGTCCGCTTTGTGGTGCGCGTGATTTTTAATGAGCCCCGTCGGAGAATACACGGCGTGGAAGCAGTGGACCATCCTTCGTACGCCGAGTATTTGTATCGCACATCGTTGCTGTCGGAGCGGAGTTGGTGTCCGTTGCTCACCCGGTTCGGCCGCTTATTCCGATTTCTGGACGAAGGAGTTGCTGCGGATATCAAGCGAATTCCCCGGTTGCGCTGGCGTCTGGCTTTCGTGGTCTGGAATCTTTGGACGGACTACCACAGGCTCGACCGTCGGTTGTTTTCGTATCGCCGCCTCATCCGGCGGCTGTTCTATCTGGCGTTCCTTGGTCTGGCCCCTCGTCCCTACATAATGAACGGGCGTCTGTGGGGACTGGGAAAAGTGCATGATCTGCTCGACTGGGGGCCGTCGCTCTTTCTTGATTGATCAGTGTGACCGAGACGGCATGCGCCGGCGGCGAGGTCAGGAGATCCAGTCACGATGGAGACTCGCGCAACCATAGTCATTGCAGCCCGAAATGCTGCCGCCACGATCGAGCGAGCCGTGGAATCGGCCCTGGCCGAGGATGGCTGTTCGATCGTGCTCGTAGACGATTTTTCGACCGATGACACGGTGGCCGTGGCCGAAGATATCGGTGGGGAACGGCTCCGCGTCGTTCGGCCCGCGCGTCATCAGAGCCTCGGCCTGACCCGGCAGACCGGTCTGGATGCTGTTGCGACCCGATTCGGAGTCTGGCTGGATGCCGATGACGAACTGCTGCCCGGCCGGGTGGAGCGCTTAGTGTCAGCCATGGAGAGCGACACGGCCGAACTGGCAACCGACCCCATCGAGCTTGTCGACGGCGCCTCATCCCGGTTCCTGAAACTGTTGACGATCCCCCCGTTTCTTCGTGACCACCACCCCCTGGCCCGCCTGTTCGAACGCAACTATCTGCAGGGCCCGGGATGTCTGGGGTTCCGAACGGAGTTCGCACAAAGCATTGGGTATGACCCCGCGTTTCATGGCGGCGAGGACATGGACTTTCTACTTCGATCGGTCGGACAAGGAGCCAGGATCTGTCTTCTCGACGAACCCGGCTACCGCATCCACGCGTACCGAACGAGTGTGTCGCGTCAACGGGAACGGCAGCTGGAAATGTATCGGCGCTGCCTGCTCAAACACGACTACGAGTCGGTACGGTGGTTGTTTATCGATGCAGGTCACAGCGAGCGGGTGTCGGTGTGGGGACTGCTCTCGATGGCGCTCTTTCGCAGAGACTTCGATACGGTGCTGGAGCTTCTCGAATCTGCGGAATCCATGGTTGTCGACCGCGATGAAGTTCTCGAACCCTCGGGCCCGTGCCCGATGACGGAAGGTTGGCGCGTCGCGTTCTTTCGGGGAACGACAATGTTGCTGCTTGAACCCTCTGCCGATGCCGAACTGTGGCTCGAACGTGCCGAGGCGCTTCAACCGACGCCGGAAGGTGCGAATAACCTGGGTGTCGCGAAGGCAAAGAATGGGAAACAGTCAGAAGCTCAGGAATTGTTTCGGGTGAGTCTCAGCCGATTTCCGGAGTATTCGGATGCCTGGGCCAACCGAAACGACACCGCTCCGTCGCGCATTACCACTCACCCTCTTCGCAAAGAGCCCAGCCGAGGCGATTATTGATTCGACTCGGAATCTTGCCCTGCCGGATCGAATCGCAAACGGATCAAATATCGCTCCAGCAGACTCCTGCACGGACTCAACGCAGATTCACCCTGAACGGTTTAGCAAAGTCAGTCTTTGGTAGATTCTTCGAACCTTCTCTCTCACGGACCCGCCACGCCTGTGCTGTCAGTCGGAGTCTTCCATTGGCGGCACGCTGGAAACTAACGGTCATGAAGTGCTCCCGGGTCCGGGCTCTGGGATAGGCTGAAAAGAGTCGGCCTTTCCTGGTGCCGACATCGAATTGGTTCGCGTAGTCGACCCAATTGGATTTCCAACCGTCGATGTGTACTCCCTTGTGAGGAAATCTCCTGGGCGTGTGTTTCGGTGTGCCCGTGGCGATACCATTCAGGTATGTCAGATTCGACAATGGAGAGGATATGATCTCGATCAGTCGCCCGCCCTTCGGCCCTATCTCGCATTTGGCGATACGTCCGAAATGCACGTCGCCGGACATCAACACGATATCGTGCCCGCTCGTTCCGAGGGCCTTTATCAATTGGGTATAGTGAGATTCGAAACTAAGGAGATTTCGCTCGGCCTTGTTTTCTTCGACGATCAAGGGTTGCGGAATGACGAGAACACCCGTCGAAGTCAAGGTATTCGCCCAGTCGATGAGCTCTTCGAATTTGGGCTTTGGTAGAAAACCACTCTTTGTCCGAAACGACCGTAGATCGGCCAGACAGATTGACAGGTCGCTGCCGATGGACATCGTCTCGACAACGGGTGACCTTTGAATATTCTTGACCGCGTCTTTTGCAGCGTTGGACCAGGCCGACCGCACCGAAGACAGTTTCAGTGCGAGCAACTGCGGTATCAGGGAGTCGTGAAAAGGATAGTCGTTCCAATACTCGTGATCGTCTGGAAGCATCCACGTGCCGCCGCGATTGAGTATGCCGCCGAGTGATCGCCAGTGCTGGGAGTAGTCGTCAGCTACGCGCTGTCGAATTTCATCGGGGTCTCGTGACAGCGAATCGAACCCGATGTCCAGGTAAACCTGGTCTCCGGTCAGGAAGGTGATGTCGGGTCGCACGCTTGGAGCCCCTCGTTCGTAGAGCGCCTGGTAGGCACCCGCTGCCTGGCCGCCGTCCCGGTGATCGTAATAACAGCTGCCGAGCCCGATAGTAAATGGCTTCTCGGAGGTTCCGGGTATACGCGCGGGCAACGTTTCGAAATATCCGGAACGAAGATGTTGCCAGCCAGAGGGGATTTCCCCCGTCTCGGCCGCTCCCTCTACAAAGCGATCGAACGTCACTTTGTAGGCCGTTCCAGATTTCAGATTCCTGAAACTTACAAGCGACCAGAATCGCTGATTGGTATTTCTGAACGGACGTTTCCACTCGTTCTTCTGGATTATTCGGGTACGTACCTCTCGATTCTGAAGTTCCAGTCGGACACGAGCCCGCCTGGGCTTGGTCATGGTGGGATACAGAGTGCCGACCCACACCTCCGCGGTAGTTGCACTGACCCGGTGAATCGCCAGAACCCATTTGCTGGTATCTGTCTGATGCTTGATCATGGTTCGCTCCGGATTGAGTGAATGTGGGTCCGAAGAAGATGCAATGAGGTTTATTCAATCGGGTACCGATCAAGGCTCGTCCCGAAGTGGTCCAAACGCCGCCGGCGGAACCCGGTGTTGGGTCGCCGCCTCATAGGCCGAGGCGGCCTTCAAGACCGTTCCCTCGTCGCCGGGACCAGCCCAGAAGTTAATGCTGATTGGCATTGGATGAGGGAGCGACGATCCGACGGTGCCGGTGACCAGGGAGTAGCTCTTCTTGTCTTCGCTCAACACATAGCGAGGTTCGTAGACGATCTGGTTATAGCCGGCGGGAACGATAATTTCGGGAACTCCCAACAGGTCGGTGATCGAGGGACCAGCGGCCCTTCGGTTGTCGATCGTAGGTTCACGATCGATTCCGATCTTCCACTGGGGGACACCGACGTTCGGATGTACGAACACGTCGATATCGTTTTCATGCATCACCTTGAGAACCGCGAGCCTGAACACGGACTGCATCTTTACGCGGTCGATCCCTCGTGTTGACCGAATGTCCTGCACATTCAACGTCGCCGCATTTTGAGCTCCGACTGCTTGTGATTCAGATCGCCATTTCGAGTTGGCGACATAACTCGCCCAATCCGTTACTTTCGTATCGCCTCGCTCACGCAGATACTTGTCCAGACTAAATGCCGTGCGCTGAGTATTGTCGAAACCGGAGAGGATGCGGCGCATATTCAACTTGTCCGATAATGGCGCCTGGCCGAGCGCCAATTGGACCATGTAATCCCTTGTCCGCACGTCATAACCGGGCACGGCGAATTCCAGATCGCCATCTCGCGTTTGAAAGAAATATTCAGGCGCATGGAACGCGATGACCTCCCGGAAAGCATCCTGGAAGGTATATTCCATATTCGGCACGTTCGGATCGTCGGGATAAAGTGGATCGACCGATTCAACGATCTCCGCGCCCAGCTTGTCGCGTAGAACTTTCTTGATTTCATCGTCGATTTGATCGCTGATCGCGACGTCGTTCGGCGTGTGCTTAACCATGTATTCCCGGACAATGCCGATACGCATTCCTCGAAGAGGCTGCGCCTGGCCCTCCAGGTCCGTTTCATCCACGACAGAGAAAGCGTAGGGTTCATTCGATAGAAAGGTTTTCGGAATCGCCGTGAACATGTCCCTGGAATCGAAGTAGCCTCGCTCCGGATGCTTTATGGCGTCGAGGACATGCGCGGTTTCCGCGAGTGTGCGACAAAGGATGCCCGGGCGGTGATTGATGAACTGGGCAGTCGCCGTGCCGCTCTCTGAAGTCAACCCTTTGGTGGTCACGAAGCTCGCCACCGCATTTTGGTTCGCCGGTTCGCGACAGGACCCGCCGGTCGTTTCGCAAACGGCACAGGTCACCAGGTTGGCCGCGACCGACGCACCCGCGCCACCGCTGGAAGGTCCGGCAGAGCGCTCTGTATCATAGGGGCTGCACGCATGGCCGCCCCAGGTACTCCGGATGCTGCCCCCTCCCCCGATAAAAGACTTTGCTGGTTCAGCGGGGCCATTCGCGTTGTAGCCAATCTCGGCGGCGATGGATACGGCGTAGATGATCGCTCCTTTGTCACGAAGGTCCGCCACGATTGTCGAGTCCCTCGGGGCGGCATCCATGGCGAAGGCGACGTCGTTCCCGCCTGTCGAGCGGATATCCTTGACGTCATACCAATTCTTGACCGAAAAAGTGGTGCAGTAGAGGGGCAGTTGCTCGAGGTCCGGATTCCTGCCGTATTGCGCATCCAATGCGGCAGCTCGCTCCAGGGCGTCCGGTTGCTGTCGAAACTCTTCGCAGACGGCCGGGCATGATGCGGCAAGAGCGCCCGAGGAGGGCTGCAAGTCACACCCGGCATGGCATGTGACGGATCGCTCGCCACGTATGTTGATCGTTTCGAGTGCGTTAAGCTGGCCCGCATTCGGTATACCCGAAATCATGCCGAACTGTTGCTCTACGCTGGAGTCCGACGCGGTCGGCTCCATTCTGCCAAGGTCGAGAGGCAAACCCTCATACTGATCATAGTCCGGCAGGAAGCTCGAGACCGAGCGGGTTTCAGTCGGAAACACTAATGGCGAAGCCGCTCGAACATAGCCAGTAGCCGGACGAGTGGGTGCTCCGTCTTCGGTAACGAGTGCCGTGCAGACACCGTTATAGGCCTTTGCTCGATTGATATACGCTTGCACGACTCCCTGGCAGGTGATCTGGCCGGCCTGGATGGCGTCGTGTATGTCTTGGATCGTCGCTTCGTGGAGGCGGAATTCCTGGGATTGTCCGTACGCCACCCCACCGGCGAGCAACTGAATTCCTGCGATGACGATCGTGGCCAGAACCCACTTCGGTCCACTTCTACCCCTCATGACAATCTTCATCTTAGTTTTCCTCCTTTTCCATTAACTGGTCGGCGATTTCGTGCGGTCCGGACTTTGTTCCTGCCGCAAGTGGCATAGGCTGCGCTGCCTCGCAGGCGGTCCATCGCCATGGTTGGGAAACTTGCGTAGATAGTATGTGAGTAGGGGGTTGGGGTCAATGAACTCGAAGGTGACGGGGCGTAGCCTGGGGCGATGCTCAGCCGAGCCACGGTGCATGCGATGTGGATTACGGGAGGCCTGGATACCTATCGGCTAATCGGGGCGAGAGGATTCGAACCTCCGACTTCCTGCTCCCAAAGCAGGCGCGCTACCGGGCTGCGCCACGCCCCGTCCTCCTTAAAGGTAATCGAAAGAAACGGGCGTTGCAAAGGGAACCTCCGTTCGTTCGGCGGCTCGGTGATCTGGAAACAGGTTAGAATGCCTTCCCCGGCCAAAGCGGCAAGCGGTAGCCGGGATTTCAAAGAGGAGAATCTTTGCTGTGGAATATGTCTTGATCGCTTACGGTCTTTTCGTCGAAGCCGGGGGTTTCATCGGTTTTGTGAAATCGAAAAGTAAAGCGTCGCTGATTGCCGGGGGCATTTCCGGCGCGCTGTTGTTGTTGTCGGGTGGATTGGTGTTGATCGGAGTCGCCGCCGGAGGTTACATCGGTTTTGTCGTCACGCTCGTTCTGGTTGTGATGTTCGGGATGAGGCTGGCAAAGACGAAGAAGTTCATGCCGTCGGGAATGATGTTGGCGGTGTCGATTGTGGTAGCGGGGGTGTTGGCTTCGATGTTGTTGTCTTAGGGTCCGCCGGCGGGCGGCCTGAGACGGCCGCCCCGACACTCTGGCATGGAAGTCTCAGGGCTCGATGGGGCGGTCCAGGACGATTTCGAGAGTTGTTCCGGGTGGTAGCACCAGGTCTTTTCCGCGACCAAAGAGGACCTGGGCCAGTCCGGCGGCGGCTCCGATTCCAGCTCCGATGACGGCGCCTCCGACGCTGCGGGCCCCGATGCCGCCGACGCCTGCACCAGTCACTGTCGTCGTTCCAATGGTCGCTGCATCCTCTCCCTTGGACGCTTCGCCGACCACTGTCGCTTCTCCTCGTCGCTCATTCGTCCCACCAGCTCCACCAAGGCTTCCGAATATCGGCAACGTCAGTCCGCTCGGCATGACGAGCGTGTGGAAGTTGATTGTCAGTTCGGCCTTGCCTTTAACCCTGCCGGGCCGCTCCGCATTGACGACGCGTCCCCTTACATAGGTTTCGACCGGTATGACGATTTCGTTATTGACCGTGACAGGGAAAATCGTTCGAGCATAGATTCCATCGCCCGGTTTGGCGTGTTCGGTCGAGATCTCGGTAATCAGGCTCACCGGAATCACGGTGCCTTCGGCCACTACTAGAGAAGGTTTGACATTCTCTGGAACTCTTAGTTCTTTCGGACCCTGGGCCATCGGACCCAAGAGAATCATTACCAGTGCTAACGTACCCATTGGGGGACCTCCCGGCCGAATTCCATCGGCTTGCGGTCTTAGATTCGGAAACCACCTATAAGGTTAGCAGTCTGCCCCAAAGAAGGATTGTTAAAAATGGGCGGAGGCGGTCCAAAGTCCAAGGTCCAAGATCACGCTGAAGTAAAAACTGCGGAGTGATTCCCGACTTTGGACTTTGGACTCCCTAAAGCGTCCCCAACCGTTCCTTCAACCGTGCCAGGGCGTGTCCGCGGTGGCTGATCCGGTTCTTTACTTCCGGTTCCAACTCCCCCATCGTCCGGCCGAATTCGGGCGTCCAGAAGATGGGGTCGTAACCGAAGCCCCGGTCTCCGGCGGGTTCGAGAGCAATCCTTCCTTGAACACGCGCTTCAACGGACCAGATCACGTCGCCGGACCGGGCCAGAGCCAGTGCGCAAACGAACGCGGCCGTGCGTTCCGACTCCGGCGTGTTCCGCAGTTCTCGGAGCAACCGGATGTTCCGTTCTTCATCGGTAGGGGCGTAGCGCGCGGAGTAGATTCCCGGGCGTCCGTCCAAAGCATCGACAACCAGACCGGAATCGTCGGCGACGGTCAGTTCGTTCGTCAGCCGGCTGTAGAACTCGGCTTTCTGCTCGGCGTTTTCGATGAAGGTGGACCCGGTTTCTTCCAGGTCGGGAAGGTCCGCTCCGATGGTCTCGACCCGCCAGGAGGAAAGGGGAGCCAGAATGGTTTGAATCTCTCCTGCCTTGCCGGCGTTCGTGCTGGCGACGATCAGGCGTTTCACCGGGGCTGTTCGAGGCCCCTGGACCCCTGTTGTGCTTCGATCAATTCCACGATTCCGGCTTCGGCCAGTCCGAGAAGCTCTCCGAGCATTTTCTTGCCGAATGGCTCGCGTTCGGCCGTGCCCTGAATCTCGACGTATTCCCTGAGGTCGGTCATGACGATGTTGAGATCGACATCGGCTTTGGAATCCTCCGAGTAGTCGAGATCCAATAGCGGGACGCCGTCGAGAACCCCGACGCTCACGGCTGCCAGATTGCACCGCACGGGCGACTCATCCAGATCGCCTTTCTCGACGAGCTTGTCGAGCGCCTGCAGCATCGCGACGAAGGCGCCCGTGATCGACGCGGTCCGCGTGCCGCCGTCGGCTTCGATGACGTCACAATCCACCCAGATCGTTCGTTCGCCGAGACGATTCATGTCGATCGCCGTTCTCAGGGACCTCCCAATCAGTCGTTGGATTTCCTGCGTTCGCCCGGATCTGCGTCCGAGCGATGCTTCTCGTGGAGTCCTGGTCCCGGTGGCTCGAGGCAGCATCGAGTATTCCGCGGTGATCCACCCCTGGTTGCTCCCTCTGAGGAATTGGGGGATCGAGTCTTCGACGGTGGCCGTACATATCACGCGTGTTCGCCCCACCTCTATCAAGACCGAGCCTTCGGCGTGTGGAATGAAATCGGGCGTAATTCGAACGGGACGAAGCTGTTCTGGTGTCCTGCCGTCAGTGCGCATGTGATCGCTTTCTAACTCCTTTCTTAATCTTGTCCCCGGACCGAGGCCACTTCAGGCACCGCTATGTCGGACACGGACAGATCGAGTTCCAACGGTAACAAAAGCAGGTAGTGTCCGGCCAGTGTCTCTTTCTCAACTCCGTCGATCAGGATTTTTACGGCATGGATTTCGGGCAGGTTGTAGACCAGCGAGTTGACGATCGAGTAGATCGTTGACTGTTCGGGAAGGATCCCTCCCGGATGATTCAGAGAAATCGCGCTGTTGAAGTCGACATAAGCAATGCCGTCATCGGACGTGAATAGTTCGTTCAGCCGCGTATCGGCAGGGAGATCGCCGAACAGTCCGGGGTTCCCGGCGCCTTCGATCAACAGGTCGATCAGCTGCCTGGCCCGATTGGACACTTCCGTCGACGCGAATATCGTCGAGTTGCGAGTGCGGAGCAGGACGTCGTTGTTGGTTCCAGGGAAGAACAGCTTGACTTCGATTGGCAGGTCGTTCTCCTCGTAAAGAGGCGACTCGGCTTCTTCGAACTCGACCTCGTCGATCGCCGTATCCGTGGTCGACCGGATGTCCTGGGTGACGTTGAAGAAGTAGAGCAGGGAGCCAGCCAGAGCGATCGACACGGCAAACAGGCCTATCTGGATATGGCGGGGGATCAAGAACCACCTTCGTCGCCGGTTCCGAACACCGCGGTTGCCTCGACCAATGCGTCGATCAATCTTCCCTGAAAGCCCGCGTCACCGAGGGCTCGCAAGTTGGCCTCGTTATTGGAATTGCCAAGTTCGAGAAGCAACGCCGGCATCGTAGAGCTTGTCAGCGTACTGATCGGCGCTTTCCGAAGGGTGAACATCCAGCCGGGAACTGCTTCGACCAGCTTTTGTTTCACTATCGTCGCGAACCGCAGACTTTCTTGCCCGCTGTCCTGGTGGACCCGATACCAGGGTCTGAACAGGGAAGTCGGGTTCGTCTGTTCGGCCACATTGTCCGGAGCGGTTTCAACCAGGAAAATTGAGGCGCCGGACTCTGTTGGATCGTTTGAATAGCCCAGATGCAGGCTGATCAGCAGGTCCGCCTTGTTGTTGTTCGCGATTGCGGCGCGGGTTTCGCCGTTCAATTCCAGGTCCGCGTCGCGAGTCAGGATCACCGTGGCCCCCAATCGTGACCGAAGACTCGAACGCAGTTTGCGCGCCAGGTCCAGAGCCAGGTCTTTTTCGAGTACACCGTGACGGTGTGTGCCGCTGTCGAGGCCTCCATGACCCGGATCGATGGCAATCACCCGAACCGACCCGGCCGACAACGTGCCCCGGTTCGGCCTCGCAGCCATCTCCGTGTTCGCCTCGCTTTCCCGTACGAACTCCACGAAGAACCGTCGATTCTCATCCGATGGAACCAGCCGGATGTTGACAACCCGCGGGGTGGTTTCGATCACGATCTTCGACCGGCCGTCCGAATCGTCGAACCCCACAGCGCGTATCGAGGCGTCCTGGTATGCCAGCGTTTCGACGACAGGGTCCATCGGTGCACGATCGATCGCCAGCACCACTCTGTTTTCGGCACGGTTTTGCTGCACACGGAGATTCATGCTCGAACTGGACTGGATCGTCAGCCGCGTTATCCCATCGCTCTGTCTAGCGTTCATCGTCAATTCCGGCGCTGCGACGTTCGACGCCAGGATGCGAGCTGCTCCATCCCGATGACGTAACCCGACGCCGGCAACGCGACCGAGTGACCGCACCAGGAACTCGACCGGGACGAACCATCGCCCCTGTTCCCGGAGGACCGGACTGGCCAGGGAGCGTGTTTCGCCGTCGATCGAAATTTCGTTGCTGTTCCGAGTGGTCACCAGGATGCCGTTGGGCCCTCGAATCGTGAAGGTCTCCCGCGCCGTCGCATCGGTATAGGGCATGGCGAGACGTCGGACTACTTCGACCAGCGACACATAGGTCGTGCCGTCGACCTCGATCTGGTCGACGATCAGCGGTCCGTCGTCGAAGTAGAAAGCGAATGGAGTTTGTCGGGCAGATCCCGGAGTGTTCTGGGGTTCCGACGCCAGGAGCCACGCCCCTCCAAGCACTGTTACGAGTGTGAAGATACCGAATCGGCTGGCAGTCGAGTGATCGTGGCCCATGCGGAAAGTCCTGGCTTTTGAAAGCCCAGGTTCAAGTTTATCGGAGGAGGATACGAAAAGATACGGGCGGGGATTCTGCGAAGCTATTCTTGTGCGGGCCCTTACCGATCTGAAGCCGCTTGGTTCCTGGCACGGCGCCACTCGAAGTCCAATCCGAGCTCCCCGACCCAGCGTTCTATGTAGTGAAGATCCAGGCGGGAGCCGGCCGTCCTCAGGATTCCCACCGCGTCCTCAATCTGCCGATCCGATCCGGAGAACTTCGCCCATTCCAGTTTTGAAATGAGCGTGTCTTCGGCAGTAGCGATCGACATTTCGGTTCCGAACAGTTCGATTGTTCTCCGCCGCTCGAATTCTTCCCGACTGAAAGGTCGGGATTTGCGCACTATGAAGTCCAGTTTCCACCCGGTCTCCAGATCGATCACGTTGAACTGACCGTGGTTGCCCAGCGCCTCCCGGGCAGTGTCACGCTCGACGTAATAGGTGGCTTCGGGAAGCGAGTCGAGAAGAGCTTCGAGGGTCCGGCGTGACGGGCCAATGACAATATCGATGTCTTGCGTCGTTCTTGGTGTCCCGTAGGCTGAACTTGCGAACGAGCCAGTCAACATATATGGGATTTCGGCCGAATTCAATAGGGCGACGATCCGCCGAAAAAGTGAGGCGGGATTCACCGGAACTTGATGGAAAAGTTGTCGCGGGCTGACATTTCTTGTAAGTAGGCTTGCACGACCTGGACCTCGGACCAATCCTGATTGTCGCGTCGGATCCGCGCAAAAGCGAACTCGCGTGCAGCCAGGGTCATTTCAAATGCCAATTCGATACGTTGGGATGGAGTCATCCGGGCATGAATACGAGCCTGGACGGCAGCGGCCTGGGGTGACGTGTCCATGCTCATTCCGTCAGGCTAGCACAGGACGATTAGCGACGGTAACCTGGTTCAATCGCTTTGTCCGGGTATGGCGGGCTCTGCTCCTTCCCGGTTTCCTTACGCTCCTCTTGGAGGCCGCTGCTCGGCGAAAACAACGAGTTCCTTGTCGCACACCTGGGTCTTGAAGCCGTTCACGTCGATGCAGTTGAAACTGTAATCTGCGTCAAGTCTGGGGTCGAGGTTGCGACGTTGCAGCTCGGCCTCGACGGACTCCCTGTCAAATGTTTCGATCGAATACGCCACGTGATCGAGAGTTCCCAGAGCTGCCGATGTCATGCCGTCCTCCCGCACGACGGTCGGAATCCAGACCGAATCGCCCAACCACAGGTAGGTGTCCCTGCCTGAATTCCGGGTCTGCCGGAGAGTGAACAGATCCCTGTACCAGTTAGCCATTGCGTCATAGTCCTCGGTCAGGATGACGATGTGGTTGGCGTTGACCGCCTTCCACAGCGTCGGCTCCGCCGAAGACGCGGCCGGCCGCGTGGCATAGTCGGTGGCGAATACTCCGATTTCGTTCCCGTCCGGATCGTCGAACCAGAACCCGTTGTCCGTGTCGGCGCGGGGTCGCCCTCCCAGGCGTCTCAATTCCGCCTCGACGGCGCCGCGATTCCAGTCGCCGATCGTGAAGCCGAACTTTTCGATCCGGGGAGCCTTCTCACCGGCTTCAGCCTGCCGGACGACCATCAGCGTGTCACCGCCGGTGTCGCCATACCAGAGGTGCACCTGTTTGGCATCGGCGTGGCCCTTCTGCATCCCGAAAACCTCGATGTACCATTCGACGGTCTTGCTGAGATCCGGCGCAACGTAGGTGTACTGATTAACCCAGGTTCCCTTGAACCCCGCAGCCTCTAATGGCAGGGGCAACGCCGCTGCCGTTGCAGCAACCGCGATACCCTGCAGGAGTTGACGCCTGCTGATTCTCCCTGCGTCCGGTTCAAAAGAAAGGTTCCCAACGTGACCCATGGCTGCGTCTCCTCTTGTTATGTGTGCAAGACGTCGGTCTGTCCGTGAGCAACGGCAGTCGCCGAACGTCCATACCTTCCCTCTCCAATCTTTGGCATGCGCTACGCTGTCGTGTGCCGGCCGCAAGAGAGTTTGTGACCATCAAAGGTCGACGAAGCCTGGACCGACCTCAGCGCTTGTCTGATTACGTGGACACATCTTATATCAATGCGAGAAACAGGAAGGAGTAATCAGGTCGCTTCAGTAATTCGAGTTGAGATGCCCGCCGGCCTCACTCGTTCCTCGGCGTCTCCCCGCCCAGCTCAACACCCGCGGGGGAGAGGAGTGGGAGCAAGTCGGGTCCGATTCACTAGCCGCGCCTATCAGACTCGATAGCTCTGAGGTTTGGGCACGGGTCTCTACCGCGTCTCGTCGCCCATGCATATCACTCAAAACAATAGGACATGACCCAGTGTCGGGCAAGTCGGAAGGTCTGGCGGATCGATTGCTCCTGATCCTCCAGTGCGGCAGCGCAGCGTCTGGAAGCACGCATTCATCAGGAGGCAAAAATGGAGGCTGACACCATTCAATGGGCCAGGGTTATCGCCGATCTGACAATACTTGTCGCGGCGCATGGCGTGTTCGCTTTTTCAATAATCTGCATTTTCTGGCTGTGGAGGCGTTCCGCAAACAACGTAAAGGACTCGCAGAACAACCCACAGATGTTCCAGCATTTCAGCAAGGTCCACGGCAAGGTAGTCTGGCTGACTGTAACGCTTGTCCTCGCTGCATCCGTGATATGGGGATATGTGAACTTTGCCCAACTCTCTACGATAACCGGAGTTGTCAGCGGGTTCGATGTGAACAGGCACCAGCTCATCAGCCGAAGAGTGGCCGACCGTAACTACTACCACGGATCCATGTACCAGGATGGCAAGTACTGGTACAAATGGGCTCTTGTTGTACGAGGCCAGAGACCGACCAGCATAGAATTTGTCCTGCAGTATCAGCCGGCCACCTCAGCTCGGCCGCTCCGTCAAATTACTGGGATGGATCTGGAAGCGGTGGGGTTAAGCCGCTTGCCCGGTTCGGCTCCGGTGGTTCTTGAAAAATACTTTGATCTGATTCTGCCGCTGGGAGCCGGGAAAGGCATGGACCTGGAATGGGTTGCGAAGCCCGGGACCGGCCTCGATGGCGAGCTCTTTCTGGTCACACAAATGGGAAACGAATCGATCCCCTTGAGAGATCGCTCGCAGAGATCCACGGCGAACACGGCCAGCCCAAAAAACGCGGGCTGGTTTTCGCTTTCGACCGTCGCATATGCGCAATCCAAAAATTCGTTATCGACCGCCGCCCTGATCTCCTTGCTGGCAAGCCCGAACTTGCAGGATCAGCTCGAGGGACGCGATAGGATCATCGCCGGGTGGCCTGCTACCCGAGCGGTGTTCCGGGAAACGCTCGAAAACTTGAAATCCAGTTTGGACAGGCCGGCATCAGCCAGGGTCGTTCACAACCTGGTTGAGATCGCCAATGAGGCCGAGGCCACAACCCATTCGCTCGAAGCGAACGATCACTTGACCCTGGGCCTCCTTCTCCTTAGCTCGGGAAGCTACGAACGAACGGCGGAATATCTGTCAGACAAACCCGACATCCGCGATCCCCTACGCCACGCTTATATTGGAATGGCATATCATTCATTGAACAGCTACGAGCCCGCGGCACAAGCATACGAGGCGTACATCGAACAAAGTGCCGGACAGCCGAGCATCTGGAACAACCTGGGTCTGTCCTACCTTGGATTAGACCGGGGCGACGATGCAGAAACCAGTTTCCGAAAAGCTCTCGCACTCAGGCCCGACTACTCCCTGGCCATCAACAATCTCGCCTACCTGTACGCCGAGGAATTTGCGGACTCGCCTGGCAAGCTGGCTGAAGGACTCAGGCTTGTGGGGCAAGTGTTGTCCAGTGCGCCGCACGATGCGAGACTCCTGGGCACCAAAGGGTGGTTACTACATAAGAGCGGCCGATCCAGAGAGGCATTGCCGGTTCTTGAAGAAGCGCTGCAGTATGATCCTCAAAACGACACCCTCAGGGACCACATCGCTGAAGTCAGGGCTCGACTGAGGTCTCCAAATTAGGACGCTCTTGCTCCCGTCCGGGTTGCGAACTGAAGAAATAACCATTTCCGCCATACCTTTTTTTCGCCGTCCGTTGACCCTGAGTGCTCACGGAAGCTATGCTTCCAGCAGGACCAATATGGAGTTTCGACTGAGGCTCTACCCACCGAGGATCAAACACGATGCTTGAGGCGAAGATCAAGCTGTCTGTTGTCCTCCCTACGTGTAACGAGAGAATGAATCCCTATATATCCGGGATACTCAACAGCGTTTCCCTCCTTCCGAATACGGAAGTGATTTGCGTCGACGGAGGTTCTGGCGATACGCTGGCACGTCTGAGCCGGCAACTCGGAGTGACCTATCTCCGACTCCCCGGCAGCAACCGGGCACAAAGGCTGAACTACGGTATTCGGTTCGCTTCGGGACGAATGATCCTCCTTCATCACCCCCGCAGCATGATCGAAAGAAAAGGTTTCGACGTGTTGCTTGAACGCTCCGATGATCCTTTTCTCTGGGGGGGATTCATCCAGGCCTTCGACATGGACCATCCCTTTCTTCGATTCACATCCTGGTATTCGAACAAAGTCCGGTTTCTCCGCAAAGGAATAGTTTACCTGGACCACTGCATCTTCGCTTCGGCAGATCTGCTCGCAGCCTGCGGAGGAGTGCCCGACCTGGATATCTTCGAGGATACGGAATTGTCCCTGCGCCTCCGAAGGTATTCACAGCCCGCAATGATCGAGAGCAGATCCACAACCTCCGCCGTACGCTTTAACAGACACGGGTTTCTGAGGCAGGGTTTGCTGAATCAAGTCCTGAAGACCGGATATTGGATCGGGTTGCCCCACAGATGGATGAATGCCGTCTATGAAAGGAAGGTTTCGCTCAACTCGGACTACAGCCGAGATGAGCCCTAGACGCTCGAGAGATAATGGTTTGGATATATGCCGGGTCTTCGGAGCAGGCGCCTACCCCTGCTTCTGACTTCCTAACCTCTGACTCCAACCCGACCATGCGAATTCCACCCTATTCGGTCTTATCGGCAGAACTGGAGTCAAACCTTAGAGAAAGTAGTGTACTGTCAGATTCGGTTGCGACCGATTGAGCAGACCGGAGGAATAGCCTGCTATTTCGAGGAGCTGCGATTGAGAAGCGGCCGAAGATGAGGTAGTGCTCAAGTTTGAAACTTGATTGAGCACTACCGAAGATGGCGCGAAGGTCCCGCGAAGAGGCGTGAAGATGGGATGCCAAACTGTGAAGTTATTCTTGAGCGGGCCTGAGGTGGATAATTCACAATTGAGTGTTGCGGCTTTTTGATTACTTCCAAGTGAGATTCTTCCGGCTCTCATCATTGATACCGATGATGCCGATTCGAGGTAGGTCCAAGAACACCGGGTTCTTGGACAGTTCCTGGTACTCACGGTCGAGGTCCCACTCGAAGCTCAAGTCCACATCGAACCACGCCGCGACGCCAAGTCCAATCCTGCGGTGATTTCGCTACTCTAAATTGGCCCACTTTTGATCGTTTGATTTGGCCCACCCCTGACGACTGAACCGGAGAGGCTGTTCCGAACAAAGAGTCGGAATGGAGGGACCCGGTGTCAAGGAGATCGAAGGTGGAATTATTTGAAGAGATTCGGCGAGAGCACGAGTTTGGTGTGGGAACGATCCAGGGTGTGGCCCGGCGGCTGGGGGTGCATCGGCGGATGGTGCGTCAAGCGCTGGGAAACGCCGTGCCGCCGGCGAGGAAGAGCCCGGAGCGGAAGAGGCCGAGGCTGGAGCCGGTTATGGAATTTATCAACGGGGTGTTGGAGGCGGACAGGCAGGCCCCGCGGAAGCAGCGGCACACCAGTCACCGGATCTACGAACGGATCCGGATGGAATTTCCGAAACATCCGATTGGGGAATCGACGGTTCGCCGGTATGTCGGGCGGCGGAAGCGGGAGATGGGTTTCATCCGACAGGAGACGTTCGTGCCGCAAAGCTACGCCTGGGGTCAGGAAGCACAGATCGACTGGTACGAAGCCGTCGCGGAGTTGGATGGCGAACGGCAGAAGCTCCAGGTTTTCTGTATGCGGAGCATGGGCAGTGGTGGCGCATTCCATCGAGCTTATCCTCGGGCGACACAACAGGCATTCCTGGAGGCTCATGAGTTGGGTTTCCGCTATTTTGCGGGGGTCTTCGGGGTGCTGCGTTATGACAACCTGACCAGCGCGGTGAAGAAGATTCTGCGGGGATACCGGCGTGTAGAGACCGAACGGTTCATCGCGTTTCGGTCGCATTGGAAGTTTCAAGCCGAGTTCTGCACACCCGGCGAGGGCCACGAGAAAGGCGGTGTGGAAGGCGAAGCCGGATACTTCCGGCGCAATCACCTGGTACCGGTGCCGAAGGCGAAGGACCTGGCGGATCTGAATGCGCAGCTGCTGGCCGGTTGCCGTGCCGATGAACGGCGCAAGATCGGCGATCGGGTCCAGACGGTGGGTGAAGGGATGCAGATCGAACAGCCCCATCTGCTCGCGTTATCGACCGAAGGGTTCCCTCTGGCCGAGGACAGCTTTCCACGAGTCGATGGTAAGGGATGTGTACGGGTGCGTAACAACTTCTACTCCGCCCCCGTCAAGACCGGGACTGTGGTGCGGGCGAGCGTTTTTCCGGCCTACGTGGAGGTCTGGCACGATGGCGGATGCGTGGCGCGGCATGAGCGAGGATATGGAAACGGCCAGCACTTCTTCAATCTGGAACATTATCTGGAGGTGTTGGAGCGGAAGCCGGGCGCGCTGGCCGGGAGCAAGCCTCTGGAGCAATGGCGGCAACAGGGCCGATGGCCGAAAAGCTATGACGAGTTCTGGCAGACGTTGATCGATCGCAACGGAAAACAGAATGGGACCCGCGCAATGGTGGAGTTGCTCCTACTGGGCCGGGAACATGGCTATAGCGAGCTGGATTCCGCATTCCAACAAGCCCTGCGCCTGGGATGCTCCGATGCCGCCGCGGCGCGCTACCTGATGACCGAGGCCCGATTCGACCGGCCGGCGGCGCCGCGACTGGAAGTGGCCGCACTACGCGCTTATGAGCGGCCCCTGCCGGAGGTGAATACTTACGATGCACTGCTCACTGCGGAGGTGGTCTAGTGTCCGCCACAGCCGGCGGGGTCGAACAGGCGGCGATTCAGCAGTACTGTAAAGCTCTCCGGACGCCCACGATCGGAACGCAGTTTGCGGCCATGGCCGAGCAGGCCCAGCGGGAAGAGCACACCTACACACGGTATCTGGAAGCCTTGCTGGCGATGGAAGTTGAAGAACGCGAACGGAACACCGTGGCCCGGCGGATTCAAGCCGCACGTTTCCCTCGAATGAAGACACTCGAGGACTTTGACTTCTCGCGGTCGAAGGTTCCAGCCAACCGGATCCGTGGACTCGCAGACGGTGGCTATTTAGAACACGCCGAACCTGTCGTCCTGATCGGGGAGTGTGGAACGGGCAAGACGCACCTGGCCACAGGACTGTGCGTGGCCGCTTGTCGGCAGAAGAAGCGGGTTCGCTTTACGACGGCCGCCGGCTTGATCAACGAGTTGGTCGAGGCCCAACACAACGACCAGTTCCGCCGGGTTCTGGCCCGATGGTTCCGATACGAGTTGATTGCCATCGACGAAGTCGGCTATGTCCCGATGGCAGACCTCGGCGCCGAACTCCTCTTTCAAGTCATCTCGGATCGAGCCGAGCGGGCGACGGTGATCTTGACAACGAATCTGCCGTTCTCGGAATGGACCCAGGTGTTTCCCAATGTTCGGCTGTGCAAGGCGTTGCTGGACCGGATAACCGATCGCGCTCACATCATCGAGACCGGAACCGAATCCTTCCGGTTTCGGCGCACGTTGGAGAAACGACAGAAACCACGGCATCCGCCTGGAAAGGAGAAACCCGCGAAACAAACCACGTCCTGAGGGTCGGATCGCCGCGCGGTCGTCGATCCTGGGCGATCCTGGAAACGGAGTTTTTTCCCGAAAGAAAGAAAAAGAACCAAAAAGAAAGAAACGGAGGCCTGTGGAAGATGACGCGCTGTGGAAATCCTAAAAACCAGGATTCCCACAGCGCTTGGAAAAGCCTCGCCAAGGGCGCTCGGCTTTCCCACATCTACAACACAGGCCCGACGGTAATTATCACTACTCGGAATTATTAACAGGAGGGGGTGGGCCAAATCAGACGATCAAAAGTGGGCCAGACCGGGTGGACAAACCCATGCGGTTTCCAAGATTCATCAATTCTGATCCTGTTTGGTCTTTCCGTGGATCGTTTCTATCCGGTGTCATTCGTCTTCCTCCTAGGTACGCTCTCACTTAAAGAAGACGTGGAGGCGACGCATTTCCATGCACATTTAAATCGATATTGATCGAAGCGGTTAACACCAAGACCGCATTTCGGGCCAGTCTGCCGGAGCCGAAGTAAATGGCAAAATGTTTGATCGGATCCATCCCACAAAGCCCAGTATTCGAGATCAACGATCAAACGGCGGATTTTTTTCAGGAGGGATATCATAGGAGACGTGCGATACATCGAGCCAGTTTTCCGCCCGCCCAGCGAGGCTGATGGTTACATCCTGCAGGCCACGATCGGCTGCTCCTGGAACCACTGCACTTACTGTCACATGTACCTCAACAAGGAGTTTCGCGTCCGCGACCTGGACGAGGTACTGGCGGACATCGAGATGGATCGGGAGCATTACGGTGCCCGGATCGACAAGGTGTTCGTCGCCGATGGCGATGCCTTGGTCATGGATCTGGATCAGTGGGAACCGATCCTCGATGCGTGCAACGACGCCTTCCCCGCGCTCGCCGTATCAGCTGCTATGCGATGGCGACAAATGTCCTGGCCAAGACCGACCATGAACTGAACCGGCTGCGGGAAAAGGGTCTCGACTTACTCTATGTCGGGCCCGAGTCCGGTGACGACGTGACGTTGAAGAGAATCGCCAAGGGGTCGGATCACGCGGCCCACGTCGAGGCGGCCGAGAAGGCGCGGGCTGCCGGCATGCGCGTATCAGCGATCTTCCTGCTCGGCGCTGGCGGGGTGGAGAGGAGCCAGGAGCATGCGGAGGCCTCCGCCGCACTCGCGACTGCCATGGACCCAGAGTTTCTCGCCGCGCTGACGCTGACCGTAGTGGAGGAGACGCCGATCGCCAAGCTCCAGGCGGCCGGTCGCTACGAGCTCCCCGACGTCGAAACGCTGCTCCGCGAGCTGCGCACCTTCATCGACTTGGCGCGACCTTCGGATGCGCTGTTTCGGACGAACCACGCGAGCAACTACATGCCCCTCGGCGGCCGGCTGCCCCGGGATCGCGAAAGGCTCCTGTCCGTCATCGACGATGCGCTCGGTGGTCGCGTTCCACTGCGCCCGGAGTGGAGCCGGGGCCTCTGACGGTGACCGGTGGCATACGCTGGGGTGATGCGGCCGGCTCCAATGAAAAGCGGTCTTCTCAGTTCTTTTTGTCGGGCTGCCAGGCTGAACCGGTTTCCGCCGGCCTGATCTTCGGATACGCTGAGGCAAACGTGTGAGAAAAGTGGAGGGCTTGCGGAGTTTTCGCAACCCACGCTCCCTTACCACCGACATGCGTAATCCGTTGATATAAAGGAGCTTCCGATCCCTAACCGGTGGGTCTCCGAATTCACTATCCCGGAAGTCCTTTTGATCTACATTTCCCCCAATCGAGGAACCATGGATCGTGACGTTCGGTCCGCACGGGCGGAAATGGTGTAAACACTACTTCCGCTGTCGACTTTCGGACGTGGGTTCGATTCCCACTGGTTCACATTAGTCGCTGCTCCGATGCGGGGTCCAGAATGCCCGGATCGTCATTCCGCACGCTGTTCACCCTGGTGCTGACAGCACGCCGCTCGTAGGGATCGGCAGGGGGATTCCGGACCAGCTCGAGGAGCAATGGGACCGACGACGTTGGATCGAGCCACTCGTCGAACCGGTCGGGATCGATGATCGCCGGTTGCCGGCGGTGGATGTCGGCCAGCGCCGGGGAGGCTGCCGTCGTGATGATGGCGAAGGACTCCAGGGAGTCTCCGTCCCTACTCCAGTGCTCCCACAAAGCGGCGAACGACGGCCACGATCCGTCCGCGAGGGCCAGAAAGTACGGCTGCTTGCCGCGTCCAGTCGGCAGCCACTCGAACCACCCGTTGACCGGGACCAAGCAACGGCGTGAACGGAATGCGGCTCCGAACGATGGCTTGGTGTGAACGGTCTCTGCCCGGGCATTGATGCGGCGCGTGCTCATCTTGTTGTCTTTGGCCCAGGCCGGCACCAGCCCCCAGCGGAGCTGGGCGATGGCGCGGTCCCCGTCCTCATCAAGCCGGCAGGCCGCGAAGTCCTGCCCCGGCGCACCGTTGTAGTGGGGCTCCAGATTCAGCGGCAGGGCTGGTTCCTTGAGGCTGTACAGGTCGTGGATCTCATGCCAAGTCAACTTCTGTGTGAAACGGCCGCACATTGATGGACGCTCTCCAAGCCCTGCCTCTCGATTCAGATCTTGGTCGAAGTTAAAGTTCGGGGCTTATCCTCCCCGAGGTTTCGGGTGTAGTCGCAACTGGGATAATTCGAACAACCCAGAAACGGCCCGTACCTGCCGTTCCTCGTTCTCAGCCATCCGTCGCACGTCGGGCATCCCTCGACGGACTGCCCGCAGCCGCGGCAACGGTAGGCCCCGTCTGCTTTGGCCAGCAGCCCGGTCCCGCAATTGGGACAGGCGGACTGCGTGTGTTCGCAATACGGATAGTGCGAGCAACCGTAGAATATGCCCCTATCCCGAGCGTTTTCTCTTCGCTCGAGTCGTCCCGTCTTGCACTTGGGGCAGGCGACATCCCTTTCCGGCAGCCGACCGAAAACGGTCACGTCATAACCGTCCTTGATCAATTCCGTGACGAATGCAGAAGGCGCTCCGCCATCGGCAAGAAGAAAGGCTCCGCGCCTAGCGCGTGTGATGGCGACATAGAATAGGCGTCGCTCCTCGGCGTTCGGATGCCCCTCGGAAGCCGCAAGAACGAGATCGAGCAGCGGGTCATCAGCGATCTCGGCGGGGAAGCCATACTTTCCGGAACACAGTCCAAGCACCACGACATAGTCAGCCTCAAGACCCTTTGAACGGTGCACGGTCATGTAGGAGAGGCGAAGGTTGGGATGTTCCCTCTCCAGCTGGGCCATGTTCTCAGGCCGGGAGTGTCTGTGCCGGCCCAACAGCAAAACGGCAGGTGAGTCGCCGCTATTGGCCGCGGCGGCGTCAATCGTCTTCAGAGCCTCTCTGAGAAGATCGGGGCTATCCTCTCCGGAAAGGCCTATGTGCACGCAAGGTCCATCTGTCCGTCGCACCGAAGCTACGGTCTTGCGGATCTGCGCGGGGTTGCTCAGTACGAATTTCGTTGCGAGATCGGCGATCCGGTCGGCGCATCGGAATGTTGTCTCCAGATCGACGCGCTCGCTCTCACCGAAGCGCTCGCGGAACTCGCGCATGATGGCAATGTCCGAGCCGGCAAATCGGAAAATTGCCTGCCAATCGTCACCTACAGCGAACAGTTGGGCGGTCTTGGAGGTATCCAGCAGTGCCTTCAGCAGCCGCGCTCTTCCCGGTGAAATGTCCTGGAACTCGTCGACAAGGATGTAGCCGAACGGGGAACGGTAGCGCCCACTCTCCACGTGTTCCGTCGCTTTGCCGATCATGTCGTGGAAGTCGATCTGCCGCAGTCGGGCCAGCGACGCCTGGTAACGTTCGAAGATCGGTTGGAACACGCTAACGAAGGCCTCGGCCCGCGGGCGGTTGGGAGTTTTCGCAGCCCGCCGGGCTACTTCCTCGGGAGTGAGCTGGGCTCCCTTGTAGTGCTGGAGGAAGGTTCCGACCAGGCGGGTGAAGGGATCAATTCGACCTTGCTGTTCCAGGACGGAAAAGATTTCGTCAGTGGGTATCGGAGATAGCGTCACGCCATGCTCGGCCAGTTTCGCCGCAAGGTTCTCTGTCAACTTCCCGGCGGCTTTTTCGTGGCTGAAGGTTTCAATCAGGACCGTGCCGTGTTCGGCGTGAAGCCGTCGCTTCCAGTCCATGGACTCGAGATACTCCTCGCGGTCTATGAACGGAGGGGTATTCCCCGATGCGGTGAGTGCTAAGTGTTCGATGTAAATCCCGGCTTCCGTAAGGTAGAAGTCGGGCTGGTATTGCCGCCTCTCCGACGTCGCGGTTTCGTGCTCGTAGGAGGCTTCGTATTCGTAGGGCACGCCGTTGAGGTAGAGGAAGTTGGCGATTTCGCATTCCTCGAAGCTCTTGACCCTCTCACCCTGCAAGGAGCGGATCTCGTTTGCTCGGATGTAATCCCAGTATTCACCTTGGGTTTCAAAATCGTGCTCGCTCTTATACGGGGCGAAGTGGTCCTCGAACCACCTCAGCATCACGGTCGAGAATTTTGGATCGGCGACCAGGTCGGCGATGATGCCTTTCAGCAGGTCGAACAGAGCCTTGTCGTCCTCGGCAACCTTGGCCAGTGCTGGGCGCTTGCCCTCCGCTTCACCGATGATGGACATACCCAGGCTGTGGAACGTTCGAACGGTGAGCTGGGCCCCCGCCTGGCCGCCAATGCGACGGCGAACTCTCTCCTCCATTTCTTTCTGGGCATCTTTGGCGAACGCAAGCAGGAGCAACTCCAACGGGCGCCGGTAACTCCTCTCGAGAAGCCATCCGGCTTTGGCCACGATGACAGAGGTCTTTCCACTGCCCGCGGCGGCAACCACCAGGTTGCGATCCTCGTCTACGACGACCGTTCTTCGCTGCTCGTCCGTAAGGGGCCTCGCCTCGACCCCGTCAAAGAAACTCTTTGACCGGGCCAGTTCGTTGACCACGAAGGCTTCGTTCGCTTGACGTCGGCGAGCTTCAGAGTCCCTTATGAAGTCCTGTGCGGCCTTCAACGTTCGGATTTCCGCGGCACCAGACAGCTTGTCGGGCCATCGAGAGGGGAATGGGGCGACCGCGTCTTTGGCGTCGCGCTCGAGGTCAGAAAAGACGCTGTGGGCCATGTACCTGGGTGGGTCCGCAAGCTGCGCCAAGCGGTTGTCGACGGAACGGAGCTTCCCGACGTGTGCAGCCAGCGTTCTTTGCCACCAGTCAACCCTCGCACTCTCCAGCGCGTCGGTGAACGCATGTGCGTCCGGCCGGGACAGCCCTGATACCGTGACTTCGCTGGAGGAGGAACGGATTCGTATGCCGCTCCAGAACCAACCGGGCGATACGTCCGCTGCCTCGATCTCCCGAAAGGGGATTTCCACTGATCCGAACGTGCGCGTCAGGGTCAAGATGTCCGCGCTCACCATGGCAGCCTTGGCGTCTCTTGGATGGAGGAACGCGAACATGAACGATGCCAACCCGGCTCGTTCGACATGCAGAGGACTCCCAAGGGTCAAATTGCGTACGAGCGGCTGGGGCACGGGCCGTTGTTCCTTCATTCAAAATTCTGCAAACCAATCCTAACCGTGCGTCGGATTTCCGCCACGTCGAGGTCGTCGACCGACTATCTAGCGGCAGGCTGGTTCTCCCGTCGTTGCTCGCTGTGCATGCGCTCGAGAAGCATCCGGTTGTACTCGTCGACCGACATCGTCACGGTCGTGTTGCCAACCCTGCGATAGGCCGTACCCCGGTACTGGTAGGGCCGCGCGGACCCTTGGTTCACGCGGACCGCGATCACATCGAGGTCATCCGTTACGCGGACCCGCTCGATCTCCGGAAAAGCTGGCGGATCGATTCTTTGGATTTCGGCGCTCACCTCCTCAATGGTGTGCTCACCCACCTGCTGACCGACAACATCTCCCGTCGGCGTGACACCGAACAGCACGTGTCCGCCGCATTGGTTGAGCATGGCGCACACGGT